>JBEDTZ010000015.1:0-274942 GCA_040119265.1 Pseudomonadales bacterium | reverse complement strand
TCATTTTGCTTCAGCATTGCCATGATTTGACTATCGGTAAAACGTGACTTTCTCATAGAAAACTCCTTTCCTTCATTTTAATGGAATTCTCTACTTAAAACCGCTGTCTTTTTTCGGGGGGATTACACCAGCACCTCAACTTGCTTGAATTGATTTCCTTCCAACCTACGGGATAATACAAGAACTTAGCTGCTTTAAAATGTGTGCTACGGTTAGCATCAAAATAGCCACGAGGATATATTTTCAAATAGTGCTCTTTCGATAATGTTTTTAACAGATACCAACTCACTACTTGCGAAGCCACCGCAATCAACAGCACTATCATTACAAGTGATCCAAACGCTAACATTCCTCATCCCCCGACGAACAATCTAAAATAGTGCCATTCCCGCTAAACCCTAAGCCCGCGAACGCTCCGACTCCAATGGAACCATCGACAGATGCCGTTACTCCATTGGTTCCAAAAGACACATCACCGTTAGCCATAGGTCCTATGCCAAGAGACAGTTTAAGCGAAGTCCCAATATGGGTTCCTCCTTCCGTACCTCCAACATTGGTTGACCAACCAGGATCAAAGCCCAGTAGCTCAGTATCTGGCTTCCAAGAGGCTTTCGCGCCTCCGGAAAGCCCTATAAAACCGGAGACCGCCACACCCTCGTTAGAGAGGGTGAGGCCGCCAGCAACTCCTAGTACGGCACCCGCTGCCAGCTCGAGCTGGCCTTTGATATAGTCAGGGAGCGACTCCAACGCATTGCAGAGCATCTCGGATAACCCCAACGGATCCACCATCATCACCGGATTCCCGTTCGTGTACGCATAGGTATTCACACTACCCGCATTACCAATCGGGTCGCTTTGCAAGTATCGCCCAATGCTAGGGTCGTAATCTCGGTGATAGTTGCAGTACAAAACGTTTCCTAAAATTTCTCATTGGCTAGGCAAACGCACCTTGAGTGATTCAGGGCTGATCTATAGTCTATCTAGTAGGCTCAGTTATGGAGTTACTCACCTCGCTGGCATCTAATACCAAGCGGAGGCCGTCATCAATCTGACTTCTATCCACGGGCATTGGCCATCGCGACATAACCTTTATGCCAGTCGAATAGTGCCAACCGCCACCACGCTTCACGCGTTTTGAACAATCACCTGAAAGATTAGGCTCCGCCGTGTCGCCATGAGAGCTATATGACCGCACCCAGCAGTCAAGGGTAAGCTCAGATACGTTACCCAAAATGTCATATAGCCCCCAAGCATTGGGCTCGAAGGACCCTACCGGGCTGGGAGCTCCAATCGCCCCGCTACAACCGTCTCGCCCAACCAATGTATTAGCACGAGTGCAGTCATCGAAAGGACCCCAATAATATGAACTGTCACTGCCGGCTCGTGCAAAATACTCCCACTCGGATTCTGAAGGTAAGCGCCACGATTTTCCGGAAACTTCCGAAATCCAATTTACATACGCTTCGGCTTGAATCCACGACAGACCAAATGCCGGTGCTTTTGGAGAGATGCTCCACTCGTCATTTACCTTACTCATTAGTAATCCAAAATCTAATGCACTGCATACCCCTGCCGAAACACACTGTTGGTATTCTCGAACGGTTAATTCGAATTTCGATACGTATAGGCCGCCGATACGTACTTGGCGACATGGCTGAACAAGTTGACTGCCTGAGCAATCGCCGCGAACGTAAGTACCTCCTTCAACAAAGACAACATCAGGCTCGATAAAAGTAACAGCGAACTCATGATCCTGGGTCATCTCCGTCGTTAAAGAAAAGGGGACAGCCTCCGCGCAGTAGGAGCCCGGAGCGCATTCGTGTTGAAAAAAACTTCGATAGAGCGAACTGAAAACCAGAAACCACATTAAAAGCGCAGCGTAAGCTAAAAATACTTTTGCTAATGTCTTGTACTTACTTCTAAAAAAGCTAAACGTTACTGTGCGCCACAGAACTTTGTAATGCTCTCGAATATCCAAGATTGAGTTCCCTGTGCTAGCGGAGACTCCAATAATAATTACAATTATTATGAGCAAAGATTTCAACATAAACGCCTATTTTAACTTTCGCATTGACAATAACTGGGGACATCGCTTTCTGGCACGATTTGGGAGTCGACTAAGCTAGAAGTTCCTCCAACCAATTGAGCGCTAAGCTCATTTGTCCCGACTGCTGGTGACTGTGATGGTTGAATAAAAGCATCACCAATCTGACCAAACCCCCACGTAGAACCCCCTCCGGAAACCGCTGTAGCTCCGATGAATGATGCCGTACCTTCAAGAGCATATTCATAAGGCCCGTCATGGCTGTCCGACATTTTCAATAACGACATAGAAGAGGAGGGCGAACCTAGGCCGAAGCCCAGCGATATCCCTTGTAGTGTTGCTCGCTTATAATTTCCATTGCCCATCGGGCTAAAAACTTGAGCCTCCCACGCGCCCGCGGCTAGACCATAATAACCCCAATTCATCATTTTCAAGTCACCACACCACTCCGCCAACCCCAACGGATCCACCATCATCACCGGATTACCGCTCGTGTAAGCATAGGTGTTCACACCACCCGCATTACCAATCGGATCACTTTGCAAATATCGCCCAATGCTAGGGTCGTAATCTCGGTGATAGTTGTAGTACAAACCGTTGCCTATGATGTCGTATTGACCAGGGAACTTAACATGAAGTGACTCAGTCGTAGTGGTCTCTTCGATGTCGTACCCGTTATGAACGCCACGCCAATTTAACCCAATTCCACTTCCTGAATAGAACATTGCCACAGGTTGACCAATATGACCAACCGCGATGTGACGAATTTTACTATCGTGACGAGCTAGTAGCTGACCATTTAAGTAAATGTAGTCGAAATGCTTGTTTGCACTTGAATCCCACTGACTTAATAAGTTCGCACCCACAAAGGTAAAATAATCGGCTTGACTGCCGTTGGTGAGCTTCACCAGTTGATTTGATTCATCCCGAGTCAGGCGAACGTCGTTACCGCTCCAGGTGTAGCGATTCGTTAAACCACGTGCGTCATATTCTAGCGTGCCTGTGACACCATTGGGAAAGCGCGTACTAGTGACGTTGCCAATACTGTTATAGTCAAAGTTCTTGTTGCCGGCACTTTGAAGTTGGCCGTAGCTGTTGTAGCTGAAGGTTCCGCTGATCTCCGTTCGACTTCGAATATTGCCATTGGCGAAATATCCAATGCTATCCTTAACCACAGGATACATAGGATTTCCGCCTGTTACGGTACTTAAACGACTATTGATATCATAATGATACCAACGACTGTCAGTCGTATTCAGGTAATCCGTAGCCATGACTAAACGTACCGGGTTTCCCGCACTATAGCTGTACCCCAAGTTCAAGGTTGCATTTCCGCTGCTATTGAGCACGCTTTGGCTGCTCAGCATCCCATAGCCATTATAGATTCGTCGTTGAGAGCCACCTCCGTGCATGTTGCTGTAGCCCTCAATTTGTCCCTGTGGGTTGTAGTTGACGTCAGCCGCAGCAATTCGCCGATATCCCGATGTGCTGACCACTTCAACCTTCGAGGCCCACTCATAAACACCATTGTTATAGGTGTACTCAATTTTACGTCCACTTGGGTAGGTTAGTCGGGTCAATTGGCCCGTCGTTGCCGAATACGTGGAGCTTAAATCTCGGGTAGTCGAACCGATAACTACTCGTTCACGAGTAACTCGACCGAAATCGTCGTAGGTGTAGCTCTTCCGTGTCGTTAACGCTGCCGCTATGTATTGATCAACCTGACTTAGCAATCCGTCACTGTTATATGAACGCCGATACTCGATTGGCGAGGTGTTTGCGCCGCTAATAGTGTGCTTCCACAGTCGACCTGTACCACTTTGATAGCTCAATGACTCACTGCGCCCATCAGCGCGTGTGATCGTCGTAATTTGTCCCTCGGCATTGTAAGCATAGGTAGTGGTACCACGAACCGGACTCTCCTCACTTACTAGCTCGCCAAAGCCATTATAATGATAAGTGGTAACTAAATTTCCTCGAGTCAGCGTTTCCACTTGGTCGAACGCACCATAGGTATAGCGTATGGTTTCTCCATTAGGCTCAGTTTCAGTGACTAGCCGATTTTTAGCGTCGTATTCGTACGTCCACTCACTCCCACCTTGGCGCTTTGCCACTAAGTTTCCGCGCCCGTCATAGTCATACTCTAAGGTAATCGTAGGCTGAGAGTTTAAGCTTGGGTCTTCGTACAGCAACTCCCTTATGACTTTCCCCATGGAATTGTACTCATAACCGCGGCGCGAGTGATAAGTACTTGAGGCACTAGCATTGTCGCGTTCAAGCGTTGATGTTTCACTCACCAGTCCCTGGTCATTGTAAGCAGTCATGTATGCAGTGTAATCGGAAGCCACCACTGGGATGGCAAGTAGTGTCAATGCCGCACCGTTCATTGCCAAACCGATCAATGTCTTTTTGATATTCATCTCAATTCCCCTCAAAGCTCATTGAAACAAGTTGATTCCCAGGGATTACAATCTGGAATCGGCGGAGGCGGGGGGAAGTCAGGCTCTTCATCTGCCCAGGTTCCAAGGCTTCGAGTGATCAGGCGGCCGTTTTGATCATAGTCAAATGACTCACCTGTCGTGGTTTGGCTACTCGGGCGAACGACATTTACTAGCTGACCCAGATTGTTGTACTCATAGGTAGCCGTTAGAGTCGAGCTGCCGTCGAGCATTTGATAGGAGACTTGCGTTGGCTGGCCGTCATTATTGTAGGAGGTATTTACCTTGTAGAGATTTTCGTACTGGACCGACGTTGGTAAACCAGCGGCGCCATAGCTAAGCACCTGTAGCTGCACATCGCCATTTAACAACTGGCGTGTTACCAAGCCAGCATCGTTGTATTCAACCGTCTGGATAACACCCGTTGGCGACGTCATCTCAACTTTGGTAACTCTGCCATTCGAGTTAACCGAATAGCTCCAATTCGTTGTTCGACTTCCCCCTTGGAGTAAGTCACTTACTACCATTGTCTTGGGCAAGCCCACTTTACAGCTGGAAGAGTTAGTAGTGCAGTAGGTATAAGAAACCCTGTTCTGATTTTGTCCGTTATAACGATAAGTCTCATTATCCAGCTTGCCCCATACCTGGCTATGATAACTCCGCGATACGGTGACCTCATCCGAGGCCGACACGGTTTCAGTTCGCGCAATGGGGTAGCCAAAGGTATCGTAAGAGTATGTGGCTAGGACACCCCCAGCTGTGATTTCACTGGCTAATCGCCCCGTTTCACTATCATAGCCGAACAGCTCAACTCCGCCTGGGCAACTTACATCACCCACGGCTTGGTTTTTTAATATCCTTGGAACACCGAGATCATCTGGCGCGTAAATAACATTAGTAACTCGCCCCTTCTCATCATTGATCTGTGCCTGCGTAACTGTTCGACCAAACTCAGAGGAATAAAAACTTGAGTAAACAACCGTTACCTCCTCTTCGTAACCATACTTGCGGGACAAATTGGCACGCCCATTACTGTCATAACCCCACCAACGAATACGCGTGCCGTTATCATCCGTTCGACCGATTAATCGATGGCTAGAATCGTATATATACCCGGTAGTGACGCCTTCTGGCGTAATCACCTCTGTAAGGCGACCCGATGAGTCGTAGTTGTAGTCCCATGTCCCAAGATCTGTGCTGATTGTATTGACTACTTTATTGCACTCATAGCCTGAACAGCTCACACCACTCAGAGTGCTATACTGGTAATTTATTTGGGCGCCAGATGAATGAGTTACCTCTGAGGGTAACTGGCTCAAGTTATCTTGGTAAGAATAAGTAAGCTGATCACCGACGCTGCTAGTAATACTTCGAACCCTGCCAAAACCCAACTGACTGCTGTCGCCAGCTCTGAACCTAACCGTTTTTTGCGTAGGCGAGCTAAATACCCATTCATCACCTATGACATAAAGCGAGGTTCCATTACTATTGCCATCAATGGCGTATATTTGGGGGGCACTTTCATCATAACCAAAAACAAATAGTCTTCCTCCGAATGCAATTGAGATGAAATTTTGCCCTTTAGTTAGCAGAGGTTTCGAAACACTAGACCATCCTCGTCCAAACTCAGATAAGTCATCGCTGTCGCTTCTATAGAGTCGACTCTCTTCCAATGGCAAGCGGTGGTAAGATTGATAATCTTTCACTACTTCGACCTTAATACTACCAAGAAGCTCGATCGGGTTGCCTACTGGCATTGAAGAGGTCGGCGTACTACCAGACTTTTGGCAATCATCGTCCTTCTTGTCATTGTTGGGCGCTCTTTGCTCATCGGCCATAAGATTGGCAGCGTCGTCGGCGATCACTTCTTGTAAACTATCAAATGGATTCTCATAAAAAACGACCCAGCCTTTTGGCGTGGTAAGACGGGTAGCAGTTATTACAATCTCTTCTATTTCTTGTTCTTGTTCTTGTTCTTCTTGCTGATCGCATAGATACAACTGACCGTCAGGGTCGCCCCAAGGGAAACAGTATGTTCCGGGCGACAAGGACGAGGCGGGTACCGACAGGCTTAATAGGAAGAGGAATACTGAAGGAAGATGTAGACTAGCGCCGAATCTAAACTCGGCCAATCGTACAAAATTATTAGGGAGCTTTACCTGCTTGAGGCTTGAGGCTTGAGGCTTGAGGCTTGAGGCTTGAGGCTTGAGGATGTCATTATTCGGTCCATGAATTAGGTTGTATTCTATTAAACACAACTTTTAATTGAATATTCAATAGTTGACTGAAAAATAGCTGTGATTTAACTCACAGTTAATCGCAATAGCTTAGGCAACGGCAAATTTTTACCCCCTACTGCAAACTTCTACTAAGTCACCTAAAACGCTTTTAACTCTATGCTCAACATCAATACAACAACTCATTCAGTCGCTAGTACCAAACACTCAATGTTCTCTAGCACTACGAAACCAAATTTCCGTCAGAAATATCGCGACATTTCTGTCGCGAAGGAAAAATCAGTTAGTTAAGACCCCCGAGCGGTAATCACTCATCGCCTGCTCAAGTTCTGCCCGAGTATTCATAACGAACGGGCCGTATTGCGCTATCGGCTCTTTGATGGGCTTACCACTTAACACCAGGAGTGTTGCGCCTTGGGTGGTAGCGGCTAACTTCAGTGATTCGCCGGCACTATATAACCCCATTTCCCACTGCTTTAGTCCCGTTGTTGCGCCTTCAAAGACGTATACAAAGGCTGGCTCCTCACGATTAAAGCTCAATTCAACCGCCTCATCAGCAGCCAGCTCAAGCTCAATCAAATGCGGCTTCGTGGTCATCGCGGGTAATGGCCCCTCTAAGTGCTGTTGCGGCTCGGCCCCAAAGCTCACCGCTACGGATCCAGCAATCACCGCTATCTCAGAACCTCTAGCGGATTTTGCTCTAGCCAGTTCACCGGCATTGAAATCATGATAGGCAGCAGGCTTCATCTTCTCTGCGCCGGGTAGATTCAACCAGATCTGAAAACCCTGCATTAAGCCGTCCAACTGTTCGGGAGTCTCCGAGTGAATGACCCCCCGTGCCGCCGTCATCCACTGTACATCGCCTGGACCAATCACACCTTCATTGCCCATATGATCGCGGTGACGCATCTTGCCCGCCTTCATATAGGTGATGGTTTCAAAACCTCGGTGTGGGTGACTGGGAAAGCCACCCATATAGTCCGCCGACTGGTCACTGTTAAACTCATCAAGCATGAGAAACGGATCCATTCGCTGTTGCATCGCTTGGCCGCCAATACGTCGGATTTTAACCCCATCGCC
Organism: Pseudomonadales bacterium; assembly: GCA_040119265.1. Taxonomy (GTDB): domain Bacteria; phylum Pseudomonadota; class Gammaproteobacteria; order Pseudomonadales; family DSM-25080; genus Umboniibacter. The sequence goes on along the minus strand of JBEDTZ010000015.1, from coordinate 267,143 downwards.
ATCGGCGGTTTCCATGGAGCGTACCCTTTGCTCTAACTTTCGTTCAGTTGTCATTTTAATATCTCCTTATCCGCGCCCATGGGGAAGCATGTAATCCACGGTTGGGCCCGCGGGGACAATACCTGTAGGGTTGATCATAAGGTGTGACTCATAGTAGTGACCTTTGATGTGCTCGAAGTCCACTGTCTGCGCCACACCACCAACTTGATATAGCTCTCTGAGGTAGCCTGATAAATTCGGATAACTCTCAATGGTGCGAAGATTGCACTTGAAGTGGCCAACATAGACGCTGTCAAAGCGAATAAGGGTGGTAAATAGGCGCCAATCCGCTTCAGTTATCTGCTCACCAACTAGATAGCGTTGTGTTCCCAAGCGCTCCTCAAGCTGATCTAAGACATGAAAGAGCTTCTTAACATGACGCTCATACACTGCCTGATGCGTTGCAAATCCGCTGAGGTATACGCCGTTGTTAACCGCGTGATAAACCAGTTCATTGATCTCGTCGATTTCGCCGCGCAACGACTCTGGGTAATAGTCATCAGTGTTACCGGTCAAGTCATTGAAGGCTGAATTCATCATTCGAATGATTTCGGCAGACTCATTACTGACAATTTGCTCGGTCTGCTTGTCCCAGAGCACCGGAACGGTGACGCGCCCTTCGTACTCGGGCTTTGACTGTAAGTACAATTCATAGAGAAAGGACTTCTGATAAAGGGGATCTTCCAACGTCCAGCCGTTTTCAAGCATTAGATAGTCAACCACCGTGACGTCAATATGCTCACTCAATGATTTCAGCTCTCTAAAGATTAGGGTGCGGTGCGCCCAAGGGCATGCCAAGCTTACATAGAGATGATAGCGACCAGACTCAGCTTTGAACCCAGCCTTGCCACTAGGCCCCGCTTCGCCGGTAGGCGTTATCCAATTTCTAAAGGCGCTGTCCTGACGCTGAAACTCACCATTTGAAGACTTGGTGTCGTACCACTTATCAACCCACTCGCCGTTCTGTAATAAACCCATTTCTAATACTCCTTAATTTTGATGGGTTTACTATAGCGCTGGCTAATCATTAAAAAAATACTCATAATTTAACCAATTAGTTAAGTAGGATTTAACAGTTTGAAAAAAGAACTCATTGATGTTCAGCTCTTAATCATCCTCGACGCTATCGATCGTCGAGGTAGCTTCGCCCGTGCTGCTGAAGAATTAGAACGCACGACTGCTGCGTTGTCCTACAGCATCACCAAAGCCGAGGATCAACTTGGGCTGACGTTATTCCAACGTGAGGGCCGTCGCTCGGTGCTCACTGCCGCAGGCGAACTAATACTCACGGACGGACGAGAAATTTTGCAGCACTTAAGAGGGCTTCAAGATCGTGCCTTCGAGCGCGCTCAGGGTTGGGAACCCCGTATTCGCATTGGCCTGGAAGCCACGCTGGACGAGTCACCGTTCTACGAAGCGCTACGGGATTTTTGCCTGAACCACCCAAACATTGAGATTGAGTTAGTGGAGACCGTGTTGAATGGCGGTTGGGAAGCGCTCTCGGAGGGAGCGATTGATCTGTTGGTTGGTGTTCCTGGTCCTATTCCACCGCAGAATAACTTTCGCTGTGTTGCCCTAGATGAACTAGATATGGTGCTAGTAGGAACTTCGGCGAGCTTGCGAAACCTCCCCACAGAGCTGGACAAAACGCTACATCCTTCCGCCAGTCTCGCTCAGCTCGATGACGTAAAACGGGTCATCCTGCGCGATACCGTCCAGCTAAATATTGCCCGACAGGCGGGCTTAGCGGACCGACGTTTTGACCTTCATGTCCAGACGCGCTCACAGAAGAAGGCGGCCATAGTGAACGGCTTAGGTATCGGTCACTTACCCCGGCATGAGATCACTCCTGATCTAGCCAGCGGTAAGCTAGTTGAATTATCCTCGGAAAATGGGGCGAAGCTAAGCAGCTATGTAGCCTGGCAGCTAAATCATGCCGGGAAAGCTACACAGGCATTGGCGAAGCTAATTACTAGCAGTTACGAAGCACAGAAAACAAAATAATTTAAGCAAATTAGTTGCAACATTCGAGCTCTTGAGCTAATTTTGCATTCGAAGTCAAAATTACCTCAAGGATCCCTATGAGCCGACAAATTGTTGAGTCATTCTACCAGACTCTTAAGCACTCTCCCGAGCAGCTATCATCACTCGTTAGCGACGATTTTAGCTGGGCTGCTGCACACCCTATTAATGACCTAGCTAGCCTTGGCGAGTGTGTGGAAAAGTTTTGGCAGCCAATTGCCGAAGCGATGCCAGATGTTGAGCGCAAGGTCCTTGTTGACGTTGCCGGCGATGACAATGGCCAACAGTGGGTTATGGCCACCGGCTATTTCATTGGCAACTTAGTTTCGCCGTTATTCGGCATCCCAGCGACTGGACGCGCCCTTCATCTTCGTTTCACGGAAATCGTTGGCATAAAAGACGGACTTATCAATCGCGGTGAAGTGATTCTGGACTTCCTTGACGCCATGAATCAGGTGGGTGTGAATCCTATTCGCCCTTCACTGGGTTTTGATGGTTTGATCATGGCGCCAACGCGCGCCTCTGACGCTCAGCAAAACAGCAATTTAAGTACCGTTCAGCTCATCAAAGATATGCTCGCCGAACTCGGCCGTTACGATGGCAAGTCCCTGGAATCAATGAAACTGGCGGACTACTGGCATGACGATTTCATGTGGTACGGCCCGGCGGGAATTGGCACTACGCGTGGTATTGACGGTTTCCGCAGATTACACCAAGGTCCGTTCCTTCGCGGTTTCCCAGATCGCAGTGTGGATGTATCCACCTGCTATGTGGGCGAAGGCGACTTCGCAGCTACCGGCGGCTGGCCGCATATGTCAGCAACCCATACCGGCCCTCACTGGTTGGGCCTCGCTGCAACAGGGCAGTCCATCACGCTGCGCGTAATGGATATCTGGCGACGCGACGGCGACAAGCTGAAAGAAAACTGGGTGGGAATTGATATCATCCACATTCTTCTACAACTTGGACTTGATGTGTTCGAGTTGATGGATGAGCGTTTCTGTCGCACCGCGTAGTTATTGTAGAAACCGCTAAAGTGCCTAGTGTTGAAGCCGAGTTCGCGGATTAATCATCACTAGGCATTTTGCCATTAACTTGCTTTTTGCATTCGAAGTACATTATTATCATTTCAACTCAAACACCTTAAGTCACGGGTGTAATAATTATTAGAGGCACATCATGTCCCAAGAAAATCTATCCATCGCTCAACGCGTTCTCCGTTATGACGAACTTGTTCCCTGTACCACTGCGTTTATTGACGCACGTACCCCTGGCAGCGACAAGAAGCAGAATTATTGTTTGATTGGTCAGGGCGTTGCTGAGAACCCAGGACAGGTTGTACACATTAAACACCCGCACCCATTTGATATTGGTGCTGCAAAGCAGCCTAACGGTTGTAAGAACTCACACCATAGCCACGATACCGCCGAAGTCTTCGTTGTCCATAAGGGCAGCTGGAAGTTCACCTGGGGTGAACACGGCACAGACGGTGAAGCCGTCCTAGAGGAAGGTGACACTATCTCTATTCCAACTAACGTCTTCCGCGGTTTTGAAAATGTGGGTAATGACGAAGGCTTCCTGTTCTGCATCCTAGGCCTAAACAAAGATGGTTCTGCAGGGCATGTTCACTGGGCACCCTACGTGTATGAGCAGGCGACTAAGCATGGTCTAGTACTGCTAGATGACGGTCGTCTACTAGACACCCTTGCCGGTGATGTTGTGCCAGAGGATGCAGTACTTTGCACCCCAACCACCGCCGCAGACGTCCCTAACTTTGATTCAATGACCGTAGAGCAGATGTTACGTTGCGTAATTACTAATGACCAGCTGGCTGAGCAGCCAGTTGGCGGCCTCAACGGCAACGGCGTGAAAGAGATTGCTATTGTTGGCGCAGCCAGCACTGACGAAGCACTTCCAGCGGCGAAAATGGCTTGGACTCACGGTTTCTCATCACGTCGTCTTCAGCTTGAGCCCAATGCAAGCACCGCTGCACATACCCGTGCGGAAGAAGAAGTACTATTCATCCACAAAGGTTCTCTGTCATTGACTGTTGATGGCGAGGAGTGGGTACTTGGCGAAGGTGATCTTATCACTATTCCAGTAGGTTCAACGCGCAGCTTCCGTAACGCTGCCGACGTACTGTGTGATGTTATCGTTGCTCGCGGTGCGGACGTTCCTCAAGCTGCTAACTTCAGCTAAAGCTTTTTCTGGGCGTGACTATTTCGCGATAGTTCACGCCCTATTTATTTTAACGAGAGTCAGCGTCAACTAGCCTGACCGGAGAAAAACTATGAATCGCCTAGAAAACCACTTCGACTCAGCGCCGTCTGAAACCACTGAAACGGGTAGCATGGCCGGCTTTGATAGCGAATTTACCGACATTGTGGATTACATCCTCCGCATTACCTACCGCATTTGGGAAGGTAAGCAAGTTGGTCTTTGCTATGACTACTATTCGGATGATTGTCCGGTTTACACCATCGCTGGTGTAAGTGTCGGTGCCGAAGAGGTGACGCAGAATACCCTCAATACTATGGCAGCGTTCCCTGACAGAACCCTCCACGCAGAAGATATTATTTGGGGTGGTGACGCGGAAAACGGTTATCACTCTTCACACCGTATTCGTACCCACATGACTAACACGGGCCCAAGTGACCTAGGTCCAGCTAGTGGTAAACATGCGATCATTCCGGTCATTGCTCACTGCGTGTGCAAGGACAACAAGATTGTTGAGGAATGGCTCGTTCGCGATAACTTCAGTTTGGCTGAGCAGCTTGGCTTCGACCCTATCGCGGTTGCGAAGGATAAGGCAGCACTGCCACTATCTGATCGCCTAAATGATTACATCGGCAGCGAACTAGCTCGCCTTGATGCCATTAAACCAGCCCGTATTGCAGCAACACCTAGCAGCGATGAAGAGCTTGCGGTCACTGCACTCAACAATATCTGGAACGCTCGGATGGTTGGCGATGTGCAAAAGTACTACGCTGAGAACGCACGTTTTTATGGTGTAAACAAGCGCCAGCTTAACGGCCATCAGGAAATCATGCAGTTCTACTTGCAGCTTCTTGGCTCACTAAGCGGCATTCGCTTTAGTGCTGATTATGTGTGTTCAAATGAACATAAGGATGGCGGTTCTGATGTTGCTGTTCGTTGGACACTAAAAGGTGACCACCTGGGTACAGTCCTTTATGGCAACCCGACTGGCGCACCAATTTTCATTCTCGGCGAGAGCCATTTCCGCATCATCGATGGCGAGATCACCGAAGAGTGGAATATTTTTGACGAACTGTCAGTATGGGTACAGGTATTCCGTGCTCAGAACGCACTACTCGCTGCTGAATAATAGGACGTTTCATGACACCTGATCGCATTATTGATTCCCACCATCATTTGTGGGATCTCGCCAAGGTACACTATCCTTGGCTAATGCAACGTGGTGTCACCCGTTTTTTCGGTGATCCTACTGCAATCCAACGCAATTACCTCAGCACGGATTTCGAATCCGACCACGCTAAGCTAAATGTTGTGGACAGTGTTCATATTCAAGTTGGCGCAGAGAATGGTCTGAGCGAGGCACAGTGGGTTGATGTTCAAGCGAATGACAACCGCTTACCGTCGGCGCAGGTTAGTTTTTGCGATCTGGCTGCCGATGACACGGAAGCACAGCTCCATCAGCTTGCGTCGCTAAACTCGCTCCGAGGCATACGCCAAATTGTCGGTCGATCTCCGGCAGAGGATGCCCAAACCGGCACCGACGGCCTTATTTCTTCGAAGGCGTTTAGTAAGGGCTTAGCGTTGCTTGAACAGCAACAACTCAGCTTTGACCTGCAACTTATTCCTGAGCAGATGCTTCGCATGGCTTCGCTGTTAGAAGCGCACCCATCACTATCGGTATCGCTATGCCACATGGGCTCACCGTGGTACCAGAGTGGCGCAGGCTTCGAAGCCTGGAAGGCGGGAATCGCGGAGTTAGCTAAGAATCCAAACATCCACTGTAAGCTATCGGGCTTAGTGATGTTTAATCATGGTTGGAGTCCAGATGACTTCATGCCATATATCGAACACGTCCTCGATAACTTCGGTGACGAGCGGATTATGTTCGGTTCAAATTTCCCAGTGGACGGGCTTCATGCAAACTATGAACAACTGGTTCAAGCTTACGTTCAGTGCTGTAATCAGTTAGGAAACGTTAATTTAGACGCTATTTTCCATGACAATGCGGCAGCGTTCTACCGGTTAGCTCGCTAACACTACTTAAATAGCGTTAGCACTGAGTTAACACAATAATAATGATGAGGTAAATCTATGTACGAATTTGGAGCGCTTAACTGGGGCGTATTAGCAGTCTATCTGATTGCCAATATCGGTCTAGGCGTATTCTTAAGCACCAAAGTGCAATCGGCCAATGACTTTTTCTTGGGCGACAAAAGTATTCCTTGGTGGGCAATTGGTATCTCAGTAGTTGCAACCTATGTGAGTGCCTTATCTTTCCTCGGTGGGCCTGCATGGTCCTATAGCGAAGGCATGGCCGTTATTGCCATTCACCTCAACTATCCGCTGGTTATTGTCTTTGTTATCACCTTTTTACTCCCGTTTTTCTATAACAGTGGCGTGGCCTCAATCCACGATTACCTTGAGAAGCGATTCGGTTTAAAAGCTCGTACAGTAATGAGCGCCATCTTCTTGACCTCGCAGGGTTTAACCACTGCTGCCGCGGTCTATGCTACCGCGTTAGTAATTAACTTCATCACCGGCTTCGGCGTCACTGAGGCCATTATCATTGTGACCATCATTGCGCTGCTATACACCATGATGGGTGGTATTGCCGCGGTAATTTGGACCGACGTAGTCCAGGCGGGCATCCTACTAGTTGGCGCGTTGATCATCTTCGCGGCATTGTTAGACGCTTTGCCAGACGGACTGATGACCACGTTAGAATCACTTAAGGATAAAGGCATGACAGATGCCTTAGTCACTAAGTTCTCTCTCGCCGAAGTCTCAACAGTTTGGAGTGGCGTAATTGCCATGACGCTTTTCCATATCACCGTATATGGTGCGAACCAAATGATGGTTCAGCGCACACTGACTTCGAAGAACATCGGTGACGCAAAGAAGTCTTATATGATGATGGGCTACGGCGCGATCTTCATCTACTTCCTATTCCTGCTGTTAGGCGTGCTATTCCATAACTACTATGACGGCAAAACCTTCGAGAACGGCAACACGATCATTCTGGACTTTGCCTCCACCTTAGCTATTCCCGGTTTAATGGGGCTAATTGCGGCAGCGGTGGTTGCAGCCTCAATGTCATCGTTGGATTCGGCATTGAACTCAATGTCGACGGTTACCACCATTGATATCTATCAGAAGTTCTTTAAGCCTGAAGCCTCCGATGAGCACTACCTCAAAGCCTCACGTTGGTTTACCGTATTTTGGGCGGCGATGATCATCGGCCCAGCAATTCTTTATGCTAGCAGTGAAGGTTCAATCCTAGAGACACTATCGAAGGTAGGATCGTTCTTTGTGGGAGCTAAGCTGAGTCTCTTTGGCTTGGGTATCTTCTCCAAGCACACTACCGAGCGTGGCGTGTTGATTGGTGTACTCTTTGGCTTCGCGTCGGTTTGGTATGTAGCAAGCTACACGGACATTGCATGGCCTTGGTTCTGTGCTGTTGGCGCCATCACCAACACAGTTGTGGCACTCGCAGCCAGCCTCATGCTTGATGGTAAAGCGAAGGAACACTCGCAGTACACGATTGTTGGCCAGCGTAAGTGGTTTGCTGAAACGGGCACCCCGACTACCGAGAACGGTTGGTCGTTGCTCCCAGGTAAACTAGACAGAGCTAGCCTCTATCTTCTGGGCTTCTTTGCGGTATCCATTGTCGCACTGTGGGCATTTAACGCCCTTATCTAGCAGATCAAAACTGCAACCTATACAAAAGCTCCGATAACTCCCCATATGGGTTGTTTTTGGAGCTTTTTTGTATCTAGCTGAGACTGCAGTATCACTTTACTGTAAATCCAATTGGTCGATTCAGTTCCTCTGAAGCTAAATGCTCATGCTAGAACTCCGTGCACAGCGACCCAAAGCCTAACGGCTACAAGCCTTTAGTGTTGGGAGTAAACACAATGTTCCTAAAGGACGGGATTGTGCTACAACGAACTACTCAGGTTTACAGCCCTTTGGGGGTTCCCTAGAGAGTTTTCGATCTCACAACGAATAAAGGCGCAGCTAAGCTGCGCCCTTTCGTGAAACTCCGCTAGCTATTACTGCTTCGTAATCTCAGCAGCCATCACGGCATTTGGGCTAGGTACATAGGCTCGTAGAACGCCATAAAAGTCCTTTCCTGTTGGGATTCCGTTCTTTCCTTCACCGCTGGGACTGAATATTAGGGTGTAAGTTCCATCGCTGTTTGGCTCAGAACTATAGGTCGAACGATCGTAGATTTCCTGATCGTTCGGGATTAAAAGCTTATTATCTGTTCCGTAAAGAGTCATTGAGTAATACCCACTCTCTTCAACTAGTCCTGCTGGGATTGTAACGGAGTAGGTTTCGTCGCCCTTCAAAGGCTGTCCTGCGCTATCCGTTGCGATGATGGCGTAGCGTACCGTCTCCGACGGCGTACCTAACTGACCGTACTTAACCGCTGTAGCCAGAAGTAAAAAATCAACATCGCCACTTACTTTGCCGAATACATCATCGGGATTAATAATAGGGAAAAGTGCATCCATAACCGCATGCGCCATGCTCGCCGTCGCTTCTGGGAAAGCTTTAACCTCTCTCGTCATATCGCCGTTACCACCTTCCATGACGATATGTTCGCGTAACGCACTTACTTCATCCATGTTGTCGACAACAACCGTGCGAGTTAGTGCGAGGCCTTGATCGGTCTCGAGTTCGATGATGGTGAAGTCACCATCCGGAATACTTTGCCCTGGTCGCATTAGAAGAATTGGTTTATCTGGGTTCGCTACGACGGCTGGGACATTGTGTTTCATATCGAAAATAGAGATTGAGAAAAACTTGTCATACTCCGGTGTCGTAATAATTGCTGGGCCTTCAGAGAGAGAGAACCAGTTGTAGCCATAATCAACTGTTGCCTGCGGCGTTACAACCGTTGTATCCGTAGGGTCGACTAAACCAGTGAATATAAACTCGCCGGGCTGATTGCTCGTGAGCCATTCATCCATCATCTTAACCTGTTCTTGGTTAGGAAACTCTCGAAGGTACTCTGCAACGGTATCACCCGAGTGAGCCGTTAATGAAGTGAATAGACACATCACTGTGACAAACGCATTTACGATGGTTTTATTACCCATGCCTCTTCTCCGGTAATTATATTCAGTAGCGCTACTGGCTAGTAAAACTAACTATAGTAGACAAAATGCCACTAAACTGAATTACTTTAACTAGGCTTCAGTCTGAAATTCACTAATGACAGCACGACCAATATTTTAAGCGCCCTACAGCACCCAATCACTTGGGAAAATTTCCCCAGCGACTAAGAGCTAGAAGTGTTTCGAGACACCTTCTACCAAGGCATTAGCGCCCTGCTTGATGAACGCGTGATCCGATGACATCAGGAATAGACTAACACCACGCTCAACCCAAAAAGCGACGTCATCCGCTGACGGTACAAAAATCCCGACTGATTTTCCGGTCTTCTTTGCTGCAAGACAAACTCGCTCAGCTAATTCGACAACTGCCGGCGCACGAGGCGTGGTCTCGCCTAGCGCTACAGTCAAATCCATCATGCCAATAAATAAGCAATCAATACCCTCTACAGCGGCAATTTCTTCAATTTCATCAAATGCGGCTAAATCTTCTATCTGCGCAATCACGACGGTGTTACTGGCAGCGTGCTCAAGATTCTGAGTCACGGTATTACCGGCATAGTTCGCGGCGCGCGTAGAGCCTGCGTAGCCTCTGCCACCGTCACCATACTGGCATGCTTTAGCAATATCCTGAGCCTTAGCCAAACTATCAACGTGGGGAACCACGACACCCGTAGCGCCACAGTCTAAGGCATTCAACAACTGTTCGTGCCCAGCCGAGGGAACTCGAACTAGTACCGGCATACCGCCGGCGCGATAGGCAAAGATATTTGAATCAATGTCTTTGCGATCAAAGGGAGAGTGTTCCGCATCTAGACAGACAAGATCCATCGTCGTTCGCGACAGGACTTCTGCCAGCATCATTGACGGCGTCTTTACAAACGTCCCCACTAAAGGCTCTTGGTTCGCTAATCGTTGCTTAAGCGTCTTAGTCATTGTTATCGATTCCATAGTTTTTCAAGATGATAGTTAACCGCCTGAGGAGCTTCTAAAGTCACCAAATGACCTGCCGAAGTTACCACCTCTTGGGTTGAATTGGGAATAGCTGCGGCCATTTCCGCATGAATTTCGGGGCTACAGAGCGCGTCCTCAGCACCGCACATTACCAAGGTCGGTATGCTAATCTGAGCAAGCGATGTCGTGCTTTCTGGCCGCGTGGTTAATGCTTGCCATTGCGCATCAAACGCCTCAACGCCTGCGTCCAGTGCCATATCGAGTACACAGCCTTTAATGGCCGTATTGCTCAGGTTCTCCTGCGCGACATACAGCGGGAATAACTCGTCTAACAGTAGGTCTTTGATGAACGCTTCACCGCTTTGCGCTGCTAATTGGCGCTGTTGTGCTCGCACACCGAGGCGCTCCGGCTTTTCAGCCCTAGGATTACCGTCCAATATCGCCAATGACTTCACCCGCTCGGGCGCAATTCGAAGGATCTCAAAACTAATAATAGCGCCCATGGAGAGACCCACGAGATGAAACTCACCCGCAATACCGTCGAGCGCTCGTTGCGCCATCGCACTTATTGAAATATCACTAGGAGAATGATTCGCGACCTCACACTGGTAGCGATCTTGAAAGGAGGCTAACTGCGGTGCGAACAGACGTTCATCGCACAGCGAGCCGGGAATAAAGAGGATCTTTTCGCATTTCATAAATTCAGCCTTTGGGGCTGAACCTATGCGCTCAACCCGACTTTTAATTTCCCGCCAAACTGTCGTTTTTCTGCGGGGACGGACGAATCTTCAATTCGCTCCATCAACATACTAACCGTGGCTTCAACCATACGTTCAAGAGGCTGAACAATCGTGGTCAGGTCATAGGCCTGCCACTTAGATGCCGCTATACCATCAAAGCCAACTACCGACAAATCCTCGGGGATTCGCAAGCCGTACTTCGCTCTAAGGGTATCGATACAGCCAATAGCCATAATGTCGTTCGCACAAATTACCGCCTGCGGCAGTTCACGGTCCGATGACATCATTTCTATGGTACTTGCCGCTGCACTGTCATAGGTGTAATCACCCTGATAGACATCGTAATGCGCGCCGGCTTGTTTCAATTGACTGATCGCTCCCTGAAGGCGTTCCTGTGCAACCGCTGAGTCATTCGGCCCACTGAATACAGCCAACCGGGTATGTCCACGCTTTATCAGGTGCTCAACTAAGAGCTTAGCACCTTCAAAATGATCACAGCCCACCGACGAAATACTCGAGTCAGAGAACACACGATTATAGAAAACGAGTGGAATTCCTCGCTTACGACACTGTTCAATCTGGCTGTCGGAAAACTGCGAGGCAGCAATAATACCATCCACCTGGTACTGCCATATTTGGTCAAGCACAACGCGCATATCGCTTGCTGCACCGACCGTAAATAGCAAGATGTGCACCCCGTGCTCAGACAACTGAGCATTGAGGTGCGACATCATCTCGGGGTAATTCAAATTGGTGAACTCGGTAGTAATCACCGCCACGATATTCGAGCGGCGAGTAATCAGCCCCCTTGCTATCGCATTAGGCTGATAGCCGAGTTCATCCGAAGCTTTCATCACTTTCGCCCGTGTCTTAGCTGAGACACTTGCTCCCGGCTTAAAACAGCGGGAGACAGCGGACTGAGAAACACCTGCCAGCCGCGCCACGTCATAGGACGTTGCGCGATGGTTGGCGGGCTTAGCTACTTTTTGATTATTATTTACCGAGCTTTTTTCCATATCGTTCCACGCGGATATCGGCCTGTGCCTTGTGCCCCGCGAAGCCTTCTACTGCACAAAGACGTGAACAGTATTCACCAATGTGGTGTGAAGCTTCTTCCGTAAGGCGCTGATAGGTACAGGTCTTGATGAATTTACCAACCCATAATCCACCAGTATAACGCGCTGCTTTATTGGTTGGTAGGGTGTGATTTGTACCCACTACCTTATCACCATATGACACGTTGGTCTCGGGTCCAACGAACATTGCACCAAAGTTAGTCATATTGTCTAAGAAGTAGTCAGGATCTTCAGTCATCACCTGAACGTGCTCATAGGCAAGCTCATCGGCAACTTGGAGCATTTCCTCGTAAGTGTCACACAGAACGATCTGACCGTAGTCCGCCCAAGCTTTACCCGCGATGTCAGCAGTAGGAAGTACTTTTAGCTGACGCTCAATTGCCGCTAGCGTATCGTTAGCAAGCTTCTCCGAGTTGGTTAGTAGAACCGCTGGAGAGTTTGGTCCGTGCTCCGCCTGACCTAGTAGATCCGTTGCACAGAGTTCGCCATCTACGCTTTCGTCAGCGATAACTAAGGTCTCAGTAGGACCCGCAAACAAATCAATACCAACACGGCCGAACAACTGACGCTTAGCTTCAGCAACGAATGCGTTACCTGGACCAACTAGCATATCAACTGGCGCGATAGATTCGGTACCAATAGCCATTGCACCCACTGCCTGGATACCACCGAAGCAGTAGATCTCGTCAGCGCCTGCCATATCCATTGCCACAACGATGGCTGGGTGTGGTACGCCGTTAAATGGTGGTGCACAGGCAATAACGCGCTTAACACCCGCTACCTTAGCCGTCACAACACTCATATGAGCTGATGCAACTAGCGGGTATTTACCGCCAGGGATGTAACAACCAACACTGTTCATTGGAATGTTTTTGTGGCCAAGAATAACACCTGGCAAGGTCTCTTCCTCAACGTCCTTCATCGAGTTACGCTGGATCTGAGCAAAGTTACGGACCTGTGTTTGCGCAAAGCGAATATCTTCGATGACCTGCTCTGGCAGTTCGTCGTAGGCCGCTTTGATTTCTTCCGCAGACAAACGGAATGGTTTGTCAGTTGGCCAGCCGTCAAACTTTTCAGCGTAGGCATGAACTGCCGCGTCGCCATTCTGTTCAATTTCAGCAAGTACGCCTTCAACTGTTTCGCGAACTACGCGATCATTGTTTTTAGCGACTTCAACGTCAATTCCGTCTTTTAATTTTCTAATCATGGGAGCACCTATATGTACGAATTTTATTGTTCAATATGGGGAGATTAGTTATTTTTGACTTCGAATGCAATATTTGTATTTTATTTTCTGCTAAGGTAAAAGATAATCTCTATCAATATACTAATTTCAGGACAGGCCCTCAAAATGACTTCGAATTCAAAAACTCCCTTCAGCAGCTCCCTTTTGACGGGTCGAACCGCTCTGGTAACTGGTGCAGGAAAGGGGATTGGCAAGGCGTGTGTCGAGTCGCTAGTGAGCGCTGGCGCGACGGTTATTGCCGTAGCGCGGACCGCCGCAGATTTAGATCAGCTAGTTGCTGAGCATGGCGAGCAAGTGATTGGCTGGTGCCTGGATGCTACCAGTGACGAACTGCTGACAAAAATTAGTGCGCACCAAAGCATCGATATCCTTGTTAACAATTTGGGAACGAATACACCTCAGCTTATTAGCGAGCTGGATGACGACGTCCTCGACCGCATGCTAGATATGAATGTTCGCTCTTTATTTCGAATCACTCGCTCAGTGGTTCAAAAAATGATAACCAATGGTCAGGGCGGTTCGATCATCAGTATTGGCTCACAGATGGGCCATGTGGGCTCACCAAAACGCTCTGTTTACTGCGCTACGAAACACGCTGTTGAAGGTTTGACTAAAGCACTCGCTGTGGAGCTTGCCGAGCACAATATCCGTGTGAATAGTGTGGCTCCAACCTTCATTGAAACACCGATGACCGCACCGATGTTCGCCGATCCGGCCTTCCAGGATTTCGTCATGGAGCGCATCCCGCTAGGACGGGTAGGCCAGGTCGACGAAGTCGCCAATGCGGTAACTTTCTTGGCCTCCTCCGCGTCTTCTCTCACTACCGGATCTTGTATCAAAGTAGACGGTGGTTGGACTGCACAGTAATCGTTGCTTAGGGCACTCCGTGCCCTTTTGATGCCACCCATACCCCATACCAGTCTTCGCGGCTAAGTGTTATCTGACTCTTAGCCATAGCACTGGTAAGTCGTTCAGTCTTGCCGCTGCCATTAATAACCATGGGTCTGCTAGGATGTCGCATGACCCAGGCGTAGATCACCCCCTCCAGGGTCGTATCATACTTGGTCGCTAGCTGGGACAAACACGCTACAACACGATGCGCCTGTTCCGTTTGCGGACTAAAGAGTGCGCCGCCAGCTAAGCATGACCAAGCCATGGGGCGGACACCAGCCATCTGCAGATGATCAACTGCCCCATTTTCAAGGGCGTCGAAGCTAAGCGGATTGAGCTCCACTTGATTGGTCACGAGTTGATGGTCGAAACCTCGATTCAGCAACTCAAACTGACTCGCACTAAAATTGGACACGCCAAACGCGCCAACTTTACCCTCACTGCGAAGCGCGTTGAAGCAGCTAACCACTTCATCAACATCCATTAGCAGGTCAGGGCGGTGAAGTAGTAGGGTATCAATATGGTCCGTCTGAAGACGCACTAGCGAACGTTCCACCGAGCTACGAATATGCTTAGCACTGGTGTCATAGTGATTCAACGACACATCGTTGGTAGCGGACATAAGTTGGATATCACACTTCGTCACAATATGAAGCTTCTGGCGGATTGCTGGTTGAATTGCCAGGGCGTTACCAAAGAGCTGCTCGCAGCGGTAATCACCGTAAATATCTGCGTGATCGACTAACGATACACCAAGGTCTAAATGCCCTTTGAGGAAGCTCAAGGTCTGCTGCGCACTGAATTGCCAATCTGCTAAGCGCCAATATCCCTGCGCCCAATTTTCTTCACTGGCGCGATGAAATGGGGACGAATTCGCCACGCTCATAGCCCCTCACTCCGAAGTTCACTTTCAAGCTGTTTAGTGAGAGCTTCGTCAAGCGAGAGCAGTGCAGAGACATTACTCACCGCACTGACAGTCGCCTCCACCATCTCAGGAAACAGATGGTTGGTGCCAACCGCTATCAGTTCGTCGATACCTGTAGCGTCGGGTAATCTAATCATTAACGGGGTGGTAATTTCGGCGCTGCGAATATGCTCAATCACCTCGGTGGCATGCTCAATGGTATCGAAACTCAGCAGCGCGAGTTGGGCCGATTCAATGCCGCAGGTGGACAAAATACTCAGCTCAGTGCAGTCGCCATAGGTGATACGAATCCCTTTCGTTCTGGCCACGGCAACCACTTCCGGATCGCGTTCAATAACCAAGTAAGGCACCTGCTGAAGCTGGAGTAACCTTACTACTGCTTTGCCTACGCGGCCATAACCACCCACCAGCACGAGTTTTTCCCCGCTGCTGAATTCTGGCTCGTCATCGGTCTCTATCTTGCTAGGGTTTAACCAGCGCGCAACAACATGATGGCCATGGCGAATAAGGAATGGACTTAATGCCATACTCAACACCGCCACGATCATAATGAACGATGCTTGCTCATTGGGCAGTAATCCATAGCTAACGGCAATAGTTAGCAGTGCTAAACCAAACTCTCCGGCCTCGGATAGAATCAGCCCAGATTGTGCGGCCGGTTTTGCGGGGTAACCCAGGAGGCGAATTAAGCCACCTATGATCAGTGCCTTTAAGCCAACCAACGCCAAGGTAAAAAAGATAATCCGTGGGGCATACTCCACCAGCAGCGATGCATCAACACTCATCCCTACGGTGACGAAAAATAATCCCAGTAGAATATCTCGAAAGCCACGGATGTCACTTTCGATTTGATGTTTATAGTGGCATTCGCCCAACATCATTCCCGTCACGAAGGCCCCTAATGCCATGGATAAGCCTGCTTCATGAGTGACCCAGGCCGCCACCATGACGATGACCAGGGTGCTGAGGACGAAGATTTCGCTAGACTGAGATTTAGCCACTTCACGGTAAACAATAGGCAATAACCATCGCCCCACTGCCAGGAGCACCGCCGCCAGCATTAGGCCTTTCGCCAACGCTGAGCCTAGCGCAGAGGCGAGATCCTCTCCGCTTGATGCACCGAGTACCGGCACGACAATTAGCAGCACTACCGCTATGAGATCCTGAAAGAGCAACACCCCGATTGAGAGACGGCCGTGATCGGTATGTACTTCACCTAAGGTAGACAGCTCTTTGGTAACAATCGCCGTTGAAGACAGGGCAAGAGCTCCAGCGATAACGAAAGCCGCCTCGAGTGAAACCCCCCAGACATACGCCGAAGAGCCAAAAATCAGCATACATAGGAAGACCTGTGCGCTTCCCACGCCAAAGACCGGCCCCTTTAAACGAAGCAATTTGGGCACCGAGAACTCCAACCCTAGGGCAAAGAGCAAAAACACCACGCCAAACTCGGCCAAAAAGCTAAATTTCTCCGGCTCACTAATCCAACCCAATACGCTGGGACCGATCACCGTGCCGGCAACTAAAAAGGCGACAATACTCGGCACATAGAGTCGGCGAAAAATTACTGCCGAGGCTAAAGCTGCTGCTAAAATTATAAGTAACTGGTCGAAAGATTGAGTGTCTAACATGCGGTTTAGCCTATTGTCCCTTTGCGCTTCTTCTGAGATTATCACAGTTGTCTTTACCCAAGACAATTTCTAACAAAAACTGCGGCAAAACCGCTGATAAGGGAGAAGTGTTTCATGAACTACTTCAACGTCTTAATTCTCGTGGTTGCCCTTATCGTGGCTCAGACGAGCCTAGCCAGTGAGCTCAAAGCGACGCAGCAGCGCCTAAGCGAAACGTACCGTTATGATTTCATGGACGTGCGCGAGCAATATCAGCTTACACGTTTCAACCTACGTGGAATCAAGTCACTGGATGATAATCACGTCTCGGAGCTAAATGGCGTAAACTTCCTACGCGAATTCCCCGCACTGGGACAGGAAACCGTCCTATTTCAACTATCTGAAGTATCAACAACTCATCGTCATAATCAGGTACACGAACAATACGCTACCTCCTATCTTGGCATCCCAGTACGAGGGAGTGATATTAGAGTTCATCGCACTCGCTCCGGATTGCTGAACAGTATCAATGGGCAAAGTGTCGCTATTGACCCGCTCTTAACTCGCTTCGCTAGCCAGTGGGGCAGCGAAGCTGAGCTAACTGGTAGCCGTGTATCAGAGCAGCAATTACTTGCGTACGCCTCATCCGAGCTTGATATTCCAACCGCCTACATGTCGGTCAGACGAAGCCAAATTGAGTGGGTAAATGAAGCGCCCAACCTTCGTCAATCCATGGACATTACAGTTGGCGGTAGCAATTTGCGGGTGTTACTCGAGTTCGATGCCATAACCGGAGCGCTTCTAAAGGTTGATAACCGCGTCCATTTACATCAGCAGGTGAATGAAATGGAGGGTTACCAATGAAACATCTGATTTGGTTGTTACTCGCGTTCTTATCCATCCCTTCCATTGGAGATTCGCTAAACGCCAACCAAACTAAACACTATACCTTCAATCTCGAGGCTGGAAAGAGTTACGAAGTCAGCCTCGCCAGCAATGCCCCTTCCTGCGCGAATACCGAGGAAGGTACCTGTTGTGTACTACTTGCCAACCAATTCGCCCAGCGCCCTGCCATCGATTACTTTGAGGTTATTGCGGCAACTAATGGCAACAATCCGAATAATCCCGCTGCCAGTGTGATTTTAGAGCGAGCGACGGACGGCGTGGCTTCGGTGGCAGTCTACGCGATGAATGCTTGTACATTCTCGGCACCCACGATTACCGACCTCGGGCCAAGTAACTCAATTGCCACAACGGGCACGGGAACTGGTCAGCTTGGCGCTAACGTGACCCTCAACACCATTCAGGTTGGAGCGAGCGATTACCGGTTAACGGATGTGAGCCGACAGCGTGATGCAAATGGCGAACAACCCGTTGGCGCTAAGATTTCTGCCGAAGCCGCCTTTGGCTATTACCACCCTATCCGGAGAGCATTAACTGAGCAGTCTATGGATAGCAATAATATTTGGGATAGCGAAATTCAACAGGAACTGACTGACGCCAACCACCATTCGGGCATCGTTTATGATTATTGGCGCGAAATCCTAGGCATCAATTCCTTCGATGACCAGGGCGCTAGTATGTTGGCCATGGTAAACGTCCCATACCCTGCTCGCTCCACGCTTTTTTGCGACGAAATCATCCCTCCGGGCTCGCTATTTAATGCCTTCTGGAATGGTGAAACTATTGTCTTCACGCCCAGAAATCTTGCTGATCGCAACGGGAATGTCTGGCCTATTAGTTTCGTCGCGGCGCTCGATGTTGCAGCGCATGAATGGGGTCATGCGGTATCCGACCGTGCGGTCGATCTCCGTTATCAACGGGAGTCTGGCGCACTCAATGAGGCGTTTTCAGATTGGATGGGTGTCGCAGTGGAATTCTATGCGGGAGAAGATAATTGGACCATGGGGGAAGGTGTGGTCACAATTCGTGATATTGAAAATCCACTTGATTACGGCCAGCCGGAAATTTATCAGGGCGAACGCTGGACCGATACCAGTGTTGCTGCCTGCCCAACACCAGACATCTGCGAGAACGATTACTGCGGAGTTCACCGAAATAGCGGCGTGGCAAATAAAATGTTTTACCTCCTTGCTAACGGCGGCACCTTTAATGGTGAAACTGTTGAGGGTATTGGCCTAGATCTCGCTATGCAGATTGCCTACGACGCCATTCGTTACTACTGGACTTCGGATGAGACCTTTCTTGGTGCTCGGCTCGGTATGGAAGATGCCGCTGAGGCTTATAGTGCCGATGCTGCACAACAGGTCACCAAAGCTTGGAAGGCAGTTGGCGTGTTAACCAATGCGGAACTGACGGGCTCGGGTTCCAGTGGCGGCTCAGGCTCTACCAACTCAAGTGAATCCTCATCAAGTTCGGGCGGCTGTAGTGTTACAGCCCCGGGTTCAAACAACGGGTTTGGGTGGGTACTATTGGCTACATTAGCTTGGTGGCTGCGCAGGCGTCTAGCCGCTAAGCCGTCGCACTAACAAAATGGCTGGCCTCTCGCTCCTCGAGCTAGCCATATTTGTGCTCCTCATGCCGATTGTCGAGGAGCTGATATTCAGGGGTGTTGTTCAAGAACAGCTCTATAGGGCACTCCCCAAAGATCGAGGGCGGTTGCTGTGGATCGGCAAAGCGAATCTGGTGACTTCCATCTTATTTGCGCTTGCCCACTGGCTATTTCGTGACCCGCTTACGGCACTACTCGTTTTTCCAGCGTCGCTGTTTTTTGGCTGGTTATATGAACGACATCACTCCCTGACGCTCCCTGTTTTGGCTCATATCCTAGCCAACGCTTGCTTCCTAGTAGTCACTTCTTTCCTCCTGACCGATACGATCTAAAACAACTGACAAAGCAACAATTCACATCGTGTCTATACTGCAATTTATGGTGCGATATTCTAAACTCTCCAAGTTACATTCCGAGCGATCCTTCCTCCGAGCAAACGGACGGGCGGCGCTTGTCATTGCACTGATCATTACGTTGTTTTCGGTACAGTTTTCACATGCTGCGGTGCCCTTTAATAAGGGTATCCCTGCAGATCGCAATGAAAGCACATTGGATTACTGGACCGAACGCCTGGCACAACATCCCATTTCATCGGAATATGAATTTCGCCAGTTTGACAATGATTTGAACACTAGAATTATTGCGCTTGAACAACTCTTAGCTAACCCACAAACAACCATTAGCGATGTTAGTGGGCCCCGCTATAACTTCCTTCAACTACTCGAGCTGCGACGTAGTATCTTTGACCAAGCGCCACCGGCACTGCGCAGAGAAATCTATGGTCTAGGCGAGCTCGGTTTGTTATCGGCTAGGACAGAGATTGCGGTCATCGGGCTCTCTAGCCAAACCCACCGTTTCGAATTTCAACAGTCTATCTATAACTCCGATGCTGGGTGGAAGCTTTCCGCCATGATTGAAGCGCGGCTGACGGGGCAGTTCCTACTTCTATTTGTTGCGTTCATTATCTGGCGACTAAGGTTAGTGCCTAAACTGCAGATCGCAGCCGTTAATAGCGAGCGAAGAATATCACGTTGGCGCTCAACCCTGAGCTGGCTATTACTCTCAATGCGCCGACCACTTGAACTACTGGTGCTACTTTGGGCAGTGATGGCGATTGTGACACGTGAGCTACCTCGCCTCGACTTCAGCATTTTACACGACGCGCTCTTTTGGGCCTTTGGTTCTTTCCTCGCCGCGCGCCTGATTTACACTATTGGTGCTACCGAGTATCGCCGCAATCACACCCTAGATCGTAACGCTCGCAAACGCTGGCGAGTAATTTTTAGTGTCGCGGTTATCGCTGCGCTCGTTGGCTTTGGATACGATGTCGCGCACGATTTAGGCCTTGCCAAGATGACCTTAGAAACTTGGTATCTGTTGGCCTTAATTCCCCTCTCCCTGCCGCTGATCATTTTTCATTGCGTAGTTTGGCGGGAACATATCTTTGAAACGCTCAGCCGCGTCGACTATCAGTCCGTTGGTATTGCTCAATGGTGCCTTCGCCACCAATCCGGTCTCAGCGCATGGTATGTCGTTCCTATTGCCGCTAGCTACCTCAGCTGGCAGTGGCTGAGCCGATCTCTTCTTGCCGTTCTAGCGGAGAATCCTACTTTTCGAATTCTGCTCTCCTATCTCTTCAAAGTTGAGGTAGCTAAACAGGTAGCTAAATCTGAGGGAGAGGAACCGAAGCTTCTAGCAATCAGCCCATCACAGAAAGATGAGATTGTTCGGGGTCCCACTGAACATATCCCCGTTGACGAAGCGCTCAGCCAACGTATTCGAGCGCTTATCAATTTGAATAGATCAACAATCAGCCTAATTCACGGCGCTAGAGCCTCTGGGAAAACGGCACTACTGAAGGGCCTTACAACGCAAGAGATTAGTCCGAATGGTGAAGCTATCGGTGTGCGCATAGTCGACTGTCCCCGCGGTGATTTCGAGCAGTTTCTCGAGGCAATGCAATCACAGGTTTTCAGCAACGCACAAAGTGCCAGTGAAGTCATTGCCTTCCTTCGTGATGGCGAGGAGCAGGTAATTTGTATTGATAACGCACATCGCCTGGTAACACCCACAATTGGTGGACTAGCAGAATTCGAGCGGCTTATTCGTCTCATACGCCGTTCCTCAGACTCAATTTCATGGGTGCTTACTATCGACACGGCAGCCTGGCGATTTATTCAGCGAGCTCGTGGAGAGCGCTTCAAGTTTGACCTCGAGGATCGGATGCCAATCTGGAGCGCCGAGGAGATTCAAGCTCTGATTGACACCACAAATTCCTCGCTTGCGCTCAGGTTGAGCTTTGATCGCCTCAATCTCCCGCGACAGTTTGATGAATTAGTGCAACCTAGCGATGAAGAGCTAGCGACCCTCCGTTTTCGCAGAATTCTGAGTGATTATTGCGGCGGAAACCCCGGAATTGCGCTGCAACTCTGGTCAGAATCATTGTTCGTTGACCCTTCCGAGCCTACAACTTTTGTGGTGCAGGTCTTCGATATTTCCCGGGACGGCACTATTGATAACCTCTCGGTAAGTTTACATTTGGTATTGCGAGCCATACTTCAATTGGAACTGGCAGTTCGCTCTGACATCGAAAACGCGACTAAGTGCAGTTCCGAGGAGATCATCGATGCACTCCGCCTGCTAGGTAACCTCAGTATCGTCGAGCGAACAGATCAGGGGTTCTATCGAGTCACCTGGCTCTGGTACCGTGAAATTTGCTCTTTGATGCAACGCAAACACTTACTCGTGATGGGAGAGCTTCAAAAATGAGCCGACTTTTGCAGCGTGTTAGCGCCCTCATAATCTCTTCAGTAGTTGCCTCAGGACTTATCGCGCAAGAACTCACCGAAGTACCTCAAATTGCTCTGGGACAACTCAGCGAACTCATTCGTTGGTCAGGCGTCCTAAGCTCAGTGGTAATCGTCGTCGGCGTTATCATCGCCATGCGCTTCGTACACAATATTGTTCAGCAAATAAGCGAACAATTTGTTCAACGCCGACTGCTACTCCATAAGTTAGAAACCATTTTGCAGTTTGCCGTTTACATCACCACCACTGTCGTAGTCTTTAATCTGTCACTACGTGTTGACGAACGTGTCTTGGCGCTTATTGGCGGAACCCTAGCGGTTGCTGTAGGTTTTGGCTTAAAGGATTTGGTCGCATCCTTCATTGCCGGGCTAATCATCATGATCGACCGACCCTTCCAGGTAGGTGATCGCTTGAATTTCGACGATCAATATGGGGATGTCGTCAGTATCGGCTTGCGCTCCGTCCGCTTGAAGACTTTAAATGACGACATTGTCACCATCCCTAACAACAAATTCCTTTCCGATACCACCGTGAGCGGCAACTTCGGCGAGCTAGATATGCACGTGGGAATGGATTTTTACATTGGCTATGATCAAAATGTCGCCGCCGCGCGCTCCATTATCGAAGAAGCAGCAGCGAGTAGCCGTTATATCCACCTGCCTCGGCCTATTGTCGTATTGGTGGAGCAAACGGTCCTCGACAACTACGTAGCAATTAAATTGCGCCTTAAAGCCTACGTCCTGGACACCCGCTATGAAAAGCTATTCGAGACCGACGTAAACCTGAGGGTGATAGAAGCTTTTAGCGAAAAAGGCATCAAACCTGCCGCCATACTGCATCGCCATCTTGAATCTGCGCCACCCCAAACCGCCGAATCCTCAGAGCTCAATGCAAAAGGGGCTGGCAAAGAATGAGATCACTTCGAAGCTTTCTGACAGTATCACTTTTTGCGATCACAGCCTCAGTGATGCTAGCTAACCACCTCTACAGCTGGTTAAAGATCAAAGCGACTATCGAGGAAACCGCCCATCTGGAAGCGCTGCAAGAAACTCAAGGAGCGAAGCGCCTACTTGAGGAAGGGGTGAATTACTTCGACGATTCATTTACCTATTATCTTATCAATACAATACTACTCGATAAAGATCACTCATCGTTCTCGCTCTTAGCGATGGACTCCAACCTCATACCTAGCAACATTGAAAATGCCGAACGGTCCATCGCAGATCTCCGCCATCTGCGCTTACTTGAAACGCTAACGGACAATCATTATGACTACATTGACCTCCACCTTGACGCGTACCTCGTTAGCACGCTACCTGTCTGCCTAAATTACGATACAAAATGCTTTCGAGTTAGCTATCAAATTAACTTAGACGATAGACTTGATAGGGCCTATGGAATTGTTCTTCAACAATCAATATTCAACCTATTATTCGGAATTTTGGGCGCTAGTGTGCTGTTGATAGCTATCCACAACCGATTCACTCGTCGCTTAGAACACGCGCTTCAGGTCTTGACTCGTTGGAAGATGGGCAACCTTGATCTGCGTATTAAGCTTGACGGCAATGATGAGCTAACAACTATTAGTGACGCCGTGGACGAACTAGTCAATCAGTTGAGCGATGAGCGCGAAGCCCTAGTTGAGAGCCAGCAACTCAACCAAGCAATTATCGCGAGTGCCGAGTACGCGATTATCACCTTGGATCTAGACGGCATTATCAGGACCATGAATAGTGCCGCTGAAGAACTCCTTGAATACCAACGAGAGGAATTAGTTGGCAGTCACTCACCACTGGTGTTCGAACCTATAAATCAAGAGACTCAGCAGACGATCACCGAATTTCTAATGCGCCGACGCCACTCATCTTCTCAGGGTGATACCCAGGCCGTTTTCGCCCAATCTACGTTTATCAACAAATCAGGTAAGATTATTCCTGTCAGACTAGCTTTATCCTCTTTGTTTGATCAGGATGGCCGCCATAGCGGCTTCGTTTGTATCGCCTACAATATTAGTGAACAAGTGGAACAGGAGCTTCAGCTTCGCCTATCTTCTAGCGTCTTCAGCCACTCTAGCCAGGCCATCCTCATTGTTAACCGCCAGCAACAGGTGGAAGATTGTAATGCACGATTTTTGGAAATTTTTCAAGCTCGCCGCTCAGAGACCGTGGGTCACTCGGCCAGAAACTGGCTAAGTAAGGAGCACTCTAGCGCGTTCTTTAACTATATCTGGCGACAGACTATTAAAAGCGGTGAATGGTCAGGAGAGGTGACTCAAGAAACCGCCGATGGTGATGTGTTCCCAAGCGAACTGATCATGTACTGCGTTAACTCACCTAACGGTGAAATTGAACACGTCATTATGCTGAGCCAAGATATCACGCAAAAGAAGAGTGCTGAGGAGCGCCTAGAGCAAATGGCGTACCTTGATTCGCTAACCAATCTACCCAATCGCTTCCTTTTCAAGGACCGACTGGAACGAGCTATGACTGAAGCTATCAGAGAGCACACTGTCGTGGCATTAATGTTTATTGATCTCGACCGTTTCAAGATAATCAACGATAACTATGGGCATGAAGTGGGCGATGAGTTACTCCAACTGGTTGCGGCTCGCCTCAAGCAGGCCCTGCGCCCGAGCGATACGATATGTCGTCTGGGAGGAGATGAGTTCACGGTCATCCTCAAACAACTTCCTCGTGATTCGGCTCGCGAACTCGCCGCAAAAACGGCAGATAGATTAGTCAATGCATTAGAGTTGGTGTTCGAGATTGGCGCCCGCAAGATCTATGTTAGCGCCAGCATAGGTGTCACCCTATTCCCCGAGAACGGCACTGAGTTTACTGAGTTGACACGTAACGCTGATACCGCGATGTATATTGCCAAAGAATTGGATCAACATCGCTATGCCTTCTTCGAAGATAAGATGTTAGACATTAACCGTCGACGGCTTAAGCTTGAGACTGCCCTGCGTCGCGATATCACCAACAATACCCTTCGCGTTGCCTATCAGCCAATAATTGATTTTCAAAGAGCGACGATAATTGGGGTTGAGGCACTATGCCGTTGGGAATGCGAGGAGTTTGGTGTGGTTTCACCAGACGAATTCATTCCTATTGCAGAAGACATAGGGATGATCGACGAGCTAGGCAGATGGGTAATGAATGAGGCAATGAGGGACTTTGAAGAATGGTCTTCGTTGCTAAAGGTCTCAGGCTATCTCTCCATCAATGCCTCACCGCAGCAATTTCGAGCCCAAACATTTTTCACCGAATTAAATAGGGCGCGTTTGGAATCCGGCGTTGAGGCGGAACAGATTCAAATTGAAATCACCGAATCGGTGTTACTAGACCATGCGCCATCAACAACGCGGCAAATTCGTGAACTCAGGCAGGCAGGCATCCGAATTGCCATTGACGATTTCGGCACTGGCTACTCTAGCCTAAGTTATCTCAAACGATTCCCCATTAATGCGCTCAAGATTGATAAGAGCTTCGTACAGCACGCCGTTGAAGATCCCACTGATCTCGCTATTATTCGTGCTATTATGGCGATTGCCCACCAAATGAATGTCACGGTAATCGCTGAGGGAGTGGAAACGAAGTCCGAGCTGGATCTGCTCGTTCGTGAAGGCGTTCACTGTGGACAGGGATTCTTCTATGCCAAGCCTCTCTATAAAGACGAACTTATCCAGTTTATCCGCGAATTTGATTGTCATTGATGACTGCACAGCGCGAGCAGGTACAATAGCCAATAAAATCTTAGAGCGAGTTTCAAAATGTTCATAAAATCCCCAATTAATAATTTAGAATTGGCGCGATTCCCTACTAATCATGACTCATCGCTGCGCGCCTGGGATGCGGCGGATGAGCTCGTCCTAAGTTGGCTTGATGAACACTCCGCCCAACAAACCCCCGCATTAATACTCAATGATAGTTTCGGCGCAATTTCGTTGGGGAGTAACGGCGCAACTAGCGTATCTGATTCTAAGCTGAGCGCTATCGCAACTGAGCTGAATGCCCGAAAGAATGACCTCAGCATCCCTGAGCTCATTGATGCCGTCAGTCCTATCAAAGCTGCCCCCGGACCCGTGGTCGTAAAAATCCCCAAGTCCATGGATTTACTCGCCTACCAATTACGTCTCCTACGAGCCGTCCTAACCGAGGGACAAGCCGTTGTTGGCACCGCGATGGTGAAACATTTACCCAAACGCGCCATCGAACTGTTCGAACAAATTATTGGTCCCACTACTACATCGCTAGCAAAAAAGAAGGCTCGGTTAGTGTTCAGTCATCTCGATAGCTCACTCGAAATACCCCCTCTGCCGAATAATAAATTTAACTATGAGGGCCGCCAATATGAATCGCATGCCAACGTCTTTTCGAGTAAAAGTATTGATATCGGCACCCGCTTCCTCTTGCAAAACCTGCCTCATTTACCGGAGCGAGGGCAGATTGCGGACCTAGGTTGTGGCAATGGTATTATCGGCATCGAATGTGCCTTGCGCTCACCAGCTAGCGAGATTCATTTTTTTGACGAGTCATCGATGGCTATCGATAGCGCTCGTGGAAACTGGCAACGTTTAGTTGGTGAGACCAACACGGCTCACTTTAACTGGGTAGACACCCTAGGAAATAGCCCCGCTGGCTGCTTCGACCTAGTCATTAACAACCCTCCCTTTCATCAGGGGCAGGTCATCGGCGATTTCCTTGCATGGAACATGTTCACCGCGTCACTACGCTGTTTGAAAGTTCGTGGGCAACTGGTTATTGTTGGTAATAGGCACCTCAACTATCACGGCAAATTGAAAAAACTGTTTGGCAATTGTGAAACCATCGCCAGCAATGCCAAGTTCGTAGTGTTGAGGGCCACCAAACTACGTTAATCGCGCTACTGAATAATCCATTCAAGCAGGCGCCTGACTACCAAGGATACCTGTATGTCTTCATCAGCGTTCGACTATATCATCGTAGGAGCCGGTTCAGCCGGCTGTGCACTGGCAGCACGACTCAGTGAAGACCTCAACGTATCTGTTTTGCTTATCGAAGCCGGAAAGAAAGACACCAACCCATTTATTCATGCGCCCGCGGGAGTTGCGGGACTTGCCGTGTTAGGGCAGGCGAACTGGAAATATAATACTACGCCACAAAGGGAGCTCAATGCCCGAAGAGGATACCAGCCTCGTGGCAAGGTATTGGGCGGCTCGTCATCCATCAACGCGATGCTTTATGTTCGCGGTCAAGCTGAGGATTACAATCACTGGGCGGCATTGGGTAACGAGGGCTGGGACTATCAAAGCGTATTACCCTTCTTCATTAAGTCCGAACGCAATGACACCTTCCACGATGAACTTCATGGAACAGAGGGCCCGCTAGGGGTCAGTAGCCCCTCTCATGCAAGTGAGCTCAACGATCGCTTCATAGCCGCCTGTGAGGCCAACGGTGTCGCGAGAAATGATGACTATAACGGCAGTCAACAGGCTGGCGCGCATATTCTCCAGCGCACTATTTGGGACGGGGAGCGATGTAGCGCCGCCAAAGCCTACCTGAGCCCCGTTCTACATCGCGATAACCTCACTGTCCTCACTAACACTCTGACGCATCGAGTTACCCTGGTAGACGGAGTAGCTACTGGCGTAGTGGTAAGTAACCGAGGTAAGGAACGGGTCATTAAGGCCACTCGCGAGGTGTTGCTTGCTGCGGGTGCCTTTGGTTCGCCACAACTACTTCAGCTCTCTGGTATTGGCGCGTCCGAAGAGTTAGCCGCCCATGGCATTAGTCCACAGGTTGAGCTCCCTGGCGTTGGCAAGAACCTTCAGGATCATATTGATTATGTCATCGATTACCGCTGCAGCGAGACCCATTCTAGTTTTGGTATTTCCCTAAAGGGGGCTTTTCAGCTACTGGGAGACACTTTGCAGTGGATCCGTAAACGCGAGGGACGAATCACCAGCTCAATCGCGGAGTCAGGCGCCTTTTTCTCAACGGAAACTAGCACGGATCGACCCGACATCCAGTTAATTTTTGTCGCCGGCATGGTGGACGATCATGCGCGAAAACTTCATCTAGGGCATGGATTTAGTTGCCACGCTACAGTACTAAGGCCCTATAGCCGCGGCACAGTTAGCCTCGCTAGCCCTGACCCGAAGGATTCACCGCTTATTGACCCACAGTTCTTAGCCGATCCACGAGATCGTCAGACGATGCTAGATGGCGCTCGAAAAATGCATGAAATTCTTGCCTCCGAAGCACTGTCACCGGGAAGAGAACAACTGCTCTATCCGCTTGATTATCGTAACGACAACGCGCTTATGGCGGATATCCGTTCCCGCGCGGACACCCAATATCATCCAGTTGGCAGCTGCAAGATGGGGCCGAGCACGGACTCAATGGCCGTCGTCGACAACCAATGTCGGGTTTATGGCGTATCAGGATTGCGGGTAGTTGATGCCTCCATAATGCCCACTCTAGTGAGCGGCAACACTAACGCCCCAACTATCATGATTGCAGAAAAAATCGCGCATGAAATGAAACAATCTTAGATCGTCTACGGAATAGAGCTATGTACTATCATGTGAGTATCGGCAGTAACATCCGCCCTAGCAACAACATTGGCTGCGCTGTTGCCAAGCTAAGCCAGTGCTTCGGTGAACTGACGCTATTCCCCAGAGTCATTACTGACGCTGTGGATATGATTGAAGGAAATGAATTCATCAACACCGCAGCGATCTTCGAGAGCTTAATGATCCCCTCGGAAGTGAAGGCTATCTTGAACGACATAGAACGTGACCTTGGTAGAGACCGTGACGACCCGCTCTGCAGCGTGAAGAATAGATGCTGCGACATCGATATCTTTCAAGTCTTGGAAACCCCTCAACCGAAGAGCTTCCTAGCAAGCGAGGAAAGCTACGTCAAGGCGGTCTTTACCTCAGATCGATACGCCGCTATTCACTGTGAACACTTCGATCTAAGCGATGGCTCTGCCACCGTCAACCTTCAAGCTAGATCCGGTAACGAATTGGTTATCAACTAAGTACTCTAAAGCCTTCAACAGTGGTTCGAAACCCGCCTCGTAACCGAGGGGAGTTTCGCTGAGCACTCGAGTTTTGTCGGCTTCAGAGTGCGAAGGTAAAAATTTAACCGGCCCAGGCTGAATGCTATTCACACGTATACCCGGCGCCCACTTTAACGCCAGCGACTTAGTTAGATTCTCCAATGCTGCCTTACTGGAACAGTAACGAGCATGAGCCGCGCGAGGGCGATCAGCAAAGATGTCACTAAGGTGAACAATCAAGCCAGGTTGATTCAGGTTGGTAAGCAGAGGTTGGAGCTGATAATTCATTAATGCAGGAGCCTGCACGTGGACGCGATTAAAACGCTCGAGTTGATCCCAGGCATCAATCTCTTCGGAATCTACCGCAAAATACGAAGCGTTATGCACCAGTAACTGAATGGAGTTGACTCGCTGCTTAATCTCCTTAACAGTCTTCAGCACCGAGGCCTTATCCTCGTAGTCGCAGGCTAACCACACTAATCCTTGCGACACCAACGCATCCAACTCCGAGCTGGATTGCCTCGATAGCGCTATAACCTGCCAGCCAAGCTGAAAGTAATGCTGAGCGACCATTAAGCCAAAACGTCTACTTGCACCTGAAATCACTACTGTATTCATTCGTATCTCCGCGAGCCGCTCTATTCAATGATGGTATCCTAAAATGCCAAAGCTGTGAAAAACATCCGTAATTTACTCAGCCCACCGGAAGATATACGCCCTGACTCCTATTGTGGATAAGTTATTTTTCCAAAAACTGCACAGCCATCTAGTCCAAGCCTTTGTTTTTTCTGGGCTAGGGGAAAATCAAGCTTTTTTTAAAAAAAATACGAAAAAATATCACTGTAGGGTTTCACAAAAAACCTGCAATGCTGGGGCACGGCAATCTTTGACGTAATAACCAAAAAAAACCATATATATCAATAACTTAATTAAACACAGAATCTGGGAACAAGGCTGTTAATAGATTACATCAAAGGGGCTGAAGACCACTATTTATAAGGCTTAGCAAGCATTTGATTCATAATTAGCCACATTGCATACTGTACAAAAATACATAACCAAAATGTAACCAAAACCAAAAAAGTTATTCTATGAAAGCTGTGCATAAGAGTGTGGATAGACTTAAAAGGCGGGGCGCAAAAACCCTTAACTAAGGGTTTTTACACATCTGTACGTTTTTTGTACAATCTATTTGATTTCAGAGAGCTGCTCCGGCTTCCCTTTACACGCTGAAATAACAATATCAGCATGCTGAGCCAGTAATAAGCCAATCTTTTCAGCATCTTTCTCATTAAGGCTTTTTGCCTGCGCTTCAAAAAGGTCAGTAAAGCCGGCAGCAAGTTCCAACATTTTGTCGTGCTTCTCTGCTTCTTTCTTGTCGTCAAACATCTTCCCATCCCTGTCGCACTTCCACATCGCTATTACGGCCATGAATTTCTCCTCGTTGTCATCGCCCATCAAAGCAACGAGTGTACCAGTATTTGCTAAATAATGGGCAAGCTGTTCGATTGCGCTATTTCACAAAAAATACGACAATAGAGAAAACAGAGTGAGTAACTAAAATGACCAAAAAGACCGATGCCTTCGAACAGAAACTCGCTGAGCTAGAAACCTTAGTGAATGAACTCGAAGCAGGTGAGCTGTCGCTTGAAGATGCCATGACAAAGTTCGAACGCGGTATCGTGCTTACTCGTGAGTGCCAACAGTCACTGAGCGCAGCAGAACAGAAGGTTTCACAGTTGATTGCACAAAACTCCGCTGACGAAACTATTCCTTTCAATCCGGAGCAATAAGCATCGTGACCTTCAAGTCTTTCGCCGCGGCTAGCCAAGCGCGAATTGAGTCCTACCTTGACCAACACCTCGCTAACGAGACTACGCTTGACGAGGCCATCCGCTACAGCGTGTTTAATGGTGGCAAGCGTGTTCGTCCAGCACTCGTTTATGCAACAGCGCAGGCCGTGGGTCTAACCGAAGGTGCCGCAGATCCGCTTGCCGCAGCTATTGAGTTAATTCACGCCTACTCGCTCGTGCACGATGATCTTCCGGCTATGGACGACGATGACCTCCGTCGCGGCTTACCCACTTGCCACAAAAAATATGACGAAGCCACAGCAATCTTAGTGGGCGACGGCCTTCAGACTCTTGGATTTCAGCAGCTTTGTTTGCTACCTGCTAAGACCATTAGTGCAGCCTTAAATGCTCTGTGTTTGGCAGCAGGCCCGCAGGGTATGGTCTTAGGTCAGGCGATAGACGTTTCGTCAGCTGGCTCGGCACTAAGCTACGAGGAACTTCAAGCCATGCATCGCGCCAAAACGGGCGCAATGATCGTTGCCAGTTGTGTGCTTCCAGGTTTAGCGTCCGAGGTCGGTTCAGCGGAATTAGCCGCACTCAGGCGTTACGCTGATGCGATTGGTCTCGCCTTCCAAATTCAGGACGACATTCTTGACGTTACCGCCGATACAACCACCCTTGGCAAGCCCCAGGGTTCCGACGCCCGAAACGAGAAACCGACCTATGTGAGTCTACTCGGGCTCGATGGTGCTAGGTCAGAATTAGCTAAAATGCATAGCGAAGCGCTCACTGCGTTGAGCGAATTGACCGGCGACACCAATGCATTACGCGGAGTGGCTGACTACATTGTAAGTCGCGCCCTCTAGCCCATTCAAACGCCGTAAGCTTACGTTCGCCCTCAGGGGCCGTTTCATTGCTAGGAAAGCGAGGCAAATGGCCTTACAATAGCCGTTTATACCCCCGAGAAAAGTTGTTTTTAATGTACGAAGAGATCCCTCAATATAGACCTTCCACCCCGCTACTCGACTCTATTGAGTCAACGAGTGATTTACGGGCGCTGGATGAACGTCAGTTGATTATTTTAGCGGATGAGCTTCGTCATTATCTTCTGTACAGCGTTGGCCAAACTGGCGGCCATTTTGGTGCTGGTTTGGGCGTTGTTGAACTCACTATCGCCTTACACTTTCTGTACGACACGCCCTATGATCGTGTAGTCTGGGATGTTGGTCATCAGGCCTATCCGCACAAGATTCTTACGGGTCGTCGCGAGGCGATGCTCAGCATGCGTCAGGAGGGTGGACTATCCGGCTTTCCCAAACGCTCGGAGAGCGAGTACGATACCTTTGGTGTAGGCCACTCCTCCACTTCGATAGGTGCCGCGCAGGGTATGGCAATGGCGGCAAGATTGAAAGGCGAATGTCGCCGGGCTGTCGCCGTAATTGGGGATGGAGCGATGACGGCAGGTATGGCCTTTGAAGCACTCGCCCATGCTGCCCATACTAAAGAGAATATGATGGTTGTCCTGAATGACAACAACATGTCGATCTCCAAGAACGTAGGAGGTCTTGCCAACTACTTCGCCAAGGTATGGAGTTCGAAGACGTATATCGCATTACGCGAAGGTTCGCGCAAGGTACTGTCTAAGATCCCGCAGGCATGGGAGCTAGCGCGCAAGACGGAAGAGCATGTAAAGGGCATGATTAGCCCTGGCACATTATTTGAGGAACTCGGTTTCAATTACGTCGGCCCACTTGATGGCCACGATCTACCCAGCCTTATTTCCACTATGCGTAATATGCGTGACTTAGAAGGTCCGCAACTTCTTCACATTATCACTCGCAAAGGTAAAGGTTTTGGTCCTGCAGAACGCGACCCTATTGGCTATCACGCTCTAACTAAAATCGAACCAAAGCGAACGGATGCCGAGCCTAAAGTTAAGAAGTTGAAGTTCCAAGATATTTTTGGTCAGTGGCTGTGCGACAGTGCAGCGCAAGACGAGAAGCTCGTTGCCATTACACCGGCGATGTCGGAAGGCTCAGGCATGCTGGAGTTTGCCGATCAATCCCCAGACAGATTTTTTGATGTCGCGATTGCCGAGCAACACGCAGTAACCCTAGCTGCCGGTTTGGCCTGCGAGTCACTCAAACCCGTCGTCGCAATTTATTCAACATTCTTACAGCGCGGCTACGACCAACTCATCCATGACGTGGCGATTCAAAATCTCGATGTCACCTTTGCCATCGATCGAGCTGGCTTAGTAGGTGAAGATGGTGCGACTCACGCCGGCGCCTACGATCTCAGTTACCTTCGCTGCATCCCAAATATGGTTATCGCAGTGCCAAGTGACGAGGCAGAAACACGATTGTTACTTGAATCTGCTTATCAACATCAAGGCCCTGCCGCGGTTCGCTATCCTCGTGGTTCAGGCACCGGCATTGCGCCAGCGGACCAGCTTGATGTTGTTGCTGTAGGTAAATCGAAGCAAGTTCGAGCGGGTAGCGATGTCGCGATTCTTTGCTTCGGTACGCTGTTGAGTGAGTGCCGCAACGTCGCCGATACGCTGAATGCTACGCTCATCGATATGCGCTGGGTCAAGCCTCTAGATGCCGAAGCCATTGATGCGCTCGTAGGCTCTCATCAGCTAGTGGTTACGGTTGAGGTAAATGCTATAGCGGGTGGGGCGGGCAGCGCGGTATGCGAGTACCTAAATCATCAGCGCATCGCTATGGATGTGCTGCAGTTGGGGCTTCCAGATCGCTGTGAAGACCATGCTCCGCAAAATGTTCAGCTACAGAAGGTCGGTTTGGATAGTTCTGGCATCATTGCAGCCATTGAAGATCGTCTAAAGGGCTAATTCACTTAAGCTACTTTTCTATAGATTCTGACTTCTGACTTCTTACTTCTGGGCTTGTGATGAAAGTAGAGATCATCACAAGCACCCCGACAACAGACGTCCGAGTTAACTTAAACTACGAATCGTCACTAAACATATGCCCGAGCTTTGCACCCTTCGTTGCGATATAACCCTCGTTGTGGACGTTATGCCCTACTTTAATCTCTTCTCGACCTTCAACCTGAATGCCATACTTCGCCATAGCATCTAGCTTACGTGGGTTATTAGTCATCAACTTAAGCTTGGTCACGCCGAAGTGTTCCAGCATCTGCACACACATCGAGTACTCGCGCTGGTCGGCACCAAAGCCTAAAGCTTCGTTAGCCTCTACCGTGTCGGCTCCATCGTCCTGAAGGTGATAGGCGCGAATCTTGTTCATCAAACCAATACCTCTACCTTCCTGACGGAGGTACATAATCATCCCGCTGCCGTGCTCTGCAATACGTCGCATCGCTTCCTGAAGTTGCGGTCCACAGTCGCAGCGAGCACTAAAAAGGGCGTCGCCTGTTAGGCACTCGGAATGAACGCGAGCCAACACGGCTTCGCTGGTATTCAGCTCGCCAAACGTCAATACCACATGCTCTTTCAAGGTCTGCGGGTCTTGAAAACCATGGATAAGGAATTCGCCAAATTGAGTTGGCAGCTTGGAAGAATCAACGTATTGAACGCTCAAGGGAAAATCTCCAAATAAACAGGCGACGATTTTTACAGAGGAATCGACCGCGATAAATAGGTAATTAAAGCAACGGCGAACAGAGATAGGCCAATTGCTGCAGTAATTTAGTAGCCAGACCCCGCTTACGCCAACGATCCAAACTTAGCGCACGCGTATCGTTTTGATATTGATCAATGAGTTGATGCAGCTGATGAACGGTATCTTCATGGTAAATGGCCACCGTTAGCTCGAAGTTTAGCCAGAAGCTTCGCATATCAAGATTAACGGAGCCATAGAGGGCAAGATCGTCATCAATAACCACCAGCTTGGCGTGAAGCAAGCCGCCGTCGAAAACTTCAATTCGTACGCCGGCAGCGAGTAATTCCTCATAATAGGAACTACTTGCTAAGCCGACCAATCGTGAATCATTTCGCTTCGGGACAATTAACGTTACCTCAACACCGCGATGGACCGCGGCCTTCAAAGCGGTTACTAAGCCTTCTCCCGGAACAAAATAGGGGGTGGTCATACGGACGCAGCTTTGAGCCGCGTAGATTGCCGTCAAAAGCACCTCTTCAATACTGTC
Organism: Pseudomonadales bacterium; assembly: GCA_040119265.1. GTDB lineage: Bacteria > Pseudomonadota > Gammaproteobacteria > Pseudomonadales > DSM-25080 > Umboniibacter. Next base: position 232,009 of record JBEDTZ010000015.1, on the reverse strand, counting down.
ATCAGGGCTTGCAGGGCCGCTTGGAGCAACCTGACACAACACACTTCCTGAAGGGCTAGGAAGCTCAGAGTCTCGAAGCCTTGGAAGTAGGTTGCGCCCGGTTTCAAGCTGCCAATCGTTGACGACAACACTTTTGAGGAATAGCGCAGCGGGGCCCTCAATGCGAAGCATGGTGTCCACCCACTCACCAACTCCAGCGCCTTCATTGAACAGCACGGGGTCAACTAAGTTCATACTACCGGTCCAACCCACACGGCCATCAATCACGACGGCCTTGCGATGCACTCGAAGGTCCTGTCGCTCCAACCAAAGACGCCAGGGGAGGACCGGAAGTAATTCCAACACCTTCACGCCGTTGCGTTCTAGCTGCAGTTGACGCTCACTACCGATAAAGTCCGAAGAACCGGCAGAATCTAACGCAATAAAGACCTGTACCCCACGCGCCGCAGCCTGTTCGAGTGACTGCAAGACCGGTTCTACCCTACCGTGCTCCTCAAGAATGTAGAACTCCATCCAGACGCTATGTTCGGCCTTGTTAATATCGACGATCATGCCATCGAAAACCGGGCCTGCCTCAGTGAAGAGCTTGGTAGCGTTACCCGGCAGAAGGGGCATTCCTTCGCGACTAAAGATAAGTTTGGCAACACCCTGCTGCTTAGGATTAAGTATCTGTTCAGTTGGCGGGATGAGCTCGACCATTGAATCAAGCCAAGCTCGGTACTTCTTATTCAGACGCCTGGCGCGTTTTGCTCTAAAACGACCTAGTTCTAGCTCGCCGAAAACGAGATAGGCAAAGACTCCGAGGATAGGGACGGCGAAAATTACGCCAATCCATGCCAGGGTTACACCAACCTTACGTCGCTTAAGAATTAAGCGAAACAGGATTAGGATAATGGTAACAAAGTAGCCCAGCATAAGCGCCGAGGTCAACCACCCCGAAAAGTCGCTCATAACCAACCCAATGCCACCGCGGCTAGCAGTAAGCCTGCACTGAAGACACCAGCAACCACATCGTCAATCATGATACCGATACCGCCGGAGACATGGCGGTCAATCCAGCCGATCGGCCAGGGCTTAGCAATGTCAAAGATGCGAAACAAAATGAAACCTACGATTAGGTTAATTAAGCTTGGCTCAACAACCGCTAAGGTAATCCAAATACCCACCCATTCATCAATCACGATGCCGCCGTAATCGTGCACGCCCATTTTGAGAGCACTTCGATGGGCGCACCAAGTGCCATACACTGATAAAATCGCCATGATCGCAATTGCCATTAACGGCGATAGCAAAGTAACAAGTAAGACGAAAACTAACAGCCCAGAAACGGTGCCCCAGGTTCCGGGAGCTGGGCGAATTAAACCTGACCCCATACCAAAGGCAATGAAGTGATCTAGATCGGTAAAAACCTGTTTGGGTGTTATAGGTTGTGCTGTAGCCATAATTAAAAGTGACCGTATCCTAAGTCAGGACAGATAGTGGCATTACCGTCATCCACTAGCAGAAGTATTTCTGAGTTGGAGTTAAGTCGCCCGATTCGGGCCACTGGCGTGCTCGTAGCGGCTCCCAAGGCAATAATTTGTTCGCGCTTAGCAACGGGGGCAGTGAAAAGGAGTTCGTAATCATCGCCGCCTTGGAAGGCAAGTTCGAAGGATGCTTCCCTGCCAAAACGCGCTATCGTAAGCGGGTTAATTGGGACTAATTGAACATCGATTTCGGCACCTAAGTCAGAGGCCTTGAGGATATGGCGGATATCACCCGCAATCCCATCCGATAGATCGAGACAACTGGTCGCAATACCCTGTGCCAGGCCTTGCCCAAACGGCAATCTGCAGGGCGGCTGCCAATAAACGGAATGTAAATCAGAGAGTTCGCCGATTAACGAAGATTCTATATCTTCCAGTGCGGCGGCACTGCCACCTAAGCTCCCGGTAACCCACAGGTCGTCATCGTCCTGTGCACCGCTTCGGCGAAGCGCCTTGCCCTTTTGTACCCGTCCCATAACGGTAACCGAAAAACTTCGCGGACCCTGAACGGTATCCCCACCAATGATAGGTGTCTGATATAGCTCGATACCCGCCGCAACACCCTTGGCAAGTCTGCGAGCGACTTCCACATCAAGACTAGGCGTGGTCATGGATATCGTAAATCCTAACGGGTAAGCACCCATAGCGGCTAGATCACTCACTGCGCAGCCGATGGCTCTGGCAACTACCAGCGCGTCATCGGCGCCGACAGGGAAGTGTCTAGATTCCACCTGGGTATCCGTGGAGACAACAAGCTCTTCATTGGAATCCAAACGAAGAACCGCTGCATCGTCACCGATGCCTAGCGCGATACGCTCATCGATCCGACCCAGCGGCTTCATGAATTCCTCTATGAAAGAGAACTCTCTCATAGATTATTTAGCCCGAGCCTCCGCCATTCGAAACTTGGCGGCAGCTTTATCGAGAACACCATTCACGTATTTAAACGAGTCCGTTGCTCCGAAGGTTTTGGCTAAGTTAACCGATTCATTGATAACGACCTTATAGGGCACATCAATGCAGTGCTGCAATTCAAAGAACCCCATGCGCAACACCGAAATCGCAACCGGATCGAGTTCTGCGAAAGCACGATCCAGGTAGGGTTCGATTGCAGCCTGTAAGGCTACTTTTTCGCGTGCCACACCATTAAGTACCTTCGAAAAGAACTCGGTGTCAACGGGAGTCATGTCATTATCGACATGAAACTGAGCTTCAATTTCAGTTGAAGGTGTACCGGTAAGTTGCCACTGGTACAAGGCTTGAACTAAAAGTTTGCGCGCCTTGCGACGCGCTGAGGGAGTTGTTGGCATAATATTTTTACAACTGTTTTAGTAGAGAAACCATTTCAAGAGCCGTTACTGCCGCCTCTTCACCTTTGTTGCCAGCTTTAGTACCGGCACGTTCGATTGCTTGCTCGATAGTGTCTACGGTGAGGACACCGAAGGTCACTGGCAAAGTTGCATCCAAACTAACTGTAGATAAGCCCTTCACACATTCGCCGGAAACGTATTCAAAGTGTGGCGTACCGCCGCGAATTACCGCACCCAATGCAATGATCGCATCGTACTTACCCGCTGCAGCAACCTTCTTCACGACCACCGGTAATTCAAAGGCACCCGGTACACGGATAATAGTAATATCATCTTCGGTGACACCGTGACGACGTAGACAACCAATAGCACCTTCAAGTAGCGATTCAACAACAAACTCATTCCAACGTGCTACTACGATGGCGAACTTACCACCGCTTACCAAATTACCTTCAATTGTTTTCATAGACTTATCTTCCCTCAGTTTAGTCGGCTTGACAGGGAATGTACTCGGTGACTTCAAGTCCCCATCCCGACAATGCGTTAAATTTGATTGGTGCGCTCATTAGACGCATCTGTGAAATCCCTAAATCCTTAAGAATTTGCGAGCCGGTACCGACTTCGCGGTACCCTTTGATATTATCGGCGGCAAGTGCTGAAGGCGCTTTGCCTTCGGCCACGAGGTCAATATCAAGATCTAGTTCATTGAAGGCTTCATCATGGCAAAGCACGACTAAGACACCCTGACCTTCTTTGGCGATACGACGCATTGCTCGCTTCACCGTCCAATGGCGGTAGGGATCGCTCTCATGCTGAATACCGAACATATCGCGAACACGAGTAGTTACGTGCACACGAACCAAATTAGGTTCGTCCTCGTTGACTTCACCTTTGATAAACACCAAGTGGTTTTCGTCGCGAGCGCTGTCACGGTAGGTCTTCAGCTCAAAATCACCATACTGTGTCATCACGCGGCGTGACTGAACACACTCCACTGTCTGCTCCGTTGAAGCGCGGTAGTGAATTAGGTCTGCAATGGTACCCATTTTGATATTGTGTTCTTTAGCAAAGATCTCAAGATCATCACGGCGAGCCATAGTGCCATCTTCGTTCATGATTTCTACAATCACTGATGACGGCTCATAGCCCGCTAAACGCGCTAAATCAGAACCCGCTTCAGTGTGACCTGCTCGGCTTAGAACGCCACCCGGCTGTGCTCGAAGCGGAAAAATATGTCCCGGTTGCACAATATCCTTAGCGATCGCATTACGCGCCACTGCAGTGCGAACTGTGTGGGCACGATCTGCAGCTGAGATCCCAGTAGTCACACCTTCAGCGGCCTCAATGGAGACGGTAAAGTTGGTAGTGTGCTGGGCCCGGTTGTCCGAAACCATCAACGGCAAATTCAGTAGCTCGCAGCGCTCATTGGTTAGGGTCATACAAATCAACCCGCGCGCATGCGTTGCCATGAAGTTAATGTCCTCAGGACGAACTTGCTCACTCGCAATAATTAGATCGCCTTCGTTTTCGCGATCTTCGTCATCCATAAGAATAACCATTTTACCCTGACGAATATCTTCAATCAGTTCAGGTACAGTGCTCATTGGCATGTTAGTCACAACCTCAATTTTTAATAAAGCCAGCGTGGCGTAAGCTATCTAGCGTGACACCACTACTACGATTTTGTTCCTGCGGGCTTAATAATAGACGCTCTAAATAGCGTGCAATCATATCTACCTCAATATTTACCATATCACCCACTTTATAGCTGGCGATCTGGGTTTTCTCGGCCGTGTGCGGCACGATGGTTAACCGACATTGATGCCCAGAGACATCATTAACCGTTAGACTCACACCATCTACACAAATGGAACCCTTGTGGGCAACGTATCGAGCAAGCTCCGTAGGCAAACTCAAGTGATAGTCCCAAGCCCGACCATCGCGATTGATATCGACGATCTCAGCCGTGCCATCGACGTGCCCAGAAACGATGTGACCACCGAATCGAGTGGTAGGTAACATGGCTTTTTCTAGGTTCACTCTAGTTCCGATTGCCAACTTAGCTAGGGTACTTAGCGCCAGTGTTTCGTTCGACACATCGGCGCTAAAATAATCACTACCGAACTCAACGACTGTCAGACAAACACCATTCGTTGCAATGCTGTCACCTAAGCTCACATCAGAGAAATCGAGTGTACTCGAACGAATTCTAAGACGAGCATCACCGCCGCGACTTTGACGTTGTTCAATGACTCCATCTGCTTCTACTAGACCGGTAAACATACGGCTCCCTCGGCAAGTTGGATCCCAAAACGCAGATCATCCCCTATTGTGCGCACTTCCGCTATATCGAGATTTACTGACTCCGACATTTTTTCGAACGGCAAACGCAACAGCGGGTTGGCACTTGAGCCCATTAACTTAGGTGCCATGTATAGATACCAATAGTCCACTAATCCGGCTGCGAGGAACGCCCCTGACAGAGTGGGACCAGCTTCCACAAGCACTTGATTACACTGGCGGTCAGCTAATAATTGCAATACATCCACTAACGGCAATCGGCCATTTTCTAGGGGAAAGCAAACATGTTCGATATTCGGGATAGTTCGGTCTACGTCTGCCCCAGTAATCCAAAGCGTGGGCGCCTCACTGCGACAAATCGCCGCATCCGCCGATAACCGCCCGTGTGAATCCAAGACAACACGCAATGGTGGATTGGCCATTAACCAATCTAAGCTGCGCGCATCAACCGCTAATTCCTCGGCCCGTAAGGTGAGGCGGGAATCATCCTGAAGAACCGAATCTACTCCGGTAATGATCGCGGAGCTTAAGGCGCGAATCTTTTGCACATCGCCGCGGGCAGCCGGCCCTGTAATCCACTTGGATTCACCTGAAGCCATGGCAGTGCGGCCATCAACCGAGGAAGCTGACTTCATGACCACGTAGGGTAACTGACAGCGTGCGCGCTTCAGAAAGCCCGGATTGATTGCCTCGGCTTGGGCTTGCATCAGCGGCCCATCCACTTGAATCCCCGCCACTCGAAGCTTGTCTAGCCCAGCTCCCGCCACTTTTGCGTAGGGATCAACACCGGCAAATACCACCCGACTGACGCCAGATTCAATGAGCGCATCGGCGCAGGGCGAGGTTCTACCAGTATGACTACAGGGTTCAAGGCTTACGTAGGCGGTAGCACCGCGAGCCAGTTCTCCAGCTTCAGCTAGTGCCATGCGTTCTGCGTGGAATCCGCCTGCGGGTTGAGTGTGACCTTCACCCACTACTTCGTCATCACGCACCAGCACACAACCCACGGAAGGGTTTGGCCGAGTAATGAAACGCCCTTGACGCGCCACCTGAATGGCACGCGACATAAAGTTATGATCTGCGGTATTCATCACTACTTGACCAGTTCTGCTCGTTTAAGCTCGTCGAGTTCAGCCTGGAACTCGTCAATATTCTGGAAGCTTAAATAAACCGATGCGTAGCGGATATAGGCCACCTTATCGAGCTTCTTGAGCTCATGCATAACACGCTCGCCAATGCGGATAGATTGCAATTCACGCTCACCAGTAGCCTGAAGAAAGTGTTTGATATTATTGATGGCGGTTTCAATATCTTCGGTGGCAACGGGTCTTTTCTCTAGCGCCCGCATCATCCCAGCACGAAGTTTTAGCTCATCAAAAGGCTGACGAGAACCATCTTGTTTGACCACGCTAGGCATAAGCAGCTCAGCGGTTTCGTAGGAGGTAAATCGATCATGGCACGACATGCATTCGCGACGACGGCGAACTTGATCACCCTCAGCAACTAAGCGCGAATCAACAACTTTTGTTTCCTCTGCTTTGCAAAATGGACAACGCATGTGTGTACCCTAACGATTTATAAAGAACAGCGCGCATTGTAGCACAGATTTTAATCAGGCAAAGCCCCGTGAATACTGGCTCCAGAAACAACAAACCCCATCATTTATGACGGGGTTTGTTAGCAGTGCTAAGCACTCTAAGGCAGCGCAGGACTACCTCAACCGAATCGTTAGTCAGCGTAAACAGGGAATCGCGCGCAAAGCGCCTTCACCTTTTCGCGAACTTCAGGAATAACGGTTTCAGAGGTACCTTGCTCTAGTGAGTCCAGTACATCAACAATCCAGTTACTCAGCTCTGCAGTCTCCTGCTCCTTGAAGCCACGAGTGGTAATTGCTGGCGTACCAAGACGAAGACCTGAGGTCACAAACGGTGAACGCGGGTCATTAGGTACCGAGTTTTTATTTACCGTAATGAAGGCTTCACCCAACGCTGCATCGGCATCTTTACCGGTGTACTCTTTACCAATTAGATCAACCAAAAGAAGATGGTTTTGGGTGCCACCCGAAACAATTTTAATACCGCGCTCTTGAATCGTCTCCGCCATTACTTTGGCATTGATCATCACTTGCTTTTGGTATGCCTTGTAGTCGTCACCCATTGCCTCTTTAAAGCAAACAGCTTTGGCTGCAATAACGTGCATCAATGGGCCACCCTGTCCGCCAGGGAAAACAGCTGAGTTAAACTTCTTTTCAAGCTCAGCGTTGGCGCGTGCGAGGATTAATCCGCCACGTGGGCCACGCAATGTTTTGTGGGTAGTTGTGGTAACAACATCGGCAAACGGAACTGGGTTAGGGTAAACGCCTGCGGCGATGAGTCCGGCAACGTGCGCCATATCAACGAATAGATACGCGCCGACCTTATCAGCGATTTCACGGAACTTCGCCCAATCAACCACACCAGAGTAGGCTGAGAAACCAGCGATAATCATCTTCGGTTTGTGCTCAATTGCCAAAGCCTCAACCTCAGCGTAATCTATCTCTCCAGTAGTCTCGCTTAGACCGTACTGAACGGCATTATAGATCTTGCCTGAAAAGTTAACGCTTGAACCGTGAGTTAAGTGACCGCCATGAGCTAGGCTCATACCTAGAACGGTATCACCGGCGTTGAGCAACGCTTGGAATACTGCCGAGTTTGCCTGGGAGCCGGAGTGCGGCTGCACGTTCGCGTAATCGGCACCAAACAACTGCTTGGCACGCTCAATCGCGAGGTCTTCAGCAATATCAACAAATTCACAACCGCCGTAGTAACGTTTGTGCGGGTAACCTTCAGCATACTTGTTGGTGAGCACAGAACCCTGAGCTTCCATGACACGTGGACTGGTGTAGTTTTCCGACGCGATCAATTCAATGTGATGCTCTTGACGCTCACGCTCTGACTCCATTGATGCAAATAGATCAGGATCGAAGTCGGCGATAGACATGGACTTTTTAAACATAATGTTTCCTCGTGTTTCGTATCGTAAACAAACTATCACATAGTCTACGTATAGTGAAGGTTGGCGTTAGTCTAAACTGAAGAAATTAAATGAACAAAGTAGGAGTGAATATGACCACAAAAAAAATACCCTCCACCATTGTCAGCCCAGAGGGCACGCTAGAGCACCTCTCAGCACTGGAAGTAGACGAGCTAACTAAAACGAAATTCGATCATCCCATCTATACACTTTTTCGTCAGTGCGCCCTGGCGGTACTCAACGCCGGCGCGCAAACGGATTCCGTTGAGGATCTCATGGCAGAGTTTACGGACTTTGAAATTCACTTCGTGCGCCAGGACAGAGGGATTCGTCTCCACCTCATCAACGCGCCGGGTGATGCCTTCGTCGACGGCAAAATGATCCATGGGGTAAGGAAGTTACTCTTCTCTGTATTGCGGGATGTTCTCTATGTCCGCCACCAATTTGATCTCGAAGAACGCGCAGACAATATGGGCGAACTATTGAGCGACGGCGTCTACCGAGTAGTTCGTAACGCTGGTGTGCTTCGCACTGGAATGCAAGATGGACTCGTTGTTTGTTGGGGCGGCCACTCGATTGGCACCGAGGAATATAAATTCTGTAAGCGAGTGGGCTACCAACTGGGGCTCCGCAATCTCGGGATTATCACTGGATGTGGACCCGGCGCGATGAAAGCACCCATGAAGGGGGCGGCAATTGGCCATGCCAAACAGCAACATGAACCTCGACGCTATATTGGCTTAACTGAAAATTCAATTATTGCCGCCGAACCACCTAATGCGATCGTTAACGAACTGGTAATCATGCCGGACATCGAGAAGCGCCTTGAGGCTTTTGTTCGCGTAGGCCATGGTTTAATTGTTTTCCCTGGCGGCCCGGGAACCGCAGAGGAAATTCTCTATGCGCTGGCACTCAAGCTACACCCGAAAAATACAAATTTGCACCTCCCACTGATTTTTGCCGCCGGCGAGTCAAGCCGTGGCTACTTTGATGCCATGGATATTTTTCTTCGCAAGGCACTCGGGGAGGATATTGCCCAGCACTATCAGCTGATTGTTGGTGACCCTGAAGCCATCGCCCGCGAGATGCGTGAAGCAGTAACGCAGGTAATGGATTACCGGTGTGAGCAAAACGACAGCTTCTCCTATAATTGGGGCCTGCATATTCCAGAGGACTTGCAAACTCCATTCATTGCGACTCACGACTCGATGGCACAGTTAGATTTACACCTGAGTCGCGAGCCCTACGAACTCGCCGTTGAGCTACGCCGAGTATTTTCCGGCGTCGTCTCGGGTAATATCAAAGAGGCTGGAATTCGTGCGGTACGAGATCACGGTCCATTCCAACTCAGTGGCGACCAAGCGTTAATGGATACCATCGACGAATTGTTACAGAGCATGGTTTCCGAGGGACGAATGAAGATAGCGGGCGACTATATTCCCTGCTATGAAATTCGTAGCTAGTGATCCGAGGCTTTACCTGAACGTTGAATGACTCGTACAATCAGCGCTCACTAAATTCGAGGATAGGCACTTGCTTGAAGAACTAGTTCAGCAGCTTGGCATGATGCAGGGGGCAGAGATTGTCGCCCTTATTTTGGCGATAGCCTATGTGGTACTGGCAGCACGAAAAAATCAGTGGTGTTGGCCCGCTGCAGCGATCTCAACGGCCATTTACACGGCGCTATTTTGGCATGTATCGCTGGTCTCTGAGTCGCTGTTAAACGGCTACTATCTGGTGATGGCGGCTTGGGGATGGTGGAATTGGCGCAGCGAAGAGGAGCTCAACTTCATCTCGGAGCGACGCTCGCTTAGGTGGCACGGAATTGCCATCTTAACTTGCACAATTATTGCGCTAGCGTGGGGCTATACCGCTGAGCGCTGGCTAGCTGCGGACTTGGCCTACTTCGATTCGGCCACCACAACCTTTGCGGTGTTTGCCACGTGGATGTTAACCCAGAAGATTCGCGCTAATTGGCTCTATTGGATAGTGATCAACCTTGCCAGTATTGCACTCTACCAAGCCAAGGGCCTTTATATCACTAGCATTCTTATGATGATTTATACCGTCATGGCGGTTGTGGGTTGGTACAGTTGGAAACAGGACGATGACCGACACATCTCTGCAGCAAACGCTTAGGGCGCTGCACCCCTCGCTGGCGAACTGCATCGTAGAGTCCACTCTGAGTGGCACTGCCAATCACGTTGCCAAGGTTCGTTCGGGACGTCAGTCTCTGGCCGTCCGACGGATGTCACCCGTGCGTGATGCAGCCATCCCGCGTGCGGTGGAACGGGAGATTTGGTTAACCCTCCAACAGCGTGGCATTGCCCCAGAATTACTGCATTGGGATAGTATCCATCAATTCTGTATTTCCAAGTGGATTGATGCAGGTGGGACGCCGCTGCCAGCACAAATAGTACCGTTGCTGGTCACCCTTCATACTTCGCCCGCACCGGATAGCTGCCCGCAGATTGATTTACTTAAAGGCATCAACTTCTATTTGGACGAATTGGCAGTTCCTGCTGACGACTTCTTACCGCATTTCCAACAGCTCTTAGCCACACTTGAGCTGAGCCAACTAAACACTGGGCTTTGTCATAACGATCTAGTTGCCGGCAACCTCATCAACGATGGAAGTCAGCTATGGCTTATCGACTTTGAATACAGCGGGATCAATCACCCCTACTTCGATGTCTGTAGCGCCTGGACGACTTTTGTTGACCCGAAGGAAAGCCTAAACGACTTCGCGAAGGCGTATCTAACGGCGATTGAGCGGGTGTTTAATGCGACTGAGAAAAGGGCTTTAGCATCCGCTTACGAGCTCAGTTTATGGCTTGGGTTACTATGGGCTGCGGCAAAGCAACCCAATTTGCGTTCACAGTATGAGCAGCGGCTGAACGAGATTGAGCACCCCGTAACTCAGCGGCTACTTCTTCAACTCAGATAATGAGAGGTTTCTTCTTCAACTCCGATAATGAGTGGATACTTTTTCCACTCAGCTAACGCGAAGTTTCTCCTCGATTCAGATAGTTATCACCTAGTCTTCTGACGAACCAGCTTCAGCGCTAAAATGGCGTACTATTCCCGAAAAATCGTCCGCTATGGCCGTTTCGTTTTCAGCAACAAACGTCGCATACAGGTCTCGGGCTCGCTGACCCATTGGCGTGGCAGAATTTGACTGTTCAGCCAAAGCCAATGCTAATCCCAAATCCTTTTGCATTAGCGCGGTACCGAAGCCCCCTTGATAACCGTTTGCTGCAGGGACACCATCCATAACCCCCGGCCAAGGATTGTATTTCTCTAACACCCAGTTATTACCCGAACTAGCCTTCATAATTTCAGAGAGTACTGTCGGGTCTAAGCCATTATCCACGCCAAAACTTAACGCCTCAGAGGTGCCCGTCATGAGGACTGCAAGTAACATGTTATTGGCGATCTTAGCAATTTGACCAGCGCCCGCGGCCCCGGCGTGAAACACGTTCGCCCCCATTACCTGCAGCAGAGGCGTTGCACGCTTAACCGCATCCTCACTACCGCCACAAATAAAGCTCAACGTACCCGCTTTCGCTCCTGCCGTACCTCCTGACACCGGTGCATCTACCACGCTGACACCCAACGCATCACCGGCGCTATGAAGGTTCTTAGCCGCCTCCGCGCTAATGGTTGAGCAATCGATAACCAGCGTGTCTTTGGCCAACGACTCTAGCAAACCTGAATCAAGATAGACTGACTGCACTGCGGCATCACTGGGCAACATGGTGATAATGGCATCACAACCTTCTAACGCCGCTAGCGCCGACGAAGCCGTCTCCAAGCCCTGATCAGCGGCCTTTTCTAACAGTTCCTTGCTCATATCCACGGCAACCACGTGCTGCCCAGATCGGTGCAGGTTAATCGCCATGGGAAGACCCATGTTGCCAATACCAATAAACAATACTTTCATGCTTGGAATACCCTTGTGTTAGCTATTGGTCCACTGCGGTGCGCGCTTTTCAAGGAAAGCGTTAACCCCCTCGGTAGTATCGGCCGAATCAAAAAGTGCCACGAAGGCTTCGCGCTCTTGATAGAGCGCATCATGCATTGAAGTATGTCGCGTAGCCTGAATTAAGGCTTTACTCGCGGCAACCGAAGTTGGACTTTGATTTGCAACCTGATCCGCAAGCTTCAAAGCGGCCTCTAGCGCTGCGCCCTGAGCGACAACCTCTTCAACCAAGCCGATCTCCAGTGCCTTGTCGGCCTTGAGTCGTTCGCCACAGAGAATCATCCGCTTAGCCCAAGCTTCGCCCACAATACGAGTCAGCGTTTGCGTACCGAGCCCGCAGGGCAGAAGACCAACCTTCGCTTCCGGCAAAGCCACCTGAGCCTGTGCTTCAGCAATGCGAATATCGCAGGCCATAGCCGCCTCTAGACCACCGCCCATGGCGTAGCCATTGATTGCCGCAATGGAAACGCCGCGAAAATTTGCCAAGGCCGTGAAGGCTCTGCCAAAACACGTTGCGAGTGTTGCGGCAATACCTTTATCACCGGACGCAAACATATTGAGGTCAGCACCCGCAGAGAAGAACTTTTCACCCTCACCAGTTAACACTAAGGCGTAGATATCGCGATCATTATTTAACCCTTCAATTAACTCAGCCAGTGAGTTCAAACTGGCTTCAGTCCAGGTATTCGCTGGCGGATTAGTAATGGTTAGTAGTGCGGTTGAACCGCGCTTTTCTACGGTGATGCCACTCATAGCTGTAGTCCCTCACAGACTTGATCCATAAACAGGCGACGCGAGATAATGACGCGCATCACCTCGTTGGTGCCCTCTAATATCTGATGCACCCGCGTATCACGTACCATGCGCTCTAACGGGTATTCTTTAATATAGCCATAACCGCCGTGAAGCTGAAGCGCCTGATTACACACTTCAAAGCCCACATCGGTTGCAAATCGCTTCGCCATGGCGCAGTGCATGGCGGCATTCGCGTCGCCCGCATCAAGCTTGGCGGCTGCGTAGCGTACCAACTGTCTGGCGGCCAGTAACTCCGTGGCCATATCGGCTAGACGAAATTGTAACGCTTGATTGGCGGCAATCGGCTTGCCAAACTGTTCGCGTTCTTGAAGGTACTGCTGACTTATTTCCAATGCCGCTTGAGCGGTTCCGAGCGAACAGGTCGCAATGTTAATTCGGCCGCCATCTAAGCCCTTCATGGCGAACTTAAAGCCATCACCTTCGTTACCCAAAAGGTGATCGGCTGGCACAAACACCTGGTCAAAAGTAATCATTCGGGTGGGCTGGCAATTCCAACCCATTTTCTCTTCTTTTTTGCCGTAGCTGATTCCTTCGCTTCGAGCTGGCACTACAAAGGCACTTACACCGCCCGCACCTTTATCACCCGTTCGCGCCATGACAATTAACACGTCAGTACTGCCTGCCCCCGAGATAAATACCTTGGAGCCGGAGAGTTGGTAGCCGCCCGCTACTTTTTCGGCTTTAGTACGAAGTGAAGCCGCATCGCTGCCGGCCCCAGGTTCAGTCAAGCAATAGGAACCCAGCAGCTCACCTTGCGTCATCGCTTCCCCGTAGGTTTTCTTGACGAGATCCGTACCCCAGGTACCCAACATCCAAGCAGCCATGTTGTGAATCGTTAGATAGGCCGTGGTGGCGGTACAACCCTTCGAAAGCTGTTCGAAGATAAGGTGCGAATCTAGGCGAGACAGAGACAAACCACCTATGTCCTCCGGTGCATAAAGGCCACAAAAGCCCAACGCCGCTGCTTTGCGAATAGTCTCTACCGGAAAGTGAGAATCGCGATCCCACTCTGCAGCGAAGGGCGCTAGTTCGTCATTAGCGAAGTTATTCGCCAAGTCCATAAACGCGCGCTGGTCATCTGATAAACTAAAATCCATGATCCCTCCTTACTTCAGTGCAATCGTCATATTTGCGTCAACGTACTCACCGGCTTCAAACCAGCGAGAGGTCACCGTCTTGGTTTCGGTATAGAATCTGACCGCCTGCTTGCCATAGGCGTGTTGATCACCATAAAACGAACCACGCCAGCCTGTAAACGAAAAGAAGGGTAGCGGCACAGGAATCGGTACGTTAACGCCTACTTGGCCAACCTTAATACGATGCTGAAAGTCGCGCGCAGCATAGCCACTAGCTGTGAATATAGAAGTGCCATTACCAAACGGATTACCGTTGATCATCGTCACCGCCTCATTGAGGTCTCGCGCCTCAACTAAGCAAAGTACCGGACCAAAAATTTCCTGCTGATACACCGCCATGTCTGGAGTAACATTGGCGAAGACAGTAGAACCCACCCAGTTTCCCTCAGAATAGCCAGCCACCTCAACTTTCGTTCCGTCTACTAAACAAGTAGCGCCGTCAGCCTTAGCCTGATCGATAATACTGGCTACTCGATCTCGCGCCTGTGGAGAAATGAGCGGGCCGAAATCGGCATTTTCATCAGTGAAGGGACCCGGCTTTAATTTCGCGAGTTCCGCGGCAATATCAGCGGCCCAGTTAGCAGCTTCGCCAACCAAAACCGCCACCGAGATAGCCATACAACGCTGCCCTGCCGCCCCGCAAGCCGCACCCTTAAGCGCGTTAATCACCTGCTGTTTATCTGCATCGGGCATCACTACCATATGATTCTTCGCGCCCGCAAAGGCTTGGCAGCGCTTGAGGTTATCGGTAGCAGTACGATAGACATGCTGACCAACTGGCACCGAACCAACGAAAGACACGCCCACGATATCGGGATGATGAAGGAGGAAGTCTACCTGCTCCTTAGCACCGTGAACCACCTGAAGAACATCCTTAGGGAAGCCCGCCTCAAGGAACAGCTCCGCCAGACGGTTAGGCGTTAGCGGGTCCTGCTCAGACGGTTTTAAAATGAAGGTATTACCGCAGGCGATAGCCATCGGGAACATCCATAGCGGAATCATTGCAGGGAAGTTAAACGGCGTAATTCCGGCAAACACACCCATGGGTTGAATCCAAGACGAACAGTCAATGTTCCGTGCTACGTTACCCACGGTCTCACCCATCATCAATGAGCTAATATTGCAGGCATGTTCTGCCACTTCAATACCGCGCCAAACATCTCCCTTGGCGTCCTCAAAGGTTTTACCGGTTTCCATCGCTAGCAAGGTAGCTAGTTCATCATGGTGCTCCTTCAACAGCGCTTGGTATTTCAACATCATACGGGCGCGCTGGGGGACGGGTACATCCTTCCAGGATTCAAATGCTTGCTGAGCTGAATTTACCGCCGCCGTCATCTCGTCCTGGGTTGCACAGGGGGTTGTGGTCAACACTTCCTGAGTAGCCGGATTCGTCACCGGAATCGACACAAGTGCTGCTGACTTTGTCCAGCTACCATCAATGAGTTGTGGTACTTGGTTTGGGATAAGGCCCGAAACCTGAGACACGCGTTCCTGTATAGATATCGCCATTAAAACTTCCTTTATTCTTATAGATTCGTTTATTTGGATATTAAATATAGAATAGCGCGAATTTAATGCATATTTATTTCTAATTTATTTGCTTAGTACAATTATTAAACCATGTGAATTGGTTTTTGGAGGCGTTTTAGCTTGAGATATACCATGAATTGAATAACCCTGTGAGAGAGTCAATCAAGCACCCCACTGCAATTGATTCACAGGCGTCAGGCGAGAAGTTTCTGCGAAAATAAAAAAGACCGGAGCTGAGTAAAGAGTGAGATCCGAAACGGTCAACTTACACAGAAGTTTGCTTAACGTTGGTCATAGCGTTCGGCCGGAAAGCCAGTGGTTGATACAAGGGTGTTCAGGGGTTTTGATTAGCGCAAGGTGCAGCTACCAACTCTCCGGCAGACTCAACGATGGGATGCCGCTGGGCCTGCGAAAGTGGGCGATATGTTCAGATCTGAGGATGGTTATGCTGCGACGAGTCGATTCTTGCGCTCACTATGAGCCGCAACTAGTCCATCAATACTCGCCTGTTCGTAGGCTCGCAGACCGCTTAGCACCATGTGCTTTTCGCCGTGACCCACTACTCGATCACCGTCAACAAACTCAAAGTTCAAGCTTACATTACCTCGCTTACCTAGCACTTCCAATTCAGAACCAGTCATGCGAAGTGCGAGCGAACTAAAGCTCAGATCGTCGAAGCGAATCTTCATATCTGTGTACATCACCATGGGGCGATCAGGGTTAATCATCACCTGATGCTCAGCCATCAGTGGCACCAGAATATGCGGGAAGCTCTCACCGGAAAAAGCAACATACGCTGCAGTTAGCTGGTCAATTAGCTTAGGATCGGTCAAACCGTCATTGGAGTGCTCAATATTAAGATACTGCTTGTCACTCTCATCGACTAAGGATGACTTTCGCGCACACTCGGCAACGATCTTCAGCCGCGTTTGATCCGTCACCATACCTGCGAAATTCACGTCAAGTTCGCGACAAATTCCCACTTGGGATAGCAACACCGAAAAGAGGAGATCACCTGGAATGCAAAAGCGCTTGGCATCAACATCGTGTATTGGGTTGAAGTCATTCGCAATTTCTTTCGCAAATTCACTACCCTGCTCACGAGTGAAGCTTAGTAGGCCATTAACTGATTGAAAAAAAGGTGTTACCAACATAAAACGATTCTCGGCAATACAAATTACAAAAAAATGCCCAGCGAAACTGGGCAGTCACATTCTACGTTTATAACTGTGACTTGCAAGTCATATCCGTAGAACTCACCCGTCACTAGGCATTATTACCATCAGTCTGAGGCGTTTAAATTCCCTCGAGAAACACGGTATCGGCGGCTTAGCTCGGTCGCCGTAGGCGTGGTAACGTGGGTGCCCGAGATCACAACCTGTTCTAGATTACCGTCAATCTCTACGATACCCGGTACCGGTGATGGCAGGAGACCGCCACCCGGAACGTATTCAAAACGATCATTCCCAGGGATGTAATCATTGTTGCTCACCCCCGTGCCATCGGATATTCGTACCGCATAGGAACGAGCGATACCGAGGGAGTCACAGGAGCCCGCACCAGCAGGTTCGTGAGTATTGAAGTAGGTGATACCTGACAGGGTGACGGCGTTACTAATCACCTTCTCACCCGCGGCCATATTAAAGTACCAGCCTTCCGAAGTTTCATTTACGGTTGAGCCGGTAGAGGTAATATTAGACAAATCGGACCTTGAGATAGAACCGGCGAACGTAAAGACACCGTTACTATCTGCCGGCGCAGTTCCGCTGCCACCGCCTGGACTAGACGGTGATTCATCTACATCCTCGAACATAAAGAACGAATACCCTGTGCTAGTATCGAAGGGATCCTCACGGTCACCAGAGCCAATTAAAATTGAGTCATAACCCATTTGTAGCGGATTAATCGAATCCGGGTCATCCACGGCGTCCACAACATCTGGCGGGTAGAGGAACTTTTGGCTGTGACCAATAGTGGCCAGAATACTTACTTCCCAAGGAGTAGAGCTATCTGCCGCTTGATTCACCCTGCCGTCCACTAAGTCTGCTAGATTGACCCGCCATACGTGCCCACCTGTGTCACCCACATAGATCCTGTCTGCGGCCCCATTCCGATCACGATCAATGATGGTGAGATCCGATGGGATACTCCAGTACATATGATCGTGTTCGATAAAGGTTGCTGTCGCTGGGAAGTCTGCCGGCTGACGACTGCCTATGAACGCGACGATCTCACCAGTCATTGCATCGAGCGCATAGATACCGGCTCCCATGGTATAACCAGGGGAACCATCGTTACGGCTTACGCCGCTGTCATCAATTGCGGACTCATATCCTGCACCAAAGAAAACTAAGACCTTCTCCTCTTCACGATAGCCGGCGGCTACGCTCGCATCAGTGATCCGGTTGGTCACGACCGCAGGAATAGGTTTCGACCAAGTTTCTCCCAACTCACTAAAACCTGCGTCCTTGGTGGCTGAACGATCATCATAGGAGCGCTTCCAAAGTAAACGAGGGGAATCCGGGTTATTGACGTCCAGAGCGTAGAGGAATCTGCCGCCGCGTCGCATACCTAAGTATAGGTTCACCGTATCGCCAATATTACCTAGTGAGCCATAACCCGTCTCACCACTAACCTGACCGTCATTGGTATACACACCAATTCCGCCATCGACAAAATAGGGTTTATCGGCTCCGATCTTGCCGAATGACGAGGTAGCGTAGCCCACATCAGCTGCGGCGTCGCTCGCATCGTAATTAAGCTGGTCGAGTTCGCCTAAATGTTCAGGAACGGTTAGCCCCCAGAGTTCGTTACCACGATGATCTCCGGCATCATCACCCGGACCGCCTTGAACCGCGCGGAATAGGCCATCATTCGAGCCATAGAACACCACAATAGTGTCGTCATTACCGAAGGTGTTGTAGTTCACAATCGCCGGCTGCGAATGGATCACATCGCCATGGACATATGGCCGGACATCCGAGTTTGAGCCATCATTGTTTTCATCATAAACATCGTTGCCCGATAACCAACTATAGAGCGCTGGATCTATTTCGCTGCTCATAGCTGTTCCCAACGTTCCACTGGTATCACTGGTGAAGGTCAGTAGGTCGCGAACGGCTGCAGACGCACTACGTAGACGCTGCGCGACGCCGCCCTTCTCTACAACTTCACCATCCGGAGCATCGGAGCCCGATGGTATAGTTCCTCGTGGATCAAAATCCCAGTAATTCGAATCGACACTCCAGAAGCTTGTCGCCGTAGCGTTAATAAACCCGGATGCCGTGTTTTCAGCCGCCAGACCATTTTTATCCTCTAACTGAACCTCGTTAGTATTAGCATCCACACCCAAAGTGTACATTTTGAGATTACCCGGCCAAAGCGGTCGATTGTAGGCATCCGGTCTAAATACACCAATATAGACTTGATTGAGGTTGGTTCCACGGACGTTTACCGAGACAGGTAAAGCGGTTGCTGCGAACGCCGTATTAATTGCCAGAATTTCATTGAGAATATCTTTAATGGCCTCAGTCAGCTCGGTCGCATTTTCAGCCGTGTAATAACTTCCCTGACCTTCATTGGCAATACTTGCTAGAAAACCTCGTTCATCGGCTGTCGTTGGATCCTTACCCTTAGCGTCTGGGTTATAGACATCAACAACGAAGGTAACGATATTTTGATTACCATCTTGACTCCCGTCAGTGTCAGTGTTCGCAAGGAAGCGTGACCATTCATCGGCCCAACTCGACTGATACTTATTTCCACCAATATCCACTACCGAGGTATCGCCGCCCGCATTGGCTAGCGCCGCTTCAGCACTATTGTTCTCACCAGAATCCGGCGAACCATTGCCGATCAAAACTACGTAGCTGTTACCGCAATCACCGGCTGCAATGGGAGAGATATAGTTTCCGCTCCCATCCACAGCTGCTGGATCATAGTTACCGTCATTCAATCCCGAATAAGCTGACAACCCCATGTAATAGCGATAGGCTTCATGCAGCGACATTCCGTAAGGTGCGTTATTGGTTTTGTCGAGAAGGTAATCATTAGAGTTACCCTTCGAATTGAGATAAAACAAATCACTGATCGCTAGTTGACTACCGGTTTTACTGTCAGCTTGATTTCGAACCAAATAGTCCTGCCATTCAATTCTTTGCGAAGCGGTAAACTCTTCTACGGCACGCATAATCTTACCACCGCGAGGCGAGTTAGAATCCGAGTACAACATCAAACCTAGGTTCATCGCATAGGTCGAATTATTCGCATCAGCTGGGCAACTTGGATCCGTTACCGCGCCTGTTGCCACGATTGTTGAGAGAAAGCTCCCGTCCGCTTGCTCAACCTCAACGACCTCGTCGGGAACCGCTAAGCACGACACCATATTAAACAGCGCATCATGAATGAGCATGTTCTTCGTTGGCGTTCGGGTAGCCACTCCGTTGGTCTCATCGCCCATCGACGCATTCCAGTTTGCCGAGTTATCGATGACAAACAGAATATTTGGCACACCCGCCGCACCGGCGCCCGCCAAGAAAATATCGGTATCGTGTGCGGGAACTGAATTCGCTACCGCCAACCCAACGGCAGCTGCCAGGGCCGAAATCTTTGCTGATAGTCGCTTAGTTTTCATGAGGAACTCCTAATCACAACTGCCCGCTGTGTAATTAAACTTTACCACTTGGCGGTATCCCGCCACGGCCGATGTAATGGTATCAACCACCGCAACATCTACTTCCCAATACACGGTTTCTGGCACAATGCTCTGGGTTAATGAATAACCTGCCGCCGCCTGAGCATGAACACATACCGGCGTGCCCACAGTAACGGTGTAGCCGCTTGTCAATTCTGAAGGCACTGTGAATGTGGTAGATGCCGAATTCACCAAATTATCCACGTCACTAAGTAGGTACTCAATCACATTACGAGCCACCTGCTCGGTGGAGAGACGATCCTGATGCGCAGTAATCAATTGCGCAGACGTAGTAGTACGATATAGCAGTGATACGGATAAAAATGCTAACAGTGCAACAATTACCAGTGCCGTAATTAACACTGCGCCACGTTGATTATTCATTGTCGCCTCATACCAATATTTGTGAGCTTAACGTTACCAATAACTAAACGGCGCTTAAACTGATCTGAGTAGGGTCCGAAATAGCCTGCCTCACCCATGAAATAGGTTCGGGTATCAGTTTGCTTCGACACCGCGCCGCCTGAGCGAATCAATAAATAGGATTGTATGGCCGTGACATTTTGCCAATCCGCTACGGTGGCAAGCGTTGAGACATAGGCATCGTCATCGCCTACGTTCGTATCACTTGGGGCGCCATCATTAGAGCGGTCTACCCCATAGTCAATTTCAAAGGCGTCGATGTTTTCCACCAATGGTTCCAATGCAAAAGCTGAGCCAGAAAGTGTCAGCCGCTTTAACGTCAGGTCAGTGGCATCCACGAAGTAGATATTCACCAAGAGGGGCGCGAGCCCCAGCGGTAGGCCCGAGGCGTATTCAGTGAGATCGAAATTCGTCGCGTTAGCGCCCGTATCAATCACGTAATTAACCGGGCTAGCTTGAAGATAAAAGGTACTGGCATCTAGGGTCACAACCTCCTGAGACGAGCGGCGCGCAATAACCACCACATCTGTACCTTCCAGCACGCTCTCTCCCTGACAGGTGAAGCCACTTGCTACGTCATTGTATCCGGTAACGGGAACGGCCATTTGCGCCGCTAACGTTGCCGCGGTAGGAACCCAAGCGGCATTACATACGTCCGGCAAGGCTGCTGGCGTAGCCGCCATATAGTCATCCAAGCGGCCGAAATACCCGGCCATTTCGAATTCTTCGGCGAACTGGGAGCTGACAAACACGCTGTCTTCCAGAAGACGAGAGGTCTCTCGTAACTGTGCATTGGTGCCCAGCCCAGAAATGTAGACCGATACCACCGTGGTCATTAGCACCGCCCCTAGGGCCAACGTAACGAGCACTTCAATTAAAGTAAGACCTAACTGCTTATTCATCCGTCTAACTCCGCTACGCGCACATAAAGGCGCACCGCTCGACGAAAAGTATCCGTGCCATACAAGCCGTTTCCGCAGGTTGCACTGGGGACAATAGTGGCTGACGCGCCTTGATAAGCCACCACGATTTCATAGAAATCAGTAGAGGATACTAAATTACCACCTGCATCATAGGTTTCGGTAGGACCGTAAACACACCCACGGGCATCAACAAGACTGCCCACCGCATCGGTGCCATCGAGTTCGCCTCGACCCTTTAAGGCATTGTCCCACATTGTGATATCTCGCACTGGCTGAAGGCGTGTCGCAATAGTTCCGAAAGCCGCACAGGAGAAGGTGCCGCTGTAGCCTGTGCCCACATACGCGGTGCCATTTGACGAGAAGGCGTAGCAACCAGCCACTTCGGCATTACCCTGAATATATTCAGCCATATTCTGCGCTAAGCGCAGTGCCTCATCACGCTGCAAGACCTCAAGTGCCGCCAATTGGCTTCGACCTTGAAGAGCAACGAAGCCCAAAATGGCTACTGCCGTAACAAAGAGCGCCACTAGGAATTCTATTAAACTAAAACCGCGTTCGCGTTTCATGAACAGGCATCTCCCGTACTTAACTCAGTACCGCCAGACAGTTTCAACTCCACATCACTCGAGTTCAAACCACTCACCACCGAGTGACAAACTTCGAAGCTATCGTTCGTGGTGCTGGCATCGCTGGCCACATCACTACGACCGTTCGCCCCGTATACGATTTCACTCACCGCAGCCGTGATGGTTACATCGGAGAATGTCTCGCTAACGAAGAGACATGCAGCGTCGGCGGCTGCTGCCGTGCAATCCGCGAAACTTGTGCTATCGCTGGTTGCAACGAAGAAGCCAGTACTCCAATCGGAACTGGTGCTGCCATTGGGCTTTACCCAGACATCGGCTCTTCGCTTGATAGCTTCCTGCCTGGCGACAGAAATACCACTTTGCAGCTGAAGGGCTACCGCTCGCTGCTGTGACTGTGCGGCCCATGACTGAAAGCGAGGTAACGCTATCGACGCCGTAATACCCAAAATCACTAGGATAATGAGCAGTTCAACCAATGAGAAGCCATGATGTTGTTTCACGGTTATGCCTACCACTTCGCCGCTGGAGTTTTAACGCCAAGCTGATTAATCGTAAGATCGCCATCGCTAGCCTGTGAGCTTCCTGCTACGGGCGTTGCTGTAATTACAAACCCAGGTGGCCCAGAGCTTACTGCGATGGCTACGGTATAGACTCCATTCAGCGCCGAAGGTTCCGACACGCCTAAGTTTGCAATCGTCGCGGTATAGCTCCGACTATCAAGCAGGTATTGCTGCTCCGCTGAGGCCAGCTCAAGCATGTACTGCTGAGCGGCGGTGCGATTAGTGCGCGTTACATAATCATCATATTGCGGCATCGCGATGGCCGCCAAAATACCAATGATCAAAATCACTAGCATCAACTCGATGAGTGTAAATCCTTTCGCATGTCTCTTCATTGAACTCAAACTCTTGTTTGTTATTTCTTATTATCGTTACCCACAGGGCTAGCGCCAGACCATTCTAGCGTGCTTGTGCGGTGGGTAGTCACTTTATTGATTAAATTTGAATCAGATCACGGATTCAACCACTAAGGTGATGGGTTGATAAGCTGGTTGTGAGCTAATTCTTAAACCGAGGCTAATCGCACTCGTTCCTCTACTACCTTACCGACTAACGAGGGTCGACTCCACACCTATCGCTGCATTATTAACTCCCTGCGTTGGTTTACAGGGCGACTATGTCAACGTAATGTGGTGGTAGTTGTTGATCAATAGGGACTTTATCATGAAACCAATGCAACAGTTGGTGCTGGGCTTAGCATCGCTCAGCCTAGGAACATTCAGCTCGCTGGCCTCGGCCGATAACATTAAAGAAGAAGTTGCCAGCATTGAACCTCAGGTTATTGAATGGCGACACCACCTCCATCAAAACCCAGAACTTTCCAACCGCGAATTTCAGACCGCCATCTACATTGCTGAGCACCTGGAATCTCTAGGCATCGAAGTAGAAACCGGCGTAGCACACACCGGCGTTGTCGGCATTCTGGATTCGGGCAAGCCTGGTCCTGTTATTGGTCTCCGCGCTGACATGGATGCGCTACCAGTGCTAGAACAAACGGGTTTAGACTTCGCCTCCACCGCTATGGGAGAGTACAACGGTGAGGCAGTTCCGGTGATGCATGCCTGCGGCCACGACACGCATGTCGCGATGCTAATGGGTGCTGCAGAATTACTTGCCGCCAACACCGACGCCTTTACAGGCAAGGTTATCTTCCTTTTTCAACCCGCTGAAGAGGGTGCTCCTCGCGGTGAAGAGGGTGGCGCTGAATTAATGGTCAAGGAAGGCGTACTCGATCGTCATAACATCGATAGCGTCTTTGGGATCCACATCAGCTCGGGCGAATTGATGGGCGCTATCGGTTACCGCGAGCACGGCATTATGGCATCAGTGCAAGATTTCAAGATCACAGTTAAGGGCCAACAGGTTCACGGTGCCTACCCTTGGGGCGGTATTGATCCGATTGTCGCGTCGGCCCAGCTCATTAACCAGTTACAAACCATCGTGAGTCGCGAAGCCGAACTCATTAACGCCGGCGCGGTAGTCACCGTTGGCGCCATTCACGGCGGCGTTCGCAGCAACATTATCCCCGAAGAGGTGGAAATGCTTGGCACTATTCGCACTCTTGATCCGGATATGCGCGATCAAATTTGGGCTGCTATGCATCGTAAAGTTGCCGGTGTTGCCATGGCCACGCGCACTGATATTGAGCTAATCCTGCCCTACAGTAGTAATTATCCGGTGACCTTTAATGATCCGGAGCTAACCCGTGCCGTGCTGCCTATCGCGCGCCGAACGGCAGGCGATGATATGGTATTCGAGCGCAATGCCGTCACGGGTGCCGAGGACTTCAGCTTCTTCCAAGAAAAGGTTCCAGGCGTCTACTTTTTCCTCGGTGGCCGCAATCCTGACACCGCCCCCGAAGATGCACCCGCCCACCATACTCCCTACTTTGTCGTTGAAGATGGCGCAATGAAAACCGGCGTCGAGCTGTTCTACCGGCTCATTACTGAATATCCGAATCAGTAATCGCCTCAACGTACGCGACCGCCAACAGTGCTGTCGCGTACGTGACTCATCAGCCACAAATCGTTACAGACTAAAACCCTCCGCTAAGCTAATCTAAGCCCCATATATGTGCGTATAACACAGCACAACGGGGGCAATATGTCAGAAGAAATTACACTTTTTAAAGATATGGTTCTGCGCTTTTTCGAACAGGAAGTGGCGCCACACTACGAGCAATGGGAACACGACCACAGCATGCCGCGCGATTTTTGGCGCACGATGGGCGAAGCCGGCTTGTTGCTAGTTGATATGCCGGAAGAATTCGGCGGCTCCGAAACCAGCGTTGATGTAGCGCTGATGATTATGGAGGAGCTTTCACGCTGTGGATATTTTAGCCTAGCTACTGGTTACAACATCCATGCGAATATTGTAGCGCCTTATGTTATGAATATTGGCAACGACGCGCAGCGTGCGCGTTGGCTCCCAGGAATGGCAAGTGGCGACATCGTTACGGCACTAGGAATGACCGAGCCTGGCGCAGGTAGTGACGTAGCAGGTATGCGCAGCAGCGCCATTCGCGAGGGCGACCACTATCGCCTTAACGGTTCAAAAATCTTTATCACTAACGGCATCCACGCCGATATGGTTATTGTCTGCGCCAAGACTGATCCCGCTGCAGGCGCGAAAGGCATCTCGCTGTTCTTAGTCGACACTTCGCTACCCGGATTTTCCAAGGGTAAAAAGCTAGAGAAAATGGGCCAACACAGCAGTGATACTGCCGAGCTCTTCTTCGAGGATGTGATGGTTCCGGCAGATTGTTTGCTGGGCGAAGAGGGTAAGGGCTTTATGTACCTTATGCAGGAGCTGCCTCGTGAACGTTTGGGCTGTGCAATCCAGGCTATCGGTCACGCTCAGGGCGCGCTTGATATGACCTGTGAGTACGTCACGGACCGCAAAGCATTCGGCCAGAGCATTGCTCAGTTCCAGAATACCCGCTTCAAGCTCGCCGAGCTGAAGACAGAACTTGAGATGAGCCGAGCACTCTACGAAAAATTAAAAGCCAAGTTCGCCGAAGATAAAATGACCGTTGATGACGGTGCGATGATCAAATTAGCGTCTACTGAAATGGAACTGAAGATGGTAGATACCTGCCTACAGCTTCACGGTGGTTATGGCTACACGGACGAATATGAAATCTCCCGTTTCTACCGTGACGCTCGAGTACAAACTATCTATGCAGGAAGCTCTGAGATCATGAAGGAAGTGGTAGCACGAAGCATTCTCGGGCGCTAACTCCTGTTCAGTAGATTTTGGAGCAATCACTTCCTTCTAGTGGTCTCCAACGCTCAGCTTTCTGAGTTGATACTAAAAAAGGCGACGGTTAATTCAGTCGCCTTTTTCATTTTTGCTGCTGAGCAGATTGGCATTCGAACTCAGCGGTTCTAAGCCTCGTCTGCTCGAAACTAGTCTTTTAGCTTAGTGTACTTGATGCGCGATGGTTCATAGTTAGGACCATGGCGAGCAATCAAGTCCTCGTGGTAGTCCGCGTAAGAACCTTCCATGAAGACGACTTTAGAGTCACCCTCAAACGCTAAGATGTGAGTGGCAACACGATCCAGGAACCAACGGTCGTGCGAAATAACCATGGCACAGCCCGGGTAATTCAGCAGCGCCTCTTCCAATGCTCGCAGCGTTTCTACGTCTAAGTCGTTAGTTGGCTCATCTAGCAGCAGTACGTTAGCACCTTGTTTGAGAATATTCGCCAAATGTAGACGACCGCGTTCACCACCCGAGAGATCACCCACGCGCTTCTGCTGGTCCGTTCCCTTAAAGTTAAAACGCCCCACATAGGCACGGCTTGAGGTGGTGTAGTTGCCAATGGTGATATTGTCTAAGCCGCCCGAGACTTCTTCCCAAACGCTTTTGTCATTGTCGAGTGCATCACGGCTCTGATCAACGAATGCCAGCTTTACGCTTTCGCCAATCTCGATATTACCGCCGTCCGGTTGCTCTTGACCGTTGATCAACTTAAATAGTGTAGATTTACCGGCACCGTTACCGCCAACAATCCCCACAATAGCACCCTTCGGAATGGAGAAACTAAGATCTTCGTACAGCACCTTGTCGTCAAAACGCTTGGTAACATTATTAAACTCGATGACCTTATCACCCAAACGCTCACCGGGTGGAATGTAGATTTCATTGGTTTCGTTACGCTTCTGGAATTCACGACCGCTCATTTCCTCTACGCGCGCCAATCGAGCCTTATTCTTCGCTCTGCGACCCTTCGGGTTCTGGCGAGCCCACTCCAATTCATGCTTCATGGTTTTTGCATGAGCGGCTTCCTGCTTCGCTTCCATCGCGAGACGTGCTTCTTTCTGCTCCAACCAAGTGGTGTAGTTCCCTTCGTACGGAATACCTTCGCCACGGTCTAATTCCAGAATCCAGCCGGCACAGTTATCAAGGAAGTAGCGATCGTGAGTAATGGCCACAACAGTCCCATCAAAATCTAATAGGAAGCGTTCTAACCACGCCACTGATTCAGCATCGAGGTGGTTAGTCGGCTCATCAAGTAGCAGCATATCCGGGCGCGACATCAGCAGGCGGCATAGCGCTACGCGACGACGTTCACCACCGGACAACTTAGTAACATCCGCATCCCAAGCCGGCAAACGCAGCGCATTTGCGGCGACTTCAAAACGATTGTCTAGGTTGTGCGCATCCCACGCCTGAATAATATCCTCAAAGCGCGCCTGCTTTTTTGCCAAGGCATCAAAGTCAGCGTCCGGTTCTGCATAGTCGGCATAAACCTGATCGAGGCCAGCTAAGGCATCAACGGCTTCGCGAACACCATCTTCAACATTACCGCGAACATCCTTTTCGGGGTCCAGATGCGGTTCCTGCTCGAGGTAACCCACCTTGATACCCGG
This sequence comes from Pseudomonadales bacterium, assembly GCA_040119265.1. Lineage (GTDB taxonomy): Bacteria > Pseudomonadota > Gammaproteobacteria > Pseudomonadales > DSM-25080 > Umboniibacter. The sequence continues at coordinate 204,336 of JBEDTZ010000015.1, read as the reverse complement.
CATAGGCCGAGCTTCACCCTCATAATCTTTGTCCACTCCCGCCATAATACGAAGCAGGGTAGATTTACCCGCACCGTTTAAGCCTAAAACGCCAATCTTGGCGCCAGGGAAAAATGACAGAGAGATATTCTTCAGGATATGACGTTTCGGCGGAACGATTTTGCCCACACGATTCATTGAAAAAACGTATTCAGCCATGGTGTTCTTGAACCCTTATGAAAAACTGGTTGAGATCGTTATATACTAGCCGCTTATTGTAACACTGCGTTATGCGATGATAAGCGTAAATCGCTGCAGGCAACCAAAAAGGGCAGTTTTTGTGCAAAATGGCGAACTAATTTGGTCCGTTTACCTCATTGAGACCGTGGATAACACGCTCTACTGTGGCGTCAGCAATGATGTTACAGCCCGGTACCAAGCCCACTGCGCTGGCAAAGGCGCTAAGTACACTCGCGCGCATCCACCCAAAGCCCTAGTTTGGACGGAGGCGGGCCACTCCTATTCGTCAGCCCTGAAACGCGAATACGCCATTAAAAAGCTATCTCGTAAACGAAAACTCTCTCTCATTGCTGGAGCTAGCTCATGATCAAACGAATTTGTGTCTACTGTGGTTCGTCAGGACAGGTGTCCCCGAGTTATCTAGCCGAGGCCGCGGCACTAGGAAGACTCTTTGCCGAACAACAGGTCACCCTCGTCTATGGCGGTGCCAATGTGGGTTCCATGGGCGCTATGGCCGATGCCTGCTTGGCAGCAGGGGGGGAGGTCATTGGGGTGATGCCTAAAGGCTTGGAAGAGAAGGAAGTCGCTCATGAGGGGTTGACCGAACTGCATATCGTAGCAGACATGCATCAGCGCAAGGCGATGATGGCCGACCTCGCCGATGCATTCATCGCTCTGCCGGGTGGCATGGGCACACTTGAGGAATTGTTTGAAGCGCTCACCTGGGCGCAGCTAGAATTTCACGGCAAAGCCATTGGCGTGTTAAATAGTCAGGGCTACTTTACTCACCTTCTAGCATTCCTCAGCCACGCTGCCGCGGAAGGGTTCATGCACGAAAGACACGTTGGACTATTGCTGGAAGATTCCTCAGCCCCGGGATTGCTAGAGAAGCTGCGAAACTACCAGCCACAGCGACAAAGCAAATGGTGGTAGTTCACTAGCAAATGTCGAGAAGGCGGGTACTTTCTCACCGATACTTTCTCACCGATACTTTCTCACCGATACTTTCTCGCAGATACTTTCTCGCAGATACTTCCCCGCTATACGCTGTCGCCGACATCACGGAGGCAGAATTAGCAGGCTAGCGTATCTGCCTAGTTAAGCCTCTAGGCGCGCGAGATATAGCGTGCTTCGTCCACATTTACGCGAATTTTTTCACCCGGAGCCAAGTATTCGGGAACCTGAACCACTAAACCAGTATTGCAGGTTGCTGGCTTGGTTCGCGCCGCCGCGCTGGCGCCTTTGATCACTGGCGTGGTATCCACTACGGTCAACTCAATCGTTGCAGGAAGCTCTAGGGCCACCACATTACCGTCTACTAACAGCGCTAGCGCACCCTGAAGGTCCTCACTGATATAGAGCACCTGATCACCCAATGCATCCCGACTCACGGGAAACTGGCTGTAGTCCTCAGTATCCATGAACACCATAAATTCGCCATCGTCATAGGAGTAAGTCACTTCGCGGCGAATCAAATCGACATCGGGCAGCTGATCGTCCCCCTTGAAGCGATCTTCCAACTTTGCTCCCTCTGGGATAGTGGAAAATCTAACTTTGTAAAGGGTGGCCGCACCGCGAGCAGAGGGGTTTTGTACATCAATGATACGCACGATGCACATTTGATCCTTGTAACGAACTACCTGGCCTTTCTTAAGTTCTGCAGCGCGTGGCATAGCAGCAATCTCCACAATAGGTTGACGAATATAGGTCTATTTTAGCGAAAGCTTGATGCAACTTACAGTTTAAAACGTCTACGGGAACGAAACTTGAAGAACAAGACTCCCACATTAACGAATGCTATGCTCTGAAGGCTCAAAGGGAAACATAACATTAACGTTAGGGGTACGATGAAAGTATTGATTTTTGGTAATTCAGGCTCAGGGAAGTCAACCTTAGCTAAACGCTTGAGTCAGCAACATGATTCATTTCATTTAGACCTCGACAACTTCGCGTGGGAGAGCACTTTACCGCCAACTCCTAAGCCTCTTGAAGACTCCCTCACTTTAATTGAGGCCGCCGTGGCAGGTCATGATCAGTGGGTTATTGAGGGTTGCTATAGTGACTTACTCGAACCACTTTTGACTCTGGCCGATCAACTAATTTTCTTAAATCTGTCAGTAGATGATTGCATTCGCAATGCTAAGAGTCGCCCCTGGGAACCGCACAAATATGCCACGCAAGGGGAACAAAACGCCAACCTTCCCATGCTGCTGAACTGGATTACGGACTACGAGTCGCGAAACGACACCTTCTCTAAAGCTCATCATAAAGCACTCTATGACGCGTTTTCGGGCGAAAAAATTGAGCTAACTCAAAATCAATAAGCTATCAAAAAATGCGGACTACTCGCTTTCACAGTTTGCTATACCTTAGAATAAAAACTTAGGTTGAGACTGCTAAACGGTAATATTGAACGCCAATTAGCTTTGCACCGCGTTCCGCCCATCCCTATAATGCGACCACCTGAAAGGTTTTTGGTTTCCTTCGGAATTAATAGGGAATTCAGCGCTTCGGCGCGTTAATTGAAGCTGTCCCCGCAACTGTAGCTAACGAGATATCATCACTTGTGTACCACCATGTATTTGGGAAGGTCTGGTGCTATTGCTGACTTAGTAGCCAGGAGACCTGCCAAGAACCCGTTGTCCCTCGTTCATCGGGTGAATGATCGAAGCGGATTGCCGTCTGACAACGCGGGTTGGCGGGCTAGCTATGCTAGTCCGAATCATCTCAATTTATACGGCAGATACCATGACCTACAAAACACTTTTTCCCGCGGGCGCTATTAGCGTTGCGGCCACTCTTAGCACCTCCCTTTACGCCAGCGATCAACACCTCGAAGAAGTTAATGTGACCGCGCATCGGATGCCTGTGGCAGCCGATCAGTTGGGCTCCACCAGCATTAGTCTGTTAGGGAGTGAACTCCGAGAGCAGGGGATTTATTTCGTCAGCGAAGCGCTTCAGCGCGCACCGGGCGTTTCACTGGCTAGTAATGGCGGTACCGGAGCCCTTACACAAATTCGCTTACGCGGCCAAGAGGCCAACCACACTTTAGTGCTGCTAGACGGCATGCGCATTAATGATCCGGTCACGGGTTTCGTGGACTTAGCCAACCTTCGTCTCACCGGCGTAGCCCGCATTGAGATCCTTTACGGCCCGCAGAGCGTGTTATACGGCACTGACGCTTCCGGCGGCGTGATCCACATCATCACCAACAGTGGCGACGAGCAGAGCCTTGGATTAAGTGCTGAAGTTGGCAGCAATCAAACCGCACGCGTGTCCATCGCGGGAAGCTTCGATACCGATACGGTTTATGGCGGTCTCCAATACAGTCACTATCAAACCGATGGCATTTCAGCGGCAAGCGAAGCGCGAGGAAATAGCGAGAAGGATGGCTATGAATCCGATGCTGCCAATATCCAGTTAGGTGCTCGCGTAAACGGCTTTGATGTCAATATTGTGGGCTACGATAGTAAAAACACCGTTGGCTTTGATGCCGATGATTTAACTACAGGTCTCCCCATTGATGAGGCTGTAGGGTTTGAAAATCGCCAAGATCGGCATTCCCAGTACGTTCGTGCTAGTGCCAGTTTTGCTTCGAGTACTGACGCATTCAGAGTAATGATTGCGCATACTCAGGGCAAGGACACCAATGACACCAGCAGTTATTCACCTGGCTACCCTAGCTGGGGGATCCCCGCGGGCATGCAAGACTACTTCGCTAGGGGTGAACGAGATTACACGGAAGCGACAGCCAGCTACCGATTCAGCGAGGCCGCTCAACTCCTAGTGGGAGCGGACCTACTTGATGAAGAAGTTGGTACCACCTATTTTGCCACCCAGGCCATCAGCAGCAATAGCGTTTTCGCCCAACTCATGGGTGAATCAAAGGGTATTAGTTATTCAGTTGGCTTGCGTAATGACGACCATGATCGTTTTGGCACCGAACTGAGCTATCGTGGCACTCTGCGCTATCAACTGTCGTCTGACTTAAGCATTCGTGGTAGCTACGGCACTGGCTTTAAGGCACCGTCGCTATTCGAGCTGTACGATTTTGGCGGCAACCCCGACCTCAAACCAGAAACGTCAAAAGGTGCAGACCTAGGATTGGATTGGCAGCTTAATAACATCAGTCTTTCCGCCACGCTATTCCAACAGGAAACTGAACAACTGATTCGCTCGGTGGGCAGCTTCCCTAATTCGCGGATGGAAAACGTTGACTCAAGTAAGGCCACGGGGCTTGAGTTACAGTATGACCAGCAGTTCTCTTCAACTTGGCAGTTAAACGCCAACTACACCTTCACCGATGCTAAGGAATACAATCCACAGGCTCAGCCTGCGTTGCGCGTACCTAAGCATCAAGCCTATGCTATGGTGAATTGGCAGATGGTTGAACAGGCGGCTATTTGGACACAACTTCGTTATACCGGTGAGCGCACCGACTACAACTGGTTGTTCGCCAACTACCCAACTCTGGACAGCTATATCACGTTAGATGTCGGTGCTCGTTATCAAGTAACGGATGCACTAGCGCTTAACCTTGGTGTTAATAACCTCCTGGACGAAGATTATGAGAGCGTTACCGGTTTTGGCCAGTTGGGTCGTACTGCTTCTCTCATCATTAGCTACAGCCTCTGATCGGCCCGAGCGAGTTATCTCGCTCGACCTTTGTAGCGACTGGCTGCTGGCTCACTACGCTGAGCCCAGCCAGATTCTTGCTCTCAGTCCACTCAGCGCTAGCTATCAGGGGCCAATTGATACCTCTCGGTTTGCGCTTCACGACGGTTCGCTTGAGCAGTTGATCAGCCTTAATCCAGACCTGATTGTAGTAGGGCAATACAACGCTTGGCTACTTCGTGAGCGCCTAACAGCTCTTGGCTACCCAGTGAAAATCTTGGCACTACCACAAACCTTGCCAGCCGTGGATGATCAAAATGCAACGCTGTTGTCATGGCTGGCTCCCACGCAACAGTATGAACCGCAATACCAGCCGGCGCCGCCGCTAGCGGAAGATGCGCCAAAGTTACTGAAACTAGGTTCCAACGGTATTGCTACAGGCTTAGATACCTTCGAGAATCAGCTCCTTGAACAGGTGGGTTTTCGTAATTACTCGGCACACTCTGGTTATCAAGCCATCGATCTCGAAGCTATTATCGCTTCGCCGCCCGAACGGTTGTTGATCGCGGCACCTCAGAGCCCGGCCTTGGCAAATTTAGTCTTTGAGCACCCTCTCTGGGAGCAACTTCTTAGCCCACAGCAAATATACACCTCCGACGATTGGCGCTGGCAGTGTCCGGGGCCTTGGACGTTCGAATTAATTGAGGAATTACGCGCATGGCATTAAATCTTCGGCTGATGCTATTGCTAGCCGTTTTACTCCTAACCTCGCTATCACTCGGCAGTGTTTGGGTATCGCCCTTGGCTGGCCTCGTTGACTTCCTGAGCCAGCAAACCACCTTAGCTGGGATGGTAATTGGTGACATCCGCTTACCACGAACCCTGCTAGCCGCTCTGTGCGGAGCCTCATTAGGGCTTGCCGGTGCCGCCCTTCAGGGGCTACTTCGCAACCCCTTGGCTGATCCAGGCTTAGTTGGCGCGTCACAGGGTGCCGCACTTGGCGCGGCAGCAGCCTTCTATTTCGGTGTAGGTGGTCTGGCAGCAAGCTATGTCATTCCGGGAGCTGCCCTCATTGGCGCCGCTCTCTGCCTGCTGGGAGTACTCGCGTTAGCAGGCTCAAGTAGGCCGGCGTTACTTATTCTTTCCGGTCTTGCCATTGCCACGGTAGCTTCGGCTCTATTGGCCATGGTGTTGAATTTCGCTCCGAATCCCTATGCCATGCAAGAACTCGTATTTTGGTTACTGGGCTCGGTCGCTAATCGTGACTTTAGCCACGTAGCGATTGCGCTCATCGGTTTGACAGCCGCCATTGTCCTTATCCTCCCCCAGCGCCGCTTTCTGTTCGCGTTAACCCTGGGCGAAGAGGTGGCCGAAACCTCTGGTTTCAATGCCAAGCTAAATGCTCGACTCGTCATTATTGGCAGTGCCATTGCGGTGGGTAGCTGTGTCGCGGTAGCCGGCAATATAGGTTTTGTAGGCTTAATTGTCCCGCATCTCATCCGCCCGTTGGTAGGGCATCGACCTGATCGCAGCCTTGTACCAGCAATGATTGGCGGCGCCGCTCTAGTGGTTGCTGCTGACCTGTTTGTCCGAGTCGTCCCCTCGGGTCAGGAGCTCAAGTTAGGTATCGTGACCTCGCTGCTTGGCGCGCCGCTGTTTATTAAACTGATTATTTCGGAGCGCAAGAAATGGCTATAGTCACTCTCAATGATGTCAGTTTGGATCAGCGCCTGAGAAATATCTCGTTCAGTATCAACGAGGGAGAAGTCATTGGCATCATCGGCCCTAATGGCGCGGGTAAATCTACCCTCATAAAATCGCTCACAGGCCTGTTAGCACCAGATAGCGGCAGCATTGACTTTCTTGATAAGCCGCTCGACTCCTATTCCGTTAAGGAGCGGGGACGGAAAATTAGCTGGATTCCTCAAAATATCGAAACCAACTGGCCAATTTCGGTGCGTGACGCCGCAGAACTTGGCACCTTAATTCACGGTAATCACCAAGCCATCGATGCCGCAATAGCGAAGGCTGATCTAGCGCCACTTGCCAGCAGGCAATTAGACTCTCTTTCCGGCGGGGAGCTGGCTAGAGTTTGGTTTGCCAGAACGTTAGCCAGTGATGCGACGCTGTTACTCGCCGATGAGCCCGTTGCCGCCTTAGACCCTCGTTATCAGCTTGAGCTACTGTCTCGAATCTGCGCAGAGGCTACTGCCAACAAGGCAGTGGTATTAGTACTTCATGACCTCCAGCTCGCCGCCCAATACTGTGATCGACTGCTACTTATTCATGAGGGAAAGTTAGTTGCAAGTGGAACACCCAAGTTGGTACTCCAGTCCACTGCGCTCGAAGCCTGTTTTGGGGTTGGTTTTCAGGTGGATTTTAATCAGTCGCCGCCGTTGGTTAGGGCCGTTGCTGCCAACGAGGAACACCATCATGACGCTTAAGCACCGCGGTTCAATCAACGAGCTGGTCTACCCCTTCATCTATGAAACTTCGCCGCTCTGTGACTTCGAGGTCTTGACTGACGAACTGGCAGCACGCCTAGGTGGCATCGCACAGCACCTCGAAGCTAGTTGTGACGATATCCGAACGGATATTGCCACCTTAGTTGAGTGGGCCTTTCACCTCAACGGCTCAATTCGCGGTCGGCAGGCTATTCATGAAGAGCACATCAGCTGGTTAACTCAGCGCTACAAACACTATCAGGCCGAACTGGGCGATACGGTTACGAGTTTTGTGCTGCCAGAAGGCACTGCACCGGTTAGCGAGCTCAATCTAGCGAAGTGCAACTGCAAGAAGGTAATTCGTCAAATGGTAGTCATTGATGCAGCGGGTATTGAAATTCCGCCTGAACTCGTGCGTTTTACCAACCTACTCGCCAATTGGCTGTTTTGCGTTAGTATGGTGATTAATAAGCGCAGGGGTTTCCCTATCCGCACTTTCGTATCGCAGTCCTATTAACTCGGAGTTGATCTATGCCCGCATCCAAACGTATTGCTCTCGTTGCTCACGACAACATGAAACCAGCGCTGCTAGCTTGGATTGAAACCCATCAGGACCGCCTACGTGATCAGCAGTTATTCGCAACGGGAACCACTGGTAAACTCATCGCTAGTGCCCTAAACGCGTCTGTTCATTGCTTTGAGAGCGGACCTCTGGGCGGCGACCAACAGATTGGCGCGCTCATTTGCGAAGGCGGTTTGGATATGATGATTTTCTTTTGGGACCCGCTAGAAGCTCAACCCCATGATCCCGACGTAAAAGCCCTGCTTCGCTTAGCGGCGGTATGGAACGTACCGATGGCCTGTAATGAAGCAACGGCAGATTATCTTATTCAATCACCGCTGTTCAGCGAAGACTATAGCCCTAAAGCGCCGGATTTCAGCGTGTATCGAGCACGCAAGGTGGGCGCTTAAAGCCTCCTCGAAGCGTTGCTGCCTAGAACAAAGCCTCTAGCGCTTCGGCAAGCGTGGCAACCGCAACCACTTCCACACCAGGAATTTTGCCCGACGGCGCGTTAGATTTCGGTAACACGATGCGCGTGAAGCCGTGTTTAACCGCCTCTCGCAGGCGCTCCTGACCCGATGGTACGGGACGAATTTCACCACTCAGACCAACTTCACCGAACACCAACAGATCTCGCGGCAAGGCATTATCGCGTAAACTCGACACGATCGCGCACAATAGCGCCAGATCCGCCGATGTTTCCAGCACTTTAACGCCACCCACCACATTAACAAAGACGTCCTGATCGCCCACCATAATACCGCCGTGACGGTGTAAGACAGCGAGGAGCATAGACAGGCGATTGGCATCTAAGCCTACCGCTACTCGTTTAGGGTGTCCGGTGTGCGAATCATCAACTAAGGCCTGAAGTTCAACCAATAGCGGACGAGTACCCTCCCATACCGCCATAATGGCAGAACCGGAGCTCACCGCCTGGTCCTTCTGCAGGAAAATCGCCGAAGGATTCGCAACAGCTTTAAGCCCCTTATCCGTCATGGCGAACACCCCCAACTCGTTGACCGCTCCGAAGCGATTCTTCTGACCCCGCAGAGTGCGGAATCGCGAGTCATGAGTCCCCTCAAGGAGTAGCGAGGCATCTATCATATGTTCAAGTACTTTGGGGCCAGCTAAACTGCCATCTTTGGTTACGTGCCCCACTAACAGGAGTACGGTACCCGTTTGCTTCGCATAGCGAGTGAGAAACGCCGCTGACTCCCGAACTTGCGAAACGGAGCCCGGCGCAGAGCTAATATCTTCCATGTGGACAACTTGGATTGAATCAATGACCATCACCTTCGGTCGCTCTCTCTCGGCAACCTGACAAATTGACTCCACACTGGTCTCGGACAGCATTTTCAACTTATCGACAGGCAGACCCAGTCTATTCGCTCGCATCGCAACCTGTTGCGGTGATTCTTCGCCCGTGACATACAGACAACTATTCTGCTGCGCTAGGAAGCACAGCGTTTCTAGTAGTAAGGTTGACTTGCCAGCCCCTGGATGACCACCCATAAGAATGGCGGACCCCGGCACCATGCCGCCACCTAGAACACGATCGAACTCAACGCTACCACTACTAAAGCGTGGCAGGTCAGCCAAATTAATATCAGCGAGAGTTTGAACCGTTTGACCGCCCGCTGAGCCCGCATAACCCCCGCGAGCAGCGGCTACCGGTTTGGCGCGAGAAGAGGAACCTAAACGCACTTCCGAGAGCGTATTCCAAGCTCCGCAGTCATTACACTGCCCCTGCCAGCGTGGGTAATCTGAACCGCAATCATTACAGACAAAGGCTGACTTGGTTTTTGCCACGGGGATGCTCTCCGACGGATATAAATGAAGTCTTTGATGTTACAGGATGCAGTCAATAGGCGCCAACATCGAATAGTGACAACATCGAATACCGTCACACCGCAACGTGACACGCTCCAATAGAGTTAAAAGTTTGTCGCTATAGGTATTGGCTTATGTTGGCTTAGTTTAATACGGACGTGAATGGACTGCTTAGCTACAGGCCAGAGAAGTGTTAATTTCGGATTAGATGATCTGATGAGATTGATAGTAAGACTGAATTAAGTACATGAAGTAGCACGTCCATGTGCATAAATGCCCGCTCGAAATACTGTGGAGCAAATCGCTATTCAAAGAACAACGAGCCTCCCCCAAAGCGCTCAACACAGTAATCAGTGTGAACGATGCTACTCCATGTATGCCTACAGTACGCCAGCATTGAATCTGATTCAATACTTAAAAAGACACCACAGCATACTTAAGAGGACATAATAAGGGTTTTATGCTAAATCGCTTCGGCTATAGCGTAGATTTGATCACATTCAAGAATTCCCCATTTGTCTGATGAATTTATCCGAAGTGCTGTGTTATGCTATTTGCCCAATCGTAGAGAGTTAAACATGACCGCGTTATTAACCAATAGCACCATCAGCGTTGCGCGCGAACTAGCCGTTAAATATGGGCTAGAGGAAGCTGTGCTGCTGAGCCATTTGAATGAAGCGGTAATCATTCGTGGTGTGAAAGGTAAAGACGGTCATGCGTGGGTTAAACTCGAAGGCCCGCGCCTGTTAAAGTTGTTTCCGTTCTGGAACACTCAAGACCTTCAGCGCGTCATCCAAAGCCTGAATAACCAGTCCGCAATTATCGTCGCCTCACCGCCGGTATCGGAAAGTAACGAACTTATTTATCGAATGGTCTCGCAACAGGCATCAACAACTGTTGAACAGCGGATGGCTCCGGTTACGCAACCCATAGCGCGACCAACTCCTACCCAGTTTAATGCCGCCTCACCTATGGCGCCTAATTGGCAGCCGAGTGAAGACGATATGCGTACGCTAACTCAGTTTGGAGTAAGCCGCGAGTTTGCGCTTGGACAACTCAGCGAATTCGTCAGCTATTGGCGCGAACGCGGAACGGCGCATAATGCCTGGGGTAGTAAATTTGCGGCACAGGTTCGTCGTAAATGGCGTGAACATCAGCAGGACGAAGCTGAGTCCGCTCGCAAACAACCCCTTAATGAGGGTTGGACCCCTGGTACAGACGTCACGAGCATTTTGTTACGTGATGGCGTACCGCAAACGTTTATCGACGACTGCGTCCCCGAGTTTAAGCTCTACTGGCGTGAACGTGGCGACAGCTCATCCACGTGGGATTCCAAGTTCCTACAGCATATTCGCCGCCAATGGCAGTCGTACTCGCACAACATTAAACATGATACCAACCCACAGCCCATTGCAGCCAACTGGCAGCCTGACAGAGATGTTATCGACATCCTAGCCATGGCCAACATCCCGGCTGATTTTGCGGCCAGCGTGGTGGGTGAATTTGTACTCTATTGGCGCGAGAGTCAGCAACTCCATCGCTCATGGAATAGTAAGTTTCTTCAGCATGTAAAACACCGCTGGGCACAACGTCACCAACAGGGTGCTGTGTCGACAACAGGAGATAATCATGGCAACAGAGCCACGCGTGACCTATCAACAGGGGACCTCGTCCAAGATCGCAGCTGGGCAAACTAAAGCGGTTTTTTCGGAAACCCATATTGATGCCATTAATCAGGTAGTGGGAATCCTGCGCCTGAATTATCACAACCAATTCTTGGCTGCTTTCAAGGATGATCAAACGCTCACGCACATGCGTAGACTGTGGGCGGAATCGCTACAGTGTTTCGAGGCCGATATTATTTTGAAGGCGGTAAAGAAGCTCATCAACAACAGTGAGTACTTACCAACTCTATTTAAAATGCAGCAGTTTTGCCGCCGTGAGCTATTTGCTGCCCACGATTTGCCGGATGTTCGCTCGGCCTATGTCGAGGCCTGTAACGCACCAACTCCTCGCGCTGCGTTTAAGTGGAGCAACCCTATTGTTTACCATGCGGGAAGTGCAACAGGCTGGCATCTCATTGCCTCCGAAACGGAACAAAAAGTATTACCTATCTTTACTCAACATTACGAGAATTGGTGTCAGAAGGTTGTCGACGGAGAGTTTATTCCCGCCCCAGAAGTCAAAGAGTTACCCAGTGAAGTCTCACAGCCGCTTTCAAAGGAAGAGCAACTCGCCAACATGAAAGCACTAAAGAAGAAGCTTAATATGGGCTAGGAAGATAGTCTCTAGCCCATCGTTTTACCTAGGCCACGCCCCCGGTTTGAACCTGCCAGAGCTGTTGATAAATTCCGGTTTCGCCCACCAACTGTGCATGCGTGCCCTGCTGGACAATTCTGCCCTTGTCCAGTACCACAATCTGATCCGCATCAACAATCGTCGATAATCGGTGAGCAATCATAATTAGCGTTCGACCTTCACGTATCTGAGTGAGTGAGCGCTGAATAGCGGCCTCCGTTTCATTATCAACTGCCGAGGTGGCCTCATCTAAGATAAGTACTCTTGGGTCCTTTAGCAGCGCACGGGCGATGGATAGCCGTTGGCGCTGACCTCCTGATAGCTTTTGTCCGCGCTCGCCGACGATGGAGTCGTAGCCCTCTGGGAGTTCACTGATAAATTCGTGTGCTTCGGCCAACTTAGCGGCTTGTTCCACTGCCTCAATGCTAGCGTTGGGCTCCCCGAAGGCGATATTCTCTCGAACCGTACCGTGAAAAAGAAAAACGTCCTGACTCACCAAGCCAATGGCATCGCGAAGGGATTGTGTATCCCAATCAGTAAGGCTCACTCCATCAAGCTTCACGGAGCCTGAGTTTGGATCGTAAAATCGAAGTAGTAACTTGGTGATGGTACTCTTTCCCGCTCCAGTAGCGCCAACAAACGCAACCGTAGTCCCGGGTTTAATATCAAGTGACAGGTGGTTAATTACTGGACGGTTTAGCTGGTAGCCAAACGAAATATCATCGATCGTAATTTCGCCCTTAACCGCCTTGGTATCCATTGTGTGATCACCATTCGCAATATCCGACTTAACCGAGAGAACATCCAAGATGCGACGCGTCGATGCCATGGCACGTTCGTACAGATCAATCGTGCTCGCCAACTGGGTCAGAGGCCATAGTAAGCGCTGGGTTAGAAAGACCAATAAGCCATAGGCACCTACCTCGAGGCTACCCTGTAAACTCATGTAGCCGCCTACACAGAAGGTCAATAGAAAGCCGGTCAAGATGGCCATACGAATTACCGGAATAAACGCAGAACTGACCGCAATCGCTTCGCGGTTGGCAGTGACATAGTCCGTACTTTCCTGCTCCAATCGATTTTTTTCGCGGGCTTCGGCCGTAAAACTCTTAATCGTAGTGACGCCGCTCAAATTATTACTCAAACGCGAACTGAGCAATGACACCTTCTCACGAACCTTGTTGTAACGCGGTTCAGCGCGTTTCTGAAACCAAAAAGCGCCATAGATGATTGCCGGGATCGGCAAAAACGCGAGCATAGCAATAGTAGGATTAATGATGAAGAAGACAGTTCCGACACCAATCACCGCGGTTAACACCTGCAGCATCGCATTAGCTCCGCCATCTAGGAAGCGCTCCAACTGATTCACATCGTCATTCAAGATAGCGACAAAATGGCCCGTATTATGCTGCTCCAGGTAACTATGGTCCTGCTTTTGAAGGTGATCATAGGCGTCAATTCTAAGGCGATGCTGAAGTCGTTGAGCAAGATTACGCCAGGCGACTAAGTGGAAATATTCAAACAGCGATTCGCCCGCCCAAATTAGAAAGGTCAGTACTCCCAACAACATAATTTGGTGCACCGGATCGGCAATACCCATACTGGCGAGGAATGACTCCTCCTGTCGCACCACCACATCAATCGCAACACCAATCAAGATCTCAGGAGCAATATCGAATAACTTATTAACGACCGAGCAGAAGCTCGCCCAATAAATCTGTGGTCGATCGGAATCGGCATAGCGTATTAGTCGACGAAGTGATGATACTTTTTCTGACATTGGGGCCTACTCTTTCAGCGTATATTAGATGCGAGACATCGCAATGGGCGCTACCTTAACCGTCCTCTAAACGTACTTCAAGCTGTGGAAAGTCTCGTCGAAGGTGATCCTGCACAAATTCTAGCTTAGACTCATTAAGGTATATTCGCACCCGCAGACAGGACCCATATTCCACGGTTATTTCCGCTTCAGCCTGAGCCACTATGTAGCGAATTTGTGCCTCCTGTTCGAAGCCCGCCTCGAAGCTTAAATAGACTTTAGGCGAATACGTCTCGGTTTGAAGCGTCTGCAGGCCATGCTTGGCCGCTTCGCCATAGGCTCTAGCCAGCCCCCCAGTACCCAGTTTGGTACCACCGAAGTAGCGAATAACCACGGCGGCGACATTGCTGACCTCAGCATACTGAAGCACGGTTAGGATAGGACGACCAGCTGTCCCCTTGGGTTCGCCGTCGTCGCCCTGGCCTTCATGACGGCCGTTAAAACTAGAAAAAGCCCAGCAGTGATGACTTGCCGAAGGGTGTGCTTGGCGTGCGTCAGCAAGGAGCTGTTTCAAATCCTCTCTCCCCTCTGCATAGTCGAGCCAGCAAATAAATCGAGACTTTTTAACTTCGATTTCGGTAATCTGGCGACCTATTGGCACTTGATAAGATGGATCAAGCAATTTACTCTCCTGCCCAAAGCTGGATAAATCATGAAGGCGCAAGCATATCATCTTGTAAGGCGGCTTTTTAGCAATGCGTCATTTATGGTTTAAACTCTAAGGATCAATCGCTTAACCACGGTCCTACTCGCGCAACCAGTTTGCTGTCATTAATGGTAAAGGGAAATAGCTTAATGAATTCGAAACAATCTTTGCTGGTTTTATTTCTAACTGTCGCAGTAGCGGTAGGCTGGCTGGTATTGGTAGACACACCGGAAGATACCGATTCAACATCAGCCGCAGCAACATCAAGTGCTGACAGCTCCTCTCAGGCTGACAGTTCCTCTCAGGCTGATGGCTCATCAGTGGCGAGTGACGCCAACCAAAATGAATCCGAGCCGCCAGCCCCGGCTCGAGTTGCCCGAGTACCTCCACCGGTTGAAGACTTACCGGATTTTCGTAGTTTCACCGACACCAAAGCGAAGAAACAGGCTTTCTTCGACTACTTTCGTCCTATCGTAGCGGCCGAAAACGAGCGCATGTTGGCTGAGCGAGAGATCGTCAGTGGTATCACTAACCCGGATGAACTTCAGCCCTGGTGCGACGAGTACCGTGCCGATCCTTGCTCTCAAGCAGAACTGCTCACGCACGTGGACGCCATTCCCATGAGCATGGCGCTAGCGCAGGCAGCCGTTGAATCAGCTTGGGGCACCTCGCGTTTCGCGGTGCAGGCTAACAATTTCTTTGGTCAATGGTGCTTCCGTGAAGGTTGCGGACTCGTACCATCACAGCGTTCATCTGGCGCTCACCATGAAGTCCAGATCTTCGACCATCCTGATGATGCGGTACGAGCCTATTTTCACAATATTAATAGCCATCCCGCCTACGAGCCGGCCAGAGATATTCGCCTCGAGGCCCGTGAACATGGACATCCAGCTTTGGGCTCAGATATGGTTGGTGGCTTGCTCAGCTACTCTGGAATTGGCGAGCACTATGTTGACGAGCTACGCAGTATCATTCGCGTCAACAAACTCACTGACTAGTACTTAGTAGTAAATCAAAAGCCGCTAGCAGCGATTGCCAGCGGCTTTTTAGTTTCAATCAATAGAACCTCAGCAAAGATTAGCTAGGTAGCTACGCCATTGCGCCCTGCACCGTCAGTACTCTTTCAATACACTGGACGGCATTCCTAGTTGCGACTGTTGGCCGGCTAGTCTACCCAGTTGCCGTCTTGATCCAGCTGAACTACCGGTACTGAGAACCAGTAAAAGCGATGTCGCTGATTGCTTCCAGCTGTGCAGTTATAACGGCTCCGTCCCTTTTGTAGCTGGCCATCTGCCAACACACTAAAACCATGTTCGCCCTCTGCTACAACCGTTTGGGCACCTAAGCCTGAGGCAAAACAGTTAATACCCGAGATCCGGATGCCGCTATCTTCTCTCAAGGTAATGTGCGCCTGGGGCCATGCGCTGCCATAGTCTAGAATATGACTATCTAAGGCCTCACCGTTGTCTTTCAAGGCTACCGACGCCACTGGCATTGCCAGGGTGCGTACCTTGGTATGAAAATCCTCAACGGTGCCGTAGGGCCCGCCAAAGGGGAAGCGAGGTAAGTGTCCTAACTCGGAGAATTCTCCAACTGCTCCAGATTGCTGCCCCACCGCGGCGAAGCCCTCTTCCGATAGCACCTCAAGCATCTCAGGTGAAAATTCTCCATAGGGATAGGCGAGTATTCGATGGGATTCTCCCGTCATTTCTTCAATACGCGCCTCGGCCTTTAATAGGTCTTCACGAAACCTAACTAACCAAGCTTCGTCGGATTCGTCGGGTAGTCTGGCTGCAAGATGATTATGCTCCCAACTATGATTGGACAGTTCACCACCAAGGTCCTTTAGCTCGTTGAGCTCATCCCAACTCATATACCCGCGGATGCGCTGGTCAATGAGAAGTGGAGGGACAAAGATCGTGAAGGGCCAGCCGCGCGGCGCAATCTCGCTTTTGATGGCGGCCATATTGTCGGCATAGCCATCATCGAAGGTGATTGCCACCACATCATCGGCAATGGTCTTCCCCTCACGAAGGCTTTGCACCAACTCGCTTAGCGGTACCACCTCGTAGCCTAGTTCTTCGACATAGGCCATATGCGCCGCAAACAGTTCGGGCGAAATACTCGTGGAAGCCGGGGTGTCATCCGACACATGATGGTATTGCAGAATAACCGCTGAATTTGCGGTAGTACTCAATACGAATCCTGCGATAATCATTAACAGTCTTAGCATTAGCCTCTCCTCGCTTGTTGCGTCATAATGGTGCACAATAAATCTTTCACGACTAGGGCGCTGTAGCTACAACACTATGGTTAAGTTATCGCAAAAACTTCGCAAACATCGCTATCGGCTATCTGCCGACCTGCGCTTTTTGCTGCGATCTTTACTAACCATTCTGTTCTTACAGCAACTCCTCCGTGTCTGTCTGATGTTAGCCTATCCGTCGGATACCCTCTACTTACCACTCCCAGTGATCGCCGAAGCACTGTTCTACGGCTTCAGATTCGACCTCATGCTGAGCACTTGGATCTGCATTCCCATGATTATAGCCTGTGCTTTCCCGTCGGGGCTTCGCGTTCGAAGTCTTTGGCGAGCGTGGTTAAGTTTTATGGGGCTGGCGTCTATCATTACTGGCTTGGTCGCTATTTCGTTTTATCAGATCGTAGGCGCGGAACAGGGCAGTTCGTTTTATCAATGGCTTGCCAATGGCGAAGAGTTACCGTGGCTAGCACTGGCGCAACGCTGGGAGTCTGTGATCTGGCTCATGGTTGCCATTTTGTTCAGCGGACTGTTGCATGAACTGATTCGCGCCTCAGACCTAAGCTGTCGAAACATTGGCCGTGAAAATAACTGGAAACGCTTGGGAGTTTTCTTCCTGCTAATTATCATTTCCGCCGTTGCAATGCGCGGCACCATTTACTGGGGTGCGCCCCTGAAGCCAGAAGAAGCGCAGTTTAGCAGCTACCAGCACGCTAACCACCTTGCTGCGAATAGTTCGTTTACCGTTATTCGTACCCGAATGCGGATGCCGGACAGCGATAATTCCCCACAATAAACTACAGTTAACGCTAATGGCGTTAATGCAGATTCCACAAGGTATCACCTACTCATGAGTTTTGATTCATTATTCCTGCGCCCTGAGTTACTCAGTGCGGTAGCCCAGAGCGGCTATACCCAACCTACCGCGATTCAAGCGGCGGTCATCCCGGGCGTGCAACGTGGACGAGATGTTCTGGCGTCAGCGCAAACGGGCTCAGGAAAAACCGCGAGCTTCGCCCTGCCAATCCTCAATCTCTTCGATGAAGCACCACCACTCGAAAAGAATCAGGTTCAGAATCTTATTTTGGTTCCTACTCGTGAGTTGGCTCAGCAGGTTTTCGATCAATTCAAGCACTATGGCCAAGACCTTCGTGTTCGCTGTGCCGTGGTCTATGGAGGCGTGAGCATTAATCCACAGTTAATGCAGCTGCGCCGTGGGGCCCATGTACTGATCGCCACCCCTGGTCGCTTGCTAGACCTTATGGGTCAGAATGCAGTGAAATATGACCAATTTAGTACCTTAGTGCTGGATGAAGCTGACCGAATGCTCGACCTAGGCTTTCGCGAAGACCTTGATCGTATTTGTGACAAGCTGCCTACCAAAAGGCAGAACTTACTTTTTTCGGCAACCTTTTCCCCGTCCATCCGTGACTTCGCTCGGACTCGCCTTCGCGATCCGCTAGAAGTTGATACGGCGCCTAAGGTTGGTGCTGCTAGCTCGGTTAAACACTGGGTTCACCCCGTTGATAAGAAACTCAAGCCAGAGCTTTTACTCGAACTTATTGAAACTAATGGTTGGGTTCAACTACTGGTGTTCTGCAAAACAAAACGTGGCGTGGATAAGCTCGTTAAGCTCCTTCAGCAGAAACGCTTTAAAGCTGTTGGTATTCACGGGGATAAGTCACAGCGTCAACGTACCGAAGCGCTTAGCACCTTCAAACGCGGCCAGGCTGATATTCTCGTTGCTACAGACGTTGCCGCTAGAGGCTTAGATATTGAGGATATGCCCGTAGTCGTAAACTTCGATCTGCCACGCAACCCCGAGGACTATGTCCACCGCATTGGTCGCACCGGCCGAGCCGGGAAGACCGGCAATGCCGTATCGCTTGTTGCTGCGGACGAAATTGAAGAATTAAAAGGGATTGAACGCCTTTTACAGAAGCTGCTTGAACGACGTTTAGTGGACGGATTCGAACCGGACCATGACCTGCCTGCCAGCCCACCTATTCGTCCTGCTCGCGCAGCGAAGAAACCTAAAAAGCCTAAAACTCGATCCAGTGGTGGCGCCCAAAACGCTGATCGGCCACCTCGAAGCGATAGTCGACGAAAGCCAGCGCGCGGAGGAAAGCCTGGCGCAAAACCTGCAAAACCAGGTGCCAAGCCGAGCCATCACTCAAGCGCTAAGGCCGGCGCAAAGACAAGCACCAGCAGAGCCAAGCCCAGTAGCGGCGAGCAAACTCTATCTCGTGGTAATGCTAAGCCGGCAGCGAAAGGCAGTGCGGCAACCCCTCGACGCAGAACGAGTTCGGGAACACCTCCTCCTGCAGGCACCAGACAGCCGCGGCGCCGTTAATACCTCGGTTGTTACTTCAGCGGTTGGTAGCCTGTGGCTTTCCACTAAATGCGGTTTGCACATATAGCAGCTAGCCTCTGAAAGCTCTTTAATGAGTTCAGAGGTACTAATTATGTCTACACAACGCTATTCGCTGTCGGAGCTGTGCGCCATGTCATCGCAGCCGATTTCGAAGATTAGAGAGCTTACCAAGGATGGCGTGTTACCGTGCGAGCAGTCAGGCATGTACACCCAGGAAGCGCTCTTGATGTTAAACCGAATGAGTCATATGGAACGCTTGGGATGCAGCAAAGAGCAGATTCAGACCTTCCTGAGCAAGCCTAGTCCCTAGGTTGCTGAGCGCGCCTTGCGTCACGTTTACGCCGAGTAAGAAAGAGAAAAACATTCAAACCCACCAACGAACCAATCACCGCACCGGCCGAAGCACCTAAGAGAAAATGTCCCAATAGCAGTCCCGCAAAAGCCCCTGCGCCAAAAAATCCCAGAGCTAAAAACAGGCCCACATTACTTGGTCGAACCTCATGATCGCTCATCAGGATCCCACCTCGTTGCCTCGCGTCGGCGACCGCTCCATTGCAGCTGCCGAATCAAGCTCCTCAGGATTAGCCGGACGAACGTCACTGTAGGGCAAGGACATTTGGATGGCTTGGTCTAAATAGGCAATCCACCGATTATAGGAGCGGTGAATAGAGCCCTTTTTCTCGTTGTAGTCTAGATTTTCACTACTTATATAACGAATTTGATACTGGCTATCCGAATAGTCTAGCGCCACTTTCACATAGTGAGCGCGAACATAGATATCCAGAATAACCTGATTCGACTCAATAGCCACTACCCGCCAGCCCTTAAACTGAGCTCCATTTACAATGGCCCGCTGAATTCTCTCTGAATCAGCACTAACCGAGGTAATAGTAGTTGGACCTCTTTCGACGAGCGAAGCAGAGGTACAGCCGGCTAATATCATCACCAGGCTTAACATGGCGATACTTAATAATTTCATAATGTAATTTCCCTATCGAAAGCGACGTTGAGTGGAAGGATCAGTTGCTAGAAGCGAGCAAACTGAATGCCGATTCCAAATCGCTCAATTTTATAGTTGTAATCGATCAGACTCTCGCCATAACCGTTTGCGTACTGAAGCAACAAATCAAAGCGCTCTGTTAACGGGTACGCCGCATTCAGCTCATAGTAGGCACGGTTGTTGGAGGTTGAGAGGTTATTCCTCAACATCAGCGAGAGTTCCAAATCCTCAAAGCGGGTACCGACGGTAAACTCAAAGTTACCCATATAATCTAGAATATCCGGGTTGTCATCGCCCACCGGGTTTCTTGCGTCGTCCTTTTCTTCCTCTGGAATTCTATACCAGACCTTGGTGACATAGTAGAAATTCTCCGTCTCAGCGATCGCTGTGCCCACGACACGATTCCAGCTCCTTGAAAGCGGATTAGTTCGCCCATTAGACTGATGATTGATCCCTAGTTGCAGCCCTAAAATATCTAGCCCACCTAGTTCATATCTGGGAGTCCAGAGATAAAACAGCTCAGGTTCATAGTTGGTTTCACGAAACGGTGCCGAGATATCAGAGTTATACACCTGCCACCAGCTCTTCAATGTAAACGCGAAATATAAGCCCTCAAGTGATTCATCACTCGCACTATACAGAGGTGCTTTAATTGAGAGCTGGTACTTGGCCTCTGCCTTATCCATTGGTTCGTTACCGAAGAAACTGTAGTGTTCTTGGCTTGGATCAGGAGAGTAGGTCTACGGAAGAATATAGTTAGCCCGATGCTGCGTTATGATAAAGGGGTTCTCATGAGATTGACGCTCAGCCTCTATGCGCTTATCTAAAATTTCTTCGGCTGAAACCGCGGTAATTGAGGTAGCTAAGATAACCAACCAAAGCTTCAACACTGTTACCAACATTGATCCTTTGAAGTTTAATAGACGCATCATATCTGCTATTTCACCTTAGAGATTTAATGAAATTTTTACATCATCAGGGTATCGTTAACCAACTATAATCGTTTAATTAACGAGTTAACACAATTACCTGCAGCTTGGTATAACTTTAAGTAAAGCTGTCTATCTTAGTTTTTCCAGAATATCAGTATCAACGCCCTGCAACCGTTTGAATGTGGAGATGACCAGCCGATGACCCCGCGTAACGTTCTTGTCCTATTTGCCCATCCGGCCCTAGATGCTTCGGTGGCTAATGCACCGCTTTTTCGCACGGCCCAACGAACAAAAGGGGTAACGGTCATTGACCTCTATGCTGAGTATCCCAAGCATCATATTGACGTTGAACGCGAGCAGCAGCGGTTACTTGAGCATGACGTAGTGATCTTCCAGTTTCCGATGTTCTGGTACTCCACACCAGCTATGCTAAAAGAATGGCAGGACTTAGTATTAGAGTATGGTTTTGCCTATGGCTCACACGGTACCGCACTCAAGGACAAGCTATTCATGTGCAGCCTCACCGCTGGCGGAACTGATCAAGACTACTGCAGTGAAGGGCAAAATCAATATACGATCCCAGAGCTATTACAGCCAATTCAGCAGATGGCCTCATTGTGCCATATGCAATACTTGCCACCGCTCGTACTTTTTGGAAGCCGCACTGCCAAACAGGAAGCGCGCCTGAGTTCGCACAATCAGCTGTGGCAAGATATTCTCAATAGTCTGCAGCATCAACCTATCCAATTAAATTCCATTCAATCCAAAGATCTAATGAATGACATTCACAGCAAACTCTTTACCGCGGATGGAGATATCTCATGACCGGCTACTTTTTAGAGGCGCTGATTTACCTCTCCGCAGCGGTGGTAATGGTCCCGCTGGCGAAGAAGTTGGGCTTGGGCTCAGTGCTAGGATACCTCTTAGCAGGTGTCATTATTGGCCCAGTAACAGGCTTAGTAGGCCAAGAGACTGCAACCATTCAGCACTTTGCGGAGTTCGGCGTGGTGATGATGCTTTTCTTGGTGGGTTTAGAGTTGGAGCCACGGGCGCTTTGGGAGATGCGCAACCGGCTAATCGGCCTCGGCGGCTTGCAAATATCGCTGACCGCCGGAGGGGTGATCGCACTAACTTACGCATTAGGATTGGACTATCGAGTGTGTATCGCTCTAGGGCTCATTGCGGCAATGTCCTCCACCGCCATTGTCCTGCAGACTTTTCAGGAAAAAGCGCTAACCAAGACCGAGGGCGGCCAAAATGCTTTTTCCGTTCTGCTGACCCAAGATATCGCAGTCATTCCCATGCTAGCTGTGATTCCGCTGCTTGCGCTGCCCGAGCTGGCAGGAATAAGCAGCGAAGTAGCCAGTGATCAGCACGCTAGCTACAGCTTAGTTGAGGGGCTCCCAGGCTGGGCGAAAACACTCGTCACCCTTGGCAGTATTGGTTTGGTAATCTTTGCCGGGCATTTTCTAACTCGTCCGCTGTTCACTTTTATTGCCCAAAGCGAGCTTCGCGAGATGTTTGTCGCTACAACGCTCTTCTTAGTGGTGGGGATTGCTGCACTAATGAGTTTGGTTGGCCTGTCTCCCGCACTCGGTACTTTCTTAGCTGGCGTGTTATTAGCCAACAGTGAATTTAAGCATGAGTTAGAATCCAACATAGAACCGTTCAAAGGGCTACTTCTAGGCCTCTTCTTTATTACCGTAGGCGCGGGTGTTAACTTCGCGACCCTGGCGGATAACACGCCCCTTATTTTGGGCGCGGCACTGGGCATCATTGCACTCAAGGCGGCAGTCTTAGTTTTTATTGCCTGGCTGTTCAAAATACGCCGTAGTGCTGGATGGCTATTTGCACTCAGCTTATCCCAGGTTGGGGAGTTTGGCTTTGTACTCGCCAACTACTCCTTTCAGCAAAACGTCCTTGGCGTTGAGGCAATGGGATTGGTGCAGATGATCATTGCGACGTCGATGTTCTTCACACCATTATTATTCATTTTTTATGAGCGCGTTGTGTTACCCCGCTACCAACTTAAGTCCAATGAACAGGAAGAGGACACCATCACCGAAAAGGGCAGCGTGATTATCGCGGGCGCTGGTCGTTTTGGTCAGATTGTAAACCGGATGCTGGTGAACTCTGGTGTAACAACTGTTGCGCTAGATCGCAAAGCTAGCCACGTAGAAGATCTGAGAAGCGTTGGTATCCAAAGTTATTTTGGTGACGCCTCTAAACCGGACCTCTTGCATACCGCTGGATTAGATGAAGCAGCACTCGTGGTCATCGCGTTTGACGATCAACTTCAAGCCGTGGAGCTTACGCGCCATCTCAAACACTCACACCCTAAACTCCCTATTTTGGCACGCGCCTACGACCGCCCCCACAGCTACATGCTTCGTGAAGCGGGAGCCGATTACATCATCATGGAAACCTTTGAATCGGCCTTGGAGACTGCCACTGAAGCCTTGCGCCGTCTTGGCACTCACCCGTTTAGAGCCGAGCTTAAAAAGCAGGCTTACCTGCGCTCTTCGGCGAAAGCGTCAGACGTGCTGTATCACGAATGGCATGAACTAAAGGATGCTCCCGACCTAACGCTTCGGCTAAGAAATGTCTTCTTGCAGATGGAAGAGAATATGCGCGCCGAACTCAAACGAGAGCGCCATGAGAAGCATTCGTTGGATGAACGTGGCTGGGCACACCAGCCTGCTGATTTTAAATTGACGGACGACGACCAGAGCACACATTAAGATTGGACGCGTTCGAGTAGCTTATTAAGGACAAATTAAGCTAGGTTAATCTTCCCGCTCCAAATCAAGATCGGCATCACAATGGCGGCCAACCCAAAGAAGATTCGTAGGTAATGGCATAGGACACACCGGGATGGATGACACTAATCGAGGGATCGCTTGGCTTGTAGTACACTAAAAGCGGAAAATTAGCTTTCACCTCATCGATTTGGCGCTGAGCAACCTCCTTAGCAAGATAGCTGGCACTAAAATCGTATTGCGCCCCGTCATATTGTCTTCCGCGCACCGTAAACTCGCACTTAACAGTAGGCATATAACGTAATCTACCATTATGTGAGTTTGCCCTCAGGGAGCAACTAAGCAACTGCGCTGGAACCCGCGGCCAACGGTAACTGTTTTTCGCATCGACATACGACATTATCCCTGCGAGTAAGATCAGCGCGCCTAGGGAAATTAGCATTATCCAGCCCAGGACATCTAACCAGATATAGTCTGTGAACATCGCCGCTGGCGCCACCAGCATAAAAAGCAGAAGTAGGCTAATGGACAGCCAATGTTCGCCTTTAACAATTTTAACGAAAGTAGTGTTCACAGGGTGCGCGCGTCCCATCAAAATAAAGCTTAGCAACTACCGACGGGCTTTTAGCCCCCAAAACTTGATGCGCACTACCCAATAAATGGTCATTATCAACACCAAGAGAACAGGCCCTACCAAGACAGGTAAGGTCCTTATTGCCTCAGGGATAACCTGAGCCTGCCCAAGAAAAAATGAAGCGGCAGCAAGAAATAATGCAATACCCATTCGCCACGCATGACGAATTAGCTTTGGCTTAGCTTTCAAAGGCCCGTTAATTAATGGGCGAAGGTCTGACAAGGCTGCAGCGAGGGCAATACTACTGAACACTGCAAGCACGGCAACTGGTTGACCATCAATACTGCTCACCCCTGAGCTCAGAAAGCCATAGCTTAACCACCAGCCCAGCGCGCCCGTTGTCAGACCAAATATGCATGCACTCAGTAAATAGCCTTGGTTGAAACGAGCGAAAACGTTCACGCTAAGGTAAGCGGTGATAACTAAATACAGCGTCAGGGCACCAGCAATAACATTAAGCCATTCGCTATTAAGGAAAGCCAATAGCGCGCCGGACGATGCCATCCATGACATGGATATCACAAAGACCAAGCCGCTTTTACGATGCAAAGGACCGCCCTTCTGCACCGCAAGGGCTAAGAATCCCGCTATTAGCGCAATGATACCCATTGCGATGTGCGTAACTGCCAACATATTACTACTCCACCTTTGTCTCTTCAGGATTATCCAAGAGCTTTTCAAACTCAATCGGCGCGTTTTCAAATACAGTTAGACGCCCCAATTCTTCGTCGAAGAACATTGCCAACGTGATCGTACTGTCCGGGGCCAGAGTCTCAAAGTCATAACGAACACGAATATTCATGCTGGTATCTTCGTCATCGGGGTCCGTTTGTTGCGCCAATGCAAAGGATGCTAGCCCTGTCTCGCTGAGCTTAAACACATAGCTATGCTTTTCTGGGTCTGGAAACCAACCCTCCGTTTCGGCAGGAATCATTTCGTAAGATTCTAAAGCCAGGCCATTGGCGAAAAGCTTGTCACCGTGATAATCACTGATGGTAATGTCCAAGTTAACAGAGCTGGTATCCAGAACACTTTCGCCCTCAATAACGATGTAATAGCGGACTTGCTGGGGGTCAACCGTATAGAGACGAGCCGAGTCGTAAGTGGCCATTTTATACATCGTAGCAACGGGGACATGCATGCAAGACGCGCAAAGAAGTAAACAGCCGAGCAACAGATAGCGCATTATCAATCCTTGAAATGAAGGGGAGCCATTAATCGGACAACTTATAGAGTTGACCTAGGCCACTAATGATAGGGCAATACTCACCATGATAATACCCACCAAGAACTCCAATACCTTCCAAGCTTTCGGCTGACTAAACAAGGGAGCCAAAAAACGCGATCCGTAACCCAGTGCATAGAAGAACGTAAAGGATGCACTCATAGCCCCCAGCGCAAAGGCCAGCTGATTGGGTTGGTACTGCGTTGAAATGGAGCCCAGTAGAATAACGGTATCTAGATACACATGTGGGTTGAGCCAGGTAAATGCCAAGCACATCAAAATGGCTTTGCTGAGCGAGGCGTTCACATTCTGCGCAGTATCCAGCGCATGACTCTGAGTGAATGCAGATCTAAAGCTCAGGCCACCATAGACCAGGAGAAAGGCAGCGCCACCGTAGCGGGCAAACTGCTCGATGCTTGGGAACTGCGCAACAACTACGCCAAAACCGGCTACACCGAGCCCTATTAGGATAGCATCTGAAATTGCACAGACAGTGCATACTGCCAGAACATGCTGACGCTTAATTCCCTGTTTCAGCACAAAGGCATTCTGCGAACCGATGGCAAGAATCAACGATAAACCTAACGAAAAACCCGCAGCAAATGTAGATATCATGGTGACGCTTTTCCTCTCATATCGATCGATCAAGCACTACCGAGCATCCGCCAAGGGTGCTGGCAAATAGGACCGTTACACACTGATCAGTACAGCCCATCCACAAACTGACTAGTGGGCTGACGTAAGAGATCCTGCGGGTGATCGCCGCCAAGGCTGGCCCACTTGCTGCTGCCACTAAAACTGCCGCTAGTAATTTGCTCACCCGTTGCTAAGTCGTAAACCGTAATCTGTATTTCAATCTTATCTGGCTTACCTGACCACTCGGTAGCTCGGTCCTCCCAATGAAGAATCCGAGGCACGATCAAATAACCGAAGCGCTGCTTATCTACCACTTCAATACATCCTTCTCCTCGGCAGCTAGAGATAGAATCGACACGATTAGCATAGCGACTGAAGGCAGTCGTAATTGCATTAACAGTCATGCCCGCAGAACCCTGATAGATCTGCCCCTCAAAACTGCCCTCGGACGGAAGGACAACCATCACCCCGCGACGAGGATCGAGCGGCTGTGATAGCACTGTTGGTGACGTGTGACGATAACTCGACGAGCAGCTTGCCATCAGCACAACGACTAAACCAGCGACTAGTTTTTTCATAGCTCTCACTCCATGTGTATCAGTACTTTGTCAATTTAACGCCTAAAACGCGCTGCGGGCAACCATACCCATGCTCACTGATGGAATTTTACAAACAAAATTATTTCCGAATAAAGCTGGGTATACACTTCGTACTTAACGCTAATATCATTACTTTTAACGCCAATTCTTGTGTTTTAGGGTATATGCAACCATTGGTTGACAAGAAAACAAGCACACTTGGTAGTTTGCAACCGCCCAGCTTCCTAAGCTAAAGGCTCAATTTAACACCAGGGGATGGACCCATGATACTTGCCGCTAAAATTATACAACTTCGCAAACAAGCTAATTGGTCACAGGAGGAATTGGCCGACAAAATGAACGTATCGAGACAGTCGGTCTCCAAATGGGAGAGCACCAATAGCATCCCTGACCTCAACAAGATCATCATGCTTGCCGACTTATTTGAGGTGTCTACCGATTACCTTTTACGCGACGAACTGGAAGCGCCTGCGGCTGCCGATGAGCGTATAGAAACTAACAATATCCAAGTGAATCTTGACCATGCTGGCAAATATGTTCAAAGCAAGATTGAAGCGGCTGCACTGACCACTAAGGGCGTCATCCTATGTGTCTGCTCAGTTATACCGCTATTCTTTCTTATGGCCATGGAAGATACCGGCCGACTGAATATAAACGGAGACATCGCCACTGCCGGTGGCATCATGAGCATACTAGTTATGGTCTCATTAGGGGTCAGCTACTTTATCAAGATGAATCAATACGAAGCCGATTTTGATACGATAGATAACGAAAAATTCGAGCTGTCCTATGGGGTACACAGTGTATTCCAGGAGAAGCTGAAGCAGTTCAGGCCAATCTACAACAGGCGCCTATCCCTTGGAATATTTCTATTTATCAGCAGCTTCGCGCCACTCATGCTAACGGCCGTTCTTAATGGAAGTGACGAGTTAGTTAAGCTGATGTTGATTGTGCTGATGTTGATGATTGCTGCGGGTTTGTATTTAGTTATTCCCGCCTCCACTGAATATGAAGCCTATAGCAATATTCTCAAAGAGAACCACGTGGAGACAGTTAAGAGCAGGAGAGCTAAGCGAGCCGAGAAACTAGCCGCTTTCTATTGGCCGCTACTGGTCGCAATCTTTTTGGGCTGGAGTTTGTGGACAATGGATTGGGGAGTTACTTGGATCATCTGGCCCGTTGGAGCCGTGTTATTTGGAGCCCTGATAGGATTGATGGAGCTGCTAGCGAAGGATGATAACTAAGAGCTAGCCAACACCACGCAAATCGAAGTAGGCCTCACTACCCACCTCATCCGCTGACAGCATATGCTGAGTGATGCTGCATAGAGGCCGCATATCTCAGCGTTTTGCTTGAATTCAATAAAAAGGATAATGGTAAAACGAGCAACCGAACGCAATGGCCTCGGTAGGGTTATTCTGCCTCAAGCTCAATATTTACCTGAGCTTGGGGCAGGACCGTCTAAATTCTCTACGAGATTCAAAGCGCGGACAGCTAATATTGATTGGAAGAGGGACGCCAAAGTCAGATGTCAGCGAACCAATTCATTGGGGTGTACGCCCCCTTGGCACGCCCGCAGGCGTGCCTGAAGCCTAATTTGGAAGAGACGATTATTACTCAATCCACTTCTTCTGCTTCGGGGAGCGTATACCTATCTAGCTCGTCGAGCTTCGGTTCATAGACACGCATAGTAAAGTTCCAACCATCTACGATTGGGAGATTGTTCTTAGTACCGTCGCCGCAATCGCCAAAACTCGCATCGAAGGTACCATCGTCGTTAATCTCAAGATTGTATTCGTTTAGCACTGCATTTTCGCTGAAGATCCAGCCGTCCGCATCATACATGGTAATGGAGAAGAAGCCTGGCTCGTTGAATGGAGGGACCGGATACGTTGCTTGATAGCAGCCCTCATCGCTGTCAGTCTCGGGTTTATAGTATAAATAGCTTGCTCTGGCATCCGGTAACAACCCCCAGCCGACTGCAGTACCAAGAAGATGCATCCGCTTATCAACTGTACCATGCGCACCTTGCATATTTTTCATTGAGCCCATGGTCGTGGCTTCCGCGGCAAGCTCATTTCTCAGTGCAACTAACTGATCTAAGTCATAGTTAGGCATTACGTGCGGTCTATTCGCGACGGTAGAGAATTGTACCGCCTGCTGCAGCGCCTGGATTTTCTCCGCGTCATCTGGATCAGTCTCATTCGCTCTAATGCGCAATGCGATCATCACATAGTCAGTTTGCGACTCAATATCGTAAGTTCCCGGTTTGGTAAACACTTGGTCGATATAGTGATCATTCTGTACAATCATTGCTGACATATACCGGCCATCGCCCTCGGGCAGCGTTAACGTTGCGCCTTGGCTAACATCCGCTATGGCCGCACTATAAATCGTGTCCCGATTCATGCGAACGACGGTCTGATTATTCAAATCAAACTGCTCGACCGGAAAGTGGTAAAACTGTCCCGTGCCAACAAGTTTGGTAATGTTATTAAACGCAAGATCGGACTCAGCAAACTTGTAGTTGTCAATTGTGACGGGGATAAACTCAGCCTTCGGTTCAGCTTCTGGAACAGCAGCGTCATCAGAGTTATTTGCACAAGCAAATAGCAGCGGAAGAGCGAAAATGAAACTAAGGCTTTTCAGATTAATATTCATACGGGTATTCCTCTCACTATATTCAGGATACATAGAAAGATTAGCACTCTTCAGTGATTTTGCTAGCTATTGGCAACTTGCTGTAATGTCTGTCATCCCTCCGTAAAAGGGGCATCCGTTGCAGGTATAGAATGCCAAGAAAATGAATGAAAGGAGTTGTCGATGAGAGGGCCACGTTTTAAAGATAGTCAAACCATGGCTATGCTGAAGCACAACGTTAGTGGAGCAAGGGCTATCCGTCGAAGATAAGACCAAGAATTCAGGTACGGGGCAGCCGTCTTTTATAATTTTCATCGGCAATTCGTTAGTATGGACAACTAACTCGAATTTTATCTATTTACTCGGATCGCGAGCTCAGGATGATTTATTTAGCCGCCAAAAAAACACCCGTAAAACGTCTAATCAGGTGGGCGAGTACCCTGTCCGAATTTATGGGTTAAACATTCAGACTTATGGGCAACAATCCAGCTTTATGGGCAAACCTACAACTAAACCTCAGCCAAGTTACCCTTGTCTTCCAACCACGTCTTCCGATCACCAGCGCGTTTCTTTGCCAAGAGCATATCCATGGTTCCCATAGTGTCATCGCCTGGTTCAACATAGAGCTGAATTAAACGGCGGGTATCTGGGTTCATGACCGTTTCGCGCAACTGCGACGGATTCATTTCACCCAAACCTTTGAATCGTAATACATGTGGCGTGCCGCGTTTCTTTTCTACGCGGAATTTTTCCAAAATATGCTCTTTCTCTTGCTCATCGAGGGCGTAGTAAACCTCTTTGCCCAAATCAATTCGAAATAGCGGTGGCATGGAAACGTATACGTGCCCAGCGCTAACCAGCGGTTTGAAGTGACGGACGAAAAGTGCACAGAGAAGCGTCGCGATGTGAAGTCCATCGGAGTCCGCATCAGCCAAAATACAGATTTTGCCGTAGCGTAAACCCTCTAGGTTATCTGAGCCGGGCTCAACACCTATGGCGATGGCTACGTCATGAACAGTTTGCGATGCGAGTACATCCACGGCGTCGACTTCCCAAGTATTAAGAATCTTACCGCGCAGAGGCAAGATAGCTTGGAAGATACGATCACGGGCCTGCTTAGCAGAACCACCCGCCGAATCACCCTCTACGAGGAATAGTTCGCCGCGTTCGGTCTCTGCACTGGAACAATCCGCTAATTTACCTGGCAGCGCCGGGCCGCTAGTCACCTTTTTACGAGTAACTTTTTTGGCTTTACGGAGACGGGACTGAGCATTGTTAATACACATTTCCGCGATGGCTTCAGCTTCGGCGGTATGTTGGTTTAGCCACAGGCCAAAGGCATCCTTCGCGACGCCACTAATAAAGCTCGCCGCTTCGCGCGATGACAATCGCTCTTTCGTTTGACCGGAAAACTGCGGATCTGCCAGTTTAGCTGACAACACATAGGAACATTTATCCCAGATATCTTCCGGACTTAGCTTAATACCGCGAGGCATTAGGCTGCGGAATTCACAGAACTCACGAATTGCTTCCAAAAGCCCGGTGCGCAGCCCATTGACATGGGTACCGCCTTGAGCCGTGGGAATCAAGTTTACATAGCTTTCAGTGGTGAGCTCACCACCTTCAGGCAGCCACTGTACCGCCCATTCAGCCGCCTCGCTGGAACCTGAGAATGTACCCACGAAGGGTGCAGCGGGTAGCACCTCCCAACCGTTAGTTCGGCCCGAGAGATAATCCTTCAGTCCGTCTTTGTAAAACCATTGATCTTTCTCGCCGGAAGCTTCGTCATGGAAGTTCACCGTAAGGCCTGGACAGAGTACTGCTTTCGCGCGCAGCACATGGCGCAGTCGGCTCAGAGAGAATTTAGGTGAATCGAAATACTTAGGGTCCGGCATGAAGCGAACCTGGGTTCCGGTATTTCGTTGTCCACAGCTATCAATAACACTCAGATCGCTGGCTTTATTACCGTCTCGGAAGCTCATACGATGGACTTCGCCACCGCGGCGAATGGTTACTTCAAGACCTAAACTCAAGGCGTTCACTACCGATACACCAACCCCGTGCAAACCGCCCGAAAACTGATAGTTGTCATTGCTGAACTTACCACCGGAGTGCAACGTGGTGAGAATAACTTCAACGCCCGGCTTACCTTGTTCCGGGTGCATATCCACTGGCATACCACGACCGTTATCGGTGACCGACATCGAGCCGTCCTTAAACAGCACCACGTCAATTTTATTACAGTGCCCTGCTAACGCCTCGTCCACCGAGTTATCGATGATCTCCTGCGCCAAGTGGTTTGGCCGGGTGGTTTCGGTATACATACCCGGGCGTTTACGGACTGGATCCAGACCGGTTAATACTTCAATCGATTCTGAGGTGTAGTTCGACATAGCTTCCGTCACATAAATCGTGATAAAAATCGGTGAATAGCGGGGAGATAACGCGGGTAGTCCACAAAGCTGTGGTCACCGCCATACTCAATAGAGCATTTTGCGCTCGCGTAGCGCTCCGTCGCCTGTTTAAAATCTAGTGTCGCATCATGCGTCTGAACCATCAACCACAAAGATTGCGGCGCGCCAATCTCATCACTCGTTAGGCCTTCCAAAAAGTCCACATCGGCTTGGCTAAACTCAAAGTAACGATCCGTGTGCCAAAACTTATTGGTGCCTATGTGATCGCGCAGCGCATTCGCTGGTGTTACTGCAGGATTAATCATAACTGCCGGAATCTTAAAATATCGATGCACCGCGTTGGCATAAAAACCCCCCAGAGATGAGCCTATGACACCACTCGGCTGGGCGCTTTCCACCAGCTGTTGAATCTGCTGCCAAGCTTGCTCTGGTGAAATAGCTAACTGTGGCATCTGCACCGTAATCTCCGGGTAGTGTTCCGCATACCAGCTGAGGGTTTGCTGAGCCTTTAGAGATTGCGGGGAACTCGCAAAGCCGTGCAAATACAACAGGTCTTTCAATCAAGCACTCCAACGCGGCGCACTTCGGTGTGATAGCTGCCATCAACATTAAGACTAAAACGTCGATAGCCTGGGGCGAGGGTTTTATCTAGCGCGAAATCCACTGCCCCCGCCTTAAACTGGCGGCTTGTAGCAGGCGTGCAATACCAATCAACACCGGCAAAACTGGCGCTTTTCTCCTGATGGACATGGCCATTAGCTAGCCATTGTACCTGCTGATTTGCTAAGACTCTTTCCGCTAGCTCATCGGCATCGCGCAGGCACTGTGGGTCAATCCACTCAGTACCCACTGGTTCAGGTGGATGATGAACAAATATACCCACATAATCCGCTGTCTTAGTTAACCAGTGGCTAAAGTTATTAAGTTGCTGCTCACCGATACGACCCCAAACCTTGTGCGGTACCGCGGAATTTAAAAATGCCAACTTCCAACCAGGAAGCGTCCACTCTCGCACTAACGGCTGACCTAATTCAACTTCCATAACCGCTGGATCATCATGGTTACCGGGCACCCAAACAACCGGCGTATTGGGTAGAATCTGTTTTACTAACGCGCCAATTTGTCGATAGGCTTCCGCGCAGCCATCGTCGGCGATATCCCCACTAACTACCAACAAATCAACCTGAATCGAAGCGATCTCCTGTAAAACAGCCGTACAGCCTATTACGAATTTTGGCTTAGTGGTTGCGCTAAAATGACAATCGCTAATCTGCGCGATCGTCGCAACTATTCCTTCCATGGCCACTCCCAGTTCATCGGACTCTTGCCAAATTTATCACAATGCGCCAGCCATTCGCGAACAAAACGATGCAGCTGCGCCTTTTCGTCGGGATGCAGCATTCGGTCATTGGGATAGGGGTACTTCGGCAGTAATTGATGGAGATGATCACAGCGAACAATATCGGCAATGCTGGCATCATGATAGGCACGAATTTGCATCGCAAAGCCTCGAGTGAAGGTGGAGTCCGACTCGGGCGTTAATTGGATTACCGCGGTGTAGGGAGTCACCTCTACCACCTCGAGATGCACATCATTTTGGTAATCTCCGTCGCCCATTACCAGCGTTCGGCTTGCATGCAGCGGCATCTCGCCCAAAAAACGCGATAGCAGCAGGTAAATCAGTTCGCCGTCGCGTTGCAGCGCAGCTAAGTCTACGGAATATTTCACTTCACACTCAAGCTCGTATAGTTGAGTAGCAGCCACTGCAAACAGATGATCGTCGCGGAGTTATCCACCGCACCTGTCTGCATTAGTTGCTGTGCTTCAGTAATCGAATAGGTGGCTAAGCGAATATCTTCGTTCTCAGACTCCA
The DNA here is from genome assembly GCA_040119265.1 of Pseudomonadales bacterium. Lineage (GTDB taxonomy): Bacteria > Pseudomonadota > Gammaproteobacteria > Pseudomonadales > DSM-25080 > Umboniibacter. The sequence continues at coordinate 170,558 of JBEDTZ010000015.1, read as the reverse complement.
GACCAAAAACCCCGCCAACATTTTCTAGATCCACCAAAGCGCAATACAAGTAAAAACGCTCGTCCACACCGCCCGGACTCACTAGGTAGTCGCAGATAGGCAGCAACTGATCAACGGTTACTGTAACACCGGCCTCCTCAAAGCACTCTCGAGCGGCAACTTGCTTTGGACTTTCATCGGTATCAATCATGCCGGCCACAACTTCATGCAACCAGGGCGACCCGTCTCTAGCTAGCGCCCCAATACGAAACTGCTCTACCAAAGCTACCCTATGCAAATGTGGGTCATAGAGTAACACTCCCACCGCATTACCGCGCTGGAAGAGCTCCCGGGAGAACCATGGGGTCATCTCACCATCGAATCTACGGTGGCGCAGGGTAAGTTTAGAAATTTTAAAAAAGCCGTCATAACACACGTCGGTAGACGAGACTTCCACATCATCCTTACCAAGTTGCTTAGTCATATTCAGTCCTGATTGGATATTTTAAAATTGGCGAGCTCAGTTGATTCGCTAATAATCGTTGCTTTCCCTATGGCATTACACGCCACGGCTTATTTTTCTGGCTAATTCCCTTATACTAGACGCTACAGTACCTCAATAACAGATGAGTAAAGTAGCGCACTATGAAGTTGGCCTCTCAAACCACTACCATTGGAACTTGGGCGCTCGCCATTAAGCGAACGCTAGACGCTCGTGGGGTTAACGGCGACAAACTGCTGCGCGAAGCGGGCATTGATGTCAGTCAATGTGGTGACCCTAACACCCGTCTCCCCAGTCAGAAGCTCAACCGACTTTGGGAGTTAGCGGAAGTGGCCACCGGCGACCCCCGCTTTGGGCTTAGCGTACCGATATTCGTTCACGCCACCACACTCCATGCTATGACCATGGCCAACTTTGCCGCCACCAGTTTGTACGACGCCTTTTCCCGTTCGGCGCGCTTTTCGCGCATTATTACCACCACCATGCAATTCGCCCTCAACAAACAGGATGGCGTCTATCAAATTGAATACCAGCTTACGGAACCCAATTCACTCAGCCATCACGGTGTAGAAGCCAGTATGCTGTTATGTGTCCGCATGGCTCGTGAAATAGATCTCAACCCCGAAAATAAGCCCATCGCTGTTCATCTGAAGCGTCGTGAAGACAATGATCGAGCCTTCTTTGAGCAAGCCTTTGGCTGCCCCGTTCATTTTGATTCTCAGCGCTGGTTTATTGAGATGGATGCCACGCAGGTGGAAGCGCCTTTGCCCACCGCTAACCCGGAAATTTTGCAAAGCTGTGAGCGCATCATGGCCGAGTATTTAGCCCGAATGGACAAGGCCGATATTAGTCATCGGGTTTATCAGCTTATTTTAGAATATCTCTCCACCGGAGAGCCAACTCAGGAACGGGTTGCCGATACCCTCCACATGAGCACCCGTAGCTTGCATCGAAAGCTGACTGCAGCTGGCACAAATTTCAAGTCGCTTTTGGATAACACCCGCCGAGAATTGGCGATGCAATATATCCGCCAAAGTAATCTCTCTATTGCCGACATAACGTATAACTTAGGCTTCTATGACGCCAGTAGCTTCTCGCGCGCCTTCAAGCGTTGGACGGGGATGTCACCCGCTAAGTATCGTCGGGACATCGCCTCGAATTCACCGGCACAACACGAATAATTCCCTTAATTTTGCGATCCCTTTCAGGTTAGAATGATCGCACAGTTGACTAAGGTTAAAGCATGAGTAAGCAAGATAAGACCCACTTTGGTTACACCGAAGTTCCCGTTGAAGAGAAAGTCGAAAAAGTCGCCGGTGTTTTCCACTCGGTAGCCGCCAAATACGACATCATGAATGATTTGATGTCCGGTGGCGTGCACCGCCTTTGGAAGAAGTACACCATTGAGTGTTCGGCGGTTCGACCGGGCTCGAGGGTCCTCGATATTGCTGGCGGCACGGGTGATCTTACTCTGGCCTTCTCTAAGCTCGTTGGCAGTGAGGGACAGGTCGTTCTCGCTGACATCAACAGCTCCATGTTAAACGTCGGTCGTGACCGTCTCATTGATAAGGGCGTTGGCGCGCAAGTTCAATTCTGCCAGGCCAATGCGGAATGTCTGCCCTTCCCCGACGACTACTTTGACTGCATTACCATTGCCTTTGGGCTGCGTAACGTGACCGACAAGGACGCAGCACTGCGCTCTTTCCATCGCGTACTGAAGCCAGGCGGCAGGGTATTGGTCCTCGAATTTTCTAAGCCAAGTAATCCGTTGCTATCAAAAGTCTATGATACCTATAGCTTCAAAGCGCTCCCATTTATGGGTAAGTTGATCACCGACGACGCCGATTCCTATCGCTACCTAGCTGAATCTATTCGCATGCACCCAGATCAGGAAACGCTGCGCAGCATGATGGACGATGCCGGCTTCGCCAACACCAAATATGACAACCTAACCGGCGGCATTGTGGCGTTACACCGAGGTGTTAAACCTTGATCGAGATCGAGACCGCCGCCACCGCAGCATTAGAACAGGCTGTGAATGGGGCGCTGTCGCTGGACCCCGGTGCCAAACATGTGTTGGCGCCGCTCAATGGCTGCGTGTTAAAGCTAAGTATTAGCTCGCCCACAATGACCCTATTCGCCATATTTTCCGGCGCCGAGATAAACCTCTATCAGCAGTATGCCGGCGATGTGCATTTAGAATTGAGCGGCACCGCTGCTGAATTCGCTGCCATGGCGCGCAATCCAAAAAGTAACGCCCTAATTGATAGTGGTGTTAAAGCGCACGGGCAAACGGGAGTGTTGATCAAACTCAATGAGGCACTCCCCAAGCTGGATCTAGATCCAGAAGGAAAACTCGCCGAATGGGTGGGCCCCATTGCTGCCCATCAAATTGGCAGCGGAGCTCGCAAGCTATGGTCGGGCCTGAAACAAGCAAAAAGTTCCTTTGACCGCCTCGCAAGCGAGTCCATTCACTATGAAGCTAGACTGGCACCAACCAGTGACGAGTTAGCTCAATTTTCCGCGGATGTCCGTGACGTCCAACGTCGTTTCGAGCGTCTTGAAGCACGCTTCAATCAATGGAAATCTCGCTAATGTTTCGCGCGCTCAAACGTGCCTTCGTGGTACTCAGACAACTTAAACGCTTCGGCGTCCATGAACTTGTAGCGCATCGCTTACCCGTCGGTGCCAAGCTACTACTACTCCTTTTAGGACCAACGGATAGCTCTTGGCAGAACAAGCCCATGGGCGAGCGTATCCGCGCCTGTTTGGAGTCGTTGGGCCCAATCTTCGTTAAATTCGGCCAGTTACTGTCTACCCGCCCAGACTTAATCCCGCATGATATTGCCCAGCAACTCGCCTACCTCCAAGACAAAGTCACCCCCTATCCGGGTGAACTGTTCATGGAACGTGTTGAACAGAGTTTGCAACAGCCGTTAGACGAGATGTTCGCGTCCGTTGAGGCAGAACCGTTGGCTTCGGCCAGTGTCGCGCAGGTTCACCGAGCCACCCTATTGGATGGAACTGAAGTCGTCATAAAGTGTCTTCGCCCCGATCTAGGGTCCGTCATTGACGACGACATTGCCCTCATGCACTGGCTTGCTCGCAAGGCGCTACAGTGGCTTCCCGATGCCAAACGCCTGCGACCTACCGAGGTAGTTAGCGAGTACCAGCTTACCATAGAGCGCGAGCTAGACCTGCGTATTGAAGCGGGCAACGCTTCGCTTTTCCGCCGTAACGCACAGAGCAAGGGGCTCCTATATCTGCCCGAAGTTTACTGGGACTACTGCACCCAAGATGTCATGGTATCTGAATACATTGACGGCATTCCCGTCAACGATATGGCGCAGATCAAGGCTCAAGATACTAACCTCAAGATCCTAGCGGAACGCGGTGTGGAGATCTTTTTCACTCAGGTGTTTGAAGAGAACTTCTTTCACGCCGACATGCACCCCGGCAATATCTTCGTGAGCAGAAAAAATCCTAGCAACCCCACCTACATGGCGGTTGACTGTGCCATTGCCGGGTCGCTTAGCCGAGAGGATCAATACTATTTAGCCCGCAACCTATTGGCGATTTTCCGTCGTGACTACCGTCAAGTGGCGGAGCTGCATATCGATTCCGGTTGGGTACCCGCTTCGACTCGCGTCGGTGATTTTGAAACCACAATCCGCTCAGTATGCGAACCGATCTTCGAGAAGCCCCTAGGCGAGATTTCCTTTGGTAACGTGCTAGTCAACCTGTTCCAAACAGCTAGACAGTTTGATATGCAAGTTCAGCCGCAACTGGTGCTATTGCAAAAGACGCTACTGAACATTGAAGGAATGGGTCGCCAGCTTTATCCGCAGCTGGATATTTGGGCTACCGCTCACCCCTTCTTGGAAAACTGGCTGAAGAATCGCTTTAAACCAACCACTTTGTGGGAGGAGCTAAAACGCTATGGTCCCGACTGGTTAGAGAAGTTCCCGCAAGTGCCTAATTTGTTATTTGATGCCATCCAGCAGGCGGCTAAGCCAAACACGGCAAAAGTTGAAGTACCTGCAAAAACCAAGACTTCGCGCACTCGCGCTTTAGGTTCGGTAACGCTGGTGATTGGTATTGTGGCAGGTGTAAGCGCAGGCGTGGTCTGGCCGGAACTACTTAACCGTGACACCGCGCTAGTCTGTGGTGCCCTCGCGGTGGGTTGGGTCATCGCCCGATTAAGCCGCACTTAAATCGCTACCCAATTTGAATCTGGATAATTAAGTGAATGAGAACGCTATGAATAAGTTACTGAGTGACATCAAGTTCAATGACCAAGGGCTGGTCGCAGCTATTGCTCAGTGCGTTCACACCAAAGACGTTTTAATGATGGCATGGATGAATGCAGAGGCCGTGACCCTAACGCTTAAAGAGGAGCGTGCCGTTTACTATTCCCGCTCGCGGCAGTCGCTATGGCGCAAGGGCGAACAGAGTGGCAATGTACAAAAACTGCACCGTTTCGACCTAGATTGCGACGGCGATACTATCCTGTTAACCGTTGAACAGATAGGCGGAATTGCCTGCCATACCGGTCGTGGTAACTGTTTTTACAAAACAGCGAGTGACAATGGTTGGCAGATCAACCAGAATGTGATCAAAAGCCCCAAGGCAATGTATAATGAATGACATAATTGCGCAGCTTGAAGCTACCATTCAAGCGCGAATCAATAGTGCCGATGAAAACAGCTCGTATGTATCTCAGCTGCACAACAAAGGTCTGAATAAGATCTTAGAGAAAGTTGGCGAAGAGTGTACCGAGCTAGTGTTAGCGGCCAAGGATTATGAAAACGGCAGTGATCTTGAATCACTCCCTAAGGAAGCGGCCGACGTGCTGTTTCACATGATGGTTATGCTTAACCACTTGGGTTTGAGCATCAACGATGTTACACAGGTGCTTGCCTCGCGCACGCAGCAATCCGGACTAGAAGAAAAGGCCTCAAGAGGCTAAAAGGAGTTAATTATGGCGCCGAGCATTTGGCAAATCCTCATCATCCTACTCATCGTAGTGCTATTGTTCGGCACGAAACGTTTGGGCGGATTGGGTTCTGACCTTGGTAAAATGATCAAAGGTTTCAAGTCATCGATGGGTGATGAAGAAAACGCAAAGAAGGACGACGAAAATAGCGCCGCTCCAGCCGAAAAGATCAGCAGTGACGAGAGTAGTAAAACGACTACCACGGAAACCACTGAAAAGACCAAGCAGGACTAATCGCCGCGCATGGACATCGGTTTTCTAGAGTTTCTCTTAGTAATGATTGTGGGGCTGTTAGTACTCGGCCCCGAGCGCATGCCCGAGGTTGCCCGTAAAGGTATTTACTGGTGGGGCCGCGCAAAACGCACCATCAATGATACGCGAGAGGAAATTGAACGGGAAATCGGTGCCGACGATATTCGCCGCCAGCTGCACAATGAAAACATCATGAAGTCGCTGGGCGAAAGCAAGGCGGCTATTGAAGCTACCGTCAAAGAAACCACCGATAATATTCAGCGTTTTAAGACCATCGGCGAGAAAAAATCGCGTCATGGCAGCACTGAAGCTAATGAGGATCCCTTGGAGTCCCGTGGTTCAACTGACAGTTTAGAGACTGCAAATGGCAACAGTAATGAAGCCAATGGTACGCCCCAACCTCAATCCAACGAAAGCACAGAGCGAAACGAGGCCATGGCACCAAACGAGTCTGTTAGCGAGTCCGTGGTTGCGGCTAAGCAACGCCAAGCGGATGAACTTGCAGTGATCAAAGCGAAAAAAGAATTAGCCGCAATCCGCCAAGCGGAGGCGGAGCTGGCCGAACACATGGAAGCTAATACGAGCAGCGCGGAGAAAGCAGATACGCCAGCTGCTAGCGACATAAGCTCAGGCGCAGAGACTAGCTCAGGCAGTCACCTTACTAACGACGCTTCCAGCTCCAGCAGCGAATCGGTCAAAAAGGACAACCCGTGAGCAAGAATACGGCTGAAAAATCGACGTTTGTGGGCCACCTTATAGAGCTGCGTAGTCGACTACTAAAAATGTTCGCCGCGGTGTTTGTGGTATTCGCCTGTCTCTTCCCGTTCGCCAACGAACTCTACCAAATTGTCTCCGAGCCACTGCGCCGTTATTTGCCTGAGGGTTCATCGATGATTGCCACGGAAGTGGCTTCACCATTCTTAACGCCCTTTAAGTTAACGCTAATGCTGGCTTTTGTGACCGCCATCCCCATTGTGTTGGGGCAAATCTGGGCGTTTATCGCTCCGGGGCTGTATAAGCGCGAACGCCATATTGTGGCACCACTCCTGTTCTCGTCAGTAGCCCTGTTCTACGGCGGTATGGCGTTCTGTTACTTTGTGGTCTTCCCACTGGTCTTTGGGTTCTTTACTTCAGTTGGCCCTGAAGGTGTTGCGGTGATGACTGATATCAACCTCTACCTCAACTTCGTCATTAAGTTAATGCTGGCCTTTGGTATTGCCTTTGAGATACCCGTCGCAGTTTTCATCTTGGCCTGGGTAGGTGCTATCGACGCTAACAAACTCGCGCAAAAGCGCCCGTACATCATCGTCGGCTGTTTTGTGGTGGGAATGCTGCTAACGCCTCCCGATATCATTTCACAAACTCTTCTAGCGGTACCTATGTGGATGCTATTTGAAGTGGGCAGCTTCTTCGCCAAGATGATCCAGCGTTCTAAGGCGAATAAAAGGGACCAAGAAGACACTGCCAATGACAGTCCTGAGGAGGATGCAAACTAGGCGATGAACTACTGGCTAGTGAAGTCCGAACCGGACGACTTTTCGCTTAAGGATTTAGAAGCCCTCGGTAGTGACGGCGAGGGCTGGAATGGTGTCCGAAATTATCAAGCTCGCAACTTTATGCGCGATGATATGGCACTGGGTGACCTCGTACTGTTTTATCACTCAAGCTGCAAACAGGTTGGCGTTGTCGGTATTGCGAAAGTCGTTAAGACGGCGTACCCAGATCCGTCTCAGTTTGACCCAGATAGCAAATATTTTGACAGCAAAGCCACAGTGGATAAGCCCCGATGGTTTCAGGTAGATATTGCCTTCGAACGTGCGCTTAGGCGCGTACCTCTCGCTGCGATGAAAGCCAATGAAAAGCTAGCGGGACTTGCTCTGATCAAGGCCAGTCGGCTATCCGTAATGCCAGTGTCTGCGGAACACTTTGCTGAAATCCTAAAGATGGGCGAAGTAGCCTAACTGAGCTAACGCCCCTTTAGTAGAACTTAAGCAGAACTTAAGCAGAACTTAAGCAGAACTTGAGTAGAACTTGAGCCAACTTAGAGCCAGCGCCCTGAATTCCAAACACCGGTCTCAATCGCTACATACATCGCTAACGCACCGAACGCAATCAACACCACACTCAATACGCCCAACAGCCGCCAAAGCCTAAATTCGCCGCGGTCAGCTCGATGAATCGTGGAATTGAGGTACTCCTCAACACGAGCCAAATCTTCTGGACTCAAGTCTTCTTTATCACGCATTTTAACGCCCGTTTACCGTTATTATTTTTAACTCAGAGTAACGTGAACCCTGAGCTAAAAACAAGTATTTCCTACAGGACTAAATCTACGCTTAAGCCCGCTTTGATTGAGCTGAGCAAAGCATTGAATCGCGGCATAATTCGCATTTCAAAGAACTGCAGACGCTGTTGTCGCACCGCCACATCATCACCCGTAGCCGCTGCCACCATTCGTAGTAGGAAGTGATGATAGCTCAGGTAACCTAGCGCATGCAGATAATCTACGCTGATTGCACCTTCGCGCTCTGGATGCTCCGCTAATACCATAACCATCTCCTCGCTCAGCGTCAGGAATTGCTGGCTAGCTGATACGAAGGAGCTATCTGGAGTGAGGGCCGAAAAGTCGTCTAACATCGCCTTGAGTGCGCTACCACCGTCCACACAGACCTTACGCTTTACTAAGTCCTGCGCTTGAATACCATTGGTACCCTCGTATATCTGGGCAATTCGCGCATCTCGGACCCACTGCTCTTGACCCCATTCGCGGACATAGCCATGACCACCAAAGACTTGCTGGCCTATGACACAGCTTTCGAAACCCTGGTCGGTCAGGAAGGCCTTCACTACCGGTGTTAGCAGGGCCGCACGTTGCGCCATTGCCGCACTGTTTTCGCTCTTAGAGCAATCCAGACAGTGAGCTGCGTAGACAGCCAAAGCTCGACCCGCATCAGCCATAACGCGCATTGTTAATAGCATTCGCTTCACATCGGCATGACGATTAATCGCCGCCAGCTCGCCTGCAACACTACCTTGTTTGCGCTCAGCGGCATAGGTCATTGCGGAATCATAGGAGGCCACGCCCGATGCGAGACCCTGTACACCAATAGACAAACGCTCGTAGTTCATCATGGTAAACATGGCCTGTAAGCCGCGGTTAGCTTCACCCACCAAGTAGCCCTTGGCGCCATCGAAGTTTACTACGCAGGTTGCCGAGGCATTGATCCCCATTTTGTGTTCAATAGAACCAATAGTCACCGCATTCTGCTCACCCAAGCTGCCGTCGTCATTCACATGAAATTTCGGCACTAGAAACAACGAGATTCCACGGTATCCTGCCGGGGCACCTTCAAGACGAGCGAGTACAAGGTGAATCACATTTTCGGTCATATCTTGATCACCGCCGGTAATAAACATCTTATTACCTTCGATGGCATATTCACCGTTGCCTAAATCCTGTGCTTTGGTGCGCAGCAAGCCAAGATCCGAACCCGCATGCGGCTCAGTGAGATCCATCACACCCGCCCAGCGACCCTCATACAGTGCCGGGAGGTAAGTTTCCTTTAGGCTCTCGCTGGCATGTGCGTCAATACACAGCGCGGCGCCAACGCTCAACGTTGAGTACAACATGAAGCTAGAATTCGCAGAGTAAAACAGCTCATCCGCCATCACTGATAATGCCTTTGGCATCCCCTGGCCACCCCAAACTGGATCACCCGCCATTGACGGCCAACCACCTTCGGAGAATGCAGCCCAGGCCTCAACAAAGCCAGACGGCGTATGCACACCATCGGCTTCTAATCGACAACCCTCTTCATCGCCGGAACGATTAATGGGAGCCAATGCTTCACGGGCGAACTTTTCGGCTTCACTGAGGATTGCGTCGCCGAGTTCAGCCGTATAGTCGGCAAAGAGTTCACTACCCTGCCAGCTGTTTTCTAGCTGGAAGACATCACGAAGGAGAAATTGCATTTCATTGAGTGCAGACATAGGGGCCTCAACTGGAGAAAAGTAGGGGTGTTAAAAAAGGCCGCTGGGATGATCCGGCGGCCTTGAGGTCTTATACGATGACGAACTGTTCTTCGTCCATATCCATGAGCGTATCAAGCGGCGCTTTCATGGTTGCTGCCAACGTAATAGTACGTGGCAAGATACGCGCGAAGTAGAACTTAGCCGTGTGCAACTTAGCTTCGTAGAAGGCGGTTTCTGATGTGCCAGCAGCAAGCTTTTCAGCTGCTGTCTTAGCCATCTGAGCCCAGTAGTAGGCCATGCAAACGTAACCCGCGTACATGAGGTAATCAACCGAGGCTGCACCCACTTCTTCCGGGTTCTCCATGGCTAGCATACCAATGTGCATAGTTAGCTCGCCCCACTCTTTGGTTAGTTCCTGTAGCTTCACTGAGTAACCACCAATCGCTTCGTTCTCTAGGTTCTCTTTCGCGAACACGTAGATTTCTTTGGTCAGTGGTTTCAATAGTTCGCCGCCTGAGCCCAATACTTTACGACCTAGAAGATCAAGACCCTGAATACCGGTAGTCCCTTCATAGATAGTAGAGATACGACAGTCACGCATGTTCTGCTCTGCTGGCCATTCTGCGGTGTAACCGTGGCCACCGAATACCTGAACACCTAAGCTTGCAGCTTCACAACCTACTTCCGTCATGAACGCCTTACCAATTGGAGTAAGGATAGATAGCAAGTCATCCGCAACCTTACGTTCTTCTTCATCTTTACCATCGCTAACGATGTCAGCATTGTAAGCCATGTGGTAACCCATCATGCGCATACCTTCAGTCAACGACTTAATGGTTAGCAACATCCGACGAACGTCTGGGTGAACAATGATTGGATCGGCTGGACCGTCAGGGTTTTTCTTGCCTGAAAGCGAACGCATCTGCAAACGGTCACGGGCATAATCAGTAGCGTGCTGAATAGCTAGCTCTGAGTGAGCCAAACCTTGGAACGCAGTACCGATACGAGCAGAGTTCATCATGGTGAACATGTAGTTCAGACCTTTGTTCTGCTCGCCAATTAGGAAGCCTTTGGCGCCGTCGAAGTTCATCACACAGGTAGCGTTACCGTGGATACCCATCTTGTGCTCAAGTGCGCCACAGCTTACTGCGTTACGCTCGGCTACGTTGCCGCTGTCATCAAGATTATTCTTAGGTACTACGAAAATTGAGATACCTTTGGTGCCCGCCGGCGATCCTGGAACACGAGCCAACACCAGGTGAACGATGTTTTCAGCCATGTCGTGATCACCCGCTGAGATAAAGATCTTAGTCCCGGTAAGCGAGTAGCTACCATCGGCATTCGCTTCCGCTTTGGTACGAAGTAGGCCAAGATCTGAACCACAGTGAGGCTCGGTTAGACACATAGTGCCGGTCCACTCACCTGAAACCATACGCGGTAGGAAAGCGTCCTTCTGCTCGTTCGAGCCGTGTGCCTCAAGCAAGTGCTTAGCACCGTGCGAAAGACCTGGGTACATACCCCAAGACCAGTTTGCCTGACCAACGATTTCAGAAACCGTCATGCCGAGTGAAACCGGAAGGCCTTGGCCGCCGAATTCTGGATCAGCAGAAAGTGAAGGCCAGCCGCCTTCAACAAACTTTTGGTAAACTTCTTTAAAGCCGCTTGGAGCGATCACACCATCTTCACCAAGCTTACACCCTTCACGGTCACCCGTTACATTAGTCGGAGCAATTTCCTGCTCAGCGAAACGACCAATCTCATCAAGAATGGCATCAACCATATCTGGTGTTGCGTCTTCGCCACCATTGATCTTGGTGTAAAGCGTGTTGAAGTCGAAAATTTCATCGCGAACGAAACGAATATCACGAAGTGGGGCTTTATAATCTGCCATGTGGAGAACCTCTTAATTATACCAATGCGGGCGCCAAAACGAGGGCGCAGACCGAGCTACTATTCAAACACTTGTTTGAAACATACGTTTAAGGTCATAACGTGTCAAGATTTGGACAACACCTAGTTGCCACGATGCCCTTAAATTTAGACGAATCTGAACAGTTTGCGCGATTGAAACTCGCATTGCCGTCTCCCATGTGACTTGCTTGAAGCCCTTATTTAATAGGACTTCGAACAGGGCAACGAAAGACGGCTTGGCGGTTTCAGCAAAACAGGGAACTTGTGACTAGATAGTCGCAAATAGTTACTCTATTTATGCAATTAACGTCTGTACCTCTATATACGAGGCAGCGGCTTGAGCAGATTGCTCGGTTTGGAAAGGAACCACTCCAAGACAAGGAGCGGGGAGGCGTTGCTTAAGCGTTTCTAGATTTTCCTCAAAGCGAGGCATTGGACCGGTAGCACTATTAGCAACCCAACCAACGAATGGCAAACCGTCTCGGCGAATGGCCTCAACCGTTAGCATGGCATGACTTAAACAACCCAACGTCATATCTATTACCAGAATCACACCGAACCCGAGCTCGCGAGCGATGTCCGAAACGTATTCGCGATCATTTAGGGGAACGCGCCAGCCGCCAGCACCTTCAACCAGCGCAAAATCCACCGGGGTCATCAGCGCGCCGCGGATCTTACCGGTGATACCGCTGGCATTTAGACGCTTACCCTCGTCCACTGCCGCAATGTGTGGCGCAATAGCCGCCTCTAAACACACCGGATTGACCAGCTGATAGGGGAGTTGAACTGTCGAGGCTCGCATCAGATTGAGCGCATCCTCGTTGCGCAACTTGCCACCGTGAAGTTCGGACCCCGCCGCGATGGGCTTCAAGCCAAGCGTACTCATGGACTGCTCTTGAGCAGCCCAAAGTATTGCCTCAGCAATAAAGGTTTTTCCAACATCGGTATTCGTACCGGCAATAAAATAACGGTGCTTTTTCATTATCTATCCTAATTCAACTTATTCAGCGTAAGCTGTACCACATCATAATGGGTGCGGTAGTTTCCGCCTCCGGCTTGCAGTGCGGCGTCACCCCAGCTCTTCAAATCTGACCTGGTGAGGGCCTTGCGTGGCCCATTGAGAACACAGTTCGCCCCCACGCCACGAAGATGCTTAAGCAACTCCGAAAAGTTGCTCGCCTCCACAGGTGTTTGGTAACGCTGCAACTGACTAACTAGCTTAGAGTCGTTCGCATGTTCCAACCAATCCGTATGCGCGGGAAATTGATTCACTCGATTACCTACACCCGCCTCAACAGCTGACTCTCTCAGCTCCGCTAAGCTTAGCTCGCCCAGCGTTGTGACCCAGGCGTTACCACTAGGTTTCAAAACTCGAGCGATTTCAGCAAAAACCTTCGCTGGGTTCGGGCACCACTGAATGGCTAGGCTACTAACTAGCACATCCACAGAGTTGTCCTCCAGCGGCAACGCTTGCGCGTCGCCGACCATGGAGTTAAATCCAAGGCTACGGGTATGCGCTACCATCTCTGGACTGAGATCGATACATAGCAGCTCGCCGTCGAAACGTGGATGAAGCTGTTTTGCGCAATAGCCCGTACCGCTACCTAAATCCACCAGCAGGCCTTTCGCTGGCAGCTGAACTTCTGCTAGGAGACTATCTGCCACCCGCTGCTGCAGGTTCGATGATTCGGCATAGCTATCCACCGCGCGTGAGAAACTCCGAGCAACCTTGCGCTGTCTCTCGCGCAACCAATACTGTTCAATGAGCTCTGCCAAACGCTCGGGTGCAGCTAACGGCAAGTCATGGGACTGGCCCGCCAAGACTTCAACCTCGGCCTCCACCTCTGGGCGAGACGCCACCAGCGCATCCTGCTCCCCCAGCACGTAGCACGCCCCTTTGGGGACGGGTACATACGCCGCCAAATCCGCCAAGCTGAGCGTGTAGTTGGCGAGTTCCGCCTGCAAATAACGAGTTATCTGGGCCACATCTGCGGCTAATGGCCCACCGTGCGAAATCAGCGCCGCGAAATAGGCGCGTGCTCGCTCTCCACCCTTGGCGACTCGCTTTTGAAACTTGGCCAGATCATTTGCCTTAAGGCCATGACCCGACTCCACGATAAAGGAAGCTCGTCCCGCAATGGCAACGATGGATTCGAAAATCACTCCGCGCTGCTGCAGACGAGCAACGACTTGTACTCCCAGCGACCAAGCGATTACTCGAGGTCGTTCATTCTTCAACTGCTGGTACAGCGCTTCAAACCAATTCTCGTAATCGCTATCCGCTGGCTGATCCACAACCTGTAAAGGCATGCCTAGCTGATCACTTAGGGCTTGCCATACAGACGCCTTAAAGCCCCAGCCGTTGAGCACCAGCGCTAACGACGGGTCGAAACTACCCTGCAGCGTTCGCTCAACATCACCTTGAGACTGCTGAACAATCGGCATTGATTCAGTCGACTGAGGATAAAGAGTGTTAAATAAGGTCACTACTTCTGACCTCCGATATAAGTTGTTCAATCTGTTCACTAGTGTGCGCAGCTGATAGTGAAATACGTAACCGCTCCGAACCCTTTGCGACAGTAGGTGCGCGAATTGCTCCCACCAGGAAGCCCTTAGCCTCCAATTGCTCCGAGAGCGTCATCAGTCGGGTATTATCGCCAACGAGGATGGGTTGAATAGCACTCTGGCTGTCACTCAAGGGCAAGCCAGCTTGCTGAGCGCAGCGACGAAAGTGAGCAATATTCCGCTGTAGCCGTGCAATGGCTTCGTCGTTTTCCTGAATGAGCCGCAACGCAGCAGAAGTGACTGCGGCCTGTGCTGGAGGTAAGGCGGTGGTGTACACATAGGTTCGAGCAAAATTACTCAAACCATCAATGAGCGCCTTCGATCCACATACCAGTGCACCATAGGACCCCAAGGCCTTACCGCAAGCTACCATCAGAATATCGGACTTAATTGCGGTGCTGGCGCCGCCACCACGATGACCAATTACCCCTACACCATGGGCGTCGTCTACGAGAAGGGTGGCACCGTACTCTCGGCACGCTGCCTCAATTCCTGTGAGATCAGCCAGATCGCCATCCATTGAATAGACACTCTCAATAGCTACTAAGGTGGGCTCATTGGAGCGACTGAGAAAATCGCGCAGCTGGACCACATCGTTATGACGGAAGCGACGAAAATTTGCCCCACTCAGGGAACCACCATCCAGCAAGCTGGCATGATTCAGGCGGTCATGCAGTACCCGATCTCCCTTGGCTAGCAACGCTGCCATAATACCAAGGTTGGCAGCGTAGCCGGAGGAGAATACCATGGCAGCCTCATAGCCAAAAAACTGCGCTGCGCGCTGCTCAAGCTCATCGTGGTATTGGCTGTGGCCCATCACTAGATGAGAGGCGCGACCGCCCACACCGTGACTGGCAATGGCATCGTGCGCAGCCTGCTTTAGCTCGTCCCGCTGACTAAAACCCAGATAATCATTGCTGGCAAAGTCCACACCTTGGCGCACGCGCACGTATCGCTTGGCATTTTCCTGCTCAGCGATAGCTAATCGGGCGCTTAGGCGATCAATTAGCACGCAGCATCCATGGCGTCATAGAAGGTTTTTGCTGCGGGTTTCGCCGGCTGCTCCTTCAGTTCCTCGCGATTGATACCCAAGCGGGCGAACAGCTTAAGATCATCATTGGCTTCTGGGTTTGGCGTTGTTAATAACTTCTCACCATAGAAAATAGAGTTCGCACCAGCGAAAAACGCCATAGCCTGCATCTCATCGGACATTTCTTCACGACCGGCTGACAAACGAACATAACTATTCGGCATGATGATTCGCGCTACCGCGATGGTGCGAATAAACTCGATAGGGTCTAATACCTCTTGCCCCTCAAGTGGCGTGCCAGCACAGGCAACTAACTGGTTAATAGGCACTGATTCTGGGTGCATCGGTAAGTTTGCCAACTGCACCAATAAGCCCACGCGGTCACGCTGCTCTTCGCCTAATCCCACGATTCCACCAGCACAGACTTTCATGCCCGAATCGCGGACGTTCTGTAACGTTTCCAACCTGTCTGAGTAGGTACGCGTGGTGATAATTTCGCCATAATACTCAGGCGAGGTGTCGAGGTTGTGGTTGTAATAATCTAAGCCAGCGTCAGCTAAAGCTTGCGCTTTATCGTCGGATAACATACCCAAAGTCATACAGGTTTCTAGGCCAAGCGCTTTAACTTCCTTAACCATCTCAATGACATAGGGCATATCCTTCGCCTTGGGGCTACGCCACGCGGCACCCATGCAGAAACGCGTTGCCCCGGTTGCTTTGGCGTCTTTCGCCTCTTCGACAACGCGCTGGAGTTCCATCAGGCGTTCGCGCTCAAGACCGGTATCATAGCGAGCACTCTGAGGACAGTAAGTACAATCTTCTGGGCAGGCACCGGTTTTAATCGATAGCAAACGGCTCACTTGTACTTGATTGGGGTCAAAGTTCTGACGATGAATAGTCTGCGCAGTAAACAACAGATCATTTAACGGACGATTAAATAACTCGGATACTTCGGCCACCGACCAATCATGGCGGGTAACAGGAGAGGATGCTGTCATAATAGGTTCTCGCTATTCATTATATTTAGGGCGCAAAAGCCTAATGTCACTGCTGTCAGCCCTGCGCAAAGGTTCTCTATGGAAGACATCCTGCGAAAGCTCAGATTGATTGTCAACCAAATTTCGCCAAATGGTTTACATTGGCGACAGAGTACCCAGAAACTGATGGCCGAACTGCCGTTTGAATGTCCGCTGTGCCGCTGTGGCTGTGTCTGGCCGGATCGTTGCTGCGGGCCGTGTGCCAACGAATTACCTTGGAATTTACAGGCCTGTCGAGTTTGTGCGCACCCCTTACAACGCAGTAAAAATCGCTGCTTGGTGTGCCCACCTCACAACTGGGATCTCGCCTTCTCCGCTTTCTACTATCGTGACGAAGTTCGCTGGGCACTAGCACGCCTTAAACTATCCGAAGCTATCGACCTAGGCGCGATGTTAGGTCAACTCCTAGAGCAGTATCTCAACGCTCGCCGCTTGGCCTCACTCCCCGATGCGATCATCCCCATTCCAATTAGCCGACAACGTTGCCGCGAGCGTGGCTTTAATCAGGTAGAGGCGCTACTCAAGGGTATGAGTTGGCGGTATCGTAACCGCGTTCACCCACTACTCGACGTGTCATCCAGCGCTAACGTAAAGGGTCGCAATGCCACCCAACGTTGGCGCCGCAACAACCCCTTTCAAGTCACTCAAGAGGTACCCGAACGTATTGCGATATTGGATGACATCTATACCACTGGTTCTACCCTCAGCAGGGCCACTGAGATACTCCGGCAAGCGGGTGCAAAATATGTGGAGGTCTGGACCATAGCGCGAACCCCAAGACCGGGCTATGGCGACTGTTACTGGCTGACTGATACAACATTCCCCTCGACCAAAGATTAGCTAGACCGATTGTTAACGCCACCACTTAAAAGGGAGTACACTAGCGAGATACTTTTGGGATATCGCTCACTATGCAACATATATGGTACGAACTGGATCAGGACGCGGTGATTGAGGCCGTTGAATCACTGGGCTACTTGAGTGACTTGCGCCTATTCCCATTGAACAGCTATGAGAACCGAGTGTGGCAGGTAGGGATTGAAGACAGCGTGCCGCTGATTGCAAAATTCTATCGCCCTAATCGCTGGAGCAATGAACAAATTATTGCTGAGCATCAGTTTACCCGCCATCTCGCCGACGCTGAAATGTCCGTCGTGCCGCCCATTTCGATAGATGTACAAACGCTCTTCAGTCACAAAGACTTTCGCTTCAGTATCTTCAAGCGCCAGGGTGGTCATGCTCCGGAGCTGGATAACTTCGATCACCTGGAAAAACTCGGTCGAGCCCTGGGTGAAATTCATCAGTTAGGTCAGCAGGTTGATCTGAGTTTGCGCGATTCGATGTGCGACGCTCGAATGGCTAAGGTCGCGAGAGACTTCATCATTGCTGGGGACTGGGTGGGCGAAGCATATCGCACGCAATGGAGTGATCTAAGCGGCGACATGATCGAACAAATCGACGCCGCGTTTAAGCAGGTCAATCCCAAGCTCATTGCGCTTCATGGCGACTGCCATCCTGGCAACATACTCTGGCGTGATGACCGACCGCACTTTGTAGATTTCGATGATTGCATTCGCGGACCCGCCATTGCAGACCTGTGGATGTTTTTATCGGGCGACCGAGCGGATAAGACGGCACAGCTTGATGCGATTATTGAAAACTATGAACTTTTCACCCACTTCGACCAAGCCGAACTCGCGCTTATCGAACCGCTCAGGGCAATGCGCCTACTACATTACACCGGTTGGCTAGCTCGCCGCTGGGAAGATCCAGCATTTCCCATGCACTTCCCCTGGTTTAATAGCGAACGATATTGGGGCGAGCAAATTCTTGCGTTACGCGAGCAGTTAGCGGCACTGAACGAAGCGCCGCTGAGTTTGGTGCCTTATTAATCACAGGCCACATCGGGCATGCGACAGAGACTAGGCATTGAAGGAACTACGCGCTGTAGAAACTGTGATCCATGGTTTGGGCTGGTTCGATGCAGGTCGATTCACCACGAACCGTAGCCGGCACACCGGCCACCACAGTACGGGGTTCAACATCCTTTAGTACAACACTACCCGCAGCAATCTGCGCGCACGCGCCTACTTCGATGTTGCCGAGCACTTTAGCGCCCGCACCCACCAAAACGCCGTAGCGAATTTTCGGATGACGATCATCGGACTCCTTCCCGGTACCACCCAAGGTCACCGAGTGAAGAATAGAAACCATATCCTCGATAACAGCGGTTTCACCAATCACAATCCCCGTGGCATGATCAAACATGACACCCATGCCAATCTTAGCGGCGGGATGGATATCCACGCCTAAACGATGAGATATCTGGCTCTGAAAAAATAGCGCCATCGGGCGACGATTATTCACCCAAAGATAGTGGGCAACACGGTAGCTTTGCAGCGCCAAAAAGCCTTTGAAATATAGGAAAGCAGTGGCTTTTGAGTCACAGGCTGGATCTCTTCCATGCACCGCGGCTAAGTCTAAACGAATGCAATCCACTTGATCGGCCAGCGCCTCCTCGGCAAGTTCGCGAATTGCTAGCGCTGGTAGTGCTGTGCAGTCGAGTTTCGAGGCAATGTGATAGCTCAATGCCGAGAGTAAGGTTTTATGCTTCAAGACGGTAGCGTGCAGATACGACGCCAGCGATGGCTCTTCGCTTGCCCAGGCATTGGCGCTAAATTGAATTTCAGCCCACACTGAATCTACGACGTTTTCCGCTGCCACTACTGCTTTCATTTCATTAAACCTCGTTTGCGCATCCGTGGGACCAAGAATAGCTCAATAACTACAATGGCCAAAAGTACTCCCACTCCATCTGCGGTCAAGTCTAGCATTTCCGCCGAGCGCCATGGAATTACGGCTTGTAACAGTTCCACCGCTAAGCCCAGTAGAAAGCTACCGATATAAACCAAAAAACGTTGATTGGGGTAGGCGAAGAAGAACAGTCCGCAGATCCCGCCAAAGGCAATCGCATGCTCTAGCTTATCTATGTGCTGTACGTCCAAGACTTGGGGTGCAGGAATACTACAAACGATGATAACAAACAGCGCCGAGAACCACGCCAATCCTTTCCAGTAACGCTTTAACAAACTCATTCTTCATCCCTGTCTAACACAGCTCGTGTCATGTAGTGAAAGCCTGGCACAGTTTTATGCGGAGCCGGGCGGGAATACTGATGTACGAACCCTAAATGCTGGTACATAGCCATCGCGAGGGTGTTACTCTTCGCTACATCCAAGCTCAACATTGAACATTCGACCTCAAAGGCCTTTTGGTCGGCAAAATCGATAATCACCCGGAGAATACCCTGCCCCCGAAACTTTGGATCAACCGCCACTCCGCTGAGGTGAAGGCAATTTGGCTTTGGCGCTGGTAAGCTTCGTTCTAGACGAATAGCCCGCCAGCTACATGTCAACGCAGAACTAAAACCGTAATAGCGAAAAACCTGGGTAATTCCCGGCCCCGACAATGCCTCAGCCGAAGCTTTGGTAGCTAAGATAAACGTCGCAACCACATTACCATCTAGCGTGACACACCAAATATTGTTATGGCTCAGGGCGGTATCATCGCGAGTAAAGCTATTGGATAAAAATGCCATCGCCCGAAGTGAATCGCCATTCCCATATAGCCACGTAAAGGCCTCTGGCCCAGAGCTAAAGAGAAGCGAGACGGCATGCTCATACTCACCGGTATAAGCGCGGCGAATATGAAAATCAGGCATTGTTGTCGTCAAAACTAATTACCTCGGCAAGCGTTTGGGTGTTTTCGGCTAACATGCAAATTCTATCCACGCCCATGGCCACACCGGCACAGCGTGGCATTGGGGCATTTAGCGCAGCTATAAGGTGCTGATCGATAGCAACCGTGGGCTTATCCTGCTGCGCTCTAAGCGCTAACTCCCGTTCAAACCGCTGCTGCTGCTCCGCAGCGTCCGTCAGCTCAAAATAACCATTAGCCAACTCCACACCGCCGAAAACAAGTTCGAAGCGCCGCGCTACTTGACCGTAATCGCGGCTGGCAATCTGCGCCAACGCCGACTGACTAGCGGGAAAGTCGAAAATGAATACCGGTTTTTTTAACGTGGGTTCGATAGCGTGGCTAAAAATAATATCTAACCAACCATCTCTGTCCAGAGACAATGGCTCGAGACCAGAAAGCTTCGCGCCTAATTCCGCTAATTCAACATCCGAGGCAGCAAAGGGATCAACATTGATACTGTCAACGAATAACGTTTGATAACTCACCCGTGAAGCCGTGGGCATATTCAAAATACGCTGACATAGCGCTTCAACCTCATCCATCAACTGGAATTCATCAAAGCCAACGCGATACCATTCGAGCATGGTAAATTCGCTGTTGTGTCGGCGCCCACTCTCACCCTTGCGAAAGACCTTTTGCAACGCATACACGTCACCATAACCTGCAGCGACCAGACGCTTCAACGGAAACTCCGGGGAGCTCGCCAGCCAGCGATTCTCACCTTCAATCTTCAGCAGTTCGATATTGAGATCCGTACCACCCGCTGCACTGAGCAGCGGTACCTCGACCTCTAGGATCTCGCGCTCGGCAAAGAACTGACGAAGGCCCGATAGTATCTTCGCGCGCCGTTGAAGCGATTGTAATGAAGCCGTGGGGCGCCAGGATGTCATAGTGTTCCTACCTGCGATACGCCGCCTTACAGCAGCGTGATCGGTGGCTCGAAATCAGTCTTTCGAACGACCGAGGTATTCGCCAGTACGGGTATCAATCTTAAGCTTGTCGCCGATTTCAACGAATAGCGGTACTTTGATCGTGGCGCCAGTAGTCATCTCCGCAGGCTTGGTAGCACCCTGCGCCGTATCACCTTTAAGACCTGGATCAGTATGAGCTACCTCGAGCACTACATGATTGGGTGGCGTTACCGTTAACGGTGAGCCGTTATACAGCGTTACAGTGATCACATCCTGCTCGCGTAGCCAGTTCTTCTGATCGGCAACTGCAGACTCTTCCGCCTGGTACTGATCAAAGGTATTTGGATCCATGAAGTGCCAAAATTCACCGTCGTTGTATAAGTACTCTAATTCAACGTCCATCACATCGGCAGCTTCGAGACTCTCGCCGGACTTGAAGGTACGCTCCCAAACTCGTCCGGTGCGGAGGTTCTTTAAACGAACGCGGTTAAAAGCCTGACCTTTACCCGGCTTAACATATTCGTTTTCCACAATTGAACATGGATCGCCGTCTAGCATGACCTTTAGGCCACCTTTGAATTCGTTAGTAGAAAAATTAGCCACTTTAATTTGCCTCACTGGTTCGGAGTACAATACTCCGGAAAATTAATATCTGAACATTGTACACCAGCAAGTAAGTTTCGTCAGCGTTTACAAACAGCAAACTAAGTAGCTTTCAGGACTTAATTTGCGCCACCGAGGCGCGTACAATAGCCAAAAATATTGGACGTCCTATGAGCATCATTCTCCAAGCAACTGAACCACTGAGCTGGCAGCAACAACTACAGCAGGCTTTTCGCTGTCGCAAGACTTTGCTAGCAGCCGTTGAGATTGCAGACGACCAGCTCCAGGACGATGCCATTAGCTTTCCTCTTTTGGTACCTAGCGCCTACGCAAGTCGAATTCTCAAAGGCGACCCTCAGGACCCTATCCTCGCGCAGATTCTAACTGTGGGCGAAGAGTTGATTGAACATCCGGATTACTCTGCCGACCCGCTCTCCGAAGCCGATTTCACCGTAGCTCCTGGCATTATCCACAAGTATCGATCGCGTATTTTATTAGTCCTCAGTGGTAAATGTGCCGTTAACTGTCGTTACTGTTTCCGCCGACATTTTCCCTACGAAGATAACCGCCTATCAACTGCACAATGGCAGAGTTCGTTGACTTATCTTAGTGAACACCCCGAGGTGAACGAAGTCATTTTAAGCGGCGGCGACCCATTGATGCTTAACGATAGAAGCCTCAGCGCCTTAATCCAGACCATTGAGGCCTATCCACAAATTAAACGAGTTCGCATCCATACCCGCCTACCGCTGGTGATTCCCGCTAGAGTGACCGACGAGCTCTGCGCGCTATTACAGCACACCCGCCTCAACGCCCAACTGGTTTGGCACATTAACCACGCCAACGAGATCGACGCCGAAGTCGCTATGGCTGCAGCTAAACTCCAACAGGCTGGCGTTAGGCAGTTCAATCAGAGTGTTCTACTTGGTGGTGTAAACGACAATTCACAGGTGCTCGCTGAACTCAGTGAGAAACTGGATGACATCAACATCCAGCCATACTACCTGCACCTTTTAGATCGCGTTCAAGGCGCCGCCCACTTCCAAATCAGTACCGACAAAGCCGCTGAGATCTATCAGCAGCTCTGCGCTCTGCTACCCGGTACGTTAACGCCAAAACTTAGCAGAGAAGAAGCGGGTGGAAGTGCGAAAACGGTTTTTGGTAACGGCCTCTAACGCACCCCTAATAATGTGATCCATCGCCACAAAATTAGCTACTTAACAACCCGTTTATTCGCTACTATAGAGCTAATTGATAGTTAGGATGACTATGGACACTTCAGATCGAATTCGCCTCTTAGTAGCAAACCAAGATGAACATGAATCCACCCGTTTGATTTCCATGTTGGAAAGTGCCGGGATTAGCCTGCGCCCTCAGTATGTTCACTCTGCAGAACTACTGGAAAAGCTCAGTACTGATCAAGCGTGGGACCTTTGTATTATTGATGCTGATAATGAAGCTTTGAGTTATCGAGAGGTGCTACAGGGCTTTCGCAAGCAACGACTAGACATCCCTACGTTAGTCCTCTGCCATGAAGAGGATCATGCGGCCACGGTCATCCAAGCTCTCAAGCTAGGCGCTGTAGACACCATCAAACACGACCATGACCAGCACCTTATTGCGGTTGTAAAGAGAGAGTTTGATAACCGTCAACATCGTCAATTACGCCGCCAAGCTGAACTCAAACAGCAGGCATCGGATGCCAAAGCCGCGTATTTACTCGACGACTTGCGAACACCAACCGCCTACCTTCAGGACGGAATGTTCCTCTACTCGAATAGCGCGTTTCTTGACCTATTCAAGTTTGAGGACGAAGACGACCTCATTGTTACCCCCATCGCTGAGCTAGTTCCCGATGCTAAGCACCAAAAGCAGCTTTCTAAGTTGGCCACGGGCGAAGATGCGGCGGAACAAAAACAGCTGAACACGCCAGTGACCACAAGTGCAGGCGAGAGCTTCGACGCTGTGATTTTGGTTCGCACCACTGAATATGACGGTGAAGCCTGTAATGAAATCGTTATCCCCAGCCATCGTTTGAACTTCGGCGAGCAAATTATTGCCGCCACTGAGTTCGAAATGCCAACGCTGATGGAACGACGACAGTTTATTGAACGCACCCAGCAGGCGATGAGTGACACTCAAGATGGCAAACGCCATCAGCTGTGTTATTTCGAAGCCCCAGATTACAGTGAAGCCACCAACCCCTTTGACTTAGGTGAGCGTGAGCAACTCATTGAGCAGATTGCTTCCTATCTAAAGGATAATTACGATGCCATTGGCAGTTGGGGAAACCTCGGTGATGGCAAGTTCTGCCTAATCAGCCAATACCCAGATGAAACCACCTGCCTTTCGGAGCTAGAAGTGGTGATAGCAGGGCTTGATAAACAGGTGTGGGAGTGTGGCAGCAAGTCAACTCGACTTCATCTTCGCGCCGGTATTTGCCAAATCAGTAACGTCCATGACACGGTAGATGATTTACTCGCGGCAGCCCGCGAAGCTCAGTCTGCCGCCGTGAAACTCAGCGAAGTCGCCGCAATTTTCGAGTTCGCCGACGATGCTCAGCCAGAACTAACCACCGATGACATCATTGCCCGCGTGAAGAGTGCGCTAGCCGACGAACGCTTCAAATTACTCTTCCAGCCCATCATCAATATTCACGGTAACACCCAGGAACTCTATGAAGTCCTGCTACGCCTGATTGATGAAGACGGGAACGAAGTAAGCCCAGCCGAGTGGCGCGAGCAAGTCGCTAAGAGTGGCCTAGGTGCCTTAATTGACCGATGGGTTATCAGAGAGTCAGCAAAGAAACTCGCCCTTCATCTTCGCGATGGACACGACACTAAACTGTTGATTAACCTTTCGGAAGCAGCGCTTAACGATGACGGTCTACCTGCATTTTTAGGTAGCTTGTTTAATGCAGCCGGTTTGCCACGCGAAAGCCTAGTGATGCAGCTAAGCGAGAAGGATGTTAACCGCAACCTTAAGAGCGCAGCGAAGTTGACGGAGTCGCTCGCCGGTCTACAGTGTCACGCCGCGCTCACTCATTTTGGCTCGTCGCTAAACCCGTTCGAAACCTTGAACCACCTAATTATCGACTGGGTGAAAGTAGACGGTTCCTACACCAAAGAACTGCAGGAAGGCGGAGATACTAAAGTACTGCAAACGCTGCTTACGCGACTCCATGATGAAGAGCGTGAAACCATTATTCCAATGGTTGAGAATGCCGCCATCATTAATAAACTGTGGCAGTCTGGCGCTAAGCATATCCAAGGCTATTACGTTCAATCTCCCAGTGACAACATGGCCCACGACTTCGAGCTCTACTGAGCTCGAAGATTCTTTCGCCAAGATAACAACGCGGTAACATTTCGCCTAGACTCTGCTGTTTTCCGCCGAAAACTTACACTCCTTCTCATCAGTACAGAGCTTTCACCAGCGCAGAGCTCTTCCGAGCTGACCTGCGCCGATTATTTGCAACGGCAAAAACCCTTAACTAGAGTAAGTTCTAGGTTATTCACGCAGTACACTTAATCAGTACAAGTGTGGTATAACAAATAAATAAAATTTTAACTGCAACCATTTTACCTGTGTAGCGTCTAAACTAGGACGATAACGACATAAAGGATCAACAAACATGGCACTGAAGCGAAAAGCTCTTGCGACTGCACTACTTGTATCACTCAGCCCCCTAAGCCTAGCTGGTGACCTAATCGAAGTTTACCAACGCGCACTGGAAAACGACCCAACACTGCGTGCCGCTCAAGCTACTTACCGCGCTAATATCGAACAGGAGAACATTAGCTTCTCTAGTTTACTACCGCAGGTAAATGCCTCAGCGAACTACACCATGACGGATCGCGAGTCCGATGATGGCACCAACATTACCCAAAGTGAGTCGGACAGTTACGGCTGGAGCGTTAGCGCATCGCAAACCGTTTTCGACGCAAATCGCTGGTTCAGTTTCCGTTCTGCCGAATTTACCACTGCGTCGGCTGAAGCACAGTTCGCCGCAGACCAACAGGATCTCATCGTTCGTGTCGTACAGGCTTACCTTGACGTACTTCGCTCCGTTTCCGATTTGGAGACCTCAAAGGCCGAAGAAACCGCACTAACTCGTCAGTATGAGCAAACCCAGCAGCGCTACGACGTGGGCTTGATTGCCATCACCGATGTATACGAGGCGCGCTCAACCCTTGATGGTGTAATTGCCAACCGCATTCAGCTTGAGGGCCAGGTAGCAATTAAATTCGAAGCGCTTGAAGCCATTACCGGCCAACCGGAGTCGAGTGTTGCTCCGTTAATGCCTGAGCTCCCAATTACTGAGCCGGTCCCATCTTCACCAACACCTTGGGTGGCGGCGTCATTGGAAAATAACTTAGATCTGCGTGTTTCTATGGCGAATATGAACGCTGCAGAACGAACCGCTTCAGCAACAAGCTGGAATCGCGGTCCGAAGGCAACGCTTTCGGCCGATTACGGCCAGTCAACGTCAGAAGTTGAACTCCCTAAAGCGGGCGATACGGATACCGATGGCTGGACAGCTACACTTAGCGTCAGTATGCCACTATTCGCCGGCGGTGGTTTAAATGCCTCCAGCCGCCGAGCACACGAACAATTCAACGTCGCTAAGGAGCGTCACATTGGGACTCAGCGAGCGGTGACTCAGCAAGCCCGCTCTAGCTATCTCACCGCAACAACTGGCGTAGCAACCGTTGATGCTCGTCAGCAAGCAATTATTTCGGCGCAGAGCTCATTGGATGCCACTCAGGCGGGTTACGAAGTCGGCACCCGAAATATTGTGGATGTATTGAACGCTCAACAGGCGCTTTTCCGCGCTCAATCTAACTTCAGTAATGCGCGATTCGACTACATCATTTCTCTGCTTCAACTTAAGCAAGTTGCAGGCAGCTTGAGCCCAGAAGATATCCAAAGATTGAATGACTGGCTGGATTCAGAGAATGAATTGAATCGTATTGATCTGTCTTCGTACTAAGTTAATTGCGCAAGCCTACCGAGCTAATCCACGTTAAGTTTTGCGCAATTGATCAAGACAAAAAAGGGGCCTTAGTGATTAACTAAGGCCCCTTTTTCATTCATCGTTGATATTGTTTAGCCGACGCCGTCGGTTGCTAGCGCCATCTTAAGGTAGTGCCATCTTAAGTTAGCGCCAAACGCAGCGATAGTCGCTGCCGAAGAGCGCTATAACAGCGCGAGGATGTGCTGTAATTGTGCCGCTAGCGCACCACGCTTAGTGTCCAAGAAGGCCGCCGCGCTATCACCTTTTTCTTGGTTCATCGACGCATCGGTAGCGAGGCGTAGTAAGTACTGGCCTAAAGCTGCGCTGTCAGCAACAATTTCAAGCGCTCCGGCGGCACTCATCTCCTGACAAATCGCCTCAAAGTTATGTACGTGTGGCCCACTCACTACCGGAATACTCCATACTGCTGGCTCCAATACGTTGTGTCCGCCATGCTCAATGAGACTTCCGCCAACGAATGCCGCCGAGCTTGCACCGAAAAGTACCATCATTTCGCCCATAGTATCGCCCACATAGATCGCTGTGGCACCTTCGGGTAACTTGCCAGATGAACGCCTCACGGTAGGCGCTGACTTGGCAGCTAGCTGTGCGACTTGATCGAACCGCTCTGGGTGACGAGGCACCAACACTAGCAATGCATCGGGAACCAGCTTGCGAAGCGCACGATGAGCCTCAAGTATTTGCTCATCCTCTCCCCGGTGAGTACTTGCTGCAACCCAGACGAAGCGCCCGCCAAATTGTTGCTTTAGCGCATCGGCGGCACTGAGTTGCGGTGGCGTGATCTTAATATCGAATTTAACACTACCTACCTCATGCACCTTCTCTGGTAACGCCCCAAGCTCGACAAAGCGCTGAGCATCACTATGATGCTGCGCTAAAATTGCCTTGAAGCTAGTGAGCATTGGCTTGGTAATTCGCGGCAGCTTAGCGTAGCCTTGCGCCGACTTCTCGGATAAACGAGCGTTAGCAAGTATGGCCGGTACACAGCGAAGCTCTAGCTCGGCAATAAGATTGGGCCATAACTCAGTCTCCATCATCACTGCAATGGTCGGCTCCCAATGGCGGAGAAAACGCTTTACGCAGCCCGGTGTATCCCAAGGGCAGTAAACGTGTTCAACTCGGTCACCAAATATTGCCTTAACTCGATCGGAGCCCGTTGGCGTGGTAGTTGTTATGAGCACTCTACTCACGCGTTCGTCCGCCATCACCGCCTCAATTAACGGCGCTGCGGCAATCGTCTCACCAACACTAACAGTATGAAACCAGACTAGCGATCCTGCAGGACGAGGGCACTTGCTGTAGCCCATTCGTTCGGACCAGCGAGCTCGGTAGGCGGGAGATTGGCGTCCCTTCAACCAGAGTCTCAGTACAAGAATTGGCAAGAGTAGGGTTATAAGAATACTGTAAACTGTGCGGCCCATTCGAGCTTCCATCAATGAGTTAATTAGAGGTAGTTTAGCGAATATCACTGGCAGCGCCTAACGCTTCGTTGACAGCAGTTAGCTTTTTGCGCTCTAGTAGCGTTAAAGCTAGGAGATATTAATGAAAACCGCATGGATTTTTGGTGCCACGGGCGCCACTGGACAAGCTCTTGTCACACTCATCGCCCAACAGCAGGGTTTTGGTGAGGTGGTGTGTATTAATCGTCGACCATTGACAGAACGGCCTGCTGGAGTAACTGAGCAAATTGTTGGCGAGCTATCGCCTGAATCCGTGAGCGAACTAGCGGGCTCACCTGATAGTGTCTTCATCTGTCTGGGCACCACGCTTGCTAAAGCAGGCAGCAAAGCGGCGTTTAAGCGTATTGATTTGGATCTCATCTGCGCGGTAGGAAAGTGGTGCTCAGATCACCAAGTTAAGCAGGTTCATCTAATTAGTGCCGTAGGCGCTAATCGCAGCGCGATGAGCTTCTATTCACGCATCAAGGGTGAAACTGAGGAATATTTTCAAGCGCTCGAACTAGCTACTCTGGCCATCTATCGACCAAGCCTCTTGACGCAAGCAACGCGTAGCGATGAACGTTTCGCAGAGAAATGGGCAGCCCGAATCATCGCTCTCTTTGATTGGCTACCGCTCTTCGCTGGCATTCGACGCGTGCCGGTAAAAACACTGGCGCGCGCGATGCTTAGCGCCGATGAAAAGCGCCTTAATGGCACAATTTCATCGGCTAAGATTCAACAACTCGGGAAGGTTAGCGATTAACCCGCCCTTCAATGATCGCGTCGACCACGGAAGGGTCTGCTAGGGTTGAGGTATCTCCTAAGGTATCAATCTCGTTGCATGCTACCTTGCGCAAAATTCGACGCATAATTTTCCCGGAGCGTGTTTTCGGCAATCCCGGAGCAATTTGAATGATGTCTGGCTTCGCAATCGCACCAATTTCCTGAGTGCAGATTTGGCGAAGCTCCTGTTGGAGTTCGTCAGTAACTTCTGCACCGGCCATCAGGGTCACATAGGCATAGATACCCTGGCCTTTGATATCATGGGGATAACCAACCACGGCAGCTTCGTTAACGGAAGTATGCTCAACCAATGCACTTTCTACTTCTGCAGTGCCCATACGGTGACCGGAGACGTTTAAGACATCATCAACACGGCCTGTGATCCAGTAGTAGCCGTCTTCATCACGGCGAGCACCGTCGCCCGCAAAGTAGTAGCCCGGGTAGG
The DNA here is from genome assembly GCA_040119265.1 of Pseudomonadales bacterium. Classification (GTDB taxonomy): domain Bacteria; phylum Pseudomonadota; class Gammaproteobacteria; order Pseudomonadales; family DSM-25080; genus Umboniibacter. The sequence continues at coordinate 141,336 of JBEDTZ010000015.1, read as the reverse complement.
TGGTGTAGTAGGTATCGATGCAACGCTTGTGATCGCCATAGACTGAACGGATCTGGCTTGGCCAAGTGTTCTTAATAACCAGTGAACCTTCACCCGGCCCTTCTACTTCTTTGCCGTCGCCATCTAGTAATGCTGGTACGACGCCAAAGAATGGACGCGTTGCCGAGCCCGGTTTGAGGTCCGTAGCACCAGGTAGCGGCGTTAGCATGTGCGCACCCGTTTCCGTTTGCCACCAGGTATCAACGATTGGACAGCGAGTCTCACCCACTACGTCGTGGTACCACTGCCACGCTTCGGGGTTAATAGGCTCTCCTACCGTACCTAATAGGCGCAAGCTCTTGCGGCTTGAGCGAGTAACGTATTCGTTCCCGGCACCCATTAGCGCTCGAATAGCGGTAGGGGCCGTGTAGAAAATCGCCACATTGTGCTTGTCGCAGATATCCCAGCAGCGCCCTGCATCGGGATAGGTTGGCACACCTTCAAACATTAATGAGGTTGCACCGTTCGCCAATGGGCCGTAAACGATATATGAGTGACCGGTCACCCAGCCAACATCAGCAGTACACCAGTACACATCACCCTCTTGATAATCGAAGGTGTATTTGAAGGTCATTGCCGCCTGCAATAGATAACCGGCAGTAGTATGGAGTACGCCCTTAGGCGTCCCAGTAGAGCCGGAGGTATACAGAATAAACAACGGATCTTCCGCAGCCATTTGTTCGGCCACGCAAAGGGCACTCATCTTCGCGGTTGCCTCGTGATACCAAACATCACGGTCGTCATTCCATGCTACGTCCGCGCCGGTGCGCTGCACGACGATACTCGTATGAACGCTTGGACAATTTTCCAACGCTAGATCAGCATTGACTTTTAGCGGTACCTGTCGGCCACCGCGGACACCCTCATCGGCAGTGATTAATGCACTACAGGTGGCGTCATTGATACGATCCTTCAGCGCCTCAGGGGAGAAGCCACCGAAGACAACCGAGTGAATTGCGCCAATTCGGGCACACGCTAACATCGCGTAGGTTGCCTCTGGAATCATGGGCATATAGATACAAACGCGGTCACCTTTGGCAACGCCACGTTGGCGCAGTACGTTCGCCAGTTTATTCACTTCGTCGGACAGCATTTGGTAGCTAATGTGCTTACTGTCTTCAGGATTATCGCCCTCCCAAATCAGTGCAGTCTGATCAGCACGTTCGGGAAGATGACGGTCAATACAGTTTTCCGCTACGTTTAGCGTGGCGCCTTCAAACCAAGCCGCTTCGCCCTGAGCAAAGTCCTGACGCATCACTGAATCCCACTTGCGACTGAAACTCAGAAACTCCTCGGCTTGCTGGGCCCAGAACGCTTCGGGCTCATTAACCGACTTGGCGTACATGGCCTCATAGCGCGCAAGATCACAGTGTGTGTTGGCCGTATCCGCTTCGGATACCTTACGAATTGCGTGTGCAATCATCGTGAATCACCTCAATTTATTGTTATCTTATGGCGAGCAATATAACGAAAATTGACCAATTTTAAAAGCCAGCTGTAATAAATTTACAAGGATTTTTAGGCGAGATGACGTGACACGAACAATGACACAAAATTTCTACAGGCTAGTTGTTTAAGCAATATAGCTTACTAACCCACACGCGATGCGGTGTTAAGGAAGAACGGAAAACCAGCCCGACCTGTAATTTTATTACAAAGAGGAACTTAGCTGATAACCAATTGGATTACAGGCTGATTTCGATATTATCAATGAGACGGGTATTTCCTAAATACACCGCTACTAACACCACGAGATTACGATCATCGAGGCCGGCAGGTTCTAGGTCATGGTTACGACGGATACTAAAGTAGTCAATACGCATACCGTGATTAATCAAATGCGCCTCGGCTGCCTGCTCAATGGCACCAAAGTCCCTGCGACCCTCGTCAAGCATTCCCTTGGCTAGACACAAACTCTGGTAAACTTCCGCGGCTATAGGTCGCTCATATTCATCGAGGTAGCCGTTTCGCGAAGAGAGGGCTAAGCCATCGTGATCTCGAGCAATTGGAGCTGCCACAATCTCAATGGGCAAGCATAAATCCGTGGTCATCTTACGAATCACTGCTAGCTGCTGGTAATCCTTGATACCAAACACGGCCACATCGGGCTGCACCATATTAAAGAGCTTAGCCACAATAGTAGTAACCCCCTCAAAGTGACCCGGACGACTAGCACCACAGAGGATATCCGTCATGGTTGGCACACTGACGCGAGTCTGATTCGCCATACCTGTTGGGTAAACTTCAGTTTCTTTAGGGTAGAGCAGGAAATCACAGGCTACCGATGCTAGCTTCTCACAGTCGGGTTCGAAGGTTCGCGGGTACTGTTCCCAGTCTTCGTTTAAACCAAACTGTAGTGGGTTAACGAAAATACTCGCCACTACCACATCAGAATGCTCCCGAGCTTGGCGAACCAGCTGTAAATGCCCTTCATGGAGATTACCCATGGTCGGCACAAAACTCACGCGCTTGCCCTGGGCACGATACGTTGCTAGTACCGAACGCAGTTCGGCGATGGATTCGATTACTTTCATAGCGTTGAATTACTCGTCGTAGTCCCCGCCGTATTGATCTGGCGAGAGATTTTCGAAGCGAGAGAGCTTTCCTACGAAGGCGACACGCGTAGTCCCAATAGGGCCGTTACGCTGTTTACCAATGATCAACTCGGCCACGCCGCGATCAGGACTATCTTCGTTGTACACCTCATCTCGATAGATGAACATAATGATATCAGCATCCTGCTCAATTGCTCCAGATTCACGCAAATCCGAGTTAACCGGCCGTTTATTCGGACGCTGCTCCAAGGAGCGGTTGAGCTGACTCAATGCCAGCATAGGGCACTTAAACTCTCGAGCAATTGCTTTAAGAGAGCGCGAAATCTCAGAAATCTCTTGAGTACGACCTTCGCTAAAGCCGGAAATACGCATCAATTGGAGATAATCCACCATCACCATGGCCACCTTGCCATGCTCGCGCTCAATTCGGCGCAGACGCGCACGAATATCGGCGGGTGACAGACCTGGGGTATCGTCAATAAATAACTTGGTATCGCGGAGCTGCTCAATGGCGGCAGTGAGCTTTGGCCAATCATCGTGCTCCAGCTGCCCAGTGCGAATTCGCGTTTGATCTATTCGCCCCACTGAGGCCAACATTCGCATCATCAACTGTTCCGCCGGCATCTCTAAACTAAACACACAAACCGGCTGTGACTGGCTTAAGGCGGCCTTCTCGACGGTGTTCATCGCGAGCGTGGTTTTACCCATGGAAGGACGGGCAGCAATGATCACCAAATCCTGCTCCTGCCAACCGGAGGTCATATCATCAAGGCTATCCCAACCTGTGGACAGACCCGTCAGGCCGTCCTCAGACTCAAATAACTCGGTAATTTTTTCTACTGATTTATCCAGTAGTTCTTTGGCATCTAACCATCCACCCTGCTTGGGTCGGTTCTCTGCAATATCAGCAACTTTGCGTTCTGCTAACTGGAGGAGAGAGTCCGAATCCATTCCAGCCGGAGCCAAGCTGGTGCGAGAAATTTCATTCGCCGCGGTAATCAGCTGGCGAACGGTTGCGCGTTCACGAACAATGTTCGCGTAGGCCATAATATTTGAAGTTGAAGGGGTACTCTCGGCCATTTCCGAGAGGTAAACTAAACCACCGGCACGACCAAGCTCATCGCGAGCATCAAGTGACTCCGACAGCGTGATGACGTCAAACGGTTGCGAGCGCTCATGCAGACTTTGCATGGCACTGAAGATCAATCGATGACGATCAATAAAGAAGTCATCCTCAGTTACCACTTCCATCACGTTATCAAGATGACCGTTCTCAATCATCAATCCACCGATAACGGCAACTTCAGCTTCCTCTGAATGTGGTAGTGAGGGGCGCTCGGTTAACGGCGCTTCAACTTCATAATCTTCCATTTAGTTTCCCAGATACAAAAAAGGCACTCCTAAGAGTGCCTGATTTTGAAGTAAATTTCTGCTTTTTAAAACAAAAATATTACTCAGCAGCTACCACAACAGTGATAGTCGCAGTTACTTCAGTGTGAACCTGAATAGCTAATTCGAAAGTACCGATTTCGCGTAGTGGGCCTTCCGGCATGCGAACTTCAGACTTCTCAATAGCAACGCCAGCCGCAGCAGCTGCGTCAGCGATATCACGGTTACCAATTGAACCGAACAGCTTACCTTCGTCGCCAGCGTTGGCTTCGATAGTAAGTGTCAATTCATTTAGCTGTACAGCACGAGCTTCAGCTTCAGCTAATTTAGCTGCCGCTGCTGCTTCTAGTTCTGCACGACGTGTTTCAAATTCAGCAACGTTAGTTGCGTTAGCTGGAACAGCTTTGCCGAACGGGAACAGGAAGTTACGAGCGTAGCCCGATTTAACATTCACTTGGTCACCGATAGAGCCCAGCTTGCCAACTTTTTCTAAAAGAATCACTTGCATGGTGAATATCCTTTTAAGTTATGTCGCCGCATGGCGAGCTCTAGAATTAACGCTTGTGCGCATCCGTGTAAGGCAAAAGAGCCAAGTAACGAGCGCGTTTGATAGCGGTCGCCAACTGACGCTGGTATTTAGCCTTAGTGCCGGTGATGCGGCTTGGGACAATCTTGCCAGTCTCAGAGACATAAGCTTTAAGAGTGTCTAAATCTTTATAGTCGATCTGCTTCACACCTTCAGCGGTGAATTTGCAGAACTTACGACGACGGAAAAAACGTGCCATTTTAACTCTCCTTATTCTTCGCCTTCGGCTGCAGGCTTCTCAGCGGCTGGAGCTGGTGCTTCAGTTGCTGCTTCTGCAGGTGCTTCAGTTCGTTCGCGACGTGGACGGTCAGAAACCTTCTTACGATCACGAGATTCTTTTTCGCTCTTGGCGATTGGAGATTCACCAGTAACAGCTTCGTTCATGCTAACAACCATGTTACGCAAAACAGCGTCATTGTAACGGAAGTTAGTAGTAAGCTCTTCTAGTGCTTCAAGCGTACATTCAACGTTCATTAGAACGTAATGTGCTTTGTGGATCTTGTTGATTGAGTATGCCATCTGACGACGACCCCAATCTTCAAGACGGTGAACCTGGCCGCCATCTTTCTCGATGCTAGCTGTGTAGCGCTCGATCATAGCAGGCACCTGTTCGCTTTGATCTGGGTGTACCAGAAATACGATTTCGTAGTGACGCATTGTAGCTCCTTACGGATTAAACAGCCTGCGAACTCAACCATGGAGAACGTAGGCAAGGAGAGATAACCGAACCATTACGGCTATCAAGGCGCGCGATATTAAGGTATTTGAGGGTAATGTGCAAGTTTCAACCAAGGTCAAAGCTAGGGAATTTCGCCTATGCTGGAGCTGACTTTAGCAAGCTTGGCCTTTGCTAGCCGACACAACCGGCTAAATAAGACTACCCACAGGACTATGAGTACCTAATATGGTGCGTCAATCTGATGTCTCAGCGGGGATTTCTGGAGGGAGCCGATCTCGGTAGGTTTCCATACATTTCTGATAACTGGCATCTACGTCGTCACCGGGCTCCGGCGGTCGATAACCCTGAATCGCGGCGCGATTGGCAGGCTCACACCAAAACTGCGCATAGTCAGACTCATTTTCCGGATCATACTCATGGTAAACACAACCACTGAAGCTAGTGGCGGCGGCCGCCATTGCTAGTAAAACCCACAGACTGTAATGTCTAACGCGAAATATCATAGTCCCTCATCTTTAGAGGCGAACAAAACCCAACTCGCTTTCTACTTATTAGCAGAAAGTATTAATGTATAAGGTTTCCACTTTCTCACGAGCCCAGGGCGTCCGCCGAAGAAACTTCAATGACGACTTAATAGAAGGGTCACTCTTAAAGCAGTTAATGTTAATTCTCTCAGCAAGCCCTTGCCAATGGTAGTGCTCCACAAGACGGCGTAACAGCGCCTCTAAGGTAATCCCATGCAGCGGGTTATTCGGCTGTTCATTGGTCATCCAAGCACTCCTTCAATAACAAGCCCCGGCACAATTACTGCACACTAACGGGGCTTGATAGCGACGACTGAGATCTCAGCCACCACACATCGCTATCCACAGCGATGGTTAGTTCGACTTACGCACAAACTTTGACTTCAACATCATGGCGCCCGAGCCATCAACTTTACAGTCGATATCATGATCACCATCCACGAAGCGCTTGATTACCGCCTTGGTACCTACTTTGAGTACCGTAGAGCTTCCTTTAACTTTCAGATCTTTAATTAGCGTTACTTTATCGCCCTCCGCCAAGGAATTACCCACCGCGTCCTTAAGAGAAATAGCATCTTCATCTGGGGCGTCAGGATCCCATTCGTGTCCGCATTCAGGGCAGATTAATAGCGCCTGGTCTTGATAGACATATTCTGAACTGCACTGTGGGCAGGGAGGTAGCGTCTCGCTCATGACAAATCCTTGGTTAAATCAGTTCCGAAGCGGCGACTGATAAATAGCTATTAGGGAGATCATTCCATGTTGGAGAGTGTAGCTTACTTGACCGTTCCAGACTACGCGAACTACCTGAATACACACGAAATCCATGACGATTTAGCAAGCCACAGGCTTTAGCCCCGGCGGCCAACTCTATCGCTGAGCATCCATGCTTTGTCGTTCCGACATTATCATCACCGATACGAATAATTGTTAGAACTCTTTTGAATTCCGAGCAAATCCAACCGCCATGGAAAACATAAAAATAGTATACAAATTGTTTAGCAGTCATTCGACTCAGCAAAGTAACCCTCTATAAACTTAATGAAAGCTCCGAAATCAATGACGTGTAGAGAGCAAAACCCAGCGTCGCCGCAATGACCTACGCAGTTATTCGTACTAAAAATGAACTAATTTCTGAAATTTTAATTAGAGTTCAATATAATTCAACTGATATCAAATAAAACTAATCTAAGCGAACACTAGCTACTCAATGAAATCCGAGGGGGATTACATGCGTAAGACAACGCTAAGCCAAGCAATTGGCATGGTGACTATTGGCCTAGTTGCCAATACACATGCTCAAATTGAAGAGGTCGTGGTTACGGCCACGAAGCGAGCTGAAAATGCACAGGACGTGCCGGTAGCCGTAGAAGCTATCACCGAGGAGTCTCTTGAGCAGTTCGGCATCTCCAATTTCACTGACTATCTCGTTCACTTACCTGGCGTTACTGCCGGCGGCAGCGGCCCGGGACAAAACACCGTATACATTCGCGGTGTAGCATCTACCACGCCAAACCTTACCACCGCGGGTGTGGCCGGTTTAGCGCCTAACGTAGCACTTTACTTAGATGAACAACCACTCTCTCAGCCGGGTCGTAACTTAGATGTTTACGCGGCGGACATGTCTCGAGTAGAAGTGCTCTCGGGCCCGCAGGGCACTCTCTTTGGCGCTAGCTCACAGGCTGGCCTGATGCGTTTGATTACCAACAAACCGGATCCTACGGATCAATACGGTAAGCTCAAGCTAGGCGTCGCGAGCACGAGTGGCGGCGACTCAAGCAATAACGTAGAAGTTATGTACAACCTTCCGGTCAGCGATGGCGTGACAGTTCGAGCGGTGCTTTACCGTGACGACCAAGGTGGCTACATTGATAACGTTGCGTCAACGATTGATCTGTCCGACAGCGGTCGCTTCCGTTCGGCCGGAACCGTGCGCGCCAATGGTGTTCCAGTTAGCGCCGGCCGTGAGGGATTTCAAGCTGGGCAAGACCTGAGCAACGTTAACTTCCTTCAGGCTGATAACGCCGACTTTGTGGAAGAAGACTTTAATGGTGTCGTGTACGAAGGGGCTCGCGTTAGCGCGCTGTTCGATATTGCCGACAACTGGGAGCTATTACTAGGCTTCGGTACGCAGACGATTGACGCGGATGGCGTATTCTCAGCTGACCCTGAGTTGGATGACTATGAAATCGCCAGCTTTACGGATAATCACCTTGAAGATTCCTTTGATAACTACAACTGGACATTGACGGGTGAATTCGCGGACCTAGAAATGGTCTACACCGGTGCTTACACCAGTCGTGACACCGACCAAACCGTTGACTACACCGACTACCTCTTTGTAGGTCAGTACCTGCCTTATTATCTGTGTGATTACAGTGTTGTTTACCCAGGGGCTGCAGGTCCTGTTGGCACCTGTCAGGCGCCCAACCTATTAGTTGATGTGAGCAGCGAAACCACAGTTCAAACTCACGAATTCCGTATTAGCACGGATCAAACTTCCTCGATTCGCGCCACAGCAGGTTTGTTTTACAGCGATCTTGAACTGAAGGAACGCAACGATTTCGACTATGCCAACTCTGTACACATTGATGGCGGCTTAGGCTTCGTAGATAACTATGCCTTTGATACGGGATACCGTTCAGATACTGGCGCATTCCCGCCGGGAGTTATCTTCCGTAATGACGTACTTCGTACCGATGAACAGTATGGCATCTTTGGTGAAATCACCTTTGATTTGAGCGATACGCTGTCCGCTATTTTGGGTGCTCGTTATTATGACGTCAGTGTAGATATGGAAGGTAGTGCGAACTCATCATTCTGTAACCGTGCCCTGTTCTTCACTCAAGATATGCAAGCCTATGGCACCGACATCAGCGACCTATACAATGGCGACGGAGAATTTACTGATCGTAAGGACTGTAGCGGCAACCAAACCACTTACACCCTCGACACCGTTGATGCCAATACGCCTGCCTACGTGGTTGCAGCGTTAAACGCACCGGACGAAGCACACACCTCAGGCACTATTTTTAAGGCTACCTTAAACTGGCGCCCTATGGATGACGCACTCTACTACGTCACTTTCTCCGAAGGTTTCCGTCCCGGCCTACTGAACCGTCCTGGCGGCTCATCCAACGGACAGGGTTTCACCGTGCCGTTCGCGCTCGACACGGATGAAGTGAAGAACTACGAATTCGGTTGGAAAACTGAGTGGTTAGATCGCACAGTGCGTTTCAATGGTAGCTTGTTCTTCGTTGATATTAGCCGTCTACAAACGACTATTTTCGACCCATCGATTACCAACTTATTCTTCGCTGATAACGCGGCGAACGCTGAAGTTCTTGGTCTTGAGGGTGATGTAGTTTGGGCCCCGTTGAACATTGAAGGCCTGATGGTTAACGCCTCATTCTCAATGCTCGACACTGAAATCACCGAAGTATTGACGCCAACTGATGACGTGAACAAAGGCGACTCACTTGCCTTCGCGCCAGAGCTTCAGGTTACCCTGTCGGCTCGCTATGAGTGGCCAGTCTTCGAAAACTTCACCGCCCACGTTATGCCACACGCATCCTATTCTGACACGGTGTATACGGATATCATTGATATCAACCGCTTAGAGCTAGATTCTTGGATGTTGTTGGGGCTAACAGCCGGTGTAAGTGCCGACGAGTGGACCCTTGAAGGTTACATTGATAATCTCACCGATGAGAAGGCTGAGATTTCCGGTAACTTCAACTTTGACCGAGCGCGCATCAATTACGCTCGCCCGCGTACGATTGGTGTTAGAATGAGCTACTCATTCTAAATCACTAGTCCATGTGTCGCAGGTACTGCGGCACATGACTTTCTCGGAGTTACACTTGAACAACCTGGACCTAGCTGAGACACACCAACAACTCGAGCAATTACTGCGGACTAAACAGTACCAAACTGCGATTCGCGAAGCCGAGCAAGCGCTAGTTCCTTTTCCTGATGACCCTCATCTATTATATCTAGGCGCCGTAGCGGCACGTTACGACCGTCAGTTCGATATTGCACAGCAATTTATTGACCAACTTCTCAATAAAGACCCAAGTTTTGGCAGAGCCTATCAAGAAAAGGCGCACCAACTCAGAGATCAGGGTCAACTAGATTCCGCCTATCATTTTTACCAGCTTGCCGTGCGCCACAATAATGCATTGGTGTCGGCGTGGACTGAAATGGCGCGCGCCGAACAGCGCCGTGGTGACCTCGTTGCAGCGCAGATTTCCCAGCAGCAAGTTAACTACCTATCAACCTTAGCAAAGCCCCTTCAAGTGGCGCTAGACCACTGCAACGAAGGCCGCTACGTCAAGGCCGAGAAACTTTGTCGGCTCGTTTTATCTAAGCAACCCAAGAACATCGAAGCAATGCGGCTATTAGCCGAGATTGGCGTTAAGCTTGGCGCGATGGACGACGCTGAGACCTTACTCAAGCACGCCGCAAGCTGGGCTCCTGAGAATGTTAGAGTCCGCACCGAGTACGTGCAATTACTGCGCAAACGACAGAAGTACGAGGCCGCTCTAGCTGAGAGTAAAAAGCTTCATCTCGCCTTCCCCGACAACAGCCAATGTCAGGCCATCTACGCCATTGAGCTTATGCAGGTGAGTCGCTACGACGAGGCGATTGCGATGTTCAATGTTATTTTAGCTAAGCAACCTAACGACCCAATTACGTTAGTATCTAAAGCCCATGCGTTAAAGACCAAGGGTCAGCAAGCCGAAGCCGTTGCCTGTTATCGCCAGGCGATTGAGGTGAAACCTGAACATGGCGAGGCATGGTATTCACTCGCCAACCTTAAGATGATTGATTTTAGTGACGATGATGTTGCGCAAATGAAGGGTTTGATGGCTAAGCGCCAGGAACTCGCCGGCATTGATCAGACCTATTTGAGTTTCGCCCTGGGTAAGGCGATGGAGGATAGAGAAGCGTTCAGTGAGTCCTTCAGTTACTACTCACAGGGCTGTGAACTTAAGAAGCAACAGTCTAATTACCGCGGTGACGCGATTACGGATGAAGTGGACCGCCAAATTGCCAATCTCGACATCGAGTTTGCTAACGCGTTCACTCAACTGGGTGCCCAAGCAAAAGACCCGATCTTTATCGTTGGCCTTCCGCGAGCTGGATCTACTTTGCTAGAACAAATCTTAGCTTCGCACAGCCAGGTTGACGGCACACTGGAGTTACCGAATATCCTCGCACTGGTGCACCAACTTAGGCGCGGTACCGATCAGAATCCAGCGGGACATTATCCCGAGTGCATCAAGGATCTTTCGGCTGATGAACTCTCAGCATTCGGGCAAGCGTATATTGACGACACTCAGATACACCGAGTAGACGCGCCATTCTTTATTGATAAGATGCCAAACAACTTCCGCCACATTGGCTTAATTAAAAGCATTCTACCCAACGCAAAGATTATTGATGCTCGGCGTCACCCCATGGCCTGTTGCTTCTCTGGTTTCAAGCAATTGTTCGCTGAAGGCCAAGAGTTCTCCTATTCCCTGACAGATATTGGTCACTATTACGCTGATTATATTCGTCTAATGGATCACTGGCACAGCATCTACCCGGGTGAGATTTTGACCGTGAACTACGAAGACGTCGTAGACGATTTAGCGGGGCAAGTTCAGTCTATCCTGGAGTACTGCGAGCTACCCTTCGAAGCTGCCTGTATTGAGTTTCATAGCAATCAACGTTCAGTACGAACAGCTAGTTCCGAACAGGTGCGAACGCCTATTTACCGACAGGGTGTTGATCAATGGCGTAACTTTGAGCCGTGGCTGGATGAATTGAAAGATGCACTCGGTGGGGCTTATAGAGGTTAGCACAACCGAAGCGCCGCCATCCGTTATCAAGGCTGACTCGAAGACGGGACGTTGCTAATCACTAACACATTCAAAAGACTGCAGTTCAACATGCCAATCCCCCTCATCATTAACTCGATACAAGCGGTCAAACTGGCTCTCATCAAGATCCTCCACCTTGCCAGAGCTAAGCAGCCTCACCAATTGCGGAGTGGTATTCGAATGACCCACCACCAGCACATCCCCCTCACGCGCAGCAAGAGAAAGGGAGAAATCCGCTAGGTCCCGTGGGTTGTACTCTTGCACTGGTAAATTATGATACTGAGCTACGGGGGCTGCCGTTTCGTTCGTTCGCCGATAGGGGGTAGTGAAGACCGCCGTGACTGGCAGTGACGAAAAGTAACTCGCTAACCACTGGGCACGCTGCCTGCCGCACTCGGTAAGACCCGGATCATCGCCATCCAGCTTCTCTGCGTGCCGAACGAGGTAGATATCGGCCGCAACGCCCGTGGGGACCATAATCGATAAACTCGTGGCCACCAACGTGAGGCGTGAAATTCGGACCAGTAAGTGCTTCGGCGCTAAGTTACGAATAAAGCTGATAACGGATACGTGTGAAGGGTTCATTTTCACTCCTCATTAGTGGAGGAATCAGTGTACGCCCTTCGCCCAGATAGCGAAAGTTTCGGCTATGAAACTGAGGGGCGTGTAGCGGTGGCCAAGCTAGAGTTCACCCCATCATGAGACGGGGTCGTCACCGGAATTGTATCGACTTTCTTCGCCACCTCTATCGCCAAGCTTGGCGCCGAGGTCCATTTACCACCAAAGACGTTGCAAAGTCTCCCCATTACTTCTATCTCTGCTTCTCGCGACGCTTTAGACATACCCTCACCTGATTGCACAATAGGTCGAACACCTGAGGTAGTTGCCACCACGTCGTCAGGGCTTAAAGCCAGCTTGAAATGGCGATTGTAAATCTGGCTCAGATAGCTCTTTTCATCGGCGCTAATTCCGGTATTAGCGGGGCCGGCTTGGCTCACCTCAGTGGTGCCAAACAGTGTTTTACCTTTGAGAGGCAGCGCAAAGATTACCCGCTTTGCATCATCCTGTAGCACCACACCGTGAGCAATATGCCGATCAATGATCAAATGACTGCCGCGAACATAATCTAAATGAAAGCGACTGCTAATGCCTGAAGACCTAAGAAGGTTGCTTGCCCATGGGCCCGCGGCGTTAACCACCTTATCGAAATGCAGGTTCTCTCCTTCAAGCAATTCCACCTCACCATCAACACTAAGACGGCTAACTACACACTGCGTCTTGATCGTTACGCCCAAGGTTTTAAGCTCGCTAATAATTTCCGTCATCAGCGCTTGGTCGTCCATCATGACGTCAAAGTAACTCCATGCCCCCACTAAATCGCCATGTTTTGCATCGGGAAAGCGGGTCATATACTGATAGCGACTCCACCAGCGACTAGCACCCAGTGAATAACGCCCGCTTAGCCATTGGTAGAGTTTTACTCCGGCACCAATTAGCCAACGGCTGCGTGTTTGATTGCGGTAGATGGGGATGAAATTTTCGACCACCCGCGTGTGTTGCGGATAGCGTTTAAGCCAACTAGAACGTTCCATGAGGGCATGGTAGACAAATCTCAGCTGACCGTGCTCAAGGTATCGCAGTCCGCCATGCAGCATCCTAGATGATGCTGACGAGGTTGCCTGCCCAAGCTCGGCACGTTCAATCAGCGTTACGGTATTACCTTTGAGAGCGAGTTCACGGGCGATACACAGCCCATTTATTCCACCGCCAACTACACCAATTCTTACTGCATTGTTTGATTTTTTAGGCACCAGAAAATCCCCTTTGATACCTTAAATTTAGCAGCCTATTAGCCGCAGCGCTCAACATTTTTATCAGTGGTCGAAAATGCAGGTGAATGGCCTTGGCGAGTTGCCAAAACGAAAAAAACCCACGCTGAGGTGGGCTTTAGATTAGTGCAGCTACTTAAGGCCTTTGCTAGAACTCGTAGCGAAGCCCTAAGCTATAGCTACTCCCTACAGTTTGCTCAACGATCGCCGTATCACCCTGCTGGAACTCTACGTTTTCGTCCAGCAAGTTCTGAACTTTAAAACGGACACGTAGTCCATCAAGCGGAAACATATCCACGTTGAGATCCAGTGAGTTAAACGGCTGCTCATAGGCGTCCGGTGCTCCGGCTCGCCCTGCAAAGACCAGTCGTTCGCCGGCGATGTTGTAGACCATGTTCGCGGCAACCAAACCACCGTCTGAGTCATAGCCTAGCGTGGCATTCGCCACCCATTCCGAATGACCATTCATACGTCGGTTGTTGTTAGTTAAGCCGATATCAGTCTCAGAAATCTGAATTTCAGAATCCGAAAGCGTCACGTTACCACTAACAAAAAGTCCTGAACTAATCGCCGACAGATCCTTTAGTGCTTCAAACTCAACACCGTAGACCTCTGCCGAGTCAGCGTTCACAAAGCCAATTACCACGTTGTCATCAGAACCCGGGCGCTGAATGGCTTCAATCGGCGCACTGATATCCTTGTAAAACAGCGTAGAAGTAAAGCTATCGCCGTTATCAAAGAACCATTCAAAACGCAGGTCGGCATTGCTAAGATCAGACGGCTCCAACAGCGGGTTACCCACAACGCGGAACTCGGTAATCGTATCGATATACGTGGCGTCGGAAACCTCACGTAAATCTGGTCGCACTACCGTTTGCGACAACGAGGTACGAACCTGGAAGGTCTCTGCACCTAAGAAGTCACCGTTGCTATAAGTAAGCGCTAAAGCGGGGTACCAATCATCGGAGATACTAAATGAATCCACAATCTCTTGGTCCGTCAAACCGATAGGGTCACTGGTATAGTTTAGGCTGTCATAGGGCAGCGAGAACTGAGTGTACTCTTCCCAGCGTATGCCCGCATTTAAGCGCCATGCCTCGGAAAAGCGAATATCCAAGCTTCCCCAGCCCGCGTGACTCTCAAGGAAAGCGACATAGCTTTCAGAGCCGATACCTCCGGTACGGAAACCTAGTCCGCTAGTCACATCACCCAAACTCGCGTCATCGAAGATTCGATCCGGTAGCGTTAGCACATCATCGGCATCACGAAGATCCGCAGCGGATTGTACCCCTGCGGTACTAATATTAGTTGGCAGGTACTCGAAGTTACGCACCTTCATCCAGTAGTCATAACCACCGCTTAGGGTCCATTCGCTGCCACCAAAGGTGTCACCAACCTCAAGCTCCCAGCCGTAACTTTCTACCTCATCTTCAAGGCTAGTCCAGTTAAAGGACGCAACGCTAGACGATGAACGTATCGCCGAACTGGTCAGTTCGCCCGCAGAATTCAGGCTATCTAATCCAAGAATTGAGACCTCTCCCGGCACATCACTGGTGGCCGTGGCATCTGAATAGTACCAACCCGCACCCATACGCTCGAACATGAATAGATCATCAAAACGGTGGCTACCGCGCACCTGATTTACGAATAACTCACGCTGCTCATAGCGAGTCGCCCATTCACGTTCGCGGTTACCGTCAGCCAAGATGGTGTTTAAGTCGTTACCAACCGCAACGCGAGTTTCGTCTTCCGTGTTACGGAGGAAGAGAGAGCTAAACAACACTTGATGGTCATTGGTATAGCGTAAACCTACGTTGAACGCGCCGGTTAGCGATATTTCATTAACAGTACGCTGAGTGTCCGTGTAAATATCATCCGGCTGGGCCCAGTCTTTGGTCATGCGATCTTTGTTACGCCACTTGCTCTCCTGTCCTGCAAGCGCCATGAAGCCAATTTCGAGATCATCGGTCAGGAAAAAGTTGTTTCCCAACGTCAGTTTTGCATTGAGATCTGGGTCTAGGGATTCCTGCTGAATCGCAAAGTCTCGATCTAGGCTCGCAGCAAAGGATTGATTAATGGCCACGGCATCATTCCGTGTTGCCGAGATATCCGAGCTGCGGAGGGTGCTGAAGATATTCGAAACACTTAAATCACCACGATAGTCAGATAGCCCCTGACTAATAGTGCTTGGAAACGCCATGCTATCAGACGCTGCACCTAAGCTGTCACCGCCGTTGGCATTGGTAAAGCCATCTTTTGACGCGCTGTTGAAGCCCGTTGACACATCCAGATTCAGAACGAAGTCGTCTGGAATGCCCTTAGTACGAATATTGATGTTACCGCCGCCGAAGGCCGCTGGCAGGTCTGCACTGTAGGACTTTTGGAGGACCATCGAATCGATGATATCTGCCGGGAAGATGTCCAATGGCAGAACATTTCGACTGAAGTCAGGCGAGGGGACCTGTGCTCCATTCAGCTGGGTAGACGAGTAGCGCTCGCCCAAACCGCGAACGTAGACATATTTCCCGCCTAATAGTGTTAAACCTGGAACTCGGCGCAGTGCCGCGGCAAGGTCTGAGTCACCGGCTCTGGAAATTGTCTCCGAGCTCAGAATATCAACCTGATGAGACTCTTCAATTCGCTCTACGATAAGTTGCTCAGCAGCGTCACGTTGACGACCCGTGACCAGAACCTCTTCAATGGGTGCCGGGCGATCAGGATCAACCCCTGATTGCGCCATTGCAGCGGGACTGCTTACCAGTGCCAATCCAATCGCTGAGGCAAGAGCAGAAGGAGTAAATAAATTCGGCTTCATGAGCTTAAACCTATTATTGTTACATGAATGAAAAGGAAAGAAGGGTGAGGCGCCAAGCACCCCACCCTTTGCGATTGGCAATTAGTTGCTTACGCCAGCAGGAAGTGAATCAAGGCCCACTGTCCATCCTGCAGTCCAGTCATCTCCGTCTTTTACCGCACCAATGAAGCCTGAATCATCAAAGCGAGTATCAATGGCGGTTAGCGTCACTGGGCTAGCTCCTAGCGTTTCAGTAGCGCTTACGTAACCGCTTCGAATTGATTGAATCTCAGCGAGGTCCATCGTTACCGCGTTATCATTACCGCTAACAAAGGTCGCCATGTCGGCAATTGTGTTGCCATCGATGTCCTGAGTACCTGGATCCTTAAGTGGTTCGGAACCTGCGAAGATGTTTCCTTTTAGTTCGATGCGACCCTGTGATGCTTGATACGGCGCACCATCGTCAAACTCAACCAACTCATTTGATTCACCCGTTGCGTTGAAGGTAGTGACAATTGAGTTGTATAAACCACCGTTGAAACCTTTGCGGAACAACACCCCTTCAGAATCACCGTGGGTACCACCAGCGCTCTCATCCGACGCTGAAGTTAGGCAAGTCATGTTCGCGATTTTTACATCCGTGTAAGGCGTCAGCGAATGCCACATTTCTTCCTGATTACCTGAGCCAGAAGCCTTGCTCTGACCATCCGCCTCAATACAGCGGTTACCGTCAGTTTCTTCATGGACAATCAATGCGTACTGAACAACACCTGTGTGTCCGTCAGTGAAATCTAATGAGTCATCATCTACGTAGCTTAATACCGCATGTGATACCGACACGTCACCACCGAAGAACTCCAAACCATCATCGTAGGTACTGTAAACCTGAACATAATCCACTTCAGTGTTGCCACCTACCGCGTAGAAGCTAATGCCGTTTAGCTCGTCACCTTCTGATACTTCGAAGCCAGAGTGCTTAACCACCACGTAGTTGATTGCGCCAGAGCTTTCATCATTGTTGTTGCCACCGTAATAAGACGGAACACCTTCGGTTTGCACTGCGCAAGTTGCGTTAGTGCGCTGGTCGTCAGTACAGGCCTGAGTGATACCGTTACCATTCAGCTGTAAACCACCCCACTGCTGGCGAGCAGTTTCTGAGTTATTGCTATCTTCAATATCGGCAATGGAGGTGAATGTGATCGGTGCATCAACGGCGCCGCGAGCAATGATCTGCGAACCACGATTGATACGTAGGAAGCTACCTTCTGGGAAAGCCAACGTTGCGCCTTTGTTAACAAATAGAACTGGGCCTTCAGGCGCACCGCCTTGATCTACTGGCGCGTTACCAGCCGAAAGCACTGTGCCTGCAATGGAATTATCTACGTCTTGACCCATCTCTAGGGCGCCGGCGAACTTGTGTACACCGCCGCTTTCCAATGCACTAAAGGTCACATCAGCCATCACCGGCTTGCCAGCGCGAGCGAATTCTAATGAGTACGAGCAGTTGCCATCGGATAGGTAGTCACCTTGGTAAGTTGTGCCATTTAGACTGTAAGCTGAACATGGGTTGGTAACGCCACCGCCGCCGTTATCGCCGCCAGAGTCTCCACCGTTAACGGTATTACCAACGTTCAAATCTACGTCGCTACCACATGCAGCCAAGACTGTAGAAAGGCTCACTGCGAGAAAAATTTTGTTGTGCTTCATGGTTCTCTCCAAAACAATTATCAGTTCAGCCAAACGGCTTAGTTATTTTTGAAACTGGTAATAGCTTGGCGCGCCAAGATGACAATGGGATGTCAGTAATGTTGCGGGAGGATGAAAGCTTTATTGCGAAATTGTGACAGCATTTTGTCGAGCTGGGACTCGCCTTGGCAGCGACGAAATACTTGCGAATCTGATAATAGTATCGTGAAGGTCTTTCCCTGAGTATTTGCAATCTGGCTCGATAAAAATGGCTTCCGAGAGTAGCATGCGACCTCTGGCTGCAGCCAAGTTAATTCTGAACCTCAACTTCAGACGTTCAGGGTTTTACTCGCGCTCTTAATTACCAGCCAGCAACAGTCGAAGATCAACGGTAAGGGTAAGCGTCTGGTTTCCCCTTCGAACATCAAGCGTCGCTAGATCCTTGGTGGCGAGTCGCGACCACGCCGCATTGGCCGCTGCCGGGGAATCGAGTAATTCGCCGTCAACCTGAGTAATCACATCATTAACACGTAATTCTGAGCGTTCCAGCCAAGCGCCATTAATAGCGTCAGATATTTTCAAGCCCTTTCCTCGCCCCGTGCGCGCAAACCATTCTACCGCCACGAAGTGGTCGAATTGAAGCACTCGGGCGGATTCCTGCTCCTCCTCATCGGCTGGGGAATCAATGGCGGGGTTGGAGGACCCCCGAGACGAAGTCCCGGCCGATGCCGACTGCCTGCCAAGCCCAGCACTAGCCACAGACGCAGTTGATTCGGATTGACCGCCAAGATACCAACGTTGAGGACCTTGTGGACCATCAAGCACAATGTATCGATGAGTAATTTCAGTGATGATGCGCGGATCGAAGTCTGTTATTGGTGCCCCGATGTGGCGAACGCGGATAGCAGAGTTGTGAATGACGAGTGCCCGCGACAAGTGCGCATCAGCACTAACGATGATGCCACTGAGCTCCTGCGATTGGGCAGACGTTGAATTCAGCAGGCCTATTAGCACTAAGCCGGTATACATGATTTCCCTAAAATGCTTGCTCATAATCTTACTAACGCACGGAATTTTTGAGTTGAACAAGTGTATGCGGGAGTTGTTACAACTTTATTAATCCTGAGATAAGACACGCTATTTATTGATCCGGGGAAATGAAGCTAATAAGCTCCCGAAGCACCGCCGTTACTGACCTGTGAATGGGTTATTTTTTCTGGTCATTGGGTAAGTATTTTTCATGCGGCGAATTCTAAAATTTGCAGTATTCTTCAGATATTCCTCGGTTTCGAGCACCACATTATGCTTTATTCTGATCCTATTACCGCTAATGATTACCACCTTGAAAATATCTTAAAGGCAGAGCAGGAAGCTGTATTCTCAAAAGGTTGGCACTTAGTAGGCTGCCACAATGACTTCGCGCAAAATGGAGACTTTTTGGTCGTTGATATCGGCATGGAGTCAGTGGTGGTCATTAATGACCAAGGCACCCTGCGCGCACTGAGTAATATCTGTCGACATCGCGGCCACCCTCTTTTATCGGGAAGCGGTAACACTCAGCAAATAGCCTGCCCGTATCATGCTTGGCGCTACCAAACGAATGGACAACTTCAGCGTGCTCCAAATGCCAAACGGGTCGAGGGCTTTAACGAGGCCGATGTTTGCCTTCCTCAATATTGTGTTCAGCGTCACGGTGATCTTGTCTGGGTATGCCTAACAGACGATGAGGCGTTTCCCACAGCGCAGTTGACCGAACCCGCCAATGAGATCTCCCAGCGTTTGGGCACGCTATCTACCTTAGAGCATTTGACACAGAGCGAATATTCGGTGGCCGCAAATTGGAAGGTGGTCATGGACAATTACTTGGAGTGCTATCACTGCGGAGTTGGCCATAAAAGCTTCTGTGACGTTATGTCGCTACCAACCTATCATGGCGCTCCAACGAATAGCTGGAGTCTGCAAACCGCTCAGTATAAAGGGGCAGTTCCACTTTCCGAGAACGCACCTGAAGAGTGGGGTTTCTTCACTTTCTTCCCCAACATGATCATCAATATCACACCCGGACTAAGACAAATTAATTTCATGCAGGCTGTGCCGCTATCAGCTGAGCAAACGCTCGTTAAGTTACGAACTTGGCACTCAGGGGAATGTACCGCGCTCGCCGAACAACTTCGGAGCGTGATTTTAGATGTAAAGCGGGAAGATATTGCCTACTGCGAGGCCGTTCAGCGTGGTTATCAAAGCGAATCCTTCGCTCGGGGAATCATCATGGCGGATAGTAGTGGCGGGCCGCTAAGCGAACTCGCCGTGCTGCATTTTCATCAGTGGTTAAGCGAACGAATGGCTAGCTGCCATTCAGCCTAGCTGACGCTGACGCACCGCTTCGAATAGAATCACGCCCGTCGCCACCGATACATTCAGCGATGACACCGAGCCTGCCATAGGTAGGTTAACTAAAAAATCACAGTAGTCGCGTGTTAAACGGCGCATACCCTTATCCTCTGCACCCATCACAACAGCCAACGGACCTTTCAGGTCCTGCTGATAAACCGTCGTTGGTGCTTCGCCCGCAGTCCCTACAATCCAAATTCCCGCCTGCTGGAACATATCCAAGGTTCTGGCCATATTCGTTACTACCACAAACGGTGTTGTATCCGCTGCGCCACAGGCTATCTTTCTTGCGGTTGCGGTTAAGCCCGCTGACTTATCACGGGTGGTGATCACCGCATGGACGCCAGCAGCATCTGCCGAGCGTAAACAGGCGCCAATGTTGTGCGGGTCAGTGACGCCATCAAGTAGCAGGAAAAACGGTGGCTCATCCAGTGTTTCAATCAATGAAGCCAGATACTTTTCATCCTTCAATTCACCGGGAGTACAGCGAGCGATCACGCCTTGGTGATTGCCCTCAACCATTTCATCCATCACTTTTCGTGACTTAGTAGTGACGGTGATGCCGTCGCGCTGAGCCTGCCCAAGCACCTTCTGTAGGCGTTGATCAACGCGGCCTTGTAGAACGATTAGTTCTTGAATCCGCGTTGCGTCAGTTTTTAGCAGAGACTGAACGGCGTGCAGTCCGAAGATTAAATCCATCATTAATTCCTAATTGTTCGTTACGTTGATGGCTATTACAGGGGCAAGTTAGCTGCGCCCGAATTGCCACCAACGCTTCTTTTTCTCGGTCGGCTTAGCATCGCTTGATCCAGCCTTAGCCGGCTTCCTCGGCTTCGACTTGGCTTTGCCAGGCTTAGCGCGCGCCTTAATTTCAGCGTGACTCTTGGATACGGTTCTCGGCGATGCTGACGAAGCAGCCTCAGGTGACGCCGAAGTTCGACGACGAGGCTTGCGAGTGTCAACGCTTTCGCTACGACGAGAATCACTAAAAGCCTCTGCGTTAGCATTGCCTCGGCGCCCGCTCTTCGCGGCAGACTTCGGCTCAGCTTCGGCCTTGGTCTTCGGCTTTGGCTTGGCTTTGACTGCACCCATTGGCACCGACTTACTAGCAGGCTTAGCCTTGGATTTCGCTGCTTTGCTGGTGCTAGCCTTCGCTGACCTAGGCTTAGCTTCGCTGGTCTTTTCAGACTTCGAACGTGGCGCTGATTTAGAGGCTTTCGCCTTAGGTTTCCCACCTGAACGAGGAGACTTGCCTGCCTTATCCGCAGACTTATGTACCCGTCCCTTATTGCCCGTTTTGTTGGCAGACCTGCGCGACTCGTGATCCACCAGCTCCAGGTCGATTTTTCGTTCATCAAGATCAACGCGAGCTACCTTTACGCGAACACTATCACCCAGGTTAAAGCTGTTACCGCTGTGTTCAGCTACCAAACGTTGCTTGGCTTGATCGAAGTGATAGTAGTCCTGAGTCAGGTTACTAATGTGCGCCAGGCCTTCAATGAACAGATCGTTAAGCTCAATAAACAAGCCAAAGCTCGTCACGGTGGCAACGGTACCATCAAACTCTTCGCCGAGATGGTGGCGCAGGAATTCACACTTTAGCCAGGCAACCACATCACGTGTGGCTTCGTCGGAACGGCGCTCCGTCATCGAGCACTGCTCACCCGCTTGTAACATAGCATTCATGTCATAGGGATAGAGTTCAGCAAAATCAGCCGGCGCAGCATCGGGATGCTTCTTCACCTTTGCGCCGTTGTTCTTGGCGATCAACGCACGGATAGCACGATGAACCAAGAGGTCTGGATAGCGGCGGATAGGACTGGTGAAGTGCGTGTAGGCTGAGTAAGCCAGGCCGAAATGACCTTCGTTATCCGGCCGGTATTGCGCTTGCGCCATGGAGCGCAGCATCATCGATTGAATCACGTGCGCGTCAGGGCGATCACCAATACTGCCAAGCAGTAGCTGGTAGTCCGCTGGTGTAGGTTGATCTCCGCCCGTTAAGCTTAAACCCAGTTCGCCTAGATAAGCCCGGAGGTTTTCCAAGCGTTCCTGAGCGGGACCTTCATGGACACGATAGAGTGCCGGAATTTCGGCTTTAGCCAATAGCTCTGCAGCACAGACGTTGGCGGCCAGCATGGCCTCTTCAATCATCTTATGCGCATCGTTGCGCTCTACCGGGACAATTTTCTCAATCTTGCGCCCTGGACCGAAGATGATTCTTGGTTCAACGGTCTCAAAGTCAATTGCTCCGCGGGTGTCTCGCTTCGCTCGCAATGCATTATAAAGTGCCTGAAGCGTCTCTAAATCAGCAATTCGATCTGCTAGGCGCGCACGAGTCTCACCGTCCGGCCCCTCACTCAGTGCTCTGCCTACTTCGCTATAGGTTAGACGCCTGTGCGAGTGGATAACTGCCTCATAGAAACTAAAGTCATTAACTTCACCTTCAGCACTAAGCTGCATTTCACACACCATCGCGAGGCGATCGACCTCTGGATTGAGTGAACATAAGCCGTTAGACAACTGCTCTGGCAACATAGGTACTACATAACCGGGGAAGTAAGTTGAGTTACCCCGATTGATACCCTCGATATCCAAGGCGCTCATGGGTTTCACATAATGTGAGACGTCAGCAATGGCAACATAAAGCGTAAAGCCACCGTCCGGCTTGCGCTTGGCATACACGGCATCATCGAAGTCACGAGCATCTTCACCATCGATAGTAACTAGCGGCACATTCCGTAAATCAAAACGACCTAGCTTATCGCTTTCAATCACTTCCTCGGGTAGTTGATTCGCTACCTCGGTGACACCTTCTGGCCATTCTGCAGGGATCTGG
The DNA here is from genome assembly GCA_040119265.1 of Pseudomonadales bacterium. Lineage (GTDB taxonomy): Bacteria > Pseudomonadota > Gammaproteobacteria > Pseudomonadales > DSM-25080 > Umboniibacter. The sequence goes on along the minus strand of JBEDTZ010000015.1, from coordinate 118,158 downwards.
TGAGAGTGGATAGCCACCTCAATTTCCATGCCTGCTGCCATCGTATCGCCCAGCACTTGGACAATCTTTGCTGTGGCTAAGTTGCGCTTGCTTGGGTAACTGATCAGCTCGGCAACTACCATCTGGCCGTCACGAGCATCTAGCTGATCCTCGGGCGCGATGACAATATTCTGGTTGATCTTTTGGTTATCGGGGATCACATAACGAACGTAGCCTTCATCCACGAAGCGTCCCACCAGCGTGGTGTTAGCGCGCTGAGTAATATGAATAATGGTACCTTCGCGACGCCCTCGGCGATCCACCGCTCCCGGACGAACTACCGCGATGTCACCATCAAAGGCTTTTGCCATCTGGTGTTGATTGATGAAGATATCGTCGGAACCGTCATCAGGCCGAAAGAATCCGAAGCCATCTCGATGACCAATAATCTTTCCATGGAGCACGTCTGCTTTGCTCATTGGCACAAAACGATCACGGCGATTCAGCAACACTTGCCCATCACGAATCATCGCCTTAAGACGACGACGTAAACCTTCTCGTTGATCCTCGGACTCAGCGTGAGCAAGCTCGCACAATTCTTCGTAGCTTTGAGGTTTGAGGTCAAGGGCCTCAAGTAACCATTCACGGCTTACAACAGGATTGGCATAATTTTTCGCTTCGCGCTCAGCATGAGGGTCGGCTTTCGGTTTTTGGGGCATAAAGTGTTTCTATTCCACGGTTAGTGTTTGATGTTTATGCAATTATAAGCTGAAAACGCGCAAATAAACTTTTTATTATGAGCTCAAACGCTACATTTTAGTCAGTAATTACACGGCTAAGCCCCATTTAGGGGGATGATTAGACGCGTTTCCGCTCCTATAGTGCCGGTTACTATAATAATGTGCAGAGTCTATCTGCTGTCAGTAAGTGGGATATCTATGCAACAACCCGTGCTTCGAACGCATCAAATCGTCAACATGTGCCTTGGCTTTATGGGCATCCAATTTGGCTTTGCGCTACAAAATGCCAACGTTAGCCGTATCTTTCAAACCTTGGGTGCGAATATGGATGAGCTGGCGATTCTCTGGATTGCCGCACCGCTTACAGGGCTCTTAATTCAACCCATTATTGGCTATCACAGTGATCGAACATGGACGCGTTGGGGCCGACGCCGACCCTTCTTCTTCGCCGGTGCTCTCCTGTCCGCTATCGCGTTGTTTATCATGCCGAATTCGCCAGCGCTCTGGATTGCGGTGGTGATGCTATGGCTATTGGATGCCGCCATCAACACCTCGATGGAGCCATTCCGCGCCTATGTGGGCGATAACTTACCACCCAAGCAACGGCCATTAGGCTATGCGCTACAAAGCTTCTTCATTGGTGTTGGCGCGGTCATAGCGAGTTCGCTACCTTGGCTACTTACAGCCCTTGGCGTTAGTAATGAAGCGGCTGAGGGTGAGCTACCTAACTCGGTCATTTACTCATTCTATTTTGGCGGCGTCGTATTCTTTAGCGCCGTGCTTTACACCATTGTCACCACCGACGAGTACACGCCTGAGCAGCTAGCTCAATTCAACCGTACTAATGATGAGCGGGTGGCGCTAAATTACCAACCGCTAACACTTCAGCCTTGGCAAATTGCGCTGCTAGTCAGCGGCTTGCTATTGGGAGCTGCAACCTACGGCCTGGGCTGGAACAAGGAACTCTGGGTGCTAGTAGGACTTTTAAGTGGTGGCTTTGTGCTCTTTGCGATAGCTGGTTGGCTTCAGCGTCGTGGCACCGACAACATGATCGTATCGCTAGCTAATGACATCGCCCACATGCCGCCGATGATGTGCCGTTTAGCCGTGGTTCAATTCTTTACCTGGTTCGCGCTGTTCTCCATGTGGATCTACACAACCTCGGCGGTTACCGGCTTCCACTTTGGCAGCTCCGATGTTAGCAGCGTTTCCTACAACGAAGGGGCCAACTGGGTAGGCGTGTTGTTTAGTGCCTACAACGGCGTAGGTATGTTGGCGGCACTATTACTGCCTCTGTTGGCGCGCAAGATCGGCACGCCGACAACCCATGCGCTAGCACTAAGCCTAGGCGGCTTGGGACTCATGAGCTTTTACCTCGTTACTGACCCACAGTGGTTGCTGGCGTCCATGATTCTGGTTGGTATAGCGTGGGCATCAATTCTTTCACTGCCCTATGCGCTCTTATCCAATTGCTTGCCGTCGCATAAGATGGGCACCTACATGGGCATTTTTAATCTGTTTATTGTCATTCCGCAGCTCATTGCCGCGAGTGTTCTAGGGCTCTTAGTCAGCCAGCTTTTTGACAATCAACCTATCTTCGCCCTAGTAATTGGTGGGGTAAGCTTTTTAGTAGCCGCCGCCTCCCTAATTGGTTTTAATGACGATAGCCACGTCACCCATGAGGATGCACAATGAATAATGCACAGCGCCAACTCTCTCCGCTATTTTTCGGAATACTCAGCCTACCCGCCACGGCAATGGGCTTCGCGCTGTCAGTCCAAATTGCCGCATTAAGCTGGATTCTCACTACTCAGTATGGTTTGGACATTCATGAGGTAGGTTTTGTTTGGGCGGCTGGTCCCATCGCCGGAATTCTCGGCCAAGTTATCATTGGCATAGTCAGTGACCGAACTTGGTTTTGGGGCGGCAGACGTCGTCCGTTTATCTTTATTGGCGGTTTTATCGCAGCCATCATGCTACTCGCTTTACCTAACATTGATGTCATCTCAGCGGAGCTCGGCATCGAGGCGCTTATTGGCGTAGCGATTGTTGTTGCCCTCAGCTTGGACTTAGCTATTAACGTCAGCTTTAACCCGACTAGAAGCCTGATTACCGATGTGACCCCCAGCGGCGATCAGCGTACCCGCGGCTATACCTGGATGCAGACTATTTCGGGAAGCTTTGGTGTCTTGGCCTATGCCATTGGTGCCTACTGGGGCAACTATGTACTCATCTATTTCGCCGTAGGTTTAGTACTTACCTTCTCGCTACTTCCGCCGCTTTTCATCACCGAGCCACGTGAGTTAGAGCAGGTTGAAACAGAAGATGAGGAACAGGGCACCGTAGTTGAAATGCTGATGGCTATTAAGCCGCTCTGGGGCTTCGCGCTCTATAGCTTATATGCAATGCCAGCCCGAGTTTTTGGCTTCGAGGCAGATCACTTCTACGTAGAGATTGCCGCAATTGTTGTGACTCTGGGCTTGATGGCTGAAACGATTTTGCGCACCGAAACCGCGGCTAACTCCGCGACGGTTGGCTTTCGCAAAGTCGCTACCGCTAACGCACTGAGCTGGATTGGGGTTCAATCCATGTTTGTGTATATGATCGCCTTTGTTCAGGGTCGCATTAACGGCTTGGATGACGCTAGCGTAGGTCAAGTTATCTCCATCAGCTTTTTAATTCTTAATGCTGTCGCTGCCATTTTGCCCGCTACGGTTTTAGAACCGCTTTCACGCCGCATTGGCACTGTAGCTACCATGGCGTTATGTACCGGCATTATGGGCGTGGGCTACTTCCTAATTCTTGGCGTTGCCAATAGTGTGACCACGCTCTATCTCCTTATGGCCGTTCTTGGTGTAGGTTGGGCGGGCATCGTCAGTCTCCCCTTCGCCATTATGAGCCGTAAAGCTAATCCAGCGAAAATGGGCCAGTTTATGGGGCTATTTAACCTCTCCATTGTGTTGCCGCAACTATTTGTCAGTTTAGCCATTGGTCTACTAGTGTCTCGCATGGAAGATCAAAGCCAAGTGTTTTGGGTGAGCGGCATCGCGCTACTACTTTCGGCGCTGGCGTGGTCACAAACGCGTGATAGCGAAGGGCATTAAGCGGTCATTCTTGCCTTAATGCCCCGTAGAAAATAGTGTAGAATAGCTGCTTAAAAAAGGAGCTGTGATGCTGACGTATATTGAGAGCGATACCCTTCGAGTTGGTATTCGCCATTTAGGGGCTGAACTTGCCTCGATGACAACCAAGGATGGTAACCGTGAATATATCTGGCAGGCCGACCCTGCCATTTGGGACGGTAGCGCTCCCATCCTGTTTCCCATTACCGGCGTGTTACGAGAGGGCCATGTCCTCATTGATGGTAAAGCCTGCGAAATTCCAAAGCATGGTTTTTGCCGCAGTCGTAGCTTTGAGCTGGTTGCGCAGTCGCCATCTGCCTGTACGTTTCGCACTACTCACGATGAAGATACGCTGACCTACTTCCCCTTTGAGTTTACGCTCGAGGTTGAATTCTCACTTTCGAATAGCGATCTCCAAGTGACCTACACGGTGGTCAATACCGGTAGCCGCGAACTCCTATTTAGTATCGGTTCACACCCAGCATTGATGCTGCCAACCGAGGAAGTAAGTGCCTACGAGCTGGCAGTCGATACAGCTGAGCCTCTCACTATCTCTCGTGTCACCAATACCGGGCTGGTAGAGCCTGACGCCATCCCACTGGCACGCAATGAGAACGAGGCCATTCAGCTAACACCCAGCCTATTTAATGACGACGCGTTGGTGTTCATCAACTCACCCATTCGCGCCGTCACGCTAAGAGATCGTGACGGCAACGAACATTGGCGAATGCGCTGGGAACATACTCCGCACCTCGGCATCTGGGCAAAGCCCAACGCCCCCTATGTGTGTATTGAGCCATGGCAAAGTTATGCCGATAGCAGTACAAGTAGTATAGATTTTGCAGAGAAGGCAGGTATTCGCCCCCTAGCGGCAGGCGCCACCAGCACCGATGGCTACACCATTGAAGTATTAGGCGGTGAATAACAGGTGGCGAGTCCCCCTGAATTTTGCTAGCGTTAAGAGAGTTAATAAAAAGAGAGTATCATCATGTTTAAGCGTTTGATTGCCACCACGATGGTGTTAGTTGGCACCGGTTGCCAGCCTGACGTCAGCGAGCAAACCCAAGCTGACCAAATGGCTAACAGCCTGCAAATGCAGTATGAACTCATCTCCAACCAAGCCCCTAACAACGACAGCAGCGTCTGTGTTGAGCTTGGTGCGGAATGGGCTACCTGTAACCAATTCGATATTTTGTTGACCGCAAATGACAACGGTGTCATTTCTACCGATTGGACTATTTACTTCCATAGCGTTCGACGCCTCTTGGACATACAGTCAGATCAGGTGGAGATTATCCACCACACCGGCGACTTCTACGAAATGCGTCCCACTACCTCGTTTGCCGGCATTGATCCTGGCGAAACGCTGCGCATTCCTATCGTAGGAGAGTTTTTCGAAGTTGGCAAAAGTGACTTTCTCCCGGGTGCATTTGTGGTGGTAGGTGACTCCGAACCACGGCAGATTGTCGCCATGGATACCGAAGATCTAAACGCCATTGTTTTAGATATCCCTGAATCTGAGCTGCAGCGAAATAGCGATGAAGCGTCGCTAATAGAAACCGCTGCGCTTCGCTACGAGCAGAATATGGCGCTTGGTAATATGCCCGCGGCCGCTTCTATTTTCCCAACTCCCGTCGCCGCTAACCTTAGCGAAGTTCGCGTGGATGTTGGTTCGGGTTTCCAATTTGCCCAGGTAGAAATGAGTGCTGGCAGCTTTGACGCGCTAGTTGTCTCAGCAGATCGTCAAGCTATTGAGTTAAACGGTGAATTCCCTGTTATTGCCGTGATTCGCCAGAGCGATTTCTCCGGTGAAGCCGCCGTATCAGGCGCCTACCGTCTTTCCATCACTCCCGATGGTGTTGGCGTTAGCGGCTTCGATGAACGCGGGGTATTTTATGGCCTGAATACTCTCTTCGGCCTAGTTTCTGACCAACAGCTTCCCCTCGGTGACGTGCTCGATTACCCCCGCTTTGACTACCGCGGGGTGATGATTGACGTAGCGCGTAACTTCCACTCCAAGGACTTCATTCTTCGCTTAATTGACGAAATGAGCTTCGCTAAGCTTAACAAATTGTCGCTGCACTTAACGGATGACGAAGGTTGGCGATTAGAAATCCCTGGACTGCCGGAGCTCACCGAAGTGGGAGCAGAGCGCTGCTTTGACCTAACTGAGCAGGAGTGTTTGTTACCGCAGTTAGGTAGTGGTGCTACCACTGACAACTTCGGTTCCGGTTACTACAGCCGTCAGGATTTCATTGATATCCTTCGCTACGCCCAAGCTCGTCAGGTAGACGTGATCCCTGAAATCGATATGCCTGCGCACGCTCGTGCCGCCGTTGTTGCTATGGAAGCCCGGTATAATAGACTCGTTGCTGAAGGTGACGTGGCCGGCGCTAATGAATTCCGACTGATTGACCCTGAAGACACATCGAACGTTACCACAGTTCAGTACTATGACCGCTTGAGCTTTATAAACCCCTGCGTGGCGTCATCGACACGTTTCACCGAGAAACTACTTTTCGAAGTTGCCTCGATGTATCGCGACGCAGGTGTTCGTCTTGGCCACTGGCACTTTGCTGGAGACGAAGCCAAAAATATTATGCGCGGTGCTGGCTTCCAAGATAGCGGCAGTGATGAATTAGTCGATTTCAAAGGAGCCATTGATCTATCTAACGAAGACTACCCCTTCGAACAATCACCGGCTTGTAAGATGCTTATCGACGATGGCGTCATTAATTCCGCCGCTGAACTGCCTACCTATTGGGCCGAAAAAGTAAGTGAAATGTCAGTAGCTGCTGGCTTCCCCGTTTTTCAAGCTTGGGAAGACGGTCTTAAGTACGCCGACGGCGCACAGGACTTTGCTAGCGAGCAGGTGTATGTTAACTTCTGGGAAATGCTGGCTCCGGGCGGAAGTAGCACGGCCTACGATTGGGCTGCCAAGGGTTATGACCTAGTCATCTCTGTACCCGATTACCTTTACTTTGACTTCCCTCAGGCAATCGACCAGCAGGAAGCAGGCTACTACTGGGCAACTCGTGCGAATACGCTACAGAAGGTGTTTGGCTTTGCCCCAGAAAACCTCCCTCAGAATGCCTCAAATTCCGTTAATAGCCACGGCCACGGTTTCACCGCCGACTCTGATCGCAGCGCGCAAAGCTTCGCGGGAATGAGTGTTCAGCTTTGGAGTGAGCTAGTCCGCACCGATGTGCAAGCCGAGTATATGATGTATCCACGCCTTTATGCCGCCGGAGAGCGCGCATGGCATCGAGCCGGCTGGGAGTTAGATTACACCCCAGGAACAACATTTAGTTTGAACGATGGATTAGTTGATCAGCTGGCTATTCAAACTGACTACAAGCAGTTCTTAGCAACACTCGCTGAACGCATCCTACCTCGTTTACATGTTAGCGGCGCAAACTATCGCCTTCCTCTTCCCGGCGGTGTGATCGTTGACGGTGAGCTGAAGATGAACACCGAGATTCCTGACTACAGCTTGGAGTACTCAGTGGACAATGGTGTTAGCTGGAGCGCATACCACGCCTCTGAGACGGTTATTATTTCTGCTGATAGTGTGCTCGCGCGATCGGTAGCAGAAGATCGTTATTCCCGTGCCGTCGTTATCAGTGCCGAGTAATCATCGATCAATTTGACTTCTAGCTTAGCGCAGCTTCGATATCAGCCTTCTCACTGATATTGAAGTTGCCGATTTTTAAACCCCTTAACTTCTCCTCGAACCTTTTCTCGGCTTGAATTTGCCAAAACCCTCCATTGCGATCTTCACTGGCTTTTTAGTGGCGAGCTGGTATCAAAACTTGATAATCTACAAGACAACAATAGCTATGGGAGTTAAGTATGGACCTCCTTATCACTCGACTACTTCTATTTTATCCCCAGTGTACTGCTATCAAACCTTGTGCGTTTTGAAGTGATCGATGTGGCCGTTACTCACTCGATGCTGATTGACAAACCATTAAAGCTATACGAAAAACAAACCAAACAAATAGCGAGTAACTAAGCATGCAACTAGTCATCGGTAACAAAAATTATTCGTCTTGGTCACTGCGCCCATGGCTGCTACTACACGCCAACGGTATCAGGTTTTCCGAGGTATCCGAATCACTTACCCTGCATCAGATTAAAGACCGCCTAGGCAAATACAGTGAAACCTGCCGCGTGCCAGTGCTGATTGATGGCGAGCTAAACGTACACGACTCACTCGCCATTTGTGAGTATCTGAACGAGGCCCATCTTAACGGCAAGGGCTGGCCTACTGACCTAGCGCAACGGGCACAGGCTCGCGCCATTGTGGCCGAGATGCACTCGGGCTTTAACGCACTGAGGGGCGAGATGCCCATGAACTGCCGGCTAAGCAAACCGCTAAACATTAGCAACGACGCCAAAGCCGATATGGTCCGTATCGAGTCGATTTTTAACCAGTTTGCCAAGCCCAACGGTGACGGCCAGTTACGCCTATTTGGCGAGTTTGGCATTGCCGATTGCTTCTTTATGCCCATCGCTTCGCGATTAAATAGCTATGGCTTTATCCTAGCTGGCACGGCGGGTGAGTATGTGGCAAGTATGCTTAACCACCCGTCTTACCAAGCCTGGCTGGTTGATGCATTGACCGAGACCGAGGTTGTGCCAGAGGATGAGGTTTGAAGCTAATGGCTCAAACCCAGTCACGTATCACCACCCATACCATTGCCACGCTAGTCGCGTCAGCGCAAACCCAACCGTGACCGGGAGCCCTGCTCAGCGGATAGCGGATAGCGGATAGCGGATAGCGGATAGCGGATAGCGGATAGCGGATAGCGGATAGCGGATAGCGGATAGCGGATAGCGGATAGCGGATAGAATGATACTTGAGAGAAAAAAGGCGCCGCTAGCAAGAGCCAGCGGCGTACTGAAGGGCCAGTAAAAAGCGCGAGTCGAAACTCGCATAGGGTAAGGGTGAGAGCTGACGCTCTCGATAACAAGTTTGGTACTTCATTCGGGGGAATGAATTGGCTAACGCTAATCTCTTATCGTCAGCCGGGTGTTTTAGTATTCTTCGCTGAATGTCCGCTAACCTTCTAGCGTACATTCAAAACCATTTACCACTCACGCTTCTTATGGCCTTTGAACGCGTAGTAGGCAATGTAAGCATATAGCGGAAGCATTACTGCATAGGCAGTTTGACCATCGATGGACTCTGCTAGCAGACCATAAATAAGCGGTAGTAACGCACCACCTGAGATACCCATGATCAATAGCGCCGAACCTTTGGCAGTGAACTTACCAAGACCTTCAAGCGCTAGCGGCCATACCGCAGGCCAAACTAGGGCGTTAGCGAAACCGAGCAAGGCAATAAAACTAATTGTATCGGGAAGCAGTGGCACCCCCATCCAGCCCCAAAGCAGACTTGAAACAGCGGTGCTTTCTGGGTTGCTTAAAATAACCGCAAAGGAAAAGATGATTCCTGAGATGGCGGAAGCTTTTAGCGCCATTTCCTGATTAATGACTCTTGGAATTAGCGCAATACCTAGCGCGTAACCAATCAACATGAACGCCATAGTGTAAGAGGTCAACGACGTCGCATTAGCCACACCAAGGTTCGACGCAAACAAGCCAATGGTATCGCCGGCAATAACTTCTGCACCGACGTATACGAAAATCGTAATAGCACCCAATATTAGGCTTGGGAATTGCATGATAGACGTTTTGTTTTCAGAGCCTGAGGCATCGCCTACTGCATCCACTTCGTCGTCTTCTGGAGATAACTCAGGAAGTGGCGACATCTTAAGGAGCGCTGCCAAGACTAGGAACGTGATGGCTAAGCCAATGTAAGGGTTGATTAAACCATCTGCCAAGGCAGTAATCGTTTCCGCCTTCTGCGCTTCAGGCATTGCCGACAATGACTGGGCTGAAATGCCATCAAAACCACTCAGTACAATCGCGGTGAACGCCAACGGAGCAATAAAGCCAGCCCCTTTGTTCAGAAGTCCCATGAACATGATGCGAACCGCTGCGCTTTCCGCTGGGCCAACCTTAACAACGTATGGGTTAGCACCGGTTTGAAGTAACGTTAAGCCAGTACCAATTACGAACTGAGCCAATAGGAAGAGGACAAAGTCCTGCGCCTGTGCCGCTGGGATGTACATCAGGAAACCGATGACTAGCGTGAAGAGGCCAATCGCCATGCCATCTTTGTAGCCAAACTTCTCAAGAATCATCGCCGATGGCAATGCCATGGCGGTGTACGCAAAATAGAACGCCGAGGCTACTAGAAGCGCCTCTGTTTCCGAGAGCTGACACACCATCTGTAGATACGGCACGAGTGCACCGTTCGCCCAGGTAATGAAACCGAAAATAAAGAACAGCGCACCAATAATGGCGATTGGACCAAAGTTGCTCGCCTGAGCAGCCTTCGATGTATTGTTAATTTCTGAAGTCATACGACTCTCCCTGATTAGTAAAGAAGGAGTGGGCGCACCCGATTACGTCCCGCTTTTTTGTTGTTATTGTTGTTGGTAAATAATTTGGCCGTCGATGACCGTTGTTAAAACCTTGGTATTGTCTTCATCTAACTGCACCCATGATGCCGCTGAACCCACTTTAAGCTGGCCAAGTGACGATGCATTAATAAATTCGGCAGGGTACTCGGCTGCCATGGCCACCGCTTCTTCAAAGCTTACGCCTAAGTCTTCCACGGTATTATTGACGGCGCTAAGCATGTCTAGGTGTGAGCCGGCAAGTTCACCGGTGGTCGAATTCAAACGGTCACCCTGACGAATGACTTTTCGGCCGAAAAATTCGAATTCACTGTCGTTGGTGCCAATCAGTGACATGGCGTCAGTCACCAAAACCAACTTACCCTTCGGCTTGCTTCGTAACGCAACCTTTAAGGCCCCGGCACTAACATGGTGGCGATCAACAATGATGCCACACCAAGCATTATCGGCTAAAAGTGCGGCCCCAACTACGCCCTCTGCGCGAGAGGTAAAGGCGCTCATCGCGTTATAGAGGTGGGTAAAGCCTGTAGCGCCGGCTGCTAGAGCGGCGTTTGTTTGCTCGAAGCTCGCATTGGTATGCCCAAGGCAGACAATCACGTCGGCAGCTACTAGACGTCTAATATCATCGAGCTCAACGCACTCTGGCGCCAGAGTAACCATCTTGATGCCTAGATCAGCTCGCTCGTAAACGGCCCACTCAGCCTCGCTAATAGGTCGTATCTTACTTTCTTCGTGCGTACCCTTCTTCGGCACCGATAAATGCGGACCCTCGAAGTGAACGCCTAAAATTCCCGGCTCTTGATCGGCTACAGCTGAAGCGATTGCATCAGCAGCCGCGGCGATAACGTCAACATCATCAGTGATCAAGGTAGGCAGCATTGCCACCGTACCGAACTGAGCATGAGCTGCCATCATGGTCTGCAAGCCTTCACGCGTTGGTGCGAAATTGAATAACGCACCTCCACCACCATTGACCTGGGTATCAATAAACCCAGGTACAACCTTGCCACTCAAATATTCAGCGCCATCACCGCCATCGGTGATGGCTGAAATAACACCATCCACAACTTCAACGGTGGCGTTGTTTAGCCACTCGTTGCCGCTAAAGAGAGATTTGAAGTGGAAGTGCTGGCTCATAGTGTTTGCGTAACCTTCTTCAGGCCCTTCGGCTCATCTGGCGAAAAGCCAAGATCTACCGCAACTTGAGCAATGTCCACATAGAAGCGCTGCAATAGGCTTAGCGGAGCAAAACGTGGGTGGATATCGGCCGCACCCTGCTGAAGGTGCAGCACATTTGCACCGCGTGAAGCCACTTCCGCAACCTGCTCGCCGTGAGCTTGTTCAGACTCGTCCTTTACGGACAACTCAAGAATGGTGAGCTTCTGCTCTACCAATGTCACAGGGCCATGGAGGAATTCAGCCGAACTAAATGATTCAGCGTGGATGGAACACACTTCCTTCAACTTCAAGGCAACTTCCTTTGAGACCGCAAAGCCAAGACCACGCCCTAGCACAACAAGATTGCGCTCGCCTTTGAACTGTTCAACATTCAGCTGAGGCTTCTCAGCTAGTGTAGCGTCAAGCGCAGCTGGCAACTGAGCTAGGCCTTCGCGAAGTTCATTGCTATCAGCCCATTCGGCGGTGATGTGAGCTAGCGCCGCGAGCGTGCATAAGTAGCTCTTAGTTGCCGCCACAGAAGTTTCTGCCCCAGCGTGGAGAGGAATAAAGGTATCAACGATGTCTTTAATCGGTGAGGTCTCATCATTTACCAACGCTACAACATGGGCACCCGCTTTCTTCGCCATTTCCGCCTGAGCTAGGATATCTGGAGAGCGCCCCGACTGAGAGATAACGATTACTAGGAAATTTTCTAGCTGCAGTTTGCGACCATAGACACTCGCCACTGAAGGTGCCGCAGCATAAACCGGCACACCTACTTCAATTTCAATAAGATACTTACCGTAAACGCCGGCGTGATCGGAGGAGCCACGCCCTACAATCATGACCCCTGCAGGAGGTGTATTTCGGAGACGCTGACCTAACTCAGCCACAGTCGACTGGTTCGCTTTAAACTGCTCGGCGATACGTTGCGGGGTTTCGCGAGCTTCGCGTTCCATAAGTGTATTAGTCATCATTTGCTCCATCGGTCATTTAAGGCAATGAGAGGCTAGCTCACATTACACGCCTACGCTATTTCAATATACGTATTAAACCGTAAATCAAGACAAATGACAACGTTGTCATTTAGTATTTTTAGTGACCACGCGCTGAGCAATATTCGCGGCCAGTTTAGCCGCAGCTGGCGTATCATGATTCGACAACACTCCGTGGACCTCTTCGGGAAGGTGGGCAATGGCCAGATCATCTGCAGAGAAAGCGTAATAATCGAAGAACGACTGCCAGGCTTGGCGCTGTTTTGCAGTTCGCCCACGCATTGCCAACCTCGCTAACAGCATGGCCTGAATAGGGTTAACGACATCATCACCACCAATGGAACCACCGTCCCAGTAGTTCAACAGCACATTAATATCAGCTAACGCCTCTACCTGATGCCACCAAAGCATTGGGATAAAGATCGCATCACCGGGCGCTAATTCAGCCACAAGCTTCGTGGGTTCAGCCTCGCGATAGCGCGGAAACTCATCGTAGTTTGGCGAATTAATATCAACCAAAGAGATGGAGGCTCCACTGGGCGTATGATCCACCGGCCCTACATAAAGATTGTGGAGCTGCGCGGGAGGGAAAAGAGTAAACCTACGACGACCCGCCGCCACCACAGCGATATTGTCGCTGTCATCGACGTGAGGTGCGACGGTAGTGCGATTACCAATCCAAATACGAGGTTCGACGGCTGGCCACACTGCCAATTCCACATCCTTACTCAGGTCACCGAGGTAATCGGACACATAGGCCGATTGAATTGAATAAAGCGGTGGGTTGTCGATTGATTGAGACTGCGCCAAACGGGCGAGGAATTTGTCAAAGGCGATTTCTCGACGGTCAAAGTTCAGTCGAAAGCTTCCCTCTCGATAACCTACTCGTCCCTGATAGCGCGAGGGCGCTTCCAAGGTATTAACACGGGCTACAGAAGCCTTTTTTTGGAGTAACGCTAGGAGTTCGTCAGTTCCTGACTTAGCGGCCTTCACCAAGGAGAATTCATTGGCGAAGCCACGAATGACGAGGGGCTCCTGCTCCTCGATTGCTACTGCTAAGGCAGCAGCTGAGTCGTCATTCGCTACTTCTTTCATGTCTTACTTCTGCTGCGCAGCCTTAAGATCAATTAGCACTTGAAGCTGAGCTAATGACTGAAGGTGTGCGAAAATAGCAGGGAAGTAGTTACGACGGTGCAATTCAAGAACCTTATCATCGCTAAGCTCTTGTACTTTCTTGTCATCTACTCGATACAAACCATTAAGTAAACGTGACTCGCCTTCAAGAGTAACGCGAACCTGCGCCGGAGCAATCAGTTCGTACTCATCAAGTACACGAAGTAGTTCACGCGTGACTGCTTCTTGCTCTACGTATTGCTTCATGATTTCCTGCGAACGCTCAGCACGTGCACCAAGGGTACCGTCTTCAGAGATGATTGCCTCACCCTCGTCAGCTAGTAGATCGCTCTTGACGTCAACGCAAAGTACTAAACGCTGGTTTTCGTCATCACGAGCAACCGCGAATGGGTAGCGCTGAATATCCATAGGAATATAGGTAGCGTTGACCTTTTCTGGCGTAAAGACAAGGTTTTCACCCTCTTCCACACCCAGAATACCTACCGAGCGGAATTCGCCGTTATTTGGATCCTTCACAAACATCACTGGGAAGTTTGCGCTGGCAAAGCCGAACTCTTGCGCTACAAGAGGAACAACATTCTGGCCTTCGAGGTGAGCGAAGCTCAAGCCTGGTTTAATTTTTAGTTCGCTGTGAACGCCCTTATCTAGGGGCTGAAATTCTTTGGTCATTGCTACATCCATTATTATATACAAACAAAAACGCCGGGCTAAGGCCCGGCGTTTCATTTTACGCGATTCGCTTAGAAGCTAAAGCGACCGCTGATTACGAAACGTCGTCCGTTTTCATAGACTGACATTAGGCGATCTTCGTACTCACTGTACTGAACAATCTGCTCGTTGCCAAGGTTAAGTGCCTCAACATCTAGCTGGAAGTAATCAGTAACATACCAAGTTGCAGAGGCATCGATCTGGCCGTAAGCGTCAGTGCTTAGGTCATTACCGTTCCAGTGCAAGCCGTTGTAGAAGTCACTACGGTAGTTATACATCAAACGAGCGCCAAAGTCGTCGTTTTCGTAGTAACCCATCAAGTTTGCAGTGTGCTCAGATACGCCAGGTACTTTATCTTCCATTGACGCGTCGTCAGCAGAAGTTGAAGTGTAAGCGTAGTTACCCTGTACACCGAATCCGCCAAAGTCGTGCTGTAGGCTGAATTCTAAACCTGTCGCTGTGCCACCTGGACCGTTCTCAGGGCGGGTGAAAGTTACGTCAACATCTTGACCAGTTTGCTGGTCGTAGATTGGCTTAACGTAAGTTGAACCTACCTGGTAAGAGTCCTGGTCGTTGTAGAAGAACGTTGCTGCAAACATTGATGCATCAGCGTAGTACCACTCGTAGGAGACATCTAACTTGTTCGCGAAGAATGGCTTCAAGTTAGGGTTACCAGCCTGACCCGTTGGGTTTGGCGAATTAAGTGCACCGTAAGATTCGAAAGAAGACAGGTTAGACCAGTTCTGACGAGCCATTACACGTGAAGCCGCACCACGAATAATCATATCTTCGTTTAGGTCATAGGCAATGTTCAAGCTTGGCAAGAACTCACTGTAGCTATTCTCAGT
The DNA here is from genome assembly GCA_040119265.1 of Pseudomonadales bacterium. Taxonomy (GTDB): domain Bacteria; phylum Pseudomonadota; class Gammaproteobacteria; order Pseudomonadales; family DSM-25080; genus Umboniibacter. Next base: position 102,983 of record JBEDTZ010000015.1, on the reverse strand, counting down.
TTCAACCCAATCAAGCTGTGACGGAGTTAACCAGTTACGATCAAGTGTTAGGAAACCCCAAGAGTCGCCACTGAAGCTCCATGCGCCAGAAGTCTGATCCGTAGTGACGTAGCGAACACCAACGTTACCGCGGAAGTTGTCACCTTCGAAATCAGCTTGCACGTAAAGCGCAGTAGTGTCTTCTTCGACAGACCACTGGTTAGCAAGCTCACGAGAGATTGCGTAATCTGCAGCGACACCGTTAAGGCCGCCGAACGCAATTTCTTCCATCACGTCACGATTTTGCGCTAGCTGATCAGTGATATTTCCACCCACTGGCGCGCCAGTATTGATGTTACCGAGTGCATCAAGGCCACATGAAGAAAGGTCAGGACACTCGTTGAAGATGTACTGTAGGTATACGTTCCAACCGATGTCGCCATTTGCCGCGGCATCATATGTGTCTGGACCGTGCCAAGAGTAAACTTTACGATCTTGAGTACGCTCTGCCTGACGCATTTTCGCGCCAAACTTAACGCCTGTTACCATACCCATATCTAGCGGAACTTCGAAATCAACCTGAGCGTATTGCTCTTCGTCTGTAGTTGGCTTCTCACCACCCCAGATCCAACCTGCGCCGAAATCAGCAGCATCCGTTGGTGAAGGATCCATACTCATGCTTGGGCTGCCTAGGTCGTAGCTGTAATCGCCACCAACGTAGCCATATTCCCAAGAAGTCTCACGGTAAGTACCGCCGCTTGCCTCAGTTGAACCTACTGCCGCGTCAACGCTGTATGCATCCGTGTCATATTCGAAGTTCAACGTGATAGATGAAGTTTCAGTAGAAGATACACGGTTAATGTAGTTAACAACCGCGTCGCCGCCGCCCATGATAGAGCCAGCAACAGTAGAGTTGCTCTTAATTGTGCCAGTTTGTTCTAGCTCATCTTCGTCACGACCCGTCCACGCCAACCAGTTAGCGTTCATGTTGTCTGAATCAAGCTGTGAATCTAAAACGTCAAGCGTGAATACCATGTCTTCGGTAGGAGCGAACTGTACCGATGCAAACAAGGTAGTTAGTTCACGTTCCTGGATAAACAAAGGAGAGCCCATAACGGTCGGCGTCATGATGCCGTTCGCGTTAGTGTCAGCCCAACCTAATACTTCGAAACCTGCACGGTTTACCGTGTTCTCTTGACGTGTAGCCGAGATCAATGCACCGAACGTTTCAGAATCGTTCTTCCAAGAGAAAAGACCGTTTACTGATGGGTCGATTTCTTCTGAGTTCTGTCCGTAGCTAGCGCTGGCGCCGAAGTTAATGGTCGCTGCATCAAGATCTAGAGGACGGCGAGTGTTAACGATTACCGTACCACCCAATGAACCTTCATCTACTGAAGCCAAAGAAGCTTTGTGCACTTCAAGACCTGATACCAATGATGATGGTAGAAGCGTGTAGTTAAAGCTACGTGCTGGATTGTCTAGAATGAACCAGTCAGCTGTCGCAACAGTCTGGCCGTTTAAAAGCGTACGGTTGAAATCTGGACCCGCGCCACGGATGGTGATTTTCTCACCTTCACCGAAGTCACGTGAAACAGAAACACCCGGTAGACGAGAAAGCGACTCAGCCACATTCTTATCTGGGAACTTGCCAACATCTTCAGCGCTAATCGCTTCGATTACCGTATCAGAGTTACGCTTGGTGTTCATCGCGTCCTGCATTGAGGCGCGAATACCAGTTACTACTACTTCTTCTACAACTACTTGTTCTTCCTGTGCTACCGCACCAGCAGCCATAGCGCCAGTGGTTACAAGAAGTGCGGCTTGGATAGACCTAGCCATTAACGTACGCTTACTCATTGAGATTCCCCCAAAAGGATCATTATCATTATATGCGTCTCTAACGGACGCGAGTCTTAAACTGTGTAACAGAACGAGACTTTTGCCACGCCGCCACTTGAACTTTTAGAGTCTAGATGACAACGGTGTCATTATCATCATATTCAAAGAAAAAAAATAAAACAAGAAAAATTTGACAACGTTGTCATCAATAGTTTTCAATCGGTAGCCATACGTATAGTGGCAGCAATTCCACTTAGCGGCTTAGGTAGCTTTGCACAGCGTTACCCTTAGCACTTGAGGGCCAACCCTAATTAGCCCTCTAAGCAATTGATAGTATTAGATTTTTTGACACAGAAATGCCTTTAACGTCATTTCGGCATTTACAATAACGATAAGTTGGGCCCTATTTTGAGCATTACCATACGCGACATTGCAGCGAAAGCCGGCGTCTCCTTCAAGACCGTTTCACGAGTCTTGAACAACGAGACCTCGGTAAAAGATGCCACCAAAGAAAAGGTCATGGCGATCGTTGAAGAGCTTGGCTATCAACCCAATAATGCAGCGCGCAACCTAGCAGGCAACCACACCTATTCCGTAGGCTATATCTACAACAACCCTAACGCCTACTACGTCATTGAGTTTCAGGAAGGTCTGCTAAAGAGCTGCCACGACGCGGGTTTTGAGCTGTTAATCCACCCCGTCAAAGAAACTAACGAAGCACTCGCCGATGTTGTGGATAAGCTAGTAAAGCGTTCTCGTATTGCAGGACTGGTGCTAACTCCGCCGTTCTCAGAAGACCCTGCTACCATCGAAATGCTCACCACACGAAAGATCCCCTTTGTTCGCGTGATATCGGGGCAAGCCCCCAGCACCGACGAACCCAACTCAGTCTATGTAGACGATTTCGAGGCTGCAAAGGAAATTGGTGATTACATCGTTAGCTTAGGCCACACCGACATCGCTATTCTCAGTGGCGATGAAGAGCACGCCTCAACACAACAACGTGTTAGCGGCTTCAAATCGGCACTGGATCCTCAGCATCATGTACAGGTGTTAAACGGAGAGTATTCCTTTGAGTCGGGCGTCGCGAACATGCGGATCTTAATTGAAGAGGGTCGCGTTCCCTCTGCCGTATTCGCGTTAAACGATGAGATTGCAGCGGGAGCGTTGTTTGCCGCTAGACTCTATGGCCTGCAAATTCCAGAGCAGCTGTCTATTGCTGGATTCGAGGATAGCCCATTCTCTCGCCAAACCTGGCCGCGCCTAACCACTGCTCATCAGCCCAACCACGATATCGCGAGATCTGCCGGAGAGCGCTTAGTTAAACTAATTTGCAACACCGACGTGAGTAACACGCCAACGCTGTCTTTCCAGCCCGAACTGGTTAAGCGAGACTCAACGGGAATTCCGGCTTAAGCCAGGACGACAAGACGACAAGACGACAAGACGACAAGACGAATAAGGCTACCAGCCACCCAATCCTTAAAGATAATGAGCACCCCCAAAGCTAATAAAAAGGCGAGTCAATGACTCGCCTTTTTTGCCTGTAGCATATCGCCACTGAGGGCCGTAATAACCACTTGATCACCAACCTCTAGCGACTCGTCACAGACTACTGACCAGAGGCTATCGCCAATTTGAATCTTCGCGTGTGCAGCGCCAACATTCACTACGCTACCTTCGCGACCAATCAGCTGTACCAAACGGTTATTAAGCTGTGGACGATCCGTTTTCTCATTGAAGGATCTGAATCGCTTGATATACAGGAATGAGAGCAAGGCGGCCGACGGGGCGAAGGCCAGCAACTGCAACTCCCAACCAATGGGCAGCAAGGCAGCTAGCACCGCTGTTCCCAGCGCTGCCACCGCAATCCCCATTAGAAACCCCGCAGCCCCGAGCAACTCCAGCACAATTAATGCGCCTCCTAGGACTACCCAATGCCACCATAGAATCTCAATATCCATACTTAGCACCTCTTACTCTTTGGTTGAAGCCAGTACATTTTTTATTCCGTCCAGCGAACCAATTAAACTGCTTGCCTCTAGCGGCATCAATACCACTTTAGAGTTCTCCGCACTACCAATCTCAGTAAGCGCTTGAGTATATTTTTGCGCCACGAAGTAGTTAATGGCATTAATGTCCCCGGCAGCAATAGACTCAGAGACCACTCGGGTGGCCTTTGCCTCAGCTTCAGCTTCTCGTTCACGAGCCTCAGACTCAAGGAATGCAGCGGTTCGAGCACCTTCCGCGCGAAGAATCTCGGCCTGCTTTTCACCTTCCGCTCGCTGGATCTCTGCTTCCCTAACACCCTGCGCAACCAAGATGGCAGCACGCTTATCTCGCTCGGCCTTCATTTGGTTTGCCATTGAATCTACGAGGTCACGTGGCGGCGTAATGTCACGAATTTCAATACGTGTCACCTTCACACCCCATGGGTCGGTGGCTTCATCAACCTTCTCTAGTAGCGCCATATTGATCCTATCGCGGCTGGACAGCATTTCATCCAACTCCATAGAGCCCAGTACTGCACGGATATTGGTCATCACCAAATTCTGCATGGCGCGCTCAAGATCATTCACTTCATAGGAGGCTTTAACGGCGTCAATGACTTGGAAGAAACATACAGCATCGGTGGTGACCATGGCGTTGTCACGGGAGATCACTTCCTGAGGATGAACATCCAACACTTGCTCCATGATGTTCTGCTTACGGCCAATCTTATCAACCACGGGAACAATGAAATTAATACCTGGACCAATGGTCTTGGTGTAACGACCAAATCGCTCCACCGTATACATCCAACCCTGATCAACCATTTTAATAGACATTAATACGGTAATGACCGCAACAATCAGTATGACTATCGATACGATATCCATCATAAAACTCCTTTTTTTGTTATTTGTTAACTATTATTAACACATAGTTAATATAACTTCAAATTATTTCTCAACTATCGTAACATTAAGTATGTTTAACAAAAGGTGATTTGGATATGGCAGGCAGCAATTATGACACCCCCGCATTGCGTGAGACGCTCAAGCGCCTAATTCGCTCACAAATGGTACTAAAGGGGATGGAATATAAAGAGCTCTCCGAGCGACTTGAAGCCATGGGTATTCATCAGCGTCCAGGTACGCTGCGCACGAAGATTACTACCGGCACGCTTGGCGCCCAGCTGCTCCTTGCCATTCTTATCGCTATTGGCATGAGAACGCTAGATCTTGAACAGGTTCAAGATGTAATAGAAGACATCGAAAATGAGCTAGCGCAGGATCACTCCAACAACCCTGCAACACCAACTATGTAATAGACTGCCGAAAACTCTAGTTAGCACTCAAAAAGCAGACACAAAAAAGGCGCCTCGAACGGGTGCCTTTTGCTATTCTCCGCGTAGATTACGCTTCGAATGGATGGCGTAATACCACGGTTTCAACTCGGTCTGGACCCGTAGAAACGATATCGATAGGAACGCCACACACTTCCGAAAGACGAGCGATATAATCCAACGCTGCCTGCGGAAGCTGATCCATAGACGTAGCGCCCACGGTATTTTCAGTCCAACCTGGCATTGACTCATAAACTGGCTTAATCAACTCGTATTCGTCTGCAGAGGTAGGCGCTGCAACTGACTCACCGTTGGCATCATGGTAAGCCGTACAAATCTTCACTTCTTCTAGGCCGTCTAAAACATCCAACTTAGTTAAGCAAATACCGGAAATTGAGTTGATACGAACCGCTTGCTTAAGCGCTACGGCATCAAACCAACCACAACGACGAGCACGACCCGTAGTAGTGCCAAATTCGTGGCCGCGTTCTGCTAAGCGAGCACCAACATCATCGAAGAGTTCAGTTGGGAAAGGACCAGAACCAACACGGGTTGTGTAAGCCTTAGTGATACCTAAAATGTAATCAAGATAAAGCGGTCCAACACCAGAACCCGTGGCGGTGCCACCGGCGGTAGTATTTGACGAGGTTACAAACGGGTAAGTACCGTGGTCAATATCAAGCAATGAGCCCTGAGCGCCTTCGAACATAATGTTCGCGCCATTTTCACGGTAGGTGTGAAGTAACTCTGTTACATTGGCAATCAACGGTCGAAGATCTTCGGCCATTGCTAGTGTTTGCTCAAGCGTTTCCTCGTAAGAAATCGCTTCTTCACCGTAGTACTCGGTGAGCATGAAGTTATGGTACTTCATAACACCCTTTAGCTTTTCAGCAAATAGCTCAGGGTTGAGTGCATCGCCTAGGCGAAGACCGCGACGTGCCACTTTATCTTCGTATGCTGGGCCAATACCACGACCGGTAGTACCAATCTTCTTAGCACCACGAGCTTTCTCACGAGCTACATCAAGCGCTACGTGGATAGGCAAAATAAGCGGGCAGGCATTCGAAATGGTAAGTCGCTCGCGAACGGGGACGCCATTGTTTTCGAGACCCTTCATTTCTTTATGAAGCGCATCCAAAGCCAAGACCACACCATTACCAATGGCACAGTGAACTTTTTCGCGGAGGATTCCCGACGGAATCAAGTGCAAGGCGGTCTTCTTGCCGTCAATTACTAACGTGTGCCCAGCGTTGTGTCCGCCTTGAAAGCGAACAACGACCTGTGCGCGGTCCGTTAATAAATCAACAATTTTACCCTTGCCCTCGTCACCCCATTGCGTGCCAAGTACAACTACGTTATTTCCCATGGTATCTCTGCCAGTCGTTTTACAAGTTAAAGATCAATCAGCACAGCGCGCTGATCTCGATAAATTAGCTGTCGGCCACCTTTCGATGCATCACCTTCAACTACGATTTCGCCATTGTGGCGACGTACTTCAATTTCCTGCCACAATTCTTCAACATCCGTTGAAGCAACATGGATTGGCACTTGGCTATCGGGCTGTTCAACCGTTGCAACGAGGCTAAGTGCCTTCAAGTCGCAGTTAAAACCGGTTGCAGCGCGATCGCGTCCAAACTGGTGACTGATATTGTTGTATCGGCCGCCGTTGGCTAATGGCTTTCCTGACGCACTAGATAATGCCGAAAAAACCAGCCCAGTGTGATAGTCAAAGCCACGCATCTCTGTAAGGTCAATAAATACCGCAACCGCAGGGAAGCGCTTAGTTATCACCTTAAAGCTCGTTTGCAGCTCATCTAACGCTACATCTAAGTTGTTGGTTGTGCCGCGTAATAGCCCATCCAACTCAACCAGCGCATCGCTACCACCTTGAATAGTAGCAACAGCACGAAGTTGCTGCTGAATTTTTGCGTCTATCTGCAAATTAGCAAGTAGCGCATCAAGCTGCGCCAGAGACTTAGTTTTCAGCACTGCAGCCAGGGCTTCACGATCAGCTTCGCTGAGCTCAGCTGCCAACTGTAATTCTTCGAGTATGGAGATATGTCCAAGATCTAGCGTTAAATCCGAAACGCCGATGGTCGTAAGCGTTTGCAACATTAACGACATGACCTCAACGTCACCGCTAACGGAGGGTTCACCATAGAGCTCACAGCCAATTTGAATCGGCGAGCGCGATGCTAGCGGTGCAGACGGCGTAGTATGAACTACAGAACCTGCATAGCAGAGACGATTGGCACCGGAACAGCGCATAGCGTGAGCATCGATACGGGCAATCTGAGCGGTAATATCGGCGCGAAGCCCCATCATTTTACCGCTAATTCGGTCCATCACCTTCAAGGTTTTTAGATCTAAGTCGCTATTCTGATCTAACAGGAGTGATTCGGTAAATTCGACGAGCGGAGGGATAACAAGTTGATAGCCCCAAGAGGTATAGAGATTGAGCAAATGTCGACGAAGGAACTCAACACGACGCGCGGTCTCAGGCAACAACTCTTCAATGCCCTCCGGAAGTAACCAACGATTAACGCTACTCATCTCAACTCTATCCCTTAATAATTTCGCTTCACTGAATGCTAAATTTAGCAGTCTTAATAGGCGATTTTCTTGCACAAAAAAACCGGGCAAGCCCGGTTAACGGATTCTACCACCCTATAGACGGGGCGGCTAACCTTTTTTAGTCAGCCTTACCGTTAGAGTCCTTCAGGTAATTGAAGAATTCTGAATCTGGCTGCAATACCATGATATCACCGTCACGATTGAAGGTATTACGATAAGCATCTAGCGAGCGCCAAAAGGTGTAAAACTCGGTATCTTTTCCGTAGGACTCAGCATAGATGGCCGCCGCACGGGCATCGCCCTCACCACGAAGAATCTCTGCATCACGATACGCGTTTGCTTCAATAACGATTTTCTGACGATCTGCGTCAGCGCGAATACCCTCGGCAACTTCTTGCCCCTGTGAACGGTATTCACGAGCCTGACGCTCACGCTCCGCGCGCATGCGGCGGAAAACGTCGCTCGAAACATCGTTAGGTAGTTCAATTTTCTTGACGCGAACATCAACAATCTCAATACCTAGCTGATCTCGAGTAGCATCGACTAAGCCGGCAGTCAGATCTTCCATCATTTCGTCACGTTCGAGCGCCACCGCTTCAGAGAGAGTTCTCAGCGCAAATTCGTTACGCAAACCTTCTGAAATACGCTGCGCCAATAATGAAGCGGCTCTGCGCACATCACCGTTGGTAGATGTGTAGTAACGATCAACGTCTATAATACGCCACTTGGCAAACGAGTCGACCGTTAACAATTTCTTTTCCGCATTCAGGAAGTCTTCCGGCGGTGCATCAAGCGTTTGAACTCGTGCATCGAAGAAGCGAACATCCTCTACAAACGGCATCTTTACGTGCAAGCCTGGTGCAATATCCGCCTCTTCCATCTTACCGAAGCGAAGTTTAACGGCACGCTCAGTTTCCGACACCACGTAAAGAGACTTCGATGTGATGAAAGCGAGAACTAACAGGCCAATTAGGACAAAAACTGGTTTATTCGAGCTCATCGGCGTGGACCTCGCGCATTATTTGGAACTTCGGTTGGTTGCTGAGTTCGCAAAGACTCGAGCGTTGCCTGCGCTTCGCGCATGCTAGTTTCACTTAGGTTGTAACGAGGTGCGTTGGACTGCATCAGACGATCAAGTGGGAGGTACATCATATTGTTGCCACCCTCTACATCAATCATGACCTTGTTACTGTCACCGAGGACATCTTGCATCATATCAATGTATAAACGCTGGCGAGTGACTTCTGGCGCGCGCTGGTACTCCACCAGTAACGCGTTGAAACGAGCCGTTTCACCTTCCGCTTCTGCGATGACTCGATCACGATACGCTTCCGATTCCTGATAAACACGCTGAGCTTGACCTCGCGCAATCGGCACGATACCTAATGCGTAAGCCTCCGCTTCCTGGCTCAAACGATCACGATCCTCTAGGGCACGACTCACGTCGTTGAACGCATCGCGGACATCTGCCGGCGCTTCAGATTGTTCAATCGCAACCTTAGTTACTTCAATACCGGTCGCGTAAACTTCCATTAGCGCCTGAAGGCGAACTCTCGCTTCAGTGGCAATAGCCGCTCGACCATCCGTTAGCACAGCGTCCATATCCGTTGCACCAATTACTTGGCGCAGCGCCGAATCGGTCGCTTCGCGCAAAGATCGCTCTGGGTTATCAACCTTGAGTACAAAGTTTTGAATATCAGAAATGCGATACTGCACCGAGATGCTTACTTCGACCAAGTTGAGATCTTTGGTCAACATACGGCCGCTGGTGCGGTGAGGACGAAGGTTCGTCACGTTCTCAATCGTCACATCATCAATTAATGGCGGATTCCACTGAAGACCTGGGCCGACGACTTCATGGAACATCCCCAAGCGCAATACTACGCCGCGCTCCTGTTCGTTTACCTGATAGATCCCCGAGGCGCCCCAAAGAAGAATCACAACAGCGATAACGAGCCCAACAATCCCCATTGAGGACCCTGAACCACCTTTACCACCGTTTGATGAGCCACCGCCAAACAAACCGCGCAGGCGGTCATTCAGTTGTTTCAGTGCATCGTCAAGGTCCGGTGGGCCGTCGTTCTTATTGCCGCCACCCCAAGGGTCACGGCCTTTATCGCCGGGCTCATTCCAAGCCATAATCTTTCTCCAATATCGTTAAGCAAATTGTTATGTATGCAAATATAGTCATTTGCCGAAGCAATTACTACCGCAGTAACCGAAGTGCTGCGTCAAATCAGAACAGCGTTGGTTTCGGCTTTGGATGCCCAGATGCCGTGAAAGCCTCATCCGCCTCGGCGTCATGAGCTCGCATTTGAGCGAGGTTCATCGTGCTAATTTTGACATCCAAGCTGACGTTACCATTGTCTAGGTAAGCTTCACTAGTCACGACACCCCGATTGTGGAGTTCAGCACGCAACCGCCCTTGAGAGGGTTGTAGCTCCAACCGAGCACTAATGACGCCGGTGCCCAAACGCTCTCGCAGCGCTGCCGCCAACTGGCCGATACCAGCTCCCGTGACGGCGGAAACCCAAACGCGCCACGGCACGCCATGTTCGTCACGATCGATGCGTCCCTCTTCATGACCTAACAGGTCAATCTTGTTGAACACCATCAGCGTCGGGAGTTCTTTGGCCTTGATCTCTTCCAGCACTTCATCAACGTGTGCAATTTGTTCATCACGGCCCATCTCACTCGCATCCACAACATGGAGCAGTAGATCGGCTGAGGCCGCCTCTTCCAACGTGGCACGAAACGCCTCAACTAAGCGATGCGGTAGGTGACTAATGAAGCCAACGGTGTCGGCTAAAACCACTGGCCCTACGTCCTCCACCTCAATGCGGCGCATAGTAGGGTCTAGTGTGGCAAACAACTGATTCGCTGCAAACACATCTGAGTTAGCAAGACGATTAAACAGCGTGCTTTTGCCCGCGTTAGTGTAGCCAACCAACGACACGGTAGGGACCGATGCACGAGTACGGGAGCGACGACCTTCGGCGCGAGTCTTACGCACCTTATCAAGCCGACGTTCTATATACTGTATACGCTCGCGGAGCATTCTCCGATCAGATTCCAGCTGTGTTTCACCGGGACCACGCAGACCAATACCACCTTTTTGGCGTTCCAAGTGCGTCCAACCGCGAATCAAACGCGTAGACATGTGGCGTAGTTGAGCCAGCTCAACCTGCAGCTTACCCTCATGGGTACGTGCACGCTGAGCGAAGATATCAAGAATCAAACCGGTTCGATCAAGCACTCTACAGCCCAACTGCGCTTCAATGTTGCGCTCCTGAGAGGGGCTTAGATTGTGGTCGAAAATAACAAGTTGGGCGCCTTCCTGCTCAACCGTTTCGCGAATTTCCTCAAGCTTACCAGTACCAACAAAATACTTTGCGGTTGGCATTGCACGCTTTCCAGTAATGAAAGCTACAGGATCACCGCCAGCTGCTAGAACTAGCTCTTCAAATTCGCGGGGGTCTTCGGAAGATTCTAATTGAGAGAACTCTAGGTGAACTAGAACAGCAAGCTCACCTGAGTCGGGTCGATCAAAAAACAAAGGAATATCTTTCCTTATTCAGCGTCGCTAGCCTCAGCCGGGTTAGCAACTGGAACGCGCACGGCACGAGCAGGAACAATTGTTGAAATTGCATGCTTGTAGACCATTTGGCTAACTGTATTCTTAAGGAGGACAACAAACTGGTCGAACGACTCAATTTGACCCTGCAACTTAATACCGTTGACGAGGTAAATTGACACAGGAATGCGATCTTTTCTAAGAACGTTTAAATAAGGGTCTTGTAGGGTATGCCCTTTTGACATGACTTTCTCCTTGAGTGATTAAGCAATCTAAAACGACTATAGCAAACTTAGGTATAGCATGACTGCCAAAAAAATGACGAATTAATTATCCGCTCGTCAAAGTGTACCACCGTTAGTCCTGCTGATAGTAGCGCAAAGCGACATTATTTAGACTGTCCCAATCAGGGGTTCCCGAAACATCGAGGTGAAAAACATCCTCCCAGCCACGAAGCCAGGTAAATTGTCGTTTTGCCAGCTGTCGAGTTGCCGCGAGAACCTGCTCTCTCATCAATTCAAAGCTAAGCTCACCCGCCAAATAAAGCCACATCTGTCGGTAGCCAACGGAGCGCATAGAGGGTAAATCGAGGTGCAGATCACCCCGATTCATCAGTGCGGTCACCTCTGCCTCGAAACCAAGTTCCATCATCTGATCGAAACGCTTCTCAATGCGCCGGTGAAGTATTTTTCGATCCGTAGGCATGACTGCTACTTGGCGAACATTGTAACGTTCACGCAGATCATCCTTTTGCTGTTCGGTGTGCCACTGCGTTAGCGGTTTGCCGGTTTGCAGAAACACCTCATAGGCGCGTGACAAACGCTGCGAATGATTAGGGTGAATTCGTTCAGCGGCACTGGGATCAACCTCAGTAAGTAGCTCGTGCACGGCCTGCCAACCACGATCCTCTGCGATGGCCTCCACCTGAGCTCGCACCGCCGGGTCGGCAGAGGGCATATTTGCCACGCCCTCTAAAAGCACTTTGTAGTAGAGCATGGTGCCGCCCACAAAGAGCGGTATCCGATTGCGGGCGTGACTGCGCTCGATTTCACGTAACGCCTCGTTACGGAAATCAACGACATTATAGGCATCGGCGGGATCGCGAATATCAATTAGGCGGTGCGGCGCTTGAGCGAGCTCTTCCACAGATGGCTTGGCGCTACCAATATCTAGGCCACGATACACCATGGCCGAATCCACAGAGATGATATCAAAGCCACCGGTCTTATAGAGCTCGATAGCTAACGCCGTCTTTCCCGACGCGGTAGGCCCCATCAAAAAGCCGACGCGATCTGTCGCCGAAGTGCTCACGCTACTGGCCCCGAAGGAAGAGTTTATCAAGTTGATTCAAGGTCATAAGCGTCCAAGTAGGGCGGCCGTGGTTACATTGGCCGCTGCGTTCAGTTTCTTCCATGTCGCGCAATAAAGCATTCATTTCCGGGATCGTTAGCTTGCGATTCGCTCGCACTGATCCGTGGCAGGCCATGGTAGAGAGCAACTCGTTTACATGTGCCTCAATACGATCGGAAGTGCCATATTTCTCAAGATCCACCAGCACATCATAGACGAGCTGCTCGATATTCGCCTGACTTAGCAGCACTGGAACCTGACGAATGATCAAGCTCTCATCGCTGACTACATCAACCTGAAAGCCGAGTTTCGTAAATAGGAGCTTATGCTCCTCCGCCGCTTCTACCTGGCCCGCTGACGCCGCTAGGCTCTGGGGCACAAGGAGCGGTTGAGCTAACAGGCCATTGGCGGAAAAATCTGCTTTCATACGCTCATAGGTAATGCGCTCGTGAGCCGCATGCATATCAACCACGATAAGCCCCTGCTCATTCTCCGAAAGAATGTAGATGCCCTTTAGCTGCGCAACTGCGAAGCCAAGGGGCGGAATATCTGCGGTGCTGGTTTCGCTCAACTGTTGAGACGAATAGGGGGTTACTGAAGTTAGGTCAGCGCGATCAGCCGCCGAGCTAGTGTCCGAATATAGCCCCTTCCAATCGCTATTCTGACTGGGTGGCGCAGGCTGATAGCCAGCGCCAAAATTCCCAGTGCTACCAGCTGCATCCGCTGCCTTCGCAAAACCCAGCGGGCGTTGCTCGTTAATTGCGTTAACAACTGCTTCATTCGCCAACGCCGATTGCATTGCCGATGCATCCATCGCGCCGGGTAGCGAGTCACTCGGCTTTAAATCCGCTATCACACGATGAAGCGTTCGGAATAGAAAGTCATGAACCAGACGCTGATCGCGAAAACGCACTTCGTGTTTAGTTGGGTGTACATTCACATCAACGGTTGCCGGATCTAACTCCAAATACAGGACAAATGCTGGATGACGTCCATGGAACAACACATCACGGTATGCTTGGCGAACCGCGTGACTCACTACCCGATCTTTTATAGCTCGACCGTTGACAAAAAAGTACTGTAGATCTGCCTGAGAGCGAGAGAAGGTAGGCTTGGCTAACCAGCCCCACAATTTCAATCCCGACGCCGCGACGTTAACGTGAATCGCATCCTCCATAAACGCCCTACCACAGAGCTCAGCGATTCGGCGTTCCATGGATAATTGGTCCTCTCCGGAGCGAAGCGAGTGAACTGCCTTACCATTGTGCCTCAGGGTGAAGTTGACTCCAAAATTGGCGAGGGCTACGCGTTTGAAGGTATCATCGATACGGCCGAACTCGGTTTTTTCCGTACGCAGAAATTTGCGGCGTGCTGGGGTGTTGAAGAAGAGATCTCGTACTTCAACCGTCGTCCCCTGAGGGTGTGCAGCAGGGCTTAACTCAGGCACCATATCAGCACCCTGAGTTCGCGCTTGCCACGCCGCTTCGCCATCTTCGCTCGAACTCATTAATAACTTCGACACCGAGCTGATCGATGCTAGCGCCTCACCGCGAAAACCCAAGGAAGTGACCGCCTCAAGATCGTCGAGCTGGTAAATCTTTGAGGTGGCATGACGGGATAGGGCTAACGGTAAATCATCCGAAGCTAAGCCCGAACCATTGTCACGGACGCGAATCAGCTTAACTCCTCCTTGCTCCACATCAATATCAACGCGGGTTGCGCCAGCATCTAGGGCATTTTCTAACAGCTCTTTTGCCACCGAAGCCGGCCGTTCAACAACTTCTCCCGCCGCAATTTGGTTTGCCAGCCGTGGGGTGAGGGTACGAATCTTAGTCATATTACTCGTTAGGAATGATTAGGGTTTGACCAATGTGAATCACATCGGAGCTCAAATTATTTGCCGCCTTGATGGCTTGAACGCTAACGCGATTGCGCTGTGCTATCAAGCCAAGCGAATCGCCGCGCGCAACCGTATGCTCACGAATCAAACCGCTCTTATAAGCGGCCAGCAGTGTGCCGGCTGGAGGTAGGGCGCGAAAATAGGCGTCAACCCCATTAAAAATCCGCTGTGCCATCTTGCTTCGATAATCCCTTGTCGCCAACTTTCGTGCTTCGCCAGGATTTGAAATAAAACCGGTCTCCACCAAAATAGAGGCGATATCTGGGTTCTTAAGCACCACAAAGCCAGCTTGCTCAACGCGTCGCTTGTGCAGACGAGCAATACCGCCGATTTCACCGAGGACTTCCGCGCCCACCTCAAGGCTGTGCGATAGCGTTCCTGTCATCGACAGGTCGAGGAGCACGCCTGCGAGCACTTGGTCTTCCATATCTACCAAATTAACTCCGCCCACCAAGTCAGACTGGTTCTCGGACTCAGCGAGGAACCTTGCCATCTCCGAGGTTGCGCCACTCTCCGAGAGCGCAAACACCGACGCTCCGTTAGCTTGAGGATTGGTGAAGGCATCGGCATGAATTGAGATAAATAAATCGGCTTGGCGCTGACGGGCGATATCGTTTCGTCCCCGCAGCGGGATATAGTAATCACCATCACGGGTTAAGTAGGCTTCGTATCCAGCCGTTGCATTAAGCTTATCAACCAAGCGCTTGGCGATATCGAGAACCACATTTTTCTCTCGCAAACCGCCGGGTCCCGAGGCGCCCGGGTCCTCACCGCCATGACCAGGATCGACTACTACTCTAATATTGCGGTTAGCAGAGGTATCAACGGCAATAACAGAAGAGGGCGCGTCGACTTCAGGGATGTCGACCACAAGGCGCGGGCCGGCATCAGCCGTGGCGCCAAGAGTGAGGGTTTTAACCCCTACGCTACGGCTTAAATCAATAACTATGCGCAGTTTGTCATCACTGGTTGAATAGCGTAAGCCATCTACGCTACTGCTTTCCTCAAAGCTGGGGAGACCAACGTGAGAAAGTAAGCTACCCCTCTCAATATCAATGACAAAACGACTGGGATTATCTAGCGCGAAGGAACTGTAGGAGACAGATTCGTTCATATCGAATACGATGCGGGTATTATCCGGGGCGTGGTAGGTGCGGATCCCCTGCACTGTGTTAGCGAGACTAGCGGCGCTAACGAGGATCAGGATAATGGCAACACAAGCGTTACGCAGTTTCATTATTGGCCATCCTGCGATTTCAGGGCGGCTACTAAAATCTGTGCCGCTGCGCTGCAGGGTTCAAAACTCACTTCCCGCCCTTCATTCTTCGCATTCAAATTAATAATCAAGTCCGGCGAAGGCAACATTCCTGCTCCACGTTCGTCCCACTCAATCAGCGCGATACTTTGATCCGAAAAATAGTCGCGAATACCCATGTACTCTAATTCTTCGGGATCACCTAAACGGTAGAGGTCGAAATGGAAAAGTTGCCACGGTTTGAGGTCGTAGGGCTCTACTAGCGTGTAGGTTGGACTCTTAACCGCGCCAGTATGACCGAAGCCTTGCAAAATACCACGACTAAGCGTGGTTTTACCCGCGCCAAGGTGCCCACGTAGAAAGACCACTGCTCCGCCTTGTAAGCCACGCGCTATTTCCTTGCCTAGTGCAATTGTAGCGGCCTCGTCTGCTAACCACATGTACCTAACTCTACTCCATTAATATGCGCTCGAATGAGCGCTAATAATTCACTCACACTCAAACCGCGTTCGCCATGATTGTCTCGCCACTGGTCGGCTGCTTTACCATGCCAAAATACGCCAGCGGCAGCCGCCTCAAAGGGAGCAAGCCCCTGAGCCTGAAGCGCCGCGATCACTCCAGTGAGAATATCCCCCGCACCAGCCACGCCGAGCGCCGGGTTACCCGAAGAATTGATGATACATCTATCCGCGTCACACACAATGGTTCCCGGGCCTTTTAACACCACAACACCGCCAAATTTTCGCTGTATCCGCTTAGCTGCTGCCATTCTATCAGCATTTACCGCTGCAGCAGACTCACCCAATAGCGCTGCGGCTTCACCCGTATGAGGTGTTAACACCCAGCGCTTAGAAAAGCTTGGCTTCGTCGCCAGTAGCCTGAGCGCTCCGGCGTCCAGAACGGCAGGGCATGCTATTTGTTGGCAGAGCGTCAGCGGGCTATGGTCATCGTCAGCCAAGCCTGGACCTAGTGCCAAAACAGAAACCGACGCAATACTTTCTAGCTGTTCATGACGACACACCATAATTTCGGGTCGGCGGGCATTGATGGCAGCTTGTCCTAGCTCATCGGTAGCCAAAGTTATCAAGCCAGTACCACTAAATAGTGCCGCCTCCGCCGTGAGTATGGCAGCTCCCGCAGTTTGCCGTGCCCCGCCATAGACGACAACATGCCCTGCTTGGTGTTTAAAATGATTGGTCGAGCGCGCGGGCAATGGATCTACGGACACTAACAGTTCGGCCTGGCGCTGATAGGGTTCAATGAACCGAGCGTGGCAACCGAGGTCATATTTTACTACTTGCCCGGCAACCACTTTGCCGTCCCCTGTAAGCAAACCCGGCTTTAGGCTAAGGAAGGTTGCAGTGACTTCAGCAGGAATTGCATTAACGGCGTCTCCCGTATCAACGTTTAAGCCCGAGGGACAGTCCACGGCAAGAACGGGAAGATCACTATCGATAACGTCTTGAAACAGTTTTTTTAGGTTGGGTTTTAAGGGAGGTTCGAAGCCGACACCGATTAGCGCATCGACGAGTAGATCCGCGTGAAACGCCATACCTTCAGACCAGCTCACCCAGGACACGCTAGCGTTGTCGGCAGCTTCGAAGGCTAATTTAGCGTCGCCCATGAGCGACCCTGGGTCTACGGAGGTGACAACATCCACGGACCGACCCGTTTCTTTAAGCTCGGCGGCTATTTGCCAACCGTCACCACCATTATTACCACCGCCGCACAGCACTGTGCAGTGGTGGGGATTGAAATGCGTCTGGATAAGCTCCACACAGTGGTGCGACGCCCGCTTCATAAGGGAATAGCCGAGGGTTCGCTCTATCTGTTGAAAATCCCTATCAAGCTGCTTTACGGTGCCACTTGATAGGGTGGGCTGCCAATGCAACATGGCTAATCTCCGCTTCTTTTATAACCAGTGTTCCGTGTTACAAAGCGAGTTGCAAGGCTAGTTTGGCAGTTAGTTCGCCATCGCCGCGTAATAGGCGGCAAGGTTTTCGATATCTGCATCGGATAAGGCCGCTGCTTGGCCAGCCATCACTGCACCGTTGCCTACGGGTTTGCGATCGCCTCTGCGGTACGCTTTCAACGAATTAACTAAATAGAGCTCATTTTGCCCTGCTAAATTCGGATACCCTGGAATCACTGCCTTGCCATCGGCACCATGACAGGCTGCACAAACGGCCGCCTTTGCCTGCCCAGCAGCAGGGTCGCCCGCGCCGAACGCAACTGAACTTAACGCAAAGCCGAAAATCAAAGTAGCTAACTTAGCTTTCTTCATATCATCATCTCCAAGAATGAAATCGTGATTGTGTATTCTTTATACGCTAAAATTTGTAATTCGTCTCTGTTGATAATAGCAGCAATTTAACCGTTAACTCACGTGAGTGTTATGACCCAATCGCACCCCTTCAATCTGCACACGGCAGCCCGTCAAATCAAGACTTGGGGCACCGAGCTAGGCTTCAGTGACCTCCGTATCACCGATACGGATCTGGAGTTGGATGCGGCACGCTTGAAGGCTTGGCTCGGCGATAACATGCATATGCCACTGGAGTGGATGACGGACCATGGCGACATGCGCTACACCCCCAATTCCCTTTTGAATGGCACTCAGCGGGTTATCTCAGTAAGGCTTAACTATTTGCCTGAAGACGTTGACCTTATTGCTCCACTAAAGGACGAAAACGCCGCGTATATTTCGCGCTACGCTTTGGGCCGCGATTATCACAAGTTGTTCCGCAAGCGTCTCGCGAAGTTGGCAGCCAAAATTTCCGAGGCCTTTCCCGGCAGCGCTCAGCGGGCGCTAGTGGATTCCGCGCCGGTGATGGAGAAAGCGCTCGCTCGCAAGGCTGGTCATGGCTGGGTAGGTAAAAACTCATTAATTATCCACCCCGAGGATGGCAGTTACTTCTTTCTGGGGGAAATTTACACGGACCTTGAATTACCGATTGATCAACCCGATGACGCTGACCGCTGCGACGACTGCGAGGCGTGTCTAAAGGTTTGTCCTACCGACGCGTTCATTGCGCCCTACCAGCTAGAGGTGAAACGCTGTATCTCGTATCTCACCATTGAGAATACCGGCCCCATTCCACTCGAATTCCGCGAAGCGATTGGCAATCGGGTTTTTGGTTGTGATGACTGCCAGATTATCTGTCCCTGGAACAAACAGCCCGCTACGACCAATGAAGAAGATTTCTCGCCGAGAAACGATCTGGACAGTGCGGATCTATCTCGGTTATTTCGTTGGAATGAGGAGGAGTTTTTGACAGCTACCGTAGGTTCACCATTGCGTCGATCTGGCTATCACAATTTCCTGCGCAACTTGGCAATCGGCCTCGGTAACGCCCCGAGCAGCGACGAACATATCGCTTTGCTCAAACAGCGTCTCGCGGAGAACATCAGTGAACTGCTAAACGAACATATTCAATGGGCTATCGAACGCCAGGAGTCAAACCGTAAGCGTCGCCGCAAGAGCAAGCGAACCTAGAGTCTAGAGCTTAAAAAGCTGCTCTCGGTAGACTAACAACTCAGCAATAGAATCCCGAATGTCATCTAAGGCGAGGTGTGAGCCTTTCTTATGCACCTGATCAAGCGTGGCGGGACTCCAGCGACGAGCCAATTCCTTTAACGTCGAAACATCGATCATGCGATAGTGAAAATACGCTTCCAATGCCGGCATATACTTCACTAAGAATCGACGATCTTGCCCAACAGAGTTACCACAAATCGGTGAGACGCCACTTGGCACCCATTCTTTTAGAAATTCAATCGTCTCGACTTCGGCTTTAGCAAGATCAACGTGGCTAAGAAGACATCTTTCGGTCAGCCCTGAGCGACCGTGATGCTCAATACACCACTCATTCATTGCAGCTAACTGTTGCTCGCTATGGTGAATGGCGATGCTAGGCCCCTCGGCCAATACATTAAGTTCGGCGTCAGTAACAATGGTGGCAATTTCAAGTATGGTATCAACCTCGGGCTCTAAACCCGTCATTTCTAGGTCAATCCAAATTAAGCGCTGATCAACAGACATAGTGGCTTCCTAATTAGTCCCATCGCGATCATAGCACAGCTTAAGCCTCCACGTAGAATTCGCAGGAGAACACCCCTTAGTTTCAACGGTAACTACTGTATCCCCCGCCGAAATTGTGTAATACTCGTACTTCGAAAAAATCAATTATGGACTCAAAAAATGAAGAAGCTGCTTGCGTTTTCCCTTGCTATCTTCGCGGTCACTGGTTGCCAACAAAACAGTTCTTCAGACGAACTTGTTTTACCGGCCGGCGTGCGCCTCGTTGAAACCGTCAACTCTACTCCTGATGATGTTGTTATTTCCTATCAGAAGTTCGAACTCGACAACGGCCTAACGGTTGTTCTCCACCAAGACTTATCTGACCCGTTAGTAGATGTTGATGTGACCTACCACGTAGGTTCAGCGCGTGAGCAGATTGGTTATTCGGGCTTCGCTCATTTCTTCGAGCACATGATGTTTCAGGGCTCTGAGCACGTCGCTGATGAAGAACACTTCGGTATCATTACGGAATCTGGCGGCACCCTAAACGGCACCACCAATAGTGATCGTACTAACTACTTTAATACTGCACCGTCAAATCAGCTGGCAACCTTACTGTGGCTTGAGTCGGATCGTATGGGCTTCCTACTGGATGCCATCACCGAAGAGACGTTCGAGAACCAGCGCGAAACGGTGAAGAACGAGCGCGGCCAACGTGTTGATAACGCGCCTTACGGTCGCGTATGGGAAACCATGTCAATGCATACCTATCCAGCCGGCCACCCCTACTCATGGCCAGTCATTGGACATATGGATGATCTTAACCGCGCTCAAGTTGATGCCGTTAAACAGTTCTTCCTCCGTTGGTACGGACCTAACAACGCCACACTTACCATTGGTGGTGACATCGACGTCAGCGAAACGCTGGAGATGGTTGTTAAATATTTCGGCTCTATTCCTGCGGGACCTGAGGTAGAAAAAATGCCTGCTATGCCAGCGGTATTGGACAGTGACCGCTATGCGACGCTAGAAGATCGTATCTTCATGCCAGCACTAGCGATGTCCTTCCCTACCGTCAGTTTGTTTGATCAAGACGAGCCTGCATTGGATGCCGCCGCCAAGATTATTGGCCAAGGTGCTTCGTCTATTCTTTACAAAAACCTTGTTCAAACTGGTCGCGCATTATCCGCCAGCCTGAATCACAGCTGCTCAGAACTTGCATGTACCATGACCGCCATTGTGGTACAGAATCGTCAAACTGGTGAAAACCTTGCCGACATGGAGCAAGCTATTCGTGAGAGCTTTGATGAATTTGTAGAGCGAGGTGTTAGCGAAGATGACGTTGCTCGTTTCATTAGTGATGTTGAGCGCAGCCAGGTATTCGGCCTTCAATCAGTATCTGGTAAGGTACGCCAGCTCGCTTACTACGAGACCTTCTTGGGCACGCCAAATGGTATGGCTAACGAGTTATCTCGCTACCGTGCGGTGACAGCTGCTGACGTCACTGACGCCTTCAATCGATTCATCGTGGGCAAACCAGCGGTAATCGTCAGCGTTGTTCCTATGGGCATGACTGAACTAGCGGCTGGTGAAGACAATCACGAAGTAGAGCAACTCGTACCTGAGGAGCCAATGAGTGGTCTGGCCTTCCGCCCTGCTACGGATAACTTCGATCGCAGCATTCGCCCTGCGGTACCCAATGCTAAGTCAATCAGCTTGCCAGCAATTTGGGAAGGTGAGCTTGCTAACGGCGTTCGCGTACTAGGCGTGACCAACACCGAAACACCAACTACCCGTGTAGTGGTGGGCTTCGAAGCAGGCCAGCGTGATCTTAAAGAAGGGCAAGAAGGGCTCTCAAGCTTCGCCGCTGCACTAATGAGTGAAGCGACTACCAACTATAGTCTGGCTGAGCTTGACGCTATGCAGGAACGTATCGGCGCCAGCGTAGGCTTCAACATGGGCGATTATCAAGCTAGCGCAAGCTTGTCAGTACTTACTGACGGCTTAGACGGTGGTGTTGAGATCTTGATTGAACGCCTGCTCAACCCAGCCTTTGCCGAGGCGGATATTGAGCGTATTCGCGGCGAAATTCTTCAGGGTATTCAGCAGTCTAAGACCAGTGGTCCAGCACTTGCGCAGGATGCGTTGAACCAGGCTATGGGTGACGCGAGTAATCCACTCGCTCATCCAAGCTCGGGTACTACCGCTAGTATTAGCGGCTTTAGCCGTGACGACCTTGTAGGCTTCTACTCAGCCAACTTCCCAGAGCAAATGGCGGTGGTCCTTGTCAGCTCAAACCTCAGTCAGGAAGATGTGCTAGCGGCTTTATCTCCACTTGGCGACATTGCGGTAGACATGGAGGAACGACCTGTCGAAAGCCTCAGCTGGAAAGCGCCTGAGACTAACACTATCTTCTTCATGGATAAGCCTGAAGCGGCGCAGAGCTCAATCCGCATCGCTACTAACGGACCACTATGGGACGTTAACGGCGACTACTGGCATGCACAGCTGATGAACTTTAACCTTGGTGGTAACTTCAACAGTCGTATCAACCAGAACCTTCGCGAAGACAAAGGTTACACCTATGGTGCACGCTCTGGATTCAGCGGCGACCTCGAGACAGGTACTTTCATCACCAGCGCTGAAGTACGTGCCGATTCAACCCTAGCTTCCATCCAAGAAGTTTTGGCAGAATTAGCAGCGTTCAAAACCGATGGCATGACGGAAGAAGAACTCAACTTCATGCGTTCTGCCTATAGTCAGCGTGATGCTCGCTCCTACGAGACTCCGTCGCAAAAGCTACGCCTAATCAGTCAGATGGCAACCTACAACGTAGATGCCTCTTATCTTGATCAGCGTAACGAGGCGCTAATAAATGCTGAGCTAGGTGAGCTCAATGCACTCGCGAATAGATTGATTACTAATGATCAATTAGCCATCGTGGTGGTCGGCGACCGAGCCGCGGTCTACGAAGATCTCGAATCTCTTGGCTTGCCAATCGTGGAACTTCAGCCGACAGAGTAACTATTTGTTGCTAAGTACGCTATTATTCGGGTCCCTAGGGACCCGAATTCTATTATGGCTAAAAGAAAGTTAACCCGCCGTCAAAGCTGGCGCATCCAAAAGATCCAAGACGAGCGCAGTGAGCGAGCTGGAAAGCGGGCCGACAAAGCCGAGTCCAAACTTCACGATACACATTTGGGTGACGAGGAGTTCGGCGTAGTCATCGCGCACTACGGCGTTCAAATCGATGTGGAGTCCAAGCTCACCGGCGATGTAGTTCGCTGCCACGTCCGCGCTAACGTCCCTGCACTCGTAACCGGAGATAGAGTTGTCTTTCATAACGGCAATCCTACCGGCGTAGTTGTTGCGCAGGAGGAGCGTGACAATATTCTGGAGCGCCCCGATCATCGCGGCCAACTGAAACTGGTTGCGGCCAATATTAATCATATGCTGTTGGTTGTCGCTCCGTTTCCTGAAGCTCACGCCAATCTTATTGATCGCTACCTCATAGCGGCCGAGACCAATGACATTGAGCCGGTACTACTACTTAACAAGACTGACCTCATAGATCCTGAGAAGCACGCCAAGCTGATTCGAATGGTCGATAGTTACGAAGAACTCGGCTACCGAGTCGTTCGCGCCTCCTGCGTCAACGAGGCTGGATTAAGCGAGCTAACTGACTTTCTAAAGGATAACACCACGGTATTCGTAGGCCAGTCTGGCGTTGGTAAGAGCAGTTTGATCAATGCCCTGATGCCTGGCACTGACACTCGTGTCGGAACCCTATCTGAATCAACGCAAAAGGGGCGCCACACTACCACCACCGCAAAGCTATTCCACTTCCCTTCGGGCGGCGACCTCATCGACTCCCCAGGGATTCGTGAATTCTCTCTTTGGCACATGCAGCCGGACGACGTTTACGGCGGATTTAAAGAAATTCGCCCCTACCTGGGATTGTGCAAGTTTCGCGACTGCAACCACGATCGAGAGCCCGGCTGTGCTGTTCAGGCCGCGCTTGAGGATGGTAAAATATCGGCCAATCGCTGGCACTCTTGCCAGCAGATCATCCAAGGCCTTGGACAACCCAAATAGGAATAGGACATGCACCTGCCACGCTTAATCGAACCCGAAGCGCTAGTCGAACACCTCGACGACCCTCGCCTCGTGATTGTTGACCTCAGCTCAGCCGATCACTTTGCACAGGGCCACGTTCCTGGCAGTATCAACTTAAATTTTCGGGAACTCATCGTCGGAACTTTGCCAGCGCCAGGCAAGATACCTACCGAGGCAAAGCTGATCTCCGTGCTACAAAAACTTGGCATCAATCAAGACTCATGGATTGTCGCGCTTGATGATGAGGGCGGTGGCTGGGCCGGAAGATTGCTTTGGTCGCTAGACTTGTTTGGTTTCACCCGCGCTAGCTACCTCAATGGTGGGCTGGTTGCGTGGCGCAATGAGGGCTTTGCTTGCTCGACCAAAGGGCATGAACCCGAACAGGGCAACTTCACGGGCTCCATTGATTCGGATAAACTAAGTGAAGCATCGGACCTCATTGCCTCATTCAACTCGGCCAATCCCCTTCAGGTGTTAGACGCTCGCTCACCAGCGGAGTTTAGTGGTGAGAAGCAGCTGTCGCAGCGTGCGGGGCATATGCCAAACGCCATTAATATCGAATGGACGGAGCTAATGGATCATCAGCGTAATTTACGAATTCGCACTGATGCCATGGAATATCTACAGCAAAAGGGTGTCGACCTCGATAAGCCGATCGTCACCCATTGTCAATCACACCACCGATCAGGGTTTACCTGGCTCGTTGGAACCCTATTAGAGCTCGATATCCGCGCGTACCATGGTTCATGGTCTGAGTGGGGTAATCGCGAA
The DNA here is from genome assembly GCA_040119265.1 of Pseudomonadales bacterium. GTDB lineage: Bacteria > Pseudomonadota > Gammaproteobacteria > Pseudomonadales > DSM-25080 > Umboniibacter. Next base: position 78,276 of record JBEDTZ010000015.1, on the reverse strand, counting down.
GATACACAGGTAGAACTATGAGCACGAAATTTTCAGACCAACTCTTTGTCGCCCTTCAGCACGTGTTGCCACAACATACGCTGTCTCGCTTAGTGGGCAGACTCGCCGCAAGCGAAACACCCTGGATCAAGGATGCATTTATTCGTAACTTCGCGAAGAAGTTTGATATCGATATGAGCGATGCACAGGAGCAGGACTTAACGGCTTTTGCTTCATTTAATGACTTTTTCACTCGTGCACTAAAGTCCGATGCTCGGCCTATTGATTCCGGCAATGATACCCTCGTTAGCCCTGCGGATGGCGTAGTGAGCGAATGTGGGACCATCGAAAATGGTCAACTCATGCAGGCGAAGGGTCAGTACTTCAGCCTTCATAGTCTGCTTGGCGCACAACCTGAGCTAACTGATACCTTTGCCAACGGTAGCTTTGCCACCATTTACTTATCTCCGCGCGACTACCACCGTGTACACATGCCATTTGGCGGTACCTTAAGAAAAGCTATCTATGTGCCTGGTGATTTATTCTCGGTTAACGGCGTCACTGCCCAGTTGGTACCGGGCTTGTTCTCCCGCAACGAACGATTAGTCTGCGTATTCGATACACCTAAGGGCCCAGTGGCACTTATCTTGGTTGGCGCCATGATTGTTGCGGGTATTGAGACGGTATGGGGCGGTCAAGTTTGCCCTCTGAGCAAGGACATCGTTGTGAGTCAGTTTGATAAAGCCGGTCGTTCACCGTCAGTTAAGCTAGCTAAGGGGGCGGAGATGGGGCGTTTTAAACTTGGCTCGACCGCTATCGTGGTGACACCAAAGGACGCGAGTGAGTGGATTGATGGCTTCTCAGCCGGGACTGCAGTTCGGATGGGTGAAGTCATTGGCGAATTTAAGGATGTCGCTGAGGAAGCTAGCGGGGCTTAACGCTTAGCCCCCAATCTCTCGGCTTAAACTGCCAATTTGTTAGGCCGATTTGTTTACCGACAGACATAAAAAAACCAAAGGTCTTTTCGGCCTTTGGTTTTTTATTGGCATAAACTATTTAGCCAGCAGCACTAGGCGCCAAAGCCGAACAACTTCTTGAGGCTAAAGCCGCCGGTGTTGATATAGCCATCTCGGATGGCAGCGATATCAATATCAATAGTTCCCGGCTCAATGTCCGCTTTGATAGTAATTGGTGATTCGCCCTTAGAAAGCTTGAGCTCCGCATCACTACTCATATCGAGAATCTTCATCTTCTCTAAGGTCTCACCCAGTGCGTTGCGCACAATGGCTACAACAGGACGAAGACGACGCGCGAAATTCTGCTCAACCACGACACCCACATCACCTGTGGATAACTCAACGACTGTTCCCGTTGGGTACACACCGATAGCCTGAATGAATTCTACAACTAACTGCTCTTGGAACAGGCGGTTGCGAACTTTATATAACCAGCCAATCGCCTTGCTTGGAGATAGCGTCTGACGAGTTCCACGCGGATTCGAGATCTCATCATAAACGGTAACTAGACCGGCAATCTTAGCAAGCAATGGAATCTTGTCGCCAATTAGCTTGTTTGGGAAGCCGCTGCCGTCTAATCGTTCACAATGACTGGCGACTACTTTAATCACCCGACGATCGAGCTCTGGGATTGAGCGGAGAATATTAACGCTGTGATCAACGAAGGTGCGGTATAGCTTTTCCTGAGCTGGGTTACGCTTTCCCACTGTTAATACGGAAGCCGGAATCTTAATCTTGCCGACATCCTTCAGTAGTACACCTGTTGCCAAAATTTGCAGTTCTTCGCGCTTCAAACCAATATGCCGCCCGAACAAAACTGCCCAGACTGAGGAGCGCACTGAGTGACCCCAGGTATGCTCATCACGATCGCGAATACGGGATAACCAAGTGAACGCATCCGGGTTACGAAGAACGCTATCGACCATCTCCGTTGCCGCTTTTTGGGTGCCCGCTAAATTTGGCGATCCACCTGCTGAAACCTGCTCGTAAACCTTTTCTACCGCATCAGTGACATGTTTGTGCATCTGACGAGCTTGGATTACTTCTTTCTTTAGCGGTGTAACTTCTGAGTATTCATCATGAGCGATGGGGATACGTTTAACATCAATCGCTTGGTTAGCAATTGAGACCGCGTCCTTAGCCACGCCCTTAACTGGGCCCTTCGTTGCGTCGGCGCGTTTGCGATCTACATTGATAGGCTCTCGGCCTTTCTCAGTATCAATATAGACATACTTACAGTGGAAGTTTAATTCCTTAATATCGTTCGCTGACTTGATAAAGAATCCCTGAAGCGGGAAGGGGGTCTGGGTCCACGGTTTATCCAACCGGGACACGTACATGCCTAGCGTTAGATCCGTTGTGAAAACTTTAACCTGCTTTAAACCCATCTTATGATCTCTTTACCAACTGCATTAAGAACTGAATTGCTCCAGTCCTTGTAAATGTAATCCTAATCTCGAAAGTCGCACGGACTAGTGTCACAATTTGACGGCTACCTACTTCACTAATGTGAACTAGTTAACATTACAACTCTGTTAGCGAGATGACAAGTCCACAACCGCATCGAAAAACGCTTTAACTGCATCAGGCTTAACGTGCGGGGTAATACCGTGGCCCAAATTGAATATGTGCCCCGGATTATCCCCAAACTGTTCGAGGATTCGTTTAACTTCTGCACGGATTTGCTTAGGCTCTGAGTATAGTACAGCTGGGTCCATATTCCCCTGCAGCGCTACACGATGGCCAACTCGATCGCGGGCCTGATTAATCGGGGTGGTCCAGTCTAGTCCTAGCGCATCACAACCCGAATCGGCCATGACCTCTAACCATTGACCGCCACCTTTGGTGAACAGAATAACCGGTACTTTTCGCCCCTCGGACTCGCGCTGAAGTCCTGCAACAATCTTCTTCATGTAGAAAAGACTGAACTTTTGATAGGCATCATCTGATAGGGCGCCGCCCCAAGAGTCAAAGATCTGAACCGCTTGTGCACCCGCAGCGATTTGCGCATTGAGGTAGTCAATGACGGATAGAGCCAGCTTATCAAGCATCGCATGAAGTAGCTCAGGAGTTCGATACATCATACTTTTGAGATTACGAAAATCCTTAGATGAGCCACCTTCAACCATATAGGTTGCTAGCGTCCAAGGGCTACCCGAAAAACCAATAAGTGGTACATCGCCAGCGAGGGCGTGTCGGATAGATGTGACAGCATCCGTCACATAGCTGAGATCCTTTTGGGTATTGACAACCGGCAACGCGGCAACATCAGCCTCGGTTCGCACTACTTTACGAAACCGCGGACCTTCGCCGGTTTCGAAGTAGAGACCAAGCCCCATCGCGTCGGGAATGGTTAAAATATCTGAGAAGAGAATCGCGGCATCGGCCGGGTAGCGACGAAGAGGCTGGAGCGTTACTTCAGTAGCAAGCTCGGTATTCTTACAAAGACTCATGAAATCGCCGGCTTGTGCTCGTGTAGCACGGTACTCAGGCAAATACCTTCCAGCCTGACGCATCATCCAAATAGGGGTGCGGTCTACAGGCTCACGGTTAAGCGCACGGAGAAATCGATCGTTCTTTAATTCGGGGAATGACATAGGGGCTCCTTCTTCACAGGGGCCTATTGTCGTACAAAACGTCGCCAACAGAAAGCCTGTGAAGTAAAAAAGCCCCTAATACTATACGTCGAGGTAATCCATGATTCCGGCCGCTGCCTTACGACCTTCATCAACCGCGGTTACCACTAAATCAGACCCTCTAACCATATCGCCGCCGGCAAAGATTTTCTCATTAGTTGTCTGGTACGCGAACTCGCCCTCAGACGGAGCAACTACGCCATTCCAGGAATTTAGCTCAATCCCATAGTCAGCGAACCAGGGCGCAGGGCTAGGCTGGAAGCCGAACGCTACGAGGACAATATCAGCCTCAATCACCTGCTCGGAACCTGCAATAGGCTCAGGGCGACGGCGGCCGTTTTCATCCGGCTCACCGAGGGCGGTCTCAACAACTTTAATACCTTCAACTCGTTCATCACCAACAATTTCACTTGGCTGGCGATTAAAGAGGAACTTAACGCCCTCTTCTTTAGCATTGGCAACTTCGCGACGTGAACCCGGCATGTTTGCCTCATCACGTCGATAAACACAACTCACTGCAGCGGCCTGCTGACGGATAGAGGTACGGTTGCAGTCCATCGCAGTATCACCACCACCCAGGACGACAACGCGCTTGCCCGCTACCGAAATGAAGTCGTCGACAGATTGCTCCCAACCTTGGTTGCGATTAACGTTTGAGATCAAGAAAGGCAACGCATCATAAACACCTTGCTTCTCTTCACCCGGGAAACCACCGCGCATAGACGTATAGGTACCCATTCCTAGGAAAACGGCATCGAAATCACTAATTAGGGACGCAAAATCAACATCTTTGCCCACTTCAGTATTGAGCTTAAACTCAACACCCATCTCTTCGAATACTTCACGACGCTGGCTCAAGACTCGCTTTTCAAGCTTGAACTCGGGAATACCAAAGGTCAGTAGGCCGCCAATTTCCGGATACTTATCAAACACAACGGGCTTCACGCCGTTACGAACTAGCACATCTGCACAGGCTAAACCTGCTGGTCCTGCGCCAATAATCGCCACGCGCTTATCCGTCATGACTCGCGCCGATAAATCCGGACGCCAGCCCAAAGCAAAAGCCGTATCGGTAATATACTTCTCGACGTTACCAATGGTCACCGCACCAAACTCATCGTTCAGAGTGCAGGCGCCTTCACAAAGACGATCCTGTGGACAAACTCGACCACAGACTTCGGGAAGTGAATTAGTCTCATGGCACAGGTCAGCCGCCTCAAAGATTTTGCCCTCCGAAACTAAACGCAACCAATTTGGAATGTAGTTATGCACAGGGCACTTCCATTCACAATAAGGATTGCCGCAATCTAGACAACGGTGCGACTGCGCGGCCGCCTGCTTCTTCTGAAAGGGTTCATAAATTTCTACAAACTCCGCTTGGCGTGAGTTCAGAGCAATTTTATTGGGATCTTTACGATCTACGTCCAGAAACTGGAAGTCATTATTTAAACGCTTATTCATTACCGTATCCTCACTCTGGTCGGGTACGAATTTGACTGAGCAAATCGTCCACCGCTGCTGCCTTGGGCTTCACTAACCAGAAGTGGCTAATATATCTATCGAAGTTTTCTAGAACATCCTTGCCCCATGCTGAGCCGTTGCTGTCTACGTGCTTCTGTATCAGTTCGCGGAGGTGCACACGATATTCTTCGAATGCCGCGCCGAACAGTCGACGGATCTCAACCAGCTCACGGTTGTAACGGTGAGGGAAGTTATCTTCTAGATCCAATACAAAACCAACACCACCGGTCATCCCGGCACCGAAGTTGTAGCCTGTCTGACCTAAGACAACAACTTGGCCACCCGTCATATACTCACAACAGTGATCGCCAGCTCCCTCTACGACTACCGTCGCACCAGAGTTACGAACCGCAAAGCGCTCGCCGGCCTGCCCCGCTGCGAATAGCTCTCCACCCGTCGCGCCGTATAGGCAAGTGTTACCAACAATTGAAGTATCCTTCGCGACAAAGCGAGAACCCGACGCCGGACGAATGCTGATTCGACCGCCAGACATACCCTTACCTACGTAATCGTTGGCGTCACCCTCTAGGTTGATGTGCAAACCAGCGGCGTTGAATACACCTAGCGACTGCCCCGCGACACCCTTCAGATTGAGGACTAAAGGTTCGTTTTGCAGTCCCTTATCACCATGGCGAACTGCTATCTCACCCGAGACACGAGCGCCAATTGAGCGATCTTCGTTATCGACCGGATAACTAAATTCGCCACCTTGGCCCGCCTCGATGGTTGCTAAGGTATCGCGTACCATCTGTTCGGCTAACTCAGCCTTATCATAGGGATCATTACTTTCGACTTCGCAGAATTGCGGCTTCGAGTCTAAGAATTCATCCGTATGGATAAGCGGACCTAGATCTAGAGCCGCTCGCTTCGGCATATTTGTGTCCGTGCGCTCGAGTAGATCTACTCGGCCAATAAGCTCCGCCATGGAACGTAATCCGAGCTGTGCAAGTAGTACTCGAGTTTCCATTGCAACGAACTTGAAGAAGTTCATAGCATTCTCAACGGTGCCACTAAAGTGGTCGTCACGCAGCTGCTCATTCTGAGTTGCCACGCCTGTCGCACAGTTGTTGAGATGACAAATACGAAGATATTTACAACCTAGAGCAACCATCGGAGCGGTACCAAAACCAAAGCTTTCAGCTCCCAACATAGCCGCCTTGATGACATCAAGGCCTGTTTTCAGACCGCCGTCAGTTTGCACGCGTACTTTGCCTCGCAGGTCGTTCGCTCGAAGCATTTGATGTGCCTCGGCTAAACCTAATTCCCATGGCGAACCTGCATGGCGAATGGATGTCAGTGGCGATGCGGCAGTGCCGCCGTCGTAGCCCGAAATGGTAATTAGATCGGCATAGGCTTTTGCAACACCCGCAGCGATAGTTCCAACGCCAGGCTCTGACACTAACTTCACAGAGATCAGCGCGTTAGGATTAACCTGCTTCAGGTCGAAAATTAGCTGCGCTAAATCTTCGATGGAGTAAATATCATGATGCGGTGGTGGTGAAATAAGCGTCACACCTGGTACCGAGTAACGCAGGCGTGCAATGAGTGCATTCACCTTGCCACCAGGTAGCTGACCACCTTCGCCCGGCTTCGCACCTTGAGCAACTTTGATCTGAATGACTTCTGCGCTTCGAAGGTAAGCTGCGGTGACACCGAAACGCCCCGACGCAACCTGCTTAATCTTTGAGACCTTCTCCGTGCCGTAGCGCACTGGATCTTCGCCACCTTCACCTGAGTTAGAGCGTCCGCCCAAACGATTCATTGCTACGGCTAGCGCTTCATGGGCCTCGGGTGACAGCGCACCTAAGCTCATGCCTGCGGAGTCGAAGCGTTTGACGATAGCTTCCCACGGTTCAACCTCACTCAGGTCAATCGAGGCTTGAGGCTTAATACGAAGCAAGTCACGCAACGTCGCCACTGGGCGGTCATTGACTAACGCTGCGTATTTTTCCCAATCTCCATAATCTCCAGATTTTACGGCGACTTGAAGTGCCATGACGACATCCGGATTGAATGCGTGATACTCGCCGCCGTGAACATATTTAAGCAGGCCGCCTGCATCAAGCCCTAGACGCGCCTTCCAAGCTCGCTTCGACAGCGCTTTAATATCGGTTTCTAGCTCACCAAAACCAGCTCCTTCAATACGGCTGGAGGTTCCTTTGAAACACAGTTTAATGACATCGGACGACAGTCCGACCGCTTCGAATAACTGCGCGCCGCGGTAGGAGTTGATGGTAGAGATACCCATCTTAGATAGGATTTTGAGTAGGCCCTTATTGATGCCCTTCTCGTAATTCTTGTAGCCGCGCTCGCGATCTACGAGTACATCATCGCTGGCCACCATATCATCGATAATAGCGTAGGCAAGGTAAGGGAAAACAGCCGTCGCCCCATAGCCAATCAGCGCCGCCACCTGGTGTGAATCACGCGCTGAGCCAGTTTCAACCAAGAGGTTAGTATCACAGCGTAAACCACGCTCAATAAGATAATGATGGAGAGCACCCGTCGCCATAAGCGCAGGGATTGACAGGGTATTAATCGCGGGGTCGCGATCAGTGATGACCGTGACGCTGAATCCGTCTCGAACCGACTGGGCGGCCTTCTCACACAGGGCTTTTACCGCAGTCGCTAGATCATGCTGCGCGGGGTCGTAGCTTAGGTCTAAATTGAACACGCGATGCGCCTCAAAGCCACTGCGCACTAGCGTGTAAAATTTATGCGGCGTCAACACTGGCGAGCTCATGATAATTCGAGATGCGTGGTCTGCCGTGGTGGTAAACATCGACTTTTCACGACCAACACAGGTCTCGAGCGACATGACAATAGCCTCTCGCAAAGGATCGATTGGTGGGTTCGTAACCTGCGCAAATTTCTGACGGAAGTAGTCGTAGATCGATCGCTCTTTAGCTGACAATACCGCCATCGGCGTATCGTCGCCCATTGAGCCAACACCTTCCTGACCGCCTTCAGCGAGCGGGCGCATGACTTGGATGCGCTCTTCCGTGGAGACACCATGCAACTTTTGCAAGGTGCTTAACTGATCTCCCGAGACCGCGGGCAAATCGCCGTCATAGCTTAAATGCTCTAGACGAATTGCTTCACGACGGAGCCAATCACGGTAGGGAGCGGCTTCCTTCAACAGCTTATCGATATCTTCGGTACGAAGTAACTCACCGGTATGGGTATCAACGGTAAGTATCTGACCTGGCCCCAAGCGACCTTTTGCCACCACACTCTCTGGTGCGTAATCGTAAACACCAATTTCGGAAGCGATGGTGAAGAAGTTATCGTCAGTCAACACCCAACGACTCGGGCGTAGACCATTGCGGTCTAGCGTACACACAGCATAGCGACCATCGGTAATAACGAGCCCAGCCGGGCCGTCCCACGCTTCCATGTGCATGGAATTGTATTCGTAAAAGGCGCGGAGGTCGGGATCCATATCTTCCAGATTCTGCCACGCAGGTGGTACCAACATACGAACCGCTTTATGCAGCTCGGTACCGCCAACAAGGAGCAGTTCCAGCATGTTGTCCAAGCTAGAAGAGTCTGATCCCGAACGGTTTACTAACGGGCCGATTTCCTTCATCTCGGGCAGCAGTTCACAGTTGAACTTGCTAAGACGTGCCTCGGCCCAATTTCTATTAGCTGTAATAGTATTGATTTCACCGTTGTGCGCGAGCATACGGAATGGCTGCGCTAGGTGCCATTGCGGCAAGGTATTAGTAGAGAAACGTTGGTGGAATACACAGATTCCTGTTTCAAGTCGCTCGTCCTGAAGATCGCTAAAGAAATTCGGCAGATCTACCGGCATCATCAGGCCTTTATAGCTAACAACACCCGTTGACATACTGGCGATATAGAAACCTTTCTGACCAGCTAGCTCAAGGTGAATACGGCGACGAGCGGCGAGCATTCGTGCATTGAATACATCATCTGCCAACTCGTTGGGGTCAATAAATACGTGATAGAAATCAGGCTGCGAGCTCAGGGCGATAGGGCCCAGACAATCGGCATTGGTTGGTAGCTTGCGCCAGCCCAACACTGACATGCCTTCCTTGGTAATCCAGCCGTTTATAGCCGCCTCTTGCGTAGCGAAGCTCGACGCGTCTTTGGACGCCATGATAACCGCGACTGCATAACGGTCAGACAGCTCAAAGCCCGCTTGTTGTGCCGTAGTGCGCATGAAGGCGTCTGGCATCTGCAGTAACAAGCCACAGCCATCTCCGGTCTTTCCATCGGCGGCGATACCGCCACGGTGGGTCATCGCTGCCAGCGATTCGATTGCGGTAGAAAGCAGGCGGTGACTCGGCTCGCCATGCATGTGGGCGATCAGGCCGAAGCCACAATTATCTCGAAATTCATCGACGTTATATAAACCGTTCGACATGGGATCCCCTCGGAAAAAGTAGACTGGGTGAAGCATTCTCGGGTAGGCACGCGAGAGATCACGGACCTCGCAGTGTACACTAATTGCGAAGATACGGGCTATTACGACTTACAATGCACCTTGTAACGTGTGGTTATGCGTGCGGTTGCCTAGCGGAGAGGCCCGTATTCACGGGCGAATGCTCTCGGGCGCGTGCCGAATCAAATTTCCTTTCGGCAGCGATCAAGCGCTACTTTAACAGATTCTTCGGTAATATCGTCAAAAATGGCACTTTTGCCGTGACCAACGTTGAGTATTAGACGTAGACGGCCGTCTAACACCTTTTTATCAACCGCCATGAGGTGGAGAAACTCCTCGTTAGTCATCTCTGAAGGAATAGAAGTAGGCAAACCTGCTGCGGCAACTAATTCGCGAATTCGCGTTACGAATTGCTCGCTGATGTAACCGCGGACCTGAGAGAGTTCTGCAGCCACGACCATTCCGGTGCCAACGGCCTCACCATGGAGCCAGGTGCCGTAACCCTGATGAGTTTCGATAGCATGGCCGAAGGTGTGCCCTAGATTTAAAATGGCTCGAAGACCACCCTCGCGTTCGTCAGCGGCAACTACCTGAGCCTTGGTGGCGCAGGATTGTTGAATCGCATATTCCATCAAAGATAAGTCACAGGCCCTTAGCCCTGAAATATTGTCCTCTAGCCACTCGAAAAAGCTGTGGTCCCAAATTAGACCATATTTAATGACTTCGGCTAAACCCGCAGATAACTCACGGGGGGGTAGGGTCTGTAAAACGCTCAAATCGATCGCTACGGCCTGAGGCTGATAGAAAGCACCTATCATGTTCTTACCGGCTGGGTGGTTTACGCCTGTCTTCCCACCAACAGAGGAATCCACTTGGGATAATAAGGTTGTGGGGACTTGGATAAAATCAACGCCGCGTTGATAACAAGCAGCAGCAAATCCCGTCATATCACCAACAACGCCGCCACCAACAGCGATAAGAGTCGTGGTGCGATTGTGCCGCTCCTCAAGGAGCTGATCGAAGATGCGCTGGAGCGTATCTAGCGTTTTGAAGGATTCGCCATCGGGAAGCACGACAGTAGTTAATTGATAGTCGCTCAGCGCCGAGGCGACCTGCTTGGCATAACTATTGGCGAGTGTTTCGTTAGTAACAATGCAAACTTGCTTGGCGCGAATATGCTGCTCAAAGAGCATCTTGTCCGACAACAGGCCGGCACCAATATAGATAGGGTAACTACGCTCACCCAGCTCGACATTAAGAGTTTTCATGATGTTGATCCAACTGTCGCAGAATATCATTCACCAAAAGGCGCGGCGCTGACTTATCCGTAGCAACCGTGATATCTGCTAATTCCTGATAAAGAGGTAGGCGAGATTCAAAGATTTCTGCAATCACTTTTCGGGGATTATCGTTCTGAAGTAGCGGACGACGTGTGTCCTTTGCGGTGCGATCTACTAGCTGGTCTACCGTTGCGGAGAGGAAGATAACAATACCGTCGCGGCGAATCGCCTTACGATTTTCTTCATTGATTACGATCCCGCCGCCGGTCGCGATGACTAACGCCTGTTCCTGAGCCAACTCGGCGCAGACCGCCTGTTCCCTTCTGCGGAAGCCCGCTTCGCCTTCGACATCGAAGATCCAGGGAATATCGGCTCCCGTTCGCTCTTCAACGACGCGGTCCGTATCGTAAAAATGCCGACCTAAGCGATCGGCAAGTAATCGGCCAATGGTAGTCTTTCCAACCCCCATCGGCCCAACTAGAAAAATATTCTGACGAGACTTCATTCCTACCCTATTAGCTTTCTAGGGGCGTCTCCAAAATACGCGGCGTAATAAAGATAAGCGTTTCCTGCTTATCATTCTGACGACTCGTCTGCTTGAACAGATGCCCGATTAGCGGTAGATCACCAAGAATTGGTGTCTTCGCCTCCGATTCGACCACAGCTTGCTCAAAAATACCACCTAAAACAATGGTTTGACCGTTATCAGCAATGACCTGAGTCTCTAGCTGGGTCACATCGATTGTCGGTACGCCCGCAACCACCTCACCGATAGAGTCCTTGTTAATCACCAACTGCATGATAATTCGGTTGTCCGGTGTGATCTGCGGAGTAACTTCCAACTTCAAGGTAGCTTCCTTAAACTGGACTGCCGTCGCGCCACTTGAGGTTGCCTGCTGATATGGAATCTCAGAACCCGACTGAATAACCGCTGTTTGCTGATTACCTGCAATCACCTTAGGTTGAGAGATAACTTCACCGCGGCCTTCTGCTTCCAGAGCTGAAAGCTCCAAGGTCAGAAAGTTACCACTCGAAGACAACAAGCCTACTGCAAACGATGACGCCGTTCCCGCCGAAGGCGTTGCCGCCAAATCAACAACTAGACCGCCTGGGGCATCGCCATAACTCAGTGGGTCGCCGTTAACAATATCAACCACCCCATCTATCGTACCCGTGCCGATGCTTACATCACCGCCACTTCCTGTATTTGCATAGTCATAGCCCCAACGGACACCTAAGTCACGACTGAAACCGGTACTTGCTAGGACAATACGCGCTTCAATAGATACCTGACGAACCGGGATATCGAGCTTATGTAGTAGTTCGCGGAACTCCATCAGCTTCGCCTGAGTGTCACTCATAATGATTGAGTTAGTGCGCTCATCCACGATTACACTGCCACGACCGCTAAGTAAACCTGAAGCTGTCTCTTCGTTCATCTGTTGGAAAAGCGAATTAATCTCCGCTGCATCCGCGTAATTCACTTCGAAGTGTTCAGTGTATAGCGGCGCAAGCTGCTCGAGATCAATACTATTCTGAAGCTCCACGCGCTCGCGCTCGGCAATCTCAGCCGCCGGAGCAACCATAAGCACGTTACCGATTAGCCGCTTGTCGAGGCCCTTAGTCTTTAGGACTAAATCCAGCGCCTGATCCCAAGGAACGTTAACGAGTCGCAAGGTGATATCACCTTGAACACTATCGCTAGCAACAAGGTTTAGTTGCGTAATATCGGCAATGATCTGCAGCAGCGAGCGGATCTCAATATTTTGAAAGTTAAAACTTAGCGTCTCGCCCTGGTAGGCAAACTCAGCTTCGCGCTCAGCGCGCTGTTCACGAGTCAGTGGCGCTACACTCACGACAAATTCGTCATTCGCTTGATAGGCAGACATGTCGAAGTCATCGGAGGTATTGATGGTAACAACGGCGTCTCTACCACGCTGTTCAAATGACACTAAGCTGACTGGTGTCGCAAAATCGACCACATCCATACGATTTAGTAGTCTTGCGGGAACGGTGTAATTCGGAATTGTGACGATGATATCGCTTCCACGAGAATCAACATCAACGTTAGCACTCGCACTACCTAGATCGAGAATCACATTACCTTCACCGCGATCACCACGGCGGAAGTCGAAGCCATCTAGTTGATTATTCGAAGTTGAAGCGCCCGCGAATTGCTGGGTCATACCCTGAGAGGTGGCCGCAGCAGCAGGCTTATCAATAATCACCGAAACCTTGTTGCCTCGCGTCAGCATTTCATACTGGCCTGCGCCGCTAAGATTAAAAACTAACCGGGTTTTCTCATCTGTTGACAGCAGCATGGCACTCGTGGCGACATCGCCCGATAGATTAAAGCGACGCTGATCAACACCGTTATCGGTGTCAGGGAGATCAACAATAATTCTAGCTGGAGACTCCATAAGGTAACCTGAGGCTGTTGGCGCAGCGGTATCGAATGTTAGCACTGCCTCGAGCTGCTCGCCCGGCAAAGTGTTGAATTCAACATTCGTCAATTCCGTAGCTAACAGCGGCGCTGAAGTTAGCGCGCCTGCGAGCATGGTCAATGCAATTTTTGTTTGACGGATCATCTCTAGTCTCTCTTTTTAGTTGCTGCCCAATTGTTCCAACCCGACCATCTGCATGGTACGGGGCCGCTCAATCCATGAGCGTGGACCGTTGGGAACAATTTCGAGTAATTCAATATGTGTTGACGTAATTTTGGTGATGCGGCCGTAGTTCTTGCCAATATAACTACCAACCCCAATTCGATGAACAGAGCCCGCAGCATCCTGGAGCGTCGCCCAGCGCGCACCCTGATGATCCACGTAGCCAATCATTCGCAAATCTGAGATTGCATACAGCTCTAACGGCTGTGGGGTATGATCTACAGGCGGCTGAATCTCGCTCACCTGCGCAGTACGTTGGGCCAGCATCTGCTCCGCTGAAATCGGCGGCTCAAAGGGTGCTCGACGGCCCGACGCTGCGTAGACAAAAGTCTCGTAGGGTGCAAACTCGGGAAGCGGCTCTACCCTGCCAGCTGGTCGTGCCTTAACTTGATTAACGTAGCCCTGAAGATCGGACTGATCTGCCGTGCAACCCGTTAAAGCAACGGTTAATGCTAAGCCACTAAGAAGGGATTTTTTCATTGCTCGTCTCCCCCTTTGTAGCGGTAAGTACTGGCGGTAATTTCCATCTTCAGATCATCGGGATTGCTACCGCTGATATCAAAGTTGTGCAACGTTACAATTCGCGACAGGCCTGCTACGCCACTAACAAAGGTTCCCATATCGTGGTAGCCGCCGGAAACGGTAATCTGAATAGGAAGCTCAACATAGTATTCACGAACCTGCTCTGGTCGCAATTGAATATTCTTAAAGGACAAACCACTGTTAATACCTGACTCGGAAATATCGTCCAGTAGACCGGGCACTTCTGTTTCAGACGGGAGCTGCGAAAGCAACGCCGAGAACGACAGTTCAATTTCCACCAACTGAGCGCGATAGACATCGATACTAGAGGCCTGTGCCGCCATCGACTCAAATTGTCGACGCTTCTCAACCTCCTGAGACTGTGCATGTTCGAGGTCATCGATCTGGGGCTGAATGACGAACCAGTAGCCGGCTCCAGCGACAATGACGGCGAGTAAAGCCCAAACAACGATTCTTCCGGCCAGCGACCAGGTACCAATGTTCTCAAAGTCGAGATCATTGATATCAATCTCATTTAGCTTGGATAGCGATTCCTGTAATGACATTTAGCTATCCTCCTCTTCATCTTGCACCGGCTTGGTGATCTGCACCACGAGGCTAAACTGGCTGGCAAACTCTCCATACTGTGGCGCCGCTTTGATTTCCGTTGGTCGCGGGTCTGCAAACCACTCAGATGCCTCTAAACGTCTTATCAACGCCGAGATTCGTGCACTAGACTCCGCTATCCCGACAATTTGTATACGATTTCCTTCGCGCTTTACGGTGTTATAAAAAACACCCTGCGGCAGCGTTCTCGCAAGCTGATCGAACAGGTGAACAATCATCGGTCGGTCACCCTGCAGACTTTGAATGACTGTCATTCGATCAATCATTTCCTGCTTTTGCTCGCGTAGCGAACGAATTTCAGCAACTTGAAGTCTTAGCTGACGTATTTCATTATCCAACAGCGCATTACGCTGAGCCTGGTTATCCTGCGCCGCTGAGTACCACTGCGAAACCGCAAATAGTGCGCCCGCGACCGCAACTAAAACTAGGAAGCAAACCTGAATAAATTCTTTCTTTTTAAGCTCGCGGCGCTTGTCACGCCACGGGAGTAGGTTAATGTTTGCCATCAATAAAACTCCACATCGCTAAACCGGTTGCTACCGTCATTGCCTGAGCGTCTGACTGCAGAGCGCGCTTGTTAATTCGCTTGGCAAAGTTAACTCGAGCGAACGGATCCGCAACGAAACTCTGAATGCCAGTGCGCGCTTCAAAAGCCTCAGCGAGCCCTGGAATTGCAGCGCCGCCGCCGGCTAACACCACATAATCCACTTCGTTAATTGCCGCCGCGGAAACGTAGTTTCGCAGGTTGCTTTGCAGCTGATCTACCGCATCCTCAATCCATGGCGCAAGCACCTCGGACTGATAATCATCCGGCAAGCCACCTAAACGCTTTGCCTGACCCGCTTCTTCTAACGAAAGCCCATAGCGCTGCATAATTTGATCGGTTAGTAAGTGGCCACCAAAGTTCACTTCACGTGGGACGCCAGTGCCCCCTCCCTGAATAACGGTAATGTTAGTTGCTGTAGCACCAATATCAAATAGGGCGATTGCGGAATCTTTATCCGCTTCCAACTGTGGAGCAACGAAACTAAACGCACGAGCCAAGGCGAATACCTCAACGTCGACCACCTCGGGAACTAGGCCCGCGGCCGAGACAACATCCGTCAACATTTCAACATTTTCTGAACGGCACGCGACCAATAGAATATCGAGCTGACCTTCAGTTTGAGAGGGTCCGAGCACTTCGAAATCCAAGGAAACTTCTTCGATGGGGAAGGTGATGTACTGCTCAGCATCCATAATAATGCGAGTTTCTAGCTCTGATTCAGACAGCCCGTCTGGCATTTGCAGACGTTTAATAATCACCGAAGATCCGGTCACCGCTACAGCAGCGCCCTTTAATTTAGTACCCGTGCGGGATACCAACTTTCGAATGACCGTGGATACCGCATCAGGGTCCTTGATCGTACGATCGACAACAGCGCCTTCAGGCATACCAAGAACGCCGTAGGCTTCTATTCGGTATTTATCTCCAGAATTACTCAGCTCCAGCAGCTTAACTGCGGTAGAGCTGATGTCGAGACCTAGAAGACGACGCTGGGGTTTTGCAAACAGCCCCTTTAAACTCATTATTTAATTCCTAACGAAGAAATATTATTCAGTCATGTTATCTTACACAAAATTCGCGCTGCAAATGTGATACGTTCGTCAGCTCAGCCACAAAAGCACGATATACTGCGAATGTACTCGCCTTTATGGATCGAATTGGTAAGTATATTTTTATTCCTGAGCCCCAGTGTTAAACTGCACTAGGCAACTTGTAACCACTATTTTAATTGGATAATTGACTCTCACTATGCAGCTACCCGCTTTTATACGTTTTATTCTCTGGTCTGTCACCGCCGTTTTAGGTGGTGGAGTCATGGCAGCAGCTGGCATATACCTCTATCTGAGCCCAAAACTGCCGCCGTTGCAAGAGCTCAACGACATTCAGATGCAAACGCCGCTAATGGTTTACTCTAGCGACAATAAGCTTATTGGTGTTTTTGGCGAACAGAAACGTATCCCTATCTTAGCAGAAGACATTCCAGAAGTAGTGGTTAATGCCTTCCTTGCCGCAGAGGATGATCGCTTTTTTGAGCACAGCGGTGTGGATTATCGAGGCATCGCTCGAGCGGTGGTTCAGCTAGCGAGTACCGGGGAAATTCAAGGCGGTGGATCGACCATCACAATGCAGGTGGCACGGAACATCTACCTTCACCGCGGCCAAACTTTTACGCGTAAGTTTTCCGAGATCTTACTTTCCTATCAGATTGAACAGCAGCTTAGTAAAGACGAAATTTTCCAGCTTTATGTCAACAAGATATTCCTCGGTAAGCGCGCCTACGGCATTCAAGCGGCAGCGGAAGTTTACTACGGTAGACATATTTCAGAATTAAACCTCGCGCAGGTGGCAATGATCGCTGGGCTCCCCAAGGGCCCGAGTATTTTTAACCCTATTGTAAATCCTGAACGTGCACTCATTCGCAGAGACTGGATCTTAGGGCGAATGCTCGAGCTAAATTACGTAACGCAAAGTGACTACGCAGAAGCGGTTGCTCAACCCGTCACTGCAGGGATTCACGATGTGGTAGTTGACGTGCATGCGCCATATATTGCGGAAATGGCTCGACAGTATGCCGAGGAGACTTACGGCCCCAGCTACCAAAGTGCCGGCTATCGCGTATACACGACGATCGATAGCGAACTCCAGCAAGTAGCGCAACGAAGTGTGATCGATGGCCTCGACGAATTTGACGCCCGCAAGGGCTACCGTGGCCCCGAAACCACTCTTAGTCAGTGGAGCTCCGAAAATCCGGCTCCCGCCGACTGGGAGCCGAATGCGGAATCTTGGGCAGCTCAACTCGCTGACATTCGTCAAATTGGCGGCAAAGTTCCCGCAGCAATACTCAGCTTAGAAGATGGCATCATCACTCTTATCACGAGCAACGGCGAGCAAATTGCCTTAGATTATCGCGAAGACCTGAGTGATTTTCGGCGCTATATTAGCGAAGATCTTCGCGGTAATACGCCTGTCAGTCTGGCCGAAGTCTTTGCTGTAGGCGATGTAGTTCGCCTCAATGAAACGCTGGATGCGATTGTGCAGATTCCAGACGCCCAGGCGGCCCTGGTGTCTATCTCACCCAACGATGGCAGTGTTCGCGCCCTGGTTGGCGGCTACGATTACTTCTTGAGCAAATTTAATCGCGTACAGGAAGCGGTGCGTCAGCCTGGGTCCAGTTTTAAACCTCTCATCTATACTGCTGCGCTTGAGAGCGGCATGACCGCTGCGACGATGATTAACGATTCTCCGGTTGTTATCGCTGACGCTGGGGGCGAAAATATCTGGCGCCCTACCAATGACGGAGGTCGATTTAGCGGCCCTATCCGGCTGCGCGAGGCGCTTTATCGCAGTCGAAATATGGTATCTATCCGTCTAGTGCAGCAAATGGGTATTAATCCGACGCGAAGCTTTATAGCTCGCTTTGGCTTCGAGCGACGAGATCTCCCCGCTGCCGTTTCCATCGCTCTTGGGTCCTACGCTACCACGCCGATGAAGATGGCTGAAAGTTATGCAGTCTTGGCTAACGGTGGTTATCACGTGCAGCCATTTGTGATTGATCGCGTTGAAGATCGTTCCGGCCGAACCATTTTCGAGCAACCTCGCGTAGTGGTCTGCGACGTTCAATGCGAACGAAGCCGTCTTCAAGCTCAAGCATCTGAAGACGAGTTCGAGGCGCTATCGCTCTCTGACTTTAACGTTGACGAAACAGACACCTCCATCGACGCACCGCGTGTCATTGACGAACGCGCCAACTTTATTCTAGATAGCATACTAAAGGATGTGATTCAGCGTGGCACGGGCCGACGAGCTCGGGTCCTCGAACGCCCCGATATTGGTGGCAAGACGGGCACCACTAATGGCCCCGTGGACGCATGGTTCTCAGGCTACCAACGCAACGTAGCAACCACCGTTTGGGTAGGCTACGACAGCGATCAAAAGTTAGGATCACGTGAATACGGTGGTTCTGCCGCGCTGCCAATCTGGATTGAGTATATGCGCGCAGCGTTGCAGGATGAGCCCATTTACGAACGCCCAATTCCTGACGGAGTTGTCTCCGTTCGAATTAACCCAGAGAATGGCTTACGCAGCCGTGATAGCCAAAATAGCGTGCAAGAGTACTTCCGACGCGAGTTCCTGCCAGAGTTCGAGCCTGACGCTATTCAAGACATCTACCAGTCCGACGAAGTTCAACAGAGTAGAGATCTAGAAGACATCTTTTAGAGACTTGAAATATTGCACAACGAAAAAGGCCTCTATAGAGCATGTAGAGGCCTTTTTATTTTCCGACTAGGAGTATGATCGCTCCCAAATGGCTTAGCGAATTTTAGGATCCAACTCGCCACCCTCGTAACGCGCAACCATGTCGTCCAAAGAGATCGGCTTAATCTTACTCGCCATCCCTGCCGTGCCAAAGGCTTCGTATCGATTAACCACAATGTCCTTCATCGCCTCAGTAGAGCGCTGAAGGAACTTACGAGGGTCAAACTCACTTGGATTCTGAGCCAAGAAGCGACGCACCGCACCGGTTGACGCTAAGCGAAGGTCGGTATCGATATTAACCTTACGGACACCATGCTTGATTCCTTCACAGATCTCCGAAACCGGCACACCGTAAGTTTCCGGAATCTCACCGCCAAATTCATTAATTACCGCCAACCATTCCTGCGGCACCGATGATGATCCGTGCATAACTAGGTGAGTACCCGGGATACGCTGATGGATAGCTTTGATACGATCAATCGCTAGAATATCGCCCGTTGGTGGGCGAGTAAACTTGTAGGCTCCGTGCGAAGTACCAATGGCAATAGCCAATGCATCCACATGCGTCTTGGCAACAAAGTCTGCCGCTTCCTCTGGGTCCGTCAACATCTGTTCATGGCTCAGAATACCCTCTGCACCAATCCCATCTTCTTCGCCAGCCTGCCCAGTTTCCAAGGAGCCCAAACAACCGAGTTCACCCTCTACCGATACACCACACGCGTGAGACATCTCAACCGTTCGGCGAGTGACGTTAACGTTATAGTCGTAGTCAGTTGGGGTCTTGCCGTCTTCGCCCAACGAGCCGTCCATCATCACCGATGAAAAGCCCAGCGCAATCGAACGCTGACATACGGCAGCGCTAGTCCCATGATCTTGGTGCATGACCACAGGAATATCAGGAAACTCCTCAACCGCTGCAAGAATCATGTGACGAAGGAAAGGCGCACCCGCATATTTGCGCGCGCCGGCTGATGCTTGGAGGATCACGGGGCTGTCTGTGGCTTGCGCCGCTTCCATAATTGCCCGCGTTTGCTCTAAGTTATTAACGTTAAATGCCGGAACACCGTAATTGTATTCAGCGGCATGATCGAGTAACTGCCTCAACGAAATGAGTGCCATGGTTAGATCCTCTTTGTTGTTGCGCGTGCGCAACGTTCCCTATTTGCTTTGATTAGGCCCTTGATTCTAACATCGCAACTGCTGGCAACACTTTCCCTTCAACATACTCAAGGAAAGCACCGCCGCCGGTTGAGATATAAGATACCTGGTCTTTTATGTTGTACTTATCGATAGCCGCCAACGTATCACCGCCGCCCGCTAACGAAAATGCAGGGCTCTTTGCGATAGCCTGTGAAAGCGCCTCCGTCCCTTTTGCAAATTGGTCGAACTCAAAAACGCCGACCGGTCCATTCCACAAAATCGTTTTCGCCTCAGTGAGGAGAGCCTCCATTTGACGAGCCGATTCTGGACCTATATCGAAGATCATATCGTCTTCGCTTACATCCTCCACTGCCTTCACAACCGCTTCAGCAGTAGGAGAGAATTCCTTGCCCACCACCACATCAACGGGCAATGGAATATCTGTTTTCGCCATGAGCGCCTTCGCAGCTGGGATCAGGTCGGCTTCATAAAGCGACTTACCCACAGGGTGACCCGCGGCCGCCAAGAAGGTGTTGGCAATGCCTCCGCCAACGATCAATTGATCAACCACATCAACGAGCTGCTCCAAGACAGTGAGCTTCGTCGACACTTTTGATCCGCCTACAATGGCAGTCATCGGTTTAGCCGGCGCCTTAAGAGCAAGCGATAGCGCTTCAAGCTCCCCCGCTAAAAGTGGCCCCGCCACCGCAGTGGGAGCAAACTTCGCGACACCATGGGTACTTGCTTGGGCTCTATGGCTTGTGCCGAAAGCATCCATCACGTAGATGTCGCAAAGTGCCGCCATCTGCTTTGATAATGCCTCGTCGTCCTTTTTTTCACCCGCATTAAAACGAACGTTTTCAAGGAGAACGATCTGTCCTGCTTCTATCTCTACGCCGTTAAGCCAATTTTTGATCAGTGGCACTTCCTGGCCCAACAACTTGCTTAGGTATGCCGCGACCGGCGCTAGCGAGTAGGCGGCGTTTTCTTCCTCAGTACCGCCTTCCACAGGGCGACCTAAATGAGACATCACCATCACCGCAGCACCCGACTCCAACGCCAGCTTTAAGCTGGGAAGCGCAGCTAGAATCCGCGCATCGCTAGTCACCTTCCCATCACTGATTGGTACATTCAGATCTTCGCGAATTAAAACGCGTTTGCCGGCCAGTGATTCGTTTGCCATTAACTTTACGGTCATGTTAGCTCTCCCAAGCTGATCATTTGTTGAAGATGAAGCGCACTATCCACCAGTCGGTTCGCGTAGCCCCATTCATTATCGAACCAAATTAGTACCTTTACTAAATGGTCGTTTACTACCGCACTTTGCGGCATGTCAATCACTGCACTTTGATCGTCGTGGATGAAGTCACACGATGCCAGTGGTTCGGTAGTGTTCGTAACATATTGGTTATCATCTGCTAGTCGCTGAAGGCACTGTGTAAAAGCACTGCGATCTAATGCATGTTCTGTTTGTACAGTAAGCTCAATAGCCGAGACATTTGACGTGGGAACGCGGATAGAAGAGCTATTTAACCGGCCCTCAAGGTGAGGCAGCAATCGATAGACACCCTTATCAAGGGCCGTCTCAACCGGAATCATCGACTGCATGGCACTGCGAGTCAGCCTAAGATCAACATCATGGTAAGCGTCGATAACTGGCTGATCGTTCATTGCCGAGTGCAGTGTTAAGCTACTTCCAGCTACCACGCCGAATTGTGCATCCAACGCCGCCACCAGCGGAATAAGCGCATTTGAGGTACAAGATCCACAGGAAATCACGCCGTCGCTCGGGGTAACTTGGTTTTGGTTAAAGCCGTAGATCAACGTGCAATCTACATCCGGCTGCGAGGGGTTGGAAATGAGAATATGCTTCAAGCGGCCGCCAATTTGTCGGCGTGCCACTTCAGCACTAACACTCCCTGAGCACTCTATAAGTACATCACAGTCGATTTGCAAGGCAGAGAACTCGGCCTCATGAGTAATATCAATAGCATGGCCGTTGACCACTAAACGACTATCTTCGATAGTCACTGAGCCTGGAAACCGCCCATGTGTGGAATCATACTTGAGCAAGTGGCAAATCGTTTCAATAGGCGCCAGTTCATTAATAGACACCACCGCTAAGTGGTGCCAAAGATCGCGTTCAACTATGGCGCGAAGTACCGATCGACCGATACGTCCGAAACCGTTAATGGCAAGTTGAGCGCTCACGCGAACTCCTAAGCTAGCAGTTCCAGCGACACCGTCACCACGTTATCCACGCTAAAACCAAACATCTCGAACAGTTCATTCGCTGGTGCTGATTCACCGAAGGTTTCCATGGCGACAATGCGACCGTCTAGGCCTACATATTTGTACCAGTAGTCACGGTGTGCTGCTTCAATAGCAACACGCGGCAATACAGCACTCGGCAGGACTTGCTCGCGATAAGCTGCGTCCTGCTGATCGAAACGCTCACAACAGGGTAGGGAAACAACGCGAACGTTCTTACCCTGCGCAGCGAGCGCCTTCTTGGCCTGAACAGCTAACTCAACCTCTGAACCCGTTGCAATCAGAATTAGCTCTGGTGTGCCTTCGCTATCGGAAAGAATGTAACCACCGCGGGCTACATCGGCAACCTGATCAGCGCTACGCGGCTGCGGCTCAAGACCTTGACGTGTGAAGATTAGCGCACTTGGACCGTCGTTACGCTCCACTGCCGCCTGCCAACTCACAGCGCTTTCTACCACGTCACATGGGCGCCAAGTTTCCAGGTTCGGAGTAGAACGAAGCGAGGTGAGCTGTTCTACTGGCTGGTGAGTAGGGCCATCTTCGCCCAAACCAATTGAATCATGGGTGTACACGAAAATTGCACGCTGCTTCATCAATGCTGCCATACGAACTGCGTTGCGGGCATATTCCATGAACATAAGGAAGGTACCGCCGTAAGGGACGAAACCGCCGTGCAGCGCAATTCCGTTCATAATTGCGCTCATTCCGAACTCACGAACACCGTAGTAGATGTAGTTACCCGACGCATCTGCACCGGTTACACCCTTACTTCCATCCCATTTGGTCAGGTTAGAGCCCGCAAGGTCAGCTGAGCCACCAACCATTTCAGGTAGGATAGGGCCCAATTGATTTAAGCAAATCTGACTTGCCTGACGCGTTGCTACCTTCTTCGGATTTGCCTGCGCATCGGCGATGAAAGCGGCCATGTCTGCAGCAAAGCTTTCCGGCAGTTCGCCCGCCATGCGACGCTTGAATTCCGCTGCGAGCTCAGGGTAATCGGTTGCATACTCGGCAAAGCGATCATCCCACTCCGCTTCTTCAGCAGCGCCTTTATCTTTGGCATCCCATGCTTCATAAATATCGTCAGGAATCACGAATGCATCGTGGGACCAACCTAGCGTCTTACGAGCAGCGGCGATTTCTTCATCACCGAGTGGAGCCCCATGGACACCAGAAGTACCCTGCTTGTTCGGCGAACCAAAACCAATCACGGTCTTGGCGCAAATCAAGGTTGGCTTCGAAGTTTCATTCTTAGCCGCTTCGATGGCAGCTTCTAAGGCCGCTGCGTCATGGCCATCCACATTCTGGATAACGTGCCAGCCATAGGCTTCAAATCGCGCTGGCGTATCATCACCGAACCAACCGCCAACTTCGCCGTCAATCGAAATGTTATTGTCATCGTAGATGGCAATTAGCTTGCCTAGCTGAAGCGTACCAGCCAGTGAACAAGCCTCATGAGAGATGCCTTCCATTAGGCAACCGTCACCGAGGAAGGTGTAGGTGTGATGGTCAACAATGTCATGGTCTTCACGGTTAAACTGTGCTGCCATCATCTTTTCAGCCAACGCCATACCCACGGCGTTAGTGACACCTTGGCCGAGCGGGCCAGTGGTTGTCTCGATACCTGGTGCGTAACCGTATTCAGGGTGACCCGGTGTTTTTGAATGTAGCTGACGGAAGTTCTTCAGCTCTTCAATTGAGAGCTCGTATCCACTGAGGTGCAAAAGCGAATAAATAAGCATTGAACCGTGGCCATTCGACAGTACGAAGCGGTCTCGATCGGCCCAGTCTGGATTGCTTGGGTTATGCTTCAAAAATTTATTCCAAAGAACCTCAGCAATATCCGCCATCCCCATTGGGGCGCCTGGGTGACCACTGTTAGCACGCTGAACAGCATCCATTGATAATGCGCGGATAGCATTGGCTAAGTCTTGACGAGAGGGCATGTGAAGCTCCTTGTTGAATCGAATAAAAGGTCGAAAAGCATCTGAATCTTATCAGAGGCTATTTTCACTGATGCCTGAACTAAGAGCAACGGCAAAATGAGTGCTTTTCGGCTATGTTAATCTGAAGGCCATAACGACCCTTTATATCAATATATTTTGATATATTGAAATTTTTTGATAATATGTCGCCATGAGTCGAATTAACGCACCAATTTCCCGCTTGGATCAAACCGCAGCTTTCCTGAAAGCCGCCGCGGATCCACTGCGTCTGTTGATTCTGCGTGTTTTAGCAAGCAACTCATACAATGTAGCTGAGCTTTGCCAAATCTTCTCGTTACGACAACCTGCCTTGAGCCATCATTTAAAGTTATTGGCTCATGCGGGACTAATTCTTAGCCGTAAAGAAGGCACTAGCGCGTTTTACCGCCGAGTACCTATTTCCGGGGAGCTCGCTGCGCTTGCCGACGCGCTTTACCTGACTACTGACCGGCTAGGACTTGATGATGCCATTCAAAGCAACGTGGCCGATGTTTACCAGGCCCGTGCAGCTACCGCACAACACTTCTTCGAAGTGAATGCCACATCGCTTCGAGAACAGCAGGACCTCATTGCTGATTTCGGCGTCTATGGCGAGCAGGTTGCGGAGATGATTGATCGGCTGGGTAAGCGGCGGGACACTGCATTAGAGGTCGGCCCAGGTCGCGGTGAATTATTAGCGTTCCTAAGCCAGCGTTACCAAAAGGTTCAAGCCGTCGATATTTCGTCAACTATGCTTGATGTGGCGCGCCGAACGGTTGCGCAGGAAGGAATTGATAACGTAGCGCTGATTCACGGTGATACGGACCACGGAGATATTCAAGCCGCCGACTTAATCGTCGTCAATATGGTTCTCCACCACACGCCATCCCCGGCGCGGATATTCAAGGATCTTGCGGGCCATTTGAGCCACCACGGGATTTTGGTCGTATGCGACTTAGTCCGCCACGACCAAAGCTGGGTAAAGGATGCCTGTGGAGACCTTTGGCAGGGATTCGAACAGGAAGAATTATTAGGATGGGCGCAAGACGCCAGTCTGAAACCGGTTGATAGCCAGTTTTTTGCCTTACGCAATGGTTTTCAATTTCAACTTTTTACGTTTACAACACAAGTGGGCAACACAGATGAGTGAGTACACCCTTTTTACCTCAGAGAGCGTCTCTGAGGGACATCCCGATAAACTAGCAGATCAGATCTCGGACGCCATTTTAGACGCCATGATCGCGCGCGACCCCCATGCTCGTGTCGCAGTTGAAACGCTTGTGAAGACTGGCATGGCAGTTGTTGCCGGCGAAGCTACGACTACCTGCTATGTCGATCTTGAAGACATCGTTCGCAAGGTGATTACCGACATTGGCTACAACAGCTCGCTAGTCGGCTTTGACGGCGAATCCTGTGCAGTGATTAATGCAATTGGTAAGCAGTCTCCGGATATTGCGCAAGGTGTTGATCGCAGTGCGCCAGAGGAACAAGGTGCCGGTGACCAGGGCTTGATGTTTGGTTATGCAACCAATGAAACCGAAGATTTTATGCCTGCCGCACTTTACTACTCTCATAAGCTAGTTCAGCGTCAGGCTTATCTCCGCAAGAACAAGATTCTTCCGTGGTTGCGCCCAGACGCCAAGTCTCAAGTAACATTGCGTTATGATGAGGCGGGAAAGCCGGTAGCCATTGACGCCGTTGTTCTCTCAACTCAGCATGACCCGGACGTATCGTTAGAGACACTTCGCGCGGCGGTGCGTCGTGAAATCATCGAGGCAGAGCTTCCTGCTGAATGGCTTCACGCTGAAACCAAGTATCACATCAACCCT
This sequence comes from Pseudomonadales bacterium, assembly GCA_040119265.1. Lineage (GTDB taxonomy): Bacteria > Pseudomonadota > Gammaproteobacteria > Pseudomonadales > DSM-25080 > Umboniibacter. Next base: position 52,114 of record JBEDTZ010000015.1, on the reverse strand, counting down.
ACTGGTAACTTCGTTATCGGTGGCCCGGTTGGCGACTGTGGCTTAACCGGTCGAAAGATTATCGTTGATACCTACGGCGGCGCAGCCCGTCACGGTGGTGGCGCTTTCTCCGGCAAGGACCCATCAAAGGTAGATCGAAGCGCGGCATACATTGGTCGCTATGTAGCAAAGAACTTGGTAGCTGCTCAGCTTGCTGATCGTGCTGAGGTTCAAGTCTCTTATGCTATCGGCGTCGCCGAACCTACCTCGGTTTCAGTTAATAGCTTTGGCACCGGCAAGTTGAGCGATGCGCGTTTGGCCGAAATCGTTCGCGAAGTGTTCGATCTTCGCCCCTACGCCATTACCAAACAGCTAAACCTGCTTTACCCAATGTATCAACTCACCGCTGCCTACGGTCATTTTGGTCGTAAGCCGTTTGAACACACCTATGAGTGGACGGAAAGTGAGAAGGGCGTGGTTACCAAACACTCCAAGACCTTCACCGCCTTCACCTGGGAAAAAACTGACAAGGTTGACGCGCTAACAGCCGCTGCCGCCCTATAAAGCATTTGAGGTACTAACAATGACTGATTACAAAATTCGCGATATCAACCTAGCCGACTGGGGCCGTAAAGAAATTCACATTGCCGAACAGGAAATGCCGGCATTGATGGCACTTCGTTCTCGCTACCAAGCCGAAAAGCCGCTTGCTGGTGCGAAGATTCTGGGCTGTATCCACATGACCATTCAGACAGCCGTGCTGATTGAAACACTCGTGGCATTGGGTGCTGAAGTTCGCTGGTCAAGCTGTAACATTTTCTCTACTCAGGACCAAGCCGCTGCGGCTATCGCAGCTTCTGGCGTTCCTGTTTTTGCTTGGAAGGGTGAAACCGAGGAAGAGTACGAGTGGTGCTTACATCAGACCATCCTCAAGGACGATAAGCCTTGGGATGCCAATATGATTCTTGATGACGGCGGTGATCTTACGCTACTTATCCACAACGAGTACCCAGAGATTCTTGAACGTATTCACGGTGTGACGGAAGAGACCACTACCGGTGTTCACCGCCTCTTCGAAATGATGGAAAAAGGCGAGCTAAAGATCCCTGCGGTTAACGTTAACGATGCGGTCACTAAGAGCAAGAACGACAACAAATATGGTTGTCGCCACTCTCTCAACGACGCCATTAAGCGCGGTACAGATCACCTGTTAGCGGGCAAGAAAGCGCTCGTGATCGGTTACGGTGATGTAGGTAAAGGTTCAGCACAGTCACTTCGTCAGGAAGGCATGATTGTTCGTATTACTGAGATTGATCCAATCTGTGCAATGCAGGCATGCATGGACGGATTCGAAGTGGTCAGTGCGTACAATGACGGAATTAACACCGGCAAAGTTGAAGACACCAACACCGAAGTACTGAGCAACACCGACTTACTGGTAACCACTACCGGTAACGTCAACGTGGCTGACTCAGCCATCCTCAAGGCGCTTAAGCCTGGCTGTGTAGTGTGTAACATTGGTCACTTCGATAACGAAATCGATACCGCGTTCATGCGCGAGCACTGGGAATGGGAAGAGGTTAAGCCTCAGGTTCACTTGGTTCACCGTGACCGCGCTAGCAACGACTACCTGATTCTGCTTTCAGAGGGTCGTCTAGTGAATTTGGGTAACGCAACGGGCCATCCTTCACGCATCATGGATGGTTCATTTGCAAACCAGGTGCTGGCTCAGATGTACCTTTTTGAGCGTAAATTTGCCGATCTGCCCAGCGCAGAGAAGGCGGCTAACATCACTGTTGAACTTCTGCCTAAGAAGCTCGACGAAGAAGTTGCGGCCAACATGGTAGCAGGCTTTGGTGGGGTCTTAACTCAGTTAACGACTCAGCAGGCAGAGTATATTAATGTCCCAGTTGAAGGCCCTTACAAGCCTGAGACCTACAAGTACTAAACGCTGAATGGCTAGGTTGATCCGTTTACTAGACCGAGCGCTATCACTTCCGGTGGAAGCGCTCGAGCTCTCGGCTGCGCCTAGCCATCACCTCCTAAAAGTTCTCCGCGCCAAGCCCGGTCAAGCTGTTGAAATATTCAACGGTCGCGGGGAGTTTGTCAGAGGTAGTCTAGCAGAGCAATCCAGTAAAAAGACCGCGGTCATAGCTATTGCCGAGTCAGGTACTTCCTCAACTGAATCTCCTCTTGAGATAACACTCTGTATCGCCATTTCCAAGGGTGATCGCTTTGATTATGCACTTCAAAAGGCAACCGAACTGGGCGTGAACCGTATCATTCCGATGATTGCGGAACGCAGTGAGTTCAAGCTAAAGCGCGAGCGACTAGAAAAGAAGCTGTTAAGTTGGCAAGGGATTGTGGATGCTGCAGCGGAGCAATGTGGTCGTTTTCACAGCCCGATTGTTGAGCCGCCGCGGGCCGGCGCTGATCTCATCCCAGCGATCGGCAGTAGCTTCGACATGAAATTAGTATTACACCACCGTTCGGTGACTAAGCTAGACCAAACACTGACCCCGAAGAATGCTGTACTTCTAATTGGCCCTGAGGGTGGTCTATCGGAGAATGAAATTTCTTTGGCAGAGGCTTCAGGCTTTAAATCGGTACTTTTCGGCCCGAGAGTGTTGAGAACCGAGACCGCTCCAATTGTCGCGCTAACAGTCCTCCAACAATTTTACGGCGACTTCGGTTAGCGACTAGCTAAACGCTCCACGAATTCAATCCAATGCTGTTCAACTTCCACTAAGTCTGGGAGCCAATACTGTTCCTCATGAATTTGCAGCGCCATGGTCATTCCAGGTAGCGCTACGTTCTCTACCGCGGCCAAATCAGGCGCCATCAAACGTAGAATTCGAGGTACGGTTTGCAGTCGAATTGCGAAGAATCGATAATGGTCGCTGCCGCCCGCACTGTTGAGTACTGCAATGGGCGCACCCTCTTGGTAATCATAGGCGCGTTCGGTCGCTAAAAATTGTAGGTCAATCAGTGGTACCGCACGCTCTCTCCAGCGCACTTCGCCCGCAAGCCATTGAGGGCCATCTTTTACGGGACGAATCGCCACGCCGGAGACAATTTCCGCAACAGACATTGTCGGCAACGCTACACTGATCTCGCCCAAACTCATCAGGAGCGTAGGTATGTCAACGCTTGGCTTTTCCAGTAGTGGATGATCTACAAACGACACTGAGGTCTCCTTTATCTTTTCCAATTGAGCACCGCTTCTGCGATAGCGCTAGGATGAAGCTGTGCATCAACATGAATAACATTTTTTACATCATTGATCATCCCGTCAGCAACCGCTGATGAGGGATCTTGCACCCAAATTGTGGCACCAGCACCGCGCGCAAGACGTGCACCACTGGGGCCTTCACCGCTCAAACCGCTTAGATATATCACTAAGCATTCACCGCGAAAGCGGGTAGTAACAGAACCCACGACGTGATCAATTGATGGCGCAAATTGCCCGCTCCATGGAGTATTTGAGCGAGCTAGGGTTAGATTACGACCAAAACTCACTTTGTCCTCGGCAGTTAACACATAGGCACTACCGCCTTTTAATCGACTCACCGACTGAACGGCTACGACTGGCCATGGCCCGCTCTTTGAGAACTGCTCAATCATCGAGCTTTCAGCGCCTACCGACTGATGCTGAACAATGAGTACCGCGGTATCTTTGATCACCGGTAGCTTGCTCAGTAACTCACTAATTACCTGAGGACCACCAGTGGAGGCCGCAACAATGACCAACTTGGACAGCGATAAACACCCATGTTGGTCAAGCTGTTTTAGCCTATCAACCCAATTCCTAAAACCTCGCGTCTCGAAGCTTGGTAATTCGCCGTCGCTGACTAAGACCGCGAGTGACTCGGCTTCATTACTACCAGCTCCATGCAGCCAACAGTCTACGCCCTTCTGGTTATCATTCGGCTGCCAGGCTTCGTCTATCTGGGCACTAAAGGCGACGTTAAATCCCGCTGCTTTAGCGATGGCTCTTTGATTGGATAGCGCCAACAAATCGTTTGCGAGCAAGCCAATCAATGGCGCTTCCATTAATTGAACTCAGCCAGCCCCGCGCGCTCAGACAAAAATTCCCTGATCTGCGCGAGTAGTCGATCTTCTTGATATGGCTTGCCCATATAGTCTTCAACGCCAATTTCTCTCGCTCGCTCACGATGCTTTTCACCGGTACGTGAGGTAATCATGATAATTGGCACATGCTTTAGTCTCACAGAAGTCTTAACCGTTCGTGCAACCTCAAAACCGTCCATATTCGGCATCTCGATATCGAGTAGCATCACGTCAGGCACCACATCTTGGAGTTGGCGGACTGCATCCACACCGTCCTTCGCTGTGACGACATCGAATCCTTCACGATTAAGCAAGCGACTAGTCACCTTACGAACCGTCACCGAGTCATCAACAACCATAATCAGCGGAGTCTCTCTCGATGCTACCGAATTCTCAAGCAGTTCATGCGCATGCTTTTCGTAGCCCAGCGCAAGATCTGCTCGCAACATCGCGACCAAATCTAGAATAACAACTACGGTACCGTCACCAAGAATGGTGGCGCCGTTTAGGCCTGGGGTAGACGCAAACTGCGGCCCCAAACTCTTCACAACGATTTCTCTAGAACCGTGCAGCTGATCTACGTGCATGGCGAAATGGTGATCGTCGGTCTTAACTAATACCAGCGGAATAGCGCCAGCGTCGTCGATACTTTGCGGCTGTGCCGACAGCCCCATGACCTCACCCAAATAACGCAAGTCATATTCGTTATCGGCAAAGTTGAACTTGGCCTCTGGGTTATTATATAAAGCTCGCAGCTGTGCCGGTTCAATTCGAGCGATACCCTCAACGCTCGATAGCGGTAGTGCAAAGGTATCGTCGGCCACACTGATCATCAACGCTCGGTTGACCGATAGCGTAAAGGGCAAACGTACAACGAATTGAGATCCCTGTCCTCTTTCGGAGAACACTTCAATCTGACCGCCTAGCTGACGTACCTCTTGGGCTACTACATCAAGACCAACACCTCGGCCAGATACCTGACTTACGTCGTCGCGCGTTGAGAAGCCAGGGCGGAAAATGAACTGATAGATCTCTTGCTCACTCAACTCCTGAGAGTCCGCTAGCAAACCTGAATCAATCGCCTTCCTACGGACACGCTCTACATTAATGCCGTCACCGTCGTCAGCCAAACCAATCACAACTTGGGCGCCTTCTCGGGCTACGAAGATGCGAATAACACCCTCAGCGTCCTTACCATTAGCCGCTCGCTGCTCTGCTTGCTCGATTCCATGGTCAATGGCGTTGCGAAGCATGTGCTCTAACGGCCCAACCATTTTATCTAGCATGTTACGGTCTAGCTCACCCTCCACATTACCGAGCTCGAGCCTTACCGGCTTGCCTAGCTCGGTGGATACCTGTCGAACTACGCGTCTTAGACGCGGTACGAGGCGAGAGAACATAACCATGCGGCTGCGCATCAAGCCTTCCTGAAGGTCGGTGTTAATGCGTCCCTGCTGAAGCAGTAGGGTTTCTGTATCACGAGCATTATCGAGCAACGAGGATTTCAAATCTTGAAGATCCGATGCCGATTCTGAGAGTGAACGAGAAAGCTGCTGCAGCGTAGTATATCGGTCCATCTCAAGTGGATCGAAACCCTCTACGCTTGCCAATTCGGCCAGCTGCTCTTGACGGAAAAGAATTTGCGCCTCGGTTTCAATATCAAGGCGGCGAACCTGCTCTCTTAGGCGATTAATGGTGTTGTCCATCTCGTCCAAGTTGAATGCGAAATCAGTTACCTGCTGCTCTACACGAGATCGGGCAATACTCGTCTCGCCGGCGAGGTTAACCATCTCGTCCAATAGGGTCGACGAAACTCGAACGACTTCCTGCGGCGCCTTGTGTTCAAACTGGGTATTAGCGCCTAAGTCGGCAAAACTTGCGGCCGGCTTCGCTGTTGGCGAACTATTACCTTCTACCAGTTTACTCAACGCCTGGTTACTGTCGTCGACGCTTACGGCTGCGGCAGATTGAGCTCCGAGTTCGTGGGTGTTTTGCTCACTGGAGTCATTCTCGGTGGTGGCGTGTAAGCTGGAATCACCGTTGAGAATACGTTCAATAAGGTTGAAGTCTTGAACACCTAACCAGGCTCTACTTTGCTCAACACTGAATCTAAGCTGGTCAATCGCTTTGCTAAGCGTTACGCGTTCAGCATTTGGCACATCCGCTCTAAAGTATCGGATAAGCCAACTTTCAAGGTCATGAGCAATTTCGCCAGCTACGTTTAGCCCGGCCATCCGCGCACTACCCTTGAAGGTATGTAAATGACGCTGAATATCTTCGTTCGGTGCAGCGGCGGTGGTATCCTGATTCCACAGTTCAGCAGCGGAATCCAATAATACGACCAGTTCCTCAGCTTCTTCGACGAAGAGAGCTAGAATTTCGGCATCAATCTCGAGCATCGCTGCCTCGACATCCACTCCGGCTTGCTCAGCACGCTCTTCGTTGGCAGCTGTTTCAGCCTCTATAGTGGCGGTTTCAGAAGAATCATTAGCCGAATCCTCTGCGGGTTCGACCAGATCAGCAACATTGTCGGACTGAACATCGGCGGCCATTACACTGTCGACTGGTTCGCCCTCATCAGCTACTTCCGACGAATCATCCGTGGCCTGTGGCGCTACGTCGAGAGCGTCTTGATGGTCTTCGTGCTGAACGTCTAGTCCACTTAGTCCCGCTTCGTCATTTGCTGGAGTCTCATCCTCGGCAACCAACGCAAGTGACGCTTCCGTCGCAGATTCTGCATGTTCAATTTCCGCTGTTTCAGATCCATCGTGACTAGTGACTTCTTCGGTAGGGCTCACCGAATCGGATGGCAGCGTTAATCGGGAAACCAATTGCTCTATGAGCGCCAACTCATTGTCAATCGGCGTCATCTTCTGACTAGCCACTAACTGATTGATTCGGTCGATCAAGGTATCGCAAAGATGGCGAATTCCGAGGACGGTTGTTTCATCCTTCCTCGATAGCCTCTCATCTTCAAGTAAGGCGATGAGACCGGCCATAAAGCCCGACAACGCCTCTTCATTCGTCTTCAGAGAGAGCTCGTAAAGGGCCTTGGTAGAGTCAACTAACTTAGGAATGGCGCTATCACTTCCCTCGTCAACCCAAGCGTCAACGATCTCTTCGGCATCAAATAACGCGTCAATCGCAGGAGAAGAAATGAGCGCAATAAATTCTGGGTTAGAACTGTGGAACTGCCCCGGCAAGCCGCCGAGGATAGGTTCAATCCAGCGATCATGAAGCCCTTCGATCATGACGAACAAGGCTTCTTGATCAATTAAATCAGCGACTGAATGACCAGCGACGACCTCGGGAATTAGTGCTTCAATGGTTGTCACCACGCCGGCCAATAGGTCAGTGTAAGCCTTGTCAACCTTCACTTGGTGGGCAATTAGTGCCTTCGTCAAACGCTCGACCGGAGCAGCAATTTCTGCCAATTCCTTGAGATCAGACATATACGCCGAACCCTTGAGGGTGTGGAGTGCACGACGGACATCCTCAAGAGGAATATATTCAAGCGGTTCGTTCTTGCGTACCTCTGCAATGAAGTCCTTAATGGCGCGAAGATGGACCTCGGCCTCGGCGACGAAGATTTCGATCAGCTCATGATCAATCTCAGCTGGCGCTTCGTCTACCGAGGTGTCATCAACGATCTCAGTTGGAGACACGATGGTTAACAGTTCCGCTGCAGAGGCTTCGTCACCCTTCTTAAGGTGATCTGCGGCTTCAATCAGGCGGGCCTGCAGTTCGACATCCGGGTCCGGCTGGACGGTTGCAAAGGCATTTACGAGCCGTGGCGCCAACTCACGGACGCCTTGGATGAGTTGAGCCCCCGCATCAGAGGCTGCTACACCGCCATCGAGTAGACGGTTTAAATAGTCTTCTACTGCCCAAGCTACTTCGCCGAGTGATTGTGCACCGACCATTCGGCCGCTACCTTTCAAGGTATGGAAGGCTCGTCGAAATTCCGTCAGCGCGCTGCGATCACTCCGATCCGCTTGCCACACCGAGAAATGAATGTCGATCTGCTCAAGGACTTCCTCCACTTCCTCTAGGAAGATCTCAAGTATCTCTTCATCAATATCGGGTCGAGTAACTGACGAGGTCTCTTCAACTTCAACTTCAATTTGAGTAGCTGCTTTCGAAGCGGATTCGTCTATCGCCGACTCAGGCACTTCGGCTAGGACACTTTCATTGGCCTCTCCAGCATCAGCTGAAGACACTAACTGCGGGATATCATTGGTATCAATGGGCGGCTTCGACAGGTCGATAGCTGATGAGCTAGGCGCTACGGCGTAGCCTAATTCAGCCACATCGTTCTGCGCCTGAAGTATCAATCGCTCACGCTCCGTGACGGAGATATTGATGCTCTCCACTAAATATTCAACTGCAGTGATGGCGCTTGCTAGTGTATCAAGCTGGCTCCACTCAACCTGAGCTCCGCGCGCGAGGCGTTCCTGGACATATCGGGCAAGTGCACCAAGTACCCGAGCTGCTTCGAGTTCTTCAGCAGCTTCCAAGCAAAGTCGCGCATCGGTCAGGAGTTTCGGTACAGGTAGGATGGTATCCGGATTGAACTGCTGAGCAATGAACGCGCTGATTGCATCTTTGCAATTCTCCAGTCCCGTAAGCGCCTCGTCGACGGCTCGGTACTGCTGAGCATCGCGTTCCACCAACTCATGAGCTGGACGTCCCGCTTCGATCTGTAAAAGCTGTTCAAGGACTACGTCAATCGTTCGAATAGTGATTGCGTAATCGCTGACCTCATCGCCGACGATATTTCGTAGAATAGATTCCAGCTGCCCTGCGTATTTACCTTCACCTAAAAGTGAAAGTGCGTCGGCAGCTCGTCGCAAGGATCCGATAAGACGTCGCTGGGTAGCGGCTTGATCCGCATGATTATACTGTTCCGAGGTTCGCCGAGCATCGTTCAACTCGAGACGAATCCCCGCGACAATTCGCAGCCGATCAACTGCGCTCAGCACAGGCCAAGCATTTCCAGAGTCGTCGTTCACCTCGAGACGAGGTAGAGCATTTGCCAGTCCATACCTCTCACGAACCGACTTAACATCAGCTGCCGAAGTATTGAGCGTGGCAACTTCGTACAGTAGGTTTTTAATTAGACCACGAGGAGCCATTTCGGTGAGCGCTTTCGCCCCGTGCTGCTCGATGAACTTAAGGTAACGATCTAGCTGGCGAAGGACGAAGAGTAAAGCGTCAGAGGGCTTTGCCTCGCCTTCTTTTAGTCGGCAAGCAAGCAGGTAGGCAAGATCCCAAATTGGCTGCACTGCCGTCTGTTTAGTAATGGTTGAAACCCGAAGTGTGACCTCAACAAGGTAGTTGGCCGCCTTTTCTTGGTCTTGCTTTCGCAATAGCGCAAGTAGTGCGTATTGGTACATCTTTCGCAGCTTTGCGATAGCACCTTTCAGCGTAGCTTCATCGAACTTAGGATCTACATGATCGTTCGAGGCAGCTTCGAGCGGCGCAAGATCAGGAAGAAAAATTGGCGTTTCGCTAAACAGGTTGTGTGATCGGACCGCACGAATGTCATTAAGTATGGGCAGTAACGGCAATGGATCATCTGCTCGTTCGGCAACCGCGGCCTTTACGAAATTAGGTAAGCTTTCAATACCCTTACGCAAAACGCTGGTCGCACGACTCACTTCAGCGACTCGGCTGTTAATAATTGCGTGACACAGGAGCTCGAGCTCCTCTGCTAAAACTGCGACACCGTAGCACTCCACCATCCGCAAACTGGCTGCAGATTGGTGCAAGTAGCTCAGACAAAAGCGAAGTTGTGCTTCATCGTCAGTCTTTTGCAGCCATTGATTTAACGACTGTGTTGCAGCATTTAGTACTTCGTCTAGTTCGGATGAAATCCAATCTAGTGCTGTGAAGTTACGGTCAACCGCCATAACATCTACCTTTTTTATTCTATTATTTTTTGGTAAGCGACAACATCACCCTTACCAACGAATCGTAACTTCGGGTGTTGCCATTGCGTCATTTCTCCAGGACCAATAATCAACAACCCGTTAATATTCATTCTCGAGACCATGAGATCTAGTACTCGACGGCGCCTCCACTTACGGAAGTAAACCAGTAGATTCTGACAGAACAGAACGTCGTATTTGAGACCGTCCCTGCTCATTTCAATAATATTGCCTACGTTGAACGCTACTCGCTGTCGCAACTCAGGTTTGACTCGATAACGCCGATCTATGGATTCTAAATAACGTGCACGTTCGCCCGTAGTTAGTTGCGCGACCTGCTGCTGTCCATAATCGCCGTCTCGACTCTGACTAATTGCCTGAATGCTGACGTCAGTTCCCTGAACCGCAAAGTAGCCGTCGTGTTCAACCGCGAGATTAAAACAATCATTAGCGACCATTGCCAACGACCACGCTTCCTCTCCGGAGGAACAACCAACGCTCCAAAGGCTATAAAGCGAACCTATGGAACCCTCTGCTAGTCGCCCATTGATGTGTTCTCGTAGAAATTCAAATGATGCGCGATGGCGAAAAAAGCGCGTATCTTTGACTACAAGTTCATCAACAAGAAGTGACCACTCCAATGCAGCGCCGGGCCCTTGCATCAAATCCCAATAAGCATCTTCATGCGCCGCACCGGAGGCAACAATCCGCCGCGTTACCGCACCCTTGACGTGTGCGGAGCGAGCGCTGAGGAATACCCCTGTTCGATGCTCGAGATATTCTTCCCAACGAGCAATATCAATATCCGTCAAAACTTAGGCTCAACCCTTAACCAACGGTGGTCGGGGCAGGAGACTCGTCTTCTGCAAGATCGATCAACTCATCAATTGCATCTTCAGGAATATCTTCCGCTACATCACTCGGGAGCTTGAAGCCTGCCACCGAATCCTGTAGTTCAACGGCCATTTCAGCCAGCTGACCAATCGAGTCTGCCGCATCACTGGTACCCTGAGAAGTCTGTACCGTAATCTCCTGAATCACGTTCATCGTGGTGGAGATATGACCTGCAGACGCCGCCTGCTGGCGCGCTGCGTTGGAAATATTCTGAATCAATTCAGCCAAGTTCGACGATACACTTTCAATCTCTTCAAGCGAGACACCAGCTCGTTCGGCTAATGCAGCACCGTTTACAACCTCTGCGGTGGTTTGCTCCATCGAGACAACCGCCTCGTTGGTATCGTTCTGAATAGTTTTTACTAGGCCTTCAATCTGCTTCGTTGCGTTAGCTGAACGTTCCGCTAGACGCTGAACCTCATCCGCAACAACCGCGAAGCCTCGACCGGCTTCACCAGCCATCGATGCCTGAATTGCGGCGTTCAAAGCTAGAATGTTGGTCTGGTCGGCAATATCGTTAATCAAGGATACGATATCACCAATTTCCTGTGACGATTCACCAAGACGTTTAATACGCTTCGAAGATTCCTGAATCTGTTCACGAATGTTATCCATTCCGGAAATAGTACTCTGTACAACCTCGGCACCGTTTGCTGCGATCGATACTGATCGCTCCGCTACACCCGCTGACTCAGCCGCGTTAGCTGATACTTGGTCAATGGTTACCGCCATCTCATTTACCGCAGCCGATGCACCCGCAATCTCCTGCGCCTGGTGATCAGAAGCCTCAGCGAGGGTCAGTGCCGTGGACCGAGTAGTTTGTGCCGCACTGGTTACTCGCGTTGCAGTGTTGTTAATTCGGGTAACAAGTTCACGTAATTGGTCAATCGTGTAGTTAATGGAATCCGCGATGGTCCCGGTAAAGTCTTCGGTTACCGTAGCGGTTGTAGTCAAATCACCCTCTGCCAAGTCAGCAAGCTCATCAAGCAATCGTAGAATCGCGCTCTGGTTTCGCTCGTTTTCACGCTCAACCGTGGCGGTGCGATCTGCGCTTCGGCGGTTGTAAAGTAGGGCAATCAACATCATTAAACCCACCGCAGCGGCTGCCGCAATCGTCACCATCTGCTGGTTGATCGCTCGCATGCCACCTAGAGAGTTAATGGTCGTATTCAGCTCATCAAGTTGGGTCTGGAATGCCGGAGAGGTATTCAAAACATCGGCACCCGCAGCTCGAGACTCTAGAAGAGCTGGAGTTGCCGCGAAGATCTCATCAACTGACTCATCTACGAATGAGAATAGGCTTAGAATCTCGACCAGAGACTCGCGAGCAAACTCTTCTTCGATTGGCGCAATGCCCAATGCGATACTACCGTCCAGCTGAGCATTCAGTACTTCACCAAACAAACTTGCATCGTAGTTAAAGACATCAGCCGCTTCATCGGCATCGGCGGTACCCGCCAACATCTTATCAACGTTACGAGCGATTCGCTCCGCACGCCAAGACTGCATCTGAGCCAGAGCTACCTGCTGTGCATCGTTCCCCTCTTCAAGTAAGGATTCAACAACGTTGTTGTATTCCTGCTGAAGAAGCGGAATCGTTTCATTCAAACGAGCGGCAACCAGATGGAGGAACAAAATGGTATCGCGGTTAGCATCTAGGGCTGTGGCCGCGGTGTAAATTGTGCCGGAGTTCTGGGAGACAAGCGCTAGCTGCTCAGCATCAACGTTTTGCGCAGCCAATTTATCACGCAAACCCTGCCAGTTACGATTTAGAGACTGTGACGCCCCTGATAGACGTAAAAACGCATCCTCTTGGCCTGCCAATGAGTCCTGCGACGCTACAACCAAGGCCAACGAGTCGGCACGTAAATCCGCTAACTGCTGACGCGCTGCCGCATCTTGACGTTCATATTCACCCAGCATGAAGAAGCCGAAGCCCACCCCACCTAAGACAATTACTAACAGGAAGCTTACCAAGCCAATTAATTGACCCTTACCTGCTCCAGTACTCTGTTTCCTCATTTTAAGCTCCTGGCGTCGCCTCGCCTTTACTTAACAAATTGCACGTCGATTACGACGGCTCGTTATTATTAATCGTTAACATAGAGCGCTGGTCAGCACTCATAAAATTCGACCTACTAAGGATCTCGCCCATTGAACACACCGACCAAATAGAATCTTTAGCGGCGTACGCACCAATCACAAAGGGCTTAAGTTGCTCGTTCTCACAGCCTTCACCGAGAATTTCATCCTCCGGAAAATGCTGAATACCGAAGACATCGTCCACTAGTAATCCGGCAAATAATTCACCCTGCTCGACCACTAGAACGCGATTCTTCGCACCTTTTCTACGCTCCCCACCAAGTAATATTGCCACATCGGTTATTGGGAGCAATCGACCTCGAACATTAGCCACGCCGCGGACCCAGGGCTGCACCCCGGGCAAACGCGTAAGTGTTGGCAACTCTAAGGTTTCAACCACATCATCAAGCGCAACCACAACCCGCTCACCCATTAACTCAAAGCCCACGCCGCTCCAGTAGGTGCGACGTTCAATCTGAGCAGGCAAGCCAGCGGCGTGCCTCAGACTGTGCTGCGCTAAGGAGAGAAGGTTATCGAAAGCAGTGGTATCTGTGCTCATTGAGTAGCCTTATACCAGCACTTCGCCAGAGAGCACTCGCTCTACCGCTTTCAGCAAGACTGCGTCAGTCACTGGTTTAGTGAGGTAGCCGACTGCGCCTTGGCGCTTACCCCAAACGCGATCAGTTTCCTGATCCTTGGTGGTCACGATGATCACCGGGACTTCTGAGGTCGCCGTATCCTTTGATAACTGACGGGTAGCTTGAAAGCCGTTAAGGCCTGGCATCACCACATCCATTAACACCAAGTCTACGAAGTTAGCTTTAGTCATCTTCACGCCATCTTCGCCGGAGTGAGCCTCCAACACTTCGTGCCCAGCCTTCTCCAGAACTTGGCGGAATTTATAGGTTTCCGTTGGGGAGTCATCTACAATTAAAATCTTAGCCACAATGCAATTCTCTTATCGGTAAAACGGTTCAGCTTAAGCTGACTTCTCGGTTGGATTGATGTGCGATTGAATCGCATTCATCAGTTCACTTTTGCCAAAGGGTTTGGTCAGGTATTCATCTGAACCCACGATTCTTCCTTTAGCTTTATCAAATAAGCCATCTTTCGACGACAACATGATCACAGGCGTTCCTTTGAACTCACTGTTATTTTTTATTAAGGCACAGGTTTGATAGCCATCTAAGCGAGGCATCATAATATCAACGAAAATGATATCTGGGCGGCTGTCGGCAATTTTCGCCAGTGCGTCAAAGCCATCGACCGCAGTAATTACCTCACACCCTGCTTTGGCAAGAAGTGTCTCCGCGGTACGGCGAATGGTTTTACTATCATCGATGACCATGACCTTAACGTTTTCTAAACTTACGCTCATGGTAAGATCCTTGTTTTCTATAATGCTAGAACTGAGGGTTTTTACTAACCTCTTATGATTACCTATCTTTTAACAGATTTTTACGTGTTAATCTAGAAACAAGCTACTCAATTATTAAACAGCACCTAGATTCGCTCGCATTATGCAGCGAAAGTGAGCACTACTTAACAGTGAGGACCGCATGAGTCTAAATATCGCCATTGTCATGGACCCTATCGACAGCATCAATTTCAAAAAAGACACCAGCCTTGCACTCCTTTGGTCTGCACAAGCGCGCGGTCACAAACTTTGGTACCTAACGCCCGAAGACCTCTTTCTCGCTGATGGCCGAGCAATGGCAATTATGCAACCCTTGTCAGTCTTCGAAGATCCGGATCATTTCTACGAATTAGGCCCTGAGCTAACGCGACCACTCGCTGACGTGGATGCCGTGCTGATGCGCAAAGACCCACCCTTTGACATGAACTTTATCTATGCCACCTATCTGCTTGAAATGGCAGAGCGCGAAGGCACGCTAATTGTCAACCGACCACAGAGCCTGCGGGACTGCAACGAAAAGTTATTCGCCACCTGGTTCCCCGAGTGCTGTCCGCCGGTAATGGTTGCTGCTAACGCAAAACAGCTGCGAGCATTCCATGCGCAACAGGGCGACACTATTTTTAAGCCGCTTGATGGCATGGGTGGCAGTGGTATTTTCCGCATCAAGGAGGGTGATTCTAACATTGGTGTTGTCTTGGAAACCCTCACTGAACATGGCAAAACTCCCATTATGGCGCAACGCTATTTGCCGGAAATTAAACAGGGTGACAAACGCATTCTCATTGTGAACGGCGAAGTAATCCCGTATGCCTTAGCACGACTGCCAAGTCAGGGCGAATTGCGCGGTAACCTAGCCGCCGGCGGAACGGGTGTAGCGCAGCCTCTTTCTGAACGAGATCATTGGATTGCGAGCCAAGTCGCGCCCTCGTTGGTAGAAAAAGGGTTATTATTTGTCGGCTTAGACGTAATCGGTGACTACTTGACCGAGATTAACGTTACCAGCCCAACCTGCTTACGCGAGATTGAAGCCAGTTATGACATCAATATTGCCGAAAAGCTGATTATTGCAATTGAACAGAGCCGAGAACTCTAGGAGCAAGATGGCAGCAACATCCCCACAAATTGGCGCCGGCGATCGCCTCAGTTTTACCGTGTTTATCGCGGCGATCGTCCATGCTGCACTAATTTTTGGCATTCATATTAGCGCGCCTGAGAACTCGTTAAATACTAGCCAAATGCGTGTTACCGTAGCGGTTCGTAACGAGGATAATCCCGATGAAACTGACTTCCTCGCGCAAGCCTCACAGCAGGGCTCCGGATCAGAGGATGAAGCGCTAGAACTCAACTCCGCTCAACTACAGCAAATTGCCGAGCAGGGCGACGCGAACGACCTCAATGTGGGGCAGCTTGCTGATTCGGAAGCACAGCTCGCCAAAGCTTGGCAGCAAAGCACTAGCTTGCTCATGCTACTGCCGCCCGAGGTCGCTTTAACGCCCTCCGAGGACGTCAAAACGGGTGACGGTTCGTTGTCCCCGCAAATCGCGCTCTTGGAAGCTAGGGTACATGAGCTACAGCAGCTGTATGCTCAGCGCCCTCGGGTAAGAACACTAACGTCAGTATCTACCAAAGCGGCAGCTGACGCGGCCTATTTGGAGCGCTGGCGTCAGCAGGTTGAAGATTATGGTAACGCCAACTACCCTCCAGAGGCGCGAGCTAGGAGATTATTTGGAAGCCTCCGCCTGAAAGTTAGCGTTATGGCCAACGGTTCACTGCAAAGCATCGAACTTCTGCAGTCTTCTGGAGTCCAAGTATTAGACCGAGCAGCCATGGATATCGTACGCGAGTCGGCTCCTTATCCACCATTCCCGGATTCAATTCGCAGTTCGACGGATCAACTTGATATTATTCGAACGTGGCGCTTTGAACCCACAGGACGTATGGGGACACAGTAAGATTTAGTAGGTGAAGTTTTGAAAAACTCGTTAGCGAGACAGTTTTTAGTTGCGACTCCAAAGATTAGTGACGGCATTTTCCATGATGCAGTGATCCTTGTTTGTGAGCACAATGACGAGGGCGCATTTGGCTTGATTATCAACAAGCCTTCTAATCATAATCTTGGCGAATTATTGGTCGACCTCGACTTATCCGCAGACAACAATAGTGCCGAAAAGCCGGTTTACCAAGGTGGGCCGCTGGGACTTGAGCGCGGTTTTATTCTCCACTCGGGCGGCAAGAACTGGGAACATACTATCGACCTCGGCAAAGAGGTATTTCTCACCACCAGCCAGACAATTCTCAAAGATATTTCTCGTGACCTGGGACCGCGACAAACCCTCGTCATCCTGGGTTATGCTAGCTGGGAAGCTGGGCAGCTGGAGGCCGAGCTTCTGGCCGATGACTGGATGTGCCTTCCGCTGAGCCGTCAATTACTATTTAATACTCGTTCTAATGAACGCCATAAGCGTGCCGAAGCACTACTTGGGATTGATATGAACCTGTTAATGAGCAACAAACCTATTCAATGAGTAACCAACTCGTACTCGCTTTCGATTTTGGTATGCGCTCCATCGGCTGTGCCGTAGGCCAGACTATTTCTGGGACAGCAAACGAACTGAAACCCCTAAGCGCAGTGAACGGTGCGCCACAGTGGGCCGAAATGGAAGCATTAATTGAAGAATGGCAGCCCCACGCTCTGATAGTGGGCTTGCCATTGAACATGGATGGCTCGGAGTCAGAAATGTGTCAGTCGGCTCGACGCTTTGGCAACCGTCTCAACGGCCGATTTAATCTTCCGGTTGAAATGGCCGATGAACGCCTCACAACACGCGAAGCCAAACACGAAGCGCATCTGCGAGGTCGACGGGGTAGCTATAAAGATAACCCCGTTGACTCTATCGCCGCCCGGATGATTCTTGAGGGCTGGCTAACCAAAATTGATTAAAACTTGTTGTTATTATCGTCCGTATGAAGAAGGCTGAATTCATTAGCGGCTGAATTAAGGTCTTCCGCACTCGATTCGGACTGCAGCTTGATCAGTAGACGTAGATCATTCGGACTATCCGCACACGCCAGCGCATCCTCATAGCTGATTTCACCCTGATCATAGAGGTCAAACAGGGCCTGATCAAAGGTCTGCATACCCAATTCACGAGATTTACTCATCACGGGCTTGAGCTCGGCTACCTCACCTTTGCGGATCAGGTCCGCGACCAGAGGAGTATTTAACAACACCTCAAGCGCGGCGCGACGCCCTCCACCATCGGGTGTTGGCACTAATTGTTGTGCCACGATACCACGCAGGTTAAGACTCAAATCCATCCACAACTGACTATGACGATCCGCTGGGAAAAAGTGCAGAATTCGATCTAAGGCTTGGTTCGCGTTGTTAGCGTGCAGTGTCGCTAGGCACAAGTGGCCCGTTTCTGCGAAGGCAATGGCATGATCCATCGTTTCGCGAGAACGAATCTCACCGATCATAATGACGTCTGGTGCCTGGCGAAGTGTGTTCTTTAACGCTACTTCGTAGGACTCGGTATCAATTCCCACTTCGCGCTGAGTCACGATACAACCCTTGTGCGGATGAACGAACTCAATTGGATCTTCAATGGAAATAATATGACCATGGGAGTTTTCATTTCGATGACCGATCATCGCTGCCAACGAGGTTGACTTACCTGTACCCGTGGCCCCAACAAAGATAACTAAACCACGCTTGGTCATGGCAAGATCTTTGATGACCGACGGCAAACTGAGGCCCGCCACCGACGGAATCTCAGTTTCGATACGTCGGAGCACCATCCCTACATCGTTACGCTGATAAAAAGCGCTAACTCGAAAACGACCAATATTATCTCTGGCGATTGCAAAATTAAGCTCGCGATGTTCGAGAAATTCCTCGCGCTGCTCTTGATTCATCACGCTGAGAACCAGCGCCTTGGACTGCTCAGCAGTTAGAATCTGCTTGGCAATCGGTGACAGCTTACCGTTTAGCTTTACCGACGGTGCGCAACCCGAAGTAATGAAAAGATCCGAGGCCTTTTTCTGGGTCATGTAGGCCAACATGCGATCAAATTCTGTCATACATCCACCTTAGAAGTTTTCCGGCACTTTGGCTTTTTCTCGAGCATTTTCGCGCGTAACCAAATTGCGTGCCACCAAATCCTGCAAGCCCTGATCTAAGGTTTGCATGCCGATTGAGCCACCGGTTTGAATCGCTGAATACATCTGGGCGATTTTATCTTCACGAATGAGGTTTCGAATCGCCGGTGTACCGCGCATAATTTCATGACAAGCTACTCGCCCACCGCCAACTTTCTTAAGGAGTGTTTGCGAAACTACAGCCTGTAATGACTCTGACAACATTGAGCGAACCATGGATTTTTCTTCTGCAGGGAAGACATCCACAATTCGGTCAATGGTCTTCGCCGCAGAACTCGTGTGTAGCGTCCCGAATACCATGTGTCCCGTTTCCGCAGCGGTTAGCGCCAAGCGGATGGTTTCTAAGTCGCGCATCTCACCTACTAGAATAATATCGGGATCTTCTCGCAACGCCGACCTAAGCGCTTCATTAAAGCCCAGAGTATCGCGGTGTACTTCTCGCTGGTTCACCAAACACTTCTTGGATTGGTGGACAAATTCAATTGGATCCTCAATCGTGAGAATGTGCTCGTATTTGTTGTCGTTAATATAGTCAAGCATCGCTGCTAGGGTGGTTGATTTGCCTGAACCCGTTGGCCCCGTCACCAGACAAATACCGCGCGGGATCATAGAGATATCACGAAAAACCTGGCCCATGCCTAGATCTTCCATGGTTAATACCTTCGACGGAATGGTACGAAATACCGCACCCGCTCCACGATTGTGGTTGAAGGCGTTAACGCGAAATCGAGCCACACCGGGAACCTCAAAGGAGAAATCCGTCTCGAGAAACTCTTCGAAGTCCTTGCGCTGCTTGTCATTCATAATTTCATAGATCAAACTATGAACTGCTTTGTGATCCATTGGCGGAAGATTGATACGGCGCACATCGCCGTCTACGCGAATCATCGGCGGCAAGCCTGCCGAAAGGTGTAAATCAGATGCCCCTTGCTTATTGGAAAAGGCGAGGAGTTCAGTAATGTCCATTGATAAAGACGCCCTAAATTATGACTATGATTGCCACCAATATAGCCACTGTGAGGCATCGAGTACAACTTGCATCACAAAATAGCGGTCGAAAAGACGACTCAGTCCTCATTCTGGCCGTCAGCAAGACGAAACCGCAAAGCGCTATTCGCGAGGCCGCCGCTTGCGGGCAGACCCACTTTGGCGAAAACTACGTGCAGGAATTTGTGGAAAAGGTTGATGCCTTAGCGGCACTTGAGCTCTGCTGGCACTTCATCGGCCCGCTGCAGAGCAACAAGACTCGACCGGTTGCGGAGCGGGCGGATTGGGTCCATACCGTCGACCGAATGAAGATTGCCACCCGGCTTAACGATCAGCGCCCAAAGGGCATGCCGCCACTTAACGTCTGCATTCAAGTTAATATCGACAACGAGGCATCGAAAGCGGGCGTGAATGAAAACGAGCTTGGCTCGCTTGCGGAGTCCATCATGGCGCTGGGAAATCTTCGGCTTCGCGGTCTGATGGCAATCCCCACCGCTAAAGCGAGCTCAGAACACACACAGGCCAGTTTTAGTAGACTCAGCCAGCTACTGAGGCAACTCCAGCAACGTTTCCCAGGTCACGTTCCACAACTGGATACTCTCTCCATGGGAATGTCCGCAGATCTTGAGCTGGCGATTAATGCTGGAAGTAGTATGGTTCGAATTGGCACCGATATTTTTGGTGCGCGTGATTACCCAGGGGATAACGCATGAATAAAATCGTTTTTATCGGCGCCGGCAATATGAGCGGTGCCATTATCGAGGGCATGCTCTCCGCAGGGGTTCCCTCAACAACGCTGTGGGCAACCAACCGGAGCGAAGACAAACGCGCGCAATGGGCAGCACAAGGTCTTAATACCAGTGCGGATAACCTATCGGCCGTAGCAGGGGCCAGTGTTGTAGTACTCGGTGTTAAACCAGTACATATGAACGACCTGCTCGCCTCGCTCGCCGCCAGCATTCCCGAGAATGCATTGGTGATTACCGTTGCCGCTGGCGTGCCGCTTAGGAACTATGAGCACTTCCTCCCCAACAATCCGATTTGCCGTGTCATGCCGAATACCCCGTGCCTTGTAAAAACCGGTGTTTCGGGGGTGTTTTATAGTGATAACTGTAGTGAACGAGATCGCTCAACCGTTACGAAGCTATTCCGCCCACTTGGCCTGGTTCACACCTGCCAAACCGAAGCGGAGATTGACTTAGTTATCGCGGCAGCGGGCTCCGCTCCCGCCTATTTCTTTCTGTTTATGGAGGCGATGATCGACGCAGCAATTTCCCAGGGCCTTCGCCCCGAGGATGCGGCGGCGATGGTTAAGCAAACTGCGTTGGGCGCCGCGCGCATGGCAATAGGCAGTGAAGATGAACCCGCTGTGCTGCGCCGCAAGGTAACGAGCCCGGGGGGCACCACCGCGCAGGCAATTGCACGTTTTACTTCGGAAAATCTGCACGGCATCGTTGCTTCAGCCATGGTAGACTGCAGCGAACGAGCCCACGAAATGGCCGAGTTGTTTCAACTAAAGCACGGAGAATAACCATGTCCTTCGCAGACATCATTACCCTAATTGTTCATACGCTTGGCACGCTGTTTATTGGCTTAGTCGTAGTTCGCCTACTGATGCAATTAGCGAAGGCGGACTATTACAACCCGCTGGCACAAACCGTGATGACCGCAACTAGCCCACTGCTAACTCCGCTACGCCGACTCATTCCGCCGGTAGGTCCCGTTGACTCTGCGTCGGTTGTGCTGGCGCTACTGCTAACCCTAGCCATGGGCTGCGTTGTCAGCCTCGTCAATGGCTTCGGCGTAGATATCGCGAAGCAAATTGCTTGGGCGGCCATCGCACTGCCGCTCCTGATCGTGAAGATGCTCTGGTGGATTCTCTTAATCACCGTCATTCTCAGCTGGATTCCAGCTACTCACAGTCATCCTGCCGCACAGCTAGTAATGCAAATAGGTCATGGCATAACCGCACCCATCCGACGCTTTATGCCCGCTACCGGCGGGCTAGACCTCAGTCCGATTATCGCCTTTTTGATCATCATTATTAGTGAAGGGCTCCTCTATAACGTGGCCGGGGGCGTTGGCATGATAGGTGGCGTCTTTGGCTGGATCCGCTAAACAAATACTTCGATTGCACTAATGTAAGGCTAACTTTTGGCAACTCAACCGCTTATTGTTCACGATCAGTTCTTCGAGCATAACGAGCCTCTCGAGCTCGCCAATGGCGGCGTGCTGGAGAGCTATCGTCTTGCCGTGCAGACCTATGGAGAACTCAACCCGTCAGCAAGTAATGCTATCTTGGTTTGTCACGCGCTGACCGGCAACCAACATGTCACGGGTAAATATGCTGCCGAAGACCGTAAATCCGGGTGGTGGAGTGACTACGTGGGGCCTGGAAAGGCGATTGATACCAACCACTTCTTCGTCGTGGGGGTCAATAACATCGGCGGCTGTAACGGCAGTACGGGGCCAGAGAGCATAAATCCCGCTACGGGAGAGCCCTGGGCAGAGAAGTTCCCATGCCTTCGCGTACGTGATTGGGTTAAGTGCCAACATTGGCTCATGGGCCAACTGGGTATTTCCCAGTGGGCTGCAGTGGTAGGCGGAAGTTTGGGCGGCATGCAGGCCATGCGTTGGTGCGTAGATTACCCTGATGCGCTCCGCCACTGCGTTGTTATCGCTTCCGCTAGTCATCTCACTGCACAGAATATCGCCTTCAATGAACTGGCTCGGCAGGCCATTAAAGCGGACCCTGCGTTTCATCACGGTCAATTCAAAGCCAACGGAACTATCCCTGAAACCGGGGTTGCGCTCGCTCGCATGATTGGCCACGTGACCTATCTCTCTGGCGACGGCATGAACGAGCGATTCGGCCGCGAACTTCGCAAGGGTAGCTTTGCGCTGGGGCAGGGCGATGATATCCAATTTCAGGTTGAAAGCTACCTACAATATCAGGGCAGCGGCTTCGCCCATCGATTTGATGCAAATAGCTATGTCTTGCTCACTCGCGTCCTCGATTTCTTCGATTTAGCTCGAGATTTCGACAATCAGCTCGAGCAGGCGTTCGCCGCAACCCGCGCTAAATTCCTCGTGTTAGCGTTTTCCACCGATTGGCGCTTTTCACCCAAGCGCTCAGAGGAGATTGTTGACGCACTGATCAAGGTTGGCAAAGACGTCAGCTATGCAGAGATACAATCCGACAAGGGCCATGATGCCTTTTTAATCCCGAATTCGCGGTATGAAGCTATTCTATCTGCCTATATGACGAGGGTTTTACATGACTAATATCCGTCGTGATTTTTCCCTCGTGGGCGAGTGGCTAAACAGTGGTTCACGAGTTCTCGATTTGGGCTGCGGGGACGGCTTGCTCCTGCAATTCCTCCGTCAGCAGAAAAAGATTCACGGGCTTGGCTTGGAAATCGACGAGCAGAATATCCAACAGTGTATTGAGCGCGGGATTTCCGTTATCGAACAGGACCTTAACAAGGGGCTTGCTCGCTTCGACGATGAAAGCTTCGATGCCGTCGTGATGACCCAGGCACTCCAAGCGGTTAATCGCCCAGACCAACTCGTCGCGGACATGTTGCGTGTTGGAAAACGTTGCATCATTACCTTTCCCAACTTCGGCCATTGGCGACCTAGGCTATACTTAGCTTTAAAGGGGCGAATGCCGGTATCGGACTATATGCCTTACTCGTGGTATGACACGCCCAACATTCACTTCTTTACCGTGAGTGACTTTGAGGATTTTTGTCGCGACAACAACTACCGGATTTCGGCCAAAGCAATGATTGCTGGTGACGGCGCCACGAAGACTGGCGGCATACTATCCCGACTCTGGCCTAATCTTTTCGCTGAGACAGCGCTTTACCAACTGGAACGTTGAGATAACTATGACTCGAATTTTTGTACTGTTACTGTGCCTTGTCGCCGCTCCGGCTCTGGCCCAAAACAAGCTCTATAGCGATGGCAACGGTATTCGCATCTACCATACCCTGTTCAACTCGCAGATGATGGACGCTAGCTCGGCAAATGCGCTTGGCCTAGTGCGCGCTCCTAATATGGCAACATTAACCGTTGCCCTAACAAAGCCCGAGGGTGTCGACCAATTCTCACTGGGAAAGCCTGGCCTACTGCGCGCTCACATTCTCAACATCTTGGGTCAGCGTACCGAGCTCGAATTTACGCCAGTGAATGAAGGCGAAGTTACCTATTATATCGCCCAAATTCGCTACACCGATCGTGAGACACTCCGCGTGTTTATTTTGGCCGGTTTTGACGATGGCAGTCGCGGTGAAGCTACCTTCCATCAGCAAATGTACATTGAAGATGAATAAACTCGTCCTTGCGAGTAGCAACGCCGGAAAGCTCGCAGAACTCAATCGCCAACTCGAGCATCGCGGGATTACCGTGATTTCCCAGGGCAAATTAGACATTCCCGACGCGGTGGAAGATGGCTTGAGTTTTGTCGAAAACGCCATTAAGAAAGCTCGCCATGCCGCCAAACTTAGCGGCCTCCCCGCACTTGCTGATGACTCCGGCATCGCCGTTGACGCACTCGGCGGTCAACCTGGCATTTATTCTGCTCGGTATGCGGGCGGCGGGGGCGACAGCGCAAATAACCAGAAGTTGCTATCCGAAATGGCGGGCATGACTCAACGCAGCGCACGCTTTCACTGCTGCCTAGTCCTCATGCGCCACGCCGAGGATCCCACACCCATTATCTGCAATGGGGTTTGGGAGGGTACTATCTTAGCCGCTCCTCAGGGCGAGAATGGTTTCGGCTATGACCCGGTCTTCCTGCCAAGCGGTTCCAGTAAAGCTGCGGCCGAATATAGCGCGGAGGAGAAAATGAAATCGAGCCATCGTGCTCAAGCCCTCGCCCTCCTGAATGATTTTTTAAATACTCACCCGGAGTGGCTGGCCAGTGACTAGCCCTAGCAGGGCAATCTATGTCCATCTACCTTGGTGCGTTCGCAAGTGTCCCTACTGTGATTTCAATTCCCACCAACGCGACCCCAATGCTATTCCAGAAGACGCCTACATCAGTGCGCTAATCAAGGATATTGCGGCCGAGAAAAGCCTCCTTGGAGATCTTTCATCGCACTCGGTGTTTTTTGGCGGTGGAACGCCAAGCTTGTTTTCTGCGGACGGGATTGCACGGATTTTATCGGCCTTAAATGACGCCTTTCCCTTCACCAGAGATGCTGAGATTACGCTAGAAGCGAATCCCGGTACTTTCGAGCAGGCCAAGTTCCGCGGCTATGCTCAGGCAGGAGTGAATCGTTTGTCGTTGGGTATTCAATCCTTTGACGATGAAAAACTCACAGCGCTTGGTCGAATCCACGGTTCGCTCGAAGCCAAACGAGCTATTGGCTCGGCTCGGGAAGTCGGCTTCGACAATTTTAATATTGATATCATGCATGGGTTACCGCAACAAAGCGTTGACGAAGCACTCGCCGATTTAGCCTGCGCGGCCGAGTTCGCGCCTACCCATCTATCTTGGTATCAGTTGACCATTGAAACGAACACTGCCTTCTATTCTAATCCGCCTGTGCTGCCAGACATCGACGCCTTAGATGATATTGAAGTAGCAGGCTTTGAGCTTTTGCAGTCCCATGGCTTTAAGCAGTATGAGGTTTCCGCCTGGGCCAGAAATGGGGCGGTCTCACGACACAACTTAAGCTACTGGAACTACGAGGATTACATTGGTGTGGGGGCAGGTGCTCACGGCAAATACAGTCAGGGCACGGAAGTGCGGCGGCGACAAAAGACCCGTCGCCCAGAGGACTACATGGCGCACCCAAAGGTTAAGGATTTCGCAGTCCCTAACGGAGATAGAGTCTTTGAATTCTTTTTAAATCGTCTCCGGCTGTTTTCCCCGGTGACCCAAACTCAGTTTGAACACACCACTGGCGCCGGCTTCGAGACGATTAGCGATAAACTCCGCCAGCTTAAGGACCAAGGCCTGATCACCATGAATTCCGACGGCTTTGAATTGACCTATCGCGGGCAGCGATTTCTAAATCATGTGCAGTCACAGTTCCTCCCGGATGAGGAATAGCACTAGTACAATTAGGTATAAATATCTTCTAACAGGGGGTTGAAAAAGCCCCCGTCAACCCTCACATTTAAGCTAAATGAATTTGGGAGTAAAACTCCCTCTATTGGAGACTATTTCATGAGCGAGCATATTGTTAACGTCAGCGATGCATCATTTGAGAATGATGTACTAAATTCTTCAGCGCCAGTATTGGTTGACTACTGGGCAGAGTGGTGTGGCCCATGCAAGATGATTGCTCCCGTTCTAAACGAAATTGCCGATGAATTTGTTGGCCGTGTAACGGTTGCCAAGGTTGATATTGAAGCTAACCCAGAGACGCCAGCTAAGTTCGGTATCCGCGGCATCCCAACGCTAATGATCTTCAAAAACGGCGAAATCGCCGCAACGAAGGTAGGCGCAGTATCCAAGGCGCAACTCGCGCAATTCATCGAAGAAAATCTATAATAATTAGTGCCGACTCGTTGAACGGGTCGGCTTTTTTCACTTGCTGGCAAGTGGATAATTACTCAGCAGCCCGTCGATAATCACTGCAAAATGAGAGCCTGATAAGATTTTTTCTCTTTAACCTTTCATATTTAGCATTGCGTGTTTATACTGAAGTTCAGCATTAAGATGTAGCAGTGCTGTTAATCATCCCTTCGGGATCCCAAAACCACCTTTTAACGCTTCCTTGTTTTCGACAGACCTGTCGATGTTAGCCGTTTCTAACAACTCAAAAAAAATAGTAAGCCTATGAATCTAACTGAAATGAAACAAAAGCCGATTGCCGAGCTTTTAGATATTGCCGCCGAAATGGGGCTCGATCATCTTGCTCGTTCTCGCAAACAGGACATTATATTCTCGATTCTCAAACGCCACGCGAAAGGTGGTGAAGACATCTACGGCGACGGTGTTCTAGAGATCCTTCAGGATGGCTTTGGCTTTTTGCGTTCAGCTGAGGGCTCATACCTATCGGGGCCGGACGACATTTACGTCTCCCCTAGCCAGATCCGCCGTTTCAATCTTCGAACGGGTGATGCCATTGCGGGCAAGATTCGCCCACCTAAAGATGGCGAGCGCTACTTCGCGCTGTTAAAAGTTGCTGAAATCAACTTCGATAAGCCGGAAAATTCGCGCAACAAGATTCTCTTCGAAAACCTGACTCCACTGTTCCCAGATGACCGTCTAAAACTGGAAGCGGGCAATGGCTCTTCAGAGGACTTAACGGGCCGCATCATTGATCTCGTGAGCCCTATTGGTAAAGGCCAGCGTGGTCTGATTGTCGCACCGCCGAAAGCCGGTAAGACCATCATGATGCAGAACATCGCGCAATCCATCATTCGCAATAACCCTGAAGCACACATCATGGTTCTGTTGATTGATGAGCGCCCAGAGGAAGTAACTGAAATGCAGCGTTCCGTGCGCGGCGAAGTGATAGCCTCAACCTTCGATGAGCCACCAGCTCGTCACGTACAGGTAGCCGAAATGGTCATCGAACGTGCCAAGCGTTTGGTTGAGCATAAGAAGGATGTGGTCATTCTCCTGGACTCAATCACTCGTCTAGCCCGAGCGTATAACACTATTGTCCCAAGCTCAGGCAAAGTCTTAACGGGTGGTGTTGATGCCCATGCACTTGAACGTCCAAAGCGTTTCTTCGGTGCAGCTCGTAATATCGAGCACGGTGGATCATTAACCATTATTGCTACCGCCTTGGTCGATACCGGCTCAAAGATGGACGAAGTTATCTTCGAGGAATTTAAGGGCACGGGTAACATGGAGCTTCACCTTGATCGTAAGATCGCCGAGAAGCGCGTCTACCCAGCTATCAACATTCGTCGCTCAGGTACGCGTCGCGAAGATCTTTTGATGAAGGAAGATGAACTCCAGCGCGTTTGGATTCTCCGTAAGCTACTCCATGATATGGAAGATCTTCCGGCCGCCGAATTCTTAATCAGCCGACTTAAAGACTTTAAGACCAATGATGAATTCTTCATGTCGATGAAGCGAAAATAGACATGATACTTAACGGAGCCTAACGGCTCCGTTTTTTCATCTGCCAAACAATCCAATTAGCATCAACTCAACGTAGAAAAGCCATGTATAAAGACTTACGTGAATTCATCGATTATCTCGAATCATGCGGCCAGCTTAAGCGCATTAGCCATCCCGTTGATCCTGTCCTAGAAATGACGGAAATTTGTGATCGCACCCTAAAAGCTAAGGGTCCGGCACTGCTGTTTGAAAACCCAATAGGCTATGACACCCCGGTGCTCGGAAACCTCTTTGGTACTCCGCAGCGTGTGGCGATGGGCATGGGTACTGACGACACTGCCAAACTCAGAGAGATTGGCGAGATCCTGGCGTACCTTCGCCAACCTGAACCCCCTAAGGGTTTTAAAGATCTCGTTGATAAGGCGCCGCTACTCAAAAAGTTAATGAATATGGGCCCTAAGACGGTGCGCAAACCCGCCTGTCAGCAAGTGGTATTGGATGAAGTTGATCTAGATCTCCTGCCTATCCAAACCTGCTGGCCAGGCGACGCAGGACCGCTAGTGACTTGGCCGTTGGTCATCACTCGCGGACCGGAGAAAGACCGCCAAAACCTGGGCATCTATCGCATGCAGAAGATTGGCAAGAACAAGCTGATCATGCGCTGGTTGGCTCACCGTGGCGGCGCACTGGATTACCAAGAGTTTCAGCGCCGTAACCCAGGCAAGCCTTATCCTGTTGCAGTAGCTCTGGGTGCAGATCCTGCAACCATCTTGGGCGCCGTGACGCCAGTTCCTGACTCACTGTCAGAGTACGCCTTCGCAGGCCTGCTGCGTAACTCCAAGACCGAGGTTGCCAAGGCTCTGTTATCCGACTTGTCGGTTCCAGCGAGTGCTGAATTCGTTCTAGAGGGTTTTTTGTATCCCGATGAAATGGCTGACGAGGGTCCTTTCGGCGACCACACTGGCTATTATAATGAGGTTGAATCTTTCCCGGTGTTTACGGTTGAAAAGATTACCCACCGCAAAGATCCCATTTACCACAGTACCTACACCGGACGACCACCCGATGAGCCTGCCATCTTAGGTGTGGCACTCAACGAAGTCTTCGTGCCCCTGTTCCAAAAGCAATTTCCCGAAGTCGTCGACTTTTACCTGCCACCAGAAGGTTGCTCTTACCGCATGGCGGTAGTCAGTATCAAGAAAGGCTACGCTGGGCATGCAAAACGAGTAATGCTAGGGGTGTGGAGCTACCTTCGTCAGTTCATGTACACCAAGTTCATTATCGTTGTGGATGATGATATTGATGCCCGTAACTGGGAGGATGTCGTGTGGGCCATGACAACTCGTATGGATCCTGCCCGAGATATGACCATCATTGAAAATACGCCAATCGATTATCTCGATTTTGCGTCACCGGTTTCCGGACTTGGCTCCAAGGTAGGCATGGATGCTACTAACAAGTGGCCGGGGGAGACCACGCGAGAGTGGGGTGAACCTATTGAAATGGATCAGCAAGTAAAACAACGCGTTGATGATATTTGGGCCGACTTAGGTATTGACGACTAAAACGATTAACGTTGAGCAAGTGCCACTAGTGCGCTTCGCTCAATTTCAGTCGCTCCGCTTTCATCCTTCAGCTTTCGCAGTACTGAGGCCAACTCTAATGCTACGGTAGCGCTCATCGTCAGCGCTATCGCTCGCTGATAGTAGTCCTTCGCCTGACCCCATAACTCAGCTGAACAACTCAACCTAGCGAGGGCAATGAGCGCCGTTCTATCCGTTCGATCCAACCCCTGTAGCTTCTTCAACTGCTTCATTGAATCACTGCCCTTAAGTTGGCCGTAAGTCTCAATCACGACATCGGGAGACTGGCTGTTTAATAGCGGGCGAAGTAGCTTCTCAGCGTCGGCTTCTGCCGACAGCTTCTTTAAGATGGATGCATAGTGTGCAGCCAAGCCCGCATTGCGGCGATCTTGCTTAGTAAGCGAATCCCAGATGGCGGCCAAAGCACTATTATCCGTATGCCCTTTTTCAATATCGTTCACTGCCCTATCCAGCTGCCCGGCCGCAGCGGCGAGATGAAGCGACTCGAGTTTAGTGGCATCAAAAACGCTATGCTTTTCCAGCTTTGGTAACAGCTGGTAAAGTGCTGAGAAATCCTTCAACTCCTCATAGGCTATGGCAAGCAATCGCAACGCGGAATTGTTGTTCGCAGTCTCCAGGCGCTGCAAAATGGCGATACTCTGTTCCCAATGGCCTTGCTGCTGATAGATCTCCGCCTGAACCATGATAATAGCCGCCTGCGCATTTCCGTCAGCTAATTGCGCCTCTTCAAGTAATTCCAGGGCGCGATCACTCTCACCCAAATACTGCGAAGATCTTGCCGCAAGTAGATAGTTCAGCATGGGCGAGTCGACATTGCCAACGGAGGCGAGTAACTGCTGTCGAGCTTTGCCAAAATCACCCATTAGATAGGCCAAAAAACCTCGATTTGTTCTTCTCGTAGCACGCGTCTTAGAGCCCGCGAGTAGTTGTTGTCTAGCCCAGCGACCTGGCATCCAAAGGATGGCGATCACTCGAACGACCAGCAAGATACAGACCATGGCTAACAGCAGTATGCCGACGGCAGTGACCATCGACATCTGAACCATCAGCTCGCCGCGCGCTAGGGCGACATACCCGGGATCTTCCAGTGCCCACATTGCGAGCAGCGTGCCAGAGACACCTGCTACCATGAGCCAGATAATTAGTCGCTTCACGGTGATTCTTCCTCCGTGGCCGGTTGCGCTCCAAGGCGAAAGCGCTGTAACGCTTCCTCGGCTGCGCCGATATCAAGTTGACTAATAGAAATTGCTTGCTGTTGCAGCGCTAATAGTTCGGTACTGAAGGCGCGACGCTCCGGGCTATCGGCAAAATGAAGTTGTAGCCAGCTATCGGCACGTTCAAGATTTGCCACCCAAAGCGATTCATTTTGCTGGAGCAAAGCCAGTAATGACTCCTCGAGCATCAGCTCAAGGTTTCGGGTGACGAAATAGCGTTCTTCGGGAGCGAGCACCGGAGAGACCGAACGATCAAATTCACGGATATCCACCAGCGCAATAAGACGATCGAACGTACTCATCTCGGCTGATGGCTCAGGCTTCGACTGCTCGGCGATTAGGATGTCCGGCTTCAACGCCAAGTGCTCAATCACACTCGATAGCGCGCGCACCCTAGCAAAAATCCCAGCCGTATCTATTTCCGCCGCCGCATTCACTGCCATGAGATCACGCGCTAGGGCTGCCCGCACCGGTTGTAGGTCAAGGTTGTTAATTTCTTGAAGTTGTCGATCAGCCGAACCGAGGAGGGCTCTTGCGCCTTGGACGTCGTTACTAAGCAAAATGCGCTCTCTTGCCATCCGTAACAGGAATTCAAGTTCCTCTAGCTGCCAGACCAAACGATCTGCACTGCTAACGCCCTTCAGGTCAGACTCAACCCGATTGATTTGCTCTTGCAGTACCGTTAAGTCGCCAAGCGCGCGCTCTAATTGCGTCTGTCGCTCAGCGAGAATATCAAGCGTATTCTCCGCGCCGTCTAGTTGCGAACGCAGTACCTCGTTCGAAGCTTCCACCTGATGAATTTCAGCGGTAATGGCTTGATGCTCGACAAAACGCTGTTGCCAAACCCAGAATACGAACAGCGCAAGGATAATAATCATGAGCAAGTTAAAGCGGGCAAGTAATGAGCCGCGCGTAGCCGGCTTTGCTTTCTTAGCGGGCTTCTGCTGCTTTGCCTCTACCGCTTTCTTTTGCGGCTCCTCGGCTTGAACTTCTTCGGCGGTTACTTTATCCGACATTCCCTTACCCCTTTGCACCACACCAGGCGGCGACTAGATCTTTTTCTGCAGCCGAAACTGCCTCGATTACATTGCAAAAGCCCAATGACAACGCCATTAAGGCTGCCCGTTCACCCGGAACCACTAGGGTTGGAGCCTGTGCTAACTTGCCAGCAAATAGCGCAGCGAGCTCTTTCAAAGCCTGGGTACTTGATACAAAGATACCATCCAATGGCGAATTAATCAGCCGCTGAATCCCAGCTTCGTCGACTCGGCTTTGCCGTTGGTAGAGTTCCAAATATTCCACCCTAGCCCCACGCGCCTCGAGCGCTTCACGGAGTAACTCTCTGCCGCCTTCTCCGCGGACGATTAACCAGCGCTGGTCCAGTACATCCTGCAGCGCCTCCTGAGCAAGCAAGCCCTCGGTAGTCGCTGGATTGGCCGTTAAGACATCGTGGCCGGCAGCATTGATCAGTGTCGCGGAGCCCTTGCCCATCGCACACCAGTGCTGGCGGGTAGGCCACTGCGGCCAAAACTGCTCAAAATGCGGCAACGCCAATTGAATGGCCGTTTGACTGACAAAGACGACCCCCGCGTACTCATCCAGAGCCATGACCTGAGTCCGCCCCTCTGGACTAAGTGGGAGCTCGGTGATGGCAAAGAGCGGTTCATGGAACCAGTCGGCCTCAACGCCGCGCAATGTGGACTCGGCAAAGTTGACGAGTTTAGTATTCCACAGGCGCGGCCGTTTAGTCACCATAGACTGCCGCCAAGATTTCACCGGCGCCCTGCTCCAGCAGCGCCTCAGCAACCTGAACTCCTA
This sequence comes from Pseudomonadales bacterium, assembly GCA_040119265.1. Lineage (GTDB taxonomy): Bacteria > Pseudomonadota > Gammaproteobacteria > Pseudomonadales > DSM-25080 > Umboniibacter. Next base: position 19,925 of record JBEDTZ010000015.1, on the reverse strand, counting down.
GCGCTTCTGGGTCAGTGCCTCGGCCCTCTGCGCGCAGCAGTGTGCTGCCGTCAAGGCTGCCAACTCTGCCGCGCAGCCAAATTTGCTCACCCTCCCAAATTGCATAACAGGCAATGGGCACTTGGCAGCCGCCCTCAAGACGTCGATTAAGCGATCGTTCAGCCAAAACACAGGGCGCGGTGACCGGGCAATTTAAGACGCTCAGATAGCTCCTGGTCTGCTGGTCATCACTTCGCAGTTCAATTCCGACCGCACCTTGCCCCCCAGCGGGTAGACTCAATTCGATATCAATATGCTCGGCGATTCGATCATGAAAGCCCAAGCGTTTCAGCCCTGCGGCGGCAAGAATGATGGCATCAAACTGACCGGCGTCCAGCTTCGCTAACCTGGTATTTACATTGCCGCGCAGATCCTTGATCACCAAGTCAGGACGGGCGAACTTCAACTGACAGCTGCGGCGAAGCGAGCTAGTACCTACCACAGCACCTTCAGGCAATTCGTTTAGGGATTGGTAGGTGTTCGAGACAAAGGCGTCGCGGGGATCTTCGCGCTCACAGATTACCCCCAGTTCAAGCCCCTCGGGGAAGTGCATGGGCACGTCTTTCATAGAATGCACAGCGATGTCTGCGCGCTGCTCCAACATCGCAACCTCCAGTTCTTTCACAAAGAGGCCTTTACCACCAATTTTGGCGAGCGGGGTATCAAGGATTTGGTCACCCTTGGTAGTCATACCAAGAAGCTCTACGGAGAGATCAGAATGCGCGGCTAATAGCGCATCCTGGACAAAATTTGCCTGCCAGAGTGCAAGCGCACTCTCACGGGTAGCAATGACGACGGCATGATTGGGCATGTTGGTTCCACATTCAAAAATTTATTGTGGCAATTATAGTAACACGAGGATATTAACATCTACATCGAAGACAGGCGCTTTCGCACTTCACTTAAGTGACGACGGGATACCACCGGCCCACCTTCGATGCCCTGTAGCTCAACCTGATACTGACCCGAATTTAACCGTTTGAGCCCCATAACATGCTCGATAGTCACCAGTGAGTTGCGGTGAACCCGCAATAACGCATCACTGTATTCGGTTTCGAGGTGTCGTAATGCTTCGTCAAGGACGCGTTCGCCGTCCTCAGTCACCGCCATGACATACTTTTGGTCGGCGTAGAAATAACGGACGTCTTCGATAGGTAACACGGTTAAGCCTCGACGGCTCTTAATGGTAAGGAATCGGCGTTCGCCGTTGGGTGCTGCCGCTGAGCGCAGGGCCCTACTCCCCTTGGAAACCTTTGCCAGCGCATCACGCAGGAGATCTGGGCGAACGGGTTTCAACAGATAGCCATCACCGCCCGAGCGAAAGGCTTCGAGCGCATGTGATTCATAAGCACTGGAAAAGATCACCGCAGGCGGACAGGGCAAGTCACTCAATTCACGCGCCCAGTCCAAGCCGCTTGTTCCAGGCAAGCGAATATCAAGAATGATAACCTCTGGCTGCAGGCGTTCGTATAGCTCGCGCGCTTCAACAACATTTACCGCCTCGCCGACGAGCAACATCCCGCCAACTTGCTCAGCAATATGCTTAAAATGCTTGCGACTCAACGCTTCATCATCAACGATGATCGTTCGCAACATAGGTTTTCCTTCCTAAAGTTATCCCAAAACGGCCTCAATGACCGTTCATGACACTAATACGTGCCGACTAGTACTCTTAGACTAGTAAAGCTGACACGCTTTGCACAATTAATTTGCGAATTTTACCCCCTACTATGCCGAAACAGATCAGCTTCTATTCCCTACGTGGATTGCAGGACTGAGCCGCGCAACCTAATATACCCTCAGAATTTTCTATTTTTGGTTATAGCAGGCACTAAGATGAGTCAAAACAAACTTTGGGGCGGACGTTTTCAAGAACCTACGGATGAATTTGTAGAGCGATTCACCGCATCAATCACCTTTGATCAGCGCCTCTATAAACAGGACATTCGCGGTAGCTTGGCTCATGCGGCGATGCTTGAAAAAGCAGGCATCCTCAACGCCCAAGAACTCGCTGACATTCAACGTGGTCTTCAGGAAATCGAGCGCGAAATCGAAGCGGGCAACTTCAACTGGTCAGTAGGCCTCGAAGATGTGCATATGAATATCGAAGCGGCGCTGACTGAGCGCATTGGCATCACCGGGAAAAAGCTTCACACCGGCCGCTCGCGCAATGATCAAGTCGCTACTGATATTCGCCTATGGTTACGTGACGAGATAGACCGAATTGAGCAGCAGTGTATTCGCGCGCAGGCAGGTATTATTCAGCTGGCCGCGCAGGAAGCCGAGACAATTATGCCTGGTTTCACTCATTTGCAGACCGCTCAACCGGTCACCTTCGGCCACCATCTCCTAGCTTGGTACGAAATGCTGAAACGCGATCATTCGCGCCTTATTGATTGTCGCAAGCGATTGAATGAGTCACCGCTCGGCGCTGCGGCGCTAGCCGGCACGACCTATCCGATCCAACGTCAACTTACGAGTGACATGCTTGGTTTCGATCGCCCAACCGCCAATAGCCTAGATTCGGTTTCGGATCGCGATTTTGCGATCGAATTCTGCTCCGCTGCGGCGCTCTGCCTAACCCACCTATCAAGGATGTCAGAGGAGCTGGTAATTTGGACCTCGGCGCAGTTTAACTTCGTTAAACTTCCCGATCGCTTTTGCACTGGCTCGTCCATTATGCCGCAGAAGAAAAATCCCGATGTACCGGAGCTCATTCGTGGCAAGACCGGGCGCATGAACGGCCATCTCATTGCACTATTAACCTTGATGAAGAGCCAGCCACTGGCCTATAACAAGGATAACCAGGAAGATAAAGAGCCTCTGTTTGATGCGGTGGATACCTTACACGACTGCCTACGTGCCTTCGCCGATATGGTGCCTGCGATTCAAGCTAATAAAGATGAAATGCGTAACGCCGCGCTGAAGGGCTTCGCCACTGCTACCGACTTAGCGGACTATCTCGTGGTGAAGGGAATGGCATTCCGTGATGCTCACGAAGTGGTAGGTAAAGCCGTTGCGTTTGGTGTCGACCAGCAACGTGATCTCAGTGAAATGAGCCTCGAGGAGCTTCAGGGCTTCAGCGAGACCATCGGCGCTGACGTATTCGAAGTGCTCACCCTAGAGGGTTCGGTCGCCGCAAGAGATCATTTAGGCGGAACTGCGCCCAATCAAGTTCGCGCCGCAGCGGAACGCGCTCTCTCTCATTTGCAGTCATTTTCAGCGTAAGGCAGGCTCACTATGTTAAATCATCGTATTGTTGCAGTGCTCGTTCTCCTTGGACTCCTTGCGGCCTGCGGCCAAAAGGGCCCGCTGTATCTTCCTGAGGAAGATACTAGCCAATCCGCTTTAGAGGATTAACCCAGTCCTATGTCAGCTGTTAACACCAATTTCTCGCCAACGGTAATTCGCGAAGCCGCGAAGTCCTTCGGCACACCGCTATATCTCTATGACGAGGCGGCTATCCGCGACGCTTTTTTACACTGGCACGAAGCACCCTCGAAGCACTCTGTGCTGACCTGCTATGCGGTAAAGGCCAACTCCAATATTGCGGTACTGCAACTCTTGAGTCGCTTAGGCGCTGGCTTTGACATCGTTTCACAGGGCGAACTGGAACGCGTTCTGCACGCGGGTGGCAAGCCGGAGCGAATTGTTTTCTCTGGCGTAGGGAAGTCGAGCGAGGCCATTGCCCGCGCCCTTGAGGTCGGCATCAAATGTTTCAACGTTGAGTCCATACGCGAGCTAGACCACATTAATGCGGTGGCGGCGGAGAAGGGCACCCACGCCAAGGTCTCATTGCGTATTAATCCTGACGTTGACGCAAAAACCCACCCATATATTTCAACTGGCCTGAAGTCCAACAAGTTTGGTATTAGCCATGAAGAGGCGATTGCGGCCTATCAATATGCTAGTTCGCTACCTCAATTAGAGGTCGTGGGCATTGATTGTCATATCGGCTCGCAAATCACGGAGCTCGAGCCCTTTTTGGCCTCCCTCGATAAGTTACTGGTACTCATCGACCAGCTCGCTGGAGTTGGTATTGAAATCCGTCACTTAGACTTAGGCGGTGGCCTGGGAATTTGCTACACCAACGAGGAAGTGCCATCAGTCGAGAGTTACATCGCAGCCGTTAGTGAAAAATTAGCGAGTCGCGAGCTGGAAATTGTTTTTGAGCCCGGTCGCTCCATTGTTGCCAATGCAGGAATCTTAATTACCGAAGTTATTCTCAGCAAAGAAAACACCGGTAAGCACTTCGCGATTGTTGATGCCGCCATGAATGATCTGATGCGGCCGGCTTTATACCAGGGCCACCATCACATTGATGTCGTTGCAGGCCCGCGTAAGCTTGAGGCTAGTGAACACTGCTGGGATATCGTTGGCCCCGTGTGCGAAACCGGCGACTTTCTAGGACTAAATCGGCAGCTGAGCATCGCTGAGCGAGATTTACTTGTAATTCACTCGGCAGGTGCTTATGGTTTTACCATGTCGAGCAACTACAACAGCCGCCCACGGTGTGCCGAGGTATTGTTGCGCGAAGATCAGCTCGTTGAAATACGTAGCCGCGAAGTGATTACTGATCTCTTCGCCCACGAGCACCTACTAGCGGAGTAATTATGCTGTTGAAATTTACCAAGATGCATGGTCTTGGCAACGACTTTATCGTTGTTGATGCGGTGAGTCAGCGCGTGCGCCTGACCAACCAACAAATTGCTCAACTTGGTGATCGTCACTTCGGCATCGGCTGCGATCAACTGCTCATCGTGGAAGCGCCCACCCGTCCAGAGATGGATTTTAAATACCGTATTTTCAACGGCGATGGCTCTGAAGTTGAGCACTGTGGTAACGGCGCTCGCTGCTTCGCCAAGTTCGTTCGCGACCAGCGCCTCATTCATCGCGACACCATCCATGTGGAAACCAAATCTCGCGATTTAACGTTAACGATTCGCGACGACGGTCAGATTCGTGTCGACATGGGCGCCCCCTCGTTCGAACCCGCCGAGCTCAAACTGGATCGCGACAAAGCGGATGTCTACTCGCTCAAAGGTGGAGATCGCCACTTCAAAGTCTCTGCGGTCTCCATGGGCAACCCTCATATCGTCACTCGAGTCAGCCAGGCCGAACGCTACCCCGTTGAAAAGTATGGCCGAATACTCACTAAGCATCGCGCCTTCGCTGAAGGCGTGAATGTCAGCTTCGCCGAATTTATTGACCGCCAAACTATTCGCTTACGCGTTTACGAGCGCGGCGCCGGTGAAACGCTAGCCTGTGGCACTGGAGCCTGCGCTACCGCCGTCACCGCAATACGCAATGACTGGTGTGACACAAAGGTGAATTTATTGCTAAAAGGTGGCACACTCGAAGTTGAGTGGGACGGTAACGATGGATCTGTATTCATGACCGGCCCAGCAACTACCGTATTTAGTGGGCAAATAAGAATATGACCATCGAAAAGGTCGAAGATACACCCTTAACACCCGAAGCCGTTCGCAATTACTTGCGCTCTAACCCTGAATTCTTTCTTGAGAATGCAGAACTCTTGAACACCTTGAAGGTACCGCACCAAAGCGGCGGCGCCATCTCTTTGCTCGAGCACCAAGTTCATGTGCTGCGGGACCGCAACAAAGAGTTTCATACTCGTTTAGATCGTCTCCTCGAACACGCACGTGACAATGATCATAAGTTCCAACAAACCCGCCGCTTTGTCCTAGGTGCTTTGGAGTCACAGGACCTTGCCGAGCTGAGTGATACCGTTGAGCGAAGCCTCTACGATGACTTTGGGGTAGAAGCCTGCTCACTCATTCTGTTTTCCGAAACGCCTATTGATGGGTGTCGGGCAGAGCGAGTGATTGATGCTAATCGTTATGTTGGCACCATCCTTACCAGCCAAAAGGCTATCTGTGGCGAATTCCCAGCTGCCGAGATGAATTGGCTGTTCCAGCGCAACGGCATTCGTTCCGCCGCCATTGCCCCATTACAGCAACTTCAGCTGTTAGGCGTCCTCGCAGTGGGTCACAGTGACCCTAACTTCTACCGCAGCGGCATGGGGACACTGTTCCTCAATTATGTGAGCGAAGTACTACAACGGCTCATTCCTGAGCTCGCGAACCGCCGTGCATAAGGCGGTTGCCCAGTGGGTTGAGCATTTGACGGTAGAGCGTCGACTCAGCCCACACACCATCAGTAGCTACCGCCGTGACATACAGCGTTTCATTGACGATGAGCCACAGCCTCTAGTACAAACTCTAGCAGTGAGTTCGCTGCGAGCGCAGATTGCCAAGATGTCGCAGTCCGGCATTGCAACGCGCTCGATTGCCCGTGCGCTATCGAGCTTACAAACTTTCGTAAAGTGGGCTCGCCAGCATGGGGAACTCCCCGAGGATTTTGCCTTACCAGCACTCAAGCGGCCGAAGCAACCGAAACCTCTGCCGAAGGTTCTAGACGTTGACGCAACCGTGGCAGCGGTGGTGGTAGCAGGTGATGAGGATGCGGATTTACGTGATCGTGCCCTGCTCGAACTCCTGTACAGTAGCGGCCTTCGCCTAGCAGAACTTGCCGGCCTGAATGTCAGTGATATCAATCTTCCGCAACAGCAGTTAAAGGTCTTAGGTAAGGGCTCCAAGGAGCGGATTATTCCCTTTGGCTCGCATGCACAAAAGGCTCTGCAACGATGGATCGCACGTCGTCATTTGCCGCCGAGCTCAGCGCTATTTATTAACTTGCAGTCCAATGCCCGCTTGAGCCATCGGGGCATTCAGTACATCGTGGAAAAACGCGGTCAGCAGGCAGGCTTAGACGTTCGACTGCATCCTCATTTACTACGCCACGCGTTTGCGTCGCACCTGCTAGAGGGCTCGGGAGACCTGCGCGCAGTGCAGGAACTCTTAGGCCATGAAAACATTAGCACCACTCAGGTCTATACTCATTTGAACTTCCAACATTTAACCGCGGTGTACGACCAAGCACACCCTAGGGCCAAGAAAAAATGAACAACATTAAGCTCGTCGCCTTTGACTTAGACGATACACTTTGGGACGGGGCTGATGTCCTGAATCGGGCTGAAGAGACCACCTTCAATTGGATCGAAGCGCAGCATCCTGATATAGCGAGCTGCTGGTCTATTGAAACCCTCAAAGAGTTGCGCAAGTCAGTCATTGCTCCGCAGATAGATTACGCTCTGCAGCTTACCGATTCGCGTCAACGTAGCTTCGCCTCTGCGGCCGCCCAGGTGGGTTACAACCACGAGGACGCGCACCAATTTGCCGAAGCGGCCATTGAGGTGTTCATGCGCGCCCGCACAGAAGTGGTTATGTTTCCAGAGGTAGAAGCGCTACTCGATTCGTTAGCGCCCCACTTTAAGCTAGCGGCAATCAGTAATGGTAATTGCCGTGTTGAGGAGACTGCTATTGGCAAATACTTCAACATATCAGTAAGCGCTGAAGGTATCGGCGCAGCTAAACCAGAGATAGGGATGCTCAGTCACTGCCAAGAGAACTATGCGCTGAGTCCCAAAGAATGTGTCTTAGTAGGCGATAGTGATTTCTATGATGGCCAAGCCGCCAGAGCCGCTGGATGGCACTTCATCCATTATGACATCAACGGTCTGCCGCTTGAGGGAACCATCAACAATTTGGCTCAACTACCCGATGCCTTAGCCAAGCTCAATGGGGCGAACGTATAACCGACACTGTTTCAAGCTAAGCCTGTTAGAGTCTTAGCTTGAAGGTCAATCAACACATTGATGGATGTTTAGATAGGCCTGCTGCCATAGCTCGAGGCGGGCTTTTGCGGTGGGTCGGCCATGAGGTTCTTTTCAACCTCAACAATTTCACCGCCACTTTGTAAGAACTTGGCAATATCGTCCGAAAGCTGCTCTCGCACTGAACGATTCGACGTCATTGTGCGGAGTTCGCCGCTGCCGTCATACTTTGCATCATTAGCGCTTTTATCTTCAGTAACCTTTGACTTCTTCTTCGCCATCAGAGACTCCTTTTTAGCAAATTACTCAACCGTCTCTATTAAAATGGTTGCTTATTCCATAATTTGCCAATTTATTTTCAAAAAAAATCTCTCTGCGCAAGTTAACGGTCACTTTGAGCGGGACGCTTCACACCACTCAACTACAGCCTGGAAATCACCGCGAAACTCGACCTCACCCTCGCGTTTACTTTGCTGCCAGTTGTACATTGGATCATAGTATTCGGTCAGAATGGTTGCTATCCAGGCTCGGTGCTCGTAGGGATCCCTGCTCGTTTCATAGGCCTCAAAGGCCGCCTCAATCCGGCTTTGGAGCTCACTATGCCTCAGCCCGCCGAGGCGCTTCTTAATCCGTGCGAATTGAGCTAGCACCGCCTCTCGGTAGGGCCGGACGTAGTCGTCGCCATAGCGATCTTGATAATCAACCACTCGGTTAACAACATAATCTCTCAGTAAACGATCAATCCGTTCCTCTTCGGTGGCCTCGATTTCTACTCTCGGGTAATGCTGCATCGCCTGTTGCAGCGTTGGCGGCACGCAACAGCGCCCAATAAGTCGCCCCTCATCCTCCAACCAACAGCGGCTGCTCTTATCTCGTTGGAGTAGCTCAAGCGCCACCGCGTTCTCAAAACTCGTTTGCGCTGGCTGCTCTTCAATGCCCTGTCCGAACACTGAGCCCTTGTGACGGGCGAGCCCCTCTAGATCAATGGCGTGAGACAGTTTAAGGAGCACATCGGTTTTTCCCGAGCCCGTGGCGCCACTGACCACACCTAAGTTGGCATTGGGCGCCTGTTCCATTTCTGCCAGTAGGGTATGCCTTAGCGCCTTATAACCGCCGTCAACTCGGGGCACATCATGCCCCAAACTCAATAGCGCCGCTTGCGTTAAGCGCGAGCGGAGACCGCCACGCCAACAATAGAGTACGCCGTTAGGGTTATCCTTCGCCCACGTATCCCACGCGGCTAAACGCTGCGCCTTTACCTCGCCAGATATCAACTGATCGCCAAGCGCTAGCGCTGCCTGCTCGCCCTCCTGTTTGTAACAGGTGCCCACCTGAGCCCGTTGCTCGTTATCTAATAGCGCAATATTGGTAGCATTAGGTAGTGCTGACACGGCCACTTCTCCGGGCGAGCGCAAATCGAGTAGCGGCGTGTTGGCCTTCAGCAGGGCAGGCAAATCACTAATAACACGAAGTTCTGTCATAGGGAGTCCTCGCTGGCATTGGCGCTAAGGCAGAGCCGCTGCTGAGCCTGTAGCGCGAGGTAAATGGCGGCAATAGCGCGCCCCTCACTAAAATCCTCGCGCTCGAAGAGTTGTTCTAGCTCGGCGATAGGCCAGGCAACCACTTCTAACGGTTCTGGCTCATCACCTTCAAGCGAAGCTGGGTACAAATCCCAACAGAGGTAGCAGTCAATGGTGTATTGCATGTAGCCTGGCGCCAAGGTCATGCGCTTTAGGTGCTGCAGCTTACGCGCATCAACGCCAACTTCCTCGCGGAGCTCACGATGGACAGCGTCCTCCGACGACTCGGCTTCATCTACCGCGCCTTTGGGTAGCGAGAGCTGATAACTATTTGTTCCCGCGCTATACTCTCTGATGAGTAGTAATTTATCGTCGCTGGTGATGGGAACCATCATAACTGCCGGCGGGCCACCTGAGGTAATGAGCCGTTCGTAGGTTCGTCTCGTACCATTAGAAAACTCGAGTTCAAGCTGCTCAACTGAGAACAGCGTTGATTGAGCAACTCGCTGTCGAGCTAATATTTTTGGCGCTGATGGCATATCACAAACCTTTGTAGTGGATGACCTATGATACCCGACTGGGACCAGATCGACACCGTTTTGCTAGATATGGACGGTACCTTATTAGACCTTAGCTTTGATATGTACTTCTGGGGTCAGTTAATTCCGGAAACCTATGCGAAGAAGCACGGCATCAGCTTTGACGATGCCTATCGTCATTTGGAGCCTATATTTATGGGCGAGCAGGGTAATCTTGCCTGGTACTGTTTGGACTATTGGACCAACGCACTGGATATGCCGGTGGCCGAGATGAAGAGAGCAGTCAAAGATCGTATCGGCGAGCGTCCCGGTACTCAAGCTTTCCTGGCTTGGCTGAAGGCACAGGGTAAAACTATCGTGATGGCCACTAACGCCCATCGCGAAACACTGGCCATTAAATTGGCGGAAGTTGATATTGAGCACTACTTTGATGCGTTGGTAAGTTCGCACGATTTCGGCCACCCGAAGGAAGACCAGGAATTCTGGGACGCCATTATCCACCAGCAGGGCTTTGACAAAGCGCGTACGCTTTTTGTAGATGATTCCTTCTCAGTCCTAGCGTCAGCGGAGCGATTTGGTATTGGTCATCTTCTGTGCATCACTCAGCCGTCTAGCCAACACCCGGCTCGAGAAATAACCCAATGGCCTGCCGTCAACTACTTGGATGAGGCGCTCCCTCATGGGTAGCCCGCTTACTGCCGTTAGGGCTGATAAATGGCTGTGGTCCGTTCGCCTCTTTAAAACTCGATCGCTCGCCAAGTCGGCTATCGAGAGCGGCAAGGTATTGGTCGCTGGACAGCGGATTAAACCCAGCAGGGACTTACATATTAATGACGAGCTAAAGGTTACGCTAGGCTACGATGACCGGATCATCATTGTTCGTGGCCTCATTGAAAAGCGTGTTGGGGCGCCGATTGCGCTTGAGCAATATGAGGAAACAGAGGCTAGTATCAAAGCTAGAGAGAAGGCGGCGGAACTTCGTAAAGCTCATCGCGGAGCCGACATCTTGAGCGAGCATCGGCCAACGAAGAAGCAGCGCCGGCAAATTCACCGTTTTAAACGAATTGATACCGCCGAAGGTTGAGATTTTTAAGATCAACCCCATTTAAGGGCTAATCCCCAAGACTAGGTAACGCAGATTATGAGTACCCAAGACCAGATTCAGCGCTTTTTGTTTGATGAGGCGGACATTCGCGGCCAGTTTGTGCAGATTGACGATGCACTGAACGCGGCACTGAAGAGCCACAGCTACCCTGAACCCATCAAGGCGCTCTTAGCCGAATTTCTGTGCGCAACCGCCATTCTATCTACCACGTTGAAGTTCGAGGGCGTGGTCACGCTGCAGGTTCGATCCAGCGGACCGCTTAAGACAATCATGGCAGAGTGTAGCAACCATACCGACCTCCGCTGCATCGCTCAGTACGACGAAGCGGCGGACCCTACTGTTTTTGAACAGCCACTTAGCGAACTGCTAAGTGATAGTGCTCTGACCATTACTATTGATCCAACCGTAGGCAATCGCTATCAGGGGATTGTTGCCTTTGAGAAGGAAGATCTGGCTGGCGCGCTGGCAGATTACTTTGAGCAGTCAGAACAACTACGTACGAAATACTGGATGCACTATGGCAATAATCGAGCCGCCGCATTGATGCTGCAGATCCTTCCCGGTGAAAATGTACTACCAAAAGATGACAACGATGCCTTTTTTGACCAATTGAGCGCTTTCGGTGATACGGTGACCACGGACGAAGCCACTCAGTTAGAAGCGCCTGAATTATTGCATCGATTATTTCACGAAGAAGCGGTGAGTATCTATGACCCTCGCGAGGTTCGCTTTAAGTGTACCTGCTCCTTTGAAAAGATTGCTCGAGCACTAAGCTCTGTACCTAGAGCCGAGATAGAACAGGCGATTGATGAGGAGGGCGGGTCAATTGATGTGGACTGCCAGTTCTGCCGAGAGCGCTATCAATTTGATCGAAACAGCCTAGATTTCGTATACGAAAAGAGTGAACAACAGCTTCACTAAACGCCAAAAAACGGGCCTCGAATGAGGCCTTTTTTAGGTCTAAAAACTGCACCAAAAACATCTCTGAAAGCCGCATAAAACCTGTAGTTTTACTACAAAACTGGCGAAAAAAAATACTGTTTTGAGCTAGCTATTTAGCTACAATATTCGTTGTGAAGGAAACTATTTCCATTCGTAATCGAGTGCATTTTTTGTACTCGATTTTTCGTATAGGAAGCAACGTTTTTCACTGGCAGTATCGCAGCCTCAACACTCCACACGTTTTTCGCCTCGGGCGACTAGGAATTTACATGACACAAATGATTGATACCCAAAAGGCTCACATCGATCTTACTTCGGCCCAATTCATTCAGCACGCTGTTCGTCGTGGTGAGGGTGAGCTCGCAGCTACTGGCGCACTATCGGTAATTACAGGCAAACGCACAGGTCGTTCACCTGCCGATCGTTTTATTGTTGAAGAGCCCTCTACTAAGAGTGCAATCAACTGGGGTCCGGTCAACCGTCCGTTTCCACAGGACAAGTTCAACGCGCTTTGGCAGCGAGTTGAAGATTACCTAGTACAGAAGGACGAATTCTTCGTTTCTAGCCTTCACATTGGCGAACACGCTGAGCATTATCTGCCTGCGAAGGTCATCACTGAAACTGCATGGCAGGGTCTGTTTGGCTTGAACATGTTCATTCGCGCAGAGGAATTCAACCCAATCAATAAGGAAGAGTGGCAGATTCTTAACGTTGCCTCCTTCGCGTGTGATCCAGAGCGCGATGGCGTTAACTCTGACGGCACTGTCATCATCAACTTCGCACAGCGTAAAGTGCTGCTTGCTGGTATGCGTTACGCCGGCGAAATGAAGAAGGCCATGTTCTCGGTTCAGAACTTCCTGCTACCTGAAAAAGACGTGATGCCAATGCACTGTGCCGCTAACGTGGGCGAAGAGGGCGACGTGTGCTTGTTCTTCGGACTATCTGGTACCGGTAAAACCACGCTTTCAGCTGACCCAGAGCGCTACCTCATTGGTGACGATGAGCACGGTTGGGGCAAGGGTTCTGTCTTCAACATCGAAGGTGGTTGTTACGCGAAGACCATTAACCTGTCTCAGAAGAACGAGCCAGTTATCTGGGACGCTATCCGCTTTGGCGCCATCATTGAGAACGTAAAACTTGATGACGCGGGCATCGCTGATTACGACGACACCTCACTCACTGAGAATGGTCGTTGTTCGTACCCACGTAGCCACGTAGAAATGCGCGCGCCTACCAACAACGGTGGCGAGCCAAAAGCTGTGATCTTCCTAACCTGCGATGTGTCGGGCGTTCTTCCTCCGGTATCAATGCTGAGCAAGGAAGCGGCGGCTTATCACTTCCTAAGCGGTTACACAGCTCGCGTTGGCTCTACTGAACTAGGTGCTGCTGCCGGTATTAACCCTGCGTTCTCTACCTGCTTCGGCGCGCCATTCATGCCGCGCCCAGCGGGTGACTATGCTGAATTGCTCATGAAGCGCATTGAAGACTTCGACTCTCGCGTCTACCTCGTAAACACCGGTTGGACCGGTGGTTCGGGTGCTCCAGGCGGCGAAGGCAAGCGCTTCCCAATTCCAGTAACCCGTGCAGTGATTGCAGCAATTCAAAGTGGTGCGCTTGAGAATGTAGCAACAACTCAAATCGACTCGCTAAACCTCACTATCCCGAACGAAGTGCCTGGTGTTGATGAGGTTTACCTAAACCCACGTAACACTTGGAGCGACCAAGCAGCCTATGACGAGCAGGCTAACAAGCTAGCTAAGTTGTTTGTTGAGAACTTCAAGCAGTTCGACGTGAAGGACGAAATCATCGCGGCTGGTCCGAAGGGTTAATCCTTCAAGTAGCGTAGTGATTGGAAGGTACTGGCAAGTTAGCTCGACATTCGGGGTGACTTGCTAGGCAGGCCGCCTCTAGACGTCTGTTGTTGAGATGATTTTTGCTCATCACCAATCAAATCAGACTTACCCGCCTAGTGGCTGTAGCGCTGTCTAACGACAGCGTAACTGCATGCCCTCGATAGGCACTTTGAAACTTAAAAAATCGAAAGTGCCTGCTCCGTTCCTCCAGCATTTAAATTATTTTTCATGAGCAACTTTGGCGAAATATTATTGGCTCCAAGACAACCTCTAGTTAAAAAGCATTAATGTTCTAACGTAAAGTAGTATATTCAATAAAATACCCATCAACATAATTGAGACGTTAGCCTGTTTTCGGAACTTAAACGCCAACACATAAGTAACGAACTCATAAATCAACTTCATATTGAAATGGTTGGAACTGAATTTCGGCCACGAGAGGACAACTTCGTTCGGATACTTACTGATAAAATAAATAAAAGTCGCTGCAACTAAAGGCACCATAAAATTAATAACTAATTCCATAATTTTACTCCTAAGTGTCGTTTAACATTACTCCTTTGCATCGCATGTAAGGAAGCACCACGTCATTGATTAATACGCGCTCACTTTACCAAGCCTACTCTGCTGTATCGTAAACTAGCCGAAACCCCACATCGTAGGGAAGATTATCGCGCTGAGCTTCGCCAAATCCGTAGAGCTCGGATTTAGCTGTAGCGAAAGAGCCTCCTCGAGTTGTTAATACATCACAGCTCGCATTTCTTCGGTAACTAACGCAGCTTGATGTCAGCTCCCGTACATTGCCTAGGAGGTCAAAGACATCAGCAACGTCTGGAGAGAACGAAGCCACCAACACGGGTCTTGAGCTCCCACCACATTCATCATTAGTTCCTAATAGCGTGGATATATGCACTCGGCCACACAAACCTTCAGAGCCTACTGCTATTTGAGATTTAGAAGCAATCTCGCTCCATTCTGCACTCGTTGGCAAACGCCAAGGTAGTCTTGTCTCATTCCGAAGCCAATCGATGAACACTTCCACCATATCCCAGGTGAGTTGATGTATCGGCTCTTCTAAGCGATCTTTACGCGGGCGAATATGTGAACATTCGCCGGCCTCTGCACACTGCTTATAATGCGAATGAGTAACTTCATGAGCCATAACGAAGAGCTGATATGATGAGTCCGAATTTTCAGACTCTCTCGACTCAATACTGAACACTGCTACTTCTATGTCTTCGATCAATTGGGACTCTGATTGCTTAGCGTTTCCTAAGTTGAACTGAACCCTCAACAGGGCAGTAACAAACAACCCAACTATAATCCAACCAAGTAGACCTGCGACGGCAGCAAGCCATTTAAAAGTACCTGATCGAGCGCCTGCATAACCTGACATTTGGAAGGTGATAATAAGAAACTGAACCTTCACATTTGTTATTGGGTTAAAGAACCAAGCACTACCACCTAGGTTTGAAAAAACAGCCTCGGAGCGAAAATTCTTGCGCCTCATGAGTAATTGCACGGTAAACCAAAAGAGTATCAACAGCGCTGCATAAATCTCAATACTGATCATTGCGAACATACACATCCTTTCTGCCCAGCGGATTCACTGGAAATTCAATTTGCGTCCCTTACTAACCGCAAACCATCATCGACTTGGCTCCGCTCGATTGGCATTCCCCATCGAGACCTTATTCGTAAACTCGTCGAGTTTGACCACCCGCCGCCCCGCTTCACTCTTTTCGAACAATCGCCCGACACAATCGGCTCAGCGGTGTTGTGAAGAGAATCATAAGGGTAGTACCAACAGTCGAGCGTATATTCAGAGGCGCTGCCCAACACGTCATACAACCCCCAAGCGTTTGGCTCTCGAGATCCAACCGACATTGGGCCCGTTACAATGTCACCACAAAGGAGGCTAAATGCCTTTGAGGCCACCATGTCACAGTTTTCATTATCGCCCCAATAGTAAACTGAGCTTGAACCAGCTCGAGCAAAGTATTCCCACTCAGCCTCAGATGGTAGACGCCACGCTGTATCCGTTAAAGCTGCTAACCAACTCGCATATTTTTGAGCATCGACCCAAGTCAATCCAAAGGCTGGAAGTTGATCATCACTACTGAGATCAATATGACTGTCGTCACCCAGAATTCGGAATGGTAGTTCTCGGCAATATCCGTAGTCGACGCATTGACGATATTCCCGAATCGTGACCTCATATTTAGCTACGTATAAATCTCCAACTACGACTTCTTTACAGGGGGAGTCGTAGCCGTAACCATCGTCGCCACAATCTCCCATTATAAATCGTCCACCGTGAATGAAAACTGCGTCTGGGAGCGATAGATCATCAGGTACTGCGCGGTCTAAAAATACTTCATAATTCTCCGTCGACGAAATAGCGATACCTTCAAATGGGTCGTAACGAAACAACGAAAATGCAATAGCATCCGCCATAATTACCCATAGTAAGAACCCTTGGGTATAAGCTCCGATTCCCAGCCAGCTCGTCGCACCATCACGCGGGAATCTAAAACTGAGTATCTGACTCTGGGAATAGTCGCCCCGCCAATTAGGCGCGAGTGCTGCCGAGGCCCAATGACGATTCCCGTAAGTGCTCTTGTATTCGAAGCTCCGAAATTTTTTTAAACACCGGAATATAGATAACTGGAGAACAATCGCTAACATCACTAGGATTAATATGAAACTACTCCCCACAACCGCAACCTCTACCGCGTCCCTCTGCGGCCGACGCGGGAACATCCTTAAATGATATAACTTTCGAAGTCCCGCTGTGAGCGAATACCGCCGCATCCAGCCCAACAGTGAAGGAACCGCTTGGCTCAATTAAAGCATCACCAATCGCACCCCCACTGGCGGTGTAACCGCCAATTGGAGTAGCAAAGGTTCCGCCGAAAAAACCAACGTCTCCTTCGAGGCTATACGGGTACGGTGAGTCGTACGAATCTTTCATCCTTACTGGGACTAGATTCCCCCCGACAGGGGAACCGTATTCAAACCCTCCAGCTTTGCCCCCAACGATAACTTGTTTATAGGTGCCGTTTTCATTAGGCGAATAAAAAACACCGAGGAACAAAGTTCCACCGGCTCCAAACCCACCAGCACCGAGGAACAAAACATCACCACACCATTCGGCCAACCCCAACGGATCCACCATCATCACCGGATTCCCGTTCGTGTAAGCATAGGTGTTCACGCCACCCGCATTACCTATCGGGTCGCTTTGCAAATATCGCCCAATGCTAGGGTCGTAATCTCGGTGATAGTTGTAGTACAAACCGTTGCCTATGATGTCGTATTGGCCAGGGAACTTAACATGAAGTGACTCGGCCGAAGTTGTCTCTTCAATGTCGTATCCGTTATGAACGCCACGCCAATTTAACCCAATTCCACTTCCTGAATAGAACCTTGCCACAGGTTGACCAATATGACCAACCGCGATGTGACGAATTTTACTATCGTGACGAGCTAGTAGCTGACCATTTAAGTAAATGTAGTCGAAATGCTTGTTTGCACTTGAATCCCACTGACTTAATAAGTTCGCACCCACAAAGGTAAAATAATCGGCTTGACTGCCGTTGGTGAGCTTCACCAGTTGATTTGATTCATCCCGAGTCAGGCGAACGTCGTTACCGCTCCAGGTGTAGCGATTCGTTAAACCACGTGCGTCATATTCTAGCGTGCCTGTGACACCATTGGGAAAGCGCGTACTAGTGACGTTGCCAATACTGTTATAGTCAAAGTTCTTGTTGCCGGCACTTTGAAGTTGGCCGTAGCTGTTGTAGCTGAAGGTTCCGCTGATCTCCGTTCGACTTCGAATATTGCCATTGGCGAAATATCCAATGCTATCCTTAACCACAGGATACATAGGATTTCCGCCTGTTACGGTACTTAAACGACTATTGATATCATAATGATACCAACGACTGTCAGTCGTATTCAGGTAATCCGTAGCCATGACTAAACGTACCGGGTTTCCCGCACTATAGCTGTACCCCAAGTTCAAGGTTGCATTTCCGCTGCTATTGAGCACGCTTTGGCTGCTCAGCATCCCATAGCCATTATAGATTCGTCGTTGAGAGCCACCTCCGTGCATGTTGCTGTAGCCCTCAATTTGTCCCTGTGGGTTGTAGTTGACGTCAGCCGCAGCAATTCGCCGATATCCCGATGTGCTGACCACTTCAACCTTCGAGGCCCACTCATAAACACCATTGTTATAGGTGTACTCAATTTTACGTCCACTTGGGTAGGTTAGTCGGGTCAATTGGCCCGTCGTTGCCGAATACGTGGAGCTTAAATCTCGGGTAGTCGAACCGATAACTACTCGTTCACGAGTAACTCGACCGAAATCGTCGTAGGTGTAGCTCTTCCGTGTCGTTAACGCTGCCGCTATGTATTGATCAACCTGACTTAGCAATCCGTCACTGTTATATGAACGCCGATACTCGATTGGCGAGGTGTTTGCGCCGCTAATAGTGTGCTTCCACAGTCGACCTGTACCACTTTGATAGCTCAATGACTCACTGCGCCCATCAGCGCGTGTGATCGTCGTAATTTGTCCCTCGGCATTGTAAGCATAGGTAGTGGTACCACGAACCGGACTCTCCTCACTTACTAGCTCGCCAAAGCCATTATAATGATAAGTGGTAACTAAATTTCCTCGAGTCAGCGTTTCCACTTGGTCGAACGCACCATAGGTATAGCGTATGGTTTCTCCATTAGGCTCAGTTTCAGTGACTAGCCGATTTTTAGCGTCGTATTCGTACGTCCACTCACTCCCACCTTGGCGCTTTGCCACTAAGTTTCCGCGCCCGTCATAGTCATACTCTAAGGTAATCGTAGGCTGAGAGTTTAAGCTTGGGTCTTCGTACAGCAACTCCCTTATGACTTTCCCCATGGAATTGTACTCATAACCGCGGCGCGAGTGATAAGTACTTGAGGCACTAGCATTGTCGCGTTCAAGCGTTGATGTTTCACTCACCAGTCCCTGGTCATTGTAAGCAGTCATGTATGCAGTGTAATCGGAAGCCACCACTGGGATGGCAAGTAGTGTCAATGCCGCACCGTTCATTGCCAAACCGATCAATGTCTTTTTGATATTCATCTCAATTCCCCTCAAAGCTCATTGAAACAAGTTGATTCCCAGGGATTACAATCTGGAATCGGCGGAGGCGGGGGGAAGTCAGGCTCTTCATCTGCCCAGGTTCCAAGGCTTCGAGTGATCAGGCGGCCGTTTTGATCATAGTCAAATGACTCACCTGTCGTGGTTTGGCTACTCGGGCGAACGACATTTACTAGCTGACCCAGATTGTTGTACTCATAGGTAGCCGTTAGAGTCGAGCTGCCGTCGAGCATTTGATAGGAGACTTGCGTTGGCTGGCCGTCATTATTGTAGGAGGTATTTACCTTGTAGAGATTTTCGTACTGGACCGACGTTGGTAAACCAGCGGCGCCATAGCTAAGCACCTGTAGCTGCACATCGCCATTTAACAACTGGCGTGTTACCAAGCCAGCATCGTTGTATTCAACCGTCTGGATAACACCCGTTGGCGACGTCATCTCAACTTTGGTAACTCTGCCATTCGAGTTAACCGAATAGCTCCAATTCGTTGTTCGACTTCCCCCTTGGAGTAAGTCACTTACTACCATTGTCTTGGGCAAGCCCACTTTACAGCTGGAAGAGTTAGTAGTGCAGTAGGTATAAGAAACCCTGTTCTGATTTTGTCCGTTATAACGATAAGTCTCATTATCCAGCTTGCCCCATACCTGGCTATGATAACTCCGCGATACGGTGACCTCATCCGAGGCCGACACGGTTTCAGTTCGCGCAATGGGGTAGCCAAAGGTATCGTAAGAGTATGTGGCTAGGACACCCCCAGCTGTGATTTCACTGGCTAATCGCCCCGTTTCACTATCATAGCCGAACAGCTCAACTCCGCCTGGGCAACTTACATCACCCACGGCTTGGTTTTTTAATATCCTTGGAACACCGAGATCATCTGGCGCGTAAATAACATTAGTAACTCGCCCCTTCTCATCATTGATCTGTGCCTGCGTAACTGTTCGACCAAACTCAGAGGAATAAAAACTTGAGTAAACAACCGTTACCTCCTCTTCGTAACCATACTTGCGGGACAAATTGGCACGCCCATTACTGTCATAACCCCACCAACGAATACGCGTGCCGTTATCATCCGTTCGACCGATTAA
>JBEDTZ010000014.1:0-38065 GCA_040119265.1 Pseudomonadales bacterium | reverse complement strand
AAAAACTTGAGTAAACAACCGTTACCTCCTCTTCGTAACCATACTTGCGGGACAAATTGGCACGCCCATTACTGTCATAACCCCACCAACGAATACGCGTGCCGTTATCATCCGTTCGACCGATTAACCGATGACTAGAGTCGTACATATACCCGGTAGTGACGCCTTCCGGCGAGATCACCTCAGTAAGGCGACCCGATGAGTCATAGTTGTAGTCCCATGTCCCAAGATCTGTGCTGATTGTATTGACTACTTTATTGCACTCATAGCCTGAGCAGCTCACGCCACTCAGGGTGCTATACTGGTAATTTATTTGCGTACCGGATGAATGAGCCACGCGTGACGGCAGTCGCGTTAAGCCATCTGAATAAACATAAGACAGGCTATCGCCGACAATGTTTGTTAGTGATTCTAATCGTCCAAAACCGGCAGCTGTTAAGTCGCCGCCACGAAAGACCAAGGTGTTTTGCGATGGTGAAGTAAACTTCCACTTATCACCCGAAACCGAGAGTGTAGCGCCGCTCTCGAATTCATGGGGGATCACGATATATCCAGTAGTCGGGTCATAACTAAAGACATAAAGTCGACCCTGGAGGGTGACGTAAAGTAGGTTCTCAACATAATTTAGTGAGGCTATCGCTAATCCAGACCAGCCTCGTCCAAACTCTTTAACGTCTACCGAATCACTGCGGTAAAGCCGTTGACTAGTTAGAGGCAGACGGTTGAGCGACCGGTAATCAACCTCATATTCCGTCTTATAGCCGCCGACAACCTCTATCGGATTCCCTATTGATCGTGACGTTGTTTGAGTTTCCCCCGATTTCTGACAGTCATCGTTGGAATTGCTTTCGTTCTCGCTGGAGCCTTGAGATGATCCGTCACCTCCAGCTCCCCCTGATGAGGAATCGCTACCAACAAACGTCAGCTCAGAAGTGAATATCCAAGATACTTCCGGAACACTATTTCGACTACCAACTGTAACGGTTTCCTCTATCAGATACCAATTGCCATCTTCGTCTTGATCACAAGCATAGAAAGGGCCATCCTCCTCAAGTTGGCAGTAAAAGTTCCCCGAATGTGCCAAAGGCGTCAACCCGGACATGGAAACTAGAAGACCTAATAGAAAAATGGGTCTCAGGGAGGAGAAATGCCGATTAACTATAACTTTAACGTATCGACTTAGCCCTTCTAGGCTTGAGGCTTGAGGCTTTTCATTATTTTGTATCGTCCGTGATTTAAAAATTTAATTGCAATCGATAATATATTCACACCAGAAGTTTTGTCAACGTTACGTAATCGGCGACACTGGGTAATGGCATAGATGCAGAAGTAGGCGCCTGAAAACAAACAGCGATATTCGAGTAGTGGGGGCGAAAGAAAAGATTTGGTTCAATTATGGCGAACTGCGTGATGCATGCCACCTCCTTACATATCCAACGGGTTCAGCTCCTCCGGCAACTGTTGGACTGCAGCTTCTAACTGTTTCATAAACTTTCCGCCCATTTCTTCGGCCGCGTCCAGAGCCGCGAATATGGCACCAACATTTCTATCCGCTAATACTTTCAAAACTTGTTCGGCCTGATACAAATCTTTAGTTGATTTTGCCGTTTGCGAAGCGGGCCTCCGCTGACTGGTCACTAATTTGTGCAATGCAAACCTAGCAGGCTCAGGCACATTTACGAGTAGCCCCGTATCGAACGCAGCAACCATCGGTTGAATTTCGTCAAGCAAATAATCTAAAAACCGAAGGGGTTCGGCAGCCGCGTTGAATTGCTTAATATGTACCGGCTTTGAGTCTGGTTTTCCACGCATTGGCGTCAACAGTTCGACGCTATATTGTTGCCCTCGAATTTTATACGCTGTCGACGGATGTTTGGGGTTAAGCATTCCCACTTCAACAAACCCCATACCGCTATCTTGCAGCACTCGAGCTAGATCAACAGACTTATCATCATCAACCACCACCGGTAATCGGTTATCGACTGCGATATCTAAATCGCTCGTTGCGAACGAGTCTGGCCAAACTACACCAAGCATAGTTCCTATTAAATTAAAGGCGGGCGTGCCTATTAAAACTCCACCACAAAGAAATACTCCACTTCTTTCAAGAAGTTTTAAGACCTTGCCTTCTTGAGCTGTAAGTGCCCGCGCACCTCCCGCGAGAAGCTGATTGACTAGGATAGCGCGAGCCTTCCGATCGACCTCTCCTGCCGCCCAAAGCGCTTTCTCTCGATCGATGAGTCTTTGCGTTGCCTCGTTATCGGGCCCTAAATATCTTTGGACTGGAGCCTGTCCGACTTTTGTCGATGTATAGACATAATACTGGTCGCGGATTTTTTTACGAACGAATGAAATACCTTTACCGTCGAAAGCAGGGGTTTGGCAGGCGGCTAGTAAATCTAAGTAAGCATTTTGAGTATTATGACTAAGTTCTATCATTTGCTATCATCCTACTTTAATTTATTCGGAGTATAACACTGTTGTCGTGTGGATATAAACACTCTGGATGATAGCGGTATGAAGTGCCTTCTTTCTATGATCCTAACGAATTAATTTCATCCAGTCAGGCTGAAGCTACGCCCTTCGACTTAAGTGGTCGAACTTATCGTTCTTGTATTCATGAGGGTTCATGGGGGATTTTGATGTGTTGTTACGGTATTGCTGTGTCTTCTGCCCTGCATTAGAAATTAGGTTGGATCTAAAGCGCGGTAGCTTTCGCTCTAGATCCACACCGGCAAATCATCTCGAAGGCCGAGATAATTTGCCGCTAACAGGCGAGCGAATTTAGCTATCGCTTCACCTTAGCCTCATCATATTCTTCACTATTCAACCACGCGCCAGCTTTGGCCTTCGCCTGTTTAGTTCTCGCCAACACAATGTAGAGGCTTGGCGTTAACAGCAGGGTTACGACCGTAGCGCTCAATACGCCAAACGCTAGGGAGACGACCATTGGCTTCAGGAACTGAGCCTGGGGCGAGTGCTCGAACAGTAGAATAGGAGCCAGTCCAACAAAGGTAGTGATGGAAGTCAGGACAATAGGGCGGAATCGATCAACACCGGCCTGCATCACGCTCTCATATAGCTCTCCACCTTGGCGATAGAGCTGGTTAATCCTATCCACCAATACCAAGTTATCGTTTACGACAATGCCCGCCACCGCGAGAATACCCAGCGCCGAGAACATGGTCATATTAATGCCAAACACAATGTGACCAATCAGCGCGCCAACAAAGCCAAAGGGTATGGCCGAAGCAATCAAGATAGGCTGGCTGTAGCTCTTAAAGGCAATCGCCATCAACATTAAGTTGATTAGTACGGCCATAGTAATCAGGCTAAAGAAGCTGCTCATAAACTCCTGTTGCTCGCGCATATTGCCTGAGCGATCAATCGATGCGGCAGGGTTTGATGCCTGCCACTGCGGCGCGTAGTTATCCAAGATATCCTGAACAATAATATTTGGATCGCTAGTGCCTTCCAACACCTTCGCCGTCACCGTTGCCGCTCGGCGACGATCGATACGCTGAATCATGTTATAGCCAGGCACAATCACAGCCTCTGCCACGGAACTAAACGGCACCTCTGCGCCCGAAGGGGTGCGGACGAACATGGTATCCAGGGTATCAATCGTGCGACGTGCTTCCTCTGGATAACGAATCATCACCCGGACATCTTCATTGCCACGCGGAATACGCTGCGCTTCTTCACCATAGAAACTTTGACGTACCTGTCGCGCAACCGTGCGGAGCGTTAATCCTAGGTTCTCTGCCTGCGGCTTAAGACGAATCTCGATCTCATCACGCGAGGCTTCCATTGAATCTTCGATGTCGAGAACACCGGGGTAGGTAGCCAGCTGGTTGCGGACATTGCGCAACATATTGTCAAACTGCACTGGGTCAGTACCTGAAATATTTACACTGACGTCAGGGCTATCGCCACCAAAGGAGCAGTCGAGCCTAAATTCTTTTACGGGTGGCATATCAGTAATGCTTCGACGCCATTCATCGGCCAAAGCGCAGGTATCTACACTGTAGGTAGGATCATCAATTTCAATAACCACCACGGAATTATTCCGCCACGACCAGCGCATCGTTCTACCTAAGACGCTGTCACCATTTTCGTTCAGAACTACATCAGTAAGAGCCATCCTATCTAAGCCAGAACGAATACTGTCCGACACTTCACGAGTTTGCGAGAACGGCGCACCTGACTCTAGGGTTGCTCGCGCAACCAAGGTGTCCGAATTAATTTCGGGGAAAAAGGAAGTACGAACGTAACCAAGCCCATACACCAAAGTCAGTACCACGAAGGTGATTAGGAAGGTCGGTATCGTTACCCGCTTAGCGTTAATACTCTTCTTGAGCAGCGGGAGGTAGACCTTGTTGGCAAAGGTCATCAGACTCTCAGCCGTCGCATTACGCCATCTGCCGACAAAGGTTCTTGGCGGCTTCTCTGGACCAATATGCGCCAAGTGAGCAGGGAGAATGAGCAGCGACTCAATGAGCGAGAAGGTCAGAGTAATAATGACTACCATCGCGATAGGGCGTTGGAATGCTGCGCTATTACCCGGCAGGAACAACATCGCAGCGAAGAACACCATGGTCGACAACACCGCAAAAATAACTGGCCCCGCGACCCGAGATGCACCAGCAATCGCTCCTGCCGTACCCTTCATCCCGTTTTTCTGCTCGGTATAAATGGACTCGCCGCTAATAATGGCATCATCAACCACAATACCTAAGATCATCAGGTAGGCGAACATCGAGACCATATTGAGTGTCGTATCGGTGATTGGCATGAACCAGATAGCACCCATGAAGGAGACACCAATACCCGCCGCTACCCAGAACGCCAAAATAGGGCGTAGGAACAACATCAGAATGATAAAGACCAGAATTAGGCCTTGAAACGCGTTGCTCAATAGTAAGTTCATTCGGCCTTCAAAGGCCTCTGAGCGATCGCGCCAGGTCATAATAGTCAGACCGCTTGGCAGCGTCTGTTGTGCTTGCGCTACATATTCCTTTACCGCTGCCGTAACCGCCGGTAAATCTGGGTCCGAGCCAGTGGCCACTTCAACCGAGGCGCCGCGAACACCATCAACATCTGCATAGAGGTCAAACTCTTCAAAACCATCGCTAACCACCGCGATATCGCGAACGCGCACCACGGTACCATCGGGAAGCGCCCGAACGACCAACTCTTCGAAGTCAATCGCATTGTAGGCCTGGCCACGGGTTTGAACTTGGATATCACCGCTGGCGGAACGGATTGTACCCGCTGGCAGGTTGAGCGATGAGTTGCGCACTGCGTTTACAACGTCGTCAAAGCTCAAGCCGAAGCGACGCAGCTGCGCATCGGAAATCTCGATGCTCATCTCGTTGGCACGAATAGCCTCGAGGTTGACCTTACTTACGCCGGGCAAAAGCGATAAATCATCGCGTACGCGCTCCGAGTAAAGCTTGAGCGTCTGCTCGGGGACATCACCGACCACCAGCACATCAATCACTTCGATGCTGAACATCATCTCGCGAACAAGTGGTCGCTCAGCTTCGGTTGGCAGGGTAATTACACTATCCACCGCACCTTTCACATCGGCGAGTAGGCGCTGAATGTCATAACCTGCAATGCCTTCAATTTGAACTCGGCTGCGTGATTGTTGCGAGAATGACTGGATTTCCTTCACCCCCTCAACGTTGCTCACCGCATCCTCAAGCCTGCGAGTCACCAGTTCCTCAACTTCAACTGGCCCTGCACCCGGGTAGGAGGTCTCCACCACCACAATGTTGAGAGGGATGGATGGAAAAACTTCCTTTCCGAGCTTGCCAACGGAAAACAGCCCGCCGACGATGATTAGAATCATCAACAGGTTGGCGGCTACGCTATTCTCGGCAAACCAGCGAATAATTGGGCGCATAGTTTAGAGTCCTTCTCTAGCTGCAATGTCCATTCCTGGAACCGCGTAGGGCATCTGCGCGGTAACCACCTGCTCACCTTCGTTCAACTGGGCAATCACTAGCGCGCCATCACTATTTGACTGCAGTAGCTGAGCCTCAACAAATTCGAGTTTGCCGTCGCGAATAACGTAAATAACATTACCCGGTTTCAGCGCTTCACGTGGCAATAGCACTGCGTCGTCAATGACTGCGCCTTCGATATGCGTTTCAACGAATAAGCCGACGGGAAGTGGTGTTTGACCGGCATCAACCACGGAGTAAGGATCTTCAACTTCTACCACGGCGAAAACAGTCTGCGAGGCCACGTTAATAGACGCTTCGATACGACGAATCTGACCCGTCCAGCTGTGCTCAACACCGCCAAACACCCCTCTGACTTCAACCTCAATGGTTGCTCCGCGGTCACCAATCATAGGCAGGTTAACTAGACGAACCTGACGATCTGTCAGCGGCACTCGCACCTCAACGGATTCGGTAGAGTAAATGTGGGCAACTGGCTGGCCAGCGCTGATGAACTGTCCCACCTCAACCTTCTTCTCGGCAATCACCGCGTTAAAGGGAACAATAATGGTGGTGCGCTCTAGATCGAGTTGCGCCTGTTCAACTTCTCCTTGAGCTGCACGAAGGGCCGCTTCCGCCGCTTCTAGCTGTGGCTTACGAAGGGCCAATGCGTTGGCGTCATCATCGCCTAGGTCACGCCACTCACGTTGAGCCTGACGTGCCTGGCCTCGCTCCTGAGCAACCGTACGCTGCGCTTCGGAGAGCCTAGACTGCGCGCGAACGAGCGCCAGTTCGTAGTCGCTCTTTTCAATTTGGATCATCATATCGCCGGCGCTGAAGAAGCCACCTGCGTCGAAGTGGTCCGATACCTCTAAGATTTGCCCCGAAACTCGCGAGATAACATCAATCTTCTTGGATGGCTGCACGGTACCCTGCGCAATCACCGATGCCGCTCTGGGTTCGGTGCTAACGGTTACGACATCTACCAGTGGAATCGGCGCCGCAACATCGTCTCGCTGTTCAGGGACTGGTTTCCCCTTTACCAACGCGAAAATTAGGATAGGTGTCACAAGGACAAGAAGGATTAAAAGAATAATCGATTTGGGTTTCATTCAGCAGGCTCTTTAAGGTAATTTAGCAGCAACCTAATAACGGTTTGGCCACAATCGCTAGGATATTAACCCATGCGTAGTCAAGCGCTATCCGTCATTACCGAAACACCAAGAAGACGACTAATTTATTCTCTGCCGGCAGATTTTAAGCATGATTATTAACCAAATATCCAAAACAATTGCCGCCGAACTCGCGGTTCGCCCAGAACAGGTTCACGCTGCGGTTACCCTACTAGACCAAGGTGATACCGTGCCCTTCATCTCGCGCTACCGAAAGGAAGTTACCGGTGGGCTAGATGACAGCCAAATGCGCCAGCTTGAAGAGCGACTGCGCTACCTCCGGGAGCTTAATGACCGGAGAGCGAGCATTCTCAAAGCCATTGAAGAACAGGGCAAACTGAGTCCGGAGTTAGAAAAGGAGCTCTTGGAGGCGGATACCAAATCGCGCCTTGAGGATCTCTACCTCCCATTTAAGAAAAAGCGAAGAACCAAAGGGCAAATTGCGATTGAGTCGGGCTTAGAGCCGCTCGCTGATCTTCTGTTGCAGGATCAATCTTTGGTTCCCGAGGAAACTGCTAAAGCGTTCCTGTCCTCCGAGCATGCCATTGCCTCCGAGAAGGACGCCCTCGATGGCGCTAAGTTCATATTGATGGAGCGCTGGGCAGAGCAGGCCGTGTTAATTGACGGAGCTCGTCAGTTCATGCGCAAAAACGCCATCCTCCGCAGCCTAGTGGTTGCTGGGCAGGAACATGCCGGCGCGAAGTTTAGTGACTACTTCGACCATCACGAACGCTTGGAGAAAACACCTTCGCATCGAGCTCTGGCGATGTTGCGAGGCCGCAACGAGGGCATTCTGTCTCTAACGCTAGTGCTGCAAGATGATTTGGACGGAACTCCCTCGGCTGCCCACCCCTGTGAGGCCCTGATTCGACAATTTGCTTCCATCCAAGAGCACAGTGCCGCGGCAAAGTGGCTAGGCGAAGTTGTTCGTTGGTGCTGGCGCATCAAGCTAGCTCCGCACATAGAAACCGACTTAATGAACAACCTGCGTGAGCATGCAGAACAGGACGCCATTGGTGTCTTTGCCAACAATCTTAAGGATCTGCTTCTCGCCGCGCCCGCTGGCCCTAGAGCCACACTGGGGCTTGACCCGGGGCTGCGTACCGGGGTGAAGTGCGCGGTGATTGATGCAACGGGCAAAGTGTTAGACCACGGCGCCATCTTCCCCAATGCGCCACAAAATCGGCTCGCTGAAGCCGGTGCTCAGGTTGCGCACTGGATTAAAAAGCACCAGATCGAACTGATCGCCATTGGCAACGGTACCGCGAGCAGAGAGACAGAGCGCTTTGTTCGCCAACTTATAAAAGCCACTCCAGAACTGAAGGCAACGCCAGTAATCGTTAACGAGTCGGGGGCATCCATTTACTCGGCATCGGAATTTGCGTCACGCGAATTACCTGACTTGGACGTGACCATTCGCGGCGCGGTAAGTATCGCACGGAGATTGCAGGACCCGCTGGCTGAACTGGTTAAGATTGACCCTAAATCCATTGGCGTGGGCCAGTATCAGCACGATGTCAGTCAATTACAGCTGGCGCGTCAGCTTGATGCCGTAGTGGAGGACTGTGTGAATAGTGTTGGCGTTGATTTGAAGACTGCCTCGGAGGCACTCCTCGCTCGCGTTGCTGGACTCAATACCACGATTGCGGCAAACATTGTGACCTACCGTCACGAAAATGGCGCCTTCGACCAGCGTAATCAGCTTAAGAAAATTGCCCGCCTAGGCCCTAAAGCCTTCGAGCAGGCGGCTGGGTTCCTGCGCGTCAATGGCGGCAAAAACCCGCTAGATCGCTCGGGGGTTCATCCCGAGTCCTACGGTATCGTCAAAGCAATGGCCGCAGCTAACGACGCCGCCATTGAGTCAATTATTGGCAATACCACCCTATTGCGCGCCATATCACTTAAGGACTTTGTCTCGACCGAGGCCGGTCTCGTGACGTTAAAGGATATTGTCAGCGAACTGGAGAAACCCGGGCGTGACCCACGTCCAGAGTTCCGCACGGCTGCGCTAAATGACAGCGTAGAAACCATGAAGGATTTGCGGCCAGGTCAGCGCCTCGAAGGCACCGTCACAAACGTCACTAACTTCGGCGCCTTCGTGGATATCGGTGTTCATCAGGATGGCCTCGTGCACATTTCGGCGCTCGCCGACAAGTTCGTCAGCGACCCCCGCGAGGTCGTTAAAGCGGGCGATATTGTTACCGTTAAAGTTATCGAGGTTGATATCGATCGCAAGCGCATTGCACTCTCGATGAAGATGGGCGATAGCGCCGCTTCGGGTTCACCCGCGGTAGAACGTTCCTCAGCTGGGGCGACAAAGCCGAAACATCAAGCACGAAAGGAATCCCAACGCGGAGCAAACAGCACGCCGCAGGGCAACAATGCCATGGCGGCAGCGCTAGCCAAGGCTATGAACAAGCGTTAATCTAGGTTTAGGAGGTCAGTTATGAGCTACTCGCGATTCACCATTGAACAGCAGGATCACGTGGCGATCGTTCGCTTCAGTCGAACCGATAAACGCAATGCCATGGATGCTGAAACCTGGCACGAGCTAAAAACCGTCTTCGAAACACTGTCGAATGAGGGCAAGGTACGCTGCGCTATCATCGCTAGCGAGGGCAAGCATTTCTGTACCGGCATGGATCTCGCTGTGTTTCAGGACAGCTCCAAGCTATTTGCTAGTGAAGAGCCGGGGCGGCAAGGTGAGTACTTCCGTCATTTAGTTGCCTACCTTCAAGCGTGTATATCGGCCGTTGAGGCCGCTAGATTCCCTGTGATAGCCGCCGTTCAAGGCGGCTGTATCGGCGCGGGTTTTGACCTGATTAGTGCCTGTGATATTCGCCTCTCCACGGATGATGCGTGGTTTCAAATTGCCGAAACTAACATCGGTATGACCGCTGACGTAGGTACTCTGCAGCGGGTTGGGAGTGTCATGCCGGCGGGGCTAGCGCGAGAGTTATGCTATACGGGAAGACGATTAACGGCTTCCGAGGCTCGCACTAGTGGTTACCTAAATCAGACCTTTGAATCACATCAGGAACTGGTAGCTGGCGCCCTTGAGATGGCTCAAGTTATTGCCACCAAGAGCCCTATGTCGGTAACTGGTTGTAAGCATTTACTCAACTACAGTCGTGACCATAGCGTTGCCGATTCACTCCACTATCAGACGCTCTGGCAGGCTGCCCACTTCCATTACCGAGATATGACCGAAGCCGCTTTCGCCGCCTTTGAAAAGCGCGAAGCAAATTTCGAAGCGCTACCCGCTATTAACCCGCAAAAGGACTTTAACTAGGAGTTTTCTATGGATTACGCACTGCCAATGCTGGCATTAGTAACTTGGACCACCATAATCTGGTGGGCACTGTTATTAGTCAGATTAAGCGAGATCAAAGCGAAGAAGTTACTTCCCCACCAACTTAACACGCCGGAAGAGGCGCGCGAGCTGCTATCTCTAAGACAAAATATGTTGGCGCGAAACTTCGCCAACCTGCTTGAACTGCCACTGTTATTTTACATATTAGGCACACTGTCTATTCTCTTGGAGGTAGATAGTAAATTTTCAGTGCTGTTGGCGTGGCTATTTGTTGCGTCTAGGGTTGCCCACTCACTGATTCACACCGGCTACAACACGGTACTGCATCGTTTTTATGCCTATGTCGTTGGTGGTTTAATCCTGACTACTTGGGTAATTACGATGTTGCTTAACACGGTATTACTTTAAACTTCGCGCAACTGACGATGGTAGACGAATATGAAGGCGGTTTATTGCATTCAACGCAGTGATGGTCTCTTTTACGCTAAGCAACAGTGGCTTGAACTGGCAAAGTTGCGGCAAGCGTTTCACTCGTCTGACTACGACGTTGTGCTAAATGAGCTCATTGAGTACAACAGTAAACATATCAATGAGCGTCTGGCCGTGGTGGCCTGTAGCGCCGACGAAAAAGGGCGGCCAACTGCGCTAGCCTCGGGAGAATTTGCCTAGTGACCACCGTTTTTAACGCCATGCTGCAAGCTATTGCCACCCAGCCGGATATCCTTCGGGGCGCTAAGCGCGGCATCGAGCGTGAATGCCTTCGCATTGATCGCAACGGGCATCTTGCCATGACACCGCATCCGAGCGATCTCGGTTCGGCCCTGACCCATGGGTCCATTACTACTGATTACTCCGAGGCGCTGCTTGAATTCATCACTCAGCCACACAGCAGCATTTCCGGCACCCTAGCCCAGCTTGACGAGATTCATCGCTACACGACAGCGGTCCTGGAGCAACAGGATGAGATGCTCTGGCCGGCATCTATGCCCTGTATTATGGCCGAGGATGATGAAATCCCCGTGGCGCAATACGGCAGTTCAAACTCGGCACAATTGAAGACAACCTATCGCTATGGCTTAGGTAATCGCTATGGCCGCCTGATGCAAACCATTGCTGGCATTCACTATAACTATTCAATCAGTGATAGTTTCTGGCAGTTCAAACAGCAGCAACTGGGTAACAGCCAATCACTACAGGACTTCAAGACGGATCAGTACTTCGGGGTGATTCGCAACTTCCGCCGAAATTTTTGGCTGCTCATGTATCTGTTTGGTGCCTCGCCTTTACTGTGTCAGAGCTTCGTTAAGAACAATCCAAGCCACCAGCTTAAGCAATTCACTCACTGTACCTACGGCGGCGAACGTGCCACGTCTCTTCGCATGGGTGACTTGGGCTATCAAAGTAATGCCCAAGCGTCACTGACCGTTAGCTATAACGAACTCCCTAGCTATTTACAGACGCTCAAACAGGCCATTGTGGAACCGCACCCGGACTACCAACACATTGGGGTGAAAGTTGGCGACGATTATCGCCAACTATCCGATGCGCTGCTGCAGATTGAAAACGAGTTCTATTCAACCATTCGCCCAAAACGCACCGCACAGCGCGGCGAAACGGCACTGCATGCGCTGCAGAGCCAAGGCGTGGAATACATTGAGGTTCGCTGTTTGGATATTAATCCCTACGACGCCCGCGGAATCAGCTCAGAGCAATGTCACTTTGTGGAAGTATTCATGACGTGGTGTGCCATGACGGACAGCCCGTTAACAACGCAAGAGGAATACGATGGCATTGCCGAAAACCAAAAGCGGGTGGTCAATCAAGGCCGTGACCTAGGATTGTCGTTACACCACCGCGAGGGTAATCGACTACTTGGCGAATGGGCTACTGAAACACTTACTGAGCTTGTCGAGGTTGCTAAGCTTCTGGACGAAGCTGAGGGTGGCCATAGCTATCGCGATGCCGTCATCGCTCAGCAACCGAAAGTGACCGACAGTGCCAACACGCTATCCGCTCAGTTCGCCGAGGATTGCCTCGCCGAGCGAAGAGGCTTTGCCGCCACCGCAAAAACGATTGCTAAACAACACCACGCGTATTGGCTCTCTCAACCGTTAACCGCCGAACTTAGCGATCACTACCAACAGTTAGCCATCGAATCCATTGCGTCACAGCACGCATTAGAAGCGGCCGACGACATGAGTTTCGACGAATATTTGGCCCAATTCATGAGCCAATATCGCGAACTGAAGATTTGAGGAGATTAGTGGCCTAAGCTAAGACAGCCGCTTCCCTCAGCGGGCTTTACACCGAATCGCTTCGGTCAGGCCCGCCAAACGCAGCCAGTAAGTCATCTAAGAAGCCGCGATAGACCACTACCATTGAGGCAAACTCATGGTCTAACTGAGCGGCAATCGAGTCACCATCTACGGTATCCAAACTCTCCTGAAATGCATCGGTTAGTTTGAGTCGTTTGATGGCCAAGTCTTCGTCGACAATCGCCGACATTTGATCGCGCCAAAGCAACTCAAGGCGTTTTACGCGCTTACCCGATTCGAGCATGAGCTTAACTTCATCGCCCAATAAGTCCTGCTCCTTCAAGCGGGCTACACCACCTTCAACTTGGCGGCTAACTAACTCGGCTTCTTCGCCGACAACAAAGTTCTGCGGCGCACGCGATTCTAGCCACAGTGTTAGGGTGTCAGAGGGAAGTTGTTGTGTGGACCAGGGAATTAGAGCAAAGCTACCAATACTATCGCGGACCAAATTAATTAATTCTTCGGCTCTCGCGGCGCTACTGCTGTTTACTACAAACCAGCCGCGCTTTAGATCTAGGTAGCCGCTAATGAGGCTGGATTTAGTGAACGCTCGCGGCAATAGCTCTACCAGCAGATCATCCTTCATCTGCGCTTTTTCTTTTTTATAAACCTTGCGCGCCTGATCCGCTTCGATATCGGCAATGCGCTCAGCGAGAAGTTCATTAATCACGCTGGCAGGTAACACTTTTTCCTGCTTCTTCGCCGTTAACCAAATACCTTCAGCCGCTTCGTGGACCAGTGCTGTCCCGTGCCTACCGAAGGGGGAGACCCAGCCTAATTTACTGGCATCTTGGCTGCCACATTCAATGAAGGCGTTTGGTTGTAATTTCTCCTCGAGGACCATTGAACTGAGTTCAAATGGCTGAGTGAGCTGATACAAACGTAAATTCTTAAACCACATACTGCTAATTCTCGATAATATCTAAGCCGGCTATGGTAACATTAGCGTCAATGAAAAACCCATCGAACGCGCTGCGAATTTTAAGTGATTAAACGGGTTTTTAAGCTAAGGTAATAGTTAGGAATTACATCAGAAGCTGGTCAATTTGGAACATCACACATGAAATGGCTAACCCTTATTCACTACCGCATTGCTTCGATCATCCGACTTTGGATTCGACCAACGGTGCTACCAAGCGAGCTAGACGGCGTAATGGCCGAGCTAACGGGTGATATCTATTATGTGCTTCACGATCGCTCCTTTACTGATCTTGTTGCTGCCCAACAGGCAATCAAATCCTGCGCCTTGCCGGCCCCAGCGTCTCGAGACCACTGGTATCCGCTCACCGAAAAGACTGGGTCGTTTTTTGCTCGTCGCCACATCTATGACGCCAACCAAGCGGGGCAATTAATCCAGCGCGCCAGAGCGGGGGAAGTCATTCAGTTTGTGCCGCTATCCATATTTTGGGGACGCGAGCCAAAGCGAGAACAGTCCTTTTGGCGGTTGTTATTTTCCTATAACAATTACGAATTAGGTGGCGGCATTCGCAAATTCCTCGCCACCATCGCCGCACGCAAAGATCTGGAAATACAGGTTAGCAAACCACTTTCGCTCAACGAATTGGTAAGTCACGATCAAAACGACGAAATATCAGCGCGCAAACTTCACCGAGTACTTCGCGTTCACTACCGCCATGTTAAAACCGCGGTAGTTGGCCCTGATCTGTCCCACCGCCGTACGGTAGTTAGAGATCTCGTCAAGAGCCGCGCCGTGCAGCAGGTTATTGATGACAAGATCAAGAATGGTGAGTCATCACGAGAGCAGCTAGAAGCGAAGGCGCAAAAGTACGGTAACGAGATTGCCTCCAACTACAACACCCGAGCCATTCGTATCTTAGACATGTTCCTCACCCGTTTTTGGAATAAAGTTTACGACGGCGTTGAGGTGGAGGGGATAGACAGAGTCAGAGAACTCGCGGGAACTCATGCAGTGGTTTATCTTCCCTGCCACCGCTCACATGTGGACTACCTATTGCTGAGTTACGCGTTGTTCAAACAGGGGCTCGCCGCGCCACACATAGCCGCCGGCATTAATCTCAACCTACCGATAGTTGGCCGTCTTTTGCGCGGTGCTGGCGCTTTCTTTATTCGTCGTAGCTTCCGCGGCAAGCCGCTTTATACCGCGGTATTCAACGAGTATCTACATACGCTGTTGCGCCGAGGTTTCCCGGTTGAGTTCTTCATCGAAGGAGGTCGCTCTCGGACCGGCCGCTCGCTTCCGCCTAAAACCGGAATGATGGCGCTAATGCTGCGCTCCTACCTGCGGGATCACTCCAAGCCGATCGCCATCGTGCCGATTTATGTTGGTTATGAAAAGGTCCTTGAGGGCAACACCTACCTTGGTGAGCTACGTGGCAAGAGTAAAAAATCGGAGTCGATTTTCGGGCTAGTCAAAGTTTTTAAAACATTGAAGGGTGAATTCGGTAAGGTTCGCGCGAATTTTGGTCAACCTTTGTATCTCAATAGCTTCCTAGACGAGCAACAACCCGGTTGGCGTGAAGCCAGTTCGGATAAGCCAGATTGGTTGCCGACGATGACCAATCAGCTCGCCGACGAAGCCATTACCCGCATTAATGAAGCGGCACATGTAAACCGCGTTAGCTTGGTGGCTGCCGCCATTCTCTGCGCGCCACGACAGGCGTTGGGAGATACCACTTTACTAGCGCAAATTGATTTCTATAAAGAACTCCTCAAGGCGGTTCCCTACAGCGGTGAGACAACTTTTGATGACCACGACGCCTTGGAAATGGTGGAGCACTGCGAGAAACTGGGCTTCGTAGAGAAGCGCGTTGACTCGATGGGAGCGGTGTACCACCTTTCAGAGGTAAACAGTGTCCTGCTGACCTATTACCGTAATAACGTGCAACATCTGCTCGTAATTCCTTCGCTACTTGCCTATGCCCTGAACAACAAGCGTGGTATCGGTCGTAAGGCACTAATTCAGCTAGTCAGTAGTGTGTACCCGTATCTTAAGAAAGAATTGTATCTGAATCTTGAGGATAGCGAAGTAGCGCAGGCGATTGAGGCGCACCTAGCATTCTTGCTTGAGCGCGGCATCCTGACTACCGAAGGGAAGATTATTCGCGGCGCCAAACCGGGTTCTAATCAACAACTGATTCAGCGCTTACTTGCCGCCCATTGTCAGCCCATGCTCGAGCGCTTCTATATTGTACTAAGCTTAATTCGCGCAGCTGATCAGCAACCGCTCTCGACTAAGCTACTAGAGCAGAAGAGTGTTGATGTCGCGCAGCGCTTGAGTATGATTCACGGAATCCACTCGCCGGAGTTTTTCGACAAGCGCCTATTTGCCGGCTTCATTGATCAGCTCTATCAACGCAAAGTAATTCAGTGCGATGAGGGCTTCATTCGCTTCGATCGACCATTAACGGATATCCTGCATCTTGCCGAGCGCGTCATGAGTGCGGAAGTTGTCCAGAACCTTCGCCTAGCCAAACCTCAGGCTGAATAACCTAACAGCGGACGAAAAAACGACTATGACTATTTTCACCACCCCAGTGATTCGAACGCTGTTCCGTTGGTTATTTCAAATTGGCCTATTCATTAGCGGCTGGCGGGTGGAAGACAAGCCGCTACCAGATACGCGAAAGGGCGTGATTGTCGCAGTTCCCCATACGTCGAACTGGGACTTCCCCGTGATGATGGCGATTGCCTTTAAACTTGGCTATGACCTTCACTGGATAGGTAAGGCAAGTTTATTCAAGGGTCCGCTGGGGCCGTTAGCTCGCTGGTTGGGCGGTATCCCCGTTGATCGCAATGCGCGTCGTAATCTTGTAGAGCAGGTGGCAACACGTTTTAAAACTTCACAGGATTTATTCATTGTGATTGCCCCCGAAGGTACTCGTGGTCAGGTTGACCAGTGGCGATCAGGCTTCTACCACATGGCTCATCAGGGTGGCGTACCACTTATTCTGGCGCACATTGACGGTCCCTCAAAAGTAGCTGGCGTCCGCTCCGAAGCATTCTATCCCACTGGCGATTACGAGAGCGACATCAAGGAAATTCGTAAGTTCTACCGGTCATTCGTGGGTATTAAGGCCAAACGGCATTCTGAGATTGAAGACGAGTAATTTATATTTTCTGAGACTTTCCGCCTCTCACCCGGAATAGCGAAAGGATACGTTGCACAGCGCTATGTTGCAGCCTAGCGACCGGGCGTTTTGATGCAGGAACTGAGCTAGCCTTAGACTACTCTATGCAACGCGCGTACAGCGTGCTCCGGGTCAGCATCCAAAATTCGAAGTAGGGCCTTAGCCGGGCCCGTTGGCAATCGTCGGCCCTGCTCCCAATTCTCGAGCGTTCGCTTACTAACGCCTATTAACATCGCAAAGCGACTCTGGCTAAGACCTACTTTTTCGCGGATCTTTTTGACTTGCGGTTCAGGGTACTCAAACGTTCGCAGCTTGGTCGCTTTGCCTTGGCGCATAGCATCCATTTCCTGCATGCTGGCTAGCAGCTCATCAAACTGTTCATTTTTCATCTGACCACCTCGCTACGATTAACTTTAGTAATTTCTTTTGCTCAGCCGTTAACGCTTCTTGCTCAGCCTTGGTGTAAACATAAAGCATGTATATCTGCTCATCTGTCGACAACCAGTAGTAAATCGCCCTAACGCCTCCTCTCTTGCCCTTATCTTCAAGCTTCCAGCGAACCTTTCTCAGGCCTCCAGTACCTTGGATAATCACGCCCAAGTCCGGGCGGCTTATCAATGCTTCCTGGAGAGCTTGGTAGTCGCTGTCTGCCATTAAGGCCTTAATTTGACGAGTGAATACGCTCGTCTCAATAATTATCAAAGGCTAATACTACGCCATTGGCGTACCTAATCCAAGAGCTAGTCATCTTAATTGCCATCCGTTTTTGATTCACCATCTGACCCTTAGCGCTGCGACGCTGAGGCCGGTATTGTTGTAGTCAGGGACTAGATTAGCATCAGTCAATCGCTTCCTTGCCCGTTGTTTCGGCTAGGTTCTGCGAACGGTTACGGAGAGATGGGTTAGTTACCTTTTGGCAACTATAGGCTTAAGAGGTGGCAGACGAGTAATCGCTAGATCTTCATCAGTGGAACAGAAACTAAAAAGGCCATACTAAATGGATAGCATGGCCTTTTTTATATCGATAGCGCGGATGACTACATCTTAGCTAGCGCGTTCGGTACGTTCTTTGTCAATCAGGTAGCTAGCAATTTCTAACATCTGTTCAAACGTCAGTGGGTTATCGCGAGTTGAACCGATGACATACTTCCCAGCAATCATTAACTGAGGCGTACCCGTTACACCTGCGTTGCGTTGACGGCTGTCGGCCATACGAACCTGTGAATCAACCGGGAAGCTGGTGATGAGTGAACGGAAACGATTAGGGTCAAGACCCATGCTTTCCACTAAATCAGCCATCTCATCAACTTCGGTAAGACGCTTACGCTCCACTAGGATCTTAGTGAAAACTTGCATGTGCTGCTCGTTAGTCGCTTGCATCGCCTTTAACGCGTAGTAAAGCTTCGCGTGCTCACGCATCGCGCCTTGCCACATTGCTGGTGATTTAGTAACACGCACATCGCTGGGTGCGGTAGCTTCGAAGCGCTGGAAATAGGGCTCGAAATTGTAACAGTGGCCACATCCGTACCAGAAGAACTCAGTCACCTCGATAGAGGTAGAGCTAGTGCGCAGTGGCGTCTCTAGAACGCGGTAATCTGTACCCGCTTCATACTGAGCCAAACTGAATTGCGCTGTTGTCAGCGCGAAGATCGCGAGTGCACATAGGCGAAGAAACTTCATATAAACTCCGAAGACAAAATAGATAGAAAATGTGTATTAAATATAGCTTTTAGCCTAAAGAAAAAGGGTGGCCTTAGCCACCCCTCTCTTGTGCGAATTCTACTTAACAGGCCAAGTCTTTGACTTAGTTAACACCCGCAATGTAGTTCGCCAATGCACGGATCTGACGATCACTTAACATGCCTGCCACATCACGCATGATACGTGAATCACCATCATTGGTTCGAGCAGAAGCATTGGTAGGATCATCAGCACCAGTGCGGAAAGCATGCAACTGAGTTGCTACATAGTCAGCATGCTGACCTGACAAACGAGGGAAGCCTGCTGGAGCATTACCCATACCTGTTGGGCTGTGACAACCAATACATGCTGCTACGCCACGCTCTAGATCGCCGCCGCGGAAAAGGGCTTCACCCTCTGCAAGGAGTTCTGCATCGTCCGCGCTAGCGCCTGACAACTGCATGGTACCCGCAGCATAGTAGGCTGCAAGGTCTTGAAAATCTTGATCGGTCATATTTGCTACGATGCCAGTCATCTCTATGATGTTACGCTCGCCAGACTTTACATCGCGAAGCTGCTTCAGCAAATACTTCTCACCCTGACCGGCGATCTTCGGCCAAGCTGGATTAACTGAATTACCGTCGGCGCCATGACAAGCTGCACACACAGCTGACTTAGATTCTCCAGCGCTTGCATCGCCAGCCGCCATAGCAGGAGACATAGCCACAAGACCTAACGATAAAAGCATACCCTTGAAAAGCTTATTCATTACGATTTACCCAATAGTGATGTTATCTGACGAGCAATATGATGTACTCGCTATTCCGTTGTAGTCAATTTAGGTTGCCATCACCGCAAATGCAACGGTTTGCGCTAAAATTAACTAGATTCCCTACCTATTGTATGGATGATCGGCATTATATACTATCGCTTTCTTTTCGTCAGCGACTAACGAGGCAATAATACATGGTAGATTTTCGACAGGCGAGTTTCGTCACAAGTGCAGCCAAATTGTCTCAATGTCCCGAGGATATCGGCGCGGAGGTCGCGTTTGCGGGCCGATCTAACGCCGGCAAATCCTCAGCGATTAATACCCTTTGCGATCAAAAAGCTTTAGCGCGCACATCGAAGACGCCAGGGCGTACTCAGCTCATTAACTTTTTTGCTATGAACGAAGAGCAGCGACTGGTGGATTTACCGGGCTACGGTTATGCGAAAGTACCCGTAGCTGTTAAAGAGCACTGGCAGAAACACCTCTCTGACTATCTAGAGCGTCGCCTCTGCCTTCGCGGGGTGATTCTTCTCTCTGACATTCGCCACCCATTAAAAGAGTTCGACATCCACATGTTAGATTGGGCGGCAAAGGCGCAGATGCCGGTTCATATCCTGCTTACCAAAGCCGATAAGCTAAAGCGCGGCCCAGCTCAGTCCACCTTGCTAGGCGTGCAAAAGGCGGTAAGTTCCTATGGTCCTCAGGTTACAGCGCAAGTCTTTTCGGCCACTAAGCGCACCGGCCTGGATCAGTTGCGAAGCCATTTAAATGCTTGGTTGGACCTCAGTGATTTTGACGACGAAGACGAATTCGAGGTCTTGGACTAGACTCCAAAGATCATAAGCGCTAAACGGACGCTAGTTTAGCGTCACTACCTTATCTAAGCTTCCATTGTTACTCGCAGCTTACCAACACGGCACTACCTATGACCTCAAATATTGACTACAAGGCCAACCCGCTCCATGGCTTAAAGCTCGAGACCCTTGTCGCGGAAATCGTGGAGCACTATGGTTTTGAAATTCTCTTCGCATACCTGAATATTAATTGCTTCAAGACGAATCCCAGCATTGAATCGAGTATCAAGTTCCTCAAGAAAACTCAGTGGGCGCGGGAGAAGGTAGAGGCATTCTACCTGTATGAATTCAAGAGCTTACCCAGGGCAACCGACGAGCAATTTCAGTATCCACCCCGTGATCGAATTGTCCCGTCTCATCAGCAGCCAGGCGAGCCCGCAGAGTTAAGTTTGGAAGATGCTGAACGGCTGCGCCAGGAACGTGAGCGCAAAGCGGCG
The DNA here is from genome assembly GCA_040119265.1 of Pseudomonadales bacterium. Taxonomy (GTDB): domain Bacteria; phylum Pseudomonadota; class Gammaproteobacteria; order Pseudomonadales; family DSM-25080; genus Umboniibacter. The sequence goes on along the minus strand of JBEDTZ010000014.1, from coordinate 17,462 downwards.
GAATTCTCGTCTAGAGGTCGTCGATGGTAAACCGTCGAAAAAAAGCCAAGCAACTCTTTCTCGCCAAAAAGAAGAAGGCGAACGCCAAACTCTCACCCTCCACCAAACCTAAGTACGTCAGTAAAGCGGAGCGCGAGAGGTTAGCTGCATCAACCGAAAGCACTGAAGACGAAAGCACTGGGGACGAAACGAGTTAAACTCCCCAGTTCTTGATGCTACTCGCTAACGCCCCTTATTCATCTACACTTCAGCACGCAATGCTAATACTAGCTGTAGGGGTAAAAGCTTATCTGCTTGAACTTATTTAGCTTGGGTAATAGCAGCGTATTGCGCCAGAAGTGTTAGAATGCGCCCCAATAGATGCTCAACTGCAGGCTTTCCATGGCTTGTATTGAGTGGCCACTTTCTAAGGATTCCCATGAAAAAGACGTTTAAGCTTGAACACCCTAAGATCAAGGTGCCTCGCGTTGTTGATTCGGTAAAGCACGAAATAAAGAAGTACCTCAAGCGCGAACGCGCTAAGGCACTTCCATCAGGCGCAAATTACTGGCGCTTTGACTGCAAGTTCGGCCAATCTGAAGAAACTGCTGTAGCCATCACGCTACCAACGCTTAATAGCCACATAGATGAGCTTGTTGATAACAACATCCTCACCCTCTACGTGGAACTTAAAGCACAACCTGTTTACGCAGACTAAGTCCTACACTTAGGGAGCTACGCTTATCATTACTAACGATATTTTGCGCCGTGTGCGCTATATGTTCGACTTCAGTGACCCGGTTACACTGGAAATCTTCAAACTTGGTGGCCATGTAAGTTCGAAGGAAGAGCTACACACTTGGTTAGCTCGGGAAGAGGAAGAAAACTTCGTGCGCTGCCCGGATGATATGTTGGCACGCTTCCTAAATGGCTTGATTATCAAGAATCGTGGCGCCCGCGATGAGGGAATTCCGGAGCCTGAGCAAAAGATGACCAATAATATCGTGCTGCGCAAGCTGAAGATTGCACTCAATCTTCAAGCCGACGACCTCTTAGAGATGCTTAAGCTCGCGGACCTCAAGGTCAGCAAACACGAGCTTAGTGCGCTATTTCGCAGACCCGGACACAAGAACTATCGCTCCTGCCTAGATCAGTTTTTACGCAGTGTGCTTGATGGTATGACCAAGCATTATCGACCTACGAAGGCCAAGCCTAGCAAGTAGGTTGCACCCTTTTCAGCGAGAACCATAGCCGCCCTCTCTGGAAGCTGAACTCACGCCTTCTCTATACGCTACAATCACGCCTTCTCTACACGTAAGATAGAGAGGGCACGATACCTCGCTCAAATCGGATCTAGTTATTTGTAACGGTATCGAAAAAAAATGACTCGCGTACCCTACGCTCACGTAGTCCAGCAGGACACTAGTCATTGCAATGAATAAAGAGGGTACAACAGTGAAAAAGATTCTTATTCCAGTAACCAACCACGCAACGCTTGGCACCACTGACGAAGCTAACGGTACTTTCGCACCGGAACTCACCCATGCACTAAAAGTGTTTCTTGATGCCGGCTTTGACTATGACATCGCCTCAATCTCCGGCGGCGCAGTTCCGGTTTATGGTACCGACATGCCGGAAGACACGATCAACACCCAACTCCTAGCGGATGACACTTTGCAGACCAAACTTGCCAACTCAATACCTGTGGCACAGGTTGATGGCGAGGCCTATGATGCCATCTTCTACCCAGGTGGATTTGGTCTCTTATCTGATTTAGCAGAGAACGAAGACTTTGCTGCGATCAGTGCTAAGCATTATGAAGATGGCGGTATTGTGGCGGCGGTCTGCCATGGTCCAGCGGCGCTTCTTCCTATCACACTAAGTAATGGCGAAAAATTACTCGCGCATACGGCCGTAACAGGCTTCACGCGTGAGGAAGAGGTTGATTACGGCACCATTACGAATATCCCATTCCTACTGGAAGAAGCACTCGCACGGAACGCAGCGCGCTATAGTAAAGTTCAGCCTTGGGGTAGCTTTGTGGTAGAAGACGATAGAGTGATCACCGGCCAAAATCCTGCTAGCGCTCACGCGGTAGGCGAAGCCGTCACGAAACTTCTAAACCAGTAAGTAACCACCCGGGAGCTTCTAAACGCCAGGCAAAAAAAACCCTAGCAAATGCTAGGGTTGAATATCTGGGGACGTAAACATTAGGGATTAATGAATAACTGTTTATAAGACAACGCGAGTTTTAAGAAAGTTCAAACTTTTTTAAAAAAAGATTAATGCGCTTCATCCCAGTTCATTCCAATACCGTAATCGGCGACTAATGGCACATCCAAATCCGCCGCTTGTGACATGATTTTACAAAGTGAAATAGCCACTTGCTGCGCCTGTTCTTCTTTGACCTCAAGTACGAGCTCATCGTGAACCTGCATCACTACTCGGGCATCCACATCGTCCGCCACCAGCCACTTATCCACCGCGATCATGGCACGTTTAATGATATCCGCAGCCGTACCCTGCATCGGTGCATTAATAGCAGTTCGCTCTGCCGCTTGGCGACGCATGCCATTAGTGCTGTTGATGTCGGGTAGATAGAGCCTGCGCCCATACAATGTTTCTACATAGCCTTGATCTGCCGCTTGGGCGCGAATTCGCTCCATGTAATCTGCTACGCCTGGATAACGCTCGAAGTAACGCTCAATGTAAGCTTGAGCATCCTTACGACCAACGTTAATTTGTTTGGCTAGGCCAAAGGCACCCATGCCGTAGATCAAACCAAAGTTAATGGCTTTTGCTTTGCGGCGGCTCTCGGCATCCACTTCCATGGGTAGTAGACCAAAGACCTCTGCAGCGGTAGCGCGGTGAATATCCTCGCCCGCTGAGAATGCCGCAATCAGGCCTTTATCCCCAGATAGGTGCGCCATGATACGCAATTCAACTTGGGAATAATCCGCAGCCAACATCACATAGCCCGGTGGCGCCACAAAGGCCTGCCGGATGCGGCGGCCTTCAGCAGTGCGAATGGGGATATTTTGCAAGTTTGGATCCGAGCTAGACAAGCGGCCTGTCGCGGTGACCGCCTGATGATAACTTGTGTGTACCCGGTTAGTGCTTGGGTTAATAAGCTGCGGCAACTTATCCACATAGGTAGACTTTAATTTGGTAGCACTGCGGTACTGCAGGATCACCTGCGGTAGCTCATACTCCTCGGCCAACTCAATCAGAGCAGGTTCGGCCGTGGATGGCGCGCCCTTCGGTGTTTTCTTCTTTACTGGGATGCCAAGCTTATTGTAAAGGATCTCACCCAGCTGCTTGGTTGAACCTAGATTAAAGGTCTCGCCCGCAATCTCATGAGCCTGCACTTCCAAGCGACTAATCGTTTCGCCCAATTCAATACTTTGCTTCGCCAGCTGCGCGGGATCGATCATCACCCCTGTGCGTTCAATGCGTGACAACACATCTACCAACGGGCGCTCAACGCGATTATAAAGCGAGAGCAGTGAAGGCTGGGTTAACAGTTGACCGAATAATTGTTGATGGAGTCGCAGGGTGATATCCGCATCTTCTGCTGCGTAGGGCGCTGCCGTGGTGATATCAATCTGATTGAAGCGTAGCTGCTTAGCGCCTTTGCCGGCAATGTCTTCAAAGGAAGTAGTCTTCACCCCAAGGTGTCGATCCGCCAAGGTGTCCATGTCATGTTTGGAACCCACGCTATTAAGAACATAGCTCTCCAACATCGTGTCGAAGCAAATGTTAGCAATTTGGATATCGTAACGAGCCAGAACACTCTGATCATATTTGAGGTTCTGTCCAACAATTTGCTTATTCGGATCTTCGAGGATTGGTTTGAGCGCCTGTAACACGGCATCTCTATCTAGCTGTTTTGGCGCCTCAAGGTAGTCATGGGCTACCGGAACATACGCAGCCTTGCCTGACTCCACAGAGAAGGAAACGCCCACAATCTGCGCTTCCATGTAGTTGAGACTTGTGGTCTCAGTGTCAAAGGCAATCAGGGGCGATCTCTGAAGCAGTGCAAGCCATTCATCGAAGGCGGCTTGCGTCAAAACGGTTTCATACTCCACATCTACCGGCGCAGCAGCAACGGGCGCTGCAGGCTCGGCGGCGGCACTGGTTACGGTACCACCTAACTCGCGGATCCAGGTCTTGAACTCCATGGCTTCGTAGAGTTCAGCCAAGCGCTCGTTATCAGGTTCTTTAACTGCCAGATCTTCAGCGCCTACTGCCAACTCACAATCCAGTTTGATGGTGGCCAACCAGTAGGACATTTCTGCGGCCTCACGATTCGCCTCAAGCTTAGGAGCCATGGTCTTGGCACCTCGAAAGCCGAGTGTTGCTACCTCGTCGAGTCGTTCATATATTTGCGCAATACTTCCCAGCCCTTGAATCAACCCCAGGGCGGTCTTTTCGCCCACTCCCGGAACGCCCGGTATGTTATCGGCCTTATCTCCCATCAGCGCGAGTAAATCGATAATTAATTCTGGGCCAACACCGAATTTCTCAACGACACCGGCAGGGTCCAACTTAGTTTCCGTCATGGTGTTTTCAAGGGTGACAAATTCATTGACCAGCTGGGCCATGTCCTTATCGCCGGTGGAAATAACGGTATGAATGCCTTTCTCTGAGGCTTCTCGAGCTAGGGTGCCGATCACATCGTCCGCTTCCACACCCTCCACGACTATGCGTGGTAGACCCATGGCATCAATAATGTCGTGGATAGGCTGAATCTGTGAACGTAAGTCGTCGGGCATCGGTGGGCGCTGCGCTTTGTATTCACTGAAGCGTTCGTCACGGAAGGTCTTACCCTTGGCGTCAAAGACCACGGCCACCGGACTACCGGGGTAATCCTTGAGCAGTCGCCGCATCATATTGATAACACCTTTAACGGCGCCAGTGGGTTGGCCCTTGGAATTGTTTAGAGGCGGCATCGCGTGAAAAGCGCGATAGAGGTAAGAGGAACCGTCAACGAGAACGAGGGGCGTTGTGGCCTGAGTCATAGAATTCACTACCGATAAAATTTAAGCTAAAGAATAACGCGATTTACAATGATTATCAGCCTCTTCGGTGGCTATTTTCGTTAATCGCTTGGTGTTACTATCGCACTATCGGATTGAATCTCGGAGACCTTTCATGGCCGTTTACACCCAACTCACCACCGCACAGCTTCAGTTACTCTGCGAGCCCTTTAATCTTGGTGAGGTGGTCTCGTTTCGCGGTATTGAAGATGGGATCGAAAATACCACCTACTTCGTGGATTTCAGCCGTAACGGTGAGATTGAAGAAACTGTTCTCACCATTTTTGAATATCTGAGCGCCGATGATTTACCCTTCTTTATCGAACTGACCACGAAGCTTGCCGAACGAGGCTTGGCCGTACCGTGCCCGTATCGAACTACGGAAGACAATGCCGTGGTACATTTCGAAGCGAAAGCCGCTTTGCTCTTTCCGCGCGCCGAAGGCGGTCATGTGACTCAACCCACTGCGGATCAGTGCGGTCAAGCGGGTGAATTCCTCGCTGCGATGCACCTCAGCCATGTGCGCCCACCCTCGTTACACCACGTAAACACCCGAGGACTCGGATGGATGCAGCGTACCGCGGAGACTATCTATCAAGGCTTGGAAACGGCTGAACAGGAATTAGTGGATCAGCAGTTTGCCGACCACCTTCAGCACCTGGATTCAATCAGCTCGTTACCTAGCGGAATTGTTCATGCGGACCTATTCCATGACAACGCTCTGTTCCATGATGGCCAACTCTCAGCCGTCATTGACTTCTACTTCTCCGCTACGGATGTTTTCCTACTCGACCTAGCTCTTGTGGCCAATGACTGGTGCTGGGATGAGCAGCGTAACGACTACGATGCTCAGAAGCTGCAGCAGTTAATCTCACGCTATAATGCAATCCGCCCCATTACTAGCCAGGAACAGTCGCTGTGGTGGCTAGTTTCTCGGGTAGCAATGATGCGCTTTTGGCTATCTCGCCGTGAAGATGAGCTGCAACAAACGGGTCGACGTTTAAAATCGGCCTATCAGCTGCGCCGCAGATTAGCGCAATTAATTGCACATCCTAGCGATATTGCACAATACTGTTGATATACTCCGTGCAATTTCATTAATCATCGCGAAGAGATTCATCCATGGATCACACCTTAATGTTGGTCGGTTTTGCCGTACTGGTATTCATTGTCACTTGGCTGGCTGGTTTGCCGCCGTTTCGACATCAACATCGCAAGCGCATTGGCGTTGATTACTCTACCGGTGAAGCCCTTGCCTGCGGGATTTTCCTGGGCGCGGCACTGTTGCACATGCTGCCCGAGGCGAACGAGGCATTTCACAATCTAGGTTATCACTACCCGTTTGCGTTTGTGGGTGCTGGGATCGTCTTTTTGCTGCTGCTTTGGTTGGAGCACCTAGGAACCCATCTTGCGGATCATCACCACGCCAATAGCCCAGCCTATGCATGGTTATCCACAGCCGTTCTCTCTATCCACTCGGTATTAGCCGGAGCAGCACTGGGTTCCACAGATCATCTGAGCACTGCCATTATTATTATGGTCGCAGTACTTGCCCACAAATGGGCTGCGAGCTTCGCACTTGCCGTAAAGCTAGTACAAAGTGGCAAGACACTGCAAAGCAACCTCGTTGCCTTCGGCCTATTCGCATTTGCCTTTCCGCTGGGGGTGGTCGCCGGAGTATTAACGGCCGACGCTAGCGCGAGCACTACCGCGCAGCTGCTCGAACCGTCTTTTAATGCCTTTGCCGCAGGTACTTTCCTATACCTAGGAACACTGCACGGTTTAACCCGCGCAACGCTGATTAACCGCTGCTGTAATCGCCGTGATTTCAATTTCGTGATTATCGGCTTTGTCCTGATGGCCTTAGTGGCTAGTGTTCACTAGCCACTCACCGCAAGCTAACCGCGCCAGGATTGGCGGATAGAATTGAACGTCAAGACCAGCTGAGTTGGCAGGAAGGGCGGCTTGAAGAATCCCTGATAGTGTCCGTAAGGATTAATCAGCGCGATGTTACCGCTGTGATCTACCGAGTAGTAAGTGTCATCGGTATAGACCTTATTAAAGGCCACGTTGAAGTCAGCCGCTAGCTGCTTTACCTGCAAGTACTCACCGGTTAAACCACGAAAATCTTCGTCAAAGAAGCGAACATAGGGGCCAAGTATCTCGGCACTGTCTCGGTCGGGGTCCACGCTAACCAGCATAAACTGAACATTCTCCGCCCTACCTTGGTTCTCCAGCATCGCCTTCATATCACGCATCTGAGCCATAGCTGATGGGCAGATATCCGGGCAATTTACAAAACCGAAAAACGCCAAGGTCCATTTACCCTCAAAGATGGCATTGTCAGCGGGAGCGCCCGATTCATCCAAGAGCTGAAAGGGCCGAGGTATCCGCGCGGTGTCAAATACGAACGCATTATTGGCGCGTAATTCCGGCGTAGAAAGCACCCGCGGCTGCGTAAACTTCCAGAAGAAGCCAATCAGCATCAGTAACGAAAAGCCTACCGTAAGCACTAAGGTCCACTTAATACCCTTTGATTGTTGGGGAGTTACTGCTGCGGTCATACTAGGGCTCCAGTAGCTTGAATGCTGAAGGTTGGCGTCATTAAGTAGTGGTCCAAAATCATGGCCACGAACAACACCAACAGATACACAATGGAATACTTAAAGGTTTCCATACCCGCATTGGGGTGCTTATCGAAATATAAAATCAAGCTCCAGTACAGAAAGCCAGCGCCCAATACCACAGCCGCTGCTAGGTAGAGCAGCCCAAACATTCCCGTCAGCCAAGGTAACAGGGTTACCAGTAGCAAGATCACGGTATAGAGCAGTACATGGAGTTTGGTGTAGGGAATACCGTGAGTTACCGGCAGCATGGGAATGTCCGCTTTGGCATAATCATCACGACGGTGAATAGCGAGCGCCCAGAAATGCGGCGGCGTCCAGATATAAATCACTAGCACCAACAGCAACGCGTGAGGATGAATTTCACCCGTTACCGCCACCCAACCTAATAGTGGTGGTGCCGCGCCGGCTAATCCACCAATAACAATATTCTGCGGGGTCGCTCGCTTAAGGTATAAGGTGTATACCACCGCGTAACCCAGCAGGGAGGCAAAGGTTAACCAAGCGGTAAGCGCATTAATAAAAGCGAACAGAATACCCATTCCTAGGCCACCGGTAATGAGCGCGAAGAGCACGCCTTGGGTGGTAGTAAGTCGTCCAGTGGCTACTGGTCGATTTTGGGTGCGAGCCATCTTGGTATCAATGCGCTGATCAACAAGATGATTCACCGCAGCAGCGGAGCCAGCGCACAGCGCAATCCCAAGATTGCCGAGTACGAAAACATCCAAGGGGATTAGTCCCGGTGTAGATAACACCATACCAATTGCCGAAGTGACGATCATCAAGGCCACAACATTCGGTTTACTCAACTCCAGATAATCGCGCCACATTGGCCGCGCTGGGATACTCGTAGTTTGCGTCATGCTCGTTGCTCCACGGCAGCGTGCTGCGCGTTTGTTGTCATCGTGAATAGGCGGTGATTTAGGGTAACCAGGCAAAGCAATAATGCGGCACCACCGGCGTTATGCAATACCGCCACAGTGAGCGGCAGGGCGAAGATAATGTTACTTAAGCCCAACGCAATTTGCGCGCCCAAAACCAAGCCCGTTGCCAATACCCAGCGACGGGCAAGGTGATCACCCACTCGCCAAACCTTGAGTAATAGGGTTAGAAGAATCAATGTGACGACGATAGCGCCAACACGATGACTGAAGTGAATAGCTATTCGCGCGTCATTATCTAGCTGACCGCCTAAATAGTTAGGGCCAATCTCCTGAAAGATGTCGAAGCCCTCTTGATAATCCGCAGTAGGTAGCCAATAGCCATGACAAGTGGGCAAGTCCGTACAAGCTAATGCCGCATAGTTGGATGAGGTCCAACCACCTAAGGCCACCTGAAGCACTACAGCAAAGGTTGCCACAACGGCTAATCGTTTAAGTGCCACCAAGCCGCTGTTTTGCGGCCACTTAAACCGCCATAGCCTTTGGAAAAGTAGCCATAGCAACGCCAGCGTTGTGAAGCCGCCCAAAAGATGAAGCGTGACCACTTGAGGCCAAAGCTTTAAGGTGACCGTCCAGGCACCAAAGGCGCCCTGGAGCAGGACCATAAAGAGCAAGCCAATCGATAACTTGCGCGGGCCGTTACGCCAGCAAAGCAATACCAAGCCAATGATGAACAGGCCTACCGTGGAGGCGAAGTAGCGATGAACCATCTCCGGCCAAGTCTTATCCGCTTCTACGGGGGTATCGGGGAAGGCTTGATTCGCCGCAATCACTTCATGCGCTTCATTAGGCCATAGCGCGTGGCCATAGCAACCTGGCCAATCTGGACAACCTAGGCCTGCATCGACCAATCGGGTAAAAGCACCTAAATTCACCGCTAGCGCGGTAATGACGAGCGCCGCGATAACTACCTTGCGGGCGAGAGCAATTTTATCGTTCATTGAGGCCCCCTTAGCGAACTAGCTTTTTCAGGTCGAACAGTAAATCTTCGCCGGTGTGCTCGCTGCGATAGACCATCATTAGCCAGCCGCGCGGGTCAACCAGAAAATAGTCACCGTCCGCAAGCTGTGTTGGCTCACTGACCAGCGCCCATTGCGCTTGATTTGCCATGACCACAGCTGTGCCCGGGTGCTCTGCTTCCATAAACGCAACGAACTCCGCGGTTGGCGGACTAGTAAGTACGGCGATACGGTCAATATCAATCGCACGTTTGCCCTGGCGCAAATGAACTTGTCGAGTGGTATATAGCGTGTCTCGACACGCAGCACTGCAGTCTCCCAGCACAGGAATAACCATGTGCCAAAGCGACTCAGGCGTATATAAACTGCCGTCGAGTTTGTTGTAGACAAAGTCTTCCGTGGCAATAGGGGGCTGAATTAACTCACCCTTATTAGTGGTGCCAGTAGGCACACCAAAACCAGTATAGAAAACTGCATAAGCCGTAGCGAGAACCACCAGGGGAATGATCAGTAGAACAGCAAGCTTGCGCCTGTTTGATCGTATCGTTGCCTCGGTGAGGGAATCTTCAGCGTACATCTGCATGAACCTCTCCATTATTATTATTTTTTTTACTTCTTATGAATACCACAACCCAGAGGATTAGCAAAGCAAAGCTCATGCAAAACCACTGCACGGCATAGCCAAGATGTTTCTCTGGGCCAATTCGATTGAACTGCCAGTTGGTCGCTAGTGCATCGGGATGCTCAGCAACTAACCTTATCTCGGTAATTATCGGGACGCCTAAACGCTCAGAAAGCACCTTTAGATCACGAGTCTGAACAAGGGTACTGGCGATGTCGACACGCTGATTTAACACTGGGTTTTGATCCACGGGTGCAATTCGCCCAAGCACATTTGAGCTGTTAGCAGCGCTGAGGGCAGGCAGCGACGCGCCATAATTCCAACCTACAAAGCCGCGATTAACTAGCACTAGCCCTGCACTAGTCCGAAACGGAACTAAGACTTCTAATCCAGCCTGACCGTCATAGGTTCTATTCTGCAGCAGTAAAGTCTGTTCGTTCAGCCATTGCCCCGGCGCCTCGACCAAGCGGTGAACCGGATAGCTGTCCAGCTGCGCAAGCCTCACCGCCGGCTGCTGCAATTGTTGCTCCAAAGCCTGCCATTGTTCTGCTCGCCAGTCCGCCCGTTGTAACTGCCAAAAACCGAGGTTAATCAGCAGGATCAACAACGCCAAACACAGCACGTGGAAGGACCAGTGCAGCCGACGAATTGTTGCAGGATTTTGACTTAGCATGTGCTTTAATACCTCATCACACATTTATGTTGGAGCGGAAATCGTGCTTAAACTTCTTATCGCAATTTTGTTTATCGCTATGGTGATTTCACTCACCAGTGGCTTCGTCTTCCTAATGAAGGATCACGCTTCAAGCAATAAAAAGCGCCTAATGTGGGCACTAGGTATACGTATTGCTCTGGCCGCCGCACTTATTGGCACCATAGCCTACGGCATCTGGAGCGGTCAGCTGCAGGTGGGAGCACCATGGTCTAACCGCTACTGAGAAATAAAAGGGCCGATCACAACGGCCCTCTGATTTACTTATACCAATACGTAAACGAAGATAAATAAACCTACCCAGACTACATCAACAAAGTGCCAGTACCAGCTAGACGCTTCAAAGCCGAAGTGGTCATCAGCTTTAAAGTGGCCTCGATAACTGCGCACCAGCTGAACAAACAGCATGAAGGTACCCAAAGTTACGTGCAGACCGTGGAATCCGGTAAGCAAGAAGAAGGTTGAACCATAGATTCCAGACTCAAGCGTTAGCCCCAACTGCGTATAGGCTACCCAGTATTCTTCCGCTTGGAAGAATAGGAAAGCAACACCCAGAATAAGCGTAGCGATTAACCAGTTGTGGAACTTCTTGCGCTGATCATGCTTTAAGGCATGGTGCGCAAAGTGAACCGTCACACTGGAAAGCATTAGCAGGATAGTATTGAGCAATGGCAAACCGTTCCAGGGAATCACTTCGCCTGGGCCTTTGAATATTGCACTATCGCCGTTTGCCGCCTGGTCAGGTGTTACCATTAGCGGCCAGGTTGCCTGAAACCCGTTCCAAAGTTCATTAGTCACTGCTTTATCGCCTTCACCACCTAACCACGGTAGTGCAAAGGCGCGCACGTAAAACAGTGCGCCAAAGAAGGCAGCAAAGAACATCACTTCGGAAAAGATAAACCAGCCCATACCCCAAACATAGGAGCGCTTGAGCTGCGCAGAGTTCATCCCCGCAAGATTTTCGCGCGCCGCAGTGGCAAACCAGGTATACAAAACACCGGAAAAAAACAGCCCACCAAAGGCGAAAACCCATGGGCCGTTACTTGATCCATTTAGCCATAAACCAGCGCCAAACACAGTTAAGAACAACGCTAGCGACGCCAAAATTGGCAGCTTGCTTTGCTCCGGTACGTAATACGTTCCTTCAGCAGACATAATCAGTCTCCTTTATTTTGCGCCCACCGACGCGCGCGCCGGTGAAACGTCAAATATTGTGTACGACAGGGTAATGGTACTCACGTTGTCCGGTACTTCGGGATCAACAATAAACACCAACGGCATCTCAATACTTTCACCTGCGGCCAACGTCTGTTGGTTGAAGCAAAAGCATTCAGTTTTATGAAAGTAACTACTTGCTCGAAATGGCAGCACACTCGGTACGGCTTGTGCGACCATTTCCTTGCCCGTAGGATTGGTGGCCAAGTAATTAACTTGCACCTGTTCCCCTGGGTGAACAAAGACTTCCGTAACTTCTGGGCCAAACTGCCAAGGCATCTCCTCGTTGTTCATTGAAATCATCTGAACCCGAATGGTTCTGGACTCATCCACAACAACTTGCTCTGCCTGGTACGGCCCACCAGTTTTACCGTTGAGCCCCGTTACCTCGCAAAAGAGGTTGTATAGGGGCACCATTACAACAAAAACGAAAGCGAACATGGCAACCACAACAATGGACAGTTTGGCCACCTGACGTTGAATTTGCTTGTTTTGCTTATCGCTCATATCGTCCTCTCCTAAACCTTAGGTGGCGTAGTGAAGGTGTGGTAAGGGGCAGGACTATCAACCGTCCACTCTAGACCCTCAGCACTATCCCAAACCTTCGCCGTAGCCTTCTTGCCATTACGTATGGTCTTAACCACCACGAAGAGGAAGAACACTTGCGAGAAGCCAAAGATGAAGGCGCCTATGGTTGAGATTTGGTTGAAGTCAGCAAACTGTAGAGCGTAGTCCGGAATACGACGAGGCATACCCGCTAAGCCTACAAAGTGCATTGGGAAGAACGTGATGTTCAAGCCAATGAAACTTAACCAGAAATGCGTCTTACCTAAGGCTTCATCCACATAGTGTCCACACCACTTTGGCAACCAGTAATACACCGCGGCGAAGATCGAGAAGATTGCGCCAGGAACCAGTACATAGTGGAAGTGAGCAACCACGAAGTAAGTGTCGTGGTACTGGAAGTCAGCTGGCGCAATGGCCAACATCAGTCCGGATAGGCCACCAATGGTGAACAAAATCACAAACGCGATTGAGAATAGCATCGGAGTCTCGAAGGTAATGGAACCTCGGAACATCGTAGTGATCCAGTTGAACACCTTCACTCCCGTAGGCACTGCAATCAACATGGTTGCGTACATAAAGAAGAGTTCGCCCGCTACTGGAATTCCCACCGTGAACATATGGTGAGCCCAAACAATGAAGCTCAAAATGGCAATAGAGGCCGTGGCGTAAACCATGGACGCATAACCAAACAATGGCTTGCGCGCAAAGGTTGGAATAATTGCCGAGACAATACCGAAGGCCGGTAAGATCATAATGTAAACTTCAGGGTGTCCGAAGAACCAGAAGATGTGCTGGAACAGGACTGGGTCACCGCCACCACGTGCATCAAAGAACGCCGTGCCGAAGTGAATGTCGAACAACATCATTGTTACCACACCCGCAAGAACCGGCATCACTGCAATCAGAAGGTAAGCAGTAATTAACCACGTCCAAACAAACAGCGGCATCTTCATCAGCGTCATGCCCGGTGCACGCATGTTTAAAATGGTCGCGATAATATTGATCGCACCCATGATAGACGACGCACCCATGATATGGACGGCAAAGATAAAGAAGGTAACGCTTGGTGGTGCATAGGTAGTTGATAATGGCGCGTAGAAGGTCCAACCGAAGTTAGGGCCACCGCCATCCATGAAGAGTGTGGCTACCATCATTGCAAACGCAAACGGCAGTATCCAAAAACTCCAGTTGTTCATGCGTGGTAGTGCCATGTCTGGCGCACCAACCATCATGGGTATTAGCCAGTTTGCCAAGCCGACGAAGGCTGGCATGACTGCCCCGAATACCATGACCAAACCATGCATGGTTGTCATTTGGTTGAAAAAGCCCGGATCGACAAGCTGTAAACCTGGCTGAAATAGCTCCGCTCGAATTACTAGTGCGAACATGCCGCCCAGTAGGAACATAGCAAAGCTGAACCAGAGGTACATCGAACCGATGTCTTTATGGTTGGTTGTATACAACCAACGCGTGATGCCTTTAGCAGGCCCGTGATGTTCTCCCATCATATCCTCCCGCTACTGCGCTGCTTTGTATTGATAAACGTCTACGGCTTGCATGCTGTCACCCATATTGTTACCGAAAGCACTTCGGGTATAGGTCAGCACAGCGGCCATATCGAGATCATTAAGTTGGTTGCCAAAGGCCTGCATCGCCGTACCGGGAACACCATTCACCAACAAATCTAGCTGGGCATTGATGTCACCACGAACAATAGGGCTCGCCGCAATGGCTTTACCCACACCGCCTTCACCATTAGGACCATGACAGGCAGCACAATTGCGCTGATACACGGCTTCACCGCGCTCCATTAGCTCTTCAAAGCTAAAGTTCTGCGCCATCAACTCACGGAGGGTCTCTGCCTCTTGGCGCTTTTCAGCAAGCCAAGCATCATAGTCAGCCTGATCTAAGGCTTGCACTACAATTGGCATAAATCCGTGGTCACGACCGCAGAGCTCCGCACACTGACCGCGGTAGATACCCGGTTCATCAATAACGGTCCACGCTTCGTTGTTGTAACCGGGAATCGCATCTTTCTTTACTGCCAACGCTGGCACCCACCATGCGTGGATAACGTCGTTAGCTGTAATAATGAAGCGAATCTTTTTACCGGTAGGGACAACGAGTGGCTCGTCGACTTCAAGTAGGTAGTGCTCGCCTTTCTGGGCTACGCCCTGAATCTCATTCTGCGAAGTACGCAAGTTTGAGAAGAAGCTCACATCTTGACCCACATAGTCGTAGCGCCACTTCCATTGGTAACCGGTAATTTGAATATCGATTTCCGAATCGGAGGTGTCGTAAATATCAACTAAGGTCTTAGTTGCTGGTAATGCCATAATGACGAGAATGATGACTGGAATCACCGTCCACGCAATTTCTAGCGTTGTACTTTCATGGAATTGTGAAGCTTCTTTACGAACACTTCTCCGGTGAGCAATCATGCTGTAGAACATCACGCCGAAAACAACGACGCCGATGCCAACACACCACCAGAATATATCCATGTGCAAACCGTAGATCTCTCGACTTGTATCCGAGACCCCTTCGGTCATATTTAAACCCCAGCGAGCACCTTCTTCGGCCATCGCTGAACACGATGCAAAAGCGGCGACCACTAAGGAATAGAGGCCCTTCTTGTCCTTTTTGAACATTCCCTCTGTCTCCATGCACTTATTTTTATGACTATTGCGTTATAACTTTGGGTAGTTTCAAGCACAGTCCTGCACGGAATGAGGGCGATTGTAGTTTGGTTTGAGCCGCATACGTCAACACCACCTCGTGCGGGGACTAACGCCTAACCTGTCTACAGCTCGGAAAGGAGAAAGTTTTCTACTGTGATAGAAAACAGTTCGAGTATAACGAACAAAAAATAATTAAACTAGATACCAATTTCGCTTTTTATTTGATCAAAGTGTTTGATTTTTAAGCGTATTGTCTATATTTCGAACATTTACTGGAGGTTTTGTGATCACAAAGACACACCGTAGCGTTTGGGCATTAGCCGGCCCAATGTTGGTCACAAACCTCTCCATTCCGCTATTAGGTTTTGTGGATACCGCCGTTCTAGGGCACCTTGATGGGCCCACAGACCTCGCCGCTGTTGCTGTGGCAACAGCGATTTTGTCGTTCGTCTACTGGGGGTTCGGTTTTTTGCGAATGGGCACTACTGGGTTAACGGCTAATGCGTTTGGGGCCAACGATACCGGGCAATTATCGCGGCTCATTATGCAGGGATTATGTTTAGCCCTGATCATCTCAACACTGATATTGCTAAGCCAGTGGCTCTGGCGTGCACCGGCCATTTCAGCCATGGGAGCCAACTCAGCCACCAGCGCTATTGCCAACAACTACCTCGCCATTCGTCTATTTAGCATGCCCGCTGTGTTGGCAACCTACGTAGCAGTGGGGTGGTTACTTGGAATCGGCAACGCCAAAGCTACCTTAGTCATTGCGGTGGCGACCAACCTACTGAATATCCTCGGCGATCTGCTCTTTGTACTGGTGTTGGAGTGGGGCGCAGAAGGAGCGGCATTGGCGAGCGTTATCGCGGAATACGTTGGGGCTGTTATTGCGGTGTCTTATCTGCTGCACTACCGACGAAAGCTTCAGCTAACTAAACCCAAAAACTGGCTGGCAGGATGGCGCCAACTCATCCAAGCCAACAGTGCACTATTTGTTCGCACCTTGGCATTGCTCTTCGCGATTGCCTTCTTCACGTCGCAGGGGGCTCGCCTGGGCGAATTGACCCTTGCCGCCAATGCCATCCTCTATCAGCTAGTTGCAGCGAGTGCGTTCGCGCTGGATGCCTTTGCCCATGCTACCGAGAGCTTGGCCGGCAGATTCATTGGCCGCAAGGATCAACGCGCTTTCAGGACCCACACGGGCGCAGCGCTAGTTTGGGCGCTGGTGTGTGCGCTAATAATCAGCCTAATGTATTACTTAGCGGGCAGCGAGATCCTAGACCTTTTCACCCAGCAGGCGGACATCCTGGCAGTGGCGAACGAGGCGCTGCCCTGGGTTGTTTTAATTCCACTGGTATCCATCCTCAGCTATCAACTTGATGGCCTATATATCGGCGCGGGTGAATACGCCGCGATGCGCAATATTATGGTAGTTAGTGTGATCATTTACCTCAGCGTTTGGTACGTCAGCCAAAGCTGGGGTAATGATGGCCTTTGGCTGGCATTTATCGCACTAAACGCTAGCAGAAGTGCGTTGATGACCGGGCACTGGCTTCGGGCTAGGCAGAGGTGGTTTGGGTAATGAGGGCAGATTAGTCCGCTTGACCGCGTACCCCTGAGCAACCAAGGCCTAAGCTGGCTCGAACTGAAACTTAGGGGGGCTTTCTTCTGGAGCGCTGAGCATTCATACCACCCTTCACGGCTTTAGAACGCTCTGTAACATTCCAAACTAGGTAGCCAAAGTCAGTTGGCCACTAAAAGTGGACGATTGGGGCCGCCCAAATCGGCAGTAGCTCTCCGAGTCGCGAGCTGGAAACATCGGAATTAAGTCGATGGCATTTATATACGTATTGGTGAGCCATCTCAATTATCGAGATCTAGGGGTGGGGATAAAGCTTACTCCCCATCGAGTGGCTCAGAATGCTTGATTAGCTGTTCGAACGTTAGATTGAGGTTTGCCAAGCTAAAAGCTTCTAACAACGCAACGGTACTGGCAATGTAATCCCCCCATTTTAAACAGCAGTTATTCGTAGAGAATTTATGCTGCCGCTAATAGCTTCCTCGGCGGAATCCCACCGATTGCAGTATTGGGGCGTTCGTTGTTGTAAATCCACATCCATTCT
>JBEDTZ010000013.1:0-56070 GCA_040119265.1 Pseudomonadales bacterium | reverse complement strand
CCTGAAAGAATCTCCGTGAGACCAAACTCACGTGGCTGACACCGAAGGTGACACCCCATGTGATAGTAGGTTGAGAACCCACGTTTAAAGCGCGAAGCGCTTTGTGGGTTCGAACGGGATCAAGCTACGCTTGATCACCGGCCTGCGAGCTTGCGAAGCAGTGGGTGTCCCAGTCCTTTTAATCACCTGTCACGAAGATACTCACGGTTAAAGCGCGAAGCGCTTTGCGGGTTCGAACGGGATCAAGCTATGCTTGATCACCGGCCTGCGAGCTTGCGAAGCAGTGGATGCCCCAGACCTTTTCATCATCTGTCACGAAGGTGCTCACGTCTATAGTGCGCAGCAACCGAGCGAAGCTGAACGGGATCAAGCTACGCTTGATCACCGGCCTGCGAGCTTGCGAAGCAGTGGGTGTCCCAGTCCTTTTAATCACCTGTCACGAAGATACTCACGTTTAAAGCGCGAAGCGCTTTGTGGGTTCGAACGGGATCAAGCTACGCTTGATCACCGGCCTGCGAGCTTGCGAAGCAGTGGATGCCCCAGACCTTTTCATCATCTGTCACGAAGGTGCTCACGTCTATAGTGCGCAGCAACCGAGCGAAGCTGAACGGGATCAAGCTATGCTTGATCACCGGCCTGCGAGCTTGCGAAGCAGTGGGTGCCTCAGACCCTTCTATCAACCGCCATATAGCCCTTCAATATTCATATGATCTATCTTGGACCCGTCAAATCGTGGGGCGGTTAGTGGAAAACCTTTCCTCTATAGCGCATAATTCAGCCATCCTTAAGGTGCTTTAGCACTTCACAATTCAGTTTCATAAAAGGGGAAGCTCTTGTTAGGAGTTATATTAGCAGCTGGGGTTGGCTCTCGCCTTCGACCCATGACCAACCTGAAGCCGAAGTGCTTGGTTACCTGTGCAGGCAAACCGATCCTAGATTATCAGCTAGATGCTTATCGTGTGGCCGGTATAAAGCGGGTGATTATTGTAGTTGGCTATGAAGGTCAGGCTATCCGCGAGCACGTCAAGCATATCAAAGACTTATCGATCGAAATTGTCGCCAACGATGACTACGAAATAACGAACAATATGTACTCGCTTTACCTTGTTAAGCAATTCGTAGCTGGCGAGGCATTCGTATTAAATAACGCCGATTTAGCCGTTGATAATAACGTTGTGAAGTCGCTATTAGATGATGCGAGAGACAATCTCATTGCGGTAGATGTAGGCCGCTATGATGAAGAGTCAATGAAGGTCACCTGTCTCAGTGATGGTCGAATATCGGACATCTCCAAGCAAATTGGCCCGAAGGAAGCGGTAGGTTGCTCCATCGATTTCTACAAATTTAGCGCCAAAGCCAGCTCAACGCTTTTTGCAGAGGTTGATCGAGTGGTTGAGGTTGAAAACAACCTCAAAGATTGGACCGAGGTGGCAATGCAGCGACTTTTTCAATCTGAGGGCTTGGCGGCGGAAGTTTGTGATGTATCCGAGCTAGATTGGGTAGAGATTGATAACTACGAAGACTTACAGAGAGCGGACAGCTTATTCTCTCAACGGACGCGCTCGATTACAGATTATGACGCTTACGTCTTTGACCTCGACGGAACGCTTTATGTAGGTAGTCAGACCGTCGAGGACGGCGATTTAGCGATTAAACGGCTTCGCGATGCGGGCAAGTCTGTCTACTTTATGTCGAATAATAGCTCTAAGGCGGTAGTAGACTATCAGCAACGCCTATCAACAATGGGTATTGATGCCGATGAGAGCGAGATCATTCTTTCCTCGCAATTAGTGATTCAAGAGCTATTGTCTAGGCAGGTTGAGAAGGTATTCGTTCTTGGTACCGTAAGTTTGAAAAAAGCGGTTCTCGACGCCGGAATTGAGATCTGCACGAATGATCCGGAGTACGTTGTGGTTGGTTATGATACTGAGTTGGTGTATTCCAAGCTTATCGACGCCTGTCGACTCATCAACCGTGGCGTAGATTATGTTTGTACCCATCCGGATGTCTTCTGTCCTTCGGAGCATGGCCCGATACCTGACATTGGCGCGCTGACCGTGATGTTAGAAGCTACAACCGGAAAAGCACCTACTGAGGTTTTTGGTAAGCCAAATACCGTCATGGTGTCGAATCTTGTGAAGAAGTATGGTTCGGATCAGATATTGATGATTGGTGACAGGCTTCATACGGACATCGCGATGGCGGAACAGGCAGGCCTAGGTTCACTGTTGGTGCTCACTGGCGAGGCGTCACGAGAGGACTTAGAAGATTCGGCGGTTAAACCGAACTATGTTGAGCCGTCGGTAAGATCGATTCTTTCCTAATTAGGAAGCGGTTTTGCTGAAGCAGGTAGCTCGGCGTTCTCAATTTGAAGTGTAAAGTAGCTGTAATTCAACCTCCAAGCTAAAGGAAGGTACTTTTGAATATAATTTGTATGAAATGGGGAGATAAATTTCCCCCGCACTATGTCAATCGTCTTTATGCAATGGTTCGCCGTAACCTTACAGGTGACTTTCGCTTTGTCTGTTTTACCGAAGATGGCACAGGTATTCGTGACGAGGTTGAAGTTCAGCCTCTACCCGAGTTAGATCTGCCATCCGGGCTTCCAGAACGCGGTTGGCGGAAGCTAACCGTTTTTGCCCCCGGTTTCGGCGGTTTAGAAGGTCCTACATTATTTCTAGACCTCGACGTGGTGATAGTGGATTCGATTGACCCGTTTTTTGAAATTGAAGGTGAATTCTTTATCGCTCATGATAAAAAGAACCCTGGGAAAATGGAGGGTAATTCATCTATCTTTCGCTTTATCCCGGGTTCCTACCCTGAGATTTTGGAGAACTTCGTTAACAACTTTGAACGGGTACGCAGTGAAGTTCGCCACGAACAGGCCTATTTATCACGAGAGATGCATCGTGCCGGTAAGATGCAGTTTTGGCCAGATGAATGGGTGCCAAGCTTCAAATACAAGTGCTTACCAAAGTTTCCGATGAATTTCTTCATTGACCCGTTTATTCCGGATGAAGCTAAGATCTTGATATTCCATGGCTTGCCCAACCCACCCGAAGCGGTCGAAGGAAAGAGCGGTAAGTGGTACCGTCACTTCAAACCAGCACGATGGATTGAAGACTATTGGTGTGAATAGGATAGTGGCAATTCAGAAATAACAAAGGGAGCTGTCAGGCTCCCTTTTTCGTACCTAGTGTTTGCTGGTTGAATTAAGCCTTCGGCGTATTAAGCTCGCCTAGACGCGCAGCAATGTCTTCGGCCGAAGTCTCAGGATTAATGTCATCATCGATGAATGCGATATTGCCTTCGATATCAATATAGATAGTTACTCGTGAGGCGACACCGATTACTGGGATTAACACGTCCATCGCTTCAGCAACGCTCTTGTCTTCATCCGAGAGAATCGGGAATTTCGCATCGTTCTCCTCAGCAAATCGGGTGTTGTCCTCAAGTGGGTCAACACTCGCCATGAAGTAAGCGGCATCGTATTCTTCGATGAGATGCCCGTTCATTGCCAGTGATTTACATTCAACCGTACAACCACTGGTAAAAGCTTTCGGGTACCAGGCAATCACGATAGCTTGCTTGCCGATGAAGTCTTCAGAGTTATAGGTATTACCATCGCTGGCAGGCAGTTCGAATGCCGGTGCTTTATCACCCACTTCTAAAGCGAATGCATTGAGGCTGATTAACGCGGTTAAGGCAGCAGCGAAAAGTTTCATAGTTTATCCTCTTATCTTTAATCGTTGAGCACGTGTCATTACGGCTCACGTCTGGTTTTGTCTGAGTTACGACATAAGTTTTTCTTTGGATCAAAATACTCAGGGCTTCTTTAACTTTTTAGCGTGCTTTCTATCGGGATAAGTGGTCGTGCAAATTTCACAGACCCGACCGTCACAACCTCTGGCAGTACAGTAATCGCGTCCCCAAAAGATAATCTGAAGGTGAAGCTTATTCCAGGATGACTCAGGGAATAAGCGCTTTAGATCTCGCTCTGTCTGCTCTACCGATTTTCCGGAGCTTAGGCCCCAGCGTTGGGCTAGCCGATGAATATGGGTGTCAACAGGAAAGGCAGGATGACCAAAAGCCTGTGCCATGACAACACCGGCCGTTTTGTGGCCGACGCCAGGGAGTGCTTCTAAATCAGTAAAGTTGTCAGGAACTACACCGGCGTGTTTATCAACCAAGATTTGCGATAAGCCTTGGATTGCTTTCGCCTTCTGCGGGGATAAACCGCAAGGGCGAATAATCGCTTGGATATCCGCTACCGATTGCTGCGCCATATCAAAGGGGTTGTCAGCAAGCTGCCATAGTGATGGCGTAACGGTATTTACTCGTGCATCAGTGCACTGTGCAGAGAGTAAGACCGCCACTAACAGTGAGTAGCTATCAAAGTGATCAAGCGGCACTGGCGGTTCAGGGTAGGTTTGCATCAACTTATCATAGATATAGTGGACGCGATCCGCTTTATTCATGATGGCTCTCCATGAACCTGACGATACGATCAGCAGCGTCGGAGCACTCTTTTAGTGGGGCAACTAAGGCAATTCGGACAAAACCAATGCCTGGGTTAATACCCTCGGATGTTCTCGCTAAGAAGGAGCCTGGTAGCACTGTGATGCCGGCTACTCGAAACAGCTCACGAGCGAAGTGTTGATCGTCACCCTTCACGCTTAACCAGATGTAGAAGCTAGCATCCGGGCGTTTGATGTCAAAGTAAGGCGAAAGGCGTTCAACAAACATCGCGTATTTTTCATCGTAGGCGCAGCGATTCTGCTCAACGTGTTGCTCATCGTTCCACGCAGCAACTGAGGCATGTTGAGTGGGAAGACTCATGGCACAGCCGTGATAGGTTCGATAGGTGGTATAGGGCTTGATGATGTTTGCATCACCAGCAATAAAGCCCGAACGTAGACCGGGTAAGTTAGAGCGTTTACTGAGGGAATGAATGGCTAAGCAGCGAGAAAAATCGGTTCTCCCTAGCTCCGCACAGGCCTGAAGTAACCCTGCCGGTGCGACGGAATCGGCTGGATACAGCTCAGAGTAACATTCGTCCGAGGCAATGATAAAGTCGTAGGTATCGGCGAGATCGATCAATTTTTTCAGTGTGCTAAGGCTCAGGCATTCGCCAGTCGGGTTGCCAGGCGTACAAATCACCAAGAGTTGCGTATGTTTCCACGTTTGCGGATCTACGGCATCGAAGTTAGGCTGGCCGTGACAATCTGGAGACACATTGAGGAACAAAGGTTGCGCGCCAGCGAGGAGAGTGGCCCCTTCATAAATCTGATAGAACGGATTGGGCATTGCAACGAGCGGCCGCTCCTCATGGCGATTTACAATTGCTTGAATGAGCGAAAAGATTCCCTCTCGAGTACCGTTGCAAGGAATGATTTGGGTGCTCGGATCCACCTGGGCGTGAAAACGGCGTAATAACCAATCCGAAATGGCAGTTCTCAGCTCAGGTGTGCCCAGAGTGCTTGGGTAACGGGTTATTTCATCCATTGAGTTAATGAGTGCATCGGTGGCGATAGCTGGCGCAGCATGCTTAGGCTCACCAATAGATAAGAAAATCTCGGGTAACTGCTGGGGAACAATTCCCTCTTTAAGGGTTCGCAAGCGTTCAAAGGGATACGGTTGTAACGTTTCTAAATAGGAGTTCATAGGGTTACTCGTGGAGTTCGTCGATGGATGACTCGATATCATCAATCAGCGATTTGATGTCATCTTCATTCGTCATTGGAACGCCTTCGGCGGTGGTTAGATGGAAGGTGTCTTCTACTTTCTCGCCCATTGTTAGTGTCCGAGCAAAGTGTAAATTGACGTCATGGCGGTTAAGCACCGTCGCGAGGCGCGCTAGTAGGCCAGGGGTATCAGAGGTCACAAGATATAGCACTGAGTAACGTTGGTTTGGCTCAGTGCTTATAGATGCTTTGGTATTTCGATGGAAGTACTGATCCAGTCGGCTGGCTTTATTAGATGGCGAGTCCGCGACCACGTTAATATGGGTCAGATCGTGGGTTATTACCTCAATAATCCGCTGAACTTTGGCAGGGTCATGAGCAATAGTTTCCTTGTTGTCATCGAGAACAATGAAGGTATCAGCGGTGAATCCGTCATCTAAGGAGTGTATTCGGGCATCGTAAACATTTAAATTTAGCCGATGAAGAGCCTTCGTAATAGCTGCGAATACTCTGGGGTGGTCAACGGTTCTAACGAAAATTTGAGTAGCGGAAATTGCCTGTGAATCACGAGTATCTCTCACTGATACTAACGGCAAATCAGAACTGTGCGCTAGCGTCAGACGAGTGTGCCAGGCAACGTCGGCCGTATTCTCTCGTAGGAAGTAGTCGTCGTGGTACGTACTCCACAGCTGTTCAACCTCTTCGATACGATACCCGCCATCCTTGAGAGTCTGCAAAGCGCCAGATTTTGTATCAGCAATCCACATGTTGGCGTTGGTTCGGTTCTCGGCGCCTCGCGCTAAGGCTGCACTAGTTTGATGGTATAGCTGGCGCAGTAGGAGTGCTTTCCAGCTGTTCCACAATTCAGGGTTGGTGGCATTAATATCCGCGACCGTTAAGCAAAATAGATAGTCAAGATAGGTTTGGTCACCCACTTTTTCAGCGAAGCGATTGATGACATCGGGGTCAGATAAATCTTGCTTCTGTGAGACGCCACTCATCAATAGATGTTTATCGATAAGCCAACTAACCAAGTTAGTATCCCAGGCGCCAAGATGGTGTCGTTCACAGAATTTTCGAGCATCAATAGCACCAAGTTGAGCGTGATTGCCCCCACGGCCCTTGGCGATATCGTGGAAGAGTCCAGCGATAAAGAGTAGTTCGGGCTTGGGTAGTTTCCGCGCTACCCGTGTGGCTACCGGAAAGTCCTCGCTCCTCAAGCCTTCATGAAATACGCGAAGGTGCTTCACCAGAATGAGGGTATGGGCGTCAACGGTATAGCGATGAAAGAGGTCGTGTTGCATCAGCCCGGTAATTTTATCCCATTCGGGTAGATAGGCACCCAGGACGCCATACTGAGACATCCATTTCAGGATACGACTCAAATTATGGGGGCTACGCATGATTTCCATGAACAGCGAGGTGTTACGAAGATCTGCACGGTAGCGTCGATCAATTAGGTGAAGATGAGCGCGAAGCTGTCGAATGGTTGAGGCTCTGATGCCCTTTATAGTCGGATCGTCACCCATGAGGTCGAATATCTCCAACATCGCGGAGGGGTAGCGTGCGAAAACAGTGGAATTACTAGTTTGAATGTAGCCATCCACCGAATTAAATCTTCGATTGATCTCTTTCGGTACACTGTTCGGGGATTCCCCAAGGATTGATTCGCGTAAATACTGTAGCAGCACTTCATTGAGCTGAGAAAGCATTGCAACCCAGCGATAATAACGCCGCATAAACTGCTCTACACCCAGAGCTTTCGAGTTGTCCGAGTAGCCAAATATGTCAGCAAGCTGTCTTTGAGCATCAACCTGTAAACGCTCTTCAGGGCGTTTACTCAGCATGTGAATGCCGTAACGTACCCGCCAAAGAAAAGTCTCACCATTGCGAAGTAATGAAAACTCGGTATCGGTTAGAAATCCCATCTGATGTAAAGACGGAAGATCGCCCGCGCCGAAGCTCCGCTTTGCGACCCACGCAATGGTTTGAATGTCGCGCAACCCGCCGGGAGCTGTTTTTACATTAGGTTCTAGGTTGTACTCAGTATTATTGTTACGCTCGTGGCGAACGTCCTGCTCTTCAATCTTGGCGTGGAAGTACTCCTGTGCGCTCCACATTTCCTCGACGCGAGTCTGCTTATGAACAGCGGCGAGTAAATCTCCTTGCCCTGCGAGCAGGCGGGATTCGATAATATTGGTCATCACCGTCAGATCATCGCGAGCTAGCGCAATCGCCTGATCAACGGTTCGAACCGCATGGCCTACCTTAAGGCCTAAGTCCCACAGCGCGGTGACATAAGCTGCTAGCTGATCGTCAATTTCCGGCGTGGAATCATTAACGAGGATTAGGATGTCCAGATCTGATTGAGGGTGCAGTTCTCCGCGGCCGTATCCGCCAACGGCGATGAGTTCGAGGGCTGCCGCTTCTTGGATGAAACGACCCCAGAGGTGAGTTAATACATAGTCAAAAAAGTCACTGCGCTCGGCCACCAAGCTGCGAATGCTTTCTCCTTCAACGAATCGATGATCAAGCTCGCTATTGGCTTCTTGAATAGCCTCTTTGTAGCAAGTGATGATCGGTGATGTCGCAAACTTCTGTTCGAACTTGGTGGGGTCGAAAAATTCGGGTGGTAAGGGCTTCGCAGGCATAGGGAATCCATTTAAGCATGCAGGGCGCCCGTCATGGACGCCTGCGAATCGAGATCAAAACGGGAGTATTTCGTCGCTTCGCTTCGTGAGTACGTCGACGCCAGTCGCGGTGACCGCGATGGTGTGTTCCCACTGAGCAGATAGTCGCCCATCTTTGGTCTCAACCGTCCAGCCATCACGCTTGAGTTTGGTGTGGCGCTTACCTTGGTTGATCATCGGTTCGATGGTAAAGACCATACCTTCCTTAAGTTCCAGTCCCGTATCAGGGCGGCCGTAGTGAAGTACCTGTGGCTCCTCGTGGAAGACTTTACCGATACCGTGGCCGCAGTATTCTCTAACTACGCTGTAGAAGTTGGCTTCGGCGTGCTGTTGGATGACATGACCGATATCGCCGAGCTTGGCACCGGGCTTAACAAGTTCGATGCCCTTGTACATGCACTCTTGAGTAATCTCGACAAGGCGTTTGGCATGAGGGGTGACTTTGCCTACAAAGAACATCTTACTGGTATCGCCGTGCCAGCCATTTTCAATCACCGTGACATCAATGTTAATGATATCGCCTTCTTTAAGCTTGCGGCTAGCGCTAGGGATACCGTGACAGACAACGTGATTGATAGAAGTGCAGATGGACTTTGGAAAGCCGTTGTAATTCAGGCATGCGGGGATAGCTTTCTGTTTGTCGACGATATAGTCGTGACAGATCTGGTCAATCTCACCAGTAGTGATGCCGGGTTTGACGTACTCGCCAATCATGACAAGAACCTCTGCGGCCATTTGACACGCAACGCGCATCTCTTCGATTTCGGCGGGTGATTTCAAGCTAATGCTCATAGTGGCTTAAGGCTCCTCAAGCGGCAGATTCGATGTATTAACAATAGTGACCGATAGTTTACTGACTTTTAGATAAAATTTCAGCTTTCATTGGCGTTAAAATAACTTTTATGGTATAAAACGCGCGCTCAAGCTTATTGGCCTGAGTATAAACATTAAACTTAACTCTCACATACATCGGCACGATTACTTGGGTGCCCCTATTTTCGGGGTTGGTAATTGGGATGTGTGGAGGCATAACCCGATAAGGATTATTATCATGGCAAACGTATTAATGCGTGATCTGCTTAAAGCAGGCGCTCACTTCGGTCACCAAACTCGTTACTGGAACCCTAAGATGGGTAAATACATCTTCGGTGCACGTAACAAGATTCATATCATCAACCTAGAGCACACTGTTCCAGCATTCAATGAAGCGCTTGATCTTGTTAAGAAGCTTGCTTCTAACAAAAACAAAGTACTTTTTGTTGGTACTAAGCGCGCTGCGGGTAAGATTATGGCTGAAGAAGCAAACCGCGCAGGCCAGCCGCACGTTACTCACCGCTGGTTGGGTGGCATGCTTACTAACTACAAAACAATCCGTGCTTCGATCCGCAAGCTACGCGAGCTTGAAGCTCAGTCAGCTGACGGTACGTTCGAAAAGCTAACCAAGAAAGAGGCGCTTATGCGTACTCGCCAGATGGCTAAGCTTGAGAACTCAATCGGTGGTATCAAGGACATGGGCGGTCTACCTGACGCGCTATTCGTAATTGACGTTGATCATGAGCGTATCGCAATTCAGGAAGCTAACAAGCTAGGCATCCCAGTAATCGGTATCGTTGATACTAACAGCAACCCAGACGGCGTTGACTACATCATCCCTGCAAACGATGATGCAATCCGTGCTATCAAGTTGTACTCAGTTGCAGTAGCTGATGCAGTACTTGAAGGTAAGGCTGGTGAAGTTGTAGCAAAGGATGAGTTCGTTGAAGTAGAAGGCGAACAGGCTGCTGAATAAGCTGTCTCGGTAGAATTACCCATCTTTGAAAGGGGCTATCATGTAGCCCCTTTTTGGAATCTTAGTATTACGGATTGATTAGAGGAATTTACAATGGCTATTTCAGCGTCAATGGTTAAAGAACTTCGCGATCGCACTGGTCTTGGCATGATGGAGTGCAAAAAAGCACTTAAAGAAGCCGGCGGTGATGTCGAGAAGGCAATTGAAGATCTACGCAAGGCGTCAGGTCTAAAGGCAGCGAAGAAAGCAGGTCGTACAGCGGCTGAAGGTCTTTTGGCTGTTCGTGGTTCAGCATCTGTTGCAACCATGGTAGAAATTAACTCAGAAACTGACTTTGTTGCACGTGACGATGGCTTTAAAGCCTTCGTAAACGATGTCTGTGTAGCAGCTGAAGCACAGGGTTCTGATGACGTAGCGGCATTGCTAGCTAATGGCATTGAAGCACAGCGTGAGGCGCTTGTTCAGAAGATTGGCGAGAACATCTCTGTTCGTCGTATCGGTCGTCTAGAAGCTCCTGTTACCGGCTTCTACTTGCACTCAACCGGTCGTATCGGTGTGTTGGTTGGTCTAGAGGGTGGTTCTGAAGAGCTAGCTCGTGACGTAGCAATGCACATTGCAGCGGTAAACCCGCGTGTTGCAAAGCCAGCAGATATGCCTGAAGATGTTGTTGAAGCAGAAAAGAACATCATTAAGGCTCAGCCTGACATGGAAGGTAAGCCAGCAGAAATCGTTGAGAAGATGATGGTTGGTCGTATCCGTAAGTTCTTGGCTGAGAACAGCTTGGTAGAGCAGGCGTTCGTTAAGAACCCTGAGCTTACAGTTGGTAAGCTTCTCAAGGAAGCCGGTGCAGATATCACTAGCTTCATTCGCTTTGAAGTTGGCGAAGGTATTGAGAAAGACGAAACTGATTTCGCAGCAGAAGTGGCGGCTCAGGTTCAAGGTAGCAAGTAATTGTTATGTTGAAGCAAACGGCGAACCTCGGTTCGCCGTTTTTGTATATACTATGTTTATGTCGAGATTCTTGGGAGAGTTATGGGTGTGACTGAAAAGAAGGCAAAAGATCGTAAGTATAAGCGAATTCTGTTAAAGCTTAGCGGCGAAGAACTCATGGGTGATGGCGAGTTTGGTATTGATCCTAAGGTGCTTGATAAGATGGCCCTTGAGATTGGTCAGCTTGTTGGTATCGGAGTTCAGGTTGGTCTAGTGATAGGAGGCGGAAACCTATTTCGCGGTAAAGCGCTTAGCGAAGCAGGTCTAGACCGAGTTGCTGGTGACCACATGGGTATGCTTGCAACCGTAATGAATGCGTTGGCAATGCGTGATGCGCTGGAGAGAGCGAATATTTCTAGTCGTGTGATGTCGGCGATTCCCATGAGCGGAATTGTGGATCACTACGATCGTCGTCAGGCAGTCCGCTGCTTGGCAAACAACGAAGTACTTATTTTTGCTGCAGGCACGGGTAACCCATTCTTTACAACGGATTCAGCGGCTTCGCTGCGTGGTATTGAAATTGAAGCGGATATCGTCCTAAAAGCTACTAAGGTAGATGGTGTCTACACCGCAGATCCGATGAAGGATCCAGCAGCGGTGATGTATGACCGCCTTAGCTACGATGAAGTGCTTGATAAAAAGCTCGGCGTGATGGATTTAACATCAATCTGCCTAGTTCGTGATCACGGGATGCCGGTTCGCGTCTTTAGAATGTCAAAAGCAGGTGCATTACTTAATATCGTTGTCGGTGATAACGAAGGCACCTTGATAGAGGAATAAAATACCATGATGAATGAAATTCAGTCCGATGCTAAGGCGCGGATGGAAAAAAGTTTGGTCGCGCTAACGAGTGCTTTTAGTAAGATTCGTACCGGTCGTGCACACCCTGCCATTCTTGATACCGTTTTCGTTGATTACTACGGCACGCCGACCCCGTTGAAGCAAGTTGCTAACATTGGTGTTGAAGATGCTCGAACGCTAACGGTTTCGCCATGGGAAAAGCCGATGACGCCAGTCATTGAAAAGGCAATCATGGCATCCGACTTAGGTTTGAATCCTGCTACCTCAGGTACCTTGATTCGCGTGCCAATGCCGATGCTAACGGAAGAAACTCGTAAGCAATACACTAAGCAAGCTCGTGGAGAAGCGGAAACGGCTCGTGTGTCAGTGCGTAATGCGCGTCGTGATGCGAACGCCGATTTTAAGGACTTGCTCAAGGAAAAAGAGATTTCCGAAGATGAATTGCGCCGCGGCGAAGATCAGATTCAGAAACTGACTGATCAATATGTAGCCAAAGTTGGCGAAATGCTTGAGGCGAAAGAAAAAGATTTGATGGAAATTTAATCAGTCTTGGCTCTTCAATGCCGGATTCAGTCCACTGAGTCCGGCATTTCTTTTTTTAACGGTCGAAATTTTGTTATAGTCGATGGGTTATTTTGATCGTTATGATCGATGAGTTGTTTTGATTGTTATACCGAGGTTGTCTAACTTTGAGTGGAAATACTATCCCCCAACATGTAGCCATTATTATGGATGGTAATAATCGTTGGGCCAAAGCACGAAAAAAGTTCGGCATTGCAGGCCACCAGGAAGGTGTAGAGCGAGTACGTGAGATTTTGGAGGCAGCCATCGCCTCAGATGTGAAGGTACTTACACTCTACGCATTCTCAAGTGAGAACTGGCAGAGACCTGCCGCGGAAGTGAAAGGGCTAATGGCGCTCCTACAGCGTTATCTTGAGAAGGAAGCGAAGTCATTAGCTAAGAAAAATGTTCGTCTTCATTTGATCGGTTCTAGAGAACGGTTTTCGAAGAAGCTCAACGCAGTAATGGATGAAGCTGAGCGCTTGACCGCTGATGGTGAATATCAGTTGAATATTGCAGTGGACTACGGTGGTCGCTGGGATATTGTTGAGGCAGCTAAAAAGCTGGCGGGTGACGTTAAGGCTAATAAGCTTGCAGTGGAAGATATTACTGAAGAATTATTTACTAGTGCATGTCAATTGAGTGATGTTGCAGCCCCGGATTTGTTGATTCGAACTGGTGGTGAGCAGCGGATTAGTAACTACTTACTCTGGCAGTGCGCCTATACTGAATTTTATTTCACGCCTGAATTGTGGCCTGACTTCAATGGCGAGAGCCTTAAGCAGGCACTGAAGGATTATGCGGGACGACAGCGTCGTTTCGGTAAAACATCAGAACAAATAGCGGCGCAAGGGTCTTAATATGCTTAAGCAGCGAGTTATAACCGCAGTGGTTATTGCAGCTTTATTCATCGCAGGAGTTGTTTACTCTAACCCTCTGCAAGGAACACTTTTTTTGGCAGCGGTATGGCTGCTTGGGGCATGGGAATGGGTGCAGTTAGCGGCCATTGCCAATCGTTGGTTTAAGGCGCTATACGTCGTCTTCGTGGCGCTAGTAATGATGGCGTTGCACTGGATTACTTTTGATGGTCTTAGTGCCTTCAATATCGATGTTGTTCGCACTGTCTTTATCGGCTCTAGCATTGTCTGGGGTGTCCTCTTCCTGTGGATTCAAGGCTACCCTTCGTCAGCCGTGATTTGGCGTCATCCGCTGGTGATTCTATCACTGGGTGTACTGATTCTGGTCCCAGCTTGGTATGCCATGGTGTTATTGAAGTTCGAGCACAGCTACGCCCTGATATTGGTTGCAGTGCTGCTAATGGCGGTGGGTAATGATACGGGTGCGTTTGCCGTGGGCAAAACCATCGGTAAGCACAAGCTTGCCAAGGAAGTCAGCCCGAAGAAAACCTGGGAAGGATTTTTTGGCGGTGTTGTGCTGGGATCCATCGTTGGCGTTGTGATTGCCTATCTTATGGAATTACCCGCCTCTGACTGGCGAGGATGGATGTTAGCAACGCTCGCGGCAATTGCCGGTTCAGTGATTGGCGATCTTGCTGAAAGCATGTTCAAGCGCCAAGCTGGGGTTAAGGATTCGGGTGTTCTACTTCCAGGTCACGGCGGCTTTTTAGATCGCTTAGACTCACTTTCTGCTGCATTTCCGCTGTTCGCGCTTGTTTACTTCTTTGAGTTCTACTGATGTCTGTTCAGCAAGTAACCATTCTTGGCTCTACCGGTTCCATCGGGCAAAACACTCTGGATGTCATTTCTCAGCATTCTGAGCGATATCAGGTTTTTGCTCTGGTCGCCGGTGCGAATTGGCAGCAGATGCTGCTGGATGCGAAGCGCTTTAAGCCCGAAGTTATTGTAATGGCGAGTGCCTCGGCCGCTGATCACTTGCGCGAAGCCCTCTCGGAGGTCAAGGTTGAAGTTCTCTCCGGACTTCAGGCTATGATCGAGGTTAGTGAGGCATCGTCTGTTGATATCGTGATGGCTGCAATAGTAGGTGCGGCTGGTCTCCCGCCGTCCTTAGCCGCTGCGAGAGCGGGTAAGAAGGTACTGCTGGCAAACAAAGAGTCGCTGGTGGTTGCGGGAGAATTATTCATGCGCACGGTTCGCGAGAACGGTGCCACCTTGCTGCCGATTGATAGCGAGCATAACGCGATATTCCAGTGTCTAAATGACGGCAAGTTTGATCGAGAGCAGGGTGGAGTATCACGTATTCTCCTCACCGGTTCCGGTGGCCCCTTTCGGACTACTGACTTGGCTGATTTCGCTGCCATTACGCCAGAGCGCGCGGTCGCTCACCCTAACTGGAGTATGGGGCCGAAAATATCGGTAGATTCCGCCACGATGATGAATAAAGGGCTGGAGTTAATCGAGGCCTGTTGGCTGTTTGATGTGACACCCGCGGACATCGATGTCGTTCTGCACCCGCAAAGTATTATTCATTCCATGGTGAGTTACCTAGACGGCTCTGTCATAGCGCAAATGGGCAACCCAGATATGCGGACACCAATCGCCTATGGTTTAGCCTACCCGGAGCGCATCACCAGCGGTGTGAAGCCTCTGAATTTCACTGATATTGCACGTTTGGACTTCGATCTCCCTGATCCAAAGCGATACCCTTGTTTGTGGTTGGCGAGGGAGGCATTCGAAGCTGGAGGTACTAAGCCGGCGATTCTTAATGCGGCAAATGAAGTAGCTGTAGCGGCATTTCTCGCCGGAGAAATTGCGTTTTGTGATATTGCTAAGGTCTGTCAAGGTACCTTAGAGCAAGAGATCAGTGGTTCTACTGCTTCGCTGGAAGATATTCTCAGTGTAGATCTTGCCGCCCGTGACGCGGCTCACGTATTTATTAATCAGAGGTTGTGATAGTGGAATTGCTTCAGACAGTTTTAATTGCCCTAGTAACGCTAGGGATTTTGGTAGCAATCCATGAGTTTGGACATTTTTGGGTAGCACGTCGCTGTGGCGTTAAAGTACTTAAGTTTTCAATTGGATTCGGTCCTGATCTACTTCGTTATACCGCCAAAGACGGAGTTGTCTATTCCTTTTCAGCCATTCCTCTGGGTGGCTATGTTCGCATGGCGGGGGAGCATGACGACGAATCCCGAGATGCTGAGCCGCATGAAATGTTCGATGCTAAGACTGTTTGGCAGCGAATTGCGATAGTGGGTGCCGGACCGGCAATCAATTTACTGCTGGCGGTAGTGGTGTTCTTCGGACTGTCGCTTCGCGGAGAGGTGGGGCTTGCTCCCGTTATCGGTAATTATGAGCCGGCTTCACCCGCAGCAAGCAGAGATCTTAGTGCTGGGCAGGAAATTTATGCGGTCGACGGGGAGGAGACCAGTACATGGCGCGACGTCTCATTGGCGCTATTGGATCGAGTCGGTGATTCTGGCATCGTCAATTTCACTGTCGGTTATCCGGAGTCAACGTTAACCTATGATGTTAGCGTTCCAATTGAAGGCTTTCTCTCTCAGGGTGAGGTGAGTGACCCTATTCAAGAGCTAGGGATTGAGCCTTGGCTACCTCCTATGAAACTTGAGGTGAGCTCGGTGCAGGCGGACAGTCCTGCTGAACGGGCAGGGCTCTTAGCAGGCGATGTTATTGAAACCACTGACGGAGTATCGTTTGAGCGCTTTAGTGAGTGGACAGATTATATTCAAGCTCGCGCCGATCAGGAAGTCGCACTGGGTTTGCTCCGTAATGGCGATTCGCTAACGCTCATTATAATCCCCAAAGAAAGTGAACTTAATAATGAACGTCGGGTACTTCTCGGTGTCTCACTATTACAGCAGGCATGGCCGGATGAAATGATCCGACGCTACCATTATTCCATCCCAGAAGCGCTATGGAATGGGGTGGATAGAACCGTTGACACGTCGATTTTTATCGTTAAGTCGATTGCGAAGATGATAACCGGTGATATTTCGACCAAAAACTTGAGTGGGCCGATAACGATTGCTAAAGTGGCATCCGATTCGGCGGCAAACGGTATCGCCAGCTGGCTTGGTTTGCTGGCCCTACTAAGTGTGAGTCTGGGTGTGCTGAACCTGTTGCCGATACCGGTTCTAGATGGCGGCCACCTACTGTTTTATTTCATTGAGGCAATAAAGGGCTCGCCAGTGAACGAACGTGTGCAACAATATGGCATGCAGGCAGGGATGGCTTTGGTACTTTTGGTTACGTTACTAGCTGTATATAACGATATTTTACGTCTCTAAAACCGACAAAAAATAACAAGAATTTAGCGCCCATCGAATGGCGCGCGAGAGAATTTAATTACAAGGTCATTATGAAACGATTTGCCAGAAATTTATTAGCGGTGGCGCTGTTACCCACAGCAGCCATGGCGGCTGAATTCCGTGTCTCAGATATCCGGCTCGAAGGCTTGCAACGGCTGTCGGCTGGGACTGTATTTGCTTCGCTGCCCATCAATATTGGCGATACCATCGATCCCTCTGCGCTTCGCCTTGCGGCGAGAAGTCTATTCGCTAGTGGCTATTACGATGACGTCCGCTTTGAAGAAGATAACGGGGTATTAGTTGTTCACGTTGTAGAGCGACCAGCGATTGATTCCATTGAAATTGAAGGCGAAAAGGCGATTGCAGAGGAAGACCTCCTCGCGGGTTTGTCGGACTCAGGACTTGCAGAGGGACAGATTTTTAAACGTTCGGTGCTGGATGGTATCACCCAAGAACTAGAGCGACAGTATATTTCCCAAGGGCGCTACAACGCCACGGTTGAGGCTGAGATTGTCGAGCTGCCGCGTAACCGAGTGCAAATTAATATTGATATTGATGAAGGTAGTGCTGCCTCGGTCCGTCATATCAACCTAGTCGGCAATACACTTTTCTCGGACGAAGTGTTGATGGAAGGCTTCGAGATGAAGGAGTCTGACTGGTTATCATGGATGGGTAGCGAGGATAAGTATTCACGCGAAAAGCTAACGGGCGATATTGAGCGTCTGCGATCTTACTACTTAGATCGTGGCTATCTAGATTTCCAGATTGATTCAACTCAGGTCACCATTTCTGATGATAATGAATCGATCTTTGTGACCCTCAACATGACTGAAGGGGAGCAGTACCAAATTGGCGAAACCAATATCCTAGGTGAATTGGTGGTCAATGAATCAGAGCTGTCTCGCTTAGTCCTTATTCAGCCCGGTATGACATTCTCACAGATTTTGATGACAACTTCTGCTGAGTACATGACCCAGCGTCTTAGTAACGAAGGCTATACCTTTGCCGAAGTGAACGGTGTACCCGAGGTCAATGAAGACGGCAAGGTTGATATTACCTTTTTCGTGCAGCCTGGAGAGCGGACTTACGTTCGCCGAGTAGAATTTCGTGGGAACACGAAGACCGCCGACGATGTACTTCGCCGCGAAATGCGTCAGATGGAAGGATCGACGGCGTCGAATATTGCCATTGATCAAGGTAAGGTTCGCCTAGAGCGACTGGGCTATTTCAAGGGTGTTGAAGTTGCCACAACTGAAGTTGCCGGTACTGAGGATCAGGTCGACGTCACTTATACCGTTGAAGAACAACCATCGGGCAACGTGGGTGGTAGTGTTGGCTATTCAGATGGTTATGGTTTGATTTTCCAGGCAAATCTTCAGCAAAACAACTTCCTGGGTACCGGTAATGCGTTTGGTATCAACTTGAGCTCTTCTAAGTACTATAAGAGCGCTAGCATCAACTACACGGATCCATACTTCACTCCCGATGGTGTGAGTCGTGGTTTTAACATTTTCTACAGTCAGCGTGACTATGGAAGTAGCGGTTTTACGCCGTTCGGTGTGGATAAATACGGTGCAGGCGTGACGTTAGGGTGGCCGATATCCGAGATTGAGCGGATCTCCCTTGGGTTGACCTACAATCACTCGTTGATTACCCCAGGGTTTAGTCCTGCACAGCAGATTAAGTCCACGCCAGGCGATATTAACGAGAGTGGCTATCAATATTGGACCGAGCAGTCGGATCTACTGAATGACGGTGGTTCGTTCGTGGATGATCCAAATAGTCCTATTTTAGATCCCGATGGAAATCCTGTTTTGGATCCCGATGGTAACCCAACGTACGATCAGATCTATCAAGACGATCCAAATGACTGTTATGACCTAGGTACAAGCTCAATCACGGGCTCCCAGTTCATTTACTACTCCTGTGCGTTGAATGATGTTAGTACCGTAGCGGATAGCCAGTTGACCAATAATCCTCCTGGATTTATTGATGAGTATGGTGACGAATATGATGATTTTACAGCCCGCGTAACCTGGATGCAGTCAACCTTGAACCGAGGTATTTTGGCTAACCGTGGTTACCGCCAAAGTCTTGTTTTCTCTGCAACAACACCCAATTCGGACCTTACTTACTACAAGCTAAATTACGAGGGGCAGATTTTTCAGCCTTTAACGAGCTTCTTAACACTTCGTCTTCATACTCGTCTTGGTTATGGTAATGGCTATGGTGATCTTGACGAGCTGCCGTTCTTCGAGAACTTTTATGCGGGTGGTCTTGGCTCGGTTCGAGGATATAACCGAAACGTTCTTGGTCCGCGCACCTCTTCGGCTGAGTACTATGCGGGTCAACAGGTAATCAATTCTAATGGCTTTGGTGAAGGCACATTGGTAAATGCTAACGGTCAGCTTGTGACACAGTTATCAGGTACCAGCCAGCGTACGAATGCATTTGGTGGTAACTTCTTGGTAACCGCAGGGGCTGAGTTCATCTTCCCAACACCGTTTGTCAAAGATCAGCGTAGTGTTCAGTCGTCGTTCTTTATTGATACGGGTAACGTTTTTAGTACCAGTTGTGAGAATGGTGAGTTAAACTGTTATGACTTCGATGTGAGTAAACTCAGCGGGTCTTATGGTTTGAGCTTAACTTGGATCTCGGGCTTTGGGCCGTTGACCTTTAGTTACGCCTTACCATTTAATTATGATAAGTCTCTCGAGGATTCGGGTTACGACTTCATCGAACGCTTCCAGTTCTCGATGGGGCAGGCGTTTTAAAATAATATAAACAATAACGATTTTTTGTAATTTTGATATTTGGAGAGTTACCGTGCGTTTTTTAACTAAATTAGCCGCTTCTATTTTGGCCGTAGTACTTTCAACCACCGCCTTCGCCGAAGGTAAGGTCGCTGTCGTGGATATACGTGCAGCAATTATGGAGACAGACGTCGCTAAAATGCGCATTCAAGAGCTTCAAGCTCAGGCTGATGTGCAAGACGTGATTTCTCAAGCTGAGACGCTGATGACTGATATTCGTGCGCTTCAGGAAGAGGCTCAAGCCAATTCGGTCACGTGGAGTGCGGAGCGTCTGCAAGAGCAGCAGGCTGCGATTCAAAGCAAGAGTGTAGACTTTCAAGCCGCTCAGACTAAGCTGAATGATGCTCAGAATCGCGTTGTTGGAGCATTAATGCAGGAACTCTATCCTCGTGCAGGGCAAGCGGTTCAGGAACTAATTCAGACAGAAGGCATCGGGCTTTTGTTAGATAAGTCAGCGGCTATTCCAGTAGGCCGTCAGCAAACAGCGCCGGTGGTGCTCCACGTTGATACGTCTTTTGATTTAACTCCTCGTGTTACAGAGAAACTTAACCAAGGTTAAGAGGTAATAGCGCTTGGAATATAGCTTAAAGCAACTCGCCGCCATCGTTGGCGGCTCAGTTCAGGGTGACGATAGTTACTCCATTCAGGGGCTGGCTACTCTTCAGAGTGCCGGCCCTTGTCATCTCTCATTTCTAGCTAATGCGAAATATGCTTCTCAGTTAGCGGCTACCGAGGCTGGTGCAGTGATCTTGAATCATGCAGCGGCCGAGAATTTCCTTGGTAATGCCCTAGTGGTAGACAATGCCTACGTTGCCTTTGCAAAACTTACGCATGTCTTCGAAAAGAAGAATAGTTCAAGTGGAGGTATTCACCCCACCGCCGTTGTCGCAGGCACTGCGAAGGTCTCAACCTCGGCAGTAATTGGCCCAAACGTAGTCATCGGCGAAAATGTGGTCATTGGTGACGCAACCATTCTTGGTGCCAATGTTGTTATTGGCGACGATTCAATGTTGGGTGATCACTGTGAAATTAAGCCAAATGTTGTCCTTTATCACGAAGTCAGATTGGGGCATCGAGTACGCGTTCATAGTGGTACAGTGATCGGTTCGGATGGATTTGGCTTCGCACCTATTCCAGACGGTTGGTTTAGAATCTGTCAGTTGGGCGGTGTAATTATAGGCAATGATGTTGATATCGGCGCCAATACTACCATTGACCGTGGTGCCCTGGACGACACCGAGATTGCAGACGGCGTCATTATTGATAACTTGGTGCAGATTTCTCACAACGTTAAGATTGGCCGCTATACTGCGATTGCGGGTGCAGCAGGCGTTGCCGGAAGTACAGTTGTAGGTGAAAGATGTAGTATGGCTGGTGGTTCTGGGATTGTTGGTCACGTAGAGATTGCAGATAACGTTCACATTACGGCAATGACGATGGTGACTAAATCGATTACTGAACCAGGCTCTTACTCATCGGGGACTGGGATGATGCCAACCTCTGAGTGGCGCAAGAACGCAGTTCGATTCAGTCAACTTAAAGATTTAGCGCGTATCGTCAAGAAGCTGGAAAAATAGGGAAGGGATTGAATCGTGGATATTCGTGAAATTCAGGAGTACTTACCTCATCGATACCCATTTCTGTTGATTGACAGAGTGCTTGAAGTTAAGCCAATGGAATCCATTCACGCCATTAAGAATATTTCAATTAACGAGCCTCAGTTTAACGGCCATTTTCCCCATGCCCCGATCTTTCCGGGCGTTTTAATCGTGGAAGCCCTAGCTCAAGCTGCGGGAATTCTAGGCTTTAAATCAGCGGGAAAGACAGCGACTGACGGGTCGCTCTATCTATTTGCCGGTGCGGATAATGTTCGATTTAAAAAGCCAGTGGTCCCAGGCGATCAACTACACTTACACGCCAAGTATGTTACTCACAAGCGTGGCATCTGGAAGTTCGAATGTGAGGCGAAGGTTGACGGACACGTGGTAGCGCGGGCAAGTATTACCAGCGCAGAGCGAATTCTGTAATCAAGATCGTAGCTAAAGTAGTTCATTGAATTAGAAGGTTTTACCGTGACGCAAAGTATTCATCCCACTGCAATTGTTGATCCTAGCGCGAGTATTGCCGCAGACGTCATCATTGGCCCCTATGCCATTATTGGCCCGCAGGTGACTATTGGTAAAGGTTCCCGTATTGAATCCCACGCGGTAGTTAAAGGTCCCAGCATTATTGGTGAAGACTGCCATATCTTTCAGTTTGCGACTGTGGGTGAAGCAACACCTGATCTGAAGTACCAGGGCGAAGAAACCTGGTTGAAGATGGGTGACCGCAACGTCGTTCGCGAAGGTGCAACCATTCATCGTGGGACGATCCAAGACTTAGGAGAGACCCGAATCGGCTCGGATAATCTTATCATGGCTTATGCTCATGTGGGGCATGACTGTGTGATTGGTAATCACTGTATTTTGGTGAATAACTCCTCGTTGGCAGGCCATGTCTGGGTGGGTGATTGGGCGATCCTTGGCGGTTATACACTGGTTCATCAGCGAGTAAAAATAGGTGCCCATGCCTTTACCGGCTTCGGCACGGGCGTGAGCATGGATGTGCCTGCGTTCGTTACTGCGTCGGGGCATCGTGCGGAACCTAAGGGTATTAATTCAGAGGGGCTTAAGCGCCGTGGTTATACCGCCGAGCAAATCGCCAATATTACCAAGGCATATAAATTACTTTATCGGCGTAAATTAAAACTCGACGAAGCGCTAGTGCAGATTCGTGCTATTGACCCTGACTGTGAGGAGCTTGGCTTATTCATCAGTTCAATCTCATCGTCAACCCGAGGGATCATGCGCTAATGGGTCAGCGAGTAGCCATTGTTTGTGGCGAGATGAGTGGTGATGTATTGGGCGCGGATTTAATCCGCGCTCTTCGTATTCAGTGGCCTGATGCGACCTTTGAAGGCGTAGGCGGTCCGAAAATGATCGCAGAGGGCTTTGAGTCCCACTTTGATATGGATCGGTTAGCTGTCATGGGTTTGGTAGAGCCCTTGAAGCGTCTACCCGAGTTGTTGAGAATGAGAAAGTCGTTGATATCGCGTTACCGTGAAGACCCGCCGACGGTGTTTATCGGCATCGACTCTCCGGACTTTACCACCAATATTGAGCTAGCGCTTCGAAGCGCCGAGACTAAGACGGTTCACTATGTGAGCCCATCGGTTTGGGCGTGGCGAAAGGGGCGTATTCACAAGATAAAACGTGCCGACGATCTCATGTTAACCCTGCTGCCGTTTGAGGCTGATTTCTATCGTCAGCATGACGTTCCAGTGGTCTTTGTTGGCCATCCCTTAGCCGATCAAATATTACCTGTTCCTGCGACTCAGGCACGGGCAGAGTTGGGTTTAGCTGCGGATGCTGTGACGCTAACACTAATGCCCGGCAGTCGAGGTAGTGAGGTGGCTATGATGAGCCGCGATTACTTTGACGCAGCCACGGTGCTGTTCGAGCAGGGCAAAGTAGATAGTATCGTCGTGCCCGCCGCGAATGACGCGCGTTATAATGAGTTATTGGGAATTCTTGAAGATTATCCTGATCTGCCTGTTAAATTAATTCGTGGGCAGTCGCACTTGGCGATGTCGGCAGCATCAGTGGTGCTATTGACCTCAGGTACCACAGCGTTAGAAGCTATGTTGCTCAATAGACCTATGGTGGTTGCCTATCGAGCTGGTGCGGTGAGTTTCTTTGTCATCTCCAAGCTGGTGGATACTAAATTTATTGCGCTACCGAACCTGATAGCAGGCGAAGAAATAGTGCCAGAGATTATTCAATCTGAGGTGAGTGTTGATCGCCTAGTAAGCGAAGTTTCGGCGTTGCTTCACAGTGATCAGCAGAGTGAGCGTTTCCAAGCATTGACTCAATTGCTACAGCAGGGTGGTAGTGCTAAAGCGGCAGAGGCTATTGTAACGCTATGCAGTCATTAGATCTCTTTGCGCCTACACAAACTCAGGAGCTCATAGCAGGGGTGGATGAAGTAGGACGGGGGCCGTTAGCGGGCGATGTCGTTACCGCAGCGGTGATTCTTGATCCCAAGCGACCTATCGCTGGCCTAGCGGATTCGAAAAAACTGAGCGAAGCGAAGCGTGATGCTTTGTATGACGAAATCATCGCTAACAGCCTTAGCTATGCTATCGGGCGGTGTTCGGTTGCAGAGATAGATGAGTTAAATATTCTTCAAGCCACGATGCTCGCCATGCATCGTGCGGTAGAAGCTTTGAGTATTCAGCCTAGCTTCGTTAAAGTGGATGGCAATAGAGTGCCGAAGTGGCCTTATCCTAGTGAAGCCATTGTCAAAGGCGACACCAAGGTTGCCGAGATCAGTGCCGCGTCTATTTTAGCGAAGGTCACTCGTGATCGCGAAGTTGCAGAGTTCGACCAGCGCTATCCCGGTTACGGCTTTGCGAAACACAAGGGCTACCCAACTGCTGCGCACCTAGAAGCGCTGACTAAGTTGGGGGCAACTCCATTACACAGAACAAGCTTCGCGCCAGTAAAGCGAGCGTTAGAAGCGTCTAATAAGAATAAATAAGGTAGCTAACGTGTCACAGAGTTTTGTCCACCTTCGTGTACATACCG
Organism: Pseudomonadales bacterium; assembly: GCA_040119265.1. Lineage (GTDB taxonomy): Bacteria > Pseudomonadota > Gammaproteobacteria > Pseudomonadales > DSM-25080 > Umboniibacter. The sequence goes on along the minus strand of JBEDTZ010000013.1, from coordinate 31,871 downwards.
AATTTTCCCTCGTTGATGGCATTGTTAAAATCAAGCCATTAATTGCGGAGACAGCTACGGCGAATATGCCGGCAGTAGCAATTACTGACCTAAATAATATGTATGGTCAGGTGAAGTTCTATAAAGCCTGTCAGAACGCGGGTGTCAAGCCGATTGTTGCTGCCGATTTGTTGCTCCGCGATGAAGATGGCAGCGTCTTTCAACTGCCGTTTCTTGCGCAAACGCTAAAGGGTTATAAAAACCTAACCGAGCTGATTTCAAGAGCGTGGACTCAGGGGCAGAGGGCCGGTGTTGCTGCGGTGAAGCGCGAATGGATTGAAGAGCTGTCGGAGGGCTTAATTGTGCTTTCTGGTGGTATCTTTGGCGATGTGGGCAAGGCCTTGCTTCAGGGGCATCCCGAGATTGCAGAAGAACGCTGTGATTGGTGGACGACTCATTTCCCCGATAGGTTCTATCTAGAAGTTAATCGCTGCGGTCGTGTTGGTGACGAGCAGCATTTACATGCCGCCGCAGACCTATCACATCGCAAGCAGATTCCATTAGTTGCAACCAATGATGTTCGCTTCTTGAAGAGTGAAGACTTTGATGTTCATGAAGCGCGTGTGTGTATCCATGACGGATACACTCTGGGAGATAAGCGTCGGCAGAAGCTCTATACCGAGCAACAATACCTTCGTTCTACCAAGGAGATGGAAACGCTCTTTGCGGATTTGCCAGAGGCCCTCGCCAATTCGGTGGTGATTGCTCAGCGCTGTAACGTCGAGATTGAGTTAGGCACCTATTATCTACCGGATTTTCCTATTCCGGAGGGCATGACACAGGACGAATTCTTTACCAAGATTTCCTACGAGGGTCTTACCGATCGCTTGGACTTTCTGTTTGGTAAATCTCATCCAGAATGGGATGAGATTTACGCTCGCTATGCGGAGCGACTGCAGTTCGAGCTCGATATCATTATTCAGATGGGCTTCCCCGGCTACTTCTTAATTGTCATGGACTTTATTAAGTGGGCTAAAGATCACGCTATTCCAGTTGGGCCAGGCCGAGGGTCTGGTGCCGGCTCGCTCGTGGCCTATGTGTTGCTGATTACGGATTTGGATCCGTTAGAGTACGACCTCCTATTCGAGCGATTCCTCAATCCAGAGCGTGTTTCTATGCCCGATTTCGACGTCGATTTCTGTATGGAAGACCGTGACAAGGTGATCTCATACGTGGCCGACAACTACGGTCGCGATGCGGTATCTCAGATTATTACCTTTGGTACCATGGCGGCAAAGGCGGTGGTTCGCGATGTCGCGAGGGTCTTGGCGAAGTCCTATGGTCTAGCCGATAAATTATCGAAGCTGATTCCTGCAGATCCAGGTATGAGCTTAGCGAAGGCGCTTGAGGAAGAACCGCAGCTGGGCGAGTTATTAAAAACTGATGAGGACGCGCAGGAAATTTGGGATATGGCGGTTCGCCTTGAGGGCACCGTCCGTAACGTGGGTAAACACGCTGGTGGTGTAGTGATTGCGCCGACTAAGCTGATTGATTTTGCACCACTTTACTCTGATGAGGACGGATCAGGTCTCGTTACTCAGTTTGATAAGAACGATGTAGAGGAAGCGGGGCTAGTAAAGTTTGATTTCCTAGGTTTGCGAACGCTTACTATTATCGACTGGGCGATTGAAATGATCGATCGGCGCCGGGCGCTAAATAATGAGCCTCCGGTTGATATCTCGAAGATCCCCTTGGATGACCCAGCCACCTACACCCTCTTGAAAAAAGCTGAAACCACGGCGGTATTCCAGTTGGAATCGCGTGGCATGAAAGAACTTATTCTGCGCTTAGAGCCGGACAACATTGAAGAGATGATTGCCTTGGTGGCGCTGTTTCGTCCAGGGCCTCTGCAATCGGGAATGGTTGACGATTTCATCAATCGTAAGCATGGTCGAGCTGAGGTCGCCTACCCCGATAAAACCTACCAGCACGAATGTCTGGTGCCAATTCTAGAACCAACCTACGGCGTTATTGTCTATCAAGAGCAGGTCATGCAGATTGCTCAGGAGCTCGCTGGCTACTCGCTGGGTCAGGCTGACTTACTCCGTCGAGCTATGGGCAAGAAGAAGCCCGAAGAAATGGCCAAGCAGCGTTCGAGTTTTGAAGAGGGTGCCGCAAAGCAGGGGATTGACCCCCAGTTGGCGATTCGCATCTTCGACTTGGTAGAGAAGTTTGCGGGTTATGGCTTTAATAAGTCCCACTCGGCGGCGTATGCGATTGTTTCCTATCAGACAGCATGGCTCAAGACGCACTATCCGGCCGAGTTTATGGCCGCGACCATGTCATCGGATATGGATAAAACGGAGAAGGTCGTAACCTTCATTGAAGAATGTCGGCATATGGGTCTTGAAATTCTGCCTCCCGATGTCAATCGCGGTGAACTGAAGTTTTCGGTTGATGAACAGGGGCGAATTATTTACGGCTTAGGTGCTATTAAGGGCCTTGGTGAAGGTCCAGTAGAAAGTATTCTTGACGCGCGCAAGGATCAGCCGATTGAAGATTTATTCGACTTTTGCTCGCGAACTGACCCCAAACGGGTAAATAAACGGGCAATCGAGGCGCTGATTTACTCCGGTGCATTTGACTCCATTGGTCCGCAGAGTGACAACATCAGCGCCAATCGTGCCGCGCTCTTAGCGGCGGTCCCTGAAGCGGTGAAGGCCGCGGATCAGGCGGCTAAGTCAGCAAGTGCAGGGTTAGGCGATTTGTTTGGTGGCGTAGGTCCCGATAGCTTCGGTGACAAAGACGTCTACGAGAAGTACGCTAGTGAACTGCCTTGGACATTGCGCGAGCGACTTGATCACGAGCGCGATACTCTTGGCTTGTATCTAACCGGCCATCCTATTGATGAATACGAAGATGAACTTCGCCGGGTAGTGCGATACCGCCTGCGAGATCTTCGTGCCGACAAGAATAAGCAGCGCCTCGTTGGGCTGGTGGTGGATATTCGTGCGATTAAAACGAAGCGCGGCGACACCATGCTGATCGTCAAACTTGATGATAGAACTGGGCAGATGGATATTGCCATGTTCTCCGATTTGGTAGAACAAAACCGCGATAAGATTCAGTTGAACTCTATTATTGTGGTTGAGGGCGAGGTTAGTCAGGACAACTTTACCGGGGGGTTAAAGGCCCGAGCTCACGATGTAATGCGTTGGGATGAGTCGAGATCCAAGCTATTGGCGAATATATCACTGGAGCTTTCAAGTTCTCACGCAACGGTAATAAAACAGAATTTGAAGTCGCTATTTTGTGAATCACTCGGAGAATGCCCCGTGGTCCTTCGATATAGTAATGGCAGTGCCGTGGGTGAAGTTAGTATTGATCAATCCTTTTGGGTGACGCCAACGGACGAATTGCTGCAGTCATTGCGTCAGCGGTTTGGTGAATCTGCGGTAGTGCTAAATTACCGTTAACTTTACTCGACTGATGAGTCACGACAACGTATTATAGGCACCGTTTTATTGCGAAGATGCCCCCCGGGTGTGGCGCCGCTCTTAATTTAGTATCCCTAGGCTATGCTTAGGTCAGTCCAAAAGACGAGACAATATATGAATCCGAATTACTTAGACTTCGAACAGCCAATTGCTGAACTTGAAGCCAAAATTGAAGAATTGCAGTTTGTTGGCCACGATTCTGAGGTCAACATCACCGATGAAGTGAGTAAGCTTCGCGGTAAGTGTGAGAAGCTAACCTCTGATATCTACAAGAAATTAGATTCTTGGCAGATTGTGAAAGTGGCACGTCACCCGCTTCGGCCTTATACATCAGATTATATCCCACGCATCTTTACGGATTTCGAAGAGCTGCATGGTGATCGTCACTTTGGTGATGACCAGGCTATCATTGGTGGTTTAGCTCGTCTTGAAGGCAAGCCCGTTATGGTAATCGGCCAGGAAAAGGGACGCTCGGTAAGCCAAAAGGTTAAGCGTAACTGGGGTATGCCAAAGCCAGAGGGTTATCGTAAAGCCCTACGCCTTATGCAAATGGCAGAGCGCTTTAAACTCCCTGTTATTACCCTTATTGATACTCCTGGGGCTTATCCCGGTATCGATTCAGAGGAGCGCGGTATCTCGGAAGCCATCGCGCAGAATCTAGCGGTGATGTCCCGTCTCAGCACGCCAATCATCTGTACGGTTATCGGTGAAGGTTCATCGGGCGGTGCGTTGGGAATTGGTGTTGGCGATCAGCTTAATATGCTGCAGTACTCCACCTACTTTGTCATTTCTCCGGAAGGTTGTGCCAACATCATCTGGAAGACCGTCGAGAAGGCACCAGATGCAGCGGAAGCAATGGGCGTGACGTCGTCAGTCTTGGAAGAGCTGGGTATTGTTGATACGACCATTCCTGAGCCAATGGGCGGCGCGCATCGCGATGTTGACGCTATGTCAGCGAATATTCGTGAGCACCTCGTAAAGCAGCTTGCAGAATTGGAAGCAATGCCAACTGAAAAGCTACAGGAAAAACGCTACCAGCGCTTAATGTCTTACGGCAACTAAGCAATGGCGATTAGGCAACAGCTCAAGGCTGCGCTGGCTTCGGTCACAGCGTCGCGTTGGGTCGTCGCCTGGTCTGGTGGTGCCGATTCAACGGCGCTGCTGCATGCACTCATTCAGCTTAATCTCCCCCAGCCAATTCTGGCGATTCATGTTAATCACCAATTACAAGCCAATAGCTCACTTTGGCCGGAACAATGCCGTCGGATGGCTGCGCAGTGGGGAGTAGATTTTCATGCTGTGGATGTGGCCGTTGTCGCGTCGGGCAAGGGTGTCGAAGCAGCAGCGAGAGACGCTCGCTATGATGTCTTCGAAGCGTTGCTTGAGGCGGGTGATGTGCTCCTGCAGGGGCATCACGCCGATGATCAACTGGAAACGATGGTGTTCAGGACGCTCCGAGGTGAAGGGCTAGTCGGGCTATCGGGGATTCCTGAGCAGCGTGAGATAGGTCAAGCCAATCTTCTTCGGCCGCTCTTATTCTGTTCTCGATCAGATATCGAGGAATATGTTTCGGCGCAAGCGTTAACCGTCATTCATGACCCTTCAAATCAAAGCCGGCAATTCAGTCGGAATCAGATTCGCCACGATGTTATTCCCATCCTTAAAGCTTTTGAGCCCATGGCAGCAGAGCATGCGGCGGCGTCAGCGAAGTACCTCCAGCAAACTCGTGAGGCGATGCGAGAGCTGCTTGGTGTCTATCACGAGGAGCACACTGGTCGCGATCGTTGGGGTTGGTGGTGTAAACCGATTGAAGCGATGAGTGATCAGAGTGTTTGGATTCACCATTGGATCTCGTCGGTTCTGCAGTTATCGATTTCTGGCAAGTTAGTTCGCGAGATTGTAAATTTACTTTACTTGGATGTAGATCGTCGCGGTGAGGTTCGACTAGGCGCTTCAGGTTGCTTCTATTCCTATGACGGACGGCTCTATTTCGTGAAAGCTAATTCAGGAAATTGGGCTAACGAACTCCCCAGTCGCATAGCGGGATATGGCGAAAACTATCAAGTTGAAGTCGCAACCTCAGGCTTAAGGCTGTTGCCAAACGCGTACGAGGTTCGCTTGGTTGAAGCGGCAGGAAAGATTTTGCCGGCGGGTCGAAAAGGCCGCAGAAAGCTGAAGAAGTATTATCAGGACATTCGCGTACCATGGTTCGCTCGTGGGCGCCTTCCGGGACTGTTTTATCAGGATGAACTCGCCGCCATTGCTGACATTTTGGTCTGTGAGGGGTATCAAGCACAGGAGGGCGAAGTGGGGTGGCTACTGCACCATGAATTCGATTGAGAATTCATGGATGTTCTGGTAAGCTGATCTCCCATTCTAGGACGGGGTAAAAACCGTTATTTGCGTCTACAATTGTACGCAGTAATGGTAATAGCGAAAGCGTTACCTCTCATCATAACGAATGGAACTTCCAAGGCTCTTCATGACTCGATTTATATTTGTAACAGGCGGTGTAGTCTCTTCTCTAGGTAAGGGAATTGCGTCAGCATCCCTTGGTGCGATCTTAGAAGCTCGCGGTTTAAACTGTACCGTAATGAAGCTCGATCCCTACATTAACGTTGACCCAGGCACCATGAGCCCGTTACAGCACGGCGAAGTGTTCGTTACCGAAGATGGTGCGGAAACTGATCTCGACCTAGGTCACTATGAACGCTTTCTCCGTAGCAAGACGTCTCAGCGTTCTAACTTCACTTCTGGTCGCGTCTACGAAACCGTATTGCGAAAGGAACGCCGCGGAGATTACTTGGGCGGTACCGTTCAGGTCATTCCCCATATTACTGACGAAATCAAGCGTCGCGTCTACGAAGGTGGAGCAGGTTATGATGTCGTATTAGTTGAAATCGGCGGCACGGTGGGTGATATCGAATCTCAGCCGTTTCTTGAGGCTATTCGTCAAATGCGAGTTGAACTCGGTTCAAGCAAGGCGCTATTAATGCACCTAACTTTGGTTCCGTATATTCGTACCGCTGGCGAAATTAAAACTAAGCCTACTCAGCACTCTGTTAAAGAATTACGTTCTATCGGCCTCCAGCCTGACGTCCTGTTATGTCGTTCAGAAGTGGAAGTCGATGATGATTCACGTCGCAAAATTTCACTTTTCACTAACGTTGAGGAACGAGCTGTTGTGCCGCTTCCTGACGTGAGCACCATTTACGCGATTCCGCGTTTACTCTCCGAGCAGGGACTTGACGAAATTATCGCTGACAAGCTTCGCCTTGAACTTCAGCCGGTAGACTTCTCCGACTGGGATCGCGTTGTTAACGGTAAGCTTAACCCAGAGCATGAAGTTCGCGTTGCCATGGTTGGCAAATACATGGATCTGCTAGATGCCTACAAGTCTATTAACGAGGCACTTACTCACGCTGGTATCTCCGAATTGGCGAAGGTTAATGTGGATTACATTGATTCTGAATCACTTGAAAGCGAAGGTACTGGCGCACTAGAAAACGCTGATGCCATCCTAGTTCCGGGTGGCTTCGGTCCACGTGGTGTGGAAGGTAAGATATTGGCCGCACAATTCGCGCGTGAGAACAACGTTCCGTATTTAGGTATCTGTTTGGGTATGCAGGTTGCGGTGATCGAATTCATTCGTAACGTAGTTGGCTTGAAAGGCGCTCATTCAACGGAACTCGACGCTAACACTCCGCATCCTGTCATTGGTCTAATCACCGAGTGGATGGACGAATCAGGTAATGTTGAGAAGCGTACCGAAGAGTCTGATATGGGTGGCACTATGCGCCTAGGGGCACAGGGTTGTCGCTTAGTGGCTGGTTCTAAAGCACGCGAGGCTTACGGCCAGGATTTGATTACTGAACGTCACCGCCACCGCTATGAGATGAACAACAATTATGTTGATCGCATGCAAAAGGCCGGTATGAAGGTGGGTGGTTGGTCTGCTGATGATACATTGGTAGAAATGATCGAACTAAAGAACCACCGCTGGTTTGTAGCCTCGCAATTTCACCCAGAATTTACTTCTACACCACGAGATGGACATCCGTTGTTCAGCAGCTTCATTGCCGAAGCACTGAAATTTCGCCAAGAAAAGGACGCTAAATAATGCAGCAAAAAACAATTACGGTTGGCAATGTCGACGTTTCTAATGATTTGCCGATGGCACTGTTCGGTGGTATGAACGTCCTCGAATCACGTGATATGGCTATGCAGGTTGCAGAGAAGTACGTTGAAGTGACCACTGAACTGGGAATGCCATATGTGTTTAAGGCATCCTTTGATAAGGCTAATCGTTCGTCAATCAACTCGTTTCGCGGTCCTGGCCTAGAGGAAGGCCTGCGGATACTTGAGGAGATTAAGTCGACGTTTAAGGTGCCGATCATTTCCGACGTTCATGAGCCCGATCAGGCGGCACCAGCGGCTGAAGTGTGCGATATTATTCAGCTGCCAGCTTTTCTTTCGCGCCAAACCGATCTAGTCATGGCAATGGCCCAGACCAAAGCGGCAATCAATATTAAGAAAGCTCAATTTCTTGCTCCACACGAAATGAAGCACATCCTGACAAAATGCAAAGAAGCCGGTAATGACCAGTTGATGTTGTGCGAACGAGGTACGATGTTCGGATACAATAATTTGGTGGTTGATATGTTGGCGTTTGGTGAGATGAAGAAGTTCGGTTACCCGATTATCTTCGATGTTACTCACAGTCTTCAGCGCCCAGGCGGACGCGAAGATTCAGCAGACGGCCGACGTGCGCAGGTTACCGAACTAGCAAAAGCGGGTTTGTCACAGAAAATAGGTGGTCTCTTCCTTGAAGCGCATCCAGATCCAAGCACTGCAAAGTGCGATGGACCCTGTGCTCTGCGTCTTGACGCGTTGAAACCATTCTTAGAACAGATGAAAGCAATGGATGATCTAGCTAAGTCATTGCCGGACTTAGATACTAAATAACAACCGAACTAACTTGGAGTTAAGAAATGACCGTAATTGCCGATATTAAGGCTTTCGAAGTAATGGATTCTCGCGGTAACCCGACTGTAGAAGCCGATGTAATTTTAGTTGATGGATCTGTAGGTTCGGCCTGCGCACCATCTGGGGCATCTACAGGTTCGCGTGAAGCATTGGAGCTGCGTGATGGCGACAAGTCGCGCTATCTTGGCAAGGGCGTTTTAAAAGCGGTTGAAAATATTAACAGCACCATTAAAGCCCTGTTAGTTGGCAAGGACGCTGCAGATCAAGCGGGTATCGATGCCCTGATGATCGAAGCAGATGGTACGGATAGCAAGGCGGTTCTAGGTGCTAACGCTATCCTAGCAGTATCGCTAGCGGCGGCGAAGGCCGTTGCGATCAGTAAGAACATCCCGCTGTATGCGCACATCGCCGATCTGAACGGCACCTCAGGTGTTTATAGCATGCCAGTGCCGATGATGAATATCATTAACGGTGGCGAGCACGCCGATAATAACGTTGATATTCAGGAATTCATGGTACAGCCAGTTTCCGCTTCAACCTTCACCGAAGCGTTGCGAATGGGTGCGGAAATCTTCCACAACCTTAAGAAAGTATTGTCAGCTCGTGGACTCAATACAGCTGTTGGTGATGAAGGCGGTTTCGCTCCCAATCTAACTAGTAATGAAGCGGCACTTGAAGTGATCGCTGAGGCCGTAGCCGCTGCAGGTTACGAGTTGGGAGTCGATATCACCATTGCATTGGATTGTGCCTCTACCGAGTTCTACAAAGATGGTAAGTACGACCTAGCGGGTGAAGGAAAAGTCTACGATTCAGCGGGCTTCACTGACTTCCTTGCAGAGTGGGCCGACAAGTACCCAATCATCTCTATTGAAGACGGTATGGACGAGAGCGACTGGGACGGTTGGGAGAAACTTACTAAGAAGTTGGGTGACAAGGTTCAGCTTGTAGGCGATGACCTATTTGTTACCAACACGAAGATCCTCAAGCGTGGTATTGACGAAGGCATTGCTAATTCTATTTTGATTAAATTTAATCAAATTGGTTCATTGACCGAAACACTTGAAGCTATCCGTATGGCGCAAGCTGCTGGCTTTACCGCGGTTATTTCTCATCGCTCCGGTGAAACTGAAGATACCACCATTGCTGATCTAGCAGTAGCAACCTCAGCAGGACAGATCAAGACTGGCTCTTTGTGTCGCTCTGATCGAGTTGCCAAGTATAATCGCCTACTTCGTATTGAAGCTGAACTAGGTACTGACGCAGCGCCATATCGTGGACGCGCGGAATTTAAAGCTTAAATACTGATGAAAGTTATCATCGCCATTCTCACTGTCGTATTGCTGTTACTGCAGTATCGAGTGTGGTTTGGCGATGGTAGTTATCTGGAACATCAGGCACTTCAGACTCAGATTGATGCCTTGAGTGAGCGCAACGCAGAACTCGCGTCAATCAACGCATTACTCGCTTCAGAAGTGGAGGCAATTCGCAGTGGTGGCCAGCCTCTCGAGGCGATTGCGCGAAGAGAACTCGGCATGATTAAACCTGGCGAGACATTAGTACTTATAATTTCTGAACGTGACTTCCAACATGAACCTCGTTAACGTCATTATTCCTGCGGCCGGTGTCGGTTCGCGAATGAACGCTAGCGTTGCGAAACAATATCTTAGAATTAACTCAGAAACGGTTCTCGACCACACTCTAGGTGTATTTTTAGATCACCCGTCGGTGCAGCAGGTCTTAGTAGGAATTTCCGAAAGAGATGAGCTTGCAAGGGAGTCTCTCTATGCGAACCACCCCAAACTGAAATTCTTCTTGGGTGGCGATGAGCGTGCCGATACGGTTCTCGCAGGCCTCGCTTCATTAACGAGCAATGATTTGGTTATGGTTCATGATGCCGCCAGACCACTCTTATCCACTGCTTTACTAGACTCCTTGATCGCAACATCAATTGCTGAAAACGAAGGGGCGATTTTAGCGCTCCCAGCAAGGGATACGCTTAGAGAATTTGATCATGGGCGAACACATACCCTGGATCGAAGTGCGATATGGTTAGCTCAGACGCCACAGATGTTCCATCGTAAATTTCTTTTAGATGCCCTAAGTTCGGCTTTGGATTCAGGGGCAACCATCACCGACGAGGCCTCGGCTGCCGAGCTCATGGACGGACGAATTCACCTGATCGAATCAAGCCCTATTAACTTTAAAATTACTACGCCGAGCGATCTTGAAGTCGCTCGCGCAATCTTCTCTCAGAGGGACTAACTATGCCGATTCGAATTGGTCATGGATATGATGTCCACCGCTTCAATGAAGGGTCTTTCATCATGATGGCCGGGGTGCAGATTGAACATACCCACGGTTTCGAGGCGCACTCGGATGGTGATGTTGCGCTTCACGCGCTTACTGATGCCATTCTAGGCGCTGCTGGGCTTGGCGATATCGGTCGCCATTTTCCGGATACTGACCAGCAGTGGGCGAATGCGGATTCAGCAGCGTTGCTTAGCACTATCTGGCAGCCTCTTCTGTTAGAAGGCTATAAAATTGGTAACGTCGACCTGACTATTGTTGCTCAAGCGCCTAAGATGGCACCGCATATTGCTGCCATGGAACAACGTTTGGCGGATCTTCTTGAATGTGCAATTCAGCAGGTCAACGTCAAGGCAACCACCACGGAGAAGTTGGGCTTCGAAGGTCGAAAAGAAGGAATCGCGGTACACGCGGTTGTTCTGTTGGAGCGTTAACGAGTGGAATTCGAATATAACTGGGCATTTGCCCATGGCGAGCCCGAGCAACAGGCAACTTTCAAGTCAATACCTGAGGACTTCGTTGTGACCGAATGTCGCAGTGAAGTGTTAACTCAGGAGGGCGAACACCTTTATCTGCTGATCAAGAAAACCTCTCAGAATACCGCTTGGGTCGCGGAGCAACTTGCTTCCTGGGCTGGTGTATCGGTTCGTGACGTAGGCTTTGCTGGGCGCAAAGATCGGCACGCGGTGACCACTCAATGGTTCTCGGTTTACTTGCCTGGCGTAGCAGATCCCGTGCGGCCGCTGTTGATCCCTGGCGTTGAGTTGCTAGAGAAAGGCCGCCATAAAGCGAAGCTAAAGCGTGGCCAACTGGAAGGTAATAGCTTTAAAATTACCCTACGAGACCTTGATGATCCGTCATTATTAATTCCGCGCTTGGCGCAGATAAAGAGCGCCGGTGTTCCCAATTATTTTGGTGATCAGCGTTTTGGCAGGGACTTTAATAACGTGCCGCACGCTTTGATGCTTGCTAATCGGCGTAAGCTCACCGCTAGAGGCAACGATATCTATTTATCGGCCGCCCGCAGTTATCTCTTTAATCAAGTGGTATCCATGCAGGTCGAGAATCAGAGCTGGCAGAGTGAAACAGCACCGCTATGGGGGCGTGGTAGGCCCTCTGATTCTGACCGAGAAGCTCTTGAACCTTGGATGCAGCTGTGTGATGCACTGGAATTTACCGGTCTTAAACAGGAGCGTCGAGACTCGGCCTTGATTCCCCAAGACTTTAGCTGGACGATTGAATCGCAAAACTTAATAATAGAGTTCTCACTACCAGCGGGTACGTACGCGACCTCGGTACTGCGTGAGCTCGTAAAAATTCGTTAGATTCGGGGGAATCGTGAGCCGTATACAAGGTCTCGGCATGATGTCACGTCGGACACGTCAGCGTATGGTTGACCGTCTTAGTGATAAAGGCATTGCTAATAAAAAAGTGCTCGAAGTGATGGCGGAAGTACCTCGCCATATCTTTTTGGATGAGGCGTTGGGGCATCGAGCCTACGACGACGTCAGCTTGCCCATTGGCTACGGCCAAACGCTTTCTCAGCCCTGGGTTGTTGCTAGAATGACTGAGTTGTTGTTGAGTTTAGGGCGCCCCGAGAAGGTACTTGAAATTGGAACTGGCTCGGGCTATCAAACAGCGGTTCTAAGTCCTCTGGTTGGGAAAGTAGTGACGGTGGAAAGAATCGCGCCGTTACAACGCAGAGCTCGCCAACGCCACTATGATCTCAAGTGTAATAACATTCGCTACCATCACAGTGATGGAGAGTTTGGATTATCACGAGAGGCCCCCTATAACGCCATCATATCCACCGCTGCCCCAGAGAAGATTCCACAAAGTTTGTTAGATCAGCTGGCGCCAGATGGTGTTCTCGTTATTCCGGTTGGGCTCAGCGAACAGCAGTTGCACTTCGTTTACCGAGATGGCGATAGCGATCAATTCGTCACCAGTGTTATTGAACCCGTTCATTTTGTGCCGCTGGTTGCCGGCGAGCTCGTCCACAGTTAACTCCCAAGGAAATTTGATGAAAGACTCTCTAATGATCTATCTAAAGGGCTTGCTCATGGGCGCCGCTGATGTGGTGCCTGGTGTATCGGGCGGTACGATTGCCTTCATTACCGGCATCTATAAACGTTTGTTAGCGGCCATTGCTGCCTTTGACTTCAGTTTAATTGCTACCTTTAAGCGCGAAGGGGTCGTAGGGGTTTGGCGAAAGGTGGATGGTAATTTTCTCGCCGCTCTACTGGCCGGCATTATTACGAGTATGGCGCTGTTGGCTCGAGTGATTCATTTCGCCCTAGAGAATCATAGCCTTTGGGTTTGGAGCTTCTTCTTCGGTTTAGTATTAGCGAGCGTAGTACATATCTGGAGGCAAATTTCAGCCCCTACCGTTAGTAGCTGGCTGTTACTTCTGATTGGTACCGTCATTGCCTACTCTATCTCGGTGGCAACCCCTGTTGATGCACCTACGGCCAACTGGTTTATCTTTGTGGCGGCGAGTATCGCGATCTGTGCAACGATTCTACCGGGTATCTCGGGAAGTTTTATCCTCTTGCTATTAGGCGTTTACCCAGTGGTAATTGAAGCCATTGGTTATGGTGACTTTGTAGTGATTGGACATTTTGTCGCAGGCGCGCTGTTGGGACTCCTAACCTTCGTTAAAGGTGTTTCCTACATCTTTAATCGTTTCGAGTCGCAGACCTTGGCAGTATTAACGGGTTTTCTTATTGGTTCACTTAACTCCCTTTGGCCTTGGAAGGTTACGGTTGAGACTATGATGAATCGCAAAGGTGAATTGGTTCCTATTGTTCAAGATAGAGTGTTGCCTGCCACCTACGAATCATTAACTGGTATTGGCGCGGATGCGATGATCTGTGTGGGGATGATGATTCTAGGATTAACATTGGTCTTAGTTTTAGAGTTGAGTACAGCTAAAGAAGTAAATTGATAGTCTTTGTTGTTATGAGAATAATATTTTTAATATCTATACGATCTTAACAATAAACCTGTGTCACAGGTTGTGGGTGGAGTAGGGTTTTGAAAAAACTGAACGGCCGTATAGTTAATTACTTACTAATTATATTTGGACTATGTCTAACAGCCTGTGGCGGCACGCCGAGATTGGCTCCAGTATCGGAAGTTGCCCAACCGCCGCCAGATACGATTGATTATCATTATGTTGATCAAGGTGAGACGCTCTATTCCATCGCCTGGCGATACGGTTTGACGATACAGGAATTGCTCCAGGCCAATGGAAATCAGCGGCCCGAAGCACTTAAAGTAGGTGACAAGCTGTGGTTGGCGAACCGTGACAACGGTGTCAGTCACCCAGCGGCCTCGAGTCATGATGATGCAGCATCAACTACTGGCTCGGCAACAAATAGAGTTCCTCAGAGTGGCAATTCGACTAGTTTTCGCGCAAGTTCGCCCCAACCCACTTCAGAGCCGGCTTTAGCAAATCAACATACCGATCAGTCAAATTTTTCAGAGGCTGTTTGGGGCTGGCCAGCATCGGGTCCTTTGATATCAAGCTTTAGCACCTCAGACCGTCAACGACAGGGTATTGATATCGGTGGCCAGTTCGGGGATTCTATAGGTGCAGCAGCGGCGGGAACGGTTGTTTACGCAGGAAGTGCTCTTAAGGGATATGGTAACTTAGTTATCATTAAGCACTCCGAAGAGGTTCTCTCCGCCTACGGTCACAACAGGCAGTTACTGGTTGAAGAAGGACAGGAGGTTCAGCTCAACCAGCCGATAGCCGAAATGGGAAATAGCGACTCTAGTCGTGTGAAGCTTCATTTCGAGATTCGGACAAATGGCAGCCCAGTTGATCCGCTCAGCTACCTCCCTCCTCGAGGGCGGTAGAATTAGAGACCGATGGAAGTTCAGAGGTTAAGTCTTCCGCAGTTAGGTCAGATTTAAGAGGCTTCTATAGCTACTCGCTCAAGGAACTGGAGTGCTTAATATGACAACGATAAATTCTAGCCAACAATCCCCATCAACTGAAGCGGTCGATATGACTGCGTACGAAGTCGAATTCGACGCCATACCACTTGAAAAACTTAGCAAGCAGCAAAAACTGGTGAAAGCCAGAAAGCATGCAAGATCTCAGGATGTTGGTGGTGAACGGGCACTGGACGCGACGCAGCTTTACCTCAACGAAATCGGCTTCTCGCCACTGTTGTCAGCGGAGGACGAGGTTCACTTCGCCCGCATGGCTCAACGTGGAGAAGAAGCGGGTCGTCAACGGATGATTGAAAGTAACCTTCGTCTTGTCGTCAAGATTGCTCGCAGATACATTAACCGCGGTCTTAGTCTTCTAGACCTTATTGAAGAGGGGAATTTAGGCCTAATTCGCGCCGTGGAAAAATTTGATCCTGAGCGAGGGTTCCGCTTTTCGACTTATGCGACCTGGTGGATTCGTCAAACCATAGAGCGGGCGGTAATGAACCAGACCCGTACTATTCGCCTCCCGATTCATGTCGTTAAAGAACTCAACGTCTACCTTCGCGCGGCGCGTGAGCTTACCCAGAAGCTGGATCACGAGCCGACCGCTGAAGAAATTGCAGACCTGATGGATCGTCCAGTAAAGGACGTGAAGCGGATGCTGGGACTGAACGAGCGGGTGTCTTCGGTTGATACGCCGATTGGCCCTGATTCTGAAAAGTCGATTCTCGAGACTATTGCTGATACCTCCATTACCACCCCGGAGCAAGATCTTCAGTCGGAAGACCTTAATTCTTCGATCTCCCGCTGGTTAGATGAGCTATCGGAGAAGCAACGGGAAGTACTTTCGCGCCGATTTGGCCTCCGCGGACACGAAATGATGACCCTTGAAGATGTTGGTAGGGAAATCGGTCTCACCCGCGAACGAGTCAGACAGATTCAAGTTGAAGCGCTTCGCCGTCTCAAAGACAAGATGGAAAGCCAAGGGCTTTCTGCTGCACAGATTTTTGGTGAATTTAGTTGAGTTACCCCTCCTAGACTCTCTATTGCCCCTGTTTACAGGGGCTTTTTTGTATTAGCACTACGGAAATCATTCGTTAGTATATTGCCGCTAGGACTTATTGAATACGTTTTTCTGGCGAAAAAAACTCCACAGTGTGGAGTTCTAGGAGGCGAACATTGAGTAAGCTATTTAGCGTTCGAGGTGCTCAAGCTTGTTAGGAACACCATCCCACTTCTCTGAATCGGGCATCGCATCTTTCATTTCAGTAATATTAGGCCATACCTCAGCAAGCTCTGCGTTGAGCTCTAGGAATGCCTCTTCGCCGTCGGGAACTTCATCTTCAGAATAGATGGCACCGATAGGACATTCTGGCTCACATAGCGCGCAATCAATACACTCGTCAGGGTGAATAACCAGAAAGTTGGGACCTTCGTAAAAACAGTCGACTGGACAAACCTCAACACAATCGGTGTGCTTACAGTTAATACAGTTGTCACCAACAATAAATGTCATCGTGAGAGTCTCCTATGTACTCAGTAAATTTTGAATATGTGCCATTTTAGCAAAATTCGAATAATGCTGTCTGTAAATATTTCGTCTTAAGGTTATTTCAGGTGGTTATATGCAAGATGCCCAGCAACTTAGAGTTTTTTTAGCTCATACAGTAATTCAAGTGCCTCGCGAGGCGTCAGTGAGTCAGGATCTACCGTGTCGAAGCGCTGCTCCAACGCAGAAGGGCCGGTGTTAAATAGGTCCGCTTGAGCTGGAATCTCCGGTGCCGCGTAACTGGGTTGAGGTGAGGTGACACTGTCGTTGTTCGTATTGCTTTCAAGCTGCGCTAACTTAACATTTGCGGCATGTAAAACTGCTTTGGGTAGGCCAGCAAGCTTTGCGACCTGAATACCAAAGGATTTACTTGCTGGGCCAGGTTTTACACGATGAAGAAAGACAATCTGCCCTTGGTGCTCTTTGGCATCTAAGTGTTGATTGAACACTTGGCTAAATTGCTCCGAGAGTTCGGTCAGCTCAAAATAATGGGTGGCGAATAGCGTGAGTGCGCCAATTTCTGCCAGTTCCACTGCGCTTGCCCACGCGAGTGACAGCCCATCGTAGGTTGAGGTGCCACGACCAATTTCATCCATTAGCACCAGCGACTTTGCTGACGCATTATTTAAAATGTTCGCCGTTTCCGTCATTTCGACCATAAAGGTGGAGCGACCGCCAGCAAGATCATCCGACGAGCCAATACGAGTAAAAATACGGTCAACCACACCGATACGTGCCTGAGTAGCAGGGACGAAACAACCGGTGTGAGCAAGGAGAACAATCAATGCTGTTTGGCGCATGAAGGTGGACTTACCACCCATGTTGGGTCCGGTAACAATACTCAGTGATTGATTTGCATCGAGATGCGTATCGTTGGCGACAAACGGCGTATCAAGGACATCCTCCACCACAATATGGCGTCCGCCCTGAATGGCTAAGCCTCGTTCGCGCGATAGCTCGGGTTTACAGAAGCTGAGTTGATCACTACGCTCGGCAAAGCAGCAGATGACATCCAGCTCTGCAACGGCATAGGCGGAGCGCTGCAATTCAATGAGCGATTCGTTTAAGGTTTCTAATAACGCCTCGTAGAGGGCTTTCTCACGGCTTAAGGCGCGGCTTTTAGCTGAGAGCGCCTTATCCTCGAAGGCTTTAAGTTCTGGGGTTATATAGCGCTCTGCATTCTTGAGCGTTTGCCTACGTTGATAGTCAATGGGCACCTCGACAGCTTGAGCCTTACCGATCTCGATGAAGTAGCCGTGTACTCGGTTATAACCGACTTTAAGCGAGCTACACTTGCAGCGTTCGCGCTCTCGTTCCTCGAGTTCCAGTAAAAACTCACCCGCATTGGCGCTGAGGTTGCGCAGTTCGTCCAACTCGTCGTCATAGCCACTGGCGATAACGCCACCGTCACGAATGAGCATGGGAGGGTTATCAATGACGGCCTGATCCAAAAGTGTCACTAACTCGGGAAATTCGCCCACCCGACCGAAGAGCTGCGCGAGTTGAGGAGATTTTATACTAAGTTCCTGTATCTCGGGATAGGTGGCGAGAGAGTCGCGCAATCTCGTTAAATCTCTGGGACGCGCCGAACGCAGAGCGAGGCGGCTTAGAATACGTTCTAAATCGCCTACGTGATTGAGTGATGCTCGGATGGGTTCAAAAACAAAGTCCTGCAGCACCTCACTGAGAGTGTCCTGGCGCTGCTGAATCAATTCGATTCGAGCTAACGGGCGATGAAGCCACTGATTAAGTAAGCGGCTTCCCATGGCGGTCCGGCAGGTGTCCATTACCCCTAGTAAGGTATTGTCTGCGCCGCCGGAAAGATTGCGGTCAATCTCAAGATTTCGCAACGTGGCCGAGTCGAGTTCGACGTAATCGCTATGATTCTCCACTACTAAATTTTGGACGTGGGGCAATTGACCGCGCTGAGTGTCCAGCGCGTACTGAAGTAGGCAACCGGCTGCGCTGAGTGCAAGTGGCATATCCTCACAGCCAAAGCCACTGAGGTCGTGCGTTGAAAAATGACGCGTTAACGTATCTCTGGCAGAATCTAAATCGAATTGCCAAGGTGCTTGTGGACGACGACCTGCTTTGGCACTAACACCCTGTGGCACGGGTATTGATTCGTCAAAGAGAATCTCAGCAGGGTTAAGCCGGTACAGCGTAGCGCTAAGCGCGCTGCCACTTTGCCCTTCCTGAACCGCAAAGCGCCCAGAGGCCATATCCAGCGTGGCTAAACCATATTGGTCTCCAGCTTGATAGAGTGCGACGAGCAAGTTGACCTGCTGCTCGTCGAGCAGGGCTTCGTCGGTCAAGGTCCCCGGCGTCACAACCCGCACTACCTTTCGCTCTACCGGACCTTTGCTAGTGGCGGGGTCACCAATTTGCTCGCAAATCGCAACGGATACGCCTTGGCGAACGAGTCGAGCAAGGTAGTTTTCGGCCGCATGGTGAGGGACTCCTGCCATAGGAATGGGTTCGCCGCCAGATTTCCCCCGAGCCGTAAGTGTTACATCGAGGCGGCGAGCTGCCTCCTTCGCATCATCGAAAAATAGTTCGTAAAAGTCGCCCATTCGATAGAACACCATTTCATTTGGGTGCTCGGCCTTAATCTTGAGGTACTGAACCATCATTGGGGTGTGCTTAACGGTACTATCAGTCATGAATTCGCAATCTTATTATGTGTCTATGGGCGAAACATTGTAACCTGTATCTACTGTGTTAGGCGATGGAATTAGCGATGAAATTTGATGAGTTAGCCGCTGCTGTAGGCGCCGAGTTAGCGGCCAGAGACTGGACGGTAACCACGGCTGAAAGCTGTACTGGCGGCTTGGTGAGCGCCGCAATTACCGCGGTATCAGGCAGTTCAGCCTGGTTTGAGCAAAGTTATGTTACCTACAGTAATGCTAGCAAGGTATCAGCGTTGGGTGTGCTCGAGGCCACCATCGACGAGTATGGAGTGGTGAGTGAGCTGGTGGTTGAGCAGATGTCACTGGGCGCTGCGCTAGCCAGCAATGCCGACTGTGCCGTGGCGATCAGCGGAATCGCTGGGCCAGGGGGGGCTACCGAGAGCAAACCTGTGGGGACAGTTTGTTTCGGCTGGGCTGTAGGTGGAATTGTCACGGCGGAAACGCATTACTTCGAAGGCGATCGAGAAGCGGTTCGCGAGCAATCCGTAGAAATTGCTCTAAAAGGGTTGTTGCAGCGTATACAGTTTTATGTGTAAACTACTGGATAGTTATACAGTATATTGATCGTCACACGATGGCCGAGGAAAATAATATGGATCCAAATAAAGAAAAAGCTTTAGGTGCTGCACTATCTCAAATCGAGCGTCAGTTTGGTAAGGGTACGGTTATGCGCATGGGAGATAAAGAGCGCGTTAAAATACCTGTTGTTTCAACGGGTTCGTTAGGTTTGGATGTCGCTCTGGGAGTAGGTGGTCTACCTCGCGGTCGTGTGGTTGAGATCTACGGACCTGAGTCATCAGGTAAAACAACCTTAACCTTGCAAGTTATTGCCGAAGCGCAGAAAGCGGGCGGCACCTGTGCGTTCATTGATGCGGAGCACGCCTTAGATCCTATTTACGCAGAAAAGCTCGGCGTGAACGTTGATGACTTAATTGTGTCGCAGCCCGATACGGGCGAGCAAGCACTAGAAGTGACAGATATGTTGGTTCGCTCAAGCGCGGTAGATGTATTAGTTGTCGACTCGGTTGCAGCACTTACGCCAAAGGCTGAAATCGAAGGCGATATGGGAGACTCTCATGTAGGTCTTCAAGCTCGATTAATGTCTCAGGCACTTCGTAAATTGACGGGCAATATCAAAAATACGAATTGTTTGGTGATCTTCATTAACCAGATTCGTATGAAGATTGGTGTCATGTTCGGTTCGCCAGAGACTACCACCGGTGGTAACGCGTTGAAGTTCTACTCAAGTGTTCGTCTGGATATTCGTCGTATTGGTGCAGTAAAAGAAGGCGATGAAATTGTTGGTAACGAAACCCGAGTGAAGGTCGTTAAGAACAAAGTTGCTCCACCATTCCGCCAGACCGAATTCCAAATCACCTACGGGAAGGGAATCAACCGACATGGCGAAATCATTGACTATGGCGTTAAGCTAGGCGTTGTAGACAAGTCAGGTGCTTGGTACAGCTACAACGGTGAGAAAATTGGTCAGGGTAAGCAGAACTCAATTCGCTTCCTTCAGGAAAATCCTGCCCTATGCGAAGAGATTGAGGCAATTGTCCGCGGTCAGTTGCTTGACGAACCGGTAGAGGAAACGAAAGACGCTACTACGGAAGATGCATAACGAGGCATCTCAGCTCCGACGAGCAGCAATGGATTTGCTTGCTCGTCGAGAGCAATCAGCAAAAGAATTATTCACTAAGTTAAAACGGCGTAGTGACGATGATGCATTGATTCAAAGTGTCATTGCTCAGCTTCAGGAAGATACTCTCCAGTGTGATCGTCGCTTCAGCGAAAGCTTCTTTCGTTCTTTGGTGAATCGCGGTATCGGCCCAATTAGAATTCGCAATGAATTCCGAACAAAGGGTGTATCCGCTGACTTGGTGGATGAAATCTTTCAGGAAATGAACGACAGCGTTAACTGGTTTGATATCGCTGAGGCTATTGTTACCAAGAAATTCGGCAGTCTAGAATTTTCCGACGAAAAAGATAAGGCGAAATGCCTGCGTTTTTTAGCCTATCGAGGCTTTAGCAGTGAAATAGCTTACGAGATCATCTTCTGATAAGACTCGTAAGCTGACTTCCTAGATAATTCTCTATTTGAATTCAATCATTAGGTCATCCGATAACGCTTCAAGCGCCTCGGCGAGTTCCTGCTGTGCGGCTTCTTCCGATTTTTCATCCTCGGAAATGACACTTAACTTTGCCGAGAACATTGGGATTCCCGACATTGACCCACTTTGCGTTTCAGTTGTTAGGCTGTGGATGCTGAAGTTGTGACTTCGGAGGCTAGCGCTAATTTCGTTAACGATGCCCACTCTATCGTTGGCGATGACCGTAAATCTGGTGATTGTCTGCGCCTGATTCGGCTTGGTTGTTTCTTCAACTCGAATGTCGATTCCGTCATGTTTCAGTAAGCTTAATGCCGAAACAAATGACTTTCGGTTATCGTCAGGTATGGAGACCGTCATAATCCCTGTAAACTTACCGGCAAGGTCAGCAAAGTGAGATTGTAGCCAGCTACCCTTTTGCTGAGCGATCACGGTTGAAAGTTCGTTAACGATGCCAGGTCGGTCATCGGACATTATGGTTATAACTAACGTTGAGTACATAATACAGTCCTGCTGTTAATTGGCTCATGGAGATGAATATTACATGAAGGTTAGCGCGGATTTTTGTCTTATCCCTATGGGTGATCATGCATCTATCGCACCCTACATTGCAAGTGTTCAGGGTATTCTAGCTGAGCATGGATTAACGCACCAGCTGCATGCCTATGGCACGAATGTTGAGGGCGAGTGGGATAGCGTGATGGCTGCTATTAAGGCCTGCCATGAACTTTTGCATGAGAGTGGCGTGCTAAGAATTTCAACGTCAATTCGGGTAGGTACTCGAATTGATCGGTCACAAACAAATCAACAAAAAATAGAAGCAGTCACTAAACTGCTCTAAACAACGAGGATTAGCTATGAAGAAATTATTTAGTGTTTTAGCATTGGGCGCGGCAATTGCTAGTACTGTAGTAAGCGCTGATGCGATCCGCACCGCGGTAGAGTCTTCGCATCGATCTGAATCATTCACGGTTCGCGATGACCAACGTCATCCGGTGGAGACTTTGGCGGCGTTTCAGGTAGCACCGTCGGATACAGTCCTGGAAATTTGGCCTGGTTCAGGTTGGTACACGGAAATTCTCGCACCGGCGCTGAAGGACAACGGCCGACTTATTGCCGCCCACTTTCCAACCGATACGGATATCAACTACTACACCACCTCACGCATGAATTTCGTTGAGAAGCTGGCAGAGTCACCAGATGTCTATGGCAAGGTCGAGCTCGCTCAAATGGTACCAGACCAGGGCGTGGTAGGCGTTGAGGATGAATCTGTCGATAAGGTATTAACCTTCCGAAATGTCCATAACTGGCTTCGCGGTGGTAATGAACAAACGGTATTCAACAGCTTCTTCAGTGTGTTAAAACCAGGTGGCCTATTAGGAGTGGTTGAGCATCGAGCTAATGAAGGTGCATCGCGTGAAGTGATGCTGCGTAGTGGCTATGTTACACAGAACTACGTAATTCAGCTCGCTGAAGCGGCTGGATTTGAGCTGGTAGAAGCGTTTGAGATTAATGCCAATGCGTTGGACACCAAAGATTATGACGGTGGAGTATGGTCTTTGCCGCCAACACTTCGTCACGGAGATGAGGATCGCGAGAAGTACGCTGCGATTGGTGAGAGTGATCGCATGACTTTGCTATTTCGTCGTCCCGAATAAGCAATGATTGAGATTCCTCCTAGTGAGCTCAGTGACACGGCATTAGAAGCGGTTCTCGAAGAGTTTATAACTCGTGAGGGGACCGATTACGGAGCCGTGGAGCTGAGTTTACAGGCTAAGATTGATCAACTGAAACAGCGGGTGCTTAAGGGTGAAGCGGTGATCGTTTTTGATCCTGTGCTGTCTAGTACCCATATCGCTTCGGCCGATGCCTGGCAAGCTAGCCAGCAAACGCAGGAAGGAAGTTATGAAGATTGATCATGTGTTAGATACTCGCGGGTTGTTTTGCCCAGAGCCAGTGATGATGCTTCATGGCGCTGTCCGTGAAGCTAGCTCCGGGCAGTATTTACAGGTCTTAGCAACTGATCCGTCTACGCAACGTGATATTGCAAAGTTTTGTCAGTTCTTAGAACACCAGCTGGTATCAAGCGAGGTGGTCAATGTTGATGGTCAGGAAGAATTTCATTTTGTGATACAGATTACGACCGAAGCTTAGAGTGGCAAAACACCTTCTTCGGATCACGCAGAATACCTACTCAGTTTCTATGCTCTCACTCTACACCGTCAGTTGAGAAACTAATGCTCGCATGCTCGCCATTGCGCTAGGTTCCTTGGCATGGACACGCTTCGCGATGGCGTAGTGAAAATAGTACAAAAACCCTGTTCCTGGCGTGTTGGCGGCCATAGTGTGTTGTTCCATCAGTGGCTTACTGCGCTGTTCGTAATGGCTATGGAAAAGCCCTGTCATTTCGCCGTCGGCCAATCGCCACCCCACAATAGGCCTCAAATCATAGCCACCTTCGCTATCCGCTAAGAGCAGCGCGTGAGTGCCAATAATATCTGGTATCAACAACTGCTGGCTTGCGTTGGTTTGTTGCACCATAGTTTGCAGTTCGGCCTGTTTAGACTCCGGTGCTTCTAACTCTAAAGTCTTTGAGTTCCTGCACTGATAGCCCACCCATTTTCCGCCATAGGCGAGCTTAACTTCATCGCAGGGGCAAACCGAGTCTTGCCATGCAACGAGTCCTGTTACGCGGCCACTTTCTAGTATCGACCAGCAAAGGATCGGCAATGCATAGTAACGGGTGTCTTCGTCACATTGATAGATCATTTTCATGCCCGTGAGCTCAGGGCTGATGCAGGCGATGGGGGAGCTTGAGCCTTCTTTAATGGCTTGTTTCGAGAATATGCCCGTGACATTGGGGTCAGACTTGTCGTGCTTCGTGCTAGGGTTCATAATACCGCCTCAGACTCGCAAGTTGAGTAAACTTGCGCCCTCTAAGTATAGTTTTCATTCGGAGTTACGCGTGTCATTGGACAACCGATTGTCTCCCTCGATAGTACCGTCGAGGGCCGATCTTCGTATATGCGAGGTTTTTGCTGAGCTTTTCGGCACTCAATACCAGACAGAATTGGTTGGTGGCGCCGAGGAACCTTTATATCTACCCCCAGCGGATGGATCTCCTGCGCGTATCTACTATCGTTTTGACTACGAACGTTCAGCACTACATGAAGTGGCTCATTGGTGTATTGCAGGAGAGCAACGGCGCCAGCTAGAGGACTATGGCTATTGGTATGCACCGGATGGAAGGAGCGCAGCGGAGCAGGAACAGTTTGTCACGGTTGAAGCAAAACCGCAGGCGGTGGAATGGTACTTATCGGTTGCTGCGGGCTTAAAGTTTGGGGTGAGCGTTGATAATCTTGACTATCCCACGGATCCAAAAGCCTTGAAGGATGCAGTATATGCTCAGTTAAATGAGTATGTAGCCACAGGATTTCCTGCTCGAGCGCAGCAATTTGCGCGAGCGTTAGCGGCGGCATGCGGTGGCGAAATTATCAGTTTGGCGTCACTGCCAGAACGCGCTAATTTGGATTAACTTAGTTTTGGTCAAGGAAATGATATGAAGTTGGTCGTAGATGAAAACATTCCCGGCGTGGAGCAACTTTTCGGTCCGTACTTCGATGAGATTGTCCGGCTTAGCGGGCGAGCAATGACTAGCGCTGATTTAATCGCTTGCGATGCCCTGGTCGTTCGCTCAGTTACGCCAGTAAACAGCAGTCTACTTAATGACCATCTCCCGAAGTTTGTCGGCACCTGCACCATTGGAACGGATCACTTAGATACCCCGTTTCTCGAACAGCATAAAATTCCCTGGTCATCCGCACCTGGTTGCAATGCGGACAGTGTCGCCGACTATGTGATGGCCGCTTTGGCCGCACTTGAGCAACCCCTGGCAGGTCAAACCGCAGCGGTGATCGGCTGTGGAAATGTCGGTTCACGTGTCGCACTGCGTCTGCAAAGCCTCGGTGCCAATGTGGTAGCGGTTGACCCTAATTTGACTCACTCTGTAGCGCCTTTGGTCTCCTTGTCGGAGGCGCTTCAACAGGCGGATATCTGTTGTTTTCACACTCCTTTGGTCCGTGACGGCGCCTACCCAAGTATTGGTCTGTTAGATGAAACCAGCATTCAATTACTAAAAACCGGCGCGGTAGTTATTAACGCGGGGCGTGGACCCGTTATTCGCGATGCTGCATTATTTGCGCGCGACGATCTGCGTTGGGTGCTTGATGTGTGGGACGAAGAACCTGCCGTAGCGATTCGTTCGATTGCGAGAGCGGAGATAGCAACGCCTCATATAGCCGGCTATGCCAACGAAGCAAAGTTGCGCGGTACCTGGATGATCTTCAATGCCTGGGCAACACTCAATGGGGTGCCAACCGTTGCGTGGGACCGCGTAGCCGGCGCAAAATTACCAGCGCCTACCTCCTCGAAGGCTTGGCAAGACAGAATTTCTGCCAGCTATGATATTTGGCGAGATGACAGTCTCTTTCGTAAGGCGCTAACGGGTAGTCCCGAGGATAACGCCGTTAGCTTTGATGGCTTACGCAAAAATTATCCTGGAAGGAACGAGTTTTCACGTTTCGACTGGGAATGACATGAAATAGCGTGAGCGAGTAGTGATCCGGAACAACGCCGGGACGGGTTTGGGCTTGCCTGAGCGCTGAACCAATCATTTCTGTTGTGATGGCAACTTCGGTGCCATCCTCTTGGATCCACGTGCCGTGACTGAGTTGGTTGGCCATTATTTCATCCTCCTACTGAGTAGCGTAGATGAGAGTGAATGGGTTCAGCCACTATCCTGAGTGATTCGTCCGACGGATGGTGTAAGCTAGCTGGAAATGTGGAGCATTGCGACGCTTGCCGTTAGCCGATGCCCTTAACGATGAAGATTGAGATGTAAAATGTTAAAGCTAGGTTGGATTGTAAACCCCTACGCCGGACTCGGCGGAGCCGAAGCGCTAAAGGGTAGTGATAATACCGTTGAGAGAGATCAACTCTTGATGTCTGGAGTACAGCTACGCGCTGCGCAACGTGCACAGCAGTTCCTTACTGCACTGATGGCTGCAAACTTAGAGTTACAATTTGTAACCTGGGGAGGGCTAATGGGGGCAGACTATCTAGCTAATTCAGGTATTGAGTCTGAGGTAGTTGGCGTTTCTGGTGTTCCCTCTACGGCCGAAGATACTATCACTGCAGCACGCACCATTGCAGAGACTGGCGTGGATTTACTTATCTTCGTGGGCGGTGATGGTACTGCTCGCAATGTTTTTGATGCCATTGGCACGCAGTTGCCAGCATTGGGCTTGCCTTCGGGGGTAAAAATGCAATCTGGTTGCTTTGCGGTAACGCCGACTGCAGCGGCAGAGGTTATTAAAGGGCTTCATGCAGCTGATCTTGTTGATTTAAGGTTGCAAGAAGTTCGAGATTTGGATGAAAAGGCCTACCGCGAGGGGGTTGTTAAATCACGCTACTATGGCGAACTCAATGTCCCTGAAATTGGGCAATTCGTACAGGCGACTAAGGTCGGTGGTGTAGAGGTCGAGGAATTGGTGTTGGATGAAATCTCGGCTGAACTTACCGAGCTTTTTGAACCCGATGCGCTGTGGATTATTGGGCCGGGCACTACCACACGAGCATTCATGGAATATAACCACTTGGACAATACTCTGCTAGGGGTGGATGTGGTTCAGTGTGGTGAGGTTGTGGCGTTAGATGTCACTGCCAGTCAATTGCTTGCTCTGATTGATGATTGGCAGGGCGAAATTCACGTTTTGGTTACCGCTATCGGCGGTCAAGGTCATGTTTTTGGCAGAGGGAATCAACAGTTCTCGCCAGAGGTGTTAAGGCGCGTAGGGAAAGCCTCAGTAACCGTAGCTATGACCAAAACGAAGTTGGTGGGATTAGCTAATCGTCCGCTGATCATGGATAGTAATGACCCAGTTTTAGACGC
The DNA here is from genome assembly GCA_040119265.1 of Pseudomonadales bacterium. Classification (GTDB taxonomy): domain Bacteria; phylum Pseudomonadota; class Gammaproteobacteria; order Pseudomonadales; family DSM-25080; genus Umboniibacter. The sequence continues at coordinate 4,860 of JBEDTZ010000013.1, read as the reverse complement.
GGAGTGGTCAGGACTTATTCCTGTGGTTACGGGCTATCACGATCATGTGTTGTATCCATTTAATGATGGTCTAATGCCTCAGTCTATCCAGCAGTCTAGCTAGGTAGAGCGCGCTTCGAGAAGTACTCAGTTGGGCTTAGCGAAATAGCGCGGCAACCATTGTCATGGGTATTTTACTGGGTTCATTCAGTTGAGTTCGGAGTAGATCAAGTAAGGTGGTGTGCTCCTGAGTGGGGCTCAATAGCAGGCGAAGGCCTTGCTCGGTTAACACCGTGTCGTCAAAAGCTTCTTGGTTAACCTGCTGCGAGTAACGGATATAGCCTTCGTGTGCTAACCAGCTAATGGTGCCAAGTGTTCGCAGGTAGCGCTCAGACTTGATCCCAAACTCATCCTCAGGTTCAGGGCCAACAATATCCTCAATGTACAGCGTTGCCGGCAGCGGAAATTGAACCATCAGGGTGAGAAAAACTCGGGCACTGTCTTGGCAAAAATCTTCAAAGTTCAAGTCGTTGGGTATGCTAGTGTTCATGGCGTTTATATTGCTGCAAAAACGTTTCTAGACGTTCAATGGCAATAATCAGGTCCTCAATATGCGGCAGAAATACGAAGCGAAGATAGTGTTTCTCTGGAACATTAAACGCGCTTCCTTGAACCAATAGAATATGCTGCTGGAGCAAAAATTGCAGGACTAATTCCTCATCGTCGGGAACTTGGTACACCTCGGTATCAATCTTTACGAATAAATACAGCGCAGCTTTAGGTTTGACGCAACTGATGCCGTCGATTGCGCTGAGTAGTTCGTAAGCTTTGTTGCGTTGCTCGTAGAGTCGGCCTCCTGGCGCCACTAAGTCATCAATCGTCTGGTATCCCCCCAGAGCAGTCTGCACAGCAAGCTGCGCAGGAACGTTACTGCAAAGCCGCATGGAAGCCAGCATGTTGATACCTTCAAGAAGATCTGTTGCCTCTTCAACACAGCCGCTGGCAACCATCCACCCAGAGCGAAAGCCGGCAAGGCGATGGCTTTTCGATAAGCCGTTGAATGACAGGCACAAAAACTGATCGGCAAAGTGTGCGAAGGGAATGTGCTCCGCCTCATCGTAGACAATTCGATCATAGATCTCGTCGGCAAAAACCACCAATTGATGTTGGCGCGCTAGCTCGGCAAGCTGTGCTAAACATTCGTGGCTGTAGACTGCACCGGTTGGATTATTGGGGTTGATGAGAACCAGTGCTTTGGTGTTGGGAGTTATGAGCGAACGGATATGCTCAATGTCCGGCTCCCAGTCCTGTTGTTCCTTACAGCGATAATGCTTTGGGCTGGCTCCGGCAAGGGTGACTGCAGCGGTCCAAAGCGGGTAGTCAGGAGCGGGGATGAGTACTTCATCACCTGCGTTAAGCAGTGCGCTGGTGGCTAAGCTGATTAGCTCTGAAACGCCGTTTCCCAGCCAAATATGATTAATATCAATATGACCAAGGCCTTTCGCTTGCCAGCTCTGGAAGATAGCCTTACGGGCCGAGAATAGCCCCTTTGAGGTTGAATACCCCTCGCCCTTGCGTAAATTAGCAATGACATCAACCACAATCTCATCGGGTGCATTCAGTTGAAACGCTGCAGGGTTGCCGATGTTGAGTTTAATGATGCGATGCCCCTCGCGCTCAAGGCGTTCGGCGGCGTCTAGAACGGGACCTCGAATGTCATAGCAAACGTCGTTTAGACGGTTAGATTTTTGGTAGCGCATGGCAGCTCCGCACATTACAAATAATTGTTCCCCAATTTCCATGCTAGCGTGTTTATAATGAATACAAAAATAGGGTTTTGGAATAGGACTTATGCCGAAGCGTAGTAAAGCGGAATTACAGAGCGAACTGAGTTCGGAGCAGTACCGAGTGACTCAGGATAAGGGGACGGAGCGTCCATTCACCGGGCGTTATTGGGATGTCTGGCGGGACGGTATCTATCATTGTGTTTGTTGTGATGCGCCGTTGTTTAAATCTGCAACCAAGTTTGATGCAGGTTGTGGATGGCCTAGTTTCGATCAGCCTATTGCCGGCGCCTTAACGGAACATGTAGATACCACGTTTAATATGGTGCGAACGGAAGTTGTCTGTACTGCCTGCGATGCCCATTTAGGACACGTGTTTCCCGATGGACCGCCAACTACTGGGTTACGCTATTGCATCAACTCAGCGTCACTTCGACACGATGGTGACGACGCGTGATGCCAACCTATGATGCAATTTATCATCGCGCACTGCAGCGTTTTGCGGGCGACAGTAAAGCGCTTGAACTTAACCTTCCTGTTGCCAATGGCGCTGAACAGCTTAAGGCCTTAGCTGATAGCTACTATTTATCTCAGCTAACGCGACGAGTTTTTCGCGCGGGGATGACCCACCGTGTCGTGGATGCTAGATGGCCTAACTTCGAGCGTGTATTTGATGGCTTTGACTTGGTCAGTTGCGCCATGTTGAGTGACGATGATATCGACCGACTAATGACCGATACCCAGCTCATTCGCCACCGTAAAAAACTCTCTTCGATACCACGCAATGCTAAATTGCTGATGGATTGGCGGACTGAGTCCGGTAGTGTGGGTGCATTTCTAGCGGATTGGCCTCAGCATCGTATCGTAGAGCTTTGGATTCGGATGAAGCGTTACGGCGCTCAGTTAGGAGGTCGCTCTGGAGCCAGTTTCCTCCGAATGGTAGGCAAAGACACTTTCATGTTGTCCGATGATGTTGTTCGTGAACTCATTCGCTATGGGTTGGTGGACAAGGCGCCTACTAGCCAGCGTGATTGGCGTTTAATCCAGCGCCATTTCGTGGAGTGGAGCGAACAGGGTGGGCGGCCGATGTGTCAGATTAGCCGACTGCTAAGCTTGGGTGATTTGAGTGTTTAAGGTACGCGCTTGGGGCTGGGCAAAGAAGGCGTTAGCGTATAGTTTCGCTTTGATGTTGTTGGGCTTCTTTAATCAACAAATCGAACTCCTTCCGCATGCACTAGGACTTTGGATGTTTGCGACGGCACTTTGGATCTTTGTGGTGACGTCACTGGTTTTCATTCCCTACACATTGTTTCGCTGGGCCAGAGTTGAGGAGTTTGATAGATGGTCCTATTTAGGCGTCATTGTGGCGCTCCCAGTTCTGATTGTCTGGTTCTGGATTGGACCAACTAACATGGGGCTACCAGCGCTGCGTGATATCAGTACGGATATATCGAATCCTCCGCTGATAGAGGGTTGGGACAATCAGCTAAATAGCTCGTTGCAGCGGCAGTCCTATCCAGATGTCATGCCAATACTTCTGTTCGAGGAGCAGCCCGATGCGGTCCTCCAACAGCTCAATATGATGGCGTTGCGAGACGACTGGGAGCGGGTAGGGCAGCCACGCGACCTTGAGGCAATATATCGGGTTTCTACCAGCGCGCTAAGTTACCACTACATTCTGGCCGCCAGAGTGAAGGCTGTTCCAGCAGGTACTCGATTAGACCTGCGGGTAGTCGCAATAGATCAGCAGCGTGATTTTGGCTATGGTGCGTCTTTAATTCGCGGTATCCGCGATGAGCTTAAACAATCAACTAATTAACGGGGAGAGCGACAGTGAGTGTCTATGATTTTGAGGTGCAAACTAACAAAGGCGAATCAGTCACGCTAGACGAGTACAAAGGTAAGGTACTGCTAGTCGTTAACACCGCGAGTAAATGTGGATTTACGTCTCAGTATAAGGGCTTGGAGTCGCTCTATGGCGAATTTAAATCTGAAGGTTTCGAGGTTTTGGGCTTTCCCTGTAATCAATTTGGTAAGCAGGAGCCAGGTGATGACGATGAGATCGCTTCGTTTTGTGATTTGACCTTTGGCGTATCTTTTCCGCTATTCAAAAAGATCGATGTGAATGGCGACGCTCAGTCACCCCTGTTTAGTTACTTAAAAACCAAGGCGCCAGGTATCGCCGGCACAACGGGTGTAAAATGGAACTTCACCAAGTTTTTGGTGGGGCGCGATGGGCAGGTAATTCGCCGCTATGCGCCTAAGACTAAGCCTGAATCCATTGCGGCGGACATTAAAGCGGAGCTAGCCAAGCAAGCTTAAGGTAGGGCTACGTGGTTTTCCTTAAACTAAGTTACTGAAATTTATAAAAAAAACGTTGACAGAAGGCGGCTTGGATTTTAATATTCGCGCCGCTTTGGTGAGGAATGACTTGCCAAGCTTGTACTGGGTCCCCATCGTCTAGAGGCCTAGGACACCGCCCTTTCACGGCGGTAACAGGGGTTCGACTCCCCTTGGGGACGCCATATTGCGGGAATAGCTCAGTTGGTAGAGCACGACCTTGCCAAGGTCGGGGTCGCGAGTTCGAATCTCGTTTCCCGCTCCAATTTATCTTTGTTGGCCCAAAGGTAGAAGACTTCCTCTTGGGGAAGTGAGTTAAACAAGTGATTGTTTAGCGGCATTGAAATATGCTGTTTGGTTTCGAAAGAAATCGTCCTAAGTCCCCATCGTCTAGAGGCCTAGGACACCGCCCTTTCACGGCGGTAACAGGGGTTCGACTCCCCTTGGGGACGCCATATTGCGGGAATAGCTCAGTTGGTAGAGCACGACCTTGCCAAGGTCGGGGTCGCGAGTTCGAATCTCGTTTCCCGCTCCATATTATCTTCGTTAATCCGGAGATATAATCTTCAGTAAAATGAAGATGAAAATTCTTTCTCTCGGGAAAGAAAGCTAAACACCTAGGCTTGTTTAGTTGGTATCGAAAGATGCTTTAGGTTTCGAAAGAAATCGTCCTAAGTCCCCATCGTCTAGAGGCCTAGGACACCGCCCTTTCACGGCGGTAACAGGGGTTCGACTCCCCTTGGGGACGCCATATTAA
>JBEDTZ010000012.1:0-150843 GCA_040119265.1 Pseudomonadales bacterium | reverse complement strand
AGAATGGATGTGGATTTACAACAACGAACGCCCCAATACTGCAATCGGTGGGATTCCGCCGAGGAAGCTATTAGCGGCAGCATAAATTCTCTACGAATAACTGCTGTTTAAAATGGGGGGATTACATAGACACAGCCGCTTTCTAACCAGCTTTGTTTAATCTTACCAAGTAGCCGTTCATTCTCTCGTTGCTTCTGGCTTTTAGGTTCCTTCATCCAAGCGTAGAAGCCACTTGGATGAACGTTGAGCACCCGACACATAGTTCGGACTGTGAATCTTTGGAGCCGACTCTTTATGAACGTGTACTTTTCTTTGACTCCCCTGCGAAGTACACCGCGGCTTCCTTTAATATGTCTCGCTCTTCTGTAACCCGCTTCAGCTCGGCCTTAAGCTTTTTAATCTCCGCAAGCTGAACTGCATCCGCTTGCCGGTCCGCATCGGGCTTACTGTATTTTTGTACCCAATCGTGAAGCGATTTATAGCTGACACCTAAGCGCTCAGCGACACTCGTAATTGTACGGCCCTGATCAGTGACTTGTTTGACGGCCTGGATTTTAAATTCTTCTGGATAACGCTTTCCGCGCATGACAACACCTCATAAATCTGTTCAGATTATATAACTATGAGATGTCTAGTTCACTAGGACCGTACCAGAATCCTTCAAGCGGAGAAGTATGGTTCGGCGACGCTATCTGTAGTTGCCCATTTGCAGCAGCAACTAACCAATGTTCTGTAGATGACCCCAGTGGTCAGACCACGTCTACAGAAAAGATCAGTCAACAATGTGTATGTTTTCAAGCGGGATAATCTCAAAATGATAAATTGGTTTAAAAAAAATAGACGAAACGAACCAGACCTCGATGCGTTAAGCTGCAATTACGCAAAAGTAGAGAGTATAAGGGAGTGCTTGAAGCCTAGTGTAGACCGTTTTTTCTACAAAAGAATTGTAGATACCCCAAGTATTGACTCTTCAGCAGGTGCAATTGAGGCTTGGCTCTCATCACACTTCGATGAAGATATTCGTGTCCAAGTTGATGAACACCCTAACCCGATTTTGGGTGAAATGCTCGAGCCGACTGTTTCCGATTCACCTGATTCATACTTAAACATCGTTGAGGGTGAAGCCGGACCGGTTGTGATACTCTCAGAGCTTCTGTTTGACAACGTCAACATACTTAGCTGGACTCTAGCAATGGACATAGCCGCCTTGGATAAGGCGTTCGCGGAAGAATCTTTTCCCAAGCTGGCGGAGGCGAATTACCGGGTCGAGTTCTACATGATAGCGTTGGGTTTAGGGTTGGCATCACTCCCCCTACTCGCTGACCAGAAAAGAGGGCTAGATCGTAAACTCGCTGTCGATGTAAGTAGTATCTACTGGCTTATTCTACTCGACACTATACGCTCTAACGATGCGGACAAATTTTGCAAGCAGCAAGAGTTTAGCGGGATAGAATCCGATATCTCAAAAATAGTAAGCATCGACGGAGTATTACGTGAAAGTGTGGTTACCAACGCATAAATTCAACGTCATTTTAAGCATTCGTCTGCGGCCACTTGCACTGGCAAGCTAACTCGTCTTTCGAGAGGAGTCTCGGGCGAAGTGAGCACCTAACTAACTGATTTTTCCTTCGCATGAGCAAAGGCAGTAAGTACTTTGTCTTTGCTCTTCGAGCGATCAATGATTGGCGAGCAATAGTTTGCCGTGAGTTGGTTTTTTTCGAACCAAGCGTGCGGTTCATGGATAGCCTTATCCGGAAGCTCTCTCAGCTCGGGAATCCAAGTGCGAATGAACTCGCCGTGCACATCGAATCTCTGGCTCTGCCTAATAGGATTGAAAATCCTGAAGTACGGGGCCGCATCAGCCCCTGCGCTGGCCGCCCATTGCCAGCCCCCGTTATTGCTGGCGAAGTCGCCATCTATCAGCACTGACATGAAGTAACCTTCACCCCAGCGCCAGTCAATCATCAAATCCTTACAGAGAAAGCTAGCCACCACCATACGCAGACGATTGTGCATCCAACCGGTGCTATTCAGGCAGCGCATGGCGGCATCCACAATGGGAAAGCCAGTCTTGCCCTCGCACCAGGCTTGAAAATGTTCCTCGCTATTGTCCCAATGAATCAAGTCCGTATAAGGTTGAAAGGCTCGGTTCTTGGAAATGTCGGGATAGGCAAACATTAAGTGGCGGTAAAAATCTCGCCAAATAAGTTCACTCAGCCACACGGACTCGCCATCGTTGAGGTCAGCAACACTTCGCCCCCGTAGTAGGGACCTAACGCAGGACTGAATGGAAATAGCCCCAATGGCTAGGTGAGGCGAAAGCTTGCTGGTGCCTTCTATCGCAGGGAAGTCGCGCTGCTCGTCATATTGGCTAGCGCCCAACTGCACAAAGTCCTGAAGTGATTGTTCAGGGTTCAACCAGACATCAACGTCCGGCAGCTGCGTTAGCTGACTTAGCGTGAAGTCTTCAACGTCAGCGGACGGCGCAATAGGTCGGAGCTGACTGGTGGGGCGAATAGGCTGAACTAGTGACTCGTTCCAACGGCTAAGCCAAGCCCGCTTGAACGGGGTGAAGACCTTAAACATGGTGCCCTGACCCGTAGTGATGGACCCCAGAGGCTGGACGGTATCAATACCGTAGAAGCTGACATTGCCGGAAAAGTGATCGCTTACGTACTGGTCGCGTTGATATTCATGTATCCCACAATCTCGGTTGGCGTAAATGCCGGAGCAGTTGTGATGGGTAGCTAGCCTGACAACCGCCTGCGCGGCCTCCTGAAAGGTACCCACCGAACAGACCTGGAGAGTAACCCCTAATTCAGCGAGTTCACGGTTAAGCTCCCTGAGTACATGCATTTTCAGCGCTCGCTGATGTGGCGAAGCCGCGTGTTGCTGGCTTACTTCAACGTACACTGCGGAGACGGGAGTATTCGTCTCCAGCGCGGTGCTGAGTGCAGGGTTATCATGGGTGCGCAGGTCATTTCGAAACCAAACTAGCTGTGACATTGAACCGGTTCCTTGCTAGTTAAATGGCGTAACGCAGATTGAGCTCGTCAGGATACGGATGGAGGTACCGCTGCTTCGCCACATATTCATCGGGATACTCGGCTAGGAAATGACGAATTAGCGTCAGCGGTGCCAATAACGGCAGGTGACCTTCGCGATAATCGGTGATCACCTTAGCGAATTCCTGTCGTTGCGCCGATGAAAGGTGATTTTTGAAATAACCCTGTAGGTGCTGCAAAACGTTGGTGTGTGCCTTCCTGCTTACGGGCGAACTAATAGAGCGCATGAACTCCACGATATAACATTCACTCAGGCTCTGTAGGTCGCCACTCAAATCCGCTAGCAGCTGTCCCAAGGATTTATAGGCCGCAATGTTGTGAGCCATTAGCAGGTACTTGTATTGGCTGTGAAATTCAATCAGCTTGCCCGCTGTTAAGCCTTCGGCCATGAGATGCTGCCAGTGGCTGTAGGCATATACTCGGGTAATGAAGTTCTCGCGTAATAGGGCATCGTTGATGCGACCGTTTTCTTCAACGGGAAGAATGGGATTGTGCTGCATGATCTCCTTTGCATACAGTCCAATGCCATCGCTGGTACTCATCTTACTCTCGCCTTTGTAGAGCTTGACCCGCTCCATACCGCAACTTGGGGATTTTGCACAAAAAATGTAGCCACTAATCTTTTGGTCCAGCGCTACCGCCTGTTCCTTACCATAAGCCTCAAGCGCCTCGGTGACGTCGTTGCCCTTGGCTGACGTCGCAATAATTTTGTCATCGTGTTGCTCAAGCCGAATAGTTGGACGAGGAACCCCCAAGCCAATTGCCGCTTCCGGACAGAGAGGAACGTATTCAACAAAATCACTCAGTGCATCGGTGCAAAAAGCCGAACGCTTATGTCCACCATCGAAGCGAACCGGTTCGCCCAAGAGGCAGGCACTAATTCCGAGTCTAATTTTTGTTTTTGGAATGAAATCGCGATACATAATTTTCCTCGTTTACCAAGCAATAGTCTCATGCTGCCAATCCGTAAACAGGGCTCTGCCCGTGGGTTCTGGATGGCTACATAATGAATATAGGCGTGATGCGACAAATTCGGGAGAAAATAGCTTCTCGGCGCTCACGTTTTTTTGAAATGGCTTTGAAAGTTCAGTGTCAGTGGTTCCGGGGTGAAAAGCAATCACTGTGCTCTTCGGACTGCGGTAACGGAGCTCTGCAGCGAAACACTGTAGCAGCTGGTTTAGGGCACTTTTTGATGCGCGGTAGCTATACCACCCGCCTAGGTGATTATCATCAATACTGCCCACTCTAGCACTGAGAACACTGATGACTGCACGGGTTTGGGTTTTAAACAGTGGCATGAGTGCCTGCAAAAATAACATTGGCACAATGGTGTTGCTGTGGATGAGGCGCTGGAAGTAATCACCTTCAAAGGCCCTCAAGCTTTTCTCGGGCAGCTTTCCTTCACTGACCAGCTGGCCATTGAAAATGTGAACACTGAGCTCATCAGCGCTAGCAATATTTTTGCAGACTTCGGCTATGCTGCGCTCACTGTAATCACAGTGTATAGCGCCCGCTAACTGTCGCGAAGAAATACGCGTTATGAGGGTATCGGGCTCCTGTTGCGTTATATGCTGATAAAAAGCCTGGGCGATACCGCTATTAGCACCCACGATAATTCGATGTCTACTCATGGCTGCTCGCTGATTTCGAGACCTTCACCTCGCAGTGGCCGTCGCAGCGTTTCTTACCGGTGAGAAGTAGACTGAAAAATTCTCGATACGTCGCGAACACGCGGTAGCCAACATTGGCAAAGATGCGGATGACAGGCCAACGAAGTGTCCGGAGCCATGGCTTCCTGCCAACGGTTTCCCAGAGCAATACATTGGCGTCTACCGCAGTGCGAACTTGTCCTTGGGTATCAATCACATGCAGCGTATCCACCGCAGCCGAGTGGGTGATGCCCAGAGGGAGTGATAATTCGTCATTGAGGTCAACGAAGTGAATGCGGGAATGGATATCAAATCTAGCGAGGGTGTCCATTTCCTTTGCACAAAGCGGGCAGGAACCATCAAAAAACACAGTTAAACGACTCATAGTATTACCACCATTATCAGGTGCAGAAGCACCACTAAAGTTGTTACCACGCGGCGAAGGCGGCGATAGCTACCGTCCGTTTCACGTTTTGCCTCTACCCTATAGAGGGCAATAAATAGCAGACCGTTGACACCTAACGCGAACACGAATGACGACTGCAACAGCGCGAACCAGCTCAGCAAAGTGAGCACGTTAGTGGCAATAAAGGGCGCTTTAGGAGGAGTGTCAGTAGCCTGATTATCGGCAGTAGTCTGAAAGCGCGCTGCGCCCCAAATACTCCCCGCTAAGAAGCTGATGATGACCGTTCCATAACTACTGAATATCTCCACAGGCGCATGGCCAAAGAGAGAGATACCAACAAACTGGGCAATCGCTGCCGCAATGAAGGGCACCATGCCGAAGGTAGTGAGGAGACGAATGGTGTGTTCGTGCTTCATGGTTAACGCCTAAATTAAATACCACTACAGGTACTTCGCTTTTGGCTAAGATTTGGTTTATGGGTATTTTCCACGGGAAAGAAAAAGGCCGCGTGATAACGCGGCCTTCTCTTGAGCGTTTTACGAGTAATTCGTAAAGGTCGCTCTGGGTACTAAGTTGATCTCTAACGCTGCGAAGCGACCCAAGCGTCAACATTCTCCTCTAGGATATCAAGCGGTACAGCACCACTGCCTAGCACGGTGTCATGGAAGCCGCGGATGTCAAACTTATCGCCAAGGCTAGCTTTCGCAGCTTCACGAAGCTCGACAATCTTGATCATACCAATCTTGTAGGCAGTAGCCTGACCCGGCATGACAATATACCGCTCAATCGCTTTAACGATATCGCCATCGGGGTTAGGCGTATTCACCTGAAGATATTCAATAGCCTCTTCACGAGTCCAGCGCTTTTCGTGCATTCCCGTATCCACGACTAAACGACAAGCGCGCCACAATTCCATGGCCAGACGGCCAAAGTCAGAGTACGGATCCTGATAGTAGCCCATCTCCTTCGGAAGCAGCTCACTGTAAAGTCCCCAGCCTTCAATATAAGCGGTGTAACCGCCGAAACGACGGAACTTTGGCAACTCGTCAAGCTCCTGAGCAATAGCGAGCTGCATGTGGTGACCCGGTACGCCTTCGTGGTAAGCCAGTGCTTCCATCTGGTAGGTTGGCATACTGTTCATGTCATACAGGTTCGCGTAGTAAACGCCGGGGCGGCTACCATCTGGGGCAGGACGGCTATAAAACGCCTTGCCGGCACTCTGTTCACGGAAGGCTTCAACGGCCTTCACTTCCAGCGCTGCCTTTGGCTGGATGCCAAAATAATCATCAAGCTGAGCACGCATGATATCGATCAGTGCGGTAGCTTCATCTAAGTAGCGCTGTTTTCCCTCCGGCGTTGTTGGGTAATAGAACTGTGGATCGGTGCGCATGAATTCGAAGAACTCCTGCAGATCACCCTCAAAACCAACCTGAGCCATGATGTCACGCATTTCACCGTGAATGCGCGCAACGTCCGCGACACCGATATTATGAATCTCATCCGCGGTGAGGTCCGTAGTGGTCATCAACTGAAGCTGCGAGGCGTAGTATTCGTCGCCGTCTGGAAGCTTCCAAGCGCCGTCGTCCGTGGTCGCTTCAGCCGCCTGGGCTTCTAACACACTGATCAACTGTTCGTAGGCTGGACCTACTTGTTCGGTCAACGCGGTAGTTGCATCAGCGATAAGCGCTGCTTTTTGATCGTCTTCAATGTCCAGGGCGTTTACCTTGCCCGTAAAATCAGCCAGTAGGGTGCTAGCCTCGCCATCATCGAAGGGCGCGCCAACAATAATATTACGGGAATCTTGCAGGACCATTGGGTAAACGAACGCCGGTGGCATTACGCCCATGTCCTGACGTGTTTTCATATCAGTTTCTAGCTGTTCGAACAGGGTTGGTACACCGTTTAGACGTTCGATGTAGGCCTCAGCGTCGCTGACGCTAGTGACTCGGTGCTGGTTAATAAGGAATGACGGAACCTTACTGTGCACACCGTACATTTGGTTAACGGGGTAACCATGATTGCGCCAGCGGTCTCGCTCAATTTGCTGCGTTAACTGGGCAATCGCCATGCGCAGGCTCAATTGGTTCTGTTCATTCAGTAGACTAGGGTCTAGCGCTTCTAGCTGCTGCAGATTGCTCTGGGTTAGCGCCATTGCTCGGGCGTCAGCTTCCTCTGAAATTTCATCCCACTTGCCATAGTTGTCTTTGATGCCTAGCGAGGTTTGAAACTCTGGGCTGAGCGCGACCATTGCCATGAACTGGTCATCGACTAACTGCAAAAATGCCGCGTCAGGGGTATTGATCGTTTCGGTGGCTTGCGCTTGATCTGCAGAGGCACTATTAGTTTGTTGAACCGTGGCATCGTTACCGCAGCCTACTAGTGCGGCAGCAATCACGGCACTTAGAATGGTCTTTTTCATGCTGAAAACCCTTTGTTGTAGCCCGTTGTTATTCACTAGCAGTTGGCATTTAACTACTCGCTTCGCAGCAGAGTAGGCGCTGGCCGATAGTGCTGTGGGCAGAAATTGAATACTTAACTAAGCAGTGCCAACAATAGTAACCGTTTTTCGCGGGATCACAATGTTCGCAAAACGAAGTCGTGACCTGAGTTTCATACCCCAACTAGCGTACCGAAAAGTGAATTGACTTATATCGGCCTGCTGAATCGATAATGAGGAGCCGATGGTCACCTGAGAGCTGGGGCGAGATGTTGAGGGTGAGTGACGTGGCACGAGTATTCAGCAGCGCGCCGTCCAGAATCCAGTCTACCGGGCCGATTGCACTTGGAGCGTTAAGGACTATCTCAATGGGTTCATCATTAAGTAGGCGGAGGGTTTCGTTGGGCTGTAAGCCCTCTACTCGAAGTGCTGAAGTATCGTTGCTGGCAGCTTGAAGCGGCGTAATACAGTGCGCATTTAAGGTAGGAATAGCGGTGATGAACTCGCGCGGTACTAAGCCCGCAGCGCTGTCAGGCCATACGGGGATAGATAAGCGTTGTGCGTCATTCGTTAGGCAGTGAGCCAGGAGGCGAGAACTACCTTGCCCGTCTACCCAAAGGGGGCGATTCGCGATTAAAAACTCGCCCGGATGATTGCTATCCAACGTGCGTGGGGTTACGCCGTCAATGGTGAGCGCTTCTCGGCCAATCGGGCAGTGCTCGGCCAGTTCCGCCGCGCGGCCGTCGGGCCAGCAGATGGTCCGAGTTATCACGGTTGTTGGTGCTTTTAGCGCTTGCTCTGTACTGGCTAACTGGTCGAATACCTGAGTCATAAGTGGGCCAGCGGCCTGCGCCCCCATTAGGTTGGCAATTGGGCTGGAGTCAGCTCTCCCTAACCACACGGCGACGGTAAAGTCGTGATTGCCGCCAATAGCCCAGGCATCCCGATTCCCCCAACTGGTGCCAGATTTCCAGGCAATCGGATTATTGGGATCCTGCGATCGCTGACCGTTTAGCGTTGGCAGGGGTTGCGCCGCGAGACTGCTGAAGGTAATCCAAGCTGCGCTGGGGGAAAGTAGACGTCGAGCGGCCGCGGGCGTATCAAGCTGAGAAAAACGCAACGGTGTGACCAAGCCCTGGTTCATGATGGCTCCGTACAGTGGGGCCAGCGACTCCAGTGAGCTCCCGGCGCCGCCGAGGATGATGGCTGGATTCGGCTCAGCAGAGCTTAATAGCAATGGCGTTTGCACGTGAGCCAGCTGATCGACGAAACGCTGCGAACCGTAGGCCTCGATGAGCTCGACGAAGGGGATATTGAGAGATAATCGAAGCGCGTTCGCTGCACTAACTGGGCCGGAGTAACCGGTATTAAAGTTTTCCGGTTGATAGTCGGTATTGAGGCGCGGCGCATCAATGAACAGGCTTTCACTGTGAATCAGTTGCTGATCCAGGGCTAGTGCAAACAATAGCGGCTTTAGGGTAGAGCCAGGCGAACGAACGGCTGGCACCATATCCACGAAACCGGCGCTGTCGGGATTCGCATATTTCGCACTGCCGACATAGCTAATTACTTCACTAGTTTGATTACGGACAACCAGTACTGCAGCATTAGCTTCTCGGCCCCAGCGACTAGCATGTTGTGCGGCCAAAGTTTGCACTCGGCGTTGCAGTTCCGCATCAATAAAGCTGGGGATGACGGCCTCCGAGTAACGATTACTAAGCCTGCGGCTAAACAGCGGCGCGATAGTCTGTCTCTCCGGAGGCCAGCTAATAACACCTTCCTGCTTAGCCCTTTCGCCCTCGTCAACACGCCAAATATTAAACTTCACCAAACGGTCTATGACCTTGTCGCGAGCTGCCTGCGCAACTTCGGGATGGCGGTCCGGTCGAAAGCGACTGGGAGATTGCGGCAGTACCGCAAGCAATGCCGCCTCAGCATCGCGCAGTTCAGCGCTGGATTTTCTGAGGTATTGTTGACTTGCCGCCTCTACGCCCTCGAAATTACCGCCGAAGGGTGCGTGATTGAGATAGAGGGTCAGAATTTCATCCTTGCTCAGGTGCCATTCCAGTTGCAACGCCCGAAGGATTTGTTGTGTTTTACCTAGCAGACTTCGAGGGTGCGGATGAAGTAAGCGGGCAACCTGCATGGTAATGGTCGAGCCACCGGAGACAATTTCACCGGCTTCTAACCACTGCTGGGCCGCACGAATCAAACTAAAGGGATTGACCCCGGGGTGTTGGTAAAAGTATTGATCCTCGTAGGTGAGTAATACTTCAACGTAGCGCGGGCTCACCTGAGCTAATTCAACTTCGTGGCGCCAGATTCCTGCTTCATCTGGGAAAGCCCTGAGTGGCAGATTATTACGATCGAGGACCACCCTACTATAGGAGCTTCGCTGCTCGGGCAGAGCGAGTGGGAACAGTTGGTCTGCTAATAGGGCTAGCAAAACTAGCCCCGAGGTTAAAATGATAAGCGAACCAAGACTGCGCCTTAATCGCCGGCGTTTCCCGCTACTCACTGAATAACAAGCCTATCTAGCGGCTTAGTTTGGCCGCGCACGTCCGGTTGATACATGGATTCTATTAGCGTTACCGGAACTTGGAAGTTACCCGGTGTGGTAGCGCGTAACAGATACCCCGTTTGTATTTCTCGGTCTGAACGCAGGTCGAAGGTGCTGACAAAGCGATCGTCACGATACTCTTCGTGCTCGGGATATAGATTGTTACCGGACGCAAGCGCTTCCACGTTGAGTTCTGCCAGCGAAGGTGAGTTGGCTAATCGAGGATTCACCAGTTCGAAGCCCGCGGGAAGCAGGGAAATCAGCATGGCATCGTGAATTCGCTGCCCCGACCAGGCCTTGATTTGGGCGTAGACCAACGCGCCACTGCCTACTTGATCCTCATCGGTAAGCAGGCGATATTCTCCGTTCTCAATTAAGTAGTAGCTAAGCTGAACTCGAACGGGATCCTTCGCTACAGCAGCGGGAGTGGCTACGCCGGAGGCTGCGAAACTCACGAATATGGGTTTCGAACCGGTGTTGTTGACGCGCACGTTTTGCCCCTCCGCTGTCAGCGGCCACCGCTTAGTATCGTTACTCAACTGCAGACCATCGAAATCGGTACCATTAATCTGCGCCTCCCAGGCGGTGTCAGCGTCACTTCCTAGGCTTAGGGCTAGTAATTGAGCTCGCTCCTGAGTGTTAAACCATCGCTTATCGCGGAAGGACTCGAAGACCTCGTTGAATAACGCCTCGGCGTCAACCGAAGCCAAGAGGTCGTGTTGCTGCAGTAGTTGATAAACCGCCGCAGTGTCCCGCAGTGTGGAACCGTAGTCGCCCAGGTAGCTCTCTGGTCGAACGGTGCTGACAAGCTTCTGTTGCAGTAACTCGTTAGCGGCCATTGAGTCACCACTTAGCTGAAGCGCAAGCGCCAGGTGAACGACGCTCATTGGGGTGCGAAGTGATAGGCCAAGCCGATCACGAATATCACGAATCGGGCCAAGCGCTAGTAATCCCTCTCGGGCTAACACGTAGGCCGCATAGCTCTTGACACTAGCGTCTAAGGCGTTGGGGTTTTGGCTGTAACCCAAGTCATCTAACGTACTTCTATTCAACACGTAGCTGCGCAGTCTTTCGATACTCGGCTTCATCAGCGTATCTGGGACGGTGGCCCCCGATGCGCGCAACGCTAGCAAAGTGTCCACCACATAAACTGTTAGCCATGGGGATTCGTTGGCCGACGACGGCCAGAGTTGGAATCCACCGCTTGGGTGCTGTAGTTCTCGGTAGCGCTGTAAACTCGCTTCGATCATCTCACTGCGCTCAGCCTCGCTAGCGTTTAGCTGGCTCAGTTGAGTTGAGGAAGCATTTAGCCAAGGCCTCAACCGGCTGGTGGTTTGCTCAAGACAGGCGTACTCGTACTCCGCTAAGTAAGACCAGTTCTCGGCCTCGCCAAAATCTGGCTGCGCGCCAATTTGCAACCATGTCCTTAAACCGCCGGGCGCTAAGCCATCGAGGACGGAGGTAGGAAATTGAATGAACTCGCCACTTGCTACAAGGGTGTGCGCGAAATTAGCACGCGGGTTGTCAATACCGCGCAGAGATATTGGCCAACGTCGCTCAATAGCTAGATCGTCGCCAGTTAAGGAGACGATGATAGCGCCTTCAGAGCCTACATCGGCAGCTTCAACGGGCAGACGAATTTGCGTGACCTCACCCTGTGCTAGAGAAATTTTCTGCGTGGTGTTCGCTAGGTTCAACGCACCCTCTGAGCGAATACTCAGTTCGAGATCACCGCCTTCATGGCGCAAATTGCGAATATCGAGGATGCCAGCCAACTGATCGCCCTGAGCAAGGAATCGCGGTTGTGCGAACTCAATGACGACCGGTGAGGAGACGGTGACCCGCTGCTGCACATACCCCACTGCACGCTCGCCAAACCCATGAGCGGTCAGGAGCAGTGCGCCATTAAAATTCGGTACATCAACGTTGACTTCGGCACTCCCGTCAACCACTTCAACCGGGCCGCTAAACCAGGTGGCAATGGTCGGCGAGGACTTAGCTCGCTCGGCTCCGCGCAAACTTTCGTCATCCTGCATGTAAGCAGGGGCGGGCGGGGCAAACATGAGATCGCCGCCCCAGTGAATTTTGGCGTTATCCAGCGTATTCGGTTCAAGTACCCAGCCGTAGATATCGGAAATACCATTGGCCGCGTAGCGTCTGGGACCATAGAGCTCGGTAAACGGATCTGTAATACGATAATCCGTGAGCGATAGCGCGCCCACATCCACCGCACTGACAGTTACTTGGGCAGCACCACTATAGGGCTGACCGTCACCATTGAGTACGGTAATCGAGAGACGGTTTTGTTGATCCGGTAGCCAGTTGGCGGCGGTTTCAACGCTGATATCTAACTGTTGTTCACTGCGGTCTAGCGGCACGTGTTGGAGGCCGAAGGCACGCTTGCGAACGCGCTCTGCATCGCCCTCAGGAGAGACCACAAAAGCGCTTAAGTAGATATCGTGGCGGTCTACGCCCTCCGGGATAGTGACCGTAATTTCGCTGACGGAGTCGGTGATGTCGAAGTGGCCCTTTGCCAAAATCTCATCGGATTCCAGTACCCATAGGCCAGCTCCTCGAATGGGGCTGCTAATCTGAGCACTTAACTCGGCGCCTGCTTGAAAGGCCTCACCGTTGAGGTTGATCGTGATGGCTTCTGGATCCTGAATACTGGCTTGATTCATCCAGCGGTTATACCAGTCAGAGCCTGCTTGAAAACGAATACGCGTTAAGCCTCCGGCTTCATCGGTCACTTCAAGGCGATAGGTACCCCATTCAACGGGGAGTTGCAGGGAGTCACCATTGGCGAAGTCATACTGGCCATCAAACATCAGATACTCATTGTCCTGACGGACGTATTGCCAACCTCGCTGTGCCGTGTGTCGCCAAAATCCGGTGCGTTCTTCGCGCACCAATTGAACCGTTGCGCTGCCCTCTGAAGTCTGCTCTCCGGCGGTATTAAATCGGCCAACGATGAATTCAGCGATGCTATTCTCGCTCACACGACCGCCATCGAACTGAGGGTCTACGCCAACAAAGAAGGGCTTAGGCCAAAGGATTAAGTCGTGTTGGCGATCGATACTCCGACCACTGCTTTCAAATAAGCTGTAATTGAGGCTGATCACGGCTGGGCTCGTTAGCGAGTCAAGGTCCACATTGGCCGCACGCAATGTGGCCAGGCCAAGTTCGGTCACCGCTTCGCCATCATCATTTAGCGTTTGCTCGGGGAGATCTAGATAGAGTGAGCGAACATCGTTATTGCCAAAGTAGAAGTCGTCAAGGGAGCGGAAGGGATTAACGCTAGGCCTAATGATTGCGTTAGTAGTTAGGCGGTTACCGGCAGCTGGGGCGCCATATAAAAACTGCCCCGCTACAGATATTTGGAGCGGACTATCAATGGTTTCCTGCAGCGGCCAAACCGGCGCGTCCTGACCGTTGTTCCAACTGAGCTCAAGCGTCTCAGGGAGGAACTCTTCCACTTGGAAGTTGACGTAAGCGGTATTCGCACCGCCATCAATGCGGATGCCCCAGTAACCGGTGGAGGCATCCTCAGGTAGTTGAATATCCAATTCGAGGTAGCCGAATTCGTTGGGACGTTTGGCAACGGTAGCGAACTCATTGCCTCGGGCGTCGAAGACTTCTAGTAGCTGCTTGCCCGTTAACGAGTGACCGTCATGATCCTTCGCGAGCAGGGAGAATTGAACCGTTTCTCCAGGGCGATAGAGGTCTCTGGGGAAGTAGGGATATTGAAGCTGCGTTTGGTGGTAGTCCAGCCCTTGGAGTTGTTCACTGAGATCATAGTTGTTGCGATACAACTGAATGACACTTACGGCGCCATTATGACGGGCGATAAAGAAGCCTCCGCGACCCTCACTGTGGCTGAAGCTAGCGTGACCAAACTGGTCAGTCACTGCCGTGGATTGAACTTCGTTGTTGTAGTCGAGGCGACTTATCTCTGCGCCTTCGATAGCTTTACCGCCATCAATTTCCTGGACGAAAATTTCCACCGTGTCAGAGAAATTACGAAGCTGCAGACCAATGTGTGAAACGCTCAACCACATGGCACTACTGAAATCTAAATCGCCTGGACCACGTGCCGTTAGCAGATAAATTCCAGAACGATCAAAGTCCGCTAAGGTATTGAGTGCGAGGCCAATTTCGTGGCGCGTATTTCTGCTCTGCGGTAATTCTATTCGCTGGGTGTTTAGGTGTTCAATCGCTTCCTGTTTATCTGCATTGCGATGGTACCGACTTGAACCATCCAAGAAACCATTTAGATCGGAGAAAAAACTGCCGAGCTGATCATCCTTAATGCGGTATACATTGATGTCGGCAAACTCAAGATTGGTGCTATGAAGAATTAGGTTATCTACTGAGCGCAGGTTAACAATAGCGCCACTGGCATCAAAGCGAACCGATGCAGGCATGGGTTGGGACTTAAATTCGCCCTTTTGCGTCGCACCCAACGTACTGCCATTTTCCGCGGCTAAGGATTCTAAAACGCGGTATTGGTAGTCGGTTTCGGGTTCCACATCACGAAATTGCACGCGCATGCCGTCGGCGCTTAAGACGGCTTCGCCGGCGTTCGGAGTTAGGATAATTTGTTCGCGTAATCGTTGATCGGCTAGCGGAGTACTCAGTTTGAGCTCAATCACGTTGACATTGCCGCGCTGTACCTCTGACATGGCAATAACGCGCAGCGGGACGTCAGCGAACAGGCTGGCCAGTTCGTTGCTAGTGGCGGCGTCAGTTTCTTTCAGCACTGTTTGATCCGAATTTTCAGCGCCGGAATTGGCTTCGGAGTTATCGCTGCGGTCGCAGCCACCTAAAGCAAAAACTGAACACAACAGGCTAAGCTGGAGAAGGATTTTCATCGCGTAGGCACCCACTAAGTAATTGTCCTATCAAATATAGCATGGAGGTCAGTTATTGTGGTGGGATGAATTCTGAGGAATTATGACAAAAAGGAAGCATTAGGTTGTTTCCGTTAATCACTGTTGAGGTTTTTATGGCTGAACTAAATACCCCGCTCACCATAGCAGGAAAAGTTTTATCAAATCGTTTCTCGCTGGCGGCGTTAACGAACTTGCAGAGTAACGTGGACGGAACGCTTACGGATGATGAGTACAACTGGTTGGTGTACCGTGCTGAAGGTGGTTTTGCCATGGTTCATACCTGCGCCGCCCAGGTCTCCGAGACAGGTAAGGGTTTCGATGGTCAATTAGGACTTTACAATGAGCGGCATCTTGAGGGGCTAACGCGCCTAGCTGACGGGCTTCGCAGCGCTGGAGCGATGTCGATTGCCCAGCTGCACCATGCCGGAATGCGCACTCCGCCGCAGTTCGCTAAAGGGCAGGCGGTAGCGCCGTCAGACCTGGAAAAATATCAGGCACGTGCGCTGACGAATGCGGAAGTCTGGGACGAAATTGAATGTTTTATCAGTGCGGCAGAGCGCTGTCAGCGAGCCGGTTTCGACGGTGTTGAGGTTCACGGCGCGCACGGCTATTTGATTGCTCAATTCCTGAGTGCAAGTATCAACCAACGCAGCGATGAGTTTGGTGGTGATTTGCAGGGACGAAGCAAAATGCTTAACGAGGTGATCAACGGCATACGCGAGCGTTGCGGTGATGATTTTGTGGTGGGTGTCCGGTTGTCCCCGGAGCGCTTCGGCGTGGAGCTAACGGAAATGCAGCAAGTGGCTCAACAGATCTGCCGTGATCACTGGATTGATTATCTAGATATGTCGCTCTGGGACGTGAGGGCGGTAGTTTCTTCGGGTGAGCATGAAGGCAAACTACTTATTGATTGCTTCACAGCATTAGATCTATCGGGTGTGCCGTTAGGCGTAGCAGGTAAGATCTACAGTACCGAAGATGCCCAGTGGTGTTTGGACAAGGGGGCTGATTTTATCCTCCCTGGTAGAGCGGCAATTCTCCACCATGACTTCCCGCTACGCTGCAAGGACCACGACTTTGTTAGTGAGTCACTGCCAGTGAGCAGGGAGTATTTAGCTGCTGAGAAGCTAGGCCCTGCGTTTATTGATTACATGGCGTCATGGGAAGGCTTTGTTGCCGACGCATGACACCATGTGGCGTTAATTTTACATCCAAGACTTACCAGAGCTCTCGGTGATGAACAGCGAACCATCCACTAAGTCTACGGCATCAGCTACCGGCAAATAGGGTATGCTGATGCTGCCGGAGGCTAGCACAAACTGGATCTTGCAGAGATTACGACGGCGCATGAACCAACTCTGTGACTGGCTGATTTGCTGCAGTTTGTGTCGCTCGAAACATTTATAGCTCACCCCAATGAAGCCCTTGCGAACATAGACAAATTGCTCATCGCCACTAAAGCCCCAACGTCGCCAGCGCAAGTAGCTCACGAGCGCACCGAGGGCAACAATCGCTGCGCCTACTTCAATGGCTTTTAGCCAGTCGGTGTTAAGCCAAACTACGGCGCTAGCCAACAGGCTAATTGGTATCCACAGAAAGAGCATTTTACTAATCATGAAGCGACTATGGATGGACTTAAAAGCAGCACGATTTAGCTGCGTCCCCGGCATGGCATCATTCGCTAAGTCATAGGCCTCATCCGGGTAAACAGACGGCACAATGAGTTTGCTATTACTTTCTACGCCAGGTTGGCCGGGGTTACCCGTTTGGTTCTGCTTGAAGGTTAGGTTCACGCGCTTTAACACCAAGTCCAGCCAATCCTGCTTAAACTCAATGGATTGAAGCCGGCGCAGTGGCAGCGCAACCTCATGCTTAGTGAGTAGCCCAGAACGGCGGATATAGCGATTACCAGCACGTGAAAGCGTATAGCCGTAATAGGTAAGAATGGAACCGGCAACGGAGAACAGCGCAAGAATCATCATCGCTATCATAGTGAAGCTCAGCGCAGCGAGTGCGACCACGGCGTAGCCCTGGGAGTCCACATCAAAGAGTTGCTGCAAATCGATGCCAATGTAGCTGAACGCACTGCCGATTGAATCGGCAAACTCATCGAATAACGGCGCCGCTGCGCCGAGGAAAATCCAGATACGATTGTTCGTCAGGCCGTGAATAACGAGGTCCATCACCGAGCGACGGTTGAGAACGACTTCGTCCGCTAACGCCTGAGGCTCTTCGGCCTTCGAGTTAGCTCCATCCTTCAAGGTCGCTTCTTCGGCTCGAGCTCCAAGAATCGTCTCCTTGAGCGCAACTGCATGGTCCATTTTAATGGCAATGAGCTTAGCTTCATTTTTGGCAGAACCCGCAGTGTCTAGCTGCATGCAGCAGTAATCGGAAATGCGGTAGTAGATAGGCTGTTCGAAGCGAATATTCTGAATTCGCGTAAACGGCAGATGGGTCTGAGTTTTATTAAAGATACCCGAACGAATCTCAATGGTGTCGTCAGTGAGCCGATAGCGATAAACCAAAAAGCTCGCCACCGCGAAGCCAATGAGTAGCAGCAAGAGCCCCAGCAGTCCGGGGATAGTCACGCCAGGGTTTTCTTTAATGCTGTTCCCTAGTACCAGAAAAGCCGGCACCAGGTAGATAAACTGACCACCCAGCTGCTTTAAGGTTTTAGCTAAGAAGAAGACGACCGCAATGGGCGATATTCGGTGCCACTCGCCATCGTTATGCGCAATGGGTTCACTGCTCATCGCGAACGGCCTCTTTGTGATCAAGGATAAAGGCACGCATCTGCTTTGCTTCTTCAAAGCGCAGGCCAGGAATTACAAAGGTGTGCATATGCCCGCCGGCACTATAAGCCAGTAGACAGGCTAAGTTGTAGCGGCGCTCGATGGGCCCCTGCTTAACTTCAATATGCTGCACGCGCGTAATAGGCTGGGTAATGGTCTTACGGACAATTAACCCCGACTGATAACTGAGGTCGTGATCGCGTAATGCAAAGCATTTTTTAGGATCCGCCAGCCAGCAGTAAATGGCGATGATAAGACTAATGCCAAGTAATACCGCGCTAACAATCTTCGCGGGGATCTCTGCCGCGGAGACCCAATCCGGAATGATCAGCCAGGCAACGGCTAGTAAGGCTAAGCAAACTACTACGACGGTTGAAGTAATAATACGGCGAACTTTTATATAATCCGCCTCGACGGGGCTGAATGAAAGCTGACTGATTTGCGGCAGCGAGTCCGGCGAGAGAGCGGCGTTATTAAACTCCATTTGATGACATCCTTGATTGCGGCTGAGCGCTAGTACATTTATTTGCCTTAAATTAAGCGCTATAGTCGGTCTATCAGTCAACCGTGGAGAATAACAATGTTAATAATTCGCTACGCTGCCGTCGTCCTCGCAGCACTCCTATCCACTGCCGCGCTCGCTAATACCAAGGTCATCTATGCTGGTGAACTCCTGCTGATTCCCGGTCAGGAACCGTTGCGCGCGCAAACCTTAGTGGTGACCGATAATCGAATCACTCAGGTTGAAGCAGGCTATCTATCGCTAGAGGGGTTTACGGGCGAGGTTGAGCTGGTTGATCTGCGTAACTTCTTCGTTATGCCAGGATTGATGGATATGCACGTTCATTTACAAAGTGAACTGGGGCCAGCCAATGATCGTGACGCATTGCGACTCTCTGAGGCGTTGGCGGGAATGAAAGCCATTCTCTACGGAAGACGAACGCTGGAAGCAGGGTTTACGACCGTTCGCGACGTAGGATCGAATGAGCAAATGATGTATGCCTATCGCGACGCGGTAGCCCGTGGTTGGGTAGAGGGTCCGCGAGTTATTGCGGCGGCTGGGGTTGCTACAACTGGTGGTCATAATGACGTGAGTGGCTTAAGCCCAGAGTACATGTTGCACGCTTCAGCGGGCCGGCGAACGCTGTGCGATGGCCCCTACGATTGCCGAAGGGCAACGCGTGATGCGGTAAAGTATGGTGCTGACCTCATCAAAATCACTTCAACGGGCGGCGTTCTCACCGATCGAGCAACGGGGACTGGCCAGCAGATGGAGATGGATGAACTTCAGGAAATTGTTCGAGCGGCACATCGTCTAGGGCGAAAAGTTGCCTCGCACGCCCATCAGGAAGACGGAATCATCGCCGCATTAGAAGCGGGGGTAGACAGTATTGAACACGGTTCGTATGCGGGTCCTGAATCCTATGAACTCTTCAAATCTACCGGCGCCTACTTGGTGCCCACTCTTCTTGCTGGAGACACTGTAGTGCAGATGGCCGAAAACACCACGGTGTTAACGCCTGCGCAGGCAGAGAAAGCGATTCGTGTGGGTGCGGATATGCAGACGAATTTTACTGGGGCGTACCAAGCAGGTGTGAAGATTGCCTTTGGAACGGATAGTGGTGTTTCTCAGCATGGGCTGAATGCTCAAGAGGCGGTTCTGATGCACCGAGCTGGTATGACGTCCATGGATATCCTGACGTCAGCAACCGTAAATGCGGCAGATCTAATTAATATGTCCGATGATTTAGGCACGCTCGAGGTTGGCAAGTTGGCAGACATTATTGCCCTAGACAGCTCGCCGCTGGCGGATATTGAAGCGCTACTCGACGTTGATTTTGTGATGCAAGGTGGGGTGGTTGTGAAGCAGTAGGCTTCCTGATCTCAGAGGGATATAAATATGTTGAAAGTAACCATGCTACTCCTAGCTGTACTGTTTTCCGGAACGCTAGTAGCCGCTCCCGTTTGGCAGGTAAGCCAGGAGGGTAATACCTTCTTTGTGGGCGGAACGATTCATGTGCTCTCCGAAGAGGATTATCCGCTGCCAGAGAGTTTTGAGATCGCCTATAACGCAGCCAAGGTGCTCTACTTTGAGACGGATATGCATGCGCTGAATGACGTGGCCGTGCAACAGAGTTTGATGCAGCGGGTTAGCTTGCCGGCAGGAGAAACCCTGCAAGATTATCTGGACTCGGTTCAATATCAAGCGTTGGAGAATTGGCTGCGCGAAGCGCAATTACCCAGCCAAGCATTTGACCGCTATAAGGCGGGCTTCGTTACCATTCAAATGTTAATGATTGAACTACAGAGAGTAGGAATTTCAGCTCCCGGTGTTGATCAGCACTTTTTCAATCGTGCTCTGGTGGATGATAAGGCGGTGGGTGAGTTGGAAAGTATCGACGACCATCTAGCCTTCTTCGCAACCTATGGCGAAGGCGTTGAAAATGAGTTGATGGAAATGACCTTGGATGAATTAGAGTCAATTGAACTCGAAATGGATTCAATGCGCACAGCGTGGCGACAGGGTGAGATAAGCTACCTTGAAGCGATGTATGTGGCCACGATGCAGGACGAATTTCCTGAGTTATATCAGACGTTATTGGTTGATCGTAACCGTGCGTGGATGCCAGCGTTGATTGCGATGGGGAAAACGCCGGAAACAGAATTTGTGCTGGTGGGTGTGGCTCATCTTTTGGGGCCAGACGGAGTCCTAGTTGGCCTCCAGCAAGCAGGCTTCGAAGTAACACGGGTGAAAAACTAAAAAGAAGTTCGCCTTGGCAAAAAAACCTGAAGGGTCGAGAGCTGCTGCCAAGGCGATTTGAGGCAAGGAAAGTAGTGCCTCAAAGGGGTGGTAAAGCGTAATCGGTATTGAAGTCTTCGGTTTAATTCGTGAACGTGAAGTGACCTACGCCAATCTTCTGTTCGCGGAATCCGCCTTCACAGTAACTAAAGTAGAAGCGCCACATATTAATGAAAGTATCGGACAGACCTTGGGGCTTTATCTCGGATAGATTCTCTTCAAAGCGCTTGCGCCAGCAGGCGAGCGTTTCCGCGTAACCCAGACCGAAGTCATAGTAGTTACTCAGGTAGAGGCCTTGACTCCCCGCGTGAGTTGAAATGGCGGAGACAGAAGGCAAAAAACCACCGGGAAAGATATATTTCTGGATGAAATCGACATCGTTCTTTGCCGATTCATAACGATCCTCAGGAATAGTGATTGCCTGAATGACTGCCTTGCCGCCTGGCTTTAGCAGACGCTTCAGCGTGCCGAAGTAAGTGTCAAGGTATTGCCAGCCGACAGCTTCAATCATTTCAATGGATGCTAGTTTGTCGAATTTGCCATGTAATGCTCGGTAATCATCCTTCAATAGGGTGATTTTCTCAGCCAAACCACGTTCTTCGATGAGAGCTTTGGTATAGGCATGCTGTTCTTCTGAAATGGTGGTAGTCGTCACGTGGCAGCCAATCTGTTCCGCGGCATAGATGGCAAATCCACCCCAGCCAGTACCGATTTCTACCAGAGTGTCCTCTGCTTTGAGCTCTAGCTGCTCTGCCATGGCGGCGAATTTTGCTAGCGAAGCCTGTTCCATGGTGGTCTCACCGTTTGCAAACGGCGCCGCTGAGTAGGACATAGTGGGGTCTAAAAAGGTTTGGAAGAAGTCATTACCCAGATCATAGTGCCGAGCGATGTTATTTCTCGCCTGACGCTCTGAGTTGCGATTACGCCAGTGGTAGAACTTATTAAGCGGCTTTATTAGCTTTGCCAAACCAGCATCGAACTTCGACGTCACTCCTAGGTTCTTCGCCATGACTTGGATAACCGCGGTGAGATCAGGCGTCTCCCAGTCACCGGCCATGAAAGACTCGCCCGCTCCAATGGTTCCGCCTAGGACAAGATCCGAGTAAAAGCGAGAGTGGTTTACTTTGATCACTGCTTTGAGGTTGCTGTGTTCGTCGCCGAAGTTACGGGTGTTGCCACTATCGATGATGGAGAGGTGAGCGCCGGAAAGCGAACGGAGGTTATTAAATATCAATCGCTGAGCCCACGTTAATTTTAGGGGATTTGCTTGGTCAGCATTGCGAGTAGCAGCTTTCATTTCTTATTCCTTGCCTAACGTTCTCGATCAGTATAGTCCTGATTCTTATCACGTTTCTGGGTGACTGTAAAATGGGACTTTCTTTAGCCAAAGCTTTAAAGCTTGGCCGTAAATTCTAATAACAGTTGTTACGGCGCTGAGTGGGTAGCGGATTAGTAGGGAGGGCATACGGTTTACCGAAGTACGGCTCAAACGCATCGCGGCAACGAAGTGCCGGTCTTCCTCTTGCTGTTGAACTCGCGCGTCAATCACCACCTTTAGGTGTTCGTCAACCAACGACAACGTCCAATGATAATTAAGATTCATTGGGTTGAACGGCGAGACATGGAAGTCCTTTGCGTGTTGGTACTGCCACTCTTTGCCGGGAAGGCACGGAATAATATAGCGATGGCGTTGATTCCACGGTGTATTGTGAACCTCGCCAACGATACAAACTAATTCCTCAGCGTCGTCATAGCAGTAGAAAAGACTTAGCGGATTAAAACTTAGGCCGAAGTATCGTGGTTGCGTTAAAAGTCGAACACTGACGATAGACTTTTTGGCCACTAACTCCTGCCCTAGTTCGTCCTGAAGGATGGTTTCAATAACATCTGCTTTTAAATCATCGTGGTGGGATTGCAGATAGTCCTTACGATGGAAGCCGATCAGGTTGAAGCGGTTCACGCTGAATAGCGCAATAGATCGGGAGAGCTGCTCGAGCTCGTCCAGATCAAGGTAGAGCATGTGAGTATGGTAATTAAAGCTGTGGAAGCGGGGAGCGTGGCGGGTGTGCACCACAACTCCCCGATAAATGGCAGAATGCATACTCAAAGGCTGATTCCAAAATGTTCCGCTACACGCACTGCGCTAAAAACACCGTCTTCGTGGAAACCATTGCGCCAATAGGCGCCACAAAAGTGACTTCGGTTGTGGCCACTGATTTCTTTCCAACGTCCCTGAGCGATTTCACCGTCACCACTGAAAACAGGGTGGGCGTAGCTGAACGACTTAATGATCTTGCTGGGATCAATATCTTGGCTGCGGTTCAAAGTCACTAGTAACTCTTCAGGGCAATCATCGAAGTTCTGGAGTCGATTCATATGATAGGTCACCGTAGCTTGGTCGGTAAGGCGCTGCGGAATGTGATAATTCCACGAGGCCCAGGCGGCACGGCGTTTAGGCATTAAGCGGGTATCCGTGTGCAGCACCACATCGTTATGCTGGTAGGGGATGGCGCCGAGAATTTCTTTCTCATGATCCGTACTATCCTTCAAAAGCGCTAAAGCCTGATCGCTGTGGCAGGCGAAGACCACTTCATCAAATTGAGCCAGTTCGCCGTCGGCAAAGTTTATTCGCACACCATCCGCTGATCTAGTGACAGATTCCACGGGGCGGTTGGTGACCGCACGTTCTGAAAATCTTTGGCTTAAGGGTTTCACATAACTTCGCGAGCCGCCACTAATCACTCGCCACTGCGGCCTATTTTCAACGTTGAGTAAGCCGTGATTGTTAAAAAACTTTAAAAAGAACGGTAGCGGGAACGAGAGCATCACCTCTTCTGAGGCCGACCAAATGGCGGCACCCATGGGGATGATGTACTTGTCTCGAAATAGCCTCCCAAACCCTTCGCTGTCGATATATTCGCCAAGCGTAACGTTGGGGACTTCGTTCGCTTCTAGAAGGAGCTTCGCCTGTTTATTGAACTTAATGATATCCAACAACATCTTCCAATAGCTTGGCTTGAACAGGTTGCGCTTTTGGGCGAATAGCGTGCCGATGTTGGTCCCGGCATATTCCAGGCCGGAGTTCTCGCAATGAACCGAAAAACTCATATCGGAGTCCTCCGATTTAACATCCAAACTATCCATCAGCTTAATAAAATTGGGGTAGGTCCAGTCATTAAATACAATGAAGCCGGTGTTCACCGCATAGCGCTTGCCGTCTATAGTGACATCTTCAGTGTTGGTATGACCACCAAGATAATCGCCGGCTTCGAAGAGGCTGACGGTATGTTTTTCTGAAAGTAGATGTGCTGCAGTTAAGCCGGAAATACCACCGCCGATTACGGCGATTTTAAGGTTGCTCGTCATGGTCGTCTCTTTTTAAATTTTTTATCGGTGACATCTTACGTAGTAGCCAGCCCTTCATTGCGGCGGGCAAACTATCAATGATTACTAGCCAAAAGGTAAAACGCTTGGGGAATTGGAGGTTAGCGGTACCTCTCTCTATCCCTTTCAGTATCCGTTGCGCCGCGTCCTGACTGGTAATTCTGAAAGGCATATCAAA
Organism: Pseudomonadales bacterium; assembly: GCA_040119265.1. Classification (GTDB taxonomy): domain Bacteria; phylum Pseudomonadota; class Gammaproteobacteria; order Pseudomonadales; family DSM-25080; genus Umboniibacter. Next base: position 126,680 of record JBEDTZ010000012.1, on the reverse strand, counting down.
ATCATTTTTATCAGTGAGTGGCGTTTCAACAAAGCCTGGGAAAACTAACTGCAGTTCGATGCCCTCATTCGCCAAATCGTATCTCAACGCCTCACAAAATTGAGTGAGTGCGGCTTTCGAGGCGGCATAGGCCGCGGATTTTGGCAGAGGTAAGAAGACGATGCTGCTGGAGATTACGCTGATCACCGGCTTTCTTCCTCTTCGCACGGAAGCTCGAAGAAGAGGCAGCGCCTCTTCAATCAGTTGCACGGAGGCGGTGTAGTTGACCTGCATCACACGCTCCGCAACTTCGCTAGATAGGCTGTGTGAGTCGAAGTACTCGCATATCCCCGCGTTCACCACCAAAAGGTCGAGGGAGTCAGTTTGCTGAGCGACTCTGCGCTGTGCAGCAACAATAGATTGCTGGTCTGTGGCGTCGAAGGGGACAGAGTGAACATGGTCTTCGGCGGTTGCATCTAGCAGCTCTTGGGACTGGCGGGCTGAAACGAAGACCTGATCGCTGTGACTGCTTAGCGCTTCAACCAGTGATCTGCCGATTCCCTTGGAACCGCCAGTAACCCAGGCGCTACTATAACTGTGGCTCATTTAAGTCGAGCCTTTAGCCAACCGATAACCTGCTTCAAGACAGGGAGTTGTTCGTAAAGCATCGCTCCGGCATCAAAATAGTCTCGATGATAATAAATTCTATCCTCGAATAGAACGTGAGTGACCCCTGGCACCAGGACGAGCTTGCCACCATTGAGCTTCGGGTGGACTAGGTGCATTTTCCAGATTAATGTAGCCTCGCCCTGTCGTTCTATGATTCGCTCAAATTCGAAGCGGCAGCTCTCGACATTGGTGTAAAGGCTTTCGCTATAATCAACTAACGCATCTAAGCCGTTGATGACATGCAGAGGGTCCGTGAACACGATATCGGAGCGGTAAGCTAGCGCGAAGTTTGCTTTCGTGACCTGTTGCGAATTCAGGTTAGCAAACAGCTCGCAAACCGCTTTAACGGGGGCTGAGCAACTTGAAAGATCTCTTTCAAGCAGGTTGACACCTTGTTGCGATTTGGTCGCTGAAGAGGACTCCTGTTCGATGATTTGATCCATAACGTGACCATCCTTTATTTGACTTAGAAGCATTACGAGCGCTGCACAAGTGTGGATCACATTACAACCTTTTGCGTTTAAGTAATTGTCGAGCTTTACCGCTCTATATGAATCCATTACTGTAGTGGCTTGACAACTCTGGTATGTCCAATGGAACCGAATCTAAACGAGCTGATGACACGTATTGCCAACGATCGAGATCGTCAGGCCTTCTCTCAGCTGTTCAACAACATTGCACCAAAGCTAAAGGCTTTTCTCCGCAAGGCTGGCCTTTCCTCCGAGAATGCGGAAGAAATTATCCAAGAGTCACTGTTCACGGTATGGGACAGAGCCGCCCAATTCAATAGCTCGAAAGCGTCTGCTACCACCTGGATTTACACGATTGCTCGTAATAAAAAGATCGATTGGCTCCGTAAACAAGGACGGCAGCCCATGACGAGCAGTGAACTATGGCCGGACCTACCGGACGAGAGCGCTGAAATAGATCCAGATAGTGATCTAAATTTAGCCACGGTACGTAAGCTTCTTGACCACCTGACTATCGAACAGCGTCAGGTGGTATACAAAACGTTTTTCGAAGCAAAATCACAGAGTGAGATTGCGCTCGATCTTGACGTCCCTCTAGGCACCGTGAAAAGTCGGTTGCGATTGGCGATGAAGAAGTTCGAGAACTTTATGAGTGTAAATTAGTATGAATCATCATCCGACGAACGAAGTGCTTTTAAAGCATGCAAGTGGACTCCTTACCGATTCACTGGGCCTCATCGTAGCGTGTCACATCGATATGTGTGAGAGCTGCTGTAAGACATATAAACAGTACGAGGCTTTAGCGGCAGAAATGGTCGTGGAGAGTTCAGGAGAGCAAGTTAGCCCTGAGCTTTTTGATCGAATGATGGCGTCTTTGGATCAAGTTAGAGAAATCGAAGCTGATCCCGCAACCGTTCCAGGTTTGCCGAAGCCACTCTGGCGACTCGTCCCGCAGGGGCTTGACCAGTTGAACTGGAAGGGTATGTTCAAGTCAGTACAAACCTTTGATGTTGAAACAGGGGACCCTCGCTACGTTGGTCGCTTCTACAAGATTTTAGCCGGCTCAAAGTTGCCCCAGCATTCTCACCGTGGAAATGAAATTACCTTAGTATTGAAAGGTTCGTTTTCCGATGAAATGGGTCGCTACAACGAAGGTGACTTCATCGTCGCTAACGAGACTACCGAACACCAGCCGGTAGCGGGAATGGAAGAAGATTGTATTTGCTTTGCAGTACTCGACGCTCCCATCCGTTTCTCTGGGTTGCAGGGATTGATCCTGAACCCGTTCATGGCGAAATAAAATATTAACGATAACTAATTGGCATTCACCCGATTCTGGTGTATAGTAGTCGCTGTTGAACATTGTAAGTTTCATTGTACCTCCGAGAAGACCCCTCTTAGCGAAAGCCTAGATGTGAAATCCCCGAAGATATGAATGAATCGGCAACACTCAGCGATTCGTCCCCAAAGGGGAAAACATTTTTACATTTAGGAAATATTATTATGTCTACAACTGGCGTAGTTAAGTGGTTCGACGAAACTAAAGGTTTCGGTTTCATTCAGCAAGAGTCTGGTCCTGACGTTTTCGTTCACCACTCTGCAATCAACGGCACAGGTTTCAAAACCTTAGCTGAAGGCCAAGCGGTAACTTTTGATGTTACAACTGGTCAGAAAGGTCCACAGGCTGAGAACGTAACAGCAGCTTAATCGACCTTTGTTGATAAAAGAGCACGCATTAGCGTGCTTTTTTTATGTCTGCTAGTTTTGTCTGACTGACTTTAGAATTACATTTCATCGTTTGCTCAAGGAAGCTGCGAGCCCACCTTAATGCGATGGCCTCGAAGCCTTTCCTTTCCTCTCTATCTATCTATCTATCTATCTATCTATCTATCTATCTATCTATCTATCTATCTATCATCGGTTTAGAAGGCAATTGGCTCTCCGCTCATCACCTGAAGCAGAAAGGGTGTGAGGCCAAACACGCCAATCAACATTAAGATCGTTAAGACCATCAAAAACAGGCTAGTGATAAGCTTTAAACTAGCGCTGTTGCTCCTACTAGCGAAGAAATAGAGTTCCGCGGTTACCAAGGGTAGTAGGAAGCAGGCGAAGGTCCAAACCGAGAAGAACGGGTCGCCAAACGCTGGTTCAGTGCCCATAACTGTACCGGTTATTAGATAGCTGAAAACTCCCACACGCAGAAACCATTGAGCATTACTTACTAGGAATAGTCTGATGGCCCAACGACGGTGTTGTTGAATTCTTCTGATTCGCGCAGTCTTTACCGTCAGGTAGGCGAAGCCAATAATCAGAAAGCCATTAATGCTAGTGCCAATGGCGGAGATGGCGTTGGGGCTGGCCTCGCGTATCCACGATAGATAAAAGCCCGACAGCGCTAGGCACATCACTGTGGTTAAATAAATATAACCATTAACTTTGTGGAAAGTTGGCGCAATGCTGCGAAGTTTTGGAATAAGTTGCAATGCGCCACCGAAAGCAACAATCCCTGCGCCTATGGTGTGAGCGGCAAACATAGCATTACCAGTGCTATCACCTGCCTTGTAGGGTGAGCTTCCCATCGCCTCCCAACGGTTCCAAATTTCCATGTTGTCATTGATAACGGATAGGCCGTAAAAGGAAATGAGGTAGTAGAAGAATAGCCACTGACCGGCCATGATGGCGAGGAACCAAAACAAAGCGGAATACTTAAGGCCTAGATTGGCAAGCCTGTTAGACCCTTTGGCTTGCTGACTACTCGTGCTGTTATCTACGTTGCTACGCGAAATGCCTGTCGATGTGTTATCCAAAACAAGGTCCTCTAAAATGTGAAAGATATGGACACATTATCGGAGGGCAAGGTGATACTGTCGTCCGAATGGGCACATTCGGACTTATTAGTCTGCTTCGTTGATCATTACCTTGTCATGTTTCGCTTTTAAAGGCTGTTGGGGTGGTGCCTGCAAGCTTTTTAAAGGCTGAGTTAAAAGTAGATTTTGACTTAAAACCCACTTCGTAGGCGATAGTGGAAACGAGTTTGTCGCTAGAGATCAGCATTTGTTTAGCGGCTTCTACTCGATAGCTATTCACGAAGTGATAGAAGTTTGTGTTCAAGCATTGTGAAAGCGTCTCGGAAATATAATTTTCACTAACCTCGACATGCTTTGCCAGGCGATTGAGCGATAGCTCCTCATCCGTAAAGAGTTTATCGCTAGTCATTGAAGTGGAAAGTCTGTTTGCAATCTGCTGCATTTGATCGGAGGAGAGGGCCGACACTCTCTCCGCCTGTAATTCACGTACCTTCTCTGCCGGAGGTTGCACTTCAGTCTGTCTGATCGCCAGATGGGTAAATAGCAATAAAATAAGACTTTCGACGACTGGCAGTACAGCGCCAACGATATGTAAATTGATCCCCACAAAGGTGCTCGCGAACTTCGCGGCGTACATCAGCCAAGCTAATCCCCAGAGAATCAAAATCACCTTGAACCAATCCATAGAGCGCTGTTCGATTTCCGCGTACTGCTCCATCAGCTTCCGACGGTGCCTCGCATGGAGTCTAAGTGCCGTGCCTAAATAGATGAAGGTGAAGCCTACGAAGGCTACGGCGGAAAAAAGGCAGGTGAAGACGGCAATCTTCCATAATTCAGGGTCGCGGGTAGCAGGATTCGCCAGCGCGAGTTTTTCCTCGGGACTAATGAGGATCACAAAGGGCAGCATTGCGATAATGATTACGAGGGGGCCGAGTAGTGCGGCGAGATATTGTTTTACGGATATCTCAGGTCGTTCCGACATAGCAATATACGCGTAGAAGTAGAGAGCAGGTCCCAACATCATTCTAATAGGCAACTGAAACCCAGCTATTGAGGGGGCGAAGCGATAGGCGCCAGAGTAGATGTAAAGCTCACCAAATATATGAATTAAGAGAAGACCCAACAGTCCAATAAGAAAGGTGGTTTGTGTACCCTTTGGTTTACTGAGAAGTTGAGCGATAGCAAGCATCACTACTCCAATCTGAGCGGAGTAGAGAACGGTGGGTACTATGTCGATGGCCATACTATGCCTCGCGTAAGGTGTTGAGCTTCCGGCTCGTTTGGTCCTGGCGTTCGTTTATGATATCAGTACTAGGGTATTGGAGGCGAGTGTAATAGATCGATATAGGGAAGGTCGGCAGGCACAAATAAAAAAGCCGCAAACACCTTACGATGTTGCGGCTTTTTTCCGTAGCAAGCGTTTTGCTACGCGGCGTTTAAAGCTTACTTAGCAGCTTTACGCTCTTTAACTTCAGCGATTACCTTGTCAGCAACCTGCTGAGGGCAAGGTAGGTAGTGAGAGAACTCCATAGAGAACTGACCACGGCCTGAAGTGATAGTACGTAGGTGTCCGATGTAGCCGAACATTTCCGAAAGTGGAACGTCTGCTTTAATACGAACGCCTGTTGCGCCTGGCTCCTGATCTTTGATCATGCCACGACGACGGTTCAAGTCACCAATTACATCACCAACATGATCTTCAGGTGTGAATACATCAACCTTCATGATCGGCTCAATTAGCTGAGCGCCGGCTTTAGGGATTGACTGACGGAATGCGCCTTTCGCTGCGATTTCAAAAGCAATTGCCGATGAATCGACCGCGTGGAATGAACCGTCGTAAAGCTCAACTTCAACGTCAAGAACTGGGAACCCTGCAAGAACACCCTCGTTCATCATAGACTTGAAGCCTTTCTCAACTGCTGGCCAGAATTCCTTAGGAACGTTACCACCAACAACCGACGACGAGAACGTGAAGCCTGAACCTGGCTCACCAGGCTTGATGCGGTAGTCAATCTTACCGTATTGACCAGAACCACCAGACTGCTTCTTGTGCGTGTATGAATCTTCGGTTGGGATGGTGATAGTCTCACGGTAAGCAACCTGTGGCTGACCTACTTCAAGCTCAACACCGAAGGTACGCTTCAAGATATCAACCTTAATGTCTAGGTGAAGCTCACCCATTCCCTTAAGGATAGTTTCGCCACTGTCTTCGTCAGTTTCAACGCGGAATGATGGATCTTCTGCGATCATCTTACCCAGTGCAACACCTAGCTTTTCAGTACCGGCTTTGTCCTTCGGAGAAACAGCAATCGAGATTACTGGCTCAGGGAAGATCATAGGCTCAAGCGTACAAGGGTGCTTAGGATCACATAGCGTGTGACCAGTCTGTACGTTCTTCATGCCAACGATTGCGATAATGTCACCAGCTTGTGCTGAATCTAGCTCGTTACGCTCATCTGCGTGCATCTCAACCATACGGCCGATACGCTCAGTCTTACCCGTGAACGAGTTAAGAATGGTCATGCCTTTCTCAAGCTTACCAGAGTAGATACGAACGAAGGTTAGGGCGCCGAAACGGTCATCCATAATCTTAAACGCTAGTGCGCGAAGTGGCTCGTCAACAGAAACCAACGCTCTTTCGCCAGTGTCGTTACCTTCTTCGTCAGTTAACGGCTGTGCGTCAACTTCAGTAGGGCTTGGAAGGTAGTCAACTACCGCATCAAGAACCAGCTGAACACCTTTGTTTTTAAACGCAGAACCACAGTAAGTTGGGAAGAAGTCTAGCTTGCGAGTACCGTCACGGATACAACGCTTGATATCTTCCATAGATGGCTCTTCGCCTTCCATGTAAGCCATCATTAGGTCGTCGTCCTGCTCAACAGCTGTTTCGATAAGCTGCTCGCGGTACATATCAACGTCATCAACCATATCAGCTGGGATGTCGATGATTTCGAAATTCTCAGGAAGACCTGAATCATCCCACTTGTATGCAGTGCGAGATAGTAGGTCAACAATACCAACGAAGTCGTCTTCGCGACCAATTGGAAGCGTCATAACGAGTGGGTTAGCGCCCAACACGTTGCGCACCTGGTCAACAACACGAAGGAAGTCAGCACCAACACGGTCAAGCTTGTTGACGAAAATGATTCGTGCAACTTCTGACTCGTTAGCGTAACGCCAGTTAGTTTCAGATTGTGGCTCTACACCACCTGATCCACAGAATACACCAACACCACCATCAAGAACCTTTAGTGAGCGATATACTTCAACAGTGAAGTCAACGTGCCCAGGGGTATCGATGATGTTTAGGCGGTGATCCTTCCAGTAACATGTAGTCGCAGCAGACTGAATGGTAATACCACGCTCTTGCTCCTGGTCCATGAAATCGGTTGTAGCTGCGCCGTCGTGTACTTCACCGGTCTTGTGGATCTTACCAGTGAGCTTCAGGATACGTTCAGTCGTTGTGGTCTTACCCGCATCGACGTGCGCGAAAATACCAATGTTTCTGTAATGTGATAGATCTGCCATGTCGTTACTCTGCTTCAAGTTAAAGTGCTCTAGCCTACGAAACCCGTGCGCCTTTGCGGGGGATGGCATCGAGAGCTAATTTCTCCGAATAACAAGTGTAGTTCGGATAGTATTCAAGGGGCGGCATTATACTTGTCTTTGGCGTAAAAATGAAACGTAATTGTATAAAAAATAGTACTTATATGGGGCTGCGGCAGGATTAACGAGTGTAAATCCCCTTAAGTGTTGGGTTGTAGATACGATGAATAGGCTTGTGAGCCTATAATTACGCTAATTATAAGGACTTTTTGACGGTATTCACTTAGACCATAGACAAAAGCTATACGTCAGCTAAAAAATAGATATTGGTAACTCCATTAGCGTGGGTTTAATGTCTAGCTAACCACTTTGTGAGGATTAAGGTATGAAAGCATCTGATTTGTTTGTTAAGGCGTTAGAGGCGGAAGGTGTTGAGTATATCTTCGGCATCCCCGGTGAAGAGAACCTCGATTTATTGGAATCACTACGAACTTCCTCAATTAAGTTGATTCTAACCCGTCACGAGCAGGGTGCCGGATTCATGGCAGCTACCTACGGGCGGCTCACGGGTAAAACTGGTGTTTGCCTATCAACCTTGGGACCAGGCGCAACCAATCTGGTTACTCCAGCGGCTTACGCACAGCTGGGCGCGATGCCAATCCTGATGATAACTGGTCAAAAACCCATTAAGACGAGTAAGCAGGGACGGTTTCAGGTGATTGATGTGTGCGGCATGATGCGACCTATTACTAAGTACACCAGTCAAATTGTCAGTGGAGATCGAATCCCTTCGGTAGTGCGAGAAGCATTTCGATTGGCGGCAGACGAGCGTCCCGGTGCGGTTCATATTGAACTCCCTGAGGATATCGCTGCAGAGGAAACCGATGCAGTGGTGATCCCAGCTAGCGTTAAACGACGCCCTATTGCGGAAAACAAAGCCATTGATATGGCCACTGCAAAGATTGAGAAATCGCAACGGCCACTGATTCTTATTGGTGCGGGTGCCAACCGAAAACTGACTTCAAAAATGCTGGGCGAATTCGTTGAGAAAACCGGCATACCCTTTATCACTACTCAAATGGGTAAGGGTGTCCTGGATGAAACCCATCCTCTATTTATGGGGAATACCGCACTTTCCGACAACGACTTTGTTCATCGGGTTATCGCCCATGCAGATTTGATCATCAACGTGGGTCATGACGTAGTAGAGAAACCGCCATTCTTCATGAAGCCTGACGGCGCCAAGGTCATTCACGTGAATTTTGATCCAGCGGCCATTGATCCGGTGTACTTCCCTCAGGTTGAGGTTGTGGGTGATATCGCCAACAGTATTTGGCAGATTAAGGAAGTCATAACACCATCGGCTCACTGGGAGTTTGGTGAATTTCATCGAATTCAGCAGGCGTGCCGTGCACACTCTGCCGAATCCGCTGGTGATGATCGCTTCCCCATTCTCCCTGAACGTTTCGTGAAGGATGTGCGTGCTGTGATGCCGAAGGATGGCATTGTGACGCTCGATAACGGGGTGTATAAAATTTGGTTCGCCCGAAACTACTGTGCCGCCGAGCGAAATACCCTATTGCTAGATAACGCACTGGCGACAATGGGTGCAGGTCTGCCGTCAGCGATGGCCGCGAAGATGGTCTATCCCGATCGTGCCGTTATCACCGTCTGTGGCGATGGTGGTTTCATGATGAACAGTCAGGAGCTGGAAACGGCGGTCCGACTTAATTTACACATTGTTGTGCTGATCCTTAGAGATGATGCATACGGGATGATTAAGTGGAAGCAGTCAAATATGGAGTTCGACAACTTTGGCTTGGACTACGGCAATCCTGATTTCGTTAAGTACGCTGAAAGTTACGGCGCCCATGGCTGGAGAATTAGCAGTGCGAGTCAATTGCAAGGGCAGTTACAGCAGTGTTTAGCCCAACCCGGCGTTCATTTGATTGACGTTCCCGTGGATTACACCCTTAACGATAAAACGCTGAATTATGATATTAAAGCGTTGAGTGCTGCGCTATAGCAGCACTACTCTCGATTGACGGTGATTAGCGAGATGGAGCCGTCATCGAGTCGTTCCAGCTCAAAGTCACAGGGCTCTATGGTGCGTAAGTCAGCGCTATTGAGCCACTGGCCTAGATAGTTACGAATATCTTCCTCAGAGGACTGTGCTGACAGGTCTGAGACCGCGCTATAACGGAATAGCTCGTCAATCTTTTCACATTGGTCGGAGCTTGCTATTCGGCTCTCACAAAAGGTACTCAGTTGCCGTATCTCCTGAGCGGTCAGCTCGGCTAAACGAACTTCAATCCGAATTGTCGCGGTATCCGTAGCGGCGTTGAGGTTTGCGCCAGTCAAAACGGCGAAAGTCAAAGCGAGGGTAATCATTGTCGGCCGATATCGCTGGGGTTGAGGCGTTATCTGGGTTGGCTCAAGCCAAAGCCAAAGCCGATATCGATCGATGATGGCGGCGATGCGTTGTGGTAAATTCACGAGTTAGTTTCGCTCCCTATTATCTCTTACTCTTCCTAGTTATTAAACTTAGGCGAGGTTAGAGAGTTTTGCGAACTCATGATTTATCGTGGCAAATTTATAGGGAATTTATAGGGTTAAACCCAGCGACTTAACAATCACTCATCAGCATCGCTGTCATCACCGGGACGACCGCGAATGACTACGGTGCCACTAATCTTGTCATGAATAGCCTGTCTGTTCGGATCCCAATAAACCTGAAAAAATCCAAGTAGACCGGTAGCAAAGCCAGCGCCATAACCACCGTAGCGACCGAATGAATCCCAGATGTTGAGATAGTTACCACTGAGCGCTAGTACTCGGATTCCTAGTAAGCGCTTGCCGGGGGTCTGACCTTTCCAAAGTACCGGAAACAGCGTGAAGTAAACTGCCGCCCAACCGAAGCCTAGGCCAAGGTCTTCGAGGAGGCCCTGAGCCCACTTTAACAAGCTGTAGCTATCCTCTTCGGGTTCTTCCGACGAAGGTAATTCGCCCTCTATGATGGTAGCGTTGGCGTTATCCTGGATGACATTCTCTCTTGCATCGGTTACTACATCGGCGATGCTGGCCGAATCGTTGTCCGATTCCAACGCGGCATTCATGATGTGGTACACCCCATTAAGCAGGGCTACTTCATCATCGCTGAGTTCGGAGATGTCCTTGCTGTCTTCCTGTGTACGAAGGGTCTCTTGAAGCGTGACTAATTGCTCGCGCACGCAACTGGTGTCACAGGAACTCGGATTCGTTGCGGCGACATAGCTTTCAAGGGCGATACGCTCTTCACTAGTGACATTCGAACTATCCACGCCGGCCGCGTCAAAAAATGACTGCTCACTGAAGCTCAGCAGAATGCCGATAAAGGTAATTAAGATAGCGATACCGGAGAGCGTTTTGAGTAACACCCTTAACCAGCGCTGTTGAGTTGGGAAGTATTTCTCCGAGACGCTGAAGAATGCTGCAATAGCCGCAATCATGGCTATAAAAAGGCTGCCCAGTTGAGCGGTAAAAGCAATGATTATGGCATCAATGGCGATGGCAATACCGCGACGAAAAGGCGTGGCGAGAGGAATGCCCACCAAAGACGGTTCCATGGTGAAGGCAAACGGCGTAATAATCTCTCGTGTTTCCCGATCGGCCGGCTTGATTTCATTGACATCATGTCGGTGATGAGCGTGCTTATCGCTCACCGTGGAATCTGTAGCTAAGTCTCCATTGCTCATAGATCTATCTCCATATTTCAATCAAGGCTATCAGTTCTGTAGATTGGTGCAAGTTCGGCGACAAATGGTGCTAGGCTGAAGGCATTAGCATTCGGCTAAAAATATTTTTGACTTCGAAGTACATTTTGCGGTTTTAGGTGATAAACTGCGGTTATTCAGGTAATCAAATTTAATAGTAAGGCAGTCTCATGACCGTTCATCAAGATAACAAAGAATTTGTAAAAGCTTACTTCAATGCTATGTCAGCCGCCGACGAGAATACCGTAGCAGCCGTTATGAAGGACTATATTGCGGATGATTATACCTTTTATGGCGTTCACCCTTACAACCAGCAAAGCTGCCGCGACACGGTAGCGGAGATCGTTTGGCAGCCACTGTTCAAGGCTCTGACCGCAATGCAACGTAGGGAAGATGTCTTTATGGCGGGTGAGAGTGAAATCGCCGGCGATAATTGGGTGATGAGCATGGGCCACTTTACCGGTTTGTTGGATGGTGAGTGGATGGGTATCCGACCTACTCGCAAGATGATCAACATTCGCTACGCCGAATTTAACTGCGTGGAGAATGGCAAAATTACGCAGACGGGACTCTGGATAGACATCATTGGCGTGATGCATCAGTGTGGAATCAACCCACTACCGCCGCAAACTGGTGCCTCATTCGTCTACCCAGGACCACAAACGCACGATGGTATTATCGCCGAAGCTCAGCAGCCGGAAGAGGCGGTTAAGACGCTAGCGGTTCTCAATCAGATGATTGATGATTTGTCCTCATTGAATATGTCGGGTAACGACCGTTGTCCGCCTGAAGTCCTAGCGCGAACTTGGCATCAGGATATGACGTGGTATGGCCCAGCAGGCATCGGTGCAACCTACACCATTGAGCGCTACCAAGAGCAGCACCAATATCCCTTCCGCGAAGGACTTACTGGTAAGGTATTTAATGGCCACGTTAGCCGTTTTGCGGAGGGTAATTACGCCTGCTTCTTTGGCTGGCCTAACCTTTCTAATCAACCTACAGGTGGCTTTATGGGGCTTCCTGGTGGCAACGTCAGTGCCGATATGCGGGTTGTGGACGTCTATCGTCGTGAAGGCGATAAGCTCAAGGAAAACTGGGTGTTAATTGATATTCCCTACTGGCTACTTCAGCAGGGCGTTGACATCATTGAGCGAACTCGCGCTATTGTGAATCCAGCCTAAGCGATTCAACGCTTCGCTTTGATCAAGGGTCTGCTATGCTGTGGTGAATAACAGCAACAGGCCCTTTTCTATGTTTAATCGACAGACAATTCTACTCGTACTGCTAACAACTAGCTTGCTAGGTTGCTCAACCACAAGTCAACATCAGCCCGCTGTAGCGCTAAGTCCAGCAGAGGCTTTTTGGCAGCAACTCTCACTCCACTGTGGTATGCAATATCAAGGTGTGATGGTTTCGGATGATGAGGTAGATGCTGACTTCGCCAGTGCAAACATGCTGGCTCGATTCGAGCAGTGTTCCGCTAACGAAATTAGAGTGCCATTTTGGGTAGGTGACGATAAGTCTCGAACGTGGGTATTCACTCGTCAGGGGGAAACCATTGAATTCCGCCACGAGCATCGCCACTCGGATGGTTCCTTTGACGAGGTGACTGGCTACGGCGGTTTTGGCGAATCCACAGGCGTAAACGGTCAGCTCGATTTTCCTGCAGACGAGCAAACTAAAGCTGTGTTTAATGCTACGGGGTTAACCGTTTCATTAGTCAATGTATGGACCGTCGAGAGCTCTGCGGAGCAATTTGTCTATCAGCTCAAACGCCCCAATCGCTTTTTTCGTGTTGAGTTCAGTAGTGCCAGCGGCACGCCTTTAGTCTCTGAATAACGCGATATCGGCAGCCAGTGCTTTGGCTACCGCTGATTCAGTCCCAGCTGGCGAAAACCATTGCCGTTCGCTAACACCCAGACCATGGGTGGTGCCAGGGTAGATATTTACCTTGGCATTGCCGCCGGCGTCATTGATGCGCTCCGCTAATTCTAAGTTCCACTCCGGTAAGCTGTAATAATCGCGATCTGAGATATTAAAGATAATAGGTGCTGAGAGGCGCCTCTCCTGATGGAAACCGCCGATTTCAAGCAAGCGATCCGCAACCCGTGGATGATGTTCTGCGCTAACCTTGCCCGCTGGTGACGTAGTTACGCGATAGCTGACGCCATCTAGGTCACCGAAGTGGTCTGAGAGCGTTTGATACATGGTTTGGTAGCGATCATCGAAAGATGCAAGCATGGAGAGCTTCCAGGTGTCATCCTGCCAACTCCAATCTGCATTATTCACATCCAACGTTCCGATCCATTCGGCCGGCCAAGCAAAAACAAAATTAGGATTGCTTTCGCCGTTGCGGCCAATTGCGCTCCCAGTCCAAGTTCCGTCACCGGATAGGAATGCTTCGCGACTGTTAGACATCGGCCCATAGGTTTCCGCTTGAGTGAATCGATCCGGAATGCAGCCGGACCAGATGGATGACGAATCAAACGCAGTCCGGACGAGACGATTATTGTTGGCAATGGCTAATGCGGTTAACGCCACATCCCCACCCTGCGAGTGCGCAACGAGCTTAACTTCGCTCGGGTTTATCAGCGGCGTGTCGTGGGAGGCGCCCAGTTGGTGGATGCGATTGAGAGACGGAATGGCCTGTACGCTACCGAGCAAATCCATGGCGTAGAAGGTGGGAGACAGATAGCTGCTGTTGTCAAAATGCTCCAGGAATTCAATGCCCTGGGCGGGGTGGTTGTCTACGGTTCCATGCCCACGAAAGCCCGGAATCATCACTGCAAAGCCGGCTTGCAAATAGGCTTCCATCATCTCACGGTATAGGCCACTCTCGGCAAATTCAAAGTTAGGTGCACCACTAATACCAACCCAGCCGTGGGCGAACACTACCACCGGATAACCTTCTTCAGGACGCTCAGCCTGCGGAATAGCGAGGCGGGTATATTGACGAATTTCATCAATTTCAAAGGCCAGCATGGCACCCGAGAATTCGCCAAGACTCCGCGAAGAGAGCAGTTCATAGCTCGCTCGATACTGCCGCTCACGGAGGACTCCTATGGATAGGTCGGTGATCGAGTCGAAGCATAGCGCTGAATTCGTGTGACACGACGCTTCTTGGTCAGCAAGGACAAAGGGGGCTGTCAACGAAAGAACAAGAGCTAAGAGCAGCGTGGGCATGGCGGTTTCCTGATAGTCATTTTATCTAGTGAGCCTAATTGAATTCGCAGTCAAAATAAAGGGCTGAGCGCTCGGTCTGCGGGGACGTTCCAGAAAGCTGTTTGGAAAGGTATGGCGTTGAATGCCAACGGTTTTTCTCACGCTGATCAGCGGCTGGGAACTCACTTGGGAAATAAGGTAGACTATTGCTCAAATAAGAACTTTTAGGGCTTCTCATGGATCATCCTAGTAAAAAAACTATCTTTACCCGTTTTCTGGATTCGGTAGAGTTTCTCGGTAACTTACTACCGCATCCCGTTACGCTATTCGCCTTCTTCTGCATAGCGGTGATTGTGGCAAGTGGTGTAGCCGGTTACTTTGAGTTTTCCGTCATCGATCCGCGTCCGGCAGGCTCACCTAATGTGGCTGAGGATGGCATGATTCGAGTCGTGAGCCTCATGAATGCAGAGGGTTTGCAGCGCATTCTGACTGGGTTAGTCACCAATTTCACCGGTTTCACGCCTTTGGGAACGGTACTGGTAGCGATTCTAGGCGTGGGCATTGCCGAGCACTCGGGGCTAATCTCTGCGGTCATGCGTAAGATGGTTTATGGCGCACCAGCACGACTAGTGACCTTTGTGATCGTCTTTGCCGGCATTCTTTCTAATACCGCATCCGAACTCGGCTATGTGGTCTTGATTCCGTTAGCGGCGATGATCTTTCATTCCCTAGGTCGCCATCCTCTAGCGGGTTTAGCTGCAGCATTTGCGGGTGTATCAGGGGGCTACTCAGCGAACTTACTACTAGGCACCGTAGATCCTTTGCTGAGTGGTATCACGCAAGAAGCTGCTCAGATGATCGATAGCGGTTACACCGTTGGTGCTGAGGCCAATTGGTGGTTTATGGCAGCGTCAACGTTCCTGGTTACGGCCATGGGCACCTGGGTAACCGAAAAAGTGGTTGAACCCAAACTGGGTACCTATGATCCAGCAATGGGCGATCCCGAGGCACTGGCAAACACAGAGGTTGAAGGTGGCGCTGCGCTGACCGATATTGAGCGTCGAGGTCTTCGTTTTGCGGGTTTAGCAGCTGTGCTGGTGGGCTTGGTTATTGCCGCTACCGCCATGGATTCACTGGGTGGTGTTCTATTAAACCCGGAGACAGGCGAGTTGGGTGGTTCTCCATTCCTTAAAAGTATTGTCGCCTTTATCTTTATCTTCTTTGCTGTACCTGGCTTCGTTTACGGCAAGGTAGTGGGGACAATGAACAACGATGTAGACGCTATTAATGCTATGTCTAAGGCCATGAGCTCAATGGGCGGCTATATGGTACTAGTCTTCTTTGCGGCTCAGTTTGTAGCCTACTTCAAGTGGACTAACTTCGGTGCTGTGTTAGCGGTAATGGGCGCAACGGCGCTGGAATCAGCGGGTCTCACCGGGCCAAGTTTATTCTTCCTGTTCATTCTGGTTTGCGGACTTATTAATCTCAGCTTAGGGTCGGCATCGGCTCAATGGGCTGTGACGGCACCCATCTTCGTGCCCATGTTAATGCTAGTGGGTTACTCTCCTGAGACCATTCAGGCGGCTTATCGAATAGGCGATTCAACCACTAATTTGATCACTCCGATGATGAGCTACTTTGGTTTGATTCTCGCCATCGCCTCACGCTACTACAAGAATATTGGTATCGGAACCTTGATCTCAATCATGCTGCCGTACACCATGGTGTTCGTGGTGATATGGAGCTCATTCTTCTACCTTTGGGTATTTGTGGCAGAGATTCCGGTGGGGCCAGGCTCGCCTATCTTCTATACACCATAAACTGAAAAGGCCGTTCACAATTGAACGGCCTTTTTTGTGCTAAGTACTATGTCTGGATTCCTTTGACGGTATTCCTTTGACGGGATTTAGTGCGCTGGCGAGTCTGTGTCTACTTGAACAATACCAAAGGCGAGCAGCTTATTGATGATGTCTGCACTGCTATCGGTTAAGCCTTCAAGGAATTCAGCGTTAAAAAGCTGTCCGGCGAGAATACTATCAATCTTCTCCTCGGCGTCCGGAGCGAATCGGATATCACCGCCAGGACAAACCACAATGAGCTCGCCCGAGCTATCGTCAATAAACGTCCGAGCAAGCGAATTAGGTCGAACTCGGTAATTGTGTTCGGCTAAACTGTGAGTGGCAGCATGGCTGAGTGCGCCGCTGACGAGAGCCGGTTGTGAGCGAATGAAATTACCCACGAACGCATTAAAGGCGCCGTCAAGCTGTGCCGAGTCGGCGAATGCTGATACTAAGCTTTGGAAGTGTTCTTCGGCCTGAGAACGATCAAAGTCGATCTTGGCGAATCCGGGTGGGAGTGATCTGCGGAAGCTCGGTTCCTGCAGCGCGACCTCAGACATGGCCTCCAACATTAAATCTGCCCATGACTTCACAATGACTCCCACCGTTATATGTAGAGAGGGCTCACTGCCGCTAGCTACTGCGTCATGCATTAAACCTCTAGGTACATACAGGCATTCACCGGCAGTGAGGGTGAATTTATCGGCAACCTCACCGGCAGGATGTTTGCTGGACTGGAAGCGTTCGCCACGATAGGGATTATTCACTGGTCGTTCGTAGAGGGTCCAATCCTTTTGGCCACTAACTTGAATAACAAATACATCGTGATCATCGAAGTGAGTGCGAAAGCCCTGGTAGCCCGGAGGCGTGAAATAGATGTTAGTTTGCACGTGAGCACTGAATTCATACTCAAGCGCTCGACATAGCTCGGCGAGTTTAGGATCAGCTAACTGCAGTTGAGTAAGGATTAAGGTAGCACCCTGCTGGAAATGTCGAACGACGGCGCCGCGATCAATCTCACCATTTTGAAAGGTAAACTGATCACGTGATAATGGGGGGTTAGTTCGTGCCATTTCCAAGGATTCTGGAGGCAACTCCGTTTCTGCAATGATGGTATCTAAGCGATGCTCATTCAGTAAACTTTGGAAGTGCTGCGTATCACTAGGTTTACAGCGTAATGCCTTCTGCTCGTGATAGTCACTGAAAAACTTACTGGGCGAAATGTCGCCCAGTAAGTATCCCAGGGGGTTACTTACCCATGGAGGTAACGATGCCATTAACAACCTACTTCGTTATTTGTTTTTGTAACCGCGATTACCTCTGCCACGACCGGACTCATCGTTGGGGTCCGAGTCGGTAATGCCACTGCCGCCGCGCCCACGACCAGATTGGTCGTTAGGATCTGAATCGGTCACGCCATTGCTGCCGCGCCCTCGACCTGACTCATCATTAGGATCTGAATCAGTTGTACCGCTTCCACCTCGGCCTCTACCTGACTGGTCATTCGGATCTGAATCAGTGACGCCGTTGCTACCGCGCCCTCGACCTGACTGGTCATTCGGATCTGAATCAGTTGTACCGCTGCCACCTCGGCCTCTACCTGACTGGTCATTCGGATCGGAATCAGTGACGCCGTTGCTACCACGCCCTCGACCTGACTGGTCATTCGGATCTGAATCAGTTGTACCGCTGCCACCTCGGCCTCGACCTGACTGGTCATTAGGATCTGAATCGGTTACGCCATTACTGCCGCGCCCACGGCCTGACTCATCATTCGGATCTGAATCAGTTGTACCGCTGCCGCCTCGGCCCCTACCTGACTGGTCATTAGGATCTGAATCGGTCACGCCATTGCTGCCGCGCCCACGACCCGACTCATCATTAGGATCTGAATCAGTTGTACCGCTGCCACCTCGGCCTCGACCTGATTGGTCATTAGGATCTGAATCCGTGGTACCGCTGCCACCTCGGCCTCGACCTGATTGGTCATTAGGGTCCGAATCAGTAACGCCGCTGCCGCCACGACCGCGACCGGACTCGTCATTTGGATCGGAATCAGTAACGCCGCTACCACCACGCCCACGGCCAGCTTCGTCATTAGGGTCGGAGTCAGTAACGACCTCCGCCTGGGAAGTTTTGGAAATCACTGACATCCCAAAGCCCGCAAAGGTTCCCGAGACGACACCGAGGAAAGAACGACGTGTTAAATTAGCCTTTTTCTTTGTCATAGCAAGCACCGTTTTCTGTTACGATTTCGATAATTTAATTATTGTATAGTCCAAATAATGGGCAAGTTAAGGCGCTGAGTCAAATTGACCAGCGGTTAGTTTAACCAACTAACTTTTTAATTGAAGGGCTTTAGAGGCCGAGGGGTTCGTTATGCTGTCACCGTTTCACCTTGCTGTAACCGTAGATTCACTCGCTCATGCAAGAGCGTTTTATGGTCAACTATTAGCGTGCCCTGAAGGGCGAAGTAGTGATCGTTGGGTTGACTTCAATTTTTTTGGGCATCAATTTGTTGTGCACCTGGACGAACAAAAACAGCAAGCTGATGCATCAAATATGGTCGATGGCCATGGCATACCGGTACCCCATTTTGGCGTAGTACTAACCATGGTTGCTTGGAATGAATTGCGTTCTAGCCTCGAACAAAAGGGCGTTGAATTTGTGGTGGAACCTCATATTCGCTTCCCCGGTACCGCAGGCGAGCAGGGGACATTGTTTATTCGTGATCCTAGTGGTAACACGCTTGAATTCAAGGGCTTTGCGGATATAGACGGGCAATTATTCGCTAGTTAGGTGTTTAACTCGAAATCATTTCGACCGAATGCAGAAGCCGTATTGTCCTTCGATAGGACGCGATTACTTGGCCTTATAGCGGGGGCGCGCTAGCGAGTTGAGTTGGGTTTTAATTTGACTACTGATTGTCTCTTCCTGCCCAGATGGCATATGTCGTTCGTCAACGACGATACAGAAGTTTAGGCCATTATGTCGTTGGCTGATAAAGCGCCAGCTATCGTTCGGGTAGTCGGGAGACAGAACGGTAGTGTCTAATACCTTGATCCGCCGGCTCTGCGAATGAATCCCAATGCCCTGTAATTTGCCCCAAGCTTCCATTACTCCGAAGCGAAAGTAGAAGTCTTCGATGCTTTTAGGCGTTTCACGCCAAAGAAATTTTCCCATCTTTTGCCAATCACGACGATCCGAGATAGTTTCAATATCAATACCGATAGGGTGGCGAGAGATTGCTGAAGCAACTAACGTTTGAGTATACGATACGGAACAGTAGAATTGACCATCGGTTGGATGAAGGCCTTTGTCATCACGAATGACTTCGGTACTGCTAGCCCCAGCTTGGCTTAGTAAGCTTGCTAATCTTAACCGCGAACAAGCCCGCATTGCCTGACGTCGCTCTCGAGGTGACCCAGAAAGCTCGTCGCCAAGATGGTGAAAATCGAACAGCGTGTTTATCATGTTTATTAGCTAGGCTAATTCGCCCATAATGAAATTAAGTAGCTGAGAAAGTAGCACAATGACCATCGATACACTAATGATTAAGGCTGTCGCCATTGATGTCGAGGCTGAAGATGAAGAACGCCTTATCGCCGATGGCATCCCTGAAGAGGTCTTCGCTGCAGGCGTAAAATTGCCTGCCATGCTTAATCGGCGCTTAAGTGCGGCGGGTAAACGGGCGGCGGCGCTTGCCAATCAGCTACTCAATGGGGAAGGCTTGAGTATTGTTTGGAGTTCACAATATGGCGATCTCGCCAGAACTCAGCGGCTAATGGAATCGATTGTCGACGATGAGCCTATGTCGCCCACTGACTTCTCTCTATCGGTACAAAATGCCGAGCCGGGTATTCTCTCAATGGCAACCAAGAATCATGAACATATTGTGGCTATCAGCGCGGCGAAACATCGATTCTACAACGCACTTTTGGAAGCAGAACTCCTTCGCAGAGAACAAGCAAAGGATGTGTTGCTTGTCATGACAGATCAATCAATTCCAGATGTCTATCGGCCGGTATCGGCAATGAATGTAGCGACGACGGCACTCGTTCTTCGCCTCTCCGATAGTGGTCAAGCTTTAAGCCTTCTCGAGGCGAAACAATTAGACGATAGCGCTGGTTATCGTGACATCTTTCGGCTGTTAGCAAAGTCGCTTTTCGGACGTGGCTAAATGCTGAGGCAGTCATCGACGTACCTATACCGTCTGCTTTTCGTCTTTGCCACCGCTGTGGGTTTTGTGAGTTTTGGACTGGGAGCAATCGTGCTGTCTGCCTGCGTACTTCTGTTGCGGCTGCTGGTTCGTCGGCGAGAGCTTCGGATTCGCTGGAGTCGCTATGCAATTAGTTCCGGCTTCGCGGTGTTGGTGACTTATATTCGGCTGGCCGGCAGAGTGGATATACGGCGGGATAATTGGACTTCGCTTGCTAAGGATATGGAACAGGGCGGAGTGCTAATTGCTAATCATCCTAGTCTTATTGATGTAGTGATGATGATCGCGCGTATGCCACGTGCTAATTGCATCGTAAAAAAGAGTCTCTGGAATAACCCCTTTGTTGGAGTGTTAGTGAGAGCGTGTGGATTTATTCCGAACGATGGTCGGCCGGAAATGTTGGAAGAATGCCGCCAAGCGGTTGCGCAGGGTGAGGTGATCATTATTTATCCCGAGGGGTCACGAACTTCAGCAGCGAAAGCCATGACGTTATCCCGCGGTGCTGCTAACATAGCTATTATGGCTGATTTGCCCGTCCTTATGTTGACGATTCAGCGAACTACTCCTTTTCTGACAAAGGAAGTGCATTGGCATCATTTGCCTTCGGTAGCACCCGGATTTTTGCTATCGTATGAGGGGAAGTGGGAGCTCGAACCCTATAGAAATTTGCCGCGAGCGAAGGCAGCTAGGCAACTCACTGCAGATTGGCTCAATTTTTTTACAGACCGAGGTGATGAATGGGACAGGAATTAGAACAGGAAATAAAAGAGTTAATCATTGAATCGTTGGACCTTGAAGATATGTCTGCCGATGAAATTGATGCCAGTGAACCGCTATTTGTTGAAGGATTGGGCTTAGATTCCATCGATGCTTTAGAGTTGGGTCTGGCTCTGCAGAAAAAATACGGCGTGAAGATTGATCCTGAAGCGAATCCAGAAGAAACTCGACAGCATTTCTCAAGTGTCACGGCATTGGCAGCATTCGTTGCTGGTGCAAGAACTTGATACGTGGAGCAATAGATAATGGCAGATGAAAATACCCTCAATGAATTGAAAGTAATTTTTGAAGAGATGTTTGATGTTAATCCCGATGATGTCACGTTAGAAGCCGCGCTCTACGATGACTTGGATATTGACTCAATTGATGCAGTGGATTTGATTGTTCGAATTCGTGAGATGACCGGTAAGAAAGTCGCCCCCGACGAATTTAAGTCAGTTCGAACGGTGGGCGAAGTGGTAGAGGCTATTAATACTCTACGAAACAGTTGAACGCGCTCATTTTTTTGCTATCGGTTCTTTATCCCATCAGTCTCTGGTTGTTTTGGGATTCAGTGCCGAGGGCGATCTTTGTCATACCAGTAATACTCCTATTAGTATTGAGGAATCTCGACTTTATTCGGTCTGGGCTAACATTAGTTCGAGCGGTCGTTGGCTTATCCCTGTTACTGGCTATCGTTGCTGTGTTTCTGTTATTCCCTAATATCGCGGCGTTATCGTATCCAGGAGCTATTAACCTGATGATGTTGGTCTGGTTCGCGCAGAGTTTGCGTCCCGGGCAAGTACCCTTGGTGGAGCTCATAGCCAGAAGACGCGAACCTGATTTAGAGCCGAAGGGCGTCCACTACACCCGACAAGTAACGAAGCTATGGTGCGTTGTGTTTGGTTTTACCGCCGTAGCAAGTGCTTACACTGTAGTACTTGGTGATCGAGATCTCTGGCTCTTGTTCAACGGTTTGATTGCTTACCTACTCGTTGCTAGCACCTTTGTTCTAGAATTTATTTTCCGTATTTGGTATCGCAGGACCTAACTATCTATGAGCTTATTGGTAACGGGATTTCAGGATTTTGTTGAGCAACGTAGCGAAGTGGCGGCAAGAAGCTATCAGAGCATTCAAGGGCGAGTGACAACTGCTGAAGTTGGCGTATTCTGCGAACGACTTGATGAGTGCTGCGGCGTAGTGCTTGGGCTATTGGAAAGCGGCTGTACTCCCATTTTGTTGAATCAGATCAGCGAGTCTGCACTGAGTCAGTTCTTGGCGAGTGGAAGGGATGCCTATGTGGAGGGTGTGTTCCATGAGTCTAAGTCCTCCAATCGATTAGTCGAAAGCCCAGGAGAGCTAGCTTTCCTTACCTCTGGCTCGAGTGGTGATGCCAAGGTTGTCTACAAGACTCTTTCCCAGCTTGAGACTGAGGCTACGGTTTTGGCAACATTTTATCGTGATGTCAAAAAAGTCGGCGGTACCGTCTCGCATCAACATATTTATGGCTTTCTATTTCGCCTAGTAGTCCCGGTCAGCTTGGGATTGCAGCTCGTGTCAGAAACTTGGGTGTATCCAAGTGAAGTGGCACATGCCCTCAATACAGAAATTGATTTAGCGGTTATCTCGTCACCATCGCAGTTAGCGAGATTAGGCTCTACCTCAGCGCCCGAAAAAACGCCTAAACTCGTGGTTAGCTCCGGAGGGCCGCTATCATTCGCCGAGGCAGTGGCCGCAGCAAAATGGCTGCAAACTCCTATTCTTGAACTGTACGGAAGCACTGAGACGGGAGGTATCGCTACTCGATCGCAGTCAGCGGATCAACATCACTGGAAGCTGTTAACAGGAGTGTCAATTAACTTCGCGAGCAACGAGGTGTCCTCACCTTGGTGTTCCACGCGCCAGTTGGACGATAACTTAAACCCTGTCGGAACAGATGGTTCCTTTGGGCTTTCCGGCAGAGCGGATCGAATTGCCAAGGTCAATGAGAAGCGCATATCCTTAACTGCCGTTGAACAAAAGTTACTTGAGCACCCAAAAGTAAAGTCGGTTCGGGTAGTACCTTACAGCCAATCAAGGCTGGCAGCTTTTGTCGTGGTTGAAGATCCCTCGGCGTTGACTAGCGACGCAACGTTGGCGTTGAAGGGGGTTCTACGTCATTACTGTACCTCGTTTCTCGAACCCAGTACCATACCGCGTAAATGGCGATTCCTGAGGAGTTTGCCAACTACGGAGAGATCAAAAGTGACGGACCAATCGTGCCTCAAATTACTCAGTTCAGACCAGCGGTTGCCTACGCCCATAGCCGTTGGCTGGTTGTCGGTTCACGAGCTTTCATTAGATTTATCAATTTCGAAAGACCTGCCTTGGTTTCAAGGGCATTTCCCCGAGCAGCCTGTTCTGCCTGGGGTAGCGATGATATGGATGGCAGAGCAATACATTCGACTATGGTTTGAAGAGTCCCGATGTATCAGCGTCCTCGCTACGGTGAAGTTTCAATCCGTAATTAAGCCGGGGGAAGATGTTCAGATTCGGTTAAAATATGTCGCCGACAAAGCGCAATATCACCTCAAAATATTAAATAACGAAACCGTTTTTGCTCAGGCAAAACTGTTGGTGGATGAGTAACTCTGTGAAACTAGCTGTACTAATTCCCTATTACAATCACCCGAATGCGATTGAATCTGTTGTGACGGCGCTTCGGGCGAATGGTCTCTCGGTGCTAATTGTCAATGATGGTTCAAGCAGCGCTTCGGACGCAGTCTTGGCACACTTGGATACCATGGAGTCCGTTCAGGTTTTACACCGAGAAGAGAATGGCGGCAAGGGCGCTGCTGTAGTTTCCGGTTTGCGTTGGGCCAAGCAATTAGGCTTTAGCCACGTTTTACAAGTTGATGCGGATGGTCAGCATGGCTTAGAGGCACTTCCTCAGCTATTGCAGGCAGCCACTGAGGCTCCGAAGAAACTCATTGCCGGTCTACCTCAATTTGATGCCTCGATACCAAAGCGACGACTTTACGGAAGATATGTGACTCATGTCCTAGTGTGGCTGAACAGCTTGTCTTTTGCGATCAAAGATTCAATGTGTGGTTTTCGTATTTACCCGCTGACATCAACGCTCCAAGCAGTTGATCAGGGTGATATGCATTGGCGCATGGGCTTTGATATTGAAATTTTAGTTCGGCTGCATTGGCAAGGTGTCCGCATGCAATGGGTCCCCGTCAACGTGTCTTACCCGGAGGATGGGGTTAGCCACTTTCGTGCCTTACATGACAATCTGGAAATAGCCTCCACCCATTGGAAGTTATTTCTCGGGATGCTGGTTAGAAGTCCAAAGCTGGTCTATCGGTGGTTTAAGTAATGGCTGCTCATTGGACCGACAATAAAGACTTTGGTTGGGTTCGTGGTCTCCACTTTATGTTGTGGCTGCACCGACGTTTTGGCATTTGGCCCTTCAGGGTGGTGTTGTTTCCCGTCGTCTTGGTTTCTATTCTTCTGAATCCAGTGGCTCGTCGCGGGGCCGTTGACTACTGGCGACGCATCAATCCTGCGATATCACGTGGGCGCCTAGCCTTTGGGGTATTTAAGCAATTCTGGGCGTTTGCAAACAGCATGCTCTATCGTCTACTGATCCTAAGCCGGCAATACGACTTATCTGCTACCGACATTCACGGTAGGAAAGAATTTCGCAGCGTCATTGATAGCGGCCAAGGTGCGCTCCTGATTGGTTCTCATCACGGTAATGTAGAAGCCTGCAAAGCAATGGCGGGCAAGGCAAATCGCAAGGTCTGTGCGCTAGTTCATACTGAGCACGCAGAGACCTTCAATAAAGCGGTTTCCGCCTATACTAAAGATTCGATAGAGCTTATTCAGGTAACGAGCGTAGGTGTGGAGACGGCCTTTGTCTTGAGTGAAAAAATAGCTCAGGGCTATTTGGTGGTCATTACCGCTGATCGTGTACCCGTTAATGGCGGACGGACAATTTCAGTCCCCTTTTTGGGCGAGCCCGCGGAGTTTCCGCAAGGCCCCTTCATGCTGGCGGCACTGCTGAAGTGTCCAGTATTCTTCATGTTTTGCTATCGCCAAGGCGATCATTTTCGGATTAATTTCGAATACGCCTACTCAAGGTTGGTACTCGAACGAGGCAACCGAGAGCAAGGTTTACTTGAAGCTTGTAGCCAATACTCGCTAAGCTTAGAGAAACATGTGCGCAGTGCACCCGAACAATGGTTTAATTTTTACCCCTTCTGGGGCCCTAGCAAGGATTAACATGTATTCAAAGTATCTTGATCAAGCCGCTGAGAAGTCGACCATTGTGATCGGTCGAAGCGCTTTGACAGCGGCTGACATTGTTGCCATTGCCCACAATCAGGTAACGGTTGCGTTAGATAACTCCGCCGAATATCGGGCGTGGATTGACAGTGGCACGGAGCTTTTGGATCAGCTACTTGAAAACGAGGGCGTCATTTACGGCGTCACGACAGGTTATGGTGATAGCTGTACGGTCACGGTGAGCAAGTCATTGGCCTACGAGCTGCCTCGGCAAATCTATACCTTCCATGGTTGTGGTATGGGCGATGTCTTCTCGGTTGTAGAAAGTCGAGCGATTCTAGCGGCAAGACTAGTGTCTTTAGCTCGTGGATACTCTGGGGTTGGTTGGGGCTTACTTACGCAGTTAGTTGCCTTCCTCAATAGCGGTATATCGCCACGTATTCCCGAAGAGGGTTCGGTGGGTGCATCGGGCGATCTAACGCCCTTGTCGTATGTGGCGGCGACCTTGTGTGGGGAGCGAGAGGTCTTTTTTGATGGTCAGCTTGTACCCGCGAGCGAGGCGCTAAGCGCATGTAATTTAGAGCCAATTAGCCTTCGCCCTAAAGAGGGCTTAGCGTTAATGAATGGCACCGCGGTGATGACCGCCTTGGCGTGTTTGAATTTGGAACGAGCGCGTTATGCTCAGTTTCTATCAACGCGCATCACGGCCCTTAATACCATTGCCTTAGACGGGAATGACTTCCACTATGACGAGCGACTTTTTAATGTCAAAGCTCACGCTGGGCAAAATGCCGTAGCGCGTCAATTACGTGAGGATCTAGAGGCTAAGTCAGCACCCACTCATTCAAGCCGACTACAGGATCGTTATTCGCTGCGTTGCGCGCCGCATGTCATTGGCGTGCTTGCCGATGCGTTGGGCCATTACGAACAGCTGATCGAAACCGAGTTAAATAGTTCGAACGACAACCCCATTATCGACCCTGCAACCCAATCCGTGCTTCATGGTGGGCATTTCTACGGTGGGCATATTGCTCATGCGATGGACTCTTTGAAGACTAACTTGGCGAATCTGGCGGACCTCTTAGACAGACAGTTAGCACAGGCGGTTGATGTGAAGTTCAATCATGGCTTACCGAGTAATCTATCGGGCGCTGAGGGTGATCGAGCGGTGATCAATCACGGCTTGAAGGCGGTTCAGATTGGTGTTTCAAGCTGGACGGCTGAAGCGCTTAAGCTAACTATGCCGGCAAGTGTATTTAGCCGTTCCACAGAGTGTCATAACCAAGATAAAGTCAGCATGGGGACGATTGCTGCACGTGACTGTCGCCGCGTGTTGCAATTACTCGATCAAGTTTGTGCCGCGGTCCTTTTTGGCGCCGCACAGGGAGTTTCATTACGAAATCGTACCAAGGAGCTTCCAGTAGCCGTTGCGCGAACACTGGATCAGGTATTCGCTGTTGCTCCGCCACTAAGCGATGACCGAGCGTTGGAGTTCGATCTGAGAAACTTGGTTGATGCGATCAAAGAGAGCAGATTTCACTAATGGCTAAGGCAGCGCTAATCGGGCACGAAACTCAGATAGAAGTGCCGTTTCACGATGTCGATATCATGCGAATTGCCTGGCATGGCCACTATGTAAAGTATATCGAAATTGCCCGTACTGAGCTCATTCGTAGTATCAATTACGATATTGATGCCATGGAGGCTGACGGTTTTGGTTGGCCCATTGTAGATATGAAGCTACGCTATGTTCGCCCTGCACGCTACGGTTCGAAATTAGCGGTTTTAGCGGAAATATTGGAGTGGGAGTGTCGCTTAGTGATTCGTTATACCATTCGCGATGCCGAGACTGGTGAAAAGCTAACAAAGGCCTCTACAACTCAAGTTCCGGTAAACATCAAGACGGGTGAGATGGCCTTTGGGAGCCCGTTAGGGTTGCGTGACAGACTCCTCGATGCGGGGTGCAAGCTTGATTAGCGGGCTTACTAAAGTCGTTATTCCACTGGCTGTGTTGATGCTATTTGCCGCGCAGCTGGCTACTGCCGACGAAGCGCTCGATAGTGTCAAATCACGACTTTCCGAAAACACCCTCAGCTTCGGTGTGTTTGAACAAACGAAAACCATATCGTCGTTATCACGCCCTCTTAAATCCTCCGGAAGCTTCCTGTTTGAACAGCATCAGGGAGTGATCTGGCTAACTCAATCGCCCTTTTTCTCACAGCAGTGCTGGACCGCTGAATCAGTCTCTAGCGCCTCGGCCAGCTACTGGGTGAGAGCTATTTTTGCGGGTGACTTCGAGCAGCTGTCGGCCTTCTTTGAGATTACCGCTAGCTGGAGCGAGGAGCAGTGGCTAGTCAAGCTGGTTCCTTTGAATGAAGCGGTAGCGGCCATTCTAAGCGCTGTGGAGGTGTCAGGCAGCCAACATCTAGAGCGAATCAGCTACCAAGAAACGGGTGGGCATTCCACTGAAATAACCTTGACGCCCACGGATATTCGCCCTGATATAGACTGGGCTAGTTGCCCATGAAGTTAGTGGTAGAGCTGTTCAAATGGAGCGCTCTGCCGCTACTCATCCTAGTAGCTCTTTGGCTATTCCCTCCGAAGATTAATACCGATGTACTCGCATTGGTTCCGGATAGTTCGATGAGTGATCCAGTGCGGGCTTTATTGGCTGTTCCAAGTCAAAAATTGTCAGCCACTATCTTCGTGTTAATTTCTAACGATGAGCGCCGTTTAGCTCATCAATCCGCTGGCAACTTATTCCAGCGCGCCGAGCAGAGTAACTTATTTAAAGAAATTCTCTGGCAGCGAGATCCCGAGGAACTGGCTAGTCAGTATGAGAGCCTTCAGCGGTTCGCCCTCAATTTTTCTTCCCCAGAACAGTTTGTAGAGGATGACTACAGTAATTGGCTGATGACGAAGTGGTTTGGCTTTGATACGCCTATCGGAATGTTGCAGCGGGACCCGCTCCAAATAGACGCTGGGATCAATAGGTTTTTCGCCGAACAAATGTCTGACACCCAAGTTTTCGATGATGCTCCCTATTTCGAGAGAGCGGGCGAATGGGGAACATTGCTGCAGTTGGACGCGGGCAAATTGGCTAGCTCCATAATGTGGCAGCGCGATTTTAATGTTTGGCTGGAAGCTGAACAGGCTAGAGCAGAGACTGAAGGTTACCAAATTCTTGCGGTGGGCTCAGCTCGCTATGCCTATGCGGCTATGGATCAGGCTAAGGGCGAAGTGAGTACCATTGGGCTAGCATCGCTCATCGCGATTATCAGTTTACTGTTACTGGTGTTTCGCCGCGCCTTCCTGATTGCCGTTGTGTTTTATCCGCTGGCCGTGGGCACTGGCGCCGCGCTTCTTATCACCCAGCTCATTTTCGGTCAGATTCATATCCTGACTACGGTCTTTGGTGCCTGTCTGATGGGAGTGAGTGTGGATTACGCCTTCCACTGGTTATTCGCGAAGTCCGAGCAGCGCGAACAGCGTATTAGTGGGCTGCTGGCACTTAGTGCAGTAAGTTCTATCCTGGTGTTTTTAGCGCAAGCCCTGTCACCCTATGAAGCGTTAGCGCAGATGGGGGTATTTTCAGCAGTCGGATTGTTGGTTGCCGTCTTAGTTGTGATATTTATGTTTCCCCGGGTGGTAGCGAATACGACATCCCATTTCCCACTTCTGAAATGGGAGCAGTTCCCTTCACTTCGGCCTAATTTGGCCCTAGTGATCGCTATTACTGCTATTCTGATACTAGTGATCATGATTATTCGAGCGCCAGCAGACGACGATGTCAGAAAGCTGCAACCTCTGAATACAGCGCTTCAGCAGGAGCAATTGGCATTATCTGAGTGGCTAGCCGTTGATATGGCTCCGCGCACCATTATTGTCAGTGCGCCAGCTGAAGATGAGTTATTGGTGGCGATGCGTGCCGCTCAAATACGAGCCGAAGCGCTAGCCGTCGGCGAGGCTTTCAGCGTTGTCAGTAATCTTGCCAATGTGGTGCTTCCGCAGCAAGAGCAACAGCGACGCATCGATTTACTCAAACATTGGTTTGAGCAAGAGGAAAATCTTGTCGCCTTTGAGCAAAACTTAGGTATCACCCTTGACCGAGCTGCTCTTCAGCAGAGGATTTCCCAACTTAGTGTGTTGACGCTAAGTGGCTTGGCCGCAAATCCTTTGATGGAGCCGTGGTCGATCAGCGTTGTAAAGGGAGCTCCAGCGAGTGGAGATGATTCGCCGGCGCAATCCTATTACGGAGCCCTGATGGTGACGTCAAACGCTGAAGCCTGGAAGCGGCTGGAATCCGCGAGTTGGGATGAAGGCGTTGTGCTGGTGGATAGAGCCGATGCAATTTCCGCCTCCTTAAAGGTTGGACGTGAGTTTGCTAGCTACCTCTTTGCGATGGCTTTGGTCGCCTTGGCGGGGCTGTTGGTTTGGCGGCAGGGGTGGCGTGCTGGAATACTTCGCCTAGGCGTCGCCGCTGCTGGCGCATTAGCTGGCTTGATGGCACTTTATGTAGCGGGCTTGGCGCTGAACGTGTTTAGCGTGCTATCTTTACTATTAGTGTTGGGGCTAGGTATTGATTTTGCCCTGTTTGTTGCGTCGAAGGCGGCTTATGCCATCAACGCAGTCGTTTGTTCGGCAGTGACGTCAATCTTGGCCTTTGGCCTGTTGGCGCTAAGCGCAGTGCCGGTTTTAGCAAGTATTGGTTTGATCATTGCAGTTGGTATTTCGGTGGCGTTTTTAACAGCGCTAGTGTTGAGCGAACGGGGAGCAAGTAATGGAAACTGAGCTATTAGATGTTGTCGTGATTGGCGCCGGACCGTCGGGAACGGTGGCTGCAAAATTACTCCATGACCAGGGCCTTAATGTTGCGGTAGTTGAGGCGGGAATTTTTCCGCGCTTTGTTATCGGTGAGTCACTCCTTCCTCAATGTAATATGATTCTACGCGAAGCGGGACTCTATGAGACGGTTGCCGAAAATGCTGACGCGCTTGGTTTTCAACGTAAAAACGGGGCCGCTTTTGAGTGGGGTGGTCAGTACAGTGAGATTGATTTTAGAGAGAAATTCAGCTCGGGAGACGGGGAAACCTGGCAAGTTCGACGAGGCGATTTCGATAAATGTCTCGCCGATGAGGTAGAACGAAGTGGCGTGGCTATTCACTATGGTCACCGTGTTACCGGCTATTCTCGCACAGGGTCGATTACTCGTCTGAGCTTGGCCGACAACGAAGGTAATGAGCGCTCGATACGTGCCCAGTTCGTTGTTGATGGTTCGGGTTATGGTCGTGTACTTCCACGCTTATTGTCACTGGATGAACCTAGCGATCTGCCCAGCCGTAAAGCTTGCTTTACTCACGTTGAGGACCATATTACTGCCGAACATTTCGATCGTGAGAAGATTCTTGTCACTATTCATCCCGATAACCGAGATGTCTGGTTTTGGTTAATTCCGTTTGCTGACGGCCGAGCCTCTATTGGGGTGGTAGGCGAGAGTCATCTTTTGGGCGAGGGTACGCCCGCAGAAATCCTGCGCCGACAAGTGGGTCAGGTTGAGAATCTTAGTGGATTATTAGCTGACGCCAAGTGGGACAGTGATACCCGAACATTGGAATCCTACTCTACCAACATTTCTTCGTTATATGGTGATGGCTACTGCGTACTAGGTAATGCAGGTGAGTTCCTCGATCCCGTTTTCTCTTCTGGGGTAACCATTGCTATGAAGTCCGCGTCCCTAGCAGCCTCCGCGATTAAGCGTGAGTTGGCGGGAGAGTCAGTGGATTGGGAAGCGGATTTCGAAAAATCGCTATTACAGGGCGTTAAGGCCTTCAAGACCTATGTGATGGGCTGGTATGACGGACGCTTCCAAGACGTAATTTTCTACCGCAATGACCATGTGCATGCGCAAAAGATCACCACCATGATTTCATCGGTATTGGCTGGCTATGCGTGGGATTTAGATAACCCCTTCGTGAAAAGCTCGGAGCGCAAGCTGAATACCACTGCAGAGATTGTTCGTGCGTCAAGTTAGTTATCTGTTCTTAGTTATACTACTAACTGCCTGTGCGGTAACACCTGTTTCCCTAGGTCCAGTATCCGGTGGCATGTTGTTGCCGGGCTCCGGTGAACGAATAGACTACGTGGACGTTCACGTAGAAGATGACATCACGAGTTTGCTGGTGGCTACTTCCTGGCGACTGGATGAACAACATGTCGTCTTTATGGACCCCCTCGGGAAAGTCATTGCTGAGGCAAGTTGGTACGGTGAACAATGGCGCTTCACTGGCTTTGCTGAAAAACAACTCCCCATGCATGCTATTATTAATTTAATAAGCTGGACACGAGGAGCCAGTACTGAGGTTGAACATCAAGTTGAGGCGTTAGGTGGGACGTATCGAGCATCAGGAAGCTCGAGAACTATCCGGTTTGATCGCCCGGAGCAGCTAATAAGTATTCAGTATGACGATGAGCAGCTGGTTACGGTTAGGGCCGCTATTGGCACAACACACACTGTGCTGACAATTCGCAGGCTTTAGCGAAATTATAAAAAATATTGTGAGCGTTCCTCAGCGCTTCAAAAATGATAAGTAGGAATTAAATGTCTGAATGTCGCATCGTGGCTGCCGCAGCGCTATCCTCAGCTGGTAGCACGCTGGAACAGTGCTACGAGAATGTGCTCGCCGCAAACATCGGTTTGGTACCCAAGACTCGTGCCGGAATCAGCAGCTTTTTTGGTGAAGTAGAGCTTAACGCCCAGCTTCCTGCGGATTGGCCCGCTACTCATTACTCGCGTAACAACCAAATGCTCTGGGAACTGTTCACTCAGGTAGCCTCTGCTTTCGATGAAATAAGTGCCGAGGTGCCAGCTGAACGCATCGGAGTGGTAATTGGTACATCAACCTCAGGTATCGCTGAGAGTGAGCCCTATTTTCAGGCCCTAGCCGCTGCCGATGGCAGTGCCCAGAATACCCGGTTTCATTTGGACCAACAGGATATTTCGTCGCCTTCGGTCAGCTTGGCTAGCTATCTCGGTGCATTAGGTCCGTGCCTCTCCATTTCTACCGCGTGTTCCTCTGGGGCTAATGCCTTAGGAATCGCTAAGCGATGGCTAGAAAACGATGTATGCGATCTCGTTATCGCCGGTGGCGTTGATACGCTGTGTGACCTCACCGTCCGTGGTTTTCGCGCATTAGGTGCGATGAGTGAGGGGCAGTGTCTACCTTTTTCAGCGCACCGCAGCGGTATTAATTTGGGCGAGGGCGGCGCGCTGTTCCTCTTGAACAGAGGCTCTGGTGGTATCCAGGTTGCTGGCGTGGGGTCGGCATCGGATGCGCATCATTTTTCGGCACCTCATCCGGAAGCCTTAGGAGCCAAGAGAGCGATGCAAATGGCACTTGAGCGCGCCCAACTTCAGCCGCTAGAGATTGATTATCTAAACCTTCATGGCACGGCAACCGAGCAGAATGATGCGATGGAATCTCAGGCAGTTCGCAGTGTCTTTGGCCAAGTTGATTGTAGCTCTACGAAGGGAGTCTTTGGGCATACCTTGGGCGCGGCCGGTGCCATTGAATGTGCGCTGTGTTTCAGCTGTCTTGAGCACGGCCAGTTGCCTGCCAACCAAACCGATAAAATTGCCACAGAGTTTGCAGATATCGGTTTGCTAAGAGAAGCTAAATCAAAAGCCAATGTCACGGCGGTGATGTCGAATTCCTTTGCGTTCGGTGGCTCTAATGTTGCTGTGGTTTTGACCAAAGGCGAGACAGAATAATGTTGAGTAAGGAAGAAACGGCCCAGCTATTACCTCATGAAGCCCCAATGGTTTTTATCGATAGGGGGTTGGAACTCGGTGACGACTATGCGCTCACCAGTACCGAAATTGATGGCGATCATCTCGCTGCCGTAGAGGGCAAAGTTCCCGCTTATATTGGCTTGGAGATGATGGCGCAAACTATTGCTATGTGGGCAGGCTATCGGGATCAGCAAGCGGGTAACAAACCCAAGGTCGGTTTCTTACTGGGTACTCGGCGATATCACTCTGAAGTAGCGCATCTACCGCAAAATGAGCCCTTGTATGTGAGGGTTCAAGAGGATTTAGTTGGGCAAAATGGACTCTCCAGCTTCTGTTGTGAGCTTCGCACTACTGATAAGCTGATATGTACAGCACGGATTAATGTTTTTAAGCCAACAGGTGACGACGAATAAAATGAAGAAAACGGTTTTAGTGACGGGATCAAGCCGAGGAATTGGCAAAGGGATAGCCTTGAGGTTGGCCAAAGCGGGCTTCGAGGTAGTGGTGCATTATGTGGCAAGTGTTGCGGCGGCCGAGGCGGTTGTTGAAGAGATCCGCCAGCTAGGATCAACGGCACGACTACTTTGTTTTGATGTGTCTGATCGAGCGGCCACTCAGGCGGCTCTCGACGCGGATATGGAAGCATATGGCGCTTACTATGGCGTCGTAGCCAATGCAGGGATTGCTCGAGATAACGCCTTTCCGGCGATGAGCGACGATGATTGGGATTCGGTCCTAGATACCAATCTAGATGGTTTTTATAACGTGGTGAAACCTTGCATCATGCCCATGGTGAGAACACGTAAACCAGCGCGAATTATTACCATGTCTTCGGTGTCAGGCCTAATTGGCAACCGTGGCCAAGTGAATTATTCTGCCGCCAAGGCGGGGATCATAGGTGCTACTAAGGCGCTCGCGGTTGAATTAGCAAAGCGAAAAATTACGGTAAATTGTGTCGCCCCGGGGATGATTGAGACCGATATGGTTGAGGACGTGCCGAAGGACATCGTGAAGCAAATGGTGCCCGCTCAGCGAGTAGGCCAGGTACACGAAGTTGCTGCAACCGTTGAATTCCTGCTAAGTGAAGACGCCAGTTATATCACTCGCCAAGTTATCTCGGTAAACGGAGGCCTTTGCTAATGGCTCATCGGGTTGTAATCACGGGTATGTCTAGCGTTTCACCGTTAGGTGAAGACTGGGCTGATGTCAGCGCTAAACTGAAAGCAGTGGAGAACGCAGTTCAACATTTTCCCAGCTGGAGTGAATACGAGGGGTTGTACACCCAGTTGGGTGCGCCAGCCATTTTCACCGATCCCGGCTTCAACCGAAAGCAAATGCGCGGCATGGGGCGCGTGGCACTCCTGTCAGTTGCCGCAACGCAACGAGCGTTGGCGGATGCTGGCTTAGCGGATGACGAAGCCATTCAAGATGGCTCAATGGGCGTTTCATTTGGCTCCTCCGCTGGTGCCGAGCAGGGGCTCATGGACTTCGGCAATATGTTAGTGACAAAGTCTACCGGCACGCTCAATGCCAGCTCGTATATTCGCATGATGGCGCATACCGCTCCCGTTAATATCGGTGTTTTTTTCAAACTCAAGGGTCGGGTAATTACGACGAGTTCGGCCTGTACCTCCGGCAGTCAGGGTATCGGGTATGCCTTCGAGGCGGTCCGGGAAGGTAAACAACGCTGGATGGTTGCAGGGGGTGCTGAGGAAATTTCGCCAAGCTATGCGGCAGTATTTGATACGCTTTACGCGGCGAGTACCTTAAACGAAGCCCCAGCCAAAACACCTAAGCCCTTTGATGCTCATCGCGATGGACTAGTCACCGGCGAAGGAGCAGGGTCTCTTATCTTAGAAACCTTGGAGTCGGCGCAGGCCCGTGGCGCAAAGATCTACGCTGAGATAGTGGGTTTTGGTACTAATTCTGACGGCTCTCATATTACCCAGCCCAACCAAGATACCATGCAGATAGCTATGGAAATGGCGCTAGCTGACGCGCACTTAAAGCCCCAGGATATTGGCTACATTAATGCCCATGGTACGGCTACCGACCGCGGAGATATCGCTGAAAGCCATGCAACTTTCAATGTATTTGGGGACTCGGTACCTATCTCTTCGCTGAAGAGTTATATGGGCCACACTCTGGGAGCCTGCGGAGCGCTGGAGGCTATTTTTTCCATCAACATGATGAATGACGGTTGGTTTTGCCCTACCGTTAACTTGAGTGAAATCGATCCCAAGTGTGCGCCGTTAGACTATATTCGCAATGATGTTCGTGCAGTGAATACGAACTATATTATGAGTAATAACTTCGCCTTTGGTGGCATTAACACCTCGCTAATATTTAAGCGGTATGAAGACGCTTAGGCGAATTCTTTCATTGTTGATGCTATCTGGATTGATAGCGTCTTCACTTCTTCACGCCGATAACTTCGCGCTGCATTCATTGGTTCTAAACGCCGGCGGCGGAAAGCAGTTTGATGCCGCTCAAGATAATAGTTTGGTAGCGCTCGATGTTGAGTGGTGGGCTTGGAAGCGTTCTCCGAGGCAAACTTTGTCAATTGGCTCCTCCGTAGCTCAGTGGCGAACCAACGCCGGTCCTGGAGCGCAAGTTGTCAATGTGGTTTCAATCTACCCGCAGCTGACGCTCTACTATCCAGAATCATTCGCCCTAGGGCAGGCATTCTTTCAAGTGCGTGCTTTGGGTCCTAGCTGGATCTCAGAGAACTCGTTGGGTTATCGTCAGCAGAGTAGACATTTCGCCTTCAATGCGCGACTGGCAGCCGGGATAGTGACGCCAGATGACTGGATTATTTCACTAAGTTATCAACATATTTCGAATGCTGGCTGGTCGAGAACCAACGACGGCTGGGATTCGCCCATCAACTTGGCAATCGGAAGACGCTTCTAGGGAGAATAGTATGGCAACGGGTACCGCGGATCGTTTCTTATCAGTAAAGAAGTATGCGTATTTATTGGTACTGCTAACACCGCTTTCAATGTTGGTGAGTTATGGTGTTTGGGAAGCTACGCAGCTTAGCCTTTGGCTGTGGTTAACGCCCGCTATTGTGTTTGTGGTGGTTCCAGTGCTAGAGCTATTTATCGGAAGAGATAGCGATAATATTGATGAGCAGACTCAGTTTGAGGATCTCTCCGGTCAGGCCTACTACCGCTGGCTAATTATTCTCTGCGCGCCGCTATATTTCGTAACACTAGTAATCTCGGCTTGGGTGTTTAGCGCTCAAATAGAAGGCTGGTTGGCTCAGGCAGGGTGGATCTTCTCAATGGGGACAACGGGTGCGGTGATTGCCATTAATGTTGGCCATGAGCTTATCCACAAGAATACCAAGTTGGAGCGTTTTGCCGGTGGTTGCCTATTAGCAATGGTGTGCTACGCGGGCTTTAAGGTTGAGCACGTGCGCGGTCACCATGTCTGGGTATCCACCCCCAATGACCCGTCATCATCAAGACTCGGTCAGACTTTGTATCATTTCTGGCCCCGTGCTGTTTGGCATAATACGATGAATGCTTGGCAGCTGGAGAATCAGCGCCTTCGCCGCCGTAAACTGCCATTGTGGCAAAATGAACTGATTGGTTGGTATTCATTAAGTGCTTTCATAGGGGTTGTGATGCTCCTAGTTTGGGGTTTTCCAGGGTTGGTCTTCTTCTTAATCCAAAGTGTTATTGCCTTCGGTTTTCTGGAAGTCATCAACTACATTGAGCACTATGGCCTTGCGCGACAGCAGCAGGAGAATGGGCGCTATGAGAAGACCAACGTCACGCATTCATGGAATAGTAATTTTCTACTAACTAACGTTCTCTTGTTTCAGTTGCAGCGCCACTCTGATCATCACGCTTTTCCGCAGCGACGCTACCAGGTATTGAGGCACCACGACGAGAGCCCTCAGTTGCCAGCAGGCTACTCCACCATGATTCTAATTGCGCTGGTACCACCGTTGTGGTTTCGGGTTATGAATCCACGCGTACAGCGCTACTATCGTGAGGCCAGCTAGGTAATCACTTAAAGTCAGCTAGGTAAAGAGTGGGGCCTAGCAATTAGTGGCAATAGAGCTGCCAGGGTGATATTCCGGCAGCCCTATTAATAGCGGCTTAGAGACTAGAGTTCGTCAAGCAGTTTGAACCAAAGCATACCCAGCGCCATCCCTGGTCTGCGCAATAGCTTGCCTCCCGGCCAGTTCCAGTGATGTATCTTAGCGAACACATCAAAGCGCTCAGCTTGCTGAGCAATCATATCTGCAGTAACCCGAGCAGTTAGGTGGGTGGGCGCTACGCCATGGCCAGAGTAGGCTTGAATGTAGAATACGTTCTTGCTCAACCTACCTAGCTGGGGCATACGATTGATGCCAATACCCATTTGTCCAGACCAGCCAAAGTCCACCTGGGTTGATGCGAGCTCAGGAAACACTTTAATCATCTTCGCTTGCATGGTGCCAACTAAGTCCTTGGGCTCTAGTCCCGTGTAGTTAGATAGCCCTCCGAAGAGCATTCGACCATCGGCTGAGAGGCGAAAGTAATCCAGCGCGGTATTGGGGTCACACACGGCTAGATTACCGGGCATTATCTGTCCAGCGAGATCACCAAGCGGTTCAGTGGCAATGACACAGCTGGTAGAGGGTAGTATTTTCTTCGCAAGTTTTGGCTGCAAGTCGCCCATGTAGGCGTTGCCACAATGCACGACAAAATTGGCGCTTACCGAACCTTTCTCGGTAACGACCTTGGGATTATCGCCCTCGACAATGCGCGTAACCTTGGTCTGTTCGAATATCTGTACGCCGAGTGACGCGGCGGCCGCAGCTTCACCACGGCAGAGGTTGAGTGGATGGACATGGCCGTATCCCTCTTTGTTTACAAGCGCCCCCAGGTAGCTATTGGAGTTTACGTGATGCTCGCG
This sequence comes from Pseudomonadales bacterium, assembly GCA_040119265.1. GTDB lineage: Bacteria > Pseudomonadota > Gammaproteobacteria > Pseudomonadales > DSM-25080 > Umboniibacter. The sequence goes on along the minus strand of JBEDTZ010000012.1, from coordinate 88,506 downwards.
CATCTGCTCCGCGTCTACCCACTCCAGTTGATAGGGGTATCCTGCGGCGTGCTGCTCTGCCTGAAAGGCCTTTAGCTCGTCAATGTGTCTGGGTTTGATAGCAACATCCGCGTAACCCCACGTTAAGTCACAGTCGATATCATACTTTGCAACCCGTTCGCGGATGATCTCGCAGCACTCCCAGCCGGCCTGCTGAATAGTCTTGATGCCATCATCGCCGATACGCCGCTTAAACTGCTCCAGCTTATGGCCAATGCCGCCAATAATCTGTCCACCATTTCGTCCTGTTGCGCCCCAGCCAATGCGGTTGGTTTCAAGCAGTACTACCTTAAAGCCTCGCTCGGCTAACTCCAGCGCGGTATTGACGCCGCTAAAGCCACCGCCAATGACACAGACATCGGTGTTGATATCGCCCTCAAGGCTGGGGTAGTTGTTTGGCTTGTTGATTGATGCAGCGTAGTAGCTGTCAGTATGTTCGCGCATGTCTTTTGCGGTTCTAAGAAACATAGATGTACCTTCATAATTTGAGAATAGATAACGTTGCCGTAGGGCATTTACAACAAATTAAGAAAGGGCAGGGTCGGGCTCGTCGCCGCTGCTGATATCTTGCCAGGCGGCTGAGGTACTACAGAAATGATCCCAGAGGATTAGGTTGGTCACGGCGTTTAACATAGTTTTATTATGCGACTACCGTGACCTTAAATTCAAGCCCTAAGGGCTGCAGAATATCCTAGCGATAGCTAGAGCTTACTAGTAACTTCGGCTTTGAAGGCGGCAAAGCGCTGTGTTTGCTCTTCGTCAATGAGCGTTAGGGACTCAGAGGAGAAAGACTGATAGAAATTGGGAAGGGAGAAAGTGCCCAATACGGTAGCACCGAAAAATGGCATTGAGGTTTCCGCCTGTTTAAGTACATTTTGAGCTCCGCCTGGCCCCGGTGAGGTGGCAAGCAAAATCACTCGCTTGTCTGCAAAAACTTTCTGCTGGTGGCGCGACATCCAGTCAAAGAGATTTTTGTACGCGGCGCTATAACTGCCGTTATGCTCGGCAAAGCTAATGACTAAAACATCCGCTTCGCTAATGAGGCCATGCAATTGCTGAGCGCTATCGGGTATACCGTTAGTAGCTTCTTCATCGCTACTGTAGATTGGGCAGGCAAAGTCGCGCAGTGAAATTGCGTTAAATTCGTCGGCAATGACACCGGCTGTGAATTGGGCAAACTGTTGGTTAATTGAAGTGGAGCTAGTACTTGCTCCAAAAGCGAGGATAGTCATGATTATCGGTCTCATTGCTCAGAAAAAGATCACCCATTAAGCCTGTTTCAGGCCGTTAAACCCACTGTTGATTTCCTAAGTGAGTCACTAAAGTGAAAGTCATGAATCCGCCATCCGCTCCTAAAAATCCCGATAACGTGTAAAAAATGAGCAAAATTCGAGAAAAAAGCCGACTTTTAACTAGTCTAGTGAGGTTTTTTTGGCGTAAACTGGAGTTACAAACCATAAAAACAAAAAAGGGATGTCATGAAAAAATCACTAATCGCTACTAGTATTGCGCTTGGGCTAATGTCCGGTGCTGCCTTTGCAGATTCTCCTTACTCAAAATTGTATGTCTTCGGTGACAGTCTGAGTGACACGGGAATGTTTGGCGGTAAAGCCACCAACCGTATTGGCCCGGATTACACTACCGGTGACTTCGAGTACTTAGGTGTTGAGCTGTTTGCTATGTCACTTAAGTTGGATGCGCCAAAGCCAGAATTAATGGGCGGCACTAACTATGCCGTCGGCGGATTTAATTCTGCTCAGGCCTTAGCCTCGGTGGCATCGCCAATCGGACAGGCTCACCCAATCCTTGGGCCGCTTTCTTCCTACGCTCAAGACTCAATGGGCCAAGCTGATCCAAACGCTATTTACTATGTAAGCGCCGGTGGTAATGATTTCCTTCAACAGCCTGATTACGACGGCGACGGTTCGTTTGGTCCTGGTGATATCTCAGCAGGTGCTGGAAACGTTTTCACTGCAGCCGCAGCCCTAGATTCAATGGGTGCTAACTACATTGTGGTGCCGAACCTAGTGGCGCTAGACCTGTCTCCAGCGATCAACTTCTTGGACGCTACAGCGCCGGGTACGAAAGCTATAACTAAGGCTGGTGTTGACGGTTTCAATACCGCGTTGACCTTATTGGTTGGTGGCAGCAACGCAAATATCATCATGCCAGATGTCAACACAGCGATGGTCGAGTTGTTCGACAATCCAGGTGCTTACGGTTTTGCACTGCCGGGCAGCGCACTAGGCGTTACTTGTTTTGATGGTAGTTGTTCTGCGGCTTCAGGTTATTGGAGTGGCTTTGAAGCTATTCTTCCTGATGGCTCAGTGAACCCGAATGCTAATCCTGATTTCTTCGCCTTCAATGACTTTGTTCATCCAACGGGTGCGGGTCATGCGATTTTCGGCGTGGGCTTGGAGTCAATCTTCACGGCTCCTGATATCTACTCATCTATGCCAGCATTGGCATTAGCAAGCTCAGGCGATCAGATGGCGAGTTTCCGTACCCAGATGTCACGTTTCCGTTTTAGTGACGAGGGCGCTAGCGTTTTGCTTAATGTGTCGAATAACACGACAGATTGGAATGCAGACTTCATGACTAACGGCGAGCGTAGCACCGAGCAGCTTCAGGTGGGTTACCAGGCGCCAATGGGTGAGTTAATGCGTATTGGTATTGCTTTCACCGGTTCAAGCTCTGAGCTGACTTTTGGTCAGTCAGTAGGCACCACTATGCGTGGTGGTATTGAGAGTGGCTCGGTGGATGCGGATAGCTTCGGCTTGGCGCTGTCATTGAACTTCATGGCTGGCGGTTTGTACGGTGAGGTTGCTCCGGAATTCAGTTACGGTTCTATGGATACCTCGCGTCATATTCGAATCCTCTCCTTGGATCGTATCCAGACTGCAAGTGCTGATTACACTACCGCGGGTGTGACGCTAGAATCGGGCTACAACTTCTTTGCCGATTCTGGCTTCGAATTGGGTCCATTCGTTGTGGCTAGCTTCAAGAAAGCAAGCGTAGACAACCTCGAAGAGAAGCAAATGAATGCCAACGCGATGTTTGTTGATCGCCAGAGCTGGAGTGAGACCACTGCAGGTTACGGTTTATTTGCTGGCTATAACGGCCAGAACTGGTTCGTAGACGTTCGTGCAAGTCAGCTTGAGTCGGATAACGAAGGACGTGAAGAGACCCGTATGGGAATCAGCACCATCAAGGAGAATAGCTTCTGGCTACCTTCTATTGAGCGTGCGGGTTCTGCTACTGAGATTGATGCAACCGTAGGCTTCGAGATCGATGGCTTTACCGTATCAGGTCAGTATCGCTACCAGGATGTTGATAACTTAGGTAAGGGTGACATGTACACCTTAGGTCTAAGCTTCGCACTCTAAGCAGTGTTGATGGGTTAGTAGTTCGTGCTACTAACCTTCAATAAGTAAAAAGGCGACTCAAATGAGTCGCCTTTTTTTGTGGTGCGGTATAACTAATTGATTAGATTATGCCGTATTACTAATGGATTAACATATCAATCCAATCATCGACTATTGACTACTCACCTCGGCGATATACTGATCCACTAACTCTTCGAGAATTGCTAGCGGGACGGCGCCATTCTTCAGCACGACATCATGGAAGTCACGAATGTCGAAACGATCGCCCAGGGCTGTTTGTGCCTTGCTGCGAAGTTCGAGGATCTTCATCATGCCAATCTTATAGGCAGTTGCTTGGCCCGGCATAACGATATAGCGCTCAATCTCTGAGACAACATCGCTCTCTGCCATACCCGTGTTATCCAGCATATAAGTGATAGCTTCCTCTCGCGTCCAGCGTTGGTGGTGTATGCCGGTATCAACTACTAAACGTACCGCACGGAAGAGTTCTGCAACCAGACGGCCGATGTTATCGTAGGGGTCGTTCTGGAAGCCCTGCTCCCACGCTACTTGCTCTGAGTAGAGTGCCCAACCTTCGGTGTAGGCTGTAAATGGTGACATGCGACGAATAAGTGGCATACCCTCTAGTTCCATCGCAATAGCAATCTGGAAGTGGTGTCCAGGAATACCTTCGTGGTAGGCCAAAGTGCGCATGCCAAACTTCGGCGTCGCCTTGATGTCATAAAGGTTTGCGAAGAAGCGACCAGGTCGGGAACCGTCAATGGCTGGCTGCTGATAGTAAGCACCCGGCGAAGTCTTTTCCTTAAACTCAGGAATTCTTACCACTTCCATGCCCGCGATTGGGCGAATATTGAAGGCGCTATCTATCCCTGCGTCAATCTCATCTAAGATGGTTTGGTAATCCTCTAAAATCTGTGCGCGTCCTTCATCACTATCTTCATAGTAGAAGTCAGGATTTGCGCTGAGGGTTTCCATTGCCGCGGTGAAGCCAACGCTGGTGTCGTAACCTTCCGCCGCTAAGATCTCAAGGATTTCCGCCTGGATTCGATCAACTTCAGTCAAGCCGATCTCATGGATCTCATCGGCGGTGTAATCAGTCGTGGTAAAGAACTGCAACGCCAGTGCGTAGACTTCGTCGCCCTGCGGTAGGTGCCAAATTCCATCCTCTGAGTTGGTCTTATCAATGACGCGATTGAAGTAAACAATAAACGTATCGTAGGCAGGGTAAACGTCGTTCTCAATATGGCCGATGGCTCGCTGGAGGATATCGCGCTTCTGCTCGTCCGTGACTTCCGCTGCTGAGGATAACTTTTCCTCCAGCGCAGTGTAGAGAATATTTCCCGTTGGCGGGGTTGCTACGAAGGCATTCATTTCGTCTAACACGCGCTGAACAACGAAGCGCGGGGGAAGAATGTTACGCTCCTCTCGCAGCTCCAGCCCTTCCATATACTGATTAAATTTGCGTGGTAGTTCCGTCATGCGATGAAGATAGTTCTCGGCATCTTCAATATCGTGAACCTGATGCTGGGCCTGCATGAAGCTCGGGAATGCGCTCTGGATACCGAATAGTTGGTTCGCAGGGTAGTTGTGGTATTGGTAGGGCGCTGCCGCCTCCAAATAATTCAACAGGTAGAGTGCAATCCGTTTGGAGAGCAGATCATTCTCTGACAGCTCGCTATCGGAATAGGCCTCGATGAGCCCTTTAATTTCCATGGCTTTGGCCATCATGACTTCATCGTTAGCCAAGCTCGCGTCACTGAGATGAGCATTATGGTCCTTAATACCTAAGCTCTCTAGAAAACCGAGTGAGGTTAGTGTTTCAGGGTCCTCAAAGGCGAGCTTAACCACTTCTCTATCCAGTAAAGACCTGAATCTGAATGGCTTGTCAGCATTCCACTCGTAGGCGGCGAAGGTGCCGCCGCCAGCAATGACTATGACCAGCAGCAGGCCGATATACTTTGCGAATCTCTTCATGATTAGATTCCCTCTAGGTTTATTATTTTGAGTAATCGCTAATGATATTATCGTGTTTCGTTAATTCTCCCTAGTTTATTTACATAGCAACGAATTTCCGTATACTGACCAAAGCATCAAGAGAGGGTTATCCCTCGCCAACCTGCTTACCTGAGCAAGGTGGTTACTCCAATCGGAGGATGTGACGCAATAGCGTAACCAAACAGGTTTCCTTGTAGTTCACTTAACTTGATGCGTTCTTATTTACTTTAGGAGCGTATAAATGTCCGTCAACAGTTTTTCTCAAAGCGCTAACGCAACTCCCATTGCGAAAGCATTCCAGCCTTACCTCTACTGGTCTGAGAGTCTCAGTCTTAGCTCGTCTCAAGCAGCGTGGCAGCGCGGGGTAATGTTATTTGAGGCCCAAATTCGCCAGCCATTAGGTTCGGACTTCCTGCAGTTGGATGATGAAGCGCGACGGCGTCGTATTTCCCACCGTCTTGCGAAAATGCTTCCCTGTGGTGAGGCAAAGCGCTGGGGGCGAGACCGTTTAATTGCGGTGATTACTCAAGATAAGTATTGGGCGCTAGATTCCTTCGGAGAGCGCAAGCTGGGTGAGTACGAGGCGCGAGAACAGATTGGCTAACTCGTCTTCCACAACCTAGCTGGATTCTTTGATTCGGGGGTGCTGCCGACTTGAAGGCAAAACAGTGAGCTTGAGTAGGCTCTGATGGCTATGATAATGTGACTATAATGGCGTTGTCAGTTTCAGTATGGAGTTAAATGATGACAAGTATGATTGTGTTTGCCGCTATTCCAATCTTCTTTCTTTTGATTGGTATTGAATGGTGGTTAGATCGTCGCAGTGGCAAACATTATATGCCTTTTGCTGATGCCTTTGGCTCGCTAGCTCTTGGTGTATGGAGCATTTCGACCAAGGTCATACTGATTAGCATTGGCGGATGGGTATACTTAGATTTGCTAAGTGGCGTAACGTTATTTGAGGCCATCGAAATGACACCGCTGCTTTGGTTAGTTGCGTTTGTGCTCTACGATTTCTGCTACTACTGGTTTCACCGCATAAGTCATGAATGCAACTTCTTCTGGGCGAGCCATGTAGTTCATCACCAAAGTGAAGAATACAATCTTACTACCGCACTCAGGCAAACGAGTAGTGGATTATTCGGCTTCATCTTTTACTTTCCGCTTTATTTCATCGGCTTTAGCCCCGCGACGATCGCGACGGTGGGAGCCATCAACTTGGTCTATCAATTCTGGGTTCATACGCGCTATGTGGATCGTCTAGGGTGGCTGGATAGGGTATTCGTAACGCCATCAAACCACCGCGTCCATCACGGCCAAAACGATGTCTACATCGATCGGAATCACGGTGGAGTCTTTGTTGTTTGGGACAGGCTTTTCGGTACTTTCCAAGAAGAAATTCCAGGCTTGAAAATTGATTATGGTGTAACCGTGCCGGTAAGAAGTCTCTCGCCATTAACGTCCAACTTTCAGGTCTGGAAGCAGATGGCGATAGATATACCGCGCGCCAAGAATTGGTTGGAGGCTTTACGATTGGTTTTTGGCCGAACCGGTTGGCGAGCTCAGCACATGCAGGATGATTACCCATTAGCAAAGACTTCGGCGCGGGGAGGAACCTTGGCACGCTACAAGCCTACGTTAAGTTCGCCAATGATCGCCTATGCCGCGTTTCAGTTAGCAGTTTGCAGTGTCTTAGCAACTTTCTTCGCGCTGAATTCGTCCAGCTATGATAACCCTAGTTTGTGGCTGACCTGGTTGCTGATTAGTGCACCGCTCGTAAGTTGCGCTGGGCTGCTGGAGGAAAAAGCGAACAGCGTCAGGGTGGAGTGGTTGCGCATTTGTCTGTCGTCAGCGGTGGTATTGACACTGCCGCTGAGCTTGGACGTTAGAATGATAGCTGGCTACCTCGCGGTAAATGCTCTGGCTTTGCTACTGCTCGGTCGCTCAAAAAGTGCCCCCGAGCAGTCGTCACTTAGCTGATAATCAGGAAGCCTATCGCCGAGATACCGGCCGCAATGAGCGCGTAGGGAAGCTGGGTGATAGCGTGGTCATAGCTGCTACATCCGGCTCCCTGGGCCGTTAGTACGGTCGAATCGCTGTAGAAGCAAGCCTGACTGCCAAAGCCACTCGCTGAGAACAGAGCCCCCGCCATCAGATAGATATTTACGTCTAAGGCCTCGGCCAACGGAAAGACAACCGGAATCGCCAAGCCAAAAACACCCCAGTTTGAACCCGTCGTGAACGAAATGAAGGCCATGGTGATGAAGGTTACAATGGGTAGCATCTTGGCACTCATTAGCGGTGATACGGTTTCAATCACGAAGGCAGTGAAGCCGAGAGAGTTGTTGGCCTCGATTAAGGTGAAGACAGAAATGAGAATGGTTAGCACCGGCAGCATCGTCTTAAGTCCAGCCATCACGCTGTCGCACATCTCGCTGGGTTTGAGGACACCCATCAGCCAATACTGAATAAAGGTGATTAGAATTCCCGCGATGACGCCAATCAAAAGGTCGATTTCGAACCAAATAGTAAAGCCGATCAATACCAAAATGGGTACGAAGAAGAGGCTAATGCTGGGTGACTCATTGTCTCCTGCTTCATAGGGGTCGTCCAATTCTATATGCTCACTACCCGTTGGGATTACCTGCCCAGTGCTCTCTGCACGCTCCTCAGCCAGCTTCATCTTGCCGATAAGAGGAATGACTCCGGTAATGACCAACGGCACCATAATGACCGCCACGAATGGGTAGAACATATAGGGGATGGATTGGATAAAGATGTTAATCCCTTCTCCATCTGCGGCCACGCCATTACTCTCCAGCAAGCTCGCAAAATAAACTGCCCAGGTAGAGATAGGAATGATCAAACAGATTGGCGCTGCAGTGGAATCAACGACGTAACTTAACATTTCGCGTGAAGTTTTGTGGCTGTCGGTCACTTTCTTCATGGACGAGCTTACTGTCAGTGAGTTGAGGTAGTCATCTAAGAAGATAACGAGGCCTAAGAGCCAGGTCCATAGCAACGACCCCTGCTTCGTAGTGACTCGCTTAGTAACCATGTTACCGAAAGCTTGCGCTCCGCCTGCGCGAACGAGCAGCGCGATGAAGCTACCATAGAGCCCACAAACAAGTAGTACCCAGCCAGTGTCTTCGGCCTGCATTACATTCAACACCGCAGTGGAGATGGAAGGTAGAAAGTTGATACCGTCAATAAGAATGAAGGCCGCAATTACGCCGCAGATGACGGCAGCAATGGTTCTTCGAGTAATGATGGCAACTATTAATACGATGGCCGTTGGGATCAGGCTGAGAAAGCCAAAGTGCTCGGTCATGGGTTGTCTTTCCTTTAGTCTTTTACGAAGCAGTAATTGTTCTTGTTCTTGTTCTTGTTCTTGTTCTTGTTCTTGTTCTTGTTCTTGTTCTTGTTCTTGTTCTTGTTCTTGTTCTCGCTGATGCTGATCGGCCGTCTTGAATTTGCATTGAATCTAGATACAAAAACACCGGCTAAGGGCCGGTGTTTTTGTTAACTGAAAAGCTTAGGCAAAATCGTGCTTTAGCTGCTCATGTGCCTCATCGAGCGCTTTCATAGCTTTCTCGATTAGCTCATCAATTTGAGCTTTAGTAATAACCAATGGTGGTGCAATCAGCATGATATCGCCCGTTGCGCGCATCACTAGGTCATTGTTTAAGGACGCCTGACGACAAGCGCCACCGGCTTCGCCGTCTGATCCCCAGCGAGCACGAGTGCTCTTATCTTTAACCAATTCAATAGCGCCAACTAAACCTACTGAACGGACTTCGCCAACGAGTGGGTGTTCAGCAACTGCAACTAGCTTCGCTGCTAGGTAAGGACCTAGTTCCTTATCCACGTTCTCGACAATGTTCTCTTCACGCATAATCTTAAGCGTCGCTAAAGCGGCTGCTGCGGCTGCAGGGTGACCTGAGTAGGTGAAGCCGTGGTTGAAATCACCACCTTGTGTCTTAAGCACATCAGTCACTTTATCGCCAACCAATACGCCACCAAGTGGCTGGTAACCGTTAGTGACAGCTTTTGCGAAGTTGATCATGTCAGGCTTGGTGCCGTAGTAGTCACAACCAAACATTTTGCCGGTTCGACCGAAGCCGAAGATCACTTCATCGGAGATGAACAGGATATCGTACTTGTTTAGGATAGCTTGAACCGCAGGCCAATAAGTTGATGGCGGGATGATTACACCGCCTGCGCCTTGAATCGGCTCGGCAATGAATGCGCCAACAGTCTCTGGACCCAGCTCTAAAATCTTGTCTTCTAGTGATTGAGCTGCTTTGAGGCCAAACTCTTCTGGCGTGAGGTTGCCGCCTTCGTCGAACCAGTATGGCTGGTCTACGTGGTGGATGTTACCCAAAGTATGGAACTGCTTGTGCATGTAGCCCATGCCGCCAAGGCTTGCTGCGGCAACGGTTGAACCGTGGTAGGCATTGTTACGGGCAATGATGTTGCACTTCTCAGGCTGACCCTTTAGATCCCAGTAACGGTTTACTAAACGAATAACTGTGTCATTACCTTCCGACCCAGAGTTCGTGAAGAAAACATTGTTGATATTAGCCGGAGCGAGATCAGTCAATTCTTTAGAAAGCTGAATGGCTGGTGGGTGTGAGCACTGGAAAAAGTTGTTGTAGTACGGCAGTTCAGCCATTTGCTTAGCAACAGCTTCAATAATAGCCGGTTGTGAGTATCCAAGGTTGCAGCACCAAAGGCCTGACATGCCGTCGAGAAGTTTCTGGCCTTCATCCGTGTAGATATAGACATTCTCAGCTTTAGTCACAATGCGAGTACCGCGTTCCTTCAGGTCTTTGAAGTCAGTAAACGGGTGAAGGTGATGTTCACCGTCAATTGATTTTAGTTCAGCAGAGTTCATCGGCTTGTTCATAATTTATCATCCCAGTCAGAGTGGGGAATCTCTTTGGATTCCGCGCAGCGAATTTTAATAACGATTAATGTGATCACATTATTTAGCGTGGTGTCAAGATGATTCCGATAAATGAGATCACAAGAGGGTTAGTTGGACACTCCCCAACCCATCATTTCTTGCTGAATGCGGACGCCGTCGAGGATATCATCCTGGATTAGATGTTTGAGGCGAGTGGCGTTTTGCTTACGAATGGCTTCTAAGATCTCTAGGTGCTTGTCTTCTGATTCATCGAAGTCACCCTCTTGCGCAAAGCGATCACTAATCATTCTCATGAACGGAGCAATCTGTAACCATAGGCTTTCTATGAGTGGCAAAATCACTTCTAGGCCGCTATAGCTATAAATCTGCCGGTGAAACTCGAAGTTTAGATAAATATAATTCTCGACGTCTCGCTCAGCGATCGCCCGGTTATGGAGAGTGTTTATGTCCTCTAGCTTTGCCATTGCCGCTTCGTCTATGTTTGCCATGGCTTTTTCAGCGGCGAAGGACTCGAGGGTAAAACGCGTGATATAGATCTCTTCCAGTCTAGACTCGCTCATGGTTGGGACTGCGATGCGGCGGTTATCTAGCAACTGCAGGGCGCGTTCGGCAGTCAGGCGGCGAAGTGATTCACGAACTGGCATCAAACTGACGTCGAGCATTTCAGCAACGCCGCGAAGTGTCACGCTATTACCGGGTTGAAATTTACCTCGAAGAATGGCTTCTCGGAGCTCGAAATAGACGGCTTCCTGTTGAGTTTTAAAACGGGGGCGTTCATTGGACATCTTGTCTGGCCTCGTTAATTATCTTTTTATTATTAACCGATAGTGATCAAATGCGCGCTATTTGTCCAGCCTGCAAAATTTTTTTCTACCGCTCAAGCCTGCCTCTAACGCATATAAGACGCTTCCTATAGGGGAGTAGGTAGTTCTCACTAATCTTTGTTCGTAGTTGACAGGGAAATCATAGCGCTTTATAAAGGATTTACCTGTTTATTGTGATCACATTGGTTACAGTGCGGCATGGAAAGAGAGGCCTGTCTTCGGAGAGGTGAAATGGAGTCCGCAAACTCATCAGAATTAGAAAAATATTTAGTTTGTTGAATGTTGAAGGGAAGTAAAATGACGTTTAATTATAATAAGTTATCAGCTGCTGTTTTAGCTGTCGTAGGGTCTGTAGCGTTAAGCTCTGGTGCGCAAGCACAGGGTCCTGAAATTGAAGAAGTTCTTGTCACGGCGCAAAAGCGCGAGCAGACCCTACAGGATATTCCTGTAGCAGTGTCAGCGTTTGGCGGCGATTTCATGAAGAAGGCAAACATTACCGATGTTCGTGGTCTTGTTGATTTCACTCCAGGCTTTAGTGGTCGTACTGAGGATAGCTTCACTGACGCGCTCGCAATGCGTGGTGTTGTAACCAACGACTTCGGTATTGGTGGTGATCCATCCGTAGCGGTATTCCAAGATGGTGTTTGGGCTGGCCGTACTGGTGGTGTACAGATGTCGTTCTACGATATCTCTCGAGCTGAAGTTGTTAAGGGGCCTCAGGGTACTCTATTTGGTCGTAACGCAATCGCGGGTGCAGTTGAAATTATTACTAACAAGCCAAGCGATGAATTCGAAGCAAGCGTCGATTTCACAGTTGCTCAATACAATCATATTCAAGCAACAGCTACCGTTAACCAACCGTTGACTGAGAATCTATACTTCCGTGCTAGCGTCTATGGCATGAAAGACGATGGTTACCTTGAGAACATGCAAGGTGGTGATGACTTAGGTTTCCACGATAACAAGTCAGCTCGTCTTGCTATGCGCTACGTTGATGATCTCGTTGATGCGACGTTGATGTACCAAACTGAAAGCCGTGATCAGGATCCTTCAGTCTACTGGAATCCAGATGCTGGCCTACCTACTGACAAGGTTGATACAGACCTTAAGGGTGGCGAAGGCTTCGATACAGCTGAAATCGATTTGATTACATTGCATGCAGATTTCTCCCTGAGCGAAGAGCTAACACTTAGCTCAATCACTGCTTACAAGACCTACGATTTTGATTATCTAGAAGATTACGATGCAGGCCCAGAGCTGGTTAACAACTACCGTCAAAAGAACGACGTAGAATACACCAGCCAAGAATTCCGTTTGACCTTCGCTGGTGACGGCCCGCTTTCTGGTTTCGCGGGTGTTTCTGCTTACCAAGAAGACATTGATGGCTTCTTTGAATACATCTACGACGAAGATGCAATGTGTCGTGCTATCGCTATGACCGATGCCGGTGACTTTGATTCATCACTAGGCCCTGTTACCGATTGTTCTTCACCGGGTTTCGCCGATTACTGGGGCGAGCAAATTGACCCTGCCGATCAGGTGATGGGTAAAGCTGAGCAGAGCTACGTTGATGTAGCGAACTCAGGTTACGCGGTATACGGTGACTTAACTTACTCTGCAACCGAGCGTCTGGATATTACTGCTGGTGCTCGTTACACCCTCGACAAGAAAGAGATGATGAACGAGGTACTTGATAGTGGCGGTGCGTTGTACAACCACTTCAACTATGAGTTCATGACTGACGGCGCGCTATCTAACGAAGCAGAGTGGAGTGAATTCACCCCACGTATCGCAATGAACTATGACATCAGTGATGACGTTGCCCTCTACGCTAACGCAGCGAAAGGCTACAAGTCAGGTGGTTTCGCGTCATTCGGTTTTGAAATCTTTGGTAACGACCTCGACGGCGATGACTACGTTCTAAGCCCGGGTGAAGCAGTGCCAATGCAGTTCGAGCCTGAGACAGTAATGAGCTATGAAGTGGGTATGAAGACTCGTCTTCTAGACAACTCAATGCAGTTCAACGTAGCGTTGTTTACCTACACCTACGATGATCTTCAGCTCGCTTATTTCGACGAAGGTTCAACCCAGGTTGCGAACGTTGGTGAAGCGACTGGTGCTGGTCTTGAAATGGACCTACGTTACTTGCCTAACGAAAACTGGGATATCTTCCTAGCGGGTGCTTACTTGAGCACGGAGATTACCGATGATGAAGATATGGTTAATGTTGGCGCCTGTGGCGGTTGTGAAGGTAACACCCTTCCGTTCGCTCCTGAGCTAAGTGCTTCGGCTATTGTCACTTACCTTCAGCCGCTAGCTGATGGTGACATGTTCTTCACTACCGAAGTGATCTACCAGAGCGAAATGTTCGGTGGACCTGACAACTTCGAATCAGTTGCCGTACAGCCTTGGACAGAAGTTGCCTTCCGTCTAGGTTACGACAGCAACAGTGATTGGAACGTTGCGCTGTTCGTTGAAAACGTCACCGACGAAACTTACTTCGAACGTGGTTGGGAAAACGCTGACGAGAACAACGAATACGGTTACGGCCTTCCTAACGCATACGTATGGCCTTCAAAGCCACGTACCGTTGGTGTTAGCTTCGGTATGTCGTTCAACTAAGCCTGTTGAACACTCCAGCTTAGCTGGGGTGTTCACAGCTTGAGAAAGGTAGCTCAGCAATGGGCTACCTTTTTTTTGCGCTTAGAAAAAGTGAAGACGGTCAAGATTAACATTTGATGTTAGACGTCGTCGCGAGTTTGTCGGCTGAGACTGAGACTGAGACTGAGACTAGAACAAGAGTCTGGAGTGCAGAACACCCCAGAGCGTAGCTATCAAAGCGGTTTGTCGACTCTCTTGCTGGCAATCATGTAGAGGAATTGAAGAGCAATGGTAGCCCCTGCTAAGGCAGTAATCTCTGCCTGATCGTAGGCGGGTGATACTTCAACGAGGTCGCAGCCAATCAGGTTAATATCCCTTAAGCCCTGTAATACCTGCAAAATTTTATTGGTGGTCAGACCGCCAACCACCGGGGTGCCGGTCCCAGGTGCGTATGCGGGATCTAAACAGTCAATGTCAAAGGTAAGGTAAACCTTATTATCACCGACACGCGCCTTGATCCTCGCCACAATTTCTTCCACCGAAAGATTATTCGCTGCGTGCGCGTCGATCACTTCAAAGGCATGATCGTCTCGATGATAGCTGGTACGAATGCCTATCTGAATAGAAGTGTCAGTGTCTATCAAGCCCTCTTTGGGCGCATGATAGAACATCGAACCATGCGAGTAGCGTTCGTCTTCCTTATAGGAATCGGTGTGGGCGTCGAAGTGAATGAGGCTAACCTTACCGTGATGCTTCGCATGAGCACGGAGTAGCGGCAGGGTAACAAAGTGGTCGCCGCCAAAGGAAATAAGAGTCTTTCCGGCACTCACAATCTTAGTGGCAGTGGCTTCAACCTGTTCCAACATATGGTCGCTGTCACCGAAGTAGTATTCCACGTCACCGTAATCAATTGGCGTAAGGACCTCGTCTACGGCGAACTGCCAAGGCCAGCGAAAGCCCTCCCATTTTAGATTACCACTCGCTTGGCGAATCGCCGTAGGTCCGCCCCGCGCTCCTGCTCTACCGGATGTCGCTAAGTCGTAGGGTACACCCATGATTACGGTATCTGCGCTAGACGCTAAGTTTCGGCTTATCGGAAATCCTAGGTAACTAAATTGATTTGCGTACATGGAATAATCTTGTGTCAAAAAATCATTGTTATCGCTATGACTCATGGTCCACTCCGTGTAAATTGAAAGTTAATGGCTCACACTCAATGAGCAAGTTGATAACTAGTCTAATACAGCTTGGAGCTCAAATGACAGAAACGATTGTTCATCGTAAAACGCTTGGCCGACGGGATATGGTGCTCTTCACCGTTTCCGCGATACTACTTCTTGATACCCTCGCGGCAGCAGCTTCGGTTGGGGTATCTAGTCTCACCTGGTGGGTATTGCTTGGCGTGATCTTTTATCTGCCCTTCGCCTTAATTTGTGCCGAAATGGGCTGTGCTTATCCCGAGCAGGGCGGAATTTACGCATGGATACGCGATGCCTACGGTAAACGATGGGCTTCGAGGGCCTCCTGGTGTTACTGGGTGAATACCGCGGTATGGATTCCCGCCATCTATATTCTCTTTGCCGGGATATTTGCGCAACTCTTCATGCCCGACCTCTCGCTCACTTGGCAGATAGGCATCGGCATTGTACTCACCTGGGTCGCTATGCTGAGTAATTGCGTTGCACTAAATATTGGCAAATGGGTCCCAAATTTGGGCGGCATCTTTAAGATTCTGATCTTCAGTGCCGTGATTCTCGGAGCATGGCAATTTGCTCAGGGCACGACTATAGCAAACCCTATTAATTGGGATAGTCTGGCGATTAGCATTGATTCAGGGTCGCAGTACTTACCCGCTATCATCTACGGTATGCTCGGATTTGAGTTGATCAGCGCGAGCAGCGCCGAGATGAAGAATCCTAAACGCGACGTCCCCTGGTCTATTTTCGTTTCAGGGGTTTTGATTATCGGTTTTTATATTTTGGGTACACTCGCGGTCCTCGTGGCTATCCCAAGCGGCGAGATCAACCTCGTGGAAGGCTTGGTGGATACGCTTAATGCCTTCTTCAGCAACCTAGCTTTCGGCGACGAATTGGTTATGTTGCTAGGCGTGCTGGCGCTCTTCACCTTCTTTTCTAACGGTGTCACCTGGGGTATGGGATCGAACCGAGCGGCGCAGGAGGCGGCAGTAGGTGGCGAGTTACCCAACTTCTTTGCCTTCAGCTCAAAGTCGAAGGGAACGCCGGTTGGCGCAGCGATTGCGATGGGGGTAGTCAGTACACTATTACTCGTGCTGTATGGTTTTATGGCTGGGAATAATGAAGATCTATTCTGGACGCTGTTTGCCTTTAGTGCGGTCATCTTTTTGTTACCCTATCAGGGGTTGTTTATGGCGTTTTTGAAACTCCGCCGAGTAGATAACAAGCGCGAGCGCCCCTTCAAAATTCCCGGCGGATATCCGCTGGCACTCCTCTGCGGGGTAGCCTGTATTGTGGTTCTGGCTATCACCAAAGTGCTCTTTATGTACGTTCCTGGGGAGGGTGTCCAGTGGGCGGTGCTGCTGGGAGTAGTGGTGACATGTATCATTGGAGAGGTATTTATTCGTGTTTCTGAAAGTGGGTAATTGACGAGGGCATTTGTTTCGTAATAATGTGATCACAAAATAATAACTTAGCGAGATATTTTATGTCGACTCTGCCTAAACTGCTGTCATCGATAGCGCTGCTTGCTCTCACTGCAGGATGCAGCCCAGAGCAACCGGTAGCGGATAAATACGTTTTCAACGGTACCATTTACACGGCTGATGAAGCTCAACGTGAGGTGGAGGCCATAGCAATTAAGGGGGATAAGATTCTCGCGGTTGGTACCGAGGAAGAGGTCAGTGTATTTGTTGCTGAACAAACTGAGCGGATTGATCTCAACCAGCAATTCTTGATGCCAGGCATCCATGACAGTCATATTCATCCACTCCTTGCCCTTGAACAAACTACCTGTACGCTGCCTGATCAAAACGAATTGGATTTAGCGGAACTGGTTGCTAACTTACAGTCATGTTTAGCTGAGCACCCTAATGTCCCTCCCGAGGGTGGCTGGATTACGGTCAGTCAGTTCAATGGTTATGGTGCCGACAGCCCGGTATTTCTGGGTGACTATTCAGATATCGCGACTGGCTTGGATGAGGTTTCGGCCCAACACAAGATTATTCTTATCGGTAATGACGGTCATGCCTACGCGGTCAATCATTATGCCTTGGAAAACGCTGCGACGTACCAAGGCGAAGCAGTGGTTATTAGCGAGGAAACGCTTGCTGACGAGCTAGTGGCCTACAAAGACTTAATTCCGTTGAATGAACAGGGGCAGCCCAAAGGACAGCTTCGTAGTCAGGCAGCCTGGGATCTATTTAAGTATGAAACTACCACGGTTGAACAGTTCATCGCCCGCGCCGACGACATCAATCACTACTTTTTGAGCAACGGCATCACCGCGTTAAGCGAGGCATGGGCCGCGGAACGTGATATCGCGGTGTATTCGGCACTGGCAAAAGCAAACAACCTAGCGCCACGTGTCAGCCTTTCCTACGGGCTCAAAAAGGATGTTCACGTTAATACAGCCGGAGAGCTCGACTTAGATTTGCTTATCCAAGATGTCAGAGTCGCTCAGGATGAATTAGATGCTTACGATCGGCTCAAGATTGAAGGAATTAAGTTATTTGTTGATGGTGTTATTGAGTATCCCACTCAGACAGCAGCACTATTTGAACCCTATAAGTCGGCGGAGATAGCAGCTAACGGTGACACCCACTACGACGATCATAGTGATATTGCTCGCGGGTACCTTGAGCTTCAACCTGCGGAAGTTAATCGGCTAGTTAATCGTGCCGATGAGGAAGGTCTGGTGATGCACTTTCATGCCATTGGCGATAGGGCGGTAAGTCTTGCACTGGATGCCATCGAATTAGCGAGGTCAGAGCGAGATAGTCAGCTGCCGCACAATATCTCGCACTTACAGCTTGTGCAAAGTGGAGACGTAAGTCGCTTCGGCGAGCTTGGCGCCTTTGCAACGCCAACGCCATCATGGTTTACGCCTTGGCAGGCGTATGATCAGTCGGTGATCCCCTACATCTCACAGGTCGAAAATATCTATGATGTGAATGATCTTTATCGTGAAGATAGTGAATATATGCGCGATGTTTACCCTGCGGAGTCTATTCGCAGTGCGGGGGGCATGCTGTCCTTCGGGAGCGATGCTCCGGTCGACTTTCAAGGGCCAAGACCCTTCACCAATATTGTCGGGGCATTCCTGAGAGCAGATTGGGTAGCTCAGAACGCGCTAGACGACGATAGCGAATGGCAGTGGGTGGTGATGAACCCAGCCGAACGACTGTCAATGAAGGACGTATTAGATGCCTATACCATCAACGGCGCCAAAGCTATGCGGCACCAGCAGGAAACGGGTTCTCTCGAAGTGGGCAAGCAGGCTGACTTCATTATTGTGAACAATGATCTGTTAGCACTTGCTGCGGCATTCGATGCCGAGGACGAATCAACAGCAGAGCCAATCTATAATGCCTGTGATAGGAATTATGATGATAGCTACTGCACAACTGAAGTCACCGCCACTTACATTAATGGGGTAAAAGTCTTCTAATTAACCGTCCGAAAATTGCCGGCAAGGTGCTAAAACAGCATGTTGCCGGTAACCGCTGATCATTTAAAATCTACCGCACAGCCCTTTATTTTCCTCGCCGTTGAAATAAATTCACGGTGAGGTGAAAAACCATCTTGTTTGTTTTTTGATCAATTCCTTGCCTATCGTGATCACATCAGCCCAGAATAAAACAATCGTCTAGGCGTATTTTGCATTAGCGTTTGGCGATCACGAGCCTCATAAATAACTATAACGACGGGCTCATCATTTCGCATGAGGAATATAATATGAAACTGCTTAAAACAATTGGGACTTGTTCATTGCTCGCCGCATTATCGATGCCGAGCCTTGCCGCGTTCGTGGACCCTAGTGATACCAACATCCAATATACCGGGCGCTGGAATTTCGATAATCCGTCACAGCCGTGGGTTGCTTGGCAAGGATCTAGTATCAAGATTCGCTTCGATGGTACTCGTCTGGCTGGTGACTTCGACCCGGGAGATGGCACAGAACAATTTCGTGTGATTATTGATGGCGTGCCGTCAGATCAACGTTTGTATATGGATCCAGAGCGCGCAGAGTATGTGTTGGCCGAAGGGTTGTCTCCTGGCATCCATACGGTGGAATTGTTCAAGGAAACCTTCTACAACACTAACCTAACCGTTTACGGCTTCGACTTAGATGGTACGATTCTAGCGCCACCCGCCCGTCCCGATCTGCGGATAGAGTTCTTCGGAGACTCTAATATGGATGGCACCTCGAACTACAGTGAACGAGATTCAGGTGATTCAGGTACCTATTATGCCTTCCCAGCGATGGTGAGCCGCATGTTGGGCGCAGAGATGCATCTAGCCGCGGTGGGCGGAGCTAAGCTTGATGGTGGTCAGGACAACGATGTGACCTCATTCATCATCTCTGACGACTACTACAATCAAGATGCAAACTATCGTAGCGGCTTTGATCCGCATATTATTGTGGTCAATGCGGGCGCAAATGATGTTGGCGCGCCGGTGAATAAGATCAAAGGGCGCTATAGAACCGTAATCTCAGATCTGCGTTCGGTCTACGGTGATGCCGTTCATATCGTTTTAATGAACGCCTATGGTTGGGATCTTGATGAGCCAGCCAACTACGTCGATGAAGTCGTTGCCGAAGTGGGTGGAAATCTTTCAGCGCTGAAGTACTCATGGCTCTGGGAGCAGTTTCACGGCTCTCAATGGGAGCACTCGGGCGAAGCTCACATGCTGGTAGATCATTTAGAAGCCATCAACCCCGCTTGGAGTCGAATCCAAGCTAATGATTTTATTGATGGTTTTGGCCGAGGTGGGGATGTTGCCAATGGCAGCTTTGAGCACATCGCGCCCTTTGGAGGCTTCGGCTGGCGTTATTTCGATGGCGGCGTAGAGCGTATTCAAGATGCATCGCAGGCTGCGGATGGGAGTTACTACCTTCGCTTAGAACAGGGAGAGGAAGTCCATCAGCCTATTGATGCAACCGGTGATCAACTACCTGGAGCTACTGTTGGCGGAGAAACCTATTCGTTCACGCTATCTATGCGAGCAGCCACCCCTGGTGCCATTGCGAAGATATCCACGCATTTCCAAGGGCAAGAAATCTACACTCACGATGATGATCCTTCAACATTCCAAGAAACCAGCTTTGCGCTGACTTCGGAATGGACAGATTATACCCACTACTCAACTTCGGCAGCAGGTATTTGGACAGTCTATAGCTATATTATTGCCGAATCCGGAACCATCGAAGTGGATAACGTCCGCATGGCTTTAGTGGGTAATCCGCCAACTAACAATCCGCCTGTGGCAGGATTCAGTTCATCCGTTGATCAGTTAAACGTGTCCTTCACCGACACCAGCTCTGACTCAGACGGCAACCTTGTGGCTTGGAACTGGGACTTCGGCGATGGCACAACGTCTTCGCAGCAGAGCCCTTCTCATAGCTATGCGTCAGCGGCCGACTATACCGTAAGCTTGATGGTCGAAGATAACGAAGGCGCGTCAGCTTCTACGGTTGAGCAGATTACGGTTTCAGAGGCTACCGGCGGTGGTGAAATCTCGGCGAGTATCTGGTCGCAAAATCTTCGTCGTGGACGTTTGACTGTTCAGCTCAATTGGTCTGGTGCGGTGGGAACTAATGTTGAGATCTATCGAGATGGCAGTCTTGTCGCCACCACAGCCAACGACGGCAACTACAAAGATACGGATTCGGGTGTTAGCGGCACGTCGTTCACCTACCAGGTATGTGAAGTGGGCGGTTCAGTTTGCTCCAGTACCTTGGCGGTAGATTTTTAGTAGTTGAAGTTTACGACATTGTGCTAGGTTTAAAGGGGTGGCGTTAGTCACCCCTTTTTTGTGCTAATAATATTAGCGAAAAAGTAGCTAATCACCGTCTAGAATCGTTACTAACAAAACTAACGAGGAAATAATAATGGATATGACCGAAGCTGAAGCTGTCGTTGCTGATGTGACAACTTGGTTCCAAGACCACCATGAGCTGATGATCGAAATAGGGATGAAGGCGCTAATTGCGCTACTTATCTTCCTCATTGGTACCTATGTCGCAGGCGTTGTTCGCCGCCAAATAGATAAGCGAATGCGTAATCGTGGTGTAGACGCAGCGGTCAGCGGTTTTGTCGCGAAAATCATTCAAATTACCATCATTGGAGCGGTCCTCGTTGCCACACTGAATGAGATAGGGGTAGAGACAACCTCTTTGGTGGCAGTGCTCGGTGCCGCAGGTTTGGCCATTGGTCTGGCGTTAAAGGATTCGCTGTCAAACTTCTCCTCGGGGGTCATGATTATTGTCCTCAAGCCCTTCCGCTCCGGTGATTTTATTGAAGCGGCGGGTATAGTGGGGGTGGTCAAAACTATTGAGTTGTTTTCAACTAAGCTGGTGACGCCCGATAACAAAGTGGTTATCTTACCTAACTCAACCGTCTACGCGACCGAGATCACTAACTATTCGGCATTGCCGACTCGACGCGTCGATATTGTGGTGGGTATTAGTTATGAGTCCGATATGCGGGCGGCCAAATCGGTTATTATGGACGCTTTGAAGGCGAATGATTTCGTCCTGAATGAACCCGAACCGGTAGTGGCGGTCTCAGAATTGGCTGACAGTTCAGTTAACCTGGTTGTTCGACCCTGGGTGAATACCGCGGACTATTGGATGGCCCGATTCGCACTGATCGAGGAAGTGAAACGCGCCCTAGATGATAATAATATCACTATTCCGTTTCCGCAGATGGATGTGCATTTCGACAAAAGTTAACTCAATGCTTACGCGCCGCGAGCTTATGCTTTCGGCGCGTAGGGTCTGTTTATTGGAGTAAAAAGACGTGTTAAAACTGTTACCCTCGTTGGCATTCGCGCTGCTATTTAGCGCTCAGCTCAGTCATGCCCAGGTCGCCGACGCGGCGTTAATTGATGCAGATAGTTCATCAGTATCGGAGCACCGCATCCGAGTTAATGGCGAACGTATTCGCTACACGGCCGAGGTTGGTACGCAGCCAGTTTTCGATGACAGTGGCCATGCAACGGCAACGCTTTTTTACACTTACTACCGCCGAACCGATGTGGGTGATGATCCTAGTCGCCCGCTGTTGATCTCCTTTAATGGCGGTCCTGGCTCGGCTTCGGTTTGGATGCATGTAGCCTACACCGGGCCAAAGGTGCTTAACATCGACGAGGAAGGCTACCCGGTTCAGCCCTACGGCGTACAGGAAAACCCTTTCTCAGTGCTCGACGTGGCGGATATTGTGTTTGTGAACCCGGTTAATACTGGCTTTTCGCGAGTGCTACCGAAGGCCGATGGTTCCATGCCTAGCCGAGAAGAGCAGCAGAGCATGTTCTTCGGGGTAAACGAAGACATTAGTTATCTTGCGGGATGGGTCGAGACCTTTGTTACGCGCAAAGATCGTTGGCGTTCCCCGAAATTCTTGATTGGTGAGAGTTACGGTACAACACGTGTTTCCGGCTTGGCACTCGCGCTACAGAATAGCGAATGGATGTATCTCAATGGCGTTATTCTCGTGTCGCCTACGGATATAGGTATTGAGCGAAATGGCCCCGTTGAAGTGGCCAACCGCTTACCGTATTTTGCCGCAACGGCCTGGTACCACAACCAGCTAGACGAAGGTTATCAGAATCTTGGGTTGCTTGAGTATCTGGAAGAGGTTGAAGCCTATGCCGTGAACGACTATCTACCTGCCCTTGCGAAGGGTGCCTTCTTAGGTGAAGAGGAGCGCGCCGAAGTAGCGGCTCAGGTTGCAGCCTATTCGGGTTTGAGTGCGCTAGAGGTACAACAGAATAATTTAGATATCGCTAACAGCGTATTTTGGAAGTCACTATTACGAGATGAAGGTTTTACGGTTGGCCGTTTGGACTCTCGCTATAAGGGTATCGACCGCCGCTTAGCGGGTGACAGACCCGACTATTGGGCTGAGCTGACCAGTTGGCTGCACTCTTTCACACCGGCAATTAATTACTATCTGCGCGAAGAATTGGGTTATAAGACCGACGTTAAATACAACATGTTTGGCCCAGTACACCCGTGGAATCGAGACGGTAACCAAGCGGGTGAGGACCTCCGTCAGGCCATGGCACAGAACCCCTATCTCAATGTTCTCATTCAGTCCGGTTACTATGATGGCGCAACCAATTATTTTGATGCCAAGTACACCATGTGGCAGTTGGATCCAAGTGGTCGTATGCGAGATCGAATGAGTTTCGCTGGCTACGAAAGCGGCCATATGATGTATCTGCGCAGAGAGGACCTGGAACGATCTAATGAAGATCTTAGACAGTTCATTATCAACTCTCTGCCAGCACAGGGTGAAGCGGCCAAGTACGATTAGTCTGGCCGCAATAACAATAAAAGAAAGCACGAGAGGAATTAGAGATGAAATTTGCGCTATTGCTATCGGCTACCTTGTTGTCGCTTACACTAGTTAGCCACGCTGAGGTGTCTCAATCGCAGGAGATAACCATCGAAGTTGAAGAGCGTGACAGCTCATCGGCCGACACGAGAGAAATTCACCTTAATCTAGAGGTAAACGGTGAGACGGCGGAATTAGTCTTCAACCCGGAAATGGTGGAGACGCAAGAGGGACGCGATGCGCTCATGGCAGACTTACCTCCTTCGCTTCAAGCAGTACTGGGAAGAGAGCTTGGAAGATTGGCGTCCGAGATGGGTAAACTGGACCTAGATATCAACGTTGAAGTCGACGGCGAGCGCCATGAAGTTCACGAATTGGTGTGGATTGAAGAGGGCTCTGACGAAAATGTGTTTGAGCACAAGGTCGTGATGATTGACGACGAAAATCACGGTAGCGAGGCGGACTTAATTGTTCGTTTAATTGAGCGGGCGGAGCTATCAGAGGAGCAAATTAATCAGATCCTCTCCGCCGTTGAGGCCAAGCTCGAGTAGCTGACCTTAGTGGCGAATAGAGGGGTTTGCAGTTAAGACTCGCCAGAGAAGCTCTGTCTCAATGGAAACGCCAGAAACGCCTCATTATGATTGCACCTAAATTATGAAGGCACCTAAGCTTGGAGAACTAACTAGCGCTCAAGTAGAGCGCTAGCGATCCGACGATAGATTAGCGACGGGCCTTGTTGAATTCCCGTAGGCGCTTGAACACGTCCACACCAAGCTGGTGGTAAACGTGAAGGATGTCCACTAGGACCCAATTTTCACGGATTAGTTCGCCTTCACAGCGCCAGAAATCCAGACTCCGCATAGTGATTTGCTGTCCCGACGGAGCAATGCCAAGCCAGCCATCACCACTGACGCTCATGAACATTCCCGGCCACGCGGTGAAGCCCACATAGTCTCCGTCTCCAAAAAAGTAGCCCTTGGCCGCATCGCCAACTCTATCGGGTAAGCCATTTAGAAAGGGAATCTGGTGCCAGTTACGGAAATTTTGGATGTTCCGCGCGGTGCCAATTCCAGCTGGGCCATACCAGCTACAGCGCTTATGCCAGTAATCATTAAGGCGCATAGCCTCTACGCCACCCGTAGCGTAATTTCCCAGCGCGTTGCACATGTCTAGTACCGTGGTGGCAGATTCATCGGCGTGCGTGTCAGAATGGTTAGCAATAGTGAGGCCATCCTGAGTGGCGGGGCCTGGGACGTGCCACTCTCGACCTAAGCTAGGAGACATCGGCCAAGCGTTAGCCTGCATCATGACTTCAGGAATATCCCACAGAGCCTGAAGCTCGGTAACTTTGCCGTCACTGATGCGATAGAACTCGTGAAAACGCATGGACACCATGTGTCCGGTGGCGGGGATGTCTAACCAGTCCGCTTCAAAGCTGCCGCAATAGTATCCGCAGCAACCCACCCATTGACTGCCATCGCTATTTTCGCCAGCCATGACAATCGTGTCACGACGTTCGAGGTCCGGAATAGCAGCATAAAGGTCAGTGTAGACTTGCTTTAACGCAGCAACATCGGCCAACGTCTCAAAGGGGAAAGCAAGTTGCAGTAGAGCGGAGTGATGAAATACTTCGTCTATGGCGCCATGTAATTCGGTCAGCCCGCCATTGTAGCCAGCGTCTCTGAGCGGTTGGATGGTAGCTTTGAGAAGTTCGCGGTTCATAATTTACCTTTTGCATTCGAAGTCATTTGACCTAGGATATACATTAATACAGGGTATTCCAATAACTAGATAATAGAAGAGAAGTAATAATATGATGGTTCGATGGTTAGTAATTTGGCTGATGTCGCTGAGTATGTTGGTAGCCACTGCTCAAGCAAGGGAAGGTATCTCTCTCGTTGAACTTCAGGAGTGGGTAGGTGAGTCAACCAGTACTCAGTTCGAGTTCCCTCACGCTGCAGTTGAACAGGGAGGGCTTGTGCACCAGACGGTAGCTTTTCGCTCCGATGGTCTGAACCAGTTCGCGCTGATTGTACACCCAAATCGTGCAGCGCCGGAGGCCGGTTGGCCAATCTTAATCTTTAACCATGGCTATCATCCTAACCCTCCCGAATATGGTATTTCAGCGGATGGTACGGTGAGTCGTCCCGGCGATTACTACCGTGGACTCGTCGCTGCGTATGCGCAATTGGGATATTTGGTGGTGGCTGCGGATTACCGCGGTCATAATCGTTCCGAGGGGTTGGAATATACCCGCATAGCCTATGCGGCGCATTACTATACGCGAGATGTGATTGCCAGCTATTGGGCGGCGATGAAACTGGAGAATGTGAATACTGATCAAGTGGTGATGGCCGGACACTCGATGGGGGGTGGTATCACGCAGCGAGCAGTAATAGCCCTAGGAGATCGCTTAGCGGCAGCTTCCATCTGGTCCACGGCGGGAGAGGATTTCCTTCGCTACTGGATGACGGAGTCGTTATCAACCGGTGCGGCGACTGACTCGAATGCTAAGGCTAAACCGGTACTTGATTCGTTGTTGGCCGAGCTCCGCGCAGGGGATTACAGTTTCGCTGACTTAGCGGTAGCGCCTGTGGTCTCAGAGATATCTGTCCCCTTGATGATTCAACATGCACGGGACGATCAAACTACAGCGGTGGACAATAGTATTGTTTTAGCTGCTCAGCTGTACCAGGCGAATAAAGCTTATCAGCTCTACCTCTACGATGATCGCGATCATCTATTCGGAGGAGAAGTCTTTGATGAAGCTATTCGGCGGGATCAGCAGTTCTTTGCAAAGGCGCTTGGCAGCGACGGAGACTAAAGCAATTTCCTAGTCACTTAAGGTATATACTCTTAGTTAAGCTGAGCGGGAACCTAGTCTACAGGCTTCCCATTTAGGGTAACTTGGCAAAGCGGTATATTTATATTAGAATTACCTAATATATGGTGGTGATTAGAGGAATTTCTCATGAACACAAGCGACATACTACAACCAGTGGTCACTCACTTCTTTGAGCCAGACTCAAATACCTACAGCTATGTTGTTCAAGACCCTAGCTCTTCGAGTTGTGCAATTATCGATTCAACTCTTGATTTTGATTACGCCTCAGGGTCAATTAGTCATCGAGGCGCGGATGAGATTGTTGCCTTCGTTCGTGAGCAGAAGCTGTCGGTCGAGTGGATTATCGAGACCCATGTGCATGCAGATCATCTGTCGGCAGCACCCTACCTAAAGGAAGCTTTGGGTGGGAAAGTAGCCATTGGAGCCCATATCACCACCGTCCAGAAAACCTTCGGTGTTATCTTCAATGAGGGACAGGACTTTCTGAGGGATGGTACTCAATTCGATCATCTTTTCTCAGAGGGTGAGCAATATCAGGTGGGCAATCTAACCGCCACCGCGATACACACCCCAGGACATACTCCGGCCTGCTTTACCCATGTTATGGGCGACGCAGTATTTGTGGGCGATACCCTGTTCATGCCCGATGCTGGCACTGCCAGAGCTGATTTCCCAGGCGGCGACGCCGGGATCTTATTCGATTCGATTCAAAAGATTCTAGCGCTGCCAGATAACTACCGAGTATTCATGTGTCACGACTATGGCCCTAACGGCCGAGAGCTGCGTTTTGAAAGCACGATTGCAGCGGAGCGTATTCATAATATTCACGTGGGTGAGGGAAAGCAGAAGGATGACTTTGTGGCTGCGCGAGAAGCTCGCGATGCAACGCTGGATATGCCACGCTTAATTTTGCCCTCGTTGCAGGTTAATATGAGAGCAGGTGATCTACCTAAGCCTGATACCAATGGTTTGGTATACTTGAAGATACCCATCAACGCGTTTAATTAATAGGAATAACAACATGCTAGGTAAGCAATTAAGTGATTCGATTACGGTATCCGGACAGATAACCACGGCAGATGTTGCCGAGCTTGCGGCGAGCGGTGTCCAAGTGATCGTCTGTAACCGCCCAGATGGCGAATCCTCAGATCAAACACCGTTTGCTGAGATTGAATCCGCTGCTAAGGAACATGGCATCACGATTTACCATATTCCGTTTTCTGGCAGTGGCTTATCTAAGGAGCATGTGGACGCCTTCGCCCCAATCCTAGCCAGCCAGCAACCGCTTCATATGTACTGTCGGACAGGAAATCGCTGTCAAAATTTGTATCAGGCTACCTTGGGTGTCATGGCCCAAGCTGGAACTGCCAATCAGCCGCAAACTCAAGCCGCGATGCCACACTACGATGTGGTCATCATTGGGGCTGGATCGGCCGGGGTGGGCGTGGCAGCAAGCCTATTAAAGCGTTCCTCCCAGTTGCGCATTGCGATGATTGACCCTGCTACCGAGCATTACTATCAACCCGGTTGGACGCTGGTGGGTGCAGGCGAAATGACCGCTGAATCTACCCGACGCGAAACTAAGAAAATGATTCCCAAGGGAGTCACGTGGCGGAAGCAAGCGGCAGTAAACATTAGCGCGAATGAGAAAATGGTTGAACTTGATGACGGCAGTCGAGTTGGCTATCAGCAGCTTATAGTCTGCCCGGGCTTGGTACTTGATTGGGATGGCATTGAGGGCTTATCCGAGACTCTGGGGCGCAATGGGGTTACCTCCAACTACCGTTATGATTTAGCTCCCTATACTTGGGAACTCGTGTCGTCGCTACAAGCTGGCACCGCATTGTTTACGCAGCCAGCAATGCCAATTAAGTGTGCGGGTGCGCCACAAAAGGCGATGTACTTATCTGCCGATCATTGGCGCCGAAATGGTGTATTAGCGCAGGTGGAGGTGCAATTTCACACCGTCACGCCAGGCCTGTTCGGGGTGGCAGACTTCGTCCCGGCTTTGAAAGGGTTTTGTGAGCAGTACGGCGCTCAGGTGAATACTCAAAGTCGTTTAGTTAAAGTCGATGGCGATCGAAAAATCGCCTGGTTTGAAGATGTTAGCGCCGAAGGTAAATCACTGCGTGAACAGAGCTTCGACATGATTCACGTGTGCCCACCACAGAAGGCGCCGAGTTTTGTGGCTCAGAGCGGCTTGGCCGACGCGGGTGGTTGGTTGTCGGTTGATGCGGGCACCCTGCAGTCCACCTTCGATGAAAACATTTGGGGTGTAGGCGATGTGATTAGCGCGGCGAATGCGAAAACCATGGCTGCAGCACGCAAGCAAGTGGTGGTGGTAGCGGATCAAGTTATGGCAAAGCGCTCAGCCACCACAAGCGCTAATCTATACGATGGCTACGGAGCCTGCCCGTTAACCGTTGCTAAGGGTAAAGTGGTATTAGCCGAATTTGGTTATGGTGGAAGACTGCTGCCTACCTTTCCGGCTTGGTTGAATCGAGCCACGACGGCAACGCGTTTTGGCTGGTTACTTAAGAAGCGGATCATGCCTTGGGTTTACTGGAATTTGATGGCCAAGGGTCGCGAGTGGCTCACCAGAACGAATCCGGAAAAGTAGTTAACAATGATGGATTGGTTACCCGCTAGGCAGTGGATCGCCACCTATAGCAAGGCAGACTTTAGTGGTGACCTGATCGCTGCGGTGATTGTCACTATTCTGTTGATTCCGCAGAGCTTGGCCTACGCCATGTTGGCCGGCGTGCCGCCCGAGGTGGGTTTGTACGCCAGTATTTTGCCCTTGGTAGCCTATGGACTTTGGGGAACCAGCAGCACACTAAGTGTGGGCCCTGTGGCGGTCGTCAGTTTGATGACGGCGGCGACGCTAGGTGAGGTGGCTGCGTCGGGTTCTGCTCATTACCTCGTTGCAGCGGCTACTTTAGCGATGCTAAGTGGACTCTTTCTTCTGGTTATGGGGCTTATGCGTCTTGGCATGGTTACCCACTTCCTCTCCCACGCGGTGATTTCAGGTTTCATTTCAGCGTCGGGGTTGATTATCGCCTTCGGTCAGGCGCGGCATGTATTCGGGGTTGAGGGTAGTGGTGCTAGCTTAACGGCAATACTGCCTTCCCTTTGGACCTCTCTGCCCGGTATAAATTGGCTGACGGCTGCGGTGGGCCTTAGTGTAATAGCCTTTCTTTATTGGAATAAAGCGTACACCGCAGTAATCTTGCAGCGTTATCTCCCCGTTTCCTCAGCCACCGCTGGCGCCATAGCCAGAGCCACGCCAATTATAGCGGTCGTAGGTAGTATTGTTGCCGTGCTGTGGGGTGGTTTGGATCAACAGGGTGTGGCGATTACCGGTTCAATCCCAAGTGGTCTTCCACCTCTCAACTTCGCGCTGCCATCCTTTGAATTAGTTCAGCAACTCTGGTTGCCGGCGTTGCTCATTTCAATTATCGGCTACGTTGAATCTGTATCCGTGGGGCGAACTCTAGCGGCGAAACGTCGCGAAAAAATCACCCCTAATCAGGAGCTAATTGGGTTGGGGATGGCCAATGTGGCCAGCGCTGTGTCATCGGGCTTTCCGGTTACCGGTGGATTTGCTCGATCGGTGGTGAACTTCGATGCGGGTGCAAGAACTCAAGCAGCAAGTATCTTCACTGCGGTGGGAATCGCCGTGGCCTCGTTACTGCTAACCCCTGCACTGTATTATCTTCCTAAGGCTGCACTGGCTGCGACGATTATCGTTGCAGTATTAGGCTTAATTGATTTTAGTATCTTCCGTAAAACCTGGCGCTGTGCGAGAAGTGATTTCTGGGCGGCATTGGGTACTGTGTTAATTACTCTGATATGGGGTGTAGAGGTGGGCGTTGCTAGTGGTGTCGTTATCTCAATTGGGCTTCATCTTTACCGAACTTCGAAACCACATGTGGCCGAAGTTGGATTAGTTGAGGGTACCGAGCACTTTCGTAATGTAAATCGTTATCGGGTGCTCACCGACCCTACGCTTTACTCAGTTCGACCGGATGAGAGCCTGTTCTTTGCTAACGCTAGTTACCTCGACGAAATGATCAACGATGCGGTATATCAACGCGATGAGATTCATCATGTGATTCTGTTTTGCTCGGCAGTCAACGAGGTTGATTTTAGTGCACTCGAGATGTTGGAGAGTTTAAATCACTCGCTTCTGGATCAGGGTATTAAGCTTCACCTCGCTGAAGTTAAAGGTCCTGTGCTGGATACACTCACGGCGAGTGGGTTGATTGATGAGTTATCAGGGCAGATATTCCTCACTCAATTCGAGGCTTTCTCGGCGCTCAAAAGTACCCGCTGAGTAATCGGCTCAAATTGGGGTGATGTTCCATTTATCGTTATGTTTCATTTATCGTGATAGCGCGAATAGCTAGGTGGCGAAGAGCCAAATCCCCAGAGCAATCATTACGGTGCCGGAAATCCGCTCGAGCAGCTGTGCATTACCGGGCTTTTCCAATAACTTTCTCAAACTACGACCACCCGAAGCGTAGGCAAGAAGAGAAATGAACTCGGTACAGAAAATCACCAGCACGAGCGTAGTTAATTGCGGGGCTAAGGGTTTAGCTTCGTTAATAAACGGAGGAAGCAAGGCCACCATGAAGGCCCAGCCCTTGGGATTTGCGATAGCGGTAATAAATCCTTGGCTGAAGAGCGCCTTAGCTGAACTAACCGACGTGTTGGCGAGGTGGAATTCGCCCACGGCTTGCCGCCAGCTTTTAATGCCGAGGTAGACGAGATAGCCGCCGCCTAGGATTTTCAGGATAGTGAAAGCCACGGGGACGCTTAACAGCAGCGCCGCAACGCCCATCACCGAGGAAATGGCAACTAGCGCAACACCTAATAGCTCTCCCCACATCATCCAAAGCGTGCGTCTAACACCGTAGCGAATCCCCAAGGTCAGAGCGAGCGTCATACACAAGCCAGGCGTAATAGAAACGAGGAAAAAGGTGGGAAAAAACAACAGGGCGATTTGCCAATCCACGGGTATGCTCTCTCAAAAATGCTTGACCGCAAAGCTATCACGAAGGGTGCTTGGGTGTCGATGGTGAAAAGTGCTAGCGAACCGCGCCCGAATGGTCTGTAATAGTAAATATGGTAAATATTCTTAATCGTTTAACTCGCATTTCAGTGGGGCTGCTTTTAGTAGGGTATTCGCAGCTGCTTTTTGCTCAGGCTCCGTTACCGCCGGATGCTAACGACCCTGCGCCGGCAGCGGATACCGAGATTGATGCGAAGTATATTTATGCCACGGTGCTTGGCTCAGGTATTTACTCGGTGCGGGATGAACGAGTAGTGGTGCTAAATATTCCTGTGTCCATAGATCTCACTGAGTGGGAAGGCACTGAACCTAATTGGCGTCTACTTCTTCCCATGCAAATTGGCTACAAGAGTATGGGCGACGATTTAGTCAGTGAGTGGTTGCCTCGAGAATTCGCAACTTTCAGTTTCCTTCCTGGTATTGAGTATGTCTACCCAGTCAGTGAAACCTTTCGGCTGCGGCCATTCATGAATGCTGGAGTGGGTTATGATTTTGGTACCGATGACGTAGTCAGGTTTTGGCAAGTAGGTCTAAAGGTCCAAAATGAATGGCAGCCCAACGAAGACTGGGAAATTCGCAGTGCGCAGGAATTTGTCTACGCTCACGAGAATCAAGAGTCTGATGGTGGCTCTTCGAGCTTGTCGATGATTCAACTAGGTTTTGATTTTCGTCGTGATCTAGGATTTGAATTATGGGATAGGGATGTTGGCCTAAGTACCTACGTGATGTGGCAGTACTTCCCCAATCAATTGGTGTTCACTAATGATTACCGCAATGGCATTAACGTTGATAATCTCTATCAATTGGGCCTTACCTTCGGGGTTGAAGAGCCCTGGGAGATTTTCGGCGCTGAGTTCGATCGGGTGTACTTGGGCATAACCCGAGGGAGCGGTGTCAAGGCATTTACCTTCGGGATTGATTTGCCGTTCTAGCTGAAGCATCACTGCTGGGAATGAGCTTTCGTCTTTACCGTCACTCGGAGCGGTGCGAATTCAACCTTTCACCCTAAGATTTTATTAGCTGCGAAAATTCGCAGCTAATAAAAATGCCGTTGCTCTCAGGCTTCCTGTTCTACCTCAAGCCACACGCGCTTCAAGTTACCACTCATAATTTTCTCGATATCTTCAACGCTATACCCACGGCCCAGCAGGCCTTCAATTAGGTTGGGATAGCTTGAAACATCTTTCAAACCTACTGGCAGTGTGTCATCCACGCCGTCATAGTCAGAGCCGATGCCTACGGCATTGATTCCGGCAAGCGCAACGGCATGATCAATATGATCTAACACGTCCTCTAGGGTTGCATAGGGGTAGGGATTAGCTAACTTCCACTGTTCAACAAAGGCAATGGCTTCCTCAGAATCGGAGTCAGTGATCCCCGCGTTAGCAAGAGACTCTCGCAACTGCGGGCCGTAGTTGTTTGCAGCTTCGGTGAGGAAAGCACTACCGAAGTTGATAAAAATCACACCACCCTGTTCGCCCAGTGCGGTAATCATCTCATCGGACATGTTACGCTCGAATCCAGGGGTGAAATGACGAGCCGAGCTGTGACTGGCGATGACAGGCTTGCTAGTAACCTCCAGTACATCGTAAAAGGCTTCATCGGAGACGTGTGAAATATCAACCATGATACCCAGTCTATTCATTTCACGGATCACGGTCTCGCCGAATTCCGTAAGCCCGCCAGCGGGCCGCTCTGGGTCATAGCTGGAGTCCGCAATATGATTGCTTCGCGAATGCGCCAGAGTAATGTAGCGAATACCTCTATCGTAGAAGTACTGAAGATTAGCAAGGTCGCCCTCAATCGGTGAGCCGTTTTCCATGCCGAGTGGCAGCGCGAGTTTCCCCTCAGCCACGGTGACTTCAAGCTCCGACCAAGAGCGAACAATTGCCATCTGATCGGGTGCCTGTGCTACCAGTGCTTCGATCATATCGATAAGTTGATCGGCATTTTCCTTAGAGGTATCTTCCTCGGCAAACTCCAGTCCAGCCGGGGTGTAAATTGACATGAAGGGAGCATTGAGGCCGCCGGATCGAGCGCGAGGAAAATCGAAGTCACCGGTGGTAGTGGGTTCCAGAACATTTTCATAGTTCGCTTCAAGCCGATAGGGAAGGTCTACATGGGTGTCGGCAATAATCATTTCCTGAGCTAAGGCTAGTGGGTCTTGGCTGGAAAGCGGAGGTGTTGGGGTGCTAGATTGATCTGATTGGCAACCCATCAGAGCGATAGAGAGTGTTGCTGCAGTAAGCGTTAACGATGTTTTCATGTTGCGTCATACTCGCGAGTAGTTATTATGATGAGAACTACCATAGCGCAGTTGGGGTTAGCAACACAACGGTGCCATCTTGTCAGCGAGGCCGCATGATTCAACTGAGTGAACAACGCGAGAAAGAATTAATTCAACAGCTCGAAGGTATGGTCTCCGAGAGTCGGAACGCCAATTCGGCCAACTTAGACCAGTTGAGTACCCTAGAGCTCGTTACCTTAATAAATCGTGAAGACGCTACCGTTGCGTCAGCTGTGTCACAGTCCTTAGCTGCGATAGCCGAGGCCGTTGAGTTAGCCGTGGGTGCCATAGAGAATGGCGGCAGGCTCATCTATCTGGGGGCAGGCACTAGCGGCCGACTAGGGGTGCTGGATGCAGTGGAGTGCCCGCCAACCTTTTCGGTTCCTCATGGCTTAGTAGTTGGCGTATTAGCTGGTGGTCAGGGGGCGATGTTCAAGGCGGTCGAGGGCGCGGAAGATAGCGCCGAATTAGGTGCGAGAGATCTGCAAGCTTTGAGTCTGAGCGCTACGGACTGTGTAGTGGGTATTGCGGCGAGCGGCCGAACTCCCTATGTGTTGGGTGGCTTAGGCTACGCCAATGAAGTGGGGGCGAAAACCGTGGCGATGAGTTGTAACCCCGATGGTTCAATCCTGGCTCATGCTGCGGTTGCCATTGCTCTGAGCGTGGGGCCAGAGGTGCTGACTGGGTCAACGCGATTAAAAGCAGGCACGGCACAGAAACTAGCGCTGAATATGCTGTCTACGGCTACCATGGTGAAACTTGGTAAGGTATATCAAAACCTGATGGTGGATGTTGCTGCCTCAAATGAAAAACTTTATGCCCGAGCGGTGAGGATTGTCATGCTGGCAACCGAGTGCCAATATGACACGGCAAAGGCCGCACTGATTGAAAGTGGTTATCGTGCTAAAGTGGCCATATTGATGATACTTTGCAGTCTATCGGCGGAAGAGGCCGAGGTACGCTTGGAATCGAGTAACGGTCATTTGAGTGATGCCGTTTAATTATAATGATAAATAACGCGCTGCAGAGCCCGTGGAAGAAGTATGTCTTGGTTTAGTGTTATCCCTCCAATTTTAGCAATCGTGGTTGTACTGTGGCGCCGCGAAGTCATTCTGGCGTTGGTTACGGCGTTGATCAGCTCGGAAGTTATCGCGCTGCTACTCGCTGGGACATCGCCCCTGATGTCGCTATTTGGCGGACTATTAGGATCAATAGAAAGCACCATTGAAGTATTAGGGTCTGCGGGCAATGCGCGTATCCTGGTGTTTTCACTTCTCGTTGGGGCGCTATTAGCGTTTATGCGTCAGTCCGGTGGCGTGAGCGCCTTTGTCGGCATGCTGGTTAATAAGGGTATTGCCTCTACCCCTCGTAGAACAGGATTACTCACGTTCTTTACGGGCGTATTTGTTTTTATCGAATCTAACCTCAGTGTTTTAACCGCGGGTATTATCTCCCGTGGGCTGTTTGATAAGTTTAAAATGAGTCGCGCGCGATTGGCGTATATCATTGACAGTACTAGCGCTCCAATTTGTATCCTTATTCTGTTGAATGCTTGGGGTGCCTATATCCTAGGGTTGGTGAGTAACTATGAATTGGGTGAATCATCGGTGACGATTTTGATTGGCACTATTCCTCTCAACTTCTATGCCTGGTTCACACTATTACTAGTCCTTTATACCGTCATCACAGGACGGGTGCACGGCCCAATGAAAAAGTCGGAGAGCAAGCTTAGTACTGATATCGACACGCAAATTGAGCAGATTGAAGCCACCAAGGTTCGCTATATGCTCCTGCCCTTGGCAACCATGGTTTTTGGTATGATTGGCTTTATGCTGATGACCGGTAACGGCAATATCACCCAGGGATCTGGGTCTCAGTCGGTGCTCTACGCTACCCTCCTGGCGTTACTTGTTGCCTATAGTTTGCTGCGCTTTGGAGGCGGTTATCGCCATCAGGGCTTATTGAAGATGGCCTTCGATGGCATGTCTGAGTTACTGCCACTGGTAGTCATCGTTCTATTGTCACTGGCGCTAGGGACTAGCCTTCGAGCGTTAGGTACGGGCGAGTTTATCGCGGGCATTATATCGGCCAACTTGCCGCTGTTTATTATCCCAGCCTTGTTGTTTGTCGCCGGCGCCGTGATGTCTTTTACCACCGGTACATCATGGGGGACCTTTGCTATTTTGGTACCCATCGGCATGCCGTTAGTCATCAACTTAGATCTCGACGCTGCATTGGTTCTATCAGCTATCCTAGGGGGTGGTATCTTCGGTGATCACGCGTCTCCAATATCTGACACCACGGCGGTCAGCTCGGTGGCATCTGGGTGTGACTTACTTGAGCACGTAGAAACGCAAATGCCCTATGCGCTCACTAGTGGCGCCGCCGCTTTCGTTGCGTACGTTATTGCAGGGATTGTAACCGTCTAACTATGACCCTTTTGGCGCGTTGAGTCATGTTTTGCTCAGTGCGCTCCACTACTATTTGCTTATCTGATTGATTCGCTGAACTGAGGTAATAACGATGGCGACTCCAAAACCCCATCCGGTGGGCGAATACAGTATCTTTGAGGAACGGCTTAATGTTCTTTCGCATGGCTTAGGCGTGTTGCTTGCGGCGATTGGTACGGTGTTGTTATTGGTCAAGGCGGTGAGCTTAGGCACAGCCGTACATATCGTGAGTTTTGGTGTCTATGGCGCGAGTATGGTCATACTTTATGCCGCCTCATCACTTTATCACTCGGCAACCACTCTGGTAGCTCGTCGGCGCTTGAAGGTGTTCGACCACGCGGCTATTTATGTGCTGATCGCTGGCAGTTACACACCCTTCACACTGGTTGTGCTGAGTGGTTGGGTGGGGTGGACGCTCTTCGGAATTGTCTGGGGTATGGCGGTTTGTGGAGTTGTCCTGAAGATCTTCTTCACCGGTCGTTACGATAAGATTTCCACGGCAATTTATGTACTTATGGGTTGGCTAATTGTATTCGCGATTCAGCCGCTGTCCGAGGGGCTGCCTGAAGCTGGAGTCCAGTGGCTAATCGCCGGCGGAGTGAGCTATACGGTTGGTGCATTGCTTTATAGTATTAAGCGACTTCCTCTTAATCACGCCCTATTCCATGTGTTTGTAGTGCTCGGTACGGTTTTTCAATTCATTACGGTCTACAAATATATTGTCATCACCGCGTGATAAGTCGATTTCTGAATAATTAATCTATTGAGTAGGTTGCATAGCCTGCTCTCGCCCAGTTCAACGCGCAATTCATGTTCCGAAGCTTAATCCTTTATTCTTTTTTCCACGCTTCATTCTCAATTCTTTCGCCCAAGCTTCACGCTCGAATTCTTCTTCTGTAGCTCACAGCATCGGACCGTGCTTAAATAGCCAATTAAATACTTAGGTTGGGATTTTAAATATGGCGGGTGCAAGTCTATTTGCATTATTCGATGATGTTGCAGCGGTGCTTGATGATGTAGCGGTGATGACTAAAGTGGCCGCGAAGAAAACCGCTGGTGTACTAGGTGATGATCTTGCTCTTAACGCCGAACAGGTGAGTGGTGTCCGAGCCGAACGCGAGTTACCGGTAGTTTGGGCGGTGGCTAAGGGCTCGATGTTAAACAAGTTTATCTTAGTTCCGGCAGCGCTGATCATTAGCGCGATTCTGCCACAGCTCATTCTACCTGCGTTGATGCTGGGCGGACTTTATCTGTGCTATGAAGGTTCGGAAAAAATCTGGCATCACATTGCGCATCGCGACGAGCGCAAGCAGGAAAAAGCTGTGCTCTTATCTGCGCTTCGGCACCCTGAAATTGACCTAGCGGTAATGGAGCGTAATAAAATACGCGGCGCTATTCGAACGGATTTTATCCTCTCAGCAGAAATCATCGTCATTGTTCTGGGAACCGTTGCTAGCGCGACACTGTTAAATAAGACCCTGGTCCTATCGCTCATGGCGCTGGCTATGACGGTAGGCGTCTACGGTTTAGTGGCCTTCATTGTGAAGCTAGATGATATGGCGCTTTTCATGGTCAACCAGGCAAGTGAATCAACTTGGGGACGGGTACAAAAGCAAATAGGTCTCGCTATTTTAGCTTTCTGCCCGTGGTTGATGAAATCTCTATCCGTGGTAGGAACCATTGCTATGTTCCTCGTTGGTGGTGGCATTATCGCTCACGGAATCCCTGTGATAGAGCACGCTATTTTAAGCCTAGAATTGCCAATGGCTGTTATCAGCGTGGCGTTCCTTCAGGGTTTAGTTGGGCTAATAGTGGGTGCTGTGGCGGTGGTGTTGATGTCAGCGGCTAAGTCGGTATACCAAAAATTTAAGCTCGCAGCGTAAACTTCGGGATCGTGCCGAACTGAAGGGCTTAGCTCAGTCAACGCTGAGCTAACAGCCGAAGCTTAGCAAACTTCTAACACCGAGCTAGCAGTTAAAGCAGAGCTAGCGGTCGAGGGAAGTTAAGCTCGCTGCCGAGCTAACACCTTAGCTAGGCGATCACTCGCTTAGATCCACTACCGCAATATCACTCCCCGTTAGGGAACCGATGATCAGCTGCTGATCGCGCCTTATCACACTGGTAATATGCGTGACGTGAGCCTGAGAGTGACGTGTTTCCAACACCTCGCCATTTTCACTAAGCTTGGCAATCAATCCATAGTGCTGTGACGGCTCCGCCCACTTCGGCGGCAGAGCGCCTAGGATTCGCAGCAGGACGGGGTTCTCATAAAGTTGACTGAGTTGGGGTGTTCTGAGGCTGACGAGAGCAACCCAGTAACCGGATTGGGGGTCGGTGCGAATGTTATCGGGCAGCGCGGGGAGGCGATCAATGAAAACATCCGTTTCACCTTCCTGATCACCGCTAAGCCAGTGGCGGAGGATACGGGCTTTGCCAGTTTCATTGAGAAGCAGGAAGTCTTCATTTAGTGAGGCCGTAACGCCGTTGGCAAAGAATAAGCCATCGAGCGCCACGGAAAGCTCATTGGAACTTGGATCGTAGCGCAATAGCCTGCCGGTCATTGAGGCTTCAAAGAAGTCCCTGACATGCTCACCGTAGGGATAGCGTTGGGACGCTTGGGTAACCCAGATAACGCCGTCTTTGGTAACCACCAAATCATCTAAAAAGCCGAACTGCGGGCTTTTCAGTGAGTCAATCAAGGTTGTCAGAGCACCATCGGGCTCAAGTCGAAGTAACCCCGTTACGGCATCAGCAATAACGAGCCGATGCTGCTGGTCGAAGCTAAGACCTAACGGTCGGCCTCCAGTGTTGACTAACGTAGAGTGGTCATTGCCTTCGACAGAGACTTTAACGATATCCCCGTTAGCGAGCCCAGTATAAAGATTGCCGTCAGCATCAATCGCAATGGCCTCAGGGCCCTCTGCATTCAGAGCAATTAGCTGAGCCTTATCCAAACTTAGTTCTGGCGTATAGACACCCGTTAGTGCTGGAATGGGGGACGGTTCAAAAGCCTCCGGGCGAACGGGGGAAACAGCAAAGAGCGTGCTTAGTAATCCCGTAATTAAAACAATGACGACTACTAGCGCTTTCAATGCTGTCTTCATATTAGGCTTCTCCTGAAACCTCCGCTCTCGCTCGGTCTCTTAATTCTCGACGTAAAATTTTGCCGACATTTGATTTTGGCAGATCATCTTCAAAACAAATCTGCTTCGGGATCTTATACGCAGTCAAGCTCTCACGACAGAACGTCTGTAACGCGCTGGCGTCAAGCGTTGAATCTTTCGTCACCACGTAGAGACGAATTGCTTCGCCCGTGTTCTCATCGGGAACACCTACGGCTGCGCACTCAACTACCTCTGGGTGACCGTAAACTACCGCTTCGACTTCGTTCGGATAAACATTAAAGCCTGAAACGATGATCATGTCTTTGAGACGATCGACAATCTTGATGAAACCTTCCTCGTCAACAAAGCCGATGTCACCGGTACGAAACCAGCCATCGCTATCGAGGACTTCCGCGGTAGCTTCTGGTCGGTTCCAATAACCTACCATCACATGCGGGCCGCGAACACAGATTTCTCCAGATTCGCCCTGAGCGAGGGCATCTCCCGCCTCATTAATGACCTTAACCTCGGAGTGGTCCACGGACTGCCCAACGGTCCCCAGCTTTTGTTTGCCGGGGGCGTTGACGGTAAGTGCTGAAGCGGTCTCTGAAAGACCATAGCCCTCAAATATTTGCGTGCCTGTGCGCGCTGTCCACTCGTCACTGATCTCTTTAATTAGCGCGGTACCGCCGGCGATGATTGAGCTGTAGCGAGAGAAATCAACCTCTTCGAATTCAGGGTGAGCCATTAATCCTTGAAAGAGTGTGTTGACCCCCGCAAGGCCGGTGGCCGAATAGCGCTTCATCTCGCCAATCATGCTGCCGATATCTCTGGGATTAGGGATCAGAGCGCTCAAGCCGCCGTTCAAGAAGGTAGCAATCACCGACATTAAATAGCCGTAGATATGGTAGATAGGCATTGGCGCAATGACTATCTCTTGCTTGTCATCAACCAGTGGGAACATGTCACGAGTGATGTTCATCGCGGCAAAAAGGTTTCCGTGGGTAAGGAGAGCCCCTTTAGATAGACCTGTGGTCCCGCCCGTATATTGCAGTACAGCCGTTGAGTTCATGCTCAGCTCGGCCTCCGGCATAACTTGCTCTGCACCGATTGCTAGGGCTTGGTCGAAACAATGGAAACTAGGATTAGCTGTTTCACCCACTACCACTACATGCTCGATGCTCGTCTGATCCAGAATTGATGCGGTAGATTCCGCTAATTTATCCGCAATCACCAGTGCCTTGGCTCCCGAATCGTTGAACTGATGAACAAGCTCACGAGCCGTATATAGCGGGTTGGTGTTAACAATAATAAGGCCTGTTCGCAGGGCGGCCCACGCGGCAATCGGATAGGCGGTAATGTTTGGCATCTGAATAGCAACACGGTCGCCCGGAGCTAAACCAAGCTCGTTAATCAGATAGGCGCCTAGCGCGGCACTCTTGGTGTTGATCTCTGCGAAGCTGAGCTCTTCGCCATGGCAATTAAAGGCGATGCGATCATGATAGG
Source organism: Pseudomonadales bacterium (assembly GCA_040119265.1). Classification (GTDB taxonomy): domain Bacteria; phylum Pseudomonadota; class Gammaproteobacteria; order Pseudomonadales; family DSM-25080; genus Umboniibacter. The sequence goes on along the minus strand of JBEDTZ010000012.1, from coordinate 47,927 downwards.
TGGCGGTGGCAAAGGCAAAGACATCCGCTAGGCTGCGATAGCCCTCGGTATTGATTAGATCGAGCTGTGTTTGACTGTACGAAGGAATGATGTTGTTCATAATTCGAATCTTAATCCCAATTTGATACTGTGAAAGTAGCCGAAGAAGCGATTTCTTGCTGCGCTAAATGCCTACAGATATCCTTATTATTGTTTATTTTCGAACCTTAACAAGAGCCACTGTGGGGCCTTGTCTCTGGGGCGACAATTAGGGGTGTATGAGGTAGTCAGTGGGCGCGATTGTTAGGCTCAGCGGACTTCTTCGTCAGCGGTTCAAGTTAAAAGTGGGTGGCTATATTGGTGTCCAATAAAGCTAGATAAATCTACTTCTATGTTCTCTGGGTATAGCGTGACGATAGTGAGCCGAGGTTCGGATACGTAGCTTGCTGGTCCCGTGGCCCCTACGGTTTGGTTTACCGCAAAAAACGTAGCGAGTTCCGCGTCTACGGGCAGTTGAATACGATAACTTGCCATCGGTTCTAGCCCCGCGGCGACATCTGCCCAGTCGGCCGGCGTATTTTCATTCTCGTAGAGACGCTTTAGCACCGGCTGATAGCGCGGATCGTTACTAATCAACGCCTCCTGTTGAAGTGCCATAATAACCAATGCCATGGCATTATCCCCAAGCGTCGATTTCCCAGCTTTGGCTTGGCCGGCGAAAAGGAGATCGTAATGGTTAACTTGTTTATTCAGATCCTCTTCATTAAACAGCTGTCGATACAAACCTACCCAAGCGCGATTGACCATCAATAATTCACCGTAGCGGTTTATCAGTGCGGCTGGGTGTGGGTCGAGTGCCATAACAGAGCGATGCATCGCGCTGCGAAGCCATTTGTAGTTCGGGTCATTGAAGTCCACGCTTGCTACTTCAGGCGTATAACCTGCAGACATCATCAAATAGCAGCGATCACGCTCTTTGAGTGATAGGGCGCTGGCGAGATGTTCAACCATGGGTAAGCTTGGATGTGCTTTCGCGTTCTCTAGACAGCTTATGTGGCGCGTGGAGGAGTCTAATTCTAGCGCTAAAGCTTCTTGACTGAATCCGTGTAACTGGCGCCAGAATTTCAGTAATCGACCGAAACTGTTGCTATCTTTTGACACAGTAGATCCTTTTTAAACGCAGATTTAATCTGTTGCTAGAACGTGGGTGCTGGATTGACCTAGGGCTCTGGCTTGACCCCAGAGGTCATGGACTATGTTATCACAGCGGCGCAAACTGCCCAATATTGAAAGTTATCCGTATTTAACGAGGAGTGAATCCAATGGCGCCAATTATTTCGCAACGTGACGTAGAGTTTATGGTGTATGAATTCTTCAAGTGTGAAGAGTTAACCCAGCGCGAGCGTTACGCTGACCACAACCGCGAAACCTTCGATGCAACCATCGACATTGCTCGACGCATCGCAGAGGATCAGTTTTTACCAATTCAAATGAAGTTGGACGCGAATCAGCCCACCTTTGATGGCGAACGTGTTCACATGATTCCCGAATTGAAGGTGGCGCTTGATACCGTTATCGAAAGTGGATTGGGCGCTTCTACCGCGGATTTCGAACTAGGTGGAATGCAACTTCCTAACGTGGTGGCTTCAGCAGCCTATGCATACCTCTCTGCTGCAGGCTCAACGGCTTTAGGCTTTATCGGCTTAACGAATGCTAATGCGAACCTTATCTCCGAGCATGGCTCTGCCGAGCAAATTGAAAAGTGGGTTGTGCCCATGCGTGAAGGCCGTTTTGCTGGCACCATGGCATTGACCGAGCCTAGTGCGGGTTCAGGTCTTGCCGATCTAACTACCAGTGCCGTTCGTCATGAAGACGGAACGTACCGTATCACGGGCAACAAAATCTTTATCTCCGGCGGTGACCACGAGCTCAATGAAAATATTGTGCATCTTGTGATTGCCCGCATTAAAGGGGCACCTGCAGGTGTTAAGGGAATCTCTCTATTCATCGTACCGAAGTATATGGTGAATGAAGATGGTTCGGTGGGTGAAAAGAACGACGTCAACTTGGCCGGCCTATGGCACAAGATGGGCGGTCGTGGCCATACCTCAACAACGCTAGCGTTTGGTGAAGATGGCGGCGCAGTAGGTTACCTTGTAGGTGAAGAAAACAAGGGCCTCAGCTACATGTTCCACATGATGAACGAAGCACGAATCATGGTTGGCACGGGCGCAGCATGTACCGCGCTAACGGGTTACCAGTACTCTTTGGATTATGCCAAAGAGCGACCACAGGGACGTTTGCTGTCAAATAAAGATCCGCTTTCAAAGCCGGTTAATATTATCCAGCACCCGGATGTACGTAGGATGCTGCTTGCCCAAAAAGCCTATTCGGAAGGGTCGTTTGCGCTGTGCCTCTACGGCAGTGCCCTCTACGATGATTCGCAAACTGCGCAAACTGAAGAAGAGCGTAACCGTGCATCGCTACTGTTGGACTTCCTGACGCCGATTATTAAAACCTGGCCGTCAGAGTACGGCCCGAAGGCCAATGACTTGGCTATTCAGGTGATGGGCGGCCACGGCTACATGAACGAGCATCCGGTGGAGATGTTCTATCGCGACAATCGATTGAATCCAATTCACGAGGGTACTACGGGAATTCAGTCATTGGACTTGTTGGGCCGTAAGGTGCCAATGAATCAGATGGCTGGATACCAAGCAACCTTGCAGGTGATGCGCGAATTAGCAACAGAGGTGGAAGCAACTTTCCCGAAAGAGTCAGCAGATTTGCTTGCGGCAATCGAAGAACTCGATGAAGTGACAATGACATTGCTAAAGCAGATGGGCGAGCATCCCATTGATTTAGTCTTCGCTAATTCAGTTGAATACCTCGAAATGTTCGGTAACGTGGTTCTAGCGTGGATTTGGCTTCGTCAAGGTGCTATTTCGCAAGCTGCGTTGGAAGCTGAGTCTCATGAAGATGAGCAAAATTTCTATCGCGGTAAGCTGCAGGCAATGAAGTTTTTCTTTGAGTATCAGTTGATCAAAAATGCGGCCAGCGCGAAACTGTTGAAGAGTTTGAATGCGACCACATTTGAAATGCAAGAGGCTTGGTTCTAAGCGATTTTAGATGAATGTTGAAGGGCGTGACCGCTTGGTCTCGCCCTTCTTGTCTAAGCGCTGTATGATATTTGATCGCTTAACTACGAAAAGGTTTCAAGAGCTGCTATGAGCGTATCTAAAGACAGTTTTAATGTTATCGAGATTATCTCTCGAGCTCCCTGGTTTAAAAACCTACCCGCTAGTGCCCATGAAGAGCTCGCCAAAGGCGCCAAACTTGAATTGATGAAGACCAACGATTACGTATTTGGAGTGGGGCAGCGTACCGATTCCATTTTCTGTATTCTCACTGGTTGGGTTCGAGTTTCCGTGAATTCCGCCGATGGCGATGAGTTCGCGCTAACCGATTTACAAACGGAAAGCTGGGCCGGCGAAGCGTCGCTCTTTAATGATAAGCCTAGAGTGATCGACTTACATGTTAAGAAAGATGCCTGGGTATTAAAGATTCATCGTAGTGTCGTGAATCGTATTGGCGAACAGTATCCGTCGATGTATCGCGATGTTGCGGAGTATCAGGTAGATCGCGCGCGCGGGGTCTATGAGTTATTAGCAGGAATGGTACTTTATCCGCTCAAGTCACGTTTGGCAGGGCGGTTGTTGTCGATGGCCGATGAAACGGGTCGGGTTGTGTCGGAGGGTATACAGATCCCCCAGAAGATGAGTCAAAGTGATTTGGCTCGCCTATGTATGGGTTCACGACAGCGCGTGAATAAGATTTTGCGCGAATGGCAAAATCAGTCACTGGTTGTCATGTTAGATGACCATTATGTTATCACTAGCTTAGAGCGCTTATCCGAAGAAGTAGAACTTTCGGAGCGTTAGATAATTGTCCCGAAGGCGACAGTCTTGCTGAAGCCGCGCTGCTAGATTGACAGGCTGCCGGAATTGACTAAAACCGCCGGGTCACACTATTACAATAAAGAGCAATCACTGAGTGAATTGCCATGAGGTTCTATTATGAAAGTAACCACCAAACTGGGATACGGTGTTGGACAGTTGTCCGACGGTGTAAAGCAAGCAGCGTTTAATACGTTTTTATTCTTTTACTACAACCAAGTTCTGGGCTTAAGCGCTAGTTTGGCAGGTGCCGCGGCACTCATTGCTCTGTTAATTGATGCTATCACCGATCCAATGGTGGGCCAATGGTCTGACCGTATTCGCTCGCGCTTTGGTCGTCGTCATCCCTTTATGGTGGCGGCAATTATTCCCTTTGGCATCGCCATCGCCTTACTGTTCTCGCCGCCAGCGGGCTTAGATCAAATGGGTCTGTTCCTATGGATGGGTGGTTTTGCCATCGGTGTCCGTATTGCGCTAACACTATTCTTCGTGCCACACCTTTCCTTAGGTGCGGAATTGACTGACGGTTACCATGCGCGGACGTCGCTAATTGGCTATCGGGTACTGTTTACTTATGCCGGTATTCTAGTTGTTTCTGTGATCGGCTTTACCGTCTTCTTCCCGGCAACGGCTGAATATACTAATGGTCTTTTAAATGCCGAAAGTTATCCGTCTTTCGGATTCTTCTGTGCGGTTCTCGGTATGATCGCGATGTTGTGGTCGGTGCTTTCAACGCGTCAATTTATCCCACAGTTAAGACGCCCAAGTGATGATCAGGTGAACACTGCAGGCGGGGCGCTATTTGCCGTGATTAACGTTTTCAAAACGCTTAAGCAGCAATCATTCCGAGTTTTGTTTACCTCAAGTCTCTATTTTAACGCGTTGGTAGGCACCATCCAGACACTTCTGATCTATTTAGGTACCTACATTTTTGGCTTTAGTCCCGAGTACATGGGTATCCTAGCGCTGTCATTAGTTATTGGAATTCTGTTCGCATCTAATGTTGCTCAGGTACTTTCGCGCCGCTTCGACAAAAAGATGGCTGCGGCAATCTGCGTTTCCGCTGGTGCCGTCTTGGCGGTTAGCCCAACTATTCTGTTCCTGTTTGGTGTCTTGCAGACAATGGGCGAGGGCTCCAAGCTACTGTTTATCTTTACCGTGAACGGCTTGTCTCAGGCGCTGTTTATCGGTTTCGTCATCCTGTTGGACTCGATGCTGACCGACACCATTGATGAGCACTATCTGGAATCAGGCCGTCGTGAAGAGGGGCTGTTTTTCGCAGCGCGTGCGTTCGCAACGAAAGCCAGTTATGGCCTGGGAGCCTTCATTGCTGGTATCGCGCTGGAAATCATCAGCTTTCCAAAGGGTGTGGACCCATCGGCGGTTCCTATTGAAGCCGTTTGGGCGCTAGCTTGGTTCGCTGGCCCAGTGCTTATGGTGCTCTTCATTGGTACCACATTGATCACCAATCAGTATGGGCTCGATGCGGAAACGCATAGAGAGATTACTGACAAAATTAAAGAGCGCGAAGCGAATAGCTAAGCACTCCTAGCGAATTCTAGAGGTAATAATGTTTCGTGCAGATGTAGAAGAACTCAGTTTATACCGCGATATGGTTGGTCGCTTCCTAGAGCAAGAGGTTGAACCTCACTATGAGGCTTGGGAAAGTGCCCATATTATGCCGCGCGACTTCTGGATGACCATGGGTGAAGCTGGGCTTCTGTGCGTTGATATGCCTGAGGAGTACGGCGCGGCCGGAGCGTCCTTCGACGTCTGTCAATTGATTCAGGTGGAGATGTGTCGCCGTGGTTATCATGGGCTGGGAACCGCCTATGGGATTCACACTAATATTGTGGCGCCATATATCTTTAACATAGGCAATCAGGCCCAGCGCGATCAATGGCTGCCGAAGCTCACTACCGGCGAAGTCGTTGGCGCTTTGGCGATGACAGAGGCCGGTGCGGGCAGTGACGTCGCAGCGATGCGCACTACCGCTGTTCGCGATGGCGATGAGTATATTCTCAATGGTTCGAAAATCTTTATCACTAACGGCATTCATGCCGATCTTGTGATTGTTTGTGCAAAAACGGACTCAGCAGCCGGTGCCAAGGGTATTTCGCTGTTCTTAGTTGATGCGTCGCTACCCGGCTTTGCACGGGGCAAGAAGATTGAGAAGATGGGTCAGCATTGTAGTGATACGGCAGAGCTATTTTTCGAAGATATGCGAATTCCGGCAGACGCGCTTCTCGGCGAGGAGGGCAAAGGCTTTGTTCATCTTATGGATGAGCTTCCACGTGAGCGCCTTGGCTGTGCAACGCAGGCGATTAGTCATGCCGAAGGTGCTTTGCAGATCACTAGCGAGTATGTCCAAGAGCGTCATGCCTTCAAGCAACCCATCGCCAAGTTCCAGAATACGCGTTTTAAACTAGCCGAGCTAAAGACTGAACTCGAGCTGTGTCGTGCGCTACTCGAAAAATACGAAACCAAGTTCTATGCCGGTGAGATGACGGTGGATGAGGCGGCAATGATTAAACTAGCTGCCACTGAAATGCAGCTTCGTGTAGTGGATGCCGGTGTGCAGCTTCACGGCGGCTACGGTTACACGGATGAGTATGTGATTTCACGCTTCTATCGTGATGCACGCATCCAAACCATCTATGCGGGCAGCTCTGAAATCATGAAAGAGATTGTGGCTCGCTCCGTACTTGGACGTTAGTCAGCGCTTGCGCGTCTAGGTAATCTAAGACGCGTTTGAACAATCAGTTCAGCGCAGAAAAACGAAAAAGGGCGATCATCATGATGAGCGCCCTTTTTATTGCAGCTAAAATTGCTTAGCTCGCTGAGATTGGAGAACTATTCGCCACCTTGCGCAGCGGCTTCACGCTTGCGTTTAGCTAGGACGCCCTTCTCAAAGCCAAAAATCTTCTCGTAGGTCGCCGGGAACAAACGGACGAAACGATCCATCCATCGAGCATCTTTACCCACGATAATTCGACGCTGGTTCTTTAGCATGCCGGTTATGATGATGTTCGCGGCATCTTCAGCAGAAGTAATGGCTGCCTTCTCGAACTCCTTGAGTAATCCCGCCTTGCCGTTCTTCACGGAGGCCTCGTTCACGCGAGAATTCTTTGCAATAGACGTCTTAATGCCTCCTGGGTGAACAGAGGAGACGTTGACAGGTGTACCGGCCATTTCCATCTTGAGCGCCTCGGTATAACCGCGAACGGCAAATTTCGACGCATTGTAAGCACTTTGCAATGGCAGAGCTAACAGCCCAAATAAGCTGGAAATGTTGACGATATGCGCATCATCAGATTCTCTCAGGTGCGGTAAAAAGGCATCAACACCATTGACCACACCCCAGAAATTGATATTCATTAGCCACTCAAAATCGCTTCGCTTCATATCTCGAATTGCACTGACGAGTGTTACGCCGGCGTTGTTGATAATGCCATCAACCTGACCGAAATGTGCCTTCGTGGCGTTAGCGAAATCAACGAAGTCAGCCTGTTGCGAAACGTCTAAGCTAAAGCAAAAACATTCTCCGCCCAAGGCTGAGATTTCCTTTTGTAGTTCAGCTAGGCCAGCATCATTGAGATCGGCGGCGGCAATCTTAGCGCCGCGCTGGGTAAGTTGAAGCGATAGGGCTCGGCCGATACCGGACGCTGCGCCAGTAATGGCGAATACTCGGTTTTCAAAACTTTTCATAGTCTAGAATCTCTAATTGTTAGTGTGCGGCACTGTTGCGTTATTGCTTGGCGCTAAGCGCATGCTCGGAAGTTAGCTCAACCAGTTTTGTCCACATGCTTGGTGGCAAGTCATGCCCCCAATTTTTAATAATTTCCAACTTCGCGCCCGGTACGGTTTTAGCCACATCAATACCACCTTCTACATTCACCAGCGGGTCGACATCGCCATGAATCACCAGAGTAGGTGCTTTAATTCGCTCCAACCAAGGCGTCCGCGCAGGGCCTGCTACAATGGCACTCATCTGACGTAGAATTCCCGTTGAAGTCATGCCGTGGGTAAGTACGCGAGTGATATGTGCGTCCAGTGCCTCTCCATCTAAGGGGTGCTCTGGAGTGGTTAGTAGCGCGGCTGACTTTTTTTGGAACGCTATAATATCCGCCAGCTCGGTTGATGCGGGCTTGGTACGCAAATGCGCCGCGACATCAGACCGGGTACCCAAAAGTCCCTTCTTGCCAGACGTTGACATGATGGAGGTAAAGCTAAGTACCTTGTCAGGATGCTCAGCGCTTAATAGCTGACCAATCATGCCGCCCATTGATACGCCAACTACATGTGCTTGGTTCACTCCAAGTGCATCCAGTAATCCGGCGGCGTCATTGGCCATATCTAAGAGCGAATAGCCTGATTTCGGGCGTAAGCCTAGCTTTAGCTTGATCACCTGCCAGGCGATGTTCGGCTTGCCGAGCTGGTCCATAAGCTGAGATTTACCAATATCTCGGTTGTCGAAGCAAATGACGTAAAAGCCCTTGGCTACCCATTGCGCTATCATTTCTGGCGGCCACGCAGCACTGGACATACTTAGCCCTTGAATGAGCAAAAGCGCAGGATTATCGGAATTTCCGTGGGCCTCATAATACATAGAGATCCCATTAGCTTGGATATTTGGCATAGGTTCCACCTTGTTATTGGATAGCATTATAGCGGTGATTTTAGGACTACACAGGCTAGCGTATTCACTCATTGGCGAATGTCGCTTGCGGGACATGGCGCTAAGGAGGAAAGCCTACATCATAGCTGATTATCTGCCTAATGATTGGATGATCGCTGATGTTCGCACCCGATAGAAACCACAGTGCAGCTTCCGGCAAATTCCCGCTATCATGCCTAGGCTATTTTTAGACCACCGTCGGTGGTAGGGCAGCCAGCAATCTGAGTCTGTCAGTTATTCAAGAATGATCGAAAATGTGGAAACCGTGGAAACCGTGGAAACCATTTTGCCGCTGCTCGCACAGCTGAAGCTATCGAAGCTATCGAAGCTAAGTTCTAAGCTAAGCTCTAAGCTAAGTTCTAAGCTAAGTTCTAAGCTAAGTTCGGCGCGCTGAGGTGAAACTGAATTATAAAAACATAGAGGAATGAACCATGGATTTAGGAATTACCAGCAAGCTGCAGCCCTTACTAGATGAAGTCAGAGACTTCATTCAGCAGGAGGTAATGCCCCTTGACGCTGAATTTTGGCAGGAATTGGATAACGCTCCGTCACGTTGGGCGCATACCCCACGAATGACAGAAATATTGGAGACTCTTAAGGACAAGGCGCGCAGTAAAGGGTTGTGGAACTTCTTCCTTACTAACAGCGAGTACGGCCCAGGTCTGAGCAACGTCGAGTACGCTTATCTGGCTGAAGAAATGGGCAAATGTACCCTTGCCGCCGAAGTGTTTAATTGCAACGCACCCGATACCGGGAATATGGAAGTGCTGCATAAGTACGGCACACCCGCTCAGCAACAGACTTGGTTGGAGCCACTTATGGCAGGCACCATCCGTTCCGCTTTCGCGATGACAGAGCCAGAGGTTGCCTCGTCGGATGCCACCAATATTTCCACCATTGCCGAGCGCGATGGTGATGAGTGGGTGATCAATGGTGAGAAATTCTACATTTCCGGAGCGGGAGATCCCCGCTGTAAGGTGATGATCGTCATGGTCAAGACGGATCCTAGTAATCCGAATCGTCATCTCCAGCAGTCGCAAATTCTCGTGCCGATGGACGCGGCTGGTGTTGAAGTCGTTCGTCCTATGAAGGTCTTTTCGGATGACGACGCGCCGCACGGGCACATGCATATCCGCTTTAGCAATGTTCGTGTACCCGCCGACAACATCATACTCGGAGAAGGAAGAGGGTTCGAAATCTCTCAGGGAAGATTGGGTCCTGGACGCATTCATCACTGCATGCGCGCAATCGGCATGGCTGAACAAGCGCTAGAGATGCTGTGTACCCGGGCACTATCGCGAGAAGCCTTTGGCAAGCCATTGGCATTCCTAGGCGGCAATATCGATATTATTGCTAATGCGCGTATGGATATCGATCAGGCGAGGCTGCTAACGCTAAAGGCTGCTCATGCGATGGATACGATGGATATGAAAGATGCACGCATCGAGATTCACAAGATCAAAGTCGTCGCCCCCATCATTGCCTGCCGTATCATCGATGAGGCGATTCAGATGTATGGTGCTGCGGGGATATCGCAGGACTTCCGTTTAGCTGGGATGTACCACCATGCTCGCACGTTGCGTTTAGCTGATGGCCCCGATGAGGTTCATCGCTTAGTAGTAGGGCGTGCAGAGCTCAAAAAATATCAGCGCAAGTCGTAGGTGGTTTGATTGAACTGAGCTCATTTGCAGTTGAATATTCGTGTCGCTTAGGCGATATAAGCAGTTTGAAATTTGGGTTAGTCTCTCAGAGCTACTAAAATCGGTTCAGTGAATCTCTGAGCTGACAATAAGGACAATAGTATGACCATTACAATTCATCCCAGTAAGTTATCAGAGTACGTGGGTAAGGAAACTGGAGTATCCGAATGGATCACCGTGACTCAGGGGCAAATTGATCAATTTGCCGACGCGACACATGATCACCAATTCATTCATGTTGACCCAGCTGCTGCTGCCAGGACCCCATTTGGGGGCACTATTGCACATGGCTTTCTATCACTGTCGCTACTGTCAGCCTTTTCCTACCAAACAGGGGTACTTCTTGAGGGTATGGTGATGGGTTTGAATTACGGTTTTGAGAAGGTACGTTTCCTCTCGCCCGTCAAAGTGGGTAGCCGAGTTCGTGGTCGTACGGTGCTGGCTGATGTTGTTGAGAAGCGTCCAGGGCAGTTTCTGTATACCTGGGACGTTACTGTAGAAATTGAAGGCGAAGAGCGCCCAGCGCTAAAAGCTGAATGGCTTACGATGACCATCGTAGAGACAGCCAAGTAATTCCACTATTTTTGACTTAAGGATAATGAATATGACAATTCGATTCGACGGCCAGGTGGCCATTGTAACGGGTGCGGGTAACGGTTTAGGTCGTTGTCACGCGTTGGCATTAGCTGCTCGTGGCGCAAAGGTTGTAATTAATGACCTAGGCGGCGCACGTGATGGCAGCGGCGCTTCTTCTGACGCGGCGCTTGCTGTAGTCGCTGAGATCGAAGCTGCTGGTGGCGAAGCAATGGCTAACGGCGCTAACGTTGCTAAGTTTGATGAAGTCCAAGCAATGGTTGAACAGGTTATGGCGAAGTGGGGTCGAATTGACATCCTAGTTAACAACGCCGGTATCCTTCGCGATAAGTCATTCGGTAACATGCCAATCGAAGATTTCGATCTTGTGGTAGATGTCCACCTTATGGGCGCTGCGAACTGCACTAAGGCTGTATGGAACGTCATGAAGGCACAGAACTACGGCCGTATCGTTATGACTTCGTCGTCTTCAGGTCTTTACGGCAACTTCGGTCAGACTAACTACGGTGCTGCTAAAATGGCAGTCGTTGGTTTCATGAATACCCTTTGCATCGAAGGTGAAAAGTACGGTATCAAGACCAACTGTCTGGCGCCAACTGCAGCAACACGTATGACCGAAGACATTATTCCTGATCAGCGTGTACTCGATCTAATGACGCCGGAATCAGTAACCGCTGGTTTGGTTGCGCTAGTCGCTGAAGATGGCCCTAACCGCAGTATCCTCTGTGCGGGAGCTGGTGGCTACGCACGTACGGTTGTTTACGAAACAGATGGTATCTACCTGACTCCAGAAGAGCAGACGCCAGAAAACGTTTTGGCTAACTGGGACAAAATTGACGACGCTAGCAATCAGCAAGAACTGAAAGCGGGTTGGATGCAAACAAACAAATTCGTTGCCAAAGCGGCAAAGAGCCTTGGCATTGAGCTAGGTTAATAGGAGACGATCATGAGAGATGCATTAATTGTTTCAACGGCACGTACGCCGATAGGTAAAGCGTACCGCGGTGCGTTCAACATGACTACCGCGCCAACACTTGGTGGCCACGCAATTAAGCACGCGGTAGCGCGTGCGGGTATTGATGGTGCTGAAGTTGAAGACGTCATCATGGGTTGTGCAATGCAACAGGGTACAACCGGTTTAAATATCGGACGCTTGGCTGCGTTGGCTGGCGGACTTCCTACTTCGGTAAGTGGTATGTCTTTAGACCGCCAATGTTCGTCTGGTTTGATGTCAATTGCTACGGCTGCTAAGCAGATTATCCATGACGGTATGGATGTCACTATTGGTGCCGGCCTTGAGTCAATCTCCTTGGTTCAGAACGAGCACGTTAACACGCATATGGCTGTTGATAAGAATCTAGTTGCTATGCATAAAGATATCTACATGCCGATGTTACAGACTGCTGAGATTGTGTCTCAGCGTTACGGCATTTCACGTGAGCGTCAAGATGAGTACGGTCTGTTGAGTCAACAGCGTACTGCAGCGGCTTACGAAGCGGGCGCCTATGCTGACGAAATCGCAGCAATGACAACCACTAAAGCTGTCATGGATCGCGAAACTAAAGAAGTTAGCTACCACGAAGTCACCTGTGCAGCAGATGAAGGTCTACGTGCTACGACGCTAGAGGGCCTTTCAACACTTCGCACCGTAATTGATGGTGGTGTGATCACTGCGGGTAACGCGAGTCAGTTGTCCGATGGCGCATCGGCATCGGTATTGATGGAAGCTAAGTTGGTTGAGCAGCGTGGTCTAACGCCGCTAGGTCGTTACGTGGGTATGACTGTTGCTGGTTGTGAGCCAGACGAGATGGGTATCGGTCCAGTATTCGCTGTTCCTAAGCTGCTCAAACAGCATGGTCTAACCGTGGACGATATTGGTTTGTTCGAGCTAAACGAAGCGTTTGCTGTGCAGGTGCTCTACTGTGCTGACAAGCTAGGCATCCCAATGGAGAAGCTAAACGTCAACGGTGGCGCTATCTCAATTGGTCATCCATATGGCATGAGTGGTGCTCGTATGGTGGGTCACTCACTCATTGAAGGTAAGCGTCGCGGAGCTAAATACGTTGTCATCACCATGTGTGTTGGCGGTGGTATGGGCGCAGCAGGCTTATTTGAAGTACTATAAACCAATCTATTTGGTTTCAAAAAGGCGCCGAAAGGCGCCTTTTTTCGTATGGATTACCAGAAACTACAATAATAACGAGGTAAATAGTGATGAAAGCGATTGTCTGCAACGAACTTGGCCCCATTGAAAACCTGAAGCTAGAAGACGTTGATACTCCGACTGTCAGCAAAGGCGAGGTATTGGTTGAGATTAAGGCGGCGGGGGGTGAATTACCCTGATACCCTGGTTGTGCAGGGTAAATATCAAATTAAGCCACCAACACCGTATGTGCCAGGCGGCGAGGCGAGTGGGATAGTAGCCGAAATTGGCGAGGGCGTAACCGACTGGAAAGTGGGTGATCGAGTTATCGTGACGCCGTTAGGTGGGGCATTCGCTGAATACTGCGTTGTGCCAAGTGCTCAGGTTCAACCAATGGCTAGTAACATGAGTTTTGAGCAGGCTGCTGGATTCACCATCACCTATGCCACGTCCTACTATGCGTTAAAACAACGAGCCAAATTACAGCCGGGAGAGACGGTATTGGTGTTGGGTGCTGCCGGCGGTGTGGGCGTCACCTGTATTGAAATCGCGAAGGCGATGGGCGCAACCGTCATTGCGGCGGCAAGCTCCGATGAGAAGCTTGCTTTTGCTCAATCGGTTGGTGCGGATCACCTCATTAACTACTCTACTGATAGCCTCAAGGACAGTGTTAAAGCGCTCACAGCTGGAAAGGGTGTAGATATTGTCTATGACCCAGTAGGCGGTGATTTAGCCCAGCAAGCACTGCGTTCAACTGGGTGGGAAGGTAGATATTTGGTGATTGGTTTCGCCTCTGGGGATATTCCCGCATTTCCGGCTAACCTGACCTTAGTAAAGGGCTCTTCAGTAATGGGTGTGTGGTGGGGCGCTTGGGCAGGACGAGATCCCCTAGCTGCTAAGCAAAATCACCTTGAGCTGCTTGAGATGGTTGAGGCGGGTAAACTAACGCCGTTAGTGACCAATACCTTTAGTCTCGCCGATACGGTGGATGCGTTTAATCTTTTGGTGAATCGCCAGGCAATGGGTAAGGTTGTTATTACGCCTTAGCTAGCGTGTTGCGCTGTTGTAAACCTAGTTAACTTAAGTCGCTCAATACAAAAAAGGCCAATCATTGCTGATTGGCCTTTTTCATTTTCTAGCGTGTTTTCTTAGAAGAAGATTGCTAGCTCTAGACCGTAGGTACGTGGAGCAATTGAACGGCCATAGGTACGTACGCCGTCGTCAACGCCACTTACTGCCAAGCCGTTGGCGAAGCTAACGGTATCCGTTAGGTTAGCGCCGAATAGGCTGACTTCATACGCATCACTGGCTGGCTGCCAAGCAACACGAGCCGATACGGTTGAGTAGGAACCAACCTGTTCGCTAGCGTCATTGAAGATGCTAACGTACTGGCTGCCGGTGTAGGCGTAGTTAGCGCTTAACACAAGATCACCAGTGCTTAGCGGCTGAACGTAGAAACCAGCGATAGTCGCTTTGTTGTTTGGCGTACGGTTAAGCTCGTTACCGCCAACGTTACGTTGCGTGTTGGTTTTTACATCAATGAATAGTTCATCACCGACTTCACTCTCAAGGTACGAGTAGTTAGCAAGAAGCGTTAGGTTGTCAGTTGCCGCCCAAGTCGTTTCTAGCTCAAGGCCCATGATGGATGCGTCAGACGCGTTGGTTAGCTTATCTTCAACGATACCGGTAGCAGGATTAAGCTGGTATAGCTCAACTTGCATGTCCGTGTAGTCGTAGTAGAACGCCGCAGCGCTAATATCAAAGCTTTCTCCCCAGCGAGCTTTATAGCCAACTTCGAAGGCAGTAAGCTCTTCGTTATCAACAATGGTTTCGTTCTCTGGTGTTGTAGGGTCGTCTTGCAAGCCACCAAGACGGAAACCGCCTGGCTTGTAACCCGTTGATACCGAACCGTAGACCATTGCGCTGTCGCTTAGGTCGTAGGCCGCATTGAAGCGCCAGTTGATAGCATCCCATTCTGCGTCATGTTCTGCAGCACCGCCGCCTACAAGTAGGCCAACACGGTTAGGAATAGCTGGGCTGATAGCACCATTTGCGCACGGATCAGCGTATGGGTTACCACCAAAAACAAATGACGGAATTAGCGCGTCAACAAAACCGTGACAAAGACCTGAGTCATAGATTACCTGCTGCTGTTCAGAGGCAACCTTCTCATCTTTGCTGTAGCGAAGACCAGCGGTTAAGGTTAAGGCGTCAGTAGCATGCCAGTCTAATTGACCGTAGGCTGCGATCGAAGTAGTTTCAATCTCACCGTTCTGGTAGTAAAAGTTGCCATCTGGGTTGCCTACAGGAGCATAGCCAGCGGCAGGGTTTAACGCATTAATAAGGTATGGGTTGTTGGCATCAGCAAGAGCATAAGGCTGACTGTTTTCGGAATTGAAGTAGAACAATCCAGTAGCCCATTCAACACTACCTTCGCCGTTAGAGATGAACTGAATCTCGTGTTGCTGAGTCTTGTCATTTTGACCAATCTTTTCAACGGTCGAGATTAGGCTGGCAGTGCCGTCCTCATCCTTCTCGCTGTACCAGCTGAACTCCTGGTAGCCGTTTAGAAGTTTTACCGTGACGCCTTCAAAGTCCATAGTCAGTGTTGACTGGTAGGCGTTTTGGTCATCAATAGCCACTTTACCTTGGAAGTCTTGGCTAATGGTGAACGGATCGTTTTGCGAAGGGTTGCTTGACAGGGGAGCAAACAACTCAGGGTTTACAATCAGTGCACCAAGACGGTGTGGCGCTAGCGGATCATTCGCAAGGTTACGATATTCATCCTGAAGCTGCATCGATAGGGTTTCGTTTTCAACGCTTCCGCCGAAGTAGCGAACATTCCAATCAATGCTATCGCTGATGTTCCACTGAAGCTGAGCTTCATAGTACTCTTCATCGGCACCAATTGGGTCAGCACCCGAGACATTCGTGTAGTAGGAATCTTGAGAGTTCTTGCTGTAGTGAACCAAGAAACCGAAATCGTCGGTCATTGGGCCGCTAGCGGTAAAGGAAGCTTTCTGCTTATTGTAGCTGCCGGCTTCTAAGCGAACGGCGGCTTCAAATTCTTCGCCAGGGCGCTTAGCAACAACGTTGATTGCACCACCGGTGGTGTTACGGCCGTACAAAGTACCTTGAGGTCCACGAAGTACCTCGATACGCTCGATACGATCTGGCGCAGAGGCGAGGACTGATGACTCAGTGATGTAGAAACCGTTGTTGTAAATACCAACGCCAGGCTCTGTACCCAGGGAGTTAGTCTCACGACCAATACCACGAAGGTAGATACGGTTACCTTCACCGCCGCCAGCTTCTTCCTGGTAAGACATGCTTGGCGTGAACGCGGCAACGTCTTGCGGTGTATTGATACCGAGGCCTTGCATCTGCTCTGAGCCAAGGGCTGTGACAGCAATAGGTGTGTCAGTAAGTGATGCTTCACGCTTTTGCGCGGTAATCACAACTTCTTCCATCATGATATTACGAGCACCGCTTTCAGTTTCCTGCGCGATTGCTGTTGTAGATAATGCTGCACCAATTGCCGTAGCTAATATAGCTTGGTTGAATTGATTGTAAGTCTTTGACTTGTCCATAGCGTACCCCTAGATGTGGTAGTTAAGGCGAAGAAACTCGGCTTTTTATGGCTCTCAGTGTTACCTACGGATCCGTAGACAGAAGTAGGTATTACTAAATTAGGTGAAACTAAACCGGTGAATCTACGTCATTTGTTATTGTTATTAAATCGTAACAACTAGCGTCTTGTGCACTAGATAAGGATATCGTAGCTTTTGCAACTTAGCCACTCTGTCACAAAAGCGACAGGGTGGCTAAATTTATTGAAACAATCTCAATGTCTAAGTTTAGTACTGTTTTGTTCTCAGTGCAGTACACGGTAGGAAAGCATCCTTCCCGTACCGATTTGCGAGCGCGGTCAGTCGCTCTATCACATCACTATGATTCATCGCGCGGAGTTGGGCAAATAGTGCATTAGGGTTACCGGTAGCACCCTTTAATGCGCGGTCGATATCATCGTGCTTCGCTACACCCAATGCAGCAATTCGCACAGCCTCATTGGCATTCACTAAGAAGAGGTCGGCGATATCAATCTGATCGCTGTGCTTGCTGAGATCAATCGACGGCCTGCCAGCGTCCCACTTAAATAGACCTTCACCTGACTTCTTACCGAGTTTGCCCGCATCCATAAGCTGCTTCATGGTTTTGCCCGCGGCGAAATCGGGATGGATAGTTTCCGCGTAGTAACTATAGCAGTGAACATTGACGTCTACTCCAGTGTAATCAATGGTTTCGAAGGGCCCCATGGGAGCGCCCGTTGCAGATCTAACCATTGCGTCCACGGTTTCGGGATCGGCTTCGCCGCTATCTAACCAGGCGTTAAGCAGAATACCCGCGGGCGCTTGAACCCGATTCACGATAAAGCCGGGTACATCCTTTTCAACGCGAACTGCTTGCTTACGGCAGCGCTCACAGAACTCAACGAGCTTAATCATCGTTGCCTCGGAAGTGAGTTTAGCTTTGATGACTTCAACGGTTGGCATGAGTACCGCGGGGTTAAAGTAATGTAATCCGGCGATACGCGTTTGATCGGCACAGGTCGCACCGATTTCACTGATGCTCATAGTAGAGGTGTTGGATGCGATGATTGCGTCCGCGGGAGCAGCCGCTTCAATGGCTAAGAAAGTGTCGCGTTTTAGGGCGAATATTTCCGGCACAGCCTCGATGATGAGGTCAGCATCCACAACGGCGGGCTCGAGCTCGGTGAAGCAATGAAGGTTGGCGACCATGGCGGCCTTCTGATCCGCAGAAATCTTTCCCTTACGCTCAAAGATATCCAAGCTGTCAATAATTCGCTGTGCTCCGCGATTAACTGCTGCGTCATTGATGTCACGGAGCTTAACTTCATAGCCGGCAAGTAACGCCACCTCGGCAATTCCGTGACCCATGTCGCCGGCCCCTAAAACACAGACTTTAGAAAAGGTATTCATTCGCGATTCTCTCTATTAACTCATACAATAGCTAAGAATAGCGGTGCAAAAGCAATGGGCAAGTCGCCTAAGCGACATGATGATATGGCTTCAGTTGCTAACCTTTTTTGTCCAATTTAGAGGGGTCAATAGGCGATGACAGCGTTTGAATTTACTACGACTAAGCAGATTATCAGCGAGCCGGGCTCGCTGGCGCGATTGCCTGAAATTTGTGCTAACCTAGGCATTAACAAACCCTACGTCATTACCGACCCAGGCATTGTTAGCGTAGGGCTATTAACTCAGCTTGATGAATCGATGGCAGCAAAAGCGATGGGCTACGGCGTTTTCAGTGACGTGGTGGCTGATCCTCCTGATCATTTGGTGATGGCTGCAGTAGAGGCGGCGATTGCAGCGGGCGCTGATGGCATCGTTGGCTTTGGTGGCGGTAGCTCACTCGATACCGCGAAGCTGGTAGCGCTATTGGTGCATTCAGAGCAATCACTCAGTGACATCTACGGCATTGATAATGCAACGGGGCCCCGCCTACCGTTGGTGTTGATTCCCACCACTGCGGGTACTGGTTCCGAGGCAACGGCGGTGGCCATTGTTACCACGGGTGAAACCACTAAGTCCGGTGTGGTATCCAAGCTGCTATATCCGGATGTGGCGTTGCTGGATGCCAATCTCACCATTGGCTTACCTGCACACGTCACCGCGGCTACGGGTATTGACGCCATGGTTCATGCTATAGAGGCTTACACCAGCGTGCATAAAAAGAACCCCTATTCGGATATGGTGGCACGCGAGGCGTTACGACTATTATCGGCAAACATCTATGAGGCTACCTTTAACGGGGCTAACTTAGTTGCCCGGCAGAATATGTTGCTAGGAGCCTGCTTGGCCGGTCAGGCGTTCGCTAATTCGCCCGTTGCCGCGGTTCATGCGCTCGCTTATCCTCTGGGTGGGCGATTCCATATTCCCCATGGCTTAAGTAACTCCCTGGTGCTTCCTCATGTGTTGCGCTTTAATGCTGAAGCTGCCGAGCATTGGTATGCAGAGCTCAATGACTGCTTAGCGGATGGCAAGTCTGGAGCTAATCCAGCGCAGTCTTGCGCCAACTTCATTAGCTCAATGGAACAGCTTATTTTATCGCTAGGGATTCCAACTAAGTTGAGCGAAATGGGCATTAGCGCGGATGATATCCCGCAATTGGCCGAAGACGCGATGTTACAGACACGGCTCCTTATAAATAATCCAGTGAACGTGACATTGGCCGATGCACTGAATATTTATCACGCTGCACTAACAGGTATTAACAATGGCTAAAGCTCCCATCCCTACTCGAAGTGACTACCACCACTTTGCTCCCATCAGCACTCGCTGGATGGATAATGACATGTTCGGGCATGTGAATAACGTTACCTACTACTCCTATTTTGATACGGTAGCTAACGGCTACCTTATTGAGCACGGTGGCTTTCAGCCTACGCTCAGTTCGGTTATTGGTTATATCGTGTCATCGTCCTGCGCCTACCACCGTTCTATCGCCTTCCCCGATGCCATTGAAGGTGGTTTCCGTGTAAATCGTCTAGGCAACTCATCCGTTGAGTATGGTGTCGCTATTTTTAAGCAGGGTGAGGACGAAGCCTGTGCGCATGGCACCATGACCCACGTTTTTGTGGATCGCGAGACAGAGAAACCGCAGCCTATTGAGGGTCAAATGAGAGAAGCGCTATTGGCAGCGTTGATCTAAAACCCTACAGAGGCCTAGGTCGAACTTCATTTCTCGTGCCTGCGAGCTTACTGTGGAATATGCGGACGAACTGCAGGGGCTACTCTGTTACGCTGAAATCAAATAATTTCAGTGAAAGCGCTATGAATCTGCAAAATATCTTGTCACCACTTCTCGCCATCTTACTTTCGAGCGTGGCAGTTGTTTCACTCGCAACCCCGTCAGCCGATACTAACCTAGCGTCAGCCGATGCTACCTTAGCTTCAACCGACAGCTCGGTTAGCAACGCCAGCTTTGGCGATGTCCTGAGTTTGGAGGTTGGGCATCAGCCCACGCTGGTTAGATACGGTGAAGCGCCATCCCAGTTTGTGGAGTGGTGGCAGCCGAAAGGTGTGTCTCAAGCTCCTGTTGTTGTCTTTATTCATGGCGGCTGCTGGTTAGCTGAGTACGATTTATCCCACGCGAACGCTATGGCGAGTGCGTTGGTAGACGAAGGCTTCGCAGTGTGGAGCATCGAATATCGCCGCGCTGGGGAGCAGGGTGGCGGATGGCCAAATTCACTCGTGGACATAGAGTTAGCCATAGCGGCGATGGCAGAGTTTGCCACGCAGCTTAACCTTGACCGCGCTATCCTAGCAGGACATTCCGCTGGTGGGCACCTAGCGCTGCTCGTAAGCGCTGAGCCCAAACTTGCGAATCAGTTTGAACAGATAGTCGGTCTAGCGCCAATTAGTCATCTTGTAGATTATGCAGCGGGCAGTAATAGCTGCCAGATGGCAACGCCTTTGTTTATGGGCGGGCAGCCCGCCGATAAGCCCGAGGCCTACCAAGCAGCCGACCCCTCACAGTTAGCGTTAAGTAGTGAGGTCACGCTCATTCTAAGTGCTGACGACGTCATTGTAGAGAGCGAGTATTCGCAACTTGATTCTGTGGACACGCAAACGATTCCTAACGCTGGTCACTTTGATGTACTGCACCCCAATACCCCCACTTTCCATAGCTTTTTGACGCTGGCGAAGGAGCATTTACATGATCAGTAGTGATGAGGCTGTCCGCCTTGATCAGTCAGACCCGCTTCGCAACTATCGTCGTGAATTCCTGCTAGCGGAAGGGACTTGCTATTTAGATGGTAATTCCTTGGGGCCGGTATCCTCTCGAGTCGCTAAGGGCTTACAGGAGGTTGTAAGCCAACAGTGGCAACCGGATTTAATTGCCAGTTGGAACAAACATGGGTGGATTGACCTGCCACTAAGAATTGGCGATCAGCTTGCGAGTATTCTCGGAGCTGGTTCAGGGCAAATTGTCTGTTGTGATAGCACTTCTATTAACCTGTTTAAGGCAATCGCTGCGGCACTGAGTTTGTCTCAGGGAAGGGCGAAGGTGCTGACCACAGCGGATAACTTTCCTACCGATCGCTATATGGTAGAGGGCTTGAGTAAGCTCATGGCTGGGCGCTGCGAGTTAGTGAGCTGTGATGAGGCAAATATCCTCACTAGTTTGAATGACGAGATTGCGGTACTTGTCCTGACCCAAGTGAATTTTCGAACTGGCCAGCTTTTAGATATGAAAGCTATCACGCAAGCTGCGCATGACTTGGGTATTTTGGTGGTTTGGGATTTAGCGCATTCGGCGGGCATTGTTCCTATCGCGCTAGACGATTGCCAAGTGGATTTCGCAGTGGGCTGTAGCTATAAATTTCTGAACGGTGGACCGGGTGCTCCCGCGTTTATCTATGCAGCGAATCGACACCTCGGTAGTTTAGAGCAGCCGTTGTCGGGCTGGCTTGGACATCGAAAGCCCTTTGATTTTTCGCCAGATTATGAAGCCCATGAAGGCATTGCGCAATTTCTCTGTGGTACCCAAGCGGTAATTTCTATGTCGGCGGTAGAAGCCGCGCTAACGCTTTATGATGAGGTGAGCGTGGAGCAGCTTCGTGAAAAGTCACTAGCGCTGATGGACTTCTTTTTGAATAAATTAGCTCAGAGTTCAGCATCGTCGGCACTGCAACTGGTGGGTCCAAAGGAACTGTCACAGCGAGGAAGCCAGTTGGCGTTCGAACATGACCATGCGTACGGTCTCTGTCAGGCGCTTATTAAACGCGGTGTGGTGGGAGATTTTCGTGCGCCAAACATTCTCCGCTTTGGCTTTTCCCCGCTCTATCTGAGTTTTCAGGATATGGACTTTGCTGTGGATCAAATCGTACAAAGTTTGATCGCGGGCGAAGCCACGCAAGCTGTTAATAACCAGCGATCAGCGGTGACGTGATCGAGTTGAAGGGGAAGCGCGTATAATCACCGAAGCACACTTTTAGAGGTAATGAGTATGTCGGTCTTAGCGCTCTTTCCCATCCCCGGACAGGTCACCTTGCCGAACAGTCTTTGTCCATTGCATGTATTTGAACCCCGCTATCGAAAGATGATTACTGACTGCGTGGAAAACGATATTCCGCTGGCGGTAAGTCATACCAAGCGTCCGCTTAAAAGCTCCCGTGTCCCAGATAGCTCATTGGCTAATCAAAACACCTTTGAGCCGTGTACGGTTTTCTCGGGCGGCAAGGTGCAGATCCTACAAACCTTTGAAGATGGCCGAATGACGGTGATTGTAGATTGTTCAAAGCGCTATAAGCTCTTGGATGTTCAGCAGGAGATTCCCTATCGGCTAGTTCGTTGTGAGGAGCTTAAGGATGAGGCATTCGACTTGGCTGAGGCGAACCGTCTCAAGGTTCACCTACTAGAGCGACTGTGCGAGCTTTTTGGTAGCGAGCTTCACCTCACAGAGGTGTTGGGAACGCCAGAATGGCAAGACAAGAGTGCTGCTGAAGCAAGCTTTGATTTGTTTCAGTTCTTTCAGCTAGATCCCGATTATCTTCAGTTTGCCCTAGAGCTCTCCACACCTATCCAGCGACTAGAATTATTGGATGATATTTTGGATCGAATTAGCTAGGTGGTTTCTTCGAGGGAAAGATATCGGCATCAACAATGATGCCGATATTTGCTTAAGAAGATTGAGTTTCGATGTTCTCTTAGCTTCCGCTAAAGGTACTCATCCAGAAAGTTTAAATAGGCTTCGGAAGCAGTGATTCGGTTAGCCTTTTTGCGGAAACCATGGCCTTCATCGGGAAACAGAACGTACTCTACGGGCACACCATTCGCCCGAATAGCGGCTACCATTTCATCACTTTCAATTTGCAGAACCCGCGGATCATTGGCACCTTGAACCACTAATACAGGTCGACTGATTTGATCGGCATGGAAGAGCGGCGAAATACGTCGTAGGCGCTCCATGTCGGTAGCAGGGTCACCCATCTCCGCGTAGAGATAGGATTTGAAGCTTTCCCACCAAGGCGGAATACTGGTGAGTGTGCGTTCCCAATTGGTGACGCCGAAAATGTTGATCCCCACCGCAAATTCGTCAGTGAAGGTCATGCCAGCCATCGTCATGTAGCCACCGTAGCTGCCGCCCATGATGCCAATGCGATCACGGTCGATCCAATTCAAGGTCTGCAGGTGTTTCTTACCAAAGACGATGTCCTGCAAGTCATCCTCGCCATGGCGCAGATCATCTAGATGGTAGAAGGTTTTTCCGTAACCCGAGGAACCGCGGTTATTCACCGAGAACACGGCATAGCCATGGTTGACCAGATGCTGAACCATCGGATTGTAACCAACTCGACTCTGTCCACCGGGTCCCCCATGTACCCATATAACGGCAGGCACGCGATTATTCGGCGAGGCGTTAACGGGTTTATATAATAGACCTGGTATAGCGAGGCCGTCGAAACTATTAAAGCGAACGACCTCGCTGGCAACTAAGTTCTCTACGGCAATTTGAGGGTTCAAATTAGCGCTGAGCGCGATGGGAGACTCCGCATCCGCTTCATAGGCGTAGAGATTAGAAGGCGAGGTATCAGACGCTACGTAGAAGGTCATAACCTGACCATCGGCTGAGGCTTGGAAGCCCGATAGATTGCCCTCTGGAAGGTTGGGGATATCTACCCGCTGCTCGGTGTTCAAATCACGAATTTCCATCCGAGTAACCGCATCTTCGTTGACGGCGGCCACACGATATCGACCGTCGCCAGTGAAGCGAATCGTTGTGACGTCCCAATCTGCGGTGTAGTAAACGTGATGGCTAAGCGCTTCAATATCAAAGCGCCAGGCCTGCACGAACTCTCCGTGTTGGTTGGTCGAATAGTAGAGGTTTTCGCTATTTGGACCAAAGTTGTAGACACCGTAACTCACTTCACCCTCGTGCTCGCTAATCTTACGCGCGCTTCGGTCTTCGGCTGTTAAGTCGATTAAATACAGCGCGCTGTCGGTATTACCAATCGCTTCAACGACGGCAGCAAACTGGCCATTGGCACTGACCGCTTCAAGGCTTAGCGCCTCGTTGTTCTGGAAGATCAGTTCACTTTGATAGTCCGTTACCGAAATTCGATAGAGGTCAAAGGCGCTTGGGTCCCGTTGGTTTGTGGCAACATACATAGCGGCCTTATCGTCGGACCAACCCATAAAGTTGGCCTTTAAATTTTCACCGGGGGTTAAATCGGTAACCGAACCATCCTCAGCCAGTACATATAGATGATTCAGTTCATTGCCGCCATTATCGGCGCTATAGAGTATTCGGTCATCTTCGGGGAACCATGACACGCCCATAATCGCGTCAGTGATCGAAAAACTCAGCTGTGCTGCGGGCGAGCCGTCAAGCGGCTGGCGATAGATATTAAAGACGCCTGAGGCATCGGACGTAGTGAGAACCGAATCGGCCGAGGCGTTGATCGACGCACCAAATTGAGCAGTTGTTTGATAGAACTCTTCAGCGCTGTAAGTAGCAAATTCTACCGAAGGCTTAGGCGGCTCGTCCGCTGACGAGCAACCACCAAGAAGTAGCGCAGCGATTAGTCCGGCACTGAGGAATGTGGCGCGATAGGCGTTCATAGGATCTCCCTGTCTGAATGAACTGTGTCATACGAGTATAGGGTTAGAATCACCGATATGTGAAGCCGTTTGCCTAGAGCGCCCTCGACAAAATGTTCTTTGCGAACTCAGTGATGGAGTTCGCGAAGAAGGGTAGCGAGTGCTTTCGCGCTGAGTTCGGGCGTCAAGGCTTCCTTTACAAGACGGAAGCGATTCTCTAGCAGGTCAATCGTCTTCATGAAAGCAGCTTCGCAAGCCACGCTATCCGCTGTTGATTTCGAAGGATCAACTAATCCCCAATGCACCTTTTCCGCGGGTGCTAGAATAAGCGGGCAGGCTTCATTGGCCGCGTTATCGCAGACGGTGATAATGATATCTGGATTCCAGCTGCCCATATCATCCCAGGATTCGCTCTTCAGATCTGCAATGGGGTAGCCCCGTTGGGCTAGGTACTTTAGGGAAAGAGGATGAACCTTACCTTCGGGCTCACTGCCCGCGGAGCGAACTTCTACATCAGGGGCAAGCATGTTTGCGGCAATCGCTTCAGCAAGAATACTTCGACAACGATTGTGGGTGCAGACGATTAAAATTCTCATTTAGACGCTTCCTAATGCGGGTAAAGACGATATGGTAACAGAAGTCTTTACGGCTTTTTGTTTCAAACTGATGAATGAAGACCCTAGGCTGAAAATTTACCTGTTGATCATTCATTACATTAACAATGTTCCGCAAACTAGTTTAATGTAGTCCAATTGTAGTCGAAGGTTACTTGTCACAGGTGCTCTTGATTAAGCTCAAAAAATTTAAAGAATGGCCGTTCCGAGAAACAAAAAATGAAAATACTTCGTTCAGTGATTTTTTTCTTCTGCTCATAACTTCATATTCTGCAGCTGCGGAGCTAACCGAAAAGGCTTGGCTTGAGCCCTCTGTTGATCAAATTCAAAGGCAGCTACTAACATTACCTCCTGAAGAGCGAACAGAATGGTTGCTAGCGCAGTCCTCCCAAATAAGCGAGTCGGGCCTT
The DNA here is from genome assembly GCA_040119265.1 of Pseudomonadales bacterium. Classification (GTDB taxonomy): domain Bacteria; phylum Pseudomonadota; class Gammaproteobacteria; order Pseudomonadales; family DSM-25080; genus Umboniibacter. The sequence goes on along the minus strand of JBEDTZ010000012.1, from coordinate 22,223 downwards.
GCTCAGTTTCAGTATCGGCAACTCCTTGCTGATAACTATGATTTCAACGATGATCTCGATCAATTCGGCGTAATCGTAAGAGAATTGGAGCGAGACTTTAGTCAGGTTGCTCAGCTGGAAACCAGAGTTGAATTCTTAATCCAGCTCGGTTTTCTAGAATACCTAGAAAGCTTTGGCGGGTGCGATAGTTACCAACAAGCCTATGCGTTATCGAGGTCATCCACATTAGCTGATATTCGAGTTCGAGCTGCCAGTAAACACGCTTACTGCTTAATTCTGCGATTGAGCACACTGATAGAAGCCCTCTCAGTCCTAACAGAAGCGCTGGATGAGGCTAACGAAAATGCGTTACCTCATCGTCGTAAGGCGTTGCTGTTATCGTCACTCTCACAAACCTATAGCCGGCTGTTAATGTATGACGAAGGGAAGCGGGCCAATGACGAATCTATTCGACTCTTTGCCGAAGATGAGTCCTTCGCCGACGTTGTCAGCGGTGTTTATACGGGTATCACCTCTGCACTGCACTTCTCCTATTTTGACGATGCTGCCGAATACCTCGACGAGTTAAATGAGCTCAGGATTCGAAATGAGAGCAGTAGCGAGGTGGCCTTCTACTACTATCAGCTTCGCGGCGAATTCTTGATACGGCAGCAAGATCCGGATTATGTTGCTGCGTTGGAATCGCTAGATAAAGCTCGCGAGTTTGAAGGCAGCGTTCCCGAACGCTATTTAGTGGCGCTAAACCTGACGAACTTGCTTTCCGCGTTGATTGGAGCGGGAGAAATGGAGAGAGCGCGAAGTTGGTTGGCAGAGCTAATGGTTCATCCAGAATTTAGTGAAGAGGAGCTATTCGCGGGAAGAGGACCTCAATTAGCAAAACTTATTATTGAGCAGAATATGGCTCAAGCTTGGCGCTTAACTAATCAAATTGTTACCGATCAACATAGGGCTTACTACGAGCGATTTAAAGTACTTCGAAGCAGTGAGGCTTTGGATAATCAAAACCTAGCAGATCGTTACCTAGTAAACCTACATGAGCAGGAAATTGAACTGGAGCGGGTTCGTGCTGATGTTGAAGCAGCGAAGAATCTAGTTGCCTCGCGTAACCAGCAATTGCTAGTTATCGCGCTACTATTTATCGCAATGATTATGGTTTATTCGGTGATTTCTCGCCGAACTTTTAAGCGCTTAGCCCACACAGATGGCCTGAGTAGGTTAATGAATCGGCGAGCAATTTTGCAGTTAGTTGAAAGTCGCTACGGTAAAAAACTACCCACCGCGCTGGCATTGATAGATATTGACCATTTTAAGCGCGTTAATGATAGTTACGGTCACAGTGTTGGGGATCAAGTTATCCGAGAAGTAGCAAGACTTCTACAACTATCTCTTAAGCCGACTGATCGAATAGGCCGATATGGTGGGGAAGAGTTCTTACTCGTCGCGAGCCTTAATGAAGGCGATGACGTTCAGCTGCTTACTGATGAGTTGCGACGAAAGATTGCAGAGGCAGATTTTGCGAGTATGGAAGAAAGTGTGACCATTAGTATTGGTGGTGCGGTAATGAATTTTAATCACCCTTCGGATGACACAATCGTTAAAGCTGATGAAGCGCTCTATCAAGCTAAGCAGAACGGACGTAACCAGAGTGTATGGTCTTCACCTTGAAGACCATAGATTCCAGGCGCAGACTACACCCGTCTTAGGCGTTCATATTCTTGAATTACCCAATAATTTCAGCGCAATAATTACTCACCACGTTGAGCGGCTAGCGCGTAGGCGCTGGCACGCTGGGCCTTATCAATACAGCTATCGAAGCGTTCAATCGTCTGCTGGAATTTAGCGGCAGTGAGCAACGATGCCGCTTTCGAATAGCTGACACTACCCGAGAAGCCCTCAGTTTCAGCGATATTCAGCGCATTCCATGCTGCATCCACACTGTTGGCACAAGCTGTTCGACCGTCAACTTTTCCGGCACAGCCGCTGAGAGCTACCAGTGTGGTTAAGGTGGCTATTAAGATAGCAGGCTTTATCGTGATCTTACTCATAGCACAATTTTTCCTAGATACTTGTTTCTGCTGTGATGTTATCAGGCAATAGGACTTGCACCAAGGATCTATAGCTAAATTATAGTGCCAAATCTTTTAGACTGAGGGCTATGAGTAGCTGAGCGCTATAGTAAGTTGACATCACCTGATATTGAGCAGTTGGCCAAGGTTTAACGAAACGGTTTACCGCAAGTAGTGAGTCGGAGATCGAAAACAAGATCACTCCCACCAAGAACACTAGACTACCGCCGTTCAGCCATTGCAAGAGCGCAACGAAAAGAAGGGCGCCGATGACGATTGCGTAGATGGCTACTGGGATTCGTTCCTTCTCCAGATGATGATGCATGGGGAGGTAAATAGCCGCCAGACAGCAAACGGCTATTGCAGCGGACATCCCATAACCGCCCACAAAGCTAATGCCGGTTCCCGGTATGACGATGGCGAAGATATAGGCTAAGTGCGCCAGGAGGAAGCTACCAAGGCCAAAGCGAAACCATTTTGTCTCGCGTTGTAGGAAAATATCACCCGCAAGAGAGAGGCAGAGACCGGCAACAATCAGTAGGGCAGTCCACTGTTGATCGCCATTGGGATCGGTAATGAAGCTCGCAGCCAGAAAAATAATGAGTAGGGTGGTCAGTGGCTTTAAAATTAGCCGAGTGAGCGAATCACGTTTGCAGACATACAGAAAGCTCAATGACGAGATAATAATCATACTAACTAGAGCTGACTGAAGTAGAGAGAGGTGCATGTTAGTTCCTATTATAGTGACCAGAGATGGCTTTGAAGTCATAGAAGACTACTGTGTTCTCAGCGATTTTGCACTCATGCGGAGAATTTAGAACCTTCATTTGAGCAAAGCAGTAGCGTGATGCCGAAAAATCCTTTGCCTAAAACCCCTAAAACAGTGATTGATATAACGTTTTAACGGCGATATGGCTAAGTAGATTACGAATATTCACGTGTTCTTCACGGACCGTTGACGCGCTCTTCACTTGACCTGGTTGATATTGCAATCCTCACTTACAGGGGGTTCTCATGAAACAACAATTTACATTTCCGAAAAAGCTAATTGCTACTGCAGTGATTGCATCAATGGCCGTCCTTAGCGGTTGTAATGATGATGACGATACCGCAGAAGTCGAAGTTGTAGTTGATCCAAGTTTTGGTGGTATCCGTGTTATTCACGCTTCGCCGGACGCGCCAGCGGTCAACATTCTAGTTAGCGGCGACGCCGCCGTGACTGAGCTTGATTACGCAGAGAGCTCTGGCTTTGCCTCGTTAGAAGTCGGCAGCTACGACATTGCCGTAGAAGGGATCATTCCAGGCGGTAATGCCGAAGTCATTAACGTTGACGGATTCGCTATTGACGAAGACTCGATGACAACCGTTATCGCAGTGGGCGCGGTTGCTGACATTGAGCCACTAGTCGTTGCTTCCTCTGAAACAATGCCAGAAGCAAACCAGGTTAGCTTGGTCGTCACCCACGCTGCACCCATGGCGCCTGCGGTCGACATCTTCCTGACCGCGCCAACCGACGACATCACTCACATGTCTCCAGCCTTCAACTTCGGCTTTAAAGAGTCCGTAGATGTTGGTGCAGTGGCGGCCGGTGAAGTACGTATCCGAGCAGCAGTAAGCGGCACGGTAGTATTCGATTCTGGAACGGTTGATCTAAGCGGCTTCGCAGGTCAGAAACTTCAGGTCACCGCCATTGCTGCTGAAAATCAGGTTGAGTCAGACGCCTCTCCCGTTAAGCTACTGGTTGCGAACGATACTGACGCAGTTGAAATTCGCGATGCCTCAACATCTGCTGGTGCACGTGTTGTACATGCGTCACCTGATGCAGCTTCTGCAGCGGGTGGACCAGTTGAAGTGTGGGCTACCTCAGCGGCGCTAGGCGATATGCCAGCTGAGTTGATTGCCAGCTTTGACTACACTGACATATTCCCTGTAGCGGGCAACTATGCAGGTGTTCCAGGTGGTGACTATGTCTTTGACGTTTCGCCAGATGGCGCCGGTGTAGGTGGTTCGGTATTCACTTCAGGTACCGTGACGTTAGAAGCGGGTATGGAATACAGTGTAATTGCTACCGGTCGTGTCACTTCGTCGCCGGCCTTTACACTACTGCCAACAGGTGATGCCAACCGAGCTATTGCAACTCAGGCAAGCGTCAAGGTAGTCCATGGCGCTCCAGCGGCTGGTGACGTAGATGTATACGTGACCGCAGCAGGTGAGTACTCGGTGGTTCAGGTTGAAAGCCAAGCAGCGGGCGACCCGTTGTTGGACGAATTCGCCTTCGGTAGTATCACTGATTATGTTGCGGTTGCACCGGGTTCATACGATATTCGTGTGGTTGCGGGTGGCATGGTTGCTATCAACTTAGAAGGTGTGCAGCTTGATGGCGGCAGCGTTTCAACTGTCATCGCACGCGGCCCTTCTGAGCCAGCTGGTACTCCAACTGACTTTGGTGTTATTGTTCTAAGTAACTAATAGAACGGTTTCACTCATCGTTGAACTACTAACACGGCTGAGGCGTTTTCGTCTCGGCCGTTGTTATAACAGTCGGAAGAATTATGGTTCAAAATAAACGCTTGCTGGTGGTTGAAGATCATCAGGATATCGCTGAGATGATCGTTGATTATATGACTTCTAAAGGTCATTCCGTTGACTATGCCGCGGACGGTGTGACGGGACTTCATCTGGCTGTATCCCAAGAATTTGAAGTGATAGTGCTGGATCTCTCACTGCCAGGGCTTAATGGAATCGAGCTATGTAAGCAACTGCGAACCGTAGCGAGGAAAAGTACGCCAGTAATTATGTTGACGGCACGAGACTCCTTGGACGATAAAATCCTTGGCTTCGATGTGGGCGCCGATGACTATCTGGTAAAGCCCTTTGCGATGCGCGAATTGGAAGTCAGAGTCCATGCCTTATCGCGTAGACTGCAACCTAATGAGAGTGAATTAATCCTGCGCTGCGGAGATGTCCTTTTCGATCTACAGCAAATGACAGTGACGCGAGATAACGAACGAATTGGCTTAACGCCAACTGGCTACCAAATCTTGGCGAGCTTGATGAGGGCTTCACCGGCCTACGTCCGACGCGAGGAGCTGGAGCGAGAGCTGTGGGGTGAGGATAGACCCGATAGCGATGCCCTGCGTTCGCATATCTATGCCCTGCGTAAGTCATTAGATAGGCCCTATACAGACAAACTGATTCAACACAGCACGGCCGGAGGCTACCGCATTGTCGACTCGACAACCTAAATCGCTGGGTAAGCGACTCTTTGTTAACTTCCTCCTTCAAGCAGGTGCTATTTCACTAGCTGCTCTATTAGGGCTTTGGGTAACTAATTGGCTGCTGTCGAATGTGTTAGTAGAAGAAGCCCTCAAGCGAGAATCTGCACATTACTGGGCTATACTGGAGCAGTCGCCTGATGCCCCCATGGCTAACTCGTTGAATCTTACTGGGTATTTACTCCCCCGCGATGAAGCGCAAGTTCCTCCCGGTGTCATTACCAATCTAGAGGGTTATCACGAGTTGGGTGGAACGCAATTCAATGCCGTCTTTCTAGAGCAACGAGGCGAACAGCGTCTAGTGTTATTGTTCAATCGTTCAGGCGTAGACGGGTTAATTGCCCTTTACGGTATCCTGCCGCTAGCTTGCGTATTACTAGTATTATATCTCGCGCTTTGGGCTTCCTACCTCATGGCTAGGCGTACGATTTCACCCACACAGGTGCTCGCCAACGCGGTAGCCAAACTTGATCCAAAACGTCCCAAATCTGCCTCTATTTCTGCGGAAAATTTGCCCAACTACGCCGATCAAGAGGTGTTGCAATTGGCCGAAACACTGGCCCGATTTATTGACCGTAACGAACGCTTCATCCAGCGTGAAACAGCCTTCACCCGCGACGCCAGTCATGAACTAAGAACACCGATCACCGTTATCGCGATGGCGGTAGACATGCTACGCAGTACATCAGAGATTACGCCGATACAAGCTCGTCATGTTGATCGAATTGAGCGCGCCAGTTTGGATATGGAAGAGTTAACGGATGCTTTTCTCATGTTGGCGAGAGAGCGGGAAACGAATACGGAATATCAATCTATTAGCGTCAATGAGGTGGTGGATGATATCGCGCGAACCTTTCAGGAAATTCGCGGCAGTGAAAATCTCATCGTCAGCGTCCGTCATCAGCAACAGCTGGGTATCCATTCATCGCGCTCGGCAGTAAAAATTGTCCTATCAAACCTCGTTAAGAATGCGGTCAATTACACGGACGCGGGTGCCGTAACCATCGTAGTAGCAAATCATTCTGTAAGCGTCATTGACACTGGGGCTGGTATCAGTGAAGCAAAGCTGCCAGGACTCTTTGATCCGTGGAAGGCGGAAAGCGAGCATTCTCGTTCTGGAGTCGGTGTGGGATTATCCATCGTAAAGCGTCTGTGCGATCAGTTTGATTGGGCGATTGACGTGTCCAGCGTGAAGGGCTCTGGAACCACCATAGTAGTGAAATTCAGCTAGTCGGCAATACTTCCTTACCGGCGCCAATCAATTTCTTACCGGCGCCAATCAATTTCTTACCAGCGCCAATCAATTCCGACCGTAGCCGTTCTCGGTCTGCCCGGCAAATAACGCTCATTGCCAAAGGCGTAGTCCGCTCTGTTCGCGTAACGCGTATCTAACAGATTCTCAACTCCAAGCGAAAGTTGAATGTCAGGATGAACCTGATAATCCGCTGTCGCAGACCACAGCTGGTGGCCGTCATACTCGTGCTGATTACTCGCATCCATATAGTAAGCGCCTACTAACTGCCAATGTATCGCTGTGCTTAGCGTGCTATGTATTTGCCAGCTTAAGCGCTGGCTCGTCAGCCACTTCGGTGCAGTATCCACTTGATTGCCAGAGAGGATAGTTTCCGTGGTATTTGGGCCGCCCGTTATTTCCCGCGTAAAGGCGTAAGTGTGGTTGGCGTAACTCATGCTGCCCGTCCACAGGAGGTCTTCAATAAGCTGCCAACTACCCTCAAGTTCCAGACCAATATGATCAGTTTCACCATTCGCTTCACTAAAGCCATTCGCATCGCGGAAGAATACGCCACGTTTACGCATAGCAAAGGTGGTGGCAGCCAGTGATAGGTCAGCGAGGTTATAGCGCCAACCAAACTCGAGGCTATCGATAATCTCTTTACCCGCATTTCCTCCAGTTTGATTGATCTGAAGACGGTAGAGATCGCTTGCCTGCGGTGCGCGCGAACCTCTGGCTACACGAAACCATAGATTCTGCTCATCGTTGAGACGATAGTTAACGCGTAACTTAGGCATAAAGAGTTCGAAGGTGCTGACACTGTCCTCAGGACGATAAAAGCGTCCATCAACACCGGAACTCATGAAGTTCTCGTAATCGTAGCGACTAGCTTCGTAGCGCATGCCAATGAGCCAATCTAAACGTTCTTTGTGGGTAGCACTTAGCTGGAAGAAGTAACCCAAGGTAGTGGTTTCAACCTGGTAGTCATAATGAAGCCCCTGAGTGTATGAAAATACATCGGGTATCAGCTGTTCTTCGCGAAGTGTGCCGCGAGTAGCATCAATGTCTATACCACTGTGAAAGGTGGTTGCGCCCGCTTGAGCTCGGTAATTGGACATGAAGCCAACGCTCTGTTGCTTGGCGTTTTCGATGGCTTGGCTAGGTAAAAAGTGCATGAGAAGCTCACTTTCAACTTCGCGATAATAGGGCGTAACGGAGAAACCCGAGCTACCAATTTTAATTTGGCTGCGTAGGCGGAAGCCATCCACCTCTCGGTAGGCATTGGGATTGGGGTTGGTATAGATTAAGTCCTCATCGAGGTAGGCATCAGAGCCGAAGATAAAACCTGCGGTTTGCTGATCAAGTGAGTGCGCAGCAAGGCTCGCGTTCACTTCGAACTCATCGGAGTTAATCTCCCCGCCAATAATTGCTTTAGCTTGCTCGGCGCCAGAGCTATCTCGCCAGCCTTCGTCATTTAAACCATAGGCCTTCAGATAACCAGACTCTGAGCTCAATCGGGCGCGAATGGATGATGAGGAGTCACCATAACTTACATTAAATTGTTGATCGCTCTGTTGCTCATTACGAACATTAATGACGCCGTGTATGGCATTAGATCCATAGGACGCGCTACCAGGCCCGCGCCAAATTTCAATCCCGTCTGCTAATTCCCAGCTTGATTCCAACATGGCATTAACGTTGCCAAATGCCGCCGCACGCACCGGGAGGCCATCCTCAAGATAGAGGAAGCTCCCTTGACCGGCTCCCGATGTAAGCACCGGTGAGCGAATAGCCGTAAGATGTTGCTGGCCGTTAGTGTTCTGGAGGTTAACCCCCGCAGCTTGGTTTAATATTTGGTCTATTCGGGTAGTGGCTCCGGCGTTGAGCGCGTCGCCCTGCAACACCGAGACCGATGCCGCGAGTTCGGATAAAGGCTCGCCATCACGGTTTCCCGTGATGACAACTTCCTCAATAGCGGCGGTCAGCAGCAGCAAATTCAGCATAATTTATTGCGCCGGTGTTAGACGAAGCAAACTACCTTCGCTTGAGTCAGATAACACATAGATCGCGCCATCAGGACCCTGGCGCACATCGCGAAAACGTTCTTCGCGCTCGGTGAGCAAGCGGTGTTGCGCAACAACCTGGCCATTCTCGATATCAACGTGACGGACCTCTTTGCCGGCCAGTGCAGCGATCAAAAAGTCGCCATCCCAGGCGCTAAATTGTGAGTCCTTAAGTTGGGCGAAGCCAGCAGGCGCGATGGACGGTACATAGTAAAACATCGGCTGTACCATGCCTTCCAGTTCGGTATAGGGAGTGATTTGTGCACCCGAATACTCGGTGCCATAGGTAATTGCAGGCCAACCGTAGTTGAGGGCTGCCTCAATCACGTTGATTTCATCACCACCCTTGGGTCCGTGCTCATGCACATAGAGCACGTTAGCTTCGGTATCAAAGACGATACCCTGGGGGTTGCGATGACCGTAACTCCAGATTTCCGCACGCGCGTCTTCGCGACCGATAAACGGATTATCCGACGGGATAGTTCCATCGGCGTTAAGGCGGATAATCTTGCCCATTAAGCTATCCAACTGCTGCGAATGCTCGCGGTAGTTGTAACCTTCACCCGTACCGAATACCAGAGAGCCATCTGGAAGGAAAGTCATTCTACCGCCATAGTGGGCTCCGCCAGATTTAAGCGGGCTGACAGTAAAGAGAACTTCTAAATCGGTCAACGCAGTCCCAACTAGCTTAGCACGGGCGATACGCAGCCCATTTTCATCGTTGGTACCCCAAGCGTAACTTAGGTAAATCCATTGATTATTGGCGAAATCGGGGTGAGGCAATGCTTCGAAGAAACCGGCCTGACTTTTCACGAATGCTTCAGGAACGCCCTCTAGCGCCACTCGACTGGAACCGTCGTTGCTCACGAGTTGGATGTTTCCACTTCTCTCGGCAACTAGCATAGCGCCGCTGGGTAAAAAGCTAAGCCCCCAGGGTTGGTTGAAGTCTTCGGCTAGCACCTCAACCTCATAGTTGGCAATAGTGGGGACGTCAGCGGGAAGTGGTGATAACTGAGGTTGAGCAAGTACAGCGGTACTAAGTACCCAAGTAGAGAGCATAATCTGGCGTAGCATGGACGTATCCTCGTATTATTTCGCTAGGTCTAGGCTGCTGAATTTTGATTGGCCTAAACGTGATTTTTTAGCGTAGAGTGTGTAAATCATTCTTTATTTTATGTGTAGAGCTTAATTGAATATGCCTAATCGACAAACGCTTTTTGCATTTTTAACCAGTGTCATCGTGACCTTTGTATTGGCTTCCCTCTTCAACACCCAGTTCGTTATCGCCGGTCTGGAGTCCGTCAATGTGGTCATACCGTTGAGCGACAGAGCAATGATGTCTTGGTTGGATATCCAAGGCTTAGCGCTTACTTACGGAATTGTCATCATGATTGGATTACTTTTGGCCTTCTCTTTTATGTCTTTGGTTAACCGATTCTTCGCACTTCCCAAACTTTGGTTTCCGCTAGGCGGGGCCATTGCCTTCATCGTCATGATCGCCGCCATGGAGCCACTGCTCGGCGTTACCCTAATCACGGGCGCCCGAACCGCTGCAGGATGGGCTGCCCAGTGCGCCGCTGGTGTCATTGGCGGTGTAGTCTTCAGCTATTTGAAAGCGCCTGTTAGCAAGCCCGCTAACTAGTCACTTGTATCATTCTGCTGCTAAGCGCTTGGCCATGAGCATCACAAATACGCTCTCAGCTTAGAAAAGCCTGATTAGCGCGGCACAAATTCCAATACGGTCGCGTTAATACAATAGCGCAGCTGACCGTTAGGCCCATCGTCAAAAACATGCCCCAAGTGAATGCCGGTTGAGGCTGATCGTAATTCAGTCCGCTGCATCCCATAGCGATTATCGGCGTGTTCGGTTACTGCTCCGTCTACCGGTTTAGTAAAGGACAACCAGCCCGTAGCCGAATTGAAACGATCGCGAGTGTCAAACAGTGGCGCACCGGAAAGCGCATCTACAAACTGTCCGTCAGGCGTGTTCTTAAAAAGATCGTAGGCTTTGCAGAAAGCGGCATCGGTACCCTCGTTGAAGGCCACATTGTAGGCTTCACTCTGACCGAGCTTAAAGGCACCCAGCGCACGATAGAAATCCTCTGCAGACATGAAACCCTGGTGCGCGAACACTTCGTTACCGTCCTCCACAAAGAGGATAGTAGGGGTGGCCCAGGTAGGGGAGCTGATAGTTAGCCCCGCCAACTGATGGGCAAAGCGATAGCTCATTGGGATGCTACCTTGGTAGTCATTCGCAACCTCTGCTTTGAATTTCTCGCAGTAGGGACAGTAGAACTCCGCATCAATAATAACGATTTGTTTGCCAGAAAGCAGTTGATCGTTATCAACGATTGCAGTCCCGGCAGCGTCGAAACGAACGCCAGTACTATGATCTGGGCAATAGCCATCCGGATTCTTCGCTAGGTAATCCTGGTGATATTCTTCGGCTGAGTAAAACTGTTCGAGCGGTTTGATTTGCGTTGTGATGTCACCGTACCCCGCCTCACTGAGGAGTCCTTGATACGCTTGAGTGAGTCGCTCCGCAGTTGCAGTTTGTAGCGACGATGTGGTGAGGATGATTGATCGGTACTGGGTGCCTATATCATTGCCCTGGCGATTCCCTTGAGTGGGATCGTGTTGTTCATAGAAGGCTTGAATTAGGGTTTCCGCGGAAATGGCATTAGCGTTGAAGGTCACCTTAACAACTTCGGCATGGTTGTTGGGGTTGAATCGATTACGCTGCTGCGTGATGGTCCGATAATTGGGGGCCACTTGGCCATCGGCATAACCGGATTCAGCATCCAATACTCCGGGCATTGCTTCATAGCGCTTCTCTACGCCCCAAAAGCACCCAGCACCCAAAACAATAGTTTGAATATTCTCCGTCGCCTCACTGGGTTCCGTCACTTGGGCATGAGCGTTGATTCCGGCGGCTAACATCAAGGCTAGTACGACTTTTTTCAACAACATAATAATCTCCTATTGGCCTATTCTACGAAGCGCACCGCTAGCTTAGCTATGGTAGTTTCCACCACGTAAATGCCGTAGTGGGTGCCGAACGGGGCGCTACTAGGCAATTCGAACCACGGTAAATAGGCGTCATTCATCATAAAAATTCGTCGAATTGTTCTTGATGGTTCACTCTGAAACTAAACACGGAGGAATTGTCATGCTTTCTACACCTGATTTATGCGATCAATACCCAGACGAGGTTAAAGTTGTCACGCCGAATGCATTTCATGATTATGGCGCCACTGAGTGCTTTCAGGGCGAAGTGGTTACGGTTAAGTGTTTTGAGGATAACTCTAGAGTCAAGGAACAGCTTGCTCAGCCTGGAGCAGGGCGAGTGCTAGTGGTTGACGGTGGTTCATCACTCCGCCGTGCCCTGCTCGGTGATCTCATTGCGGCCAATGCGGTGAAGAACGGCTGGGCTGGGGTGGTGATCTTCGGATGTGTCCGCGACGTCGAAATTCTCATAACTTTAGAGTTAGGTATCAAAGCCGTCGGGAGTATTCCGCTCAAGACGGATCGCCGTGGCGAGGGACAGCTAAATCTGCCGCTTGCTGTAGGGGGTATCGAGGTTCAACCAGGCGAGTATTTGGTCGCCGACACCAACGGAGTGGTTGTGGTACCTGGGTGGGTTGGCGCAATTCTAGGGTGAGCTAAAACTTAACAAGCCGGCGCTAGACCGGCTTGCAACGTTAGCTGAAGCGAGGTTTAAGCCTCTGGATCTGGCAAAACTTCCATCTGTGCGCCAAGGCCAGTTGCCCAGCGGTTGAATAGGTTACGGACATCGAACTGGACAGAAGTACGATTATTCATTGTCGCAGTACCCGTATCGAATCCTGCGTCACGGCGATCCTCAATCACTAAGATTGTCTCGGAACCCTGTACGACAGTGAAACGCACATCCATCTCACCCGAATACTTGGTATAGTATCGTGAACCTGGGCTGCGACTTGAATCGTCTTTCGGCGCGGTTGGCTTGATGCGAGTAAGGTCAGCTTGAACCACCGCATCTGCTTCGTCGGCGCTTTCCGCAACGGTGATATTACTCGCCGAGAACGAACTTTCTACAGCTTTAGCGTAAGCTTCCTGAAGCCATTCCACGTCACGATCAGTTAGCTCCCAATCACGATTAACTCGATTACTGATGCTGGTGGAGCCATCCGGCTGAATAATCGTGACATTCGAAAGATCCATCTGCTCGAAGTAAACGCTGGATACTACAGGATACGGATCCTTTGCGAACGCGACATCAAACTGCTTACTCTCCTGACCAACGAGTTGGTTGTCGGCAATAACTGGACTGATACTTTCGCTTGGGGTGCCAACACTGGCGCACCCGGAGACCGCGATGGCAACGATACTTGCAGTAAAAATCTTCTTCAACATAAGGTGTTTCCTCCAATGGATCGAGACGCTAGGTCCCTTGCTTTACTAATACTATGACCTTAAGAAATCTGATTCGTTGTCAATGTACGGGGAATTTGCTAGTGGATCAAGTAAGGCTAGATAGCTTTACCTACTTGGGTGTTAGCTCAAACATCGCAACAGCTAGAGACATAGTTCACTTCGCACTAAGCAGTCTCCACTCTCCGTTCTCCGGTCTCGTCAGCTCTCGCTAAGCAGTCTCCGTTCTCCGTTCTCCGTTCTCTGATTCTCACGCTAAGCAGCCTCGGCTCTCCGCTCAGCAGCAGTTTTGATATCATTCAGATCTTTAATAACCATCTTTCTGACCGATGATTTCATGAGCGGTGCCATCAGCAAAGTGGAAACCTTAGCGCCAAGGGTGAGGGCTTTAGCACGAAAGCTCATTGTTAATTCGCAGCCTCCGGGTCGCACGTCAACTGACAACTTTGAGAAGTACTTAGCGCCGTGATTATGAGCCTCCACCTGATAGAATTTTAACGGCTCGGCACGAGTGATCCACATCGTTTCTACGGCTTCTTTGCCGAACATCTTTCGAGTCTCTTCCCAACGAAGTCCTACTAGCCCACTTTCACCCTGCTCGACAATCCGCACACTCTCAACACCAGATAGCCACTCAGGGTAATTCTCTATGTCGGCGATAAAGCTCCAGACCATAGCTGGTGGGGCTTCGATACTCACAACTTCGTTTACCAGTTCTTTCATCTGCAGCAGCTTCCCGTGTGGTTAATTAAACTAGTCTTTAATCCACTACGCTGAGTTTTGCTCAGCGGTTTTGCTCTTAATAGCTGTTCGCGCCAAAGACGCCTACCCCTAACGCTCCGGAAATGTGACCGATCGCTTCCATGGCTCGCACGCTATTCCCCGCCTCATTTAATCGTGGTGCGAAGGCGGCAATGGCGAACTCGCCGGGTACGACAGCTACAATACCACCACCTACGCCCGTTTTAGCAGGTAATCCAGCGCTGAACATCCATTCACCGGACTCATCATAAAAGCCCGCGGTAGCCATGATTGCCAGTAGCTCGGGGACATGTTCTGCCGCTAACATCCGTTGGCCGGTAAGCGGATTTTCACCGCCATTGGCGAGCGTGGCACCCATGATAGCAAGATCGCGGGTATTGACGCCGATAGAACACTGCATGGTATATACCCTAAGACTTTCCTCAGGATCCGCATACAATCGGCTATCGTTATAGAGGATATTGGCGATGCCCCGGTTGCTTGAGGCAGAGCTGTACTCGGATTCAAATACTTCATCTAAAATCGACAGCTCGCTACCGGCAAAACCTTCAATATTCCGCAGAATTAGGTCCCAGCGTTCGGCTTCATCATCGGCCTCAACAAGACTGACCGCAGCAATTGCACCGGCGTTTACTAGGGGGTTAACGGAACGTTGTTCATAAACCGCGAGTGCTAACTTACTGTTGAATGGCATGCCGGTGGGCTCTACGCCAATGTTGTCCCTAATAGCTTGAGGGTTTTGTTGATTCATTATTAATGCCGCGGTGAAGGGCTTGGAAACACTTTGAATAGAAAAACGGTAGTCGATATCGCCGGCCACAAATAGTTTGCCATCGCGCGTTGCAATGACGACAGCAAAGAGGTCACTGGGCACCTCGGCTAGGATCGGAATATAATCGGCATTCTTGCCCCGTTGATCATCCTTAAACTCGGCATAAGCCTCATCCACAGCTTGTTGAAGTTGCTCGTCACTAAACTCTGCTAGCGCGTTATTTATTGTGAACAGTGCTAACAGTATGGTGGCGAGCCCTCGGCTAATCGTGTTTAAAGGTGTGCTCATAGTCTTTTCTCCACAAAAATGTGCTGCTAAGAATCTAGCTAAATGACGCAGATCAATTTAGAGAGTCTTAGAAAAACTGTATTTAACAGAAAATTGAATTCGAAGATCTTCGCTGGTGAAGTCCCCATAGTTGTCACGCTGAGCCCATTGAATTTCTGGGCCCATGAAGATATTGCTACTTGGATGCCACAGTAGGTTCGCCAAGGCGTACTGGCCAGTTTTGAACTCTGCTGCGGTGGCGCTAGCCGGTAAATCGTTATCTTGCATGGAGTAGCCAATACTACTGGTCCACTGTTGACTCCAGTTTAAGTCGATGAAGGCAACAATCCCCAGGACAGGTATTGTGGTGCTAGGGAGATCGCTGGGGTTGGTTCCTGCGGGTTGGCGAATGCCGATGTCTGCGCTCGCATCGTTGAGATAGTTCTGAATGCCCTCGCCATATACCGCCGAAGCGCGAATGACATGTCTACCCAGGAAGTAATTAGTACTTAGGTTAACGCCCCACCCAGTCTCTTCGCCACTTAGGTCAGTGGTGCTGTCGGCGCTGGTGTCCTTCCATTTAATTTGTCTGAGGATACCCGCGGCTTGGAAGTGCCCCCAATCACTTGCCCAGCGATAGTGAGCGGCTATGTCGGGCCGCTCGAAGTCACCAATGATTCCGCGAGTAGCGATGTAGTCTCTAAATTCACCCCCGTCGCCTGAACCGCCTGGCCTCTCAATGGAGACGGCGAAGCGCGAGTCGCCATCGCGCCAGGGCGTCCAGCGAATCTGCACGTTGTTATAGAAAACCATGCCGCTTGGTCCCCAGTACTCAATGGTGTTGGGGAATAGGTCGGCATCCATGAAGACACTGTTATATTGGCCTGCACCAAAGTCGCCGAATTCGCCCCAAGCCTTTAGCAAGTGAAGGGCGGTTTTACCAGCATCGTCACCTACCCCTACGAGATCGAACTCGATAACGGTTTTAAGCTCTCCATAGGGGGTTGGACTCGTGCTGGCGAAACCGAGTCGACTTTGACGCACTCCAGAGTAGAAGTGACCGTCATTTGAGTATTCATTTTCATAGGATGGTAGCTTGGTTGGGCGAAGTACATCCGGCCAATCAGGGTCGCTTTGTTTAGTTTGAAAGCCCATATCTAGCATGGCATGGCCGTACAGCCTAAAGCTGTCCTCGCCAACCGAAACTGAGGTGTCGGGATCTATTTCAGGCGCTACGGGTTCCACAGCTGTCGTAATTAAAGCTTCTGCCGAGTTGGAGTTTGCAGTGCCAACGCTGTCGTTACTTGACGAATCGAAGTCCTCCGCCAACGCTACTGGCGTTAGCAGTGATAGAGTTGCTATGGCAACTGCAGAGGGCTTTAAGACCATGAGTTATCTCCTGAATTATTTTAATCATCCTAACTTTTAGCGTAGACGAAACTATTCACTTCGTGGTTTTTAACTACGGATGATGGCTATAGGCGTGATCTGCAACAGTTTTCAGGATGAATAAGGTGGGCTTCTACCGCAGCTGGCTTATCACCTCGGGGGGAGGTGGTAATTGTTGTCTAGCGCTACAAAAAGGCGTCAATGAGGCGTATGATTCGCGCCAAATTTATTCCCCTTTCAACACCATAAAGAAGAAGGTAGCGCCAGTCCCGTGGAAGTAATTATTATTGGTATGGCAATTATTGCTTTGATTGCCATTGCGTGTGAAGAAGTCACGCATATTGATAAAGCAAAAAGCACGCTGTTTTTTGGTTGTGCTAGCTGGCTACTACTCTACGTCAAAGCCAGCGCGTCAGGTAACTCTGCAGATCTCCAGACAAGCTTCGATCATAACCTCCTAGAAATCGCTAGCCTCTGGTTGTTTCTGATGGCAACCATGACCTTCGTAGCGTTCCTCAATGCCCGAGGTCTGATTTCGGGGGCGGTATTAAAGGTGATGCCAGGAGAACTCTCGTTCAATCGCCTAATTATTCTGGTTGCCGTGTTCGCCGTATTGTTATCCATGCTGGCTGACAACATAACAGCTACCTTAGTTTCTCTGAGCGTAGTATCGGCCTTTAAGTTATCCGATAAGGAGCGAATCAAACTCGCGGTATTGGCGGTATTCGCTGTTAACTCAGGAGGCGTGATTCTGATCACTGGTGATGTCACCACGCTGATGATTTTTAGTGATGGTCATCTGTCCATGGCTCAGTTGCTCCATTTACTTTTGCCTACCTTGATTGGCGTGTTGGTATTGGTGGTGTTAATGATGAGAGGCACTAACCGCAGGGTTGAAGCTGAGCTCTTTCGCGATAAGTCTCAGCGCTTAGATGTGGTGATAGCAATCCTCTTTTTCTCGACGATCGTCGCGACTATGATTCTGAATATTCTTTTTTCCGTTCCGCCAGTACTGACTTTCCTATCGGGCCTTTCAATCATGTTTTTGATTGGTGGTTTTGTGAACAAGTATCGCCATGAGATCCACCTGCTGGAGTACGTCCGAAAGATCCAGTTTGATACCTTACTCTTCTTCCTGGGGATCCTACTGATTGTTGGGGCTCTCAAGGAAATTGGTGTGCTGGTTTATCTTACCGAGCTGTTCTTTGCGCTGAGTCCAGAGGTATCTAGCTATCTCATGGGTATTAGCTCGGCCATGTTAGACAACGTACCTTTGACCGCGGCGCTATTAAAATCAGAGCCTACTCTCAATATCACCCAATGGTTAGGGCTGACTTATGCCGTGGGTGTTGGCGGTTCGCTACTGGTGATTGGTTCAGCAGCGGGGATTGTCGCCATGAGCCGAATGAAGGAACTCACCTTCATGGCCTACGCACGCTATATCCCAAGGCTCTTCGTAGCCTACAGCGCCGGTTATCTAGCGGTGCTCTGGTTGAGCTAATTACTACGCTAACGACGGTGATTAGCGTTAGCCGCTAAGAACGCTAAGTAAATAAAAAGGCCCCACATAGTAGTGGGGCCTTTTTGTTTGAACTTACTGCGATTAGCTCGCAGTGCTAATGCTGATCCATCGAAGCTTAAAAAGGGATGTCTTCGTCATACTGCCCAAAGTCAGCAGGGCCTGGCTCAGCTTGAGGGGCAGCTTGAGACTGACCTTCGATGCGCCACGCTTGCAAGCTGTTGAAACAACGCTCTGCTTTGCCCGGCTGTGACCAAAGACGACCAGAAAGGTTGAAGTGAACGGTGATATCACTACCCACTTGGTATTGATCCATCAGTGCACACTTATCTTTAATTAATTCCATCGCTAAGTAGTTAGGGTAAGCTGGATTTTCGCCTTCCCCAGTTACGCGGATAACGAATTCACGCTTCGTAAAACCGTTGTTACCGTATTCAGTGGTCTCGCCGATGCTGTGGATTTGACCTTGAACTTCAAAACTTTTTGACATGAATCTATCTCGCTAATTTGAGTCTAACTAATGCTCATACTGTAACGTGTTTAGGCGTGTTTTAGTAGCCACTTTTCGGTGGTTATTGTTAGTTGTCGCCAAGCGATCAGCGGTGAAAAAATTTCCTTTAAAAGCCAGGAGGGGTTCAGCGGGTGATCCACATCCGCATGAGTAGCGTTTCTAAGGGAGATGTTGTGAATGAGGAAGGCGGTATGAACACGGTAAGTCCCAAGTCTCTGATGAAATCTAAATGGACCCATTTACAGCCCGCGAATAAGGAACGCCACTTTATGGTCACTCGGGTGCGCTATGATGAGGATCAGCGGGTTGAGTTGTGTGAACTTGAAGCCGTGATGACAGGGCGTGTTCAGGCGATAGATTGGCGCACATTGAAGGATAATAGTAAATGGCAACAGGGTTGGCGTTAAGCTTCTAGCGGTGAATAAGCTTTCGAGTAGGTAGGCCTGAGCAAGTAAGAAGCGCTGCGGTGAGTTACCGACGAGCGGTCGCTGCGGTTTATACTAGGATCAAAGTTCGAGGTCATGACAAACAAAGGTTTCCTATGTTACTTTTGGATGATTACTAACCCTACGGAAAGCTCATCTATGAATATTATAAATGCGAAGCTTCAACGCTTGATGGCGTTGTCAGCTGCGGCACTACTGCTTACTGCTTGCTCCGATGATCCTGCGCCAGCCCCCGAGGCCGATGAAGAATCCATTGCGGCATTAACTGAAGATGCCGACGTCTTTGAAGGTTTTTTTACGGCATATCGCGATCCAGAATCCGGTTCAGTGCATCTACTCATCAATGAAGATCAGCTGTCAGAAGAATTCATTTACACTGCGCAGACTGCGAATGGTGTGGTTGAAGCCGGCCAGTTTACCGGTGCCTATGTGGGCAACAGCGTGTTAACGGCAGAGCGTTATTATAATCGCATTGAGTTTGTTGCTCAGAACACATCATTCTACTTTGATCCGGACAATGCGCTTTCTCGTGCAGCCGACGCGAATATTTCTGACGCTATTTTAGCGGTAGCAGAGATTGTTGCTGAAGACGAAGAGACCGGTGATATCTTAGTAAACATCGATGGCTTGTTGATGAGCGAGAGCCTGCAGCAAGTCAGCAGCTCAGATAATCCAGTGACCGGTGGTCTAGACGGTGACAAGTCGAAGGTTCTATCTATCCGCAGTTACCCGGAGAATACTGACTTCGAGGTTGAGTATGTCTATTCAGGTGGAGAGCCTAGCTGGAGCGAAGATATTACTGATTCGCGTGCTATCTCTATTCGCATGTTACAGAGCTTTGTCGCCATGCCTGACAACGACTTCACGCCGCGATTCGCAGATTCTCGTGTTGGTACCTTCGATACTCAGGTAACCGACCTCACTTCAACATCGTCCACTCCCTATCGTGATCTCGTTCATCGCTGGGACCTAGTAAAGCAGGATCCAGCAGCGGATATTTCTGATCCAGTGGAACCTATTGTTTGGTGGATTGAGAATACCACGCCAGTAGAATGGCGTGACCTTATCATGGCTGCAGGCCTTGAGTGGAATAAGTCCTTCGAAAAGGCTGGTTTCTCCAATGCAGTAGAAATCAAGGTTCAGCCAGATGATGCAGACTGGGATGCGGGCGATATTCGCTACAACGTTCTTCGTTGGACATCATCACCAACCCCGCCATTTGGCGGCTATGGTCCAAGCTTTGTTAACCCGCGCACTGGCCAGATTATTGGCGCGGACATCATGTTAGAGGCCTCATTCCTCAATCGCCGTCGTATTATCTCGCGTTGGTTGGCAGAGGGGATGAATAAACCAGAGGATCTGGCTAAGAATCTCGATCAGCTAGCCGGTCACACCTGTTCACTGGGTAATCACATGCAGTCAGCAAACCTTAGCGCGTTTGCCTTTGCCGACTTCGCTGCTACCGACGGTATGTCTGCTGCCGAGATGACCGAACAGATTGTTCACGATTCAATGCACTACTTAATCCTTCACGAGATGGGCCATACCTTGGGTATGAACCACAATATGAAGGCAACCCAGTACCTAACTCCGGAAGAGTCATTTAACCTTGAAGTGGTTAATGAGAAAGGCCTAGCGGCATCGGTCATGGATTACCCTTCGGTTAACTTTGCGCCACGTGGCTCGGAGCAAACTCGTTTCTACGCAGTAGCGCCAGGGCCTTACGATGACTGGTTCATCAAGTTCTCGTACTCGCCTGAGCTGAACGATCCTGCAGCGATGGCTGAGCACCTTGCTAAGTCGACCTCCGATGACCTGATCTTTGGTAACGATGCGGATGATATGCGCGCGCCAGGTTGGGGTATTGACCCTCGCGTTAATATCTATGACATGTCAAATGACGCTATTAAGTACTCTGACATGCGTATGGGATTAGTTCGCGATGTCTTGGACAACATGTCGCCAGCAGACGTCAATGACGGTGAGAGCTATGACGACCTAGTGGTAGCGATTGAAGCTATGATGGGCGAATGGCGTTCAGCAGGTAATGTGACTTCACGATATGTTGGCGGCGTTTATGTGGATCGTGCGCTGCGTGGCCAAGAAGGCGCAACTCAACCCTACGAGCCAGTAGCGGAATCACGCCAACGTGAAGCTATGTCACTATTGGCTACGTTCCACTTCGCACCGGATGCCATGGAAATGAATCCGGAAGTGATTGCTCACGCTCAACGTATGCGTCGTGGTTTCAATAACTTTGGTGCCCCAGAGGATCCTAAGCTTCATGGTGCAATCTTAGCTGGACAGAGTGGTTTGCTTGATCACCTGCTACACCCAGGAGTTCTGCAGCGCTTAGTTGATACCACACTTTACGGTAATACCTACACCGTAGATGAAATGATGGATGAGTTGAATGCCGCTATCTTCGCTGCAGACAAGTCAGGCAACATCAACACAATGCGTCAGAATCTACAGGTTGAGTATGTAAATCGCTTGGTTGAAATTGCTAAGAACGAAGAGGGTGCATTCCCAACTCAGGCTGTATCAATGGCTGTGTTACAGCTTCATGAGCTTAAGGAACATTTCGCTACTAACCGCAGTGTAAATCGTTCAACTAAAGCCCATTCAATCAACTTAGTTAGCTTGATTGAGCGAGGCCTTCACGCTTAAGGTGAGCTGGTTTTGTGATCTAAGAACGGTGCCCTAGGGCGCCGTTTTTTTTGGTCTCGAATTCCTAGTTACATGACCTCGGCAATTCGATCTAGCAGGGTATAGAACTCATCAAGCTCTTCGGCTTTGACGAATTCGAGTTGGTATTTGTTATGGAAGAAGACGGTAAGCTTGGCGTGATGACTGTTGAGATACATAGTGTAACCGTCAAAATCCGTACTGGCTGATAGCCCCATGAAGCTGCGAACCTCGCCTTCTTTTTCGCCGTGGTCCATGACGTGGTTAAACACTCTTAGTGCTTTCATAACATCTAACTTAGGGTCGTGATTTAATTGTGATAGTGACATCTTTTAATTCCCTATTTGATGGATAGAACGCAAGCAGCGAGCAGCGTTATCTTTTCGACATCCACCTTTGACTAGGGATGCTGAAGCTAATCGAAGTTAACGTCTGACCTAGTTTAAGTGTAGAATTATCTGCCATGAATGTAACAATCTTTACGACCAACCGCTGCCCGCACTGTGATTCCCTTAAGCAATGGTTTCGCAAGCAAGGTATTCGCTATAACGAGCTGCGAGTTGACCAAAATAACCGCGCTGCGAAGACGCTAGCTCGAAAGGGCTTTCGCGGTGTTCCGCAGGTAGAGGTCAACGGAAGCTTTGTTCATCCCTTAACTTATCCCAAGCTTAGTAAGGCCTGCGGTCTAAAATAGCTGAATTTAATCGCCTCTTCATCAAACTTCAGACCTATCGATATTACGGGCTCAGTATTCCGTTTGGATCAACGCGGGAACTGCGAACCTCTGAATTCTGAGCGCCGTTAGCATCTCACTACTC
>JBEDTZ010000011.1:0-185233 GCA_040119265.1 Pseudomonadales bacterium | reverse complement strand
CTACTCCCTACTCCCTACTCCCTACTCCCTACTCCCTACTCACTACTCCCTACCTGATACCCGTGTCCGCTACCGGTGTCCGCGGACACTTTTCACTGTCCGCGGACACCGCTAATTTCGGGCAGCTAGGCCGCAGGCCACGTTTTTCGTGGAGCGAATAAGTTGGCACGGCTATTGCATTAAGGGAGTTATCGTAGGAGAGAGTTTTTCATGATTAAGAATACTGCAGAACAAGATCTAATCATTGAAGCCAAGAAATGGCATCAGCGCGCAGGAGTGCGTTGGGGAGCCTTCGGTTTGGTCGCAGTGATCATTCTGAACGGATTCGTGTGGAGTAATGATAGTGCTGAGCAATCGGTTGATCGCGATCAGCTACTCATCGCGAGCGTTTCGCAGGGGCTATTTGAACGAGATATTGCCGCCACTGGACGAATGATTGCTTCCGATGCGCCCACGCTATTCGCCACCGAAGAGGGGCAGATTGAACTCCTCGTTGACGCCGGTGAACGCGTTACGATTGGCCAAATTCTAGCTCGGATTACCAGCCCAAATCTCGAGAGCCTCCTAGCCGAGTATCGGGTCAGCTTGGCAATTCAATCAAGCCGTCTTGCGCGCATGGAGCTTACCAATCGTCAAGCCGAATTGGCTGCTGACAAAACCGTGGATATGGCGCAGGTTGATTTAGCGGCGGCAGAGCGAGAATTACGCCGCGCCGAACAGCTTTTCGAACACTCGCTTATTAGCCAGATTGACTACGACGTGCGGGTAGATGATTTACAAAAGAGTCGCCTACAGTTCCAACACGCCGTTCGCGAGGCCGAGCTGTCTCGTGATTTCAGTGCCTTCGAGTTAGAGCAAAGCCGAGCAGAAGTTGCTCGCCAGGAAATCCTAGTACAGGAAGTACAGCGGCGCATGGATGCCCTGGCCGTCAGGTCGCCAGTGGATGGCGCAGTGGGTAACTTGTTGGTTAGTGATCAATCTAGGATTCCCAGCGGAACCCCAATCTTGAGCGTGGTAGACCTATCGGCCTACGAGGTTGAACTGCAGATTTCTGATGTCTATGGCGATGACTTAGGTATTGGGATGCCAGTCACCGTATCCGTAGGAGGACAGCAGGTAATGGCTGAAATCTCGGCAATTTCACCGGAAATTCGCTCTAACCAATTGGTTGCTCGCGCCACCATTTTAGATCAACAGGGCCTCTCCCTCCGCCAGAATCAACGCGTCTCGGCGCGAATCTTCCTCGAACGATATGAGGATGCGTTACTGGTTCGTCGCGGCAGCTTTGTTGATAACGGTAACCGTAGCTTTGCCTATCGCGTAGAGGCGGATCGACTAGTTCGAATTCCAATTGTTGTGGGCGCCGTAGGCACTCGAAATGTACAAATTATAGAGGGTGTTACTGCTGGCGATGAGATTGTGGTCTCCAGCTATGACAACTTCGATGACTTAGAAACCTTACAAATTCATTAATTCTCCCCCAAAAGAGGACTAACACGATGTTAAAGATGACCAATATAGCCAAAGTCTACCGCACGGATATGGTAGAAACTCATGCGCTTCGCTCCTTCGATCTAGAAGTGAAGACGGGAGAGTTCGTTACCATTACTGGCCCATCAGGTTCAGGTAAGACCACTTTCCTGAATATCGCCGGACTGCTTGAGCCATTTAGCTCCGGTAGCTATCAGTTAAATGGCGTTGAGATGGGCTCGTTGAGTGACAACCAGCTCGCTAAAGCGCGTAACGAATCCATTGGCTTCATCTTTCAGGGGTTTAATCTCATCCCTGATCTAACAGTAGCCGAGAACATCGAGGTGCCGCTGCGCTATCGTGGTGTTTCGCGTGCTGAACGGAAGTCTCGCGTGGAAGAATCGCTGGAGATGGTGGGCTTGTCAGCTCGCTACAGCCACCTTCCAGCGCAATTATCAGGCGGTCAGCAGCAGCGTGTTGCGATTGCACGCGCGATGGCCGGTAAGCCAGCGTTCTTGCTTGCGGATGAGCCTACCGGAAACCTCGATACCTTAATGGCACGTCAGGTGATGGATATGCTGGAAAGCATTAACGCTGCGGGAACCACTATTGTGATGGTGACCCACGACCCAGATCTAGCACGACGCGCCCAGCGCAATATCCAGATTGTGGATGGTCAGGTGTCTGATTATCGTCGCTTCACCGAAGCACCTGCGGAAGTGGAGGCTTAAGATGATCGGGCATTATATTGATTTAGCTTGGCGAAGTATCAAGCGCACCCCGTTTATCTCATTGCTGATGGTGCTTGCTATTTCAGCTGGCGTTGGAATGACGGTGACGATGTTCAGTATCTATCAGCATATTACCGCCAATCCAGCGGAGAAGATGGACAACCAGCCCTTCACATTACAGCTGCAGTCTAACTCTGTGGGTAGTGGTTGGGGTAATGGCATGTTGCGACAAATTACCTATCAGGATGCCATAGCAGTCCGTAATAGCGGTCTCGATGCAACCACCGTCGCCATGTTCAAGAGTCGCTTTGCGATTAAATCAGACGCCCCCGCTGCCTCCCCCATTTTTGGCAGTGTGCGGGTGACTGATGGTACCTTCTTCGATGTTTTTGAGGTGCCTTTTATCGCTGGATCAACGTGGGCAGCGGATGCTGATCGAGATGGTGACTACGTTGCTGTCATCACTCAGAGTAGAGCACAATTATTCTTCGGCTCGGATGACCCTTTAGGGCGAATGCTCTTTCTGGATAACAAACCGTACCGAGTGATTGGCATAATTGAAGACTACAACCCTCAGCCTAAGTTCTATGATCTGAATAATAATCCGTTCTCTCTGGGAGCAGGTATTTATATTCCAATGGGTTTGGCGCCGCTTGAGGAGATAAGCTCTTCGGGTAACACCAACGGTTGGACGCCAAGTAGGATTGAAGATTATCAGGCGCTACTTACCTCTGAACTGCATTGGTTACAGTTCTGGGTATCCTTCGATAGTCAGCAGGAGCGGGTTGAGTTCGAACGTTGGTTGAGCGCTTACATTGGCGATCAGCAGACGGCCGGCCGCTTTCCCAATCCGGAAGCGAGTTTCGCTCTGCAGACGCCAGCGCAGTGGATTAAGTATATGGATGTCCACAGCGAGGAAAGTGATATTTTGCTGATCATCAGTATTCTATTCCTGCTGGTTTGTATTATGAATACCATTGGTTTGCTACTCGGTAAGTTCCTAAAGGCTGCGCCCGCAGTAGGAACACGAAGAGCGCTTGGAGCCAGTCAGGGCCAGATCTTCCTTCAGCATATTGTTGAAGTGAGTCTGATTGGTTTAGCAGGTGGCTTGATTGGTCTGGTCTTCGCGACTGGCGTGCTCCATGTACTTAACGGCTACTTAGCTGTCGGTTTTGCCGGTGACGAATTCCCGCTAACACAGCTTCATTGGACAATGTGGCTCTACTCACCTGCCATTGCGTTGCTGTCATCGGTCATCGCAGGTTTGATACCGGCCTGGCGTATTTGTCGCATGCCGCCCAGCCTCTACCTCAAAATTCAGTAGGAGAAGATTATGGATATTCTACCAACCTTAAATAGTTTACGCCGTAATCCGTCTACGACGACATTATTGGTGATTCAAGCGGTGCTGACGATCGCCATTATTGCGAACCTTGTGGGCATGATTAGTTATCGTATGGACTCCATCGATATCAATTCGGGTATTGACGAAGAGCTTGTACTCGACGTGGAGCTCTACCACTTTGCCGAAGATTTTAATGCGCAGCAGGTGTTGCTGAATGATATCGAGACGCTTACCCAGTTGAATGGCATCACGGCGGTAGCAACAACCAATCAGATGCCGCTTGAGGGCAGTGGCTCCAGTGCTAGCGTCCGCGATAAGGTTACGGAAGATGACACCGGTTCACAGGTTCAAGCTGCTATTTATCGAGCAGATCATCACCTCAGTGATGTGTTGGGCCTGAAAATGAAGTACGGCAGAACCTTTCGCCCAGAAGAAATTGCTGACCCAAATGATATGGGCAGCATGGAGGCTGGTGCGGGCGTGGTGATTTCATCAGCGCTCGCAATGGAGCTCTTAGGCCGTGACGATGTGGTGGGTGAAGTCATCTATTTCCCCTCAAGCGTAGATATTCCCCTGACTGTCATCGGCGTAGCGGAACATTTCTACGGTCCTTGGCCGAACTGGAGTGTTTCCACTAACTCAATCTGGCTTGGTTTTCTCCCAAGAGATAATCGCTTTCAGCAGCTCGCGGTGCGCTTCGAAGGAATTAGCGCAGCGGAGGCGATTGAGTCGATTACTACACAGCTTTATCGCAATGACGACCGACGCGTGGTAGTGAGTATTGAGCAGTATCACGAGATTAAAGATCGACAGTTCTCCGTGGATTATTCACTGCTGTTCTCGCTTGGGCTGATTATTGCGCTGCTTATCAGTGTCATCTCTTTAGGTGCAATTGGTATGGCGGTCTTCAATGTAGAGCGTCGTACTAAGCAAATCGGTACACGCCGCGCGTTGGGTGCAACGAAGCGAGATATTGTCATGCTGTTCCTAATGGAGAGCGGTGCGATGTTAGTCATTTCGATGATTATCGGGGTGCCGGTAGCACTGGCTCTGAATTGGCAATTGATGAGCCTATTCTCACTACCTAGCTTGTCAGTGGTGTACCCGTTAAGCGTGGGCTTTGCGTTGCTTCTGTTGTCGGTGGTAGGTATTCTATTTCCAGCAATTAGCGCGGCGAAGGTGCCGCCGAGTGTTGCAACTCGCTCGCTCTAACCAAGGATTGATTGATGGAACGTGTATTAATCGTTGATGACAACCCAGCAGTACTCGACAGTATTGGTTTACTGCTGGAGCTTCACGGCATTGAGTCGCTGGGGTGTGACTCCCCCGACGCCGCGCTTACTGCGGTTCGGGACCAGTCTATCGGGGTGGTGATTCAGGATATGAATTTTTCTGAAGATACCACTTCCGGAGATGAAGGCGTTAAATTGTTCGGCGCACTTCGCAACCTAGATACAGACCTTCCTATCATTCTTTTAACGGGTTGGGCGGACCTTGAAACAGCGGTTCAACTTATTCAACAGGGTGCGGCGGACTACCAATCCAAGCCGTGGGATGATGACAAATTAGTGACGTCGGTTCGTAACTTGCTGGAGATGCGTAGCTTACAGGCGGACAATATCCGCTTGAATGCGGCCTCGCGCAATCGGGCTAAGCAACTCGAGAATATTGCGTTATGCGGCACGATTGTAGCGTCTTCGTCCCTTCAGTCAGCGGTTGAATTGGCGGCGAACGTGGCGCGAAGCGACGTACCCGTGCTCATCACAGGCCCCAATGGAAGCGGCAAGGAGCAGTTGGCTCAGATTGTTCACGCTAACTCAGAGCGCGCGGCTAAGCCCTTTGTGGCCGTGAATATGGGTGCGCTACCCGATGATCTTCTGGAAGCTGAGTTATTCGGGGTCGTCGCGGGGGCATTTACCGGCGCGAACCAAACTCGAGAGGGACGCTTCAGCAAAGCTGACGGTGGTACGCTATTTCTTGATGAGATCGGTAATCTCAGTCATGCTGGGCAGATGAAGCTCCTGCGGGTCCTGCAAACGGGCGAATTCGAGCCATTGGGATCAAATGAAACCAAACGTGTTCACGTTCGTATCGTCAGTGCTACCAACGCGGATTTACCTGCCGCGATTCAAGCGGGTGAGTTTCGTGAAGATTTGTACTATCGGCTGAATGTTATCGAGGTGCGCTTAGATGGGCTCGCTGATCGTAAGGAAGATATTATTCCCTTGGCGAAGTTCTTCCTTCAGCAAGATACCTTCCCTAAAGCGGTTACTCGCGCACTAGAGTCGCACGATTGGCCGGGGAACGTACGCGAGCTACAAAACGCCTGTTCTCGTGCTGCATTACTCCGCGGTGACGGCGCCTTCGAAGTGCAGCATTTTGGTCTGGAAGCACCTGCTATTGGTGCGGTAGAGATTTCTGCCGATGACATTGAATTCGCGCTGAAGGATAACGACGGTGTTGTCGCCAAGGCTGCCAGGTCATTGGGGTTATCGAGGCAAGCACTGTATCGACGTATGGAAAAATTGGGGATTGAAAATTAGATGACAGCTGCTGTCGCAGTATGGCAGGCTAACTGACATGGGAATTATTACTCGCTTTGTCTTGGCCAACTCTCTGTTGGGATTACTCGCTGCGCTATGGTTTGCCTACCTATTGGACGGTGAGCGCTATGCGCTGTTGGCATTATCTATTGCCTTGGGTGCAGGGACTTTCGTACTGGTTAATCGCTATCTGCTTAGACGACTTCGCAGGGCACTTAAGGCTCTGGAATTCGGCCTGCTTAACTTACAGGATAACGATTACAGTATCACGATTGAGCAGCGTGATGGTGCGGAGTTCGTGACCTTAGCGAAGCACTTTAATGCCGCCGCAGCAGTACTTCGACGCGAAAAGATGAGTATCTATCAGCGCGAGCTCCTGCTGGACCGAATTCTTCAAAGCTCTTCAAATCTGCTTCTCCTCTTCGACCAAACGGGCAGGGTACTATTCTCAAATGATGCCGCAAGGAAATACTTTGCTCAGGGCAAGCGCATAGAGGGGGCGCTGGTAGCGGATGTCCTTCACGGCGCTCCAACCGCCTTTGCTGATGCCGAACGGAATATGACTAAGGGGCTCTTCTCGGTAACCGCTCAAGAAGACGGCGAGCGCGTTAATCAGAGCTGGCATATTGATAAAGCCGTGGTTCGCATTCATACCGAAGAAACTACGATGTTAAGTTTTAGGCACATGTCCGAGGAACTCAACCGACAGGAAGTATCGGTTTGGAAGAAGGTTATCCGGGTAATCAGCCACGAGATTAATAATTCCCTCGGGCCCATTATGTCTATGGTTCACTCGGGCAAAATGATTACTCAGTCCAGCGATGATAATCGACTTACCCGAGTATTCACTACCCTTGGTGATCGCGCTGACCACTTGAATCAGTTTGTTCTTGGCTACGCGAAGTTCGCCCGCTTGCCTTCACCGCAAAAGGCCAGTCATAAGTGGCTTCCCTTCCTCCAGCGACTGCAGACATTGCAGCACTTCAATATTGAGTGTGACCTGCCTGAGTTAGCAAGTACCTTTGACGAGTCTCAACTCGAGCAAGCGATCATCAATTTAGTGACTAACGCCCATGAAGCCTCTACGACCGATGACTCCGTAACGGTAAGCGTGGTGTCCAAGCGAGACGGGGTAGAAGTGAATGTATTGGACGAGGGTAAAGGGATGTCCGATGACGTGCTTGCTCAGGCGTTTATTCCCTTCTATTCAACTAAGCAGCGTGGTTCTGGGATTGGCTTAACGCTGGTGCGTGAAATCGTTGAGGCCCATCACGGCGTGCTTAATATCAGCAACCGTGACGGTGGCGGTTTACGCGTGTCGCTATGGTTGCCGAACTAACTTGAGCTCGTTAGCGTTGTCTTCGGGTCAATAATCGCCAGCTTACTATTCAGTAACAGCGCGTTGGGGATTAAATGATGAATGCCGTCAACGTCTAAGGTGATGTAGCGTAAGTTGATATTAATCACTTCGCCTTGCACACCTGATAGCTCAATCACATTGCCTAACTCGATGGTTTTATACACCACAAGCATCATGCCAGAGACCAAGTTCGAGATTGCATCCTTAAGCGCTAGCCCTACTGCAAAACCTGTTAAACCTAACCCTGCCACCAGTGCTGAGATATCAAAACCAAGCTCCGACAACGCGAGTACTAAGCCAATGAAGATCAAAATGGTTTGCTGAGAATTAGCCAGCAAGCGAAATACCTCGCTGGTGGAGGCATCGGCATGCTTCCCTAAGCGAGTAAAAACCGTCCTAAAGATAAGACTTAAAACAATAAATGCAGCGAAAATGACGGCTGCGGAAATCCAAGCATTCATACAATCACCAACAGTGGGAGTAAAAATTGGCCAAGCTGCCATACGTAACTAAAAACGGGAATGCCAAGGATGCTCAGGACAATAAGGCCTAAGAACAACATGGATCCATAGCGTTGATTGAACAGCACATAGGGGCGTCTTAGTCCCGCTGGAAGCAGGTACGGCGCAATATAATGTCCGTCCAATGGGCCGAGTGGAATTAGGTTAAACAGCATTAGGATAAGGTTAATGGTAGCCAGATAGATAAAGAAATACTGTGCGCCTTCACCCTGAGCCCAGGCCCACTGGCCCTGCATGGCTAGCATAAAGATATTCACGGTAATGAATGCGATGAGCAGGTTCATTAGCGGCCCAGCCGCCGCAATCCAGAGTTGTGCCCACCCCGACGTATAGTTGCGCGGGTTGGTAGGAACTGGCTTCGCATAGCCAAAGCCTAAGATAACCACCATGAGTAGTCCCATTGGATCAATATGCGCAATGGGGTTAAGTGTTAAGCGGCCCTGTTGCTCAGCCGTGTTGTCACCGTAGAACTTTGCCATCGCGGCATGCCCAAATTCATGGAATGTGAGCGATACGACGAGGGCAACAACGATTAACAGGAAAATACTGTAATGTCCGTCGAGGATAAGGTTATACATACGGTGGCGATTTCCTATTGGTGACGATGGATGGGGGCGACGAGCGCTAACCCATCCTAACCGTTATATTCGTGCAAAACTCGTTTTTTCGGCACTCAGCACAATGACTAATAGAATGACGTCAATCAATAAACTAATCCCAGACATAGGAATTTGCATGATGAGTAGTGGTGCCTCTGTCTGGGCGAAGATGGCGATTCTAACACTCTCCCAGAGCATGGATAACGCTAATGCGGTATAGAATATTGGTAGCGAGACCTCGTTGGCCATTAAGAGAGTTATACCGGCGATACAATATAACACCGCGATAGCAAGACTGATCACGCCAATGGTAAAGGCCCAGCTTTCGAACCATTCCGGTACGTCAAAAAGATGGACCACAAAGACCATAATCTCATCAATATCTACGGTGGTCTGTTCGCCATCTACGGTGATTTCAATTTCGGCACTGCCATCAGCAGCACTCTCCTCGGCCATGTCCTCCACATGCATCACAATCTCTTGCTGCATGTCTAGGAAACGAGGCACTGCGAGTTCCTGACCGGCGCCTAGTAGCGAGAATAAACCGAAGACGAGTGTGAGTATCCCTACTAAAGTGACCCAGGTTGGTCGATGTTGATGTGTCATCTATCTATCCTTAGCTAATAGTTATATTTGAAATCTTATCACTTGCTAACAGCGCAATCTATCTTGATGAGTTCGCTATTTAAGGTCATCCATGGACTCCTCACTGACATCTTCGCAGGGAGTGCTTTGGATCTGCATACGCTGAAGTTTGAAGTTGCCAATACTGATGATTTCTCGCTCTTCTATCTGCGTCGTAATCTGACCTTCTTCTAAATGTTGAATAATTTGTTCTTCACTCATGGAGCAAAGTTTCTCTAGTGGCTCGACAGTGTATTTACCGCTTTCGTCAATAGAAACTAAAACCGTCTCAAGCCAGTTATAGCCAGATTCGTTGGAGGCAATGAACCGTCTTGGATATTCGGATGCTGGAGCGATTTGCGCGACAAAAAGTCTCAATGGCGAGGCTTGGAAGCGAATATTCAAGGCCTCCATGAGTTGCGGTGGAAGCTCTGATAGCTCTCCAAGCATGACAATACGTTCGGAGACTAAACGCTCTTTATCACCATCAAGCTGAAGTAGTTCCTCTCGACTAAGTTGTGGATTGCGATCCGCAACCCGATTAATTTCCTCATAACCAGGGCGCCCAAGGTAGCGATGTATGTACTGCCAGTCGGTGCCCTGTATCTGCTCGCCAACTTCTGCTTGGTTTAATTGGCTCTCGAGGGCAAGGGTGCGGGGATTTAGCAGCGGTGAATTGACCACTAGCAGCACAGCGGTGAGCGCCCAGGCCATCGGCACGTTAACTTTCCCCAGATACTGGGTCCACGCCTCTCGATGAGCGGCAATCAGCCAGCCGTAGCCAAGGCTGAAAACTAGCAGGAATAGAGTAGTTAGAGCTCCCCAAAAACGGGCTATTGTCCACCCATACTGGTCAATTCTCAGCCACATTCCATAGGCGCCAAGTAAGCTAATAATTGGCAGCGAAAGCAGCATCAGCGAAATGATTTTAAGAATCCAAGCTGGATAAATAGCAGCTCTATCTCCCTGAAATACCGCATTCGTAAAGAACAGTAATAGCGCGCTCATCCATAGAAGGAGTGAGGTGCCCAAGCCGTTTTTCCAAAGCGATGATATGCCCTGGAATGGTAGTGAGATAAGAAATAGAACTGCGACTGCTGCGAGCAATGGGAGTAGGTACTGAAGTAGCACGCGAAAGAACCGAGTGAGGGTATCAATTAAGGTATCGATTTGACGGAAAATTAAGATTCCTGCGCCTATAGCAATGGCGGATAACGGCAGTGCGAACCAATCTTGGTAGAAGAGCGTGTTGAAGAAGTCGATACCGATGAGGTTGAAGATTCCAGCCCACAAAGCCAGCACCACCCAGAGGATCCCGGTGAACAACAAGCTTCCGGCTACTATAAAAGCATGCCGCCATGAATATCTTAGTAGCGTTACATAATCGTTGGTACGGTCCAGCCAACGAGATCGACAGAAAACGGAGATTTTAAAGGTAACAATAGTGATACTAGCGATGTAGATGGCGACTATGGAGTCTACGGGGAATTCATTGTAGGGGCTCATCTCATAGCCGATATACGCAGCGATTAATCCAAGCACTAGGCCAGTGACTGCGGTAGATCTAAAACAGCGAGCATGATTGTCGCTATCCAGCAGTAAATAAGTCAGCAGGGGAACAGTTAGAACCACGGTCCATAACGCAACATGTAAGCTGGGAATGCTTACGAGCCAGCTCTCCGCTTCCAGAGAGCGCTTTAGCACTAGTACCGCCAGGCCCTGAAGCATAGCGATGAGAGCGAGAATTTTTGCAGTTGAACTCATTATGAAATCCTTTTCTTTTCAGTGTACTGCCCTTTTGGGGACGGGTACATACGCTCTCTAAAACTATCAGAATTCGTCATTATTCATTACGCCGAGTTGGGGTTGAGTTGGGGTCGAGTTGGGGTCGAGTACATAACTAGGGGGCGCATAATTGGGGTCGGGTACATAACTGCTTATTTTCTCGAAGTCTACACAGGCCGGTCGACCCCACCGATCAAATCGACGGCAGCTCTTCTTGATATGTACCCGTCCCCAAATTGTTAACACCTAACTACAAGGGCTTGGCGGCACAATAGTTATGTACCCGACCCCAAATTGCATAATACGCGCTGAAATCGCTAGGGAATTTCCGCAGCAGCTCTTTAACTCTTGGCTACCAGCCCTTATGTTGCTGTTACTAATCGATAAGGAATCAAGATCATGAGTGACACCTATACCCCTCCAAAAGTATGGCAGTTGGATGCCGGGAACGGCGGTAAGTTTGCGAATATTAACCGGCCTGTTTCGGGTGCGACTCATGATGCTGAACTCCCAAAGGGCGATAACCCGTTTCAGCTGTACTCACTCGCCACACCAAACGGTGTCAAGGTAACAGTGCTCTTTGAGGAGCTATTAGAAGCTGGTTATAGTGAAGCTGAGTATGATGCCTACACGGTAAATATTATGGAGGGCGAACAGTTTGGTTCGGGCTTCGTATCAATTAATCCCAATTCAAAAATCCCGGCTCTGGTTGATCAAAGCGGCGACGAGCCGTTTCGTATTTTTGAATCGGGTGCCATGATGATTCATCTGGCTGAAAAATTCACCGCGTTTATCCCCACAGATTCCCAACAGCGCGCCCAGTGCTTAAGTTGGCTAATGTGGCAGATGGGAAGCGCACCGTTCTTAGGCGGTGGTTTTGGACATTTCTATGCCTATGCACCTCAGAAGTTTCAGTATCCCATTGACCGCTATACGCTTGAAGTAAAGCGTCAGCTAGATGTCCTAGATAAGCATTTAGCCGCTAATCACTTCATGTGTGGGGACGAGTACACTATTGCGGATATGGCAATCTGGCCCTGGTACGGGGTGCTGGTTCAAGGTGGGTTGTACAGTGCTGCAGAATTCCTGAGCGTTCATGAATACGTAAACCTAAAGCGTTGGGCGGATGAAATTTCTGCTCGCCCAGCAGTTCAGCGCGGCACTCGCGTCAATCGAGCGTGGGGTGACGAAGCAACTCGTGTACTAGAGCGCCATAGCGCTGCAGACTTTAAGTAAATACTGCATAGTTTGCTATATTTCACCCCTTTACTAACAAGCTGAACGAGCTTTTTATTGCTTTTGTAAGCCATTGACTATGGTTGCCAGTGAAACCATTAGTTTATGATAGTTAGGTGATGAGGTATGGATTACCTCGTGTTATCACGTGGAGCAGGGATTGCTCCGCACAAAGTTTTAACGTTGTCCCCAAGTTTCATTCAGACTCCTTGCGTCAATCAGATTCTGGTTGGCGCTTTTTTATGCTTACTAGTCTTCACCTAGTATCTATTCGAATTACTGAATATTAATTCCACTCTCAGCGCGATACACTCATATCACAGTCATAAAGCTTTTAATAAGTTGGGAGTGATGATGAAACTTGCCTACAATACCCTTGCCCTAGTTCTTCTATTGGTGCTTAGTGTTCCGTCAGTAGCTGGTCCGATAGATGGATTCGGTCGCTATTACGATATTGATTTAGTTCAGCCCATTCAAAGCGATGTTGAGTTTCGTGTTGCGTTTGATGTGGATGATGGAGCAGAGTCGGGAAGTTTTTCTCTACAAATCAACTCCGCTGCCAGACTCAACAACATGCTGTTGGCACACGGAGTAACCGAGGATCGGATTCAGCTTGCGGTAGTGATCCATGGCTCGGCAACTTACGATGTGCAGCGTGATGATGCCTATCAAGAAAGAACGGGCGAAAGCAACGGTTCAGCACCATTAATAGCTGCGCTGATTGAGCAGGGTGTGCGGGTCATCGTTTGTGGTCAATCGGCCACTCACCTAGGAGTGACCCACACGCAATTAATTCCGGGCGTTGAAATGGCGCTTTCTGCGATGGCGGCTCATGCACAACTTCAGCAAAACAACTACACCCTAAACCCATTTTAAGCTA
Organism: Pseudomonadales bacterium; assembly: GCA_040119265.1. Taxonomy (GTDB): domain Bacteria; phylum Pseudomonadota; class Gammaproteobacteria; order Pseudomonadales; family DSM-25080; genus Umboniibacter. The sequence goes on along the minus strand of JBEDTZ010000011.1, from coordinate 172,139 downwards.
TTACCGAGGGCGAAATTATCATGTACAACAATATAAAATATTCATTAGTGCTGTTGTTAGCTGTGTTGGCGAGCGGCGCGAATGCTTCGGTGGAAAGTGAGGTTGAAGCGCGTTTAAATTGGTTTCTTAGCGGTGTTAATGATGTTGAGGTCCATGATCAATTCTGGGCGAATGACCTTATTTATACTAGCTCGTCGGGTACGCGATTCGGCAAATCCAACATCGTCGACGGGATGCGCAACAGTGCAGCACCTGAAGAGGAGAGCTCCGCATGGTACGGCGCAGAGAATGTCACCGTCAGAAGCCTGGGCGAAGCCGTGGTATTAACGTTCGAACTCACACTCTACGAGTCAGCTGAGTCTACTGAGCCTACACAGCGTTACTTTAATACTGGGGTACTGATCAAACAGGACGGAAGTTGGCGGGCAACCGCTTGGCAGGCGACCAAAGCGGCCGAATAGTATCCGCATTATTCCTAATGATGCGGGCGTTGATTTGGCGGTAACTTGTAAAGTCTGAAGGTATTCTTCAAAAACGGTCATCAGTGATAATTTGAGGTAACGATGAAACGTACTGCTCTATTTCTTGCCACCAACCTAGCGGTAATTCTACTACTGAGTTTGGTTTTAAATGTTATCTATGCAACCACGGATCTTCAGCGGGGAAGTCTATCTGGCCTACTGATCTTAGCAGCGGTATTCGGCTTCGGTGGAGCCTTTATCTCGCTGTTAATGTCGAAGTCGATGGCACTTCGTTCGGTGCGTGGGCAAGTCATTAAATCGCCTAGCAATGAAACTGAACGTTGGTTGTTGCGAACAGTAGAGCGTCAAGCTAAGCAGGCCGGTATCGGCATGCCAACGGTCGCTATTTACGACGCTCCTGATATTAATGCCTTTGCCACTGGAGCAAAACGAGACGACTCGTTGGTAGCTGTATCTACCGGATTATTACGAGCGATGACTCAGGACGAAGCGGAGGCAGTTCTTGCCCATGAAGTTAGCCATATCGCCAATGGTGACATGGTTACCATGACGCTGATGCAGGGTGTGGTGAATACCTTTGTGATGTTCTTGGCGCGAATCGTTGCCAATGTGGTGGCATCGAATGGTAATGGCCAGCAGGGTGGAACTAACTGGCTAGTGTACTTCGGCGTCACAATGGCGCTTGAGCTAGTACTTGGATTCTTCGCTAGCTTCCTAACCATGTGGTATAGCCGTCACCGTGAATTCCACGCCGATGCGGGAGCAGCATCGTTGGTTGGGAAGGACAAGATGGTTGCGGCGCTGCAGCGTTTAAAGACAAGCCAAGAGTCACAATTAGACAGCACGCTCTTAGCGTTTGGTATCAACGGCAAGAAGACGCTCACCGAACTGTTAATGAGCCATCCGCCGTTAGATAAGCGCATTGCTGCGCTTAATGCCGAGGCCTATCGTTCTTAAACTGAGAGGCTGAGAAACGAACCAACCTACAGGGCGAATCATTGAGATTCGCCCTTTTACGTTACGCCATATCAACTCCGCTAAGCCGATTTAGCTAGTAGCGCCTTTCTCTGCTTTATCCATTCGCTCTGCTGCTTGAGCAGCCACTTAGTAGCCGCCCACACACTTAAATCTTCATCCGCAGCGCTGTTTTCGCCAATGGCGGCGATCTGACGGTAGTACCAATACTGAACTGCAAAGCTAGCTATGGCTCGGATAGTGGTTACTCGTTCTAGAAACTTTAGCGCTGGTGGAAGTAGCGAAAGAGATTGTTCAAAACGATCTAGCTCCTCTCGACCCGCTAGGAGTTGATTCGGCGCATCGGCCACCACACAGAGCGGGCGCCCTAAGCCAATTACATCAGCGCTGCCGTCTGCTAGGGCAGACTCCATCACGGCGCGTTTTCTGAAGCCCCCAGTGACCATAAGCGGGATGTTCACCTCCAACTGCATGGCTTTGGCAAAGTCAACGAAGTAGGCTTCCCTTGCTTGAGTTGAGGCAGCGACCTGCTGTGGATCTTCTTCCTCAATACCTTGGATACCAAGAAGCTTCGGCTGTTCGTAGGTGCCGCCAGATATCTCAACTAGGTCAACCGAGGCAGCTTCTAACCATTTAAGTACTACGAGGCTATCTTCAAAGTTAAAACCACCCTTTTGGAAGTCGGCGCTATTTAACTTAACGGCTACTGGGATGTCAGGGCCCACCGCTGCGCGCGTGGCCGCTACAACCGTCAAAAGAAAACGGGCGCGATTTTCCAGCGAGCCGCCATACTGATCGTCGCGCTGATTACTTCGTGGGCTCAGAAACTGCGAGATGAGGTAGCCGTGCGCAGCATGAATTTGAATACCCGTGAAGCCTGCGTCTACCACCACCTTGGCAGCATTTGCATAACCGCTAATTGCGGTCTCGATCTCGGCTAAGCTCATTGGCTCGGGTGTGCCGAACTGGCCGCCAGGGATCCCCAACTTAACAGCGGAGGGCGCCTGGGGTTTGGTGTTGATATTCTTCTGCGTCTGTCGCCCCGCGTGGCTAATCTGCGCCCAGAATTGATTGCCGTTAACTGTGGCCGCAGTTGCCCACTCATTAAGAGCCAGTTTTAAGGCCTCAGAAGGGGAGCCCTGGATGATGACATTTCCGGGGCGTTCCAGATGTTGGCTATCAATCTGGATATTACCCGATAGCAGAAGCCCAGAGCCTCCCTCGGACCAAACTCGATAGAGGTTAGCAAGTTCTTTGGTAGGTATTCCTGCAGGGTCGGCGAGCCCCTCGGTCATTGCCGCTTTGGCAATGCGATTAGGTAACGTTACTCCGCAGGGAAGCTGAAGTTCAGAGGCTAGTATTGAAGGCATTATTAGTAGTCCTATTTTTTAGTCCCACTATTTCCTGTTTCGTCTCCGCTATCAAGTGGAATAAACCGAGAAGTCCTCAGTTCTCCTGCCTAAGTGATCTATTAGTTAACTCAAACGAATAAGCATGGTATAACTTGCAAAATTAAAAGAGAGAATTGATGCGTCCTGCGGTAGCATTAGCTCAGCCTACAATGAACGGAGTAAATCTTATGAAATACCCACGCCTAGTTATTGCGATCATCAGCATGGTTGTCCTATCGGCTTGTACCACGCTTCCTCGCGTCAATATGGATTACGACCCGAATTTCGATTTTGAAACGCTTAAGACCTTTTATGTTGTTCCCGATGCAGTGGAAGTACTTGGCGTACCGACCAATCCACTGCTAGATGCACGAATTCGAACCGATATTGCAGCGTCTTTAACGGCTAAAGGATTAACGCAAGTATCACGTGAAGAGGCCGATGCGCTCATCAGTTTTCATGTGACAACCCAAGATAAAACTCGGGTAACTAGTTACAACAATAGTTATGGCTACTACGGTTCATACGGCTATGCGCCTTACCATCGTGGCTATATGGGTTATCCATCTCAGTCAGTAGATGTCAGTCAGTACACAGAGGGTACGCTGATTATTGATATCGCCAGTACGAAGGAAGGAAAGGCGGTTTGGCGTGGAGTGGGAACGCGTTCAGTTCGCGAATGGACTCCAGATGAGCTAGATGTTGTCGTACGTCAGTACGTGGATACAATTTTCGGTCAGATTCCGTTCGAGCAGTAAGAGTAGAAATTCAGGCTGACAGTCGGTAAGCGAATACTGACTGTCAGTGCGTTATTCTAACAGCTCAGTTCCAGTTGGCAGAATAATTGTTAGGCTAAATCCATTATCCGCCTCGCAATCAACCTCCAACAGACCGTTATGTGCCCGCACGATTTGTCGAATAATTGCAAATCGAAGCCCCACCTCATCTAACTGATTATCATCCTGGTAGTTATACGCTCTAAGCATTAGTTGTCTGAACTCAGGGGTCAGTTCAAACCCTGAGCAATGCAGTTCTAGGATAACTCGCTCATGCCAATCCTCGGGAAAACAACCTATTTTGATCTCCCTTAATTGGCTATCTGGCAAGTGCCTCATTTGCTCGATATTTAGACAGAGGTTAACAATCAGTTTGACGAAGGAATATTTATCCACCGGAATAGAAATATTTGAGTCACTACTTACCCTGCAGCGTGGATAGTTGGGGTTAAATCCCGTTTGATTTCGACTGAGTTTGATGATTTCTTCAATAGATTCATACTCCATCGACATCAAATTAGGGTTGAATTTAACCAAGTCTATAAGATTATTAAGGCGATTGGATAGTTCACTCGACACCTTTGAGATTGCCGCGACATCCTGAATGAAGAGCAGCTCCCCATCTATTCCTCGCTGTACAATTTTATTTTCGATACGCGAGGCCATCGCACCGATAGCCTCAATGGGTTGTTCCAGCAGGAACGGTGACGAGTTGGCGAAGCGTTTAAAGGCGGCGTTGGCCTCATTAAGTTCTCGGGCGACTAGTCGGTCGTGAGTTATATCTCGGACGATACCGATAAAGTAGTCCACATCGCCGTCGACCTTGCGAACATCTGCTACCGTAAGTTCTACCCATATTATTTGGTTTTGGGCATTAAAATAGCGTTTATCCACCTTGTACTGTTGGATATCACCGCGAGCTAAAGACTTGAGCTGATCTAGGTCTTTCAGAAGGTCCTCGGGGTGGGTGATATCCATGAATGCTAAGTTGGCCAGCTCGTTGTCAGTATACCCAAGCAAAGTCTTGAGCGTTCGATTAGCCCTCAAGATTTTCCCCTGAAACGAGACATGCGCCATACCCACAGGAACATCCTCGAATGCTGCGGTATAGCGGGCACTAAGATGGTCTACTTCTGCTCGCTCTTCCTGAAGCTGGGAGACGTTAATGAAGCTACCAATAAAGAACCTAGGACGGCCTTTCACATCATTAATTACCGTATCGCGTGATACGCAGTTAACCCAGTGGCCAGCTCGATGGCGGTAGCGATATTGAAGGTCAAACGATTTGCCTGGGGCTGAAGCCATCACAGATATCATATGACGTTCTACATTTTCGGCGTCATTCGGATGGATGTGGCTCAGTGGGCCTGATTTTTTAAGTAGTGCATTCAGGGCCTTGAGATTGTAGCCGGTGATTTTGGCGAATTGCGCGTTAATGTAGATATTTGTTTTTGAAACGTTGTCGAAGACATAGAGGCCACAATTGGTATCGTCCAATAGAAAAGGGAGCAGGGCATCACTAGGGAAATCCGCTGGTAGTATCCTTTTTACGGGCACTACAACGGGCTCTTCTTCTGAAACATTGAGTTGAAAGTGGCGATGAGAGCCCGCCAAAAATAGCCCATAGAAGCCAATGCTTATAAGTAATACCGTACTGAAAAAAGATAGATACAAAAGAACACTGGTCGCGGCAAGTGAAAAGCAAATAGCTAACCCTGCGCCCGTTAGCATTACGGATATTAGGCTGGTATAAATGAACCGCTTGACGAAAAAACTAATGATTAATGCGCCCGCACTAACGGTTGTCCAAAGTACAATTGATAGCGCTATGGCAAGCTGATGGTCTGACATAAGTTCCATAAGGTTTTAATGATTTCTGAGTAGAATAGGACCTTAAAAACGCAATGAAATTAGTTATGCTCGATGCATCTTCCTATTGCTTAATTACTAAAAAAAAGGATAGCAGGTAAATTTCACTCTGCAGTCAGAAGTTAGTAATTTTTTGTGTATTGAGGCGCAATTTTGCACACCTAGTTTGAAGCTAAAACTGTAGCGGTGATTCCCTGTTAACCGCGGCCCGACAAACCGTCGAGAGTGGCTATCTTTTTGGCGCTATAGCGCGGACTTGAGGATGCCTGAAAGCTCACTTAACTGATTCTCGTAACAGCTCCATCTGGCGAGATGCTGGGTGCTAATCGGTTCCCGTATCTGTCCGGCGCTGGCGGTAGAGACCGCTCTTTTGTTAAGCCTAAGATCTAGACATTGGTGGGGTAAGTCTAAGCCCAGATGGCTATTCAGAGATTCTAAAACAGCTTCGGGCTCTGCAACTAGCTGCTCATAGGCGATGTCGAGAATGCGGTTTGGGAATCGTTGCTCCCATTCAGACATCAACTTGTTAAAGGCTTGATGGTAGCTTGCAAGCTGTTCAAGCGAATAACTGTAGTCCATAGCGTGAGCATCATCGGCAAAAATCTGTCGATATTGAGCAAAACACACATCCATCGGATCCCTGTGGATATGAATGATTTTAGCGCTAGGGAGCGCGCGGGCGATAAAGCCAATGAGTTGATAATTGAGGGGCATTTTATCAACAAAGTAATTTGCGTTAGCTCGTAATGGCGCCGTTTGCTCAAGATAATGCTTGGCTACTAAGCTGCTGTTAACAACGGAGTCAGTTGCCTTTGCGTGTTGTATAGCTCGCTCAACAATGCCTGGGAACTGAGGTAATTCGCCCAGCGCCTGGATCTCATCGTGCCCCGACAAAATCTGTTCTAACAACGTTGTGCCAGACCTTGGAAGGCCAACAATGAATATCGGCGTTGCCTCGCTCGGTGAAGTGTGGGTGGTTACCGTAAGCTGATCGAAGGTAGTAATGATGGATGACAACTTTTCGCTGGGCTTAGTTAAGCGAGAACCTAACTGCTTACGATGCAGATTATTTGCGGTCTGAATGGCCGAAAAAGCCTGTGAATAATGGCCAGAGGATTCCAAAATCCGATAGCGACCCTCGTGTAATCGCTTTAAATCACCCAGCTGACTTGCCTTTGCGATAGCGCCGTCAATGCGCTCTAGTAAGTCTTGCGGCCAATTCGCTTTGGGTAGAGTAGCCAGTAGTTGTAACGCCAGTGGATGCGCTGGTTGAATTCCCAGGGTGGCGATGAGACTTTGTTGGGCAGCCTCGAAATCACCGCTGAACACCAGGCTGCGGCCCAGTTCAAAGTGAGCATTGGCGTTGTTTGGTGTGAGAACTACGGTTCTTTTTGTTAGCGCCAACCCCAGTGGATGTTGGTCGTACTGAGTTGCCAGGTTTGCCGCAGAAGCGCTGAGCTTGGCATCAGTAACTTGCTTTGGATTTATTTGCTTGAGGGCTTTGATGACCCATTGCGGTAGCTTAATTTGATGCCAAGCGAGGGCTTCATCAAAGAGGCTAGCTTGAGTAGGATCAAGGCGATTTATTTGATTTAAGATTTGCGCAATCTTGAGTGAGTTTCTGGACCTGAATGCTATGGCTAGCAGGATGCGAAGCGCCTTGAGGTCATGCGGATTACTTTGAATAACCCGCATTGTCTCACGGTGGGCGGCTTGCAAGTTACCCTGCTTTAGGAAGTTTTGGGCGGCGATCAAACTCATAGCCAAGCCTTCATATCATATTTCCCCAACTCAAGATGCTGTGCCATGAGTGTTTTTTATAATGTATTAACTCTTCAGCGAGGTTGGCCTAGCGTTTAAAGATATCCTCAAGCAAACCTCGTGCTCGTTCCTCAAGCTCCTCTTTGGCCCGATCTTCAGCGGCATCTTTAAGCGCCTCGGTAGCTTGAGTTTTAGCGTCCTTAAGTAGTGCCATCATGATAATACGTGCCGCGTCATTTGCGGCTACGCCATGGGGAACACCAATGGGTTCAATACTGAGCGCGGGAAGGCGAATGGATTGACTGGGTTGGTTGAGAGCGGAGGCATCCACAGTCAGCTGAGCATTATCAATGGTGAAGGCATCAATACGTACGCGAGTATCGGTGGTGTTTTGCTCTTCAGTCGCTACCTCAGATGAGCCAGACTCGGAGGGGAAGCGAGTTTCTAGTTCATCGAGCATCGCTTGAATATTGGTTTGGTAAGCACTATTGGCCTCAACGAGTATAGCCGGCTCAGCCAACAGGAACTCTTGGACATGAACGGGCTGATTGATGAGTGTCATAGGGTCTATCGACAGCCTTAACGTGGAGAAGCTAACCGCCTTCGCGGAGCTATAACCCGCTGGGTTGGCTATCGTAAAGTCGCTAATCTCAACCTGACCAGATAAGAGGCCTAATGTTACTGAACCAATTTCAACCTGAAGACCGGTCGACTCACTCACGAGCGGGGCGAGGTCATGATTTAAAAAATAATCAAGCTTCTGTTTCGCGAAGACACCGCCACCCACTACTCCAACTATTAGTAACAGCAGTAATCCCAGAGCAAATTTCTTCATCGTCAGCCTCACAGTAACGCTTAATAATTATGTGTGTTGACTGTGATTATCCCACACCATGAGAGCGGTTAGAACCTGAGTTTTGCAGACAAGTCGCGTGCGATAAATTACACTCAAGCTCTAGCCCAATTATAAGGTAGGAAATAGATATGACTTCGCTCTACGACCTCAGCGTAGCCAGCTATCTTCGTGTATTAGATAGCACGATTGCGACCATGAAGAAGGCGCAAACTTTTTACGAACAACGAGAAGAGACGGGCGATGCTGCGTTGCAACTCCGAATGGCCGACGACATGTGGGAGTTACTGCGACAATTGCACTCTGTTCGTCATCACAGCCTCAACGCTGCGCGCGGTTTATTAAATGGTGAATTCAATCCGCCACAGAACGTTGAAGACGTGGATCTTAAAGCTGCGATTGAACATTTAATTGCGGATAGAGATCAACTGGCGGCAATCACTCCAGCAGAAATAAACGCGCTAAGCGGCCAGCCGATGTACTTTCGGATGACTGGCGTTGAACTGCCCTTTACGATGGAAAATTTCGTGATGTCGTTTACCTTACCTAACCTATATTTCCACGCAGCAACGGTATACAACCTGCTTTGCGCCGATGGTGTTCCCTTAGGTAAGCGAGACTTTCTTGGCCAGATGACTGTGGGTTTAGCGGCGAGCTAAGATTGCACTGAAGCAAGGAATAGCGCTAATGACTGATACTGTTCAGCAGATTGCTAATGAAATTGCCCGTATTGGCTACTGTATTCTTCCGAATGCGCTGCCGCGGGAACTCTGTAATCTGCTAATGCAATCCGCACGTACGACCACGGAGCGACAGTATCGTCAGGCGGGAATAGGGAGAGCCGATCAACACCAGCAAAATGACGCCATTCGGTCTGATGAGATAGATTGGGTTGATGATAGTTCGCCGGCAGGCGAGGCGTGGTTAGACTGGTGTAGACAACTTCAAATTGCGCTAAACCAGCGTTTGTTCCTAGGGTTATTTTCCTTCGAAAGTCACTTCGCCCACTATGCGCCAGGGCGGTTCTATGGCCGTCATCTAGACGCCTTCAAAGGGCGCACCAATCGAGTGCTGTCGTTAGTGACCTATCTGAACGAAGATTGGCACCCCTCCGATGGCGGAGAGTTGGTGTTGTATCAGGATGATGAGGATGACACTGGGCTTCGAGTCGTTCCCGAGGCAGGCACCGTGGTGCTATTTCTAAGTGATGAGTTTCCGCATGAGGTCCTGCCAGCTAAAGCCGACCGATATTCCATAGCGGGCTGGTTTAGGGTTAATACTTCATCGGGCAGATCTATTGATCCACCTCGGTAGCCTATAAAGTCACTTTTTCACTGACATAAAAAAACGCGGAGGCTACGAGTAGCGACTCCGCGTTTTTAACAGGTTGATTACCGTTACGGTGTAACAATGTTGAACCACATTTGAAAAGTATCTAGCATTGCGAAGAAGTTGGTTAACACTTCGCGGTCACCGGTTACGGTGAGTTCGCCATTATCAATGGCCTCTTGAATGGTAACCTCTCCTAACTGAATTCGATTCATCACCGCAGTCGTCATCTTCAAGCTAACATCGGCATCATCGCTTAGATTCTGCGAATGGTTGAGTACCGCGTTTTTGACTTCAAGTTGATAACTTTCATCAAGGTCGGTTAGTTCAATTTGAATCTTGAATGCCTTACCGGCCGCCTTTTCCCAGTTCAGTCGTACCGCTAGGTAGTCGAAAACCATTTCTGGGGTCATGGCGCGAATGGTGTCAGGTGATGCGGTGGTTGTGCCACCTGAAGTAGGAACACCGTTACGCAGTTCATAGGCACCCTGAAGATATACTGAACGCCAAGGGCCCGATTCGGCCTGATATCCAAGCTGCTCATAGGCGTCGGCTAGGAGGTGTTTGGCATCCGTATTAGCCGGATTGTTGAAGACGAGGTGCTTACCCACTTCTGCAACCCAGCGATAATCACCTTGATCGAAGGAATTCTTAGCCTTACGAAGTGTCTCGGCTTCACCGCCCATAAACTCAACGTAACGTTCAGCAGCATATTGAGGCGGCAGGTTATTCAAGTCTGATGGGTTACCCGTGTACCAACCCATATAACGTTGATATACCGCTCTAGAGTTGTGGCGAAGCGTGCCGTAATAGCCACGAGTCGACCAGTTGTTTTCAAGCTCTGGTGGAAGGCGGAGCATTTCCTAAATCTCTTCACCGGTATAGCCAAGGTTCATAAGTCGAACTGACTGATCGTGGATGAATTTATAGATATCTCGCTGCTTCTCGAAGTAGGGAATGATTCGATCATTTCCCCAAACCGGCCAGTGGTGACTCTGGAATTTCACCTCCACAGCATCACCCCATAGTGAAATAGTCTCATTTAAGAAGGTAGCCCAAATTAGCGGATCGCGAACCAGTGCACCGCGTAGAGTTAGAATGTTATGCATGGTGTTGGTGGTGTTCTCCGCCATCCAAAGTGCCTTCCACTCAGGGAAATAGGTATTCATTTCCGCTGGAGCTTCGGAGCCTGGTGTCATCTGGAACACCATTTCCACACCGTCAATGGTATGTGTTTCACCAGTATCGATAATATCCTTGGTGGGTAGTAGCAAACCCGCAGCACCGGTGGATACGGTCATGCCGAGTCCGCCGTTCAGACCGCCTTGAGCATTTCGGGGTAACAGCGCTCCGTACATATAGATAGCTCGTCTAGCCATCGCGTTACCAGCAATCACATTCTCAGAGACCGCATGTTCAGTGAAGTGTTCTGGAGCAAGCACGATGACATCGTCTTCAGATTGGTTCAGAAGTAGTCCACGAGCACCGCCGTAATGATCGATGTGGCTGTGACTGTAGATAATCGCTTTTACGGGTCGTTCACCCAGTTCGTTGTTAATAAAGGCCAGGGCCGCCGCTGCAGTCTCCTCGGAAATTAATGGATCAAAGACAATCCAGCCACTATCACCAGCAATGAACGTAATATTAGTCAGGTCAAAACCTCGCACCTGATAGATATTCTCTCGGACCTCATAAAGCCCGTGCTCCATACCCAATTGGGCGTTGCGCCATAGACTGGGGTTTACGGTATCAGGTGCCTCAGCGTCTAAGGTAATAAATTGTTTGTATTGTTCTAGATCCCAAACCACCATGCCATCTGCATTGCGAATGGTTACACTGTCAGGTCTAGCCAAGAACCCTCTGCTCGCGTCTTCGAAATCTTGTCTGTCGCTAAATGGGAGGGATTCCAAGACCTGCTGATTGGCGAACTGGGTATATTCCGTTGCAGGTTTGGAGTCCGTGGAAGCAATAGCGCTGGTGGTTCCTGCAATGGCAAGTCCGACCAGTAGTTTGGATATTATTTTCATCTACTTAAGTCTCTATTTGACTGAATTAAGGTACTAACGGTTACTACGGTTAACGAATTGATATTTGCGGTGAATAGTGACTTTATCCGTACAGCGTTAACGTTTAGTTACGGCAATTCTACTCTAAGCGTAGACGAGAAAATTGCCATCGCAAGCAACTAAAGAGCATGGTTCAAATAAGATAATGAATGGGCCTGCGCCGCAATGAAGCTAAGCTAAGCGAATGTCTTCACGGAGCTAATTTTTCATGGAGCTAAGCGTAAGATCACGTTATAGTGAAGCTATCTGGCGTGGTTAAAAACGTCAAACTATCTATCTTGGAGATTTTACCGTGGCACTAACTCATTGGAAAAAGTCCTTCGCTAAATTGCGTAGCATAAGTTCGAAAACCGCTTGCGTCTTGGCAACTACAGCTATCTGCTCAACAGCCTCCGCCGCGGATAATATGTACGTTAACTTTGGCCTAGGTGGTCTAAACGTAGACACTAATGAAGGGCGACTGCTAGAGATAATTGAGGATGCGGGTATTAATGTCACAGACGTTTCCTTTGATACCTCAAGTACCACTTTCTTTATTCGTGGCGGCTATGAGTTTAATGACTATATTGCTTTGGAAGGTCTGTATCAGGACTATTCGAGCACTCGAACGCTTCTAGTTGGACAGGTTATTGATCCTGACGCACTGCCGGCGATCTTAGCTAAAGGTATTCCGGGTTCGGGCGATGCCTATGGTGCCTCAGCTCGATTCACCCTGCCGCTGAATAAGGTCTGGTTCATCGATGCTCGAGTGGGTGCCATGAGTTGGAATTCTGAGAAAGTATTGAGCTTTTCAGATCTAGATCAGGAGATTGTTCAGGAAAACTCCGGCACCGATCCAGTCTATGGATTGGGCATGCGTTTCTTCGTGAATCATTCGTTTGAAATCGCCGCTGAATATCAGTATGCCGATTTTGAAACCAAGACAGAGAGTTACTCATTGGTGCTGGGTTACCGTTTCTAATAGCGAACCCAGAGCATCGCCACGGAGTGATTGATGTTCATTGTCGTGAACCCTGCAGAAACCAACCTCTGCGGGGCTCATGATTGCAAGATTAAGTCCTAGAAAGCATAACCAAAGCGGAAACCGAGCGAGTTTTCAAAATCATCCGATCCATGAAGACCTTCGTATTCAACCGCAAACGCCCAGCCGTCAAAATCACTAAACTCTAAGCCACCTTGAATGGCATAGTCTGAAGTGCTGAAATCATCCAAGTCCACGCAGTTATCACCGCCGCAGAAGTCCACATCGTTCATCCAGTAATAGCCAGCGCCGCCGTAGAAACGTAGGCCGTCATTAACCGGTAGGTATAGCGTGGCAAAACTTTGTAGCAGCCGAGCAGTCACGTCAACGTTAACGTCATCGGCGCTGTTAACATACTCACCAATTTCGAGGTTGATACTAAAGGTTTGGTTGAAAACATATTCGCCCACGAACTGAGCTTGGACTGCGGTGGAGTCACCAAAAACATTATTGGCTTCTCGAGCCGCGCTAAATTCGCCGCCAATTCGGAACTGATTCTCCGCCACTGCTCCCATTGAGCAGGCAAATCCCGCCAGCATTACCAGAATATTCCGTTTCATCTAACATTCCCCTTCATTTGAAATCTTCTTATGCAGTAAACGAAGCTTAGTGGATAATCAGCGCATTGCATGCTGAAACGATCATTGTGTGAAGTCATACCTAAGAAATGCGAGGTGTAGGAAGTTAAGATTACGATAGCGATGACGACCTTGATCAAGAGGCGTGATTACGGTGCAGAAAAAGGATTGAGATAAGTCTCGCAGATCTAAGGCGTACTTGACGCCTTAGATCTGCGTAGACAGACAACTTAAGCCGGAGGAGTGTGCTTCACCATGCGTTGATCAATTTGGCCAAAGATACTCTCGCCATCTTTATCAAGCATGTCAATCTGAACCGAATCGCCAAAGCTAAGGAATGGGGTGCTTGGTTTACCATCGGCGATGGTCTCTAGACAGCGTACTTCAGCTAAACAGCATGAGCCTAATAAGCTCCCCTTATTAGAGACGGTGCCCGAACCGATTACGGTGCCAGTCATTAATGACCGAGACTTGGCAGCATGAGCAATCAGCTCCGCGAAATTGAAAGTCATATCAACGCCGGCATTGGGTGCGCCAAGCTGAACATTATTAACCTTGGCAATCAGGGGGAGGTGGAGCTTGTTATCAACCCAGGCATCGCCTAGTTCGTCGGGTGTTACCGCTACCGGCGTAAACGCGGTCCAAGGTTTCGACTGGTAGAATCCAAATTGCTTGCCAAGCTCCGCGGGAATCAGGTTACGCAGCGACACGTCATTGACGAGTGCAACTAATTTAATGTGCTTCCCGGCAAGGTGAGCCGGGGTTCCTGCTGGGACATCATCGGTGAAGACGGCAACCTCGGCCTCTAAATCAATGCCCCAGTCCTCGCTTTCAACCAGTACGTCATCGCGGGGGCCAATGAAGGCGTCGGAGGCGCCCATATACATCAAAGGGTCCACCCAGAATGAATCAGGTAATTCTGCGCCACGCGCTTTGCGGACTAATTCTACGTGGGTAACGTAAGCACTGGCATCGGCCCAATGGTATGCGCGAGGTAGCGGCGCATCACAACCCGCAGAATCAAATGCGAAGCTCTCAGTGGAGCCTTCATTTAGTGCTTCATAGATTGCTGCTAACTTTGGCTCGCAGTTAGCCCAGTCATCCAATGCAGCTTGAAGGGTTGGTGCTACGGTGCTAGCCGAGGTCGCACGGCTTAAATCTTTGGATACAACTACTAGGCTGCCATCGCGGCCGTGTTTGAGTGAAGCGAGCTTCATGGATGTCTCCCACTTAGTCTTATAGTTACAGGTGAAACTAAAATAGCATAGCTAAGCGATTAGCTCCACTTGTTTTAGACAAGCGAGCGCCAACGCGTTGAGCATACCTGTGAAAGTGACCGCTGAGTATTGACATTAGTTACATAAGAAACTAATGTTGGTTTCATGTGAAACTAAGCCGAATGCAATATGGCGTATAAGTGGAGATAAGAAATGCCAGATCTATTTGAAAATCCAATGGGCCTAGATGGCTTTGAGTTTGTTGAGTTTGCCTCGCCTGAGCCAGGTGTACTTGAGCCTGTTTTTGAATTGATGGGCTTTAGCCTTGTTGCAAAGCACCGTTCAAAGGACGTTGTCCTATATCGTCAGGGTGGCATTAACTTCATTATTAACAACGAACCAAATAGCTTCGCCGCGTATTTTGCTGAGGAACATGGTCCTTCGGCCTGTGGTATGGCATTTCGCGTGAAAGATGCGCAGCAAGCCTATGCGCGAGCGCTGGAAATGGGTGCTCAGCCCGTTGAAATTCCAACGGGCCCAATGGAACTTCGTCTACCCGCCATCAAAGGTATCGGCGGTGCTCCGTTATATTTGATTGACCGTTACGGTGATCAAAATAGTATTTATGACATCGATTTTGTCTACCTTGATGGCGTAGATCCTAACCCAGAGGGTTGTGGCTTAAAGATCATTGACCATTTAACGCATAACGTCTACCGCGGTCGTATGGCCTATTGGGCTGATTTTTATGAGCGTTTATTCAACTTCCGTGAGATCCGTTACTTTGATATTAAGGGTGAATACACCGGTCTCTTTTCAAAGGCAATGTCGGCGCCGGATGGCTTAATCCGTATTCCGCTTAACGAAGAAGCCTCTAGCACCACGGGTCAAATTGAAGAATTCCTGATGGCCTATAACGGCGAAGGTATTCAGCACATTGCCTTTGACTGCGACGATATCATTGATACCTGGGATCGCCTCAAAGAGCGAGGTGTACCTTTCATGACCGCGCCGCCAGAGACCTATTACGAGATGCTAGAAACGCGTCTACCAGGGCATGGAGAGCCCGTTGAAGAGCTCAAGTCACGAGGCATCCTAATGGACGGTTCAACGGAAGATGGCGATCCTCGTCTGCTGTTGCAAATCTTCTCTGAAACACTAATTGGTCCAGTATTCTTCGAATTCATTCAGCGCAAGAAAGACGACGGATTTGGTGAGGGTAACTTTAAGGCGCTGTTCGAATCGATTGAACGCGATCAGCTAAACCGTGGCGTAATCTCGGCCGACTAAGGCGAGGAGTAACGATGAACATAAAGCGAATCCACCACGTAGCGTATCGTTGTAATGACGCCAAGGAAACCGTTGAGTTTTATCAGCGAGTGATGGGAATGGATTTCCAACTGGCGATTGCAGAGGATGAGGTGCCTTCAACCAAGGAGCCTGATCCTTACATGCATGTGTTTTTGGATGCCGGAATGGGTAATGTATTGGCCTTTTTCGAGATTCCAAACTCGCCGCGTATGGGCAGAGACAACAATACACCTGAGTGGGTTCAGCACATCGCCTTTGAGGTGGAGACAATGGATGCGCTATTGGCTGCCAAGGAGCAAGCCGTAGCTGAGGGTTTAAATGTGATTGGCCCGGTCAATCACACTATCTTTCAATCTATCTACTTCTTTGACCCGAATGGGCATCGCTTAGAGGTTGCCGTGAATACCGCTACCCCGGAAATGATGAAGCGTCTAAAGGATGTGGCCCAGCCTATGATTGAAGAGTGGGCGGAAACCAAAAAAGCACCAAAACACGCTGCTTGGCTGCACGAGTAAGCGCGCACTGCGACGTACTCGTGAATTGCCCCTTGTGAATTACTTAGGCCCGCTTCGGTTATCAGCAATTCTCACAGCTTAGCCGAGTGCTAGGATAGCCCCGTCATTGAATGAGGCTAGCTATGCAGTTGAGAAGTGATTTCAAACGTCGCGAAGTGGTAACACCTGAGGACTATCAATGGGTGGACTCGCCGATGCCCGGTGTAGAGCGAATGATGCTAGATCGCGTTGGTGAAGAATCCGCTAGAGCCACCTCAATTGTTCGCTATGCGCCGAATTCCGAATTCTCGCCGCATACTCATATCGGTGGTGAAGAGTTTATCGTGTTGGCAGGGGTGTTTGCCGATGAACACGGTGAGTATCCCGCAGGCAGCTATGTACGCAATCCAATTGGTACGTCCCATACGCCTCGAATTGGTTCAGAAGGTGCAACAATCTTCGTTAAGCTACAGCAGTTTGCTCAGCAAGACCAAGCACAGTTTAGTGTGAATACTCAGCAGGCCGAATTCAGCCCAGGACTGGTGCCTGGCTTAAGTGTGCTATCGCTGCATCAGTTTGAAGGTGAGAGTGTTGCGCTAGTTCGCTGGGCACCTAATACTGAGTTTCAGCCTCATCGCCATTGGGGTGGTGAGGAAATCTTCGTGTTGGAAGGGACTTTCCATGACGAGCATGGTAGCTATCCAACGGGAAGCTGGCTTCGAAGCCCACACTTAAGCGCCCACAACCCCTTTACGAAGGAAGATGGTGCGCTTATTTACGTAAAGGTAGGGCATCTTCCGGAGTAATTAGCTTGAGGTTGGTCAGCTCAGGCTTGTTAAGCTCAGTCTACCTTCGCGGATAGCTCCGACGAAGTTAGCTCCGACGAAGATAGTTCCGACGAAGGTAGTTCCCAGCCAAACTCAGTGCGGTTATTCAGTAAACCAGTGACGCGTCTTGTTGACGAAATACACTAACGACAGCATCACGGGTACTTCAACTAAGACTCCCACCACTGTTGCCAGCGCTGCACCCGAATGAAGGCCAAACAGTGAAATAGCCACCGCCACTGCAAGCTCGAAAAAGTTCGAGGTACCAATCATGCAAGCAGGCGCTGCAATGTTATGCGGAAGCTTCATGGACTTAGCGGCAAAGTAGGCAATGGCAAAGATACCGTAGGTCTGGATCATCAGCGGGATGGCAATGAGCACAATATTGAACGGCTGTGCCAAAATGGTGGTTGCCTGAAAACCGAATAAAAGCACAACGGTAGCTAGCAAGCCAACCATTGACCAAGGCTTGAGCTTAGCAAGTAAGTTATCAACCTTGCTATGATCAGTACCCTTATCTAGGAGCTTTCGGGTTGCAACGCCGGCTAATAGCGGCAGTAACACATAGAGCACCACGGAAATTACTAGCGTCTCCCAGGGCACGGTGATGTCACTAACGCCCAATAGAAATGCGGTGAGCGGCGCAAAGGCGAAAATCATAATCACATCATTCACTGATACTTGAATCAGCGTGTAGTTGGGGTCGCCTTTGGTGAGCTGACTCCAAACAAACACCATAGCCGTACAGGGTGCTACGCCAAGCAGGATCATGCCGGCTATGTACTCATTGGCCGTTTCTGGTTCAACCCAGCCGGCAAAGAAGACCTTGAAGAACAGCCAGCCTAAGGCAGCCATGCTAAAGGGTTTAATCAGCCAGTTGATGACCAGGGTGAGTACTAAGCCTTTAGGTTTTCGGCCAACGTCTTTGATCGAACTGAAATCAATCTGGACCATCATAGGGTAGATCATTACCCAAATGAGAATGGCGACCACTAAATTTACATGCGCCCATTCCAGCGCGGCAATGGCCGCAAACACCGGCGGGAACCAGCTACCAAGTAGAACGCCCGCAACAATGGCTAAGCCAACCCAGACGGATAAATAACGCTCAAAAATACCCACGAAAACTCCAATAACAGTGTGAAAAATGATTTGTAACACCCCAGTTTAATGATTGGGTGTGACAGTTTGATGACATCAAGCTAGGTAAATGGTGGCCTGATAACTAGAGGCTAATCCTACCGCGTAATCACCCAGCGCTGACATCATTTAGCAGCGTTAATTCGCTAACAGCTCAATTCGTAATTGTTGTAGTTCAGCTGCTTCAGGGTAAATCTCGAGGATTCGCTCTAGTTCACTACGAGTCTCAGTAATTTTGCCATTGCGCTGAAGAATAAGAATGTAGGCCAGACTGAAGTCTAGGTTCTCCGGCGCAAGGATGCTTGATTTCTCTAGCGGCGCTTCCGCGGCCGAATATTCTTCATTCAAAACTCTCGCCATTCCCAAGCTATACCAGGCTGCCGAGTCGTTCGGCCAGTAACTAAGCGCCTCGGTAGCATAGCGAATAGCATCGTTCACATTAGCTTCCTGTCGCGCAATGCTCGATAGGTTTAATAGCGCGGCGGAGTGACCTGGACTTACTCTCAGGGCCTGCTGGAAAGCGAGCTTTGCGGCGGGGATGTTTCCTCTGTCGAGCTCCAATGTACCAACGAGCGTGGCGGAGGATGGGCTGTCGTAGTCACTGCGGTAGGCCGCTAACACCGCGTTAAGACCTTCGGTAATGCGTTCACGGTCGCGTGGCGGAATGCCGAAATTTAAGGCACCAACTAAACCACTCACGCAGGCAAAGCGGACGCTGGTAAATTCATCATCAATACAGCTCATTAGTCCGGAATAGCGAATGTTAATGGGTAGCTGGCTAAGGCCTTCAACTGCGCCCAGTTTAACTACCGCTGGATGTTCTCCCGTTAACAGCTGCGCGTATAAGGCGCGTTCTCGGTTGGTGTTAGGTGCCGAGCTGAGCAGCATGGCTCGCTGCATCTCGGGAAGTTGGCTGTTGGTGGTGAGTTGGACTAAATCTTCATGGCTCAGCGATCCCTCGAACCTAGCTAGGATACCATCGACAGTTTGATCTCCAACTACCTGCTTAGGGAGTTGGCTGGCTAAGAAACTACTCAACTCGACCGCCGACTTATCCTCATGACAGCTCTGGCAGGCATTGGGAAGCCCATGTGACAAGGTTAAATCTGGACGAGGAATCCGAAAGCTATGGTCGCGTCGGTCATCCACACCCATGTAGGTGGTGGCGGGCATATGACAATCTACGCACTGCGGTGCTGTGTCTGTGAGGATGGCGTGCAGGGTGTGTTCCGGTTGGTCGAACTCAGCGGGGTTGTGGCATTGGGCGCAGGTAGTGTTAGGCGTTGCAATGAGTTTCCCCGAGTGAGGGTTATGGCAGTTGGCGCAGCTGACACCAGCGGCATGCATCTTGGACTGCAGAAATGAGCCCATGACAAAGGTCTCTTCCAGCAGTTGACCATCATCGTGATAGAGCGGTTGGGTAGCCAGGCGAATAGCCGCTCTATCGTCAAAGCGATCAGCTTGGTTATTAGCCCCTAAGTCCACATGTAGCGAGTGACAATCGGCGCAGGCGTTTAGCTCGGGAGAGCGAGTTGCCGTGCCCACTGGGATAGCGGTGTTACTAGTGGGAGAGAGCTGCCACTCAAGTTCCTGCGACAGAGAGCTAGGTAATGTTATGTTGGCGTCGCCAGCGACGGCGGAGTTTACATGTGTCGCACTGGGTCCGTGGCAACTCTCACAGCTAACGTTAATCTCGTTAAAGCGGGTGGCGAATTCGTTGGTGCTAACGTTATAGTTTTTCTGAACATTCGTAGCGTGACAGCCAACGCATTGAGTGTTCCAGTTGAAGTAGGTGCCCGTCCAGTGCAGTGGGTCCGAGTGAGTGATGACGTCATCCGGCTCAGGATGACTGTTGAACCAACGTTGCCCACCATTCTCGGTAGGACGGCTGTCCCAGGCAAGTGTGGTTACTTGATAACGACTGTCACTGATTTTGACCACATACTGTTGGAGCGGAAAATGACCGAAGGTGTAGACCACCTCGTAGCGAACCGCGTCATCGTTCTCGTCCGTTGTTTGTAACCAATATTGACCATTCTCGGAGTAAAAACGGGTCTGGGTATCATCGTGCTGGATAGTAGAGCCGTCGAATTGGCCCAGTACCGTCTCCGAAGAGGGTATCGCCATGGCTTGGAAGTGGTCGGAGTCCTGCCAATCATTAAATTCTGCAGCGTGACAGCCCTGACAACTCTCAGATCCAGCGTAATCATCGGCCGTTCCGGCGCTCACCCATAAGCTGAGTATCAACGAAAGGGGAATAATGGAAATCCGTAAAGCTTGACGAGTCTGAATCATAAACTACCAAAAAATGGATGAATCGGTCACCAAAAGAAGATATTAACTGGAAAAAAGTTACTTTTTGCATCTATTATCAGTGTGCGGTGATTCATGTGCTTAATCAAGTTTAATGCTAGAAAGCCTTGAATTTACAAAGCAGACCAACAAGGAGCAATAAAAATGAAGAAGACGCTATTAGCACTAGGGTGCTTAGTTGCCTTCACCGGTTGTACTCCACAGGAAGAGACCACTGCAGAAGCTACTGCAAGTTCTACCGGTCACCCAAACGTCAGCGTTAATGCTGATGGAGTCATGGTAAAGGAAGTCGAAGGATTCGGCGGGGTAATTGCTGAACGCTACGAAGATTCACAGGAGTGGTGGCCGGAGGATCCTAGGCCAGCAGACGATGCTCCTAACGTGCTGTTGATTGTACTGGATGATGTGGGTTTTGCTCAGATTGGCAGTTTCGGTGGCTTGGTTAAAACACCGAACATTGATCGTCTTGCTGCCAACGGTCTGCGATTTAATAATTTCCATACGGGTGCACTCTGTTCACCTTCACGAGCCGCGTTGATGGCGGGTCGAAATACTCACTCTATCGGTTTAGGTAGTCACGCACTGACGGCTATGGGTTTCCCTGGTTATAACGCGGTAATGCCTGAATCAGCCAAGTCAGTGGCCAACTACCTAGGTGAAGAAGGCTACGTTAACTACGCGATTGGTAAGTGGGATCACACTCCGCTTTATGAAGTATCCCAGGTTGGCCCATTTGATCGCTGGCCCAGTGGTGAAGGTTTCCATCATGCTTATACTTTCATGGCGGCAGATGTTCACCAGTTTGTTCCCGTAATGTGGAATGACCACTCACCGGAGCCAAACCGGACTAGTCGTCACCTAGATATCGATCTAGCTGATCGCGCTATCGAATGGGTAACGGGCCACAAGTCATTGAAAGCTGAAGACCCGTTCATGATGTTATGGGCATCGGGCTCTATGCACTCACCACACCATGCACCCGATGACTACCTGGACAAGTATGTGGGTATGTTCGATGAAGGTTGGGATGTGGTTCGCGAGCGAATTCATCAACGTCAGCTTGACATGGGCGTTATCCCTGCCGGTACTCAACTAACCGAGCGCGCCGATGCGATTCCAGCATGGGATTCACTTCCTGATGTGGAAAAGCGTCTTTACGCTCGTCAGATGGAAGTGTTTGCCGCGCAGCTTGAGCTAGTTGATGCCCAAATTGGTCGAATTGTTGATGAACTTGAGCGAATTGGCGAGCTGGACAACACCTTAATCTTCGTGACCGCCGATAACGGCGCTAGCGGTGAGGGTGGTCTCCAGGGCACATTCAATGAAACTTACGTTTTGAATGGCCTACAAACCGAGCTAGAAGCTAACCTTCGTCACCTTGATGACTGGGGTAAAGCTAACACCTATCCACACTATCATGCGGGTTGGGCATTAGCGGGTAACACCCCATTCCAGTACTTTAAGCAATCAGTTCACCGCGGCGGTCAGTCTGACTTCCTAGTGGTTCACTGGCCTAACGGTATTGAAGATAAGGGTGCTGTACGTTCGCAGTATCATCATATTATCGATATCGCACCAACCATCATGGATGTAGCAAGTGCTGAGGTACCTGATGAGTACCACGGCATCGAGCAGCAGCCGATGGACGGAACCTCGATGCGTTACGCATTCAATAATCCAGAGGCACCTTCACAGCGCACACGTCAGTACTATGAAATGTTCGGTAACCGCGGTATCTATGCCGAAGGTTGGAAGGCCGTTTCGCTGCACGGACAGCGCATGCCATGGATTACTAACTCGGTATCGCCGTTTGAAGATGACGTTTGGGAACTCTACAACATTGAAGAGGATTTCTCGGAAGCCGTTAATCTAGCTGATGAGCAGCCAGAGAAGTTGGCGGAAATGATCGCGATCTTCGAGGAAGAAGCCTGGAAGTACAATGTTTACCCATTGTATGACGACATGATTCAGCGTTTAGCGAAGCAGTCGGATCGACTCTTCGGTGATCAAACTGAGTTCACCTACTACTGGCCTGGAGCGGTTCGCATTGCAGAGAAAACCTCTGCACCCGTGAAAAATCGCTCTCATATTATTGAAACAACTATTGATTATTCATCGGGTGATGAAGGTGTCATTGTTGCGGTAGGCGGTATGACGGGTGGTTACTCAATGTTCATTCAGGATGATAAAGTCTACTACGACTATAACTTCCTCGATGGCGTTCACTACATCCTTGAGTCGCCAGTTATTGGTGATGGCGAAGTGAATGTAGTGTTTGACTTCCAGAAGACGGGTGAATTTGCGGGTACCGGTAAGCTGTATATCAACGGCGAATTGGTGGATACGGTTGATATGCCACAAATGCATATTTCAACCTACTCACTCGCTGAGACCTTCGACATTGGTATTGATAACGGTACGCCAGTCTCAAGACTGTACACGGACCCGTTTGAATATACGGGTCGTCTAGATCGTGTTCATATCAATCTAACGGATTGATAGCGAAATACGCTAATGAAAAGGCGAGCTGAAGAGCTCGCCTTTTTTTTTCGTCGGAAGAATGGCTACTGGTGTAGCACAAACCAATGAGCTCATTGTAAAGGCGTTATGAAACTCATACAGTAGAGGTATCGTAGATCACGGTCCTAGGCGTAATAGGAAGGTTACTCGCCACCGTGACCCTGCAGCAAACGGATTCAGCGATTCCATTTTAAGGAGAATCATCATGGTCATATCACGGGCGTCATTGGCGCTATCACTCTGCTTAGTCGCGACCACTGCCTTGGGTTCAGATCAACTCATGGCACCCCAGATAGATACTGACTTACAGTATGCAGAAACTATCTTAGATGGAGACTATCAGTCCGATATTACTAAGCCAGAGGAAGTTTTGGGCTACCCAGTTGGCTATCACCGAATGGCTTCTCCGGCGCAAATCAGCACGCTATTTACGCGCTGGGATGCTGAATCAGAGCGAATGAAGCTGGTGCAATATGCCACCAGTCACGAAGGCAGACCGCTCTACGTTGCCTATATTTCCTCTCCGGAAAACCTTGCCAAGCTAGATGAATTCCAACAGATGGCGCAGCAACTTGCCCATCCTGATGAACTCTCAGCAGGGGAAGTGGACGATCTTATTGAGCAGATGCCTGCAACCGCATGGATGGCCTATTCTATTCATGGTAACGAAACCTCAGGGGCAGATGCTGCCGTAGCAGCCAGCTACCATTTAATGGCCGATCAGGGTGACGATACCAAAGCGTTACTAGCGAATATGATCGTCATGATTGATCCCATGATGAATCCAGATGGCAGAGCGCGTTTCTCGAAAACACTAGAGCAGTTCAGAGGCACGGCACCCAATGTGGATGATCAGTCGCTACTCCACAGCGGCGAGTGGCCGTTCGGGCGAATGAACCACTATCTCTTTGATTTAAATCGTGATTTCTTCTATCTGACTCAGCCGGAGTCACGCGGCCGTGTTGCCTTGATCAATGATTGGTATCCACAGCTGATGATTGATGGTCATGAAATGGGCGCTCAGGACACCTTCTTAATGGGGCCACCAAGAGAGCCGATTAACAATCATGTACCCGCTACGGTGAAGTCGTGGTCTGATACCTTCGCAGCAGAGCAGGCCGCCGCATTCGATAGTCATGGTTGGCGCTATTACACCGGCGAGTGGTTTGAAAACCTCTACACCGGTTACTCCAACTACGCTGAATATCGAGGCTCTATTCATATTCTTTACGAGCAGTCACGCATGGCTGAGGATGGTGTTCGCCGTCCAGAGGGAACCGTACAAACCTATGCGGAATCGGTTCATCATCAGTATGTGAGTACCTTCGCGAACCTTGAATCACTTGCTGCCCATACTAAGGCAATCTATCTCGATTTTGTTGAACTACGCCGAGTGGCCACCGCCTCTCGTGGCGAGTATGCCAATAGATCCTATGTCATCTTACCTACCGATAACGAGTCGCGCTTAAATCAGCTAGTCGAGAAGCTTAACGCCCAGGATATTCGGGTATTTAGAGCCGAACGCGAGCTAACAGTTGGCGAGACCAAGACGCAAAGCGGGCGAGTTCAAAGACGCTTCGCTATTCCCGAAGGAAGTCTGGTTATTCCTAATCGACAGCCCGAGGCACGGTTAATTGCGGCCATTATGGAGTTTGATGCTTATATTAATGATGAGGTACTTCGTGGCGAGCGTAATGCGCTACTACAGGGCGAATCATCACTGATGTATGACACCACCGCTTGGAACTTAACCATGATGTATGGCCTAGAGTCGGTGGTAGTTAGCGAGCATATTGATTCTGGTTTATCGCGCTATGAGGTTAGCTCAGCCGACGCGAACAGTGTGAGCGAAGGGATTGCCTTTGTGGTGGATGGTGCCGACGATCTATCGCTGGCCTTCGCAGCACGGCTAATGGAGCGTGGCGTTGAAGTGAGAGCCAGTGATATTGCTTCAACCTACGGCAGCAAAAACTTTAATGCCGGTTCAATTATGGTCACCCGCGCTGACAACCCCAACTTAGATGTTCAGGAGTTAGTAACCGTTGCGGACGAATTAGGACTCAGTTTAGAGAGTATTAGTACCGGTTTTGGCGAGGGCGAGCTGCCAGAGTGGGGCGGTTCTCACTTTCCGCTGCTAGCGCAGCCGCAGATAGCCTTACTCTCGCATATGCCAACCAGCCCTTACGTAACGGGGTCAACGTGGTTCGCTATCGACAGCATGTTAGGAATTAGACATTCACAGATTCACAATCAGCAACTGAGCTATATGGATCTGCGTCGCTACAACGTGATCATCGTTCCACCAACCTGGGGCGCGGGAATGTCAGAAGGCTCGGTTGCTGAATTACAGCGTTGGGTTGAACAGGGCGGTACGCTCATTACCTTGGGTGGTGCTTCACGCCAATTCGCTGGCGCTGATTTCACCCAAACCGCACTATTGAATGATTCTCTGGAGTCCGTTGAACCGTTTGATCGCAAGGTTTACGAAGAGCTTATGGCTGAGCATCATCAGTTCGACCTAAGTGATACCAAATCCCACACGCTTCCCATGGATGTAGTGGCTCCTTGGGTCCGCAACGTGAGCTACCCGCCGGTGTCAGAAATTGTAGAGCGCGACCGCTGGAATTCGCGCTTTATGCCGCGTGGTTCGTTTGTGACTGGTCGCGTTGACGCCGATCACTGGCTGAGCTTTGGAGCCATTGCGGAAATGCCTTTGCTCTATAGCGGCGCTACCTTAATGATGCCGAGTGGTTCAGCTGAAGCAGTGATTCGTGCGGGACATTATCGCGCCCCGCAGGGAACACTCTCCGATGCACTCATTGGCGAGTGGCAGAACATAGGTTGGACTTCGGTACCCACTAATTCCGAGGTGAGTGTGCGGATGAGTGGTCTGCTCTGGCCTGAAGCCGCACAGCGTATCGTCAACACGGGTTATCTAGTCCGTGAACAGGTTGGTAGTGGGCAAATTATTATGTTTGCCAACGAGGCGAACTTCCGTGGCGCTGCACTGGGTACTCAACGCCTACTGCTCAACGCAATTGTCCTAGGCCCAGGTATGGGAACAGAGCCTCGTATCCAACTGTAATATCCACATCCATTGCCCCCGACCCCAAACCGTATCCGATTTGGGGTCGGGTCCATAACTTTGGGGTCGGGTCCATAACTTTATGGAGTGTTGAGCTAATAATTCTTTAACGAACAGCTTTAGATCTCGTACCCAATACTGATTACAAAGCGAGTGTCATCCCGCTCTGGTAGAGAGCCGTTTTCAAGCGGGATCGGTTTACCCGTGCGGTCTACGTAGTAGGTGAAGTTGATGGTGAAGTCATCAATAGGTTCTATTTCGAAACCCGTTTCTAAATGCTGAAGCGAATCACCAAGTGACTCGTTAACATTGGTATAGCCGTACTTCAGGATATAGCTAAAGTCCTTAATGAACTCCCACTCCAAAGCCGTTTCTAAGGATAACACCTTGGACTCATTCTCCTTCGGGGATCCTGTCTCAACCGTGACAAACTCAGTAGCCTGGTAACCCGGCCCCGCTGAGAATTCCAGATCAACGGTTGAAGTATCGATAGCGGTATAACCTACTTTAACACCTATTGTCTCTCGCTTAGCGATGTTTTGAAAACGATCATCAAAGTACTCGTAGTCAGCAAAGCGGACGAACCAACGCTGGTCTAAATAGTAATCTGCGATGGCCTTAAATCGGACGCTATCGGCAATAACTGTCTCGACATCGGTATCGCGATCAGTGGATTCGCTGTAGTTAAGATTGTAATCAAACTGAATACGTGAAGAGGCGGTTCGGCGTTTCACAGTAGCCGTTACCGTGCGACTGTATTGAATGGTGTTACCGCTTTGGGTATCTAGACCAAGAGTTACTTTAGCATCCCAATACCCTCTTCTATCACCTTGGGCGGGAGCTAATGACACGAGTTGATCATTGCTAATAGCAGTCGTAAGTCCGGCTGCCGTGATGGTGAGTTGCCCATCCTTGAAGGTAATTAATCCGGTGATAATCCGGTTATCGTCAATACGAACGCTTTGATAGCCTTTGGTATGAAGCTCTGCGACGTCTTCCCAATCAATTTCTACAATCCCAAGATTATCACTATCAAACTCCAGAACATCCTTATACATGGCAATGAAGTCACCTTTGAGCCACTCATCGGAAGTGAGCTTGATCCAATCCCAATCGTCATCAAGTTCCGGAGTAGGCGTTTGAGCCAATGTCTGTGATGCAAAAAGAATTGCGATAGCAACCAGTCCTGACTGCAATAAATTGGTGACAGCGATTGAGGAAAATCCAAGGATAATTTTCATAGGTTCATATTTCTTACGAGTGACTAAATTAAGATAGCATGAATGAAATTATGCTGACCAGAGCGGCTATTCATTGGTCTGGTCCTCAGCAACGACGGGAAGCGGCGTTTCGCTGATAAAAGTAAAGTTGGCGAGTTCAATCGCGCACTCATTAATCCCTGCATCGAGTTTGCTAAAACGTATGCTAGTAGCCGTTAAGGTTTGCCGACCAACAGTTATGGTAAACAGCCCTGTGTCTTGACTGAAATTGATATCTGCGGAAGGCAACTTATCACAGGGAACATTCACCTCAGCAACTGCCTCGCCGTGAACCGGGCCACAGAGTACGAAGAGGAGTGATACAACTAAGCTAGTTTTTAACATTAATGGTGCTCTGTCTTTAACAATTAGAATTAGAGTGTAACGTTTCGCCAAAGGTTCGTCTGTTAAATTCAACCACTTAGGTAACTCGAGTGGCTCGCTTAATCACGGCGAGCAGCTCATTAACATTGAACGGCTTCGTCATAAATTCCGTCATACCTGCGGCAATACACTTCTGCCTGTCTTCGGGTGTAGCATTTGCCGTTAGGGCAATAATTGGCAACGTAATACCTGTATCCCGGAGAGATCGACTGGCAGATAGGCCGTCCATATTTGGCATTTGCACATCCATGAGAATGACGTCGTAAACATCATCATCGGTACACATCTCCACAGCCTCTAAGCCATCGTCAGCCACATCAACGGTAGCGCCGTTATCCTCAAGCAAGCTCACCGCTAATAGCTGGTTAACAGGGTTATCCTCTGCTAGGAGGATGTGTAGGCCCTCGAGGCTAGTGTCGCTCAAAAGCGAAGTATCGGCCTCATAATGACTGTGATCAACAGGAAGGTTGAGACCGATAGTAAACGTTGAACCTAAGCCTTCCTCTGACTCAACTTGAATATTAGCTCCCATCAATGTTGCTAGCTGTGCACAAATAGCAAGCCCTAAACCAGTGCCGCCATATTCGCGAGTGGTGCTGGAGTCGGCCTGGGAAAATTTGTCAAAAAGTGACTTTTGCTGCGCTTTGGTGATACCGATTCCGGTATCGGTCACCTTTATGCTTAGCGCGAGCTGATCCTCGGAAACCTGTCCATCTAAACTTAGGGTCACGTGACCGACTTTGGTGAATTTAACTGAGTTAGAAATGAAATTTTTGATGATTTGGCTTAGCCGATAGGGATCACCCAACACCATCAAATTGTCACTAAAGACCGAATTGAAATGAAGCTTATTCCCCATCTCATCGGCTTTAGCTGCATAGAGGTGGATAATTACCTCAAACGTTTTGTTAAGCGGGAAGGCAATACTTTCTAGCGATAACTTACCGGCTTCGATTTTTGAAATATCCAATAGGTCATTGATCAGGGCGAGTAAGCCCTGAGAAGCAGTGCTCATGTTGTCGAGGAAGTTCTGTTCTCGCTCCCCCAGCTTCGCCTGTTCGAGTAATTGGATGAAGCCAATAATAGCATTCAGCGGTGTGCGAATCTCATGGCTCATGGTGGCAAGAAATTCACTCTTCGCCTTACTAGCACGTTCAGCGGCCTCCTTCGCGCTAACTGCCTCCAGAGTCTTCTGCTGAACCTTTTGATCAAGATCCTGATTGATCTGTTCAACTTCCTGCAGCGTGTTATAGAGTGCAAGTGCTTTCTCTTCAAGCAGCTTCTCTGCCTCTTTTCTCGCAGCACGCTCGCGCTGAACTCTGCGTTTATACTTAGCCTCTAAGTCGGAAGACATGCTACTAACTGGCCACCAATTCAAACGTGGCGGCGGTCATGTCATCGGAGATATCTGCGCGGGTAATTTCAATGGCCTCTCCGAAGTGCTCAATGCAACCGTTCATTAGGCCCTTTGCTAGGTAGCCAAAGGGGCGCTTGGAATCGTAGACCATTGTCATCTTTGGGCCATCAACGGTGGTATCAAACACGGGTAGCTCGGCATCGGGGTAGAGCTTTTTGACCTCAACGTGAATATGATCATCAATCCGCGAAAGAAAGGCAAAGGTTGAGCTAACGCCTTCAAAGAAACTTGGATACATCACTACGAACCTGCCGAAGAGATGCTTTCCGTAGGTTTCTATTAGATCCGGAACAAGGATATCGGTTTCGGCTGAAAGCGCTACTACAAGTTTGACCATGTCGTTGTGATCGTACTTGCCTACGGCCGTGTAAACACCATCAGATTCAAGGTCTGCGTTGTCGATGATGTCATCTAAGACATCTTCGCCAAATGCAGTCTCCACCAACTCAAAGAACTCTGTAAATACCACACCTTTCATACCTAACCTCCTTACGGATAATCATTTTTTTTGTAGTTTTACCGAATCGAACAGCCTCAGCGAGTCGTTAAACGTTAGCAATAAGCCTTTGTCTTCAGCTTTAGTTATAACTGTAATGATATAAACTATGCAAAATAAATAGTAGCCCAATCAGCTAGATGCATCCTACAGGGAGAGCCCGATACCGAATATCAGCCCAGACAGTCGGACTTCTAAATCTTCGCAGCGATCGCTCAGTTTGTCTTTTTCATGTCGTCAGCTTGGTCGTCGTTCAGCCATCTGTCCAACAGCTTATAGAGCTCCTGAGCATCCACTGGCTTGGAAATGTAATCGCTCATTCCCACGTCAAAACACTTCTCTTTGTCACCCTTCATGGCATTAGCGGTCATCGCAATGATGGGCATTGAAGATTTATCTCCCGGTAACGCTCGAATGCACTGAGTGGCTTCGTAGCCATCCATGTTGGGCATTTGGCAATCCATGAACACAACCTCGTAGTCGTTGTCTTTGACCTTCGCGACGGCCTCCAGACCGTCCTCGGCCATCTCTAGCGAGACATTAACTTCTTCAAGTAGCAGCTCCGCCACCATCCGATTAACTTCGTTATCATCCACAAGGAGCACCGATCTACCCGAGAAATCGTAGGTTTTCTTCTTGGTCTGATTTCTATCCTGACGGAGCGAACCACCGTGGATACTAGCCAGTGAGTCCATGAGTGCGGACGGCTTGATGGGACTTGAAATATGGCCACTGAAACGAAGCTGTTCTTCGGGGATATCCTCGTGAAATAGCGGGGTCAGTTCCAAGACGGGAATACTGTCATTGAGGAGGGTTAAAGCCTCGATAGTATCAGTTGGCAGATCTTCCACTTCGGCAATGACGCAGGTATAGCTTGTCTCGCCCTTAGAAACCTTTTGTAGATATTCGGCAAACTCCCCTGATTTACTGTAGGACGTACAATCAAGGTGCCAGCTTTTTAAATGCTCTAATAGTGCTCTGCCACGCACTTCATTGGAGTCATAAATAACCGGTTTGATATGCGTGAGAGGGCCGCGCTTAGCTCGGATAGTCTCATCGGAGAAGCCGTACTGCAGTGGAATCATAAAGCTGAACTTACTTCCAAAACCGACTTTACTAGATACTGATATACGTCCACCCATGAGTTCGACCAAGCGTTTGCTTACCGCTAGGCCCAATCCAGTGCCGCCGAATCGGCGAGTGGTAGATTCATCCTCTTGAGAGAATGCCTCGAAAATACTATCAATTTTATCAGCTGCAATACCAATGCCGGTGTCTTGAACATCAAACTTCATGCTGCGATCGCCGTTGTTCTCGATAACCTTCCTAATGCCAACGGTGACTACACCATGCGAACAGAACTTCACCGCATTGGAGAGTAGGTTACGAATCACCTGAGCAATGCGGGTGGGGTCGGATGTCAACGATCTAGGTAGCTCAGGGTCTAGTTCTACAACAAGCTGACACTGGTTTTTATTTGCGGCGTGGGTGAGTTCATCGATGGTGGACTCCACAAGTTCTAATAGCTCGAACTCTACGTTCTCCACTTCAATCTTACCCGCTTCCACTTTCGAGAAGTCCAAGATGTCGTTAATGATGGTTCCGAGTGTGCTAGAAGTATTGAGAATCGTTCCCACGTATTTAGATTGATCATCGGTGAGCTCAGAGTTTTGTAAAACCTGAGCCATCCCTGAGATACCATTCAACGGAGTGCGTAGTTCGTGGGTCATATTGGCTAGGAAGGAACTCTTCGCTTCGTTGGCTTCATTGGCGCGCCGGCGATCCTGCTCTAGCTCTACCATTTGCTCGCGGATGAGTGCGGTGGCATCGGTAATTCGGGCTTCTAAGGAGTGATTGAGATTGGCGAGAGATTCGTTATTAGCGCGTAGGCTCCGCGTCAGTTGAATAATTTGACTAATTAGCGCTAGAAGGGCGACCAGACCAACCAGTAGTGGCACCACCATAATCTGATAATTACGGCGCTGTGTTTCGCCGAGATGCGAGGTTAATAGGGCTAAGTTGCCCGACGATAAGCTTTGATCTATTTCGCCTATGGTTTGCTCAGCTTGAAGATCGGCTTGCACCACATAGTCAAATTGCCGCTCCAATAACTCCAGTTCGGCGAGGCTGGTTGAATTTGCTTGAGCCTTCGCGCTGGCAATTGACGTTGCTACCTGCTCCGAATTAGCTGGAGATTTCCCCCCCAAGTAGCGCAGTAAACTCTCATTTAGATCAGTAATTAAAAGTGGTGAAGCATCCCAATTTTCGCTAATTAGATCCATTCTGTAGGAGAGAAAGCGTTTGGAATTACGGGAGATAGCGTCCAAACCTTTGAAGTTCTCAATCTTTGCCGAAGTTGCCTGAAAGGATGACGAAAGCTC
The DNA here is from genome assembly GCA_040119265.1 of Pseudomonadales bacterium. Classification (GTDB taxonomy): domain Bacteria; phylum Pseudomonadota; class Gammaproteobacteria; order Pseudomonadales; family DSM-25080; genus Umboniibacter. The sequence goes on along the minus strand of JBEDTZ010000011.1, from coordinate 140,194 downwards.
TACCGCTAATTGGTATTCGGTCTCTCCACCACTCTTCTCTAGCATCACGATCAAATCAACGAGTTGTTGGTTCATATTTTGTTGAACCAGATTGAGCCGGTCGTAGTTATTTTGGCGGCCGAAATACAGATTCAAAATAGTGACTCTGAGTTCCGCGTAATTGTTTTGAAATTCGTTAAGTTTGCGGTTGGTGGCATCAATGTCACGAATGCCGATCAGCTGCCAAACGGCTAGAGAAAAAGACACTACAAGCAGGGTCGCCGCGATAAAACTGTATCGACTTTTTTGCAACTTCATTGGTCATCTACTCCTTCGCCTAGCTCTGTCATAGTAGCCGCTATCGAGGAGCGAACCTCTAGCGGTGGGGCGCTTAATGAGTTTAAAAAAGATTCGAGCAATTTGACTTCACCACTACTCAATGGAATGCCAAGCTGATATTGCGCCATAGTTTGTATCGCTGTCTTTAAGGTTGGCGCGGAGCCATCGTGAAAATAAGGCGCGGTATCCGCGACGTTGCGCAGCGACGGAACCTTAAACTTATAGCGGTCCGTCTCTATACCGGTGACATTGAAGAGACCGTAATCCGCCTCAGTGATGTTGCCACGATCGGCAAAATAGTCACCCATCACGCCAATACGTTGATACATGTTGCCGCCAATGTTCACGCCCTGATGACAGCTAACACAACCTAGATCCTGAAAGAGCTCGTAGCCTGCTAGTTGTTCGGCATTGAGCGCGGAATCGTCGCCGCGTAAATATTGATCAAAGGGGCTGTTCGCTGTGATTAGGGTTCGCTGAAAGGCTGCGAGCGCGGTCGCCACATTATCGGGTGTTATAGCATCATCAAAGAGGGCGCTAAATTGCTGTGAGTAGTCACCGTCCTGTTGGAGGTAGGCAAGAATACTATCCCAGGTATTGTTCATCTCGATGGGATTGGTTAATGGGCCATGGGCCTGTTCCTCGAGTGAAGCAGCTCTCCCGTCCCAGAATTGTCGGAAGTTAAAGCTAGCGTTCAACACCGTTGGTGAGTTGACCGCAGATAGCTGACCAGTAGCGCCGGGTGACTTGGAGAGCCTATCCACGCCACCGCGTTCTATATCGTGACAGCTGGCACAGGAAACGGTGCCGGACGAACTGAGAGACCTATCATGGAAAAGCTGTTGTCCCAGTGCGGCAAGGTCTTCGTCCTGAAAGTGTTCTGTCGGCAGCGGAGAAATGCTCCCAGTCATGGCGAACGACGTTGACGGCGTATCACTGGCTGCCGTGGTTTGCGGCTTTGACGAGTTATCGCATGCCGAGATAGACAGAGCGGTAACAGCCGCCAATAGACCTTTGGATAATCTGCTTTGCATTAGCAAGTAGCTCATTTTTAATTGGAGTAGCTTGAGTATAGTCAAGCTGGGGAGAGCGCAAGTTTGAGGTGGGATATTTGTAATGGGTTTAGGATCTTTATCCGCGGAATTTACGCTGGACTTATCGCTGGACTTAGCGCCCCGAATAAGACGCCTGGCTGTTTAGTAATCCGCTGAGTTGGCGATCTTGGAAACTTAAATCCTCTCAACTCGGGCGCAGTGATGACAGCGCCAAGTGGCTGGAATAACTGCGCTGAGTAGCAGGAGCAATGGTCTTGCTAAACGCTACCATTAGTGCCTTTGATTCTTCGGTACATAGTTAAGAATAGAAATAGGTACCGTCTTACGAACTGGGAACTCAGCAACATCTCGGCGTTCAATAAGATGCCCAAGCTCACTTTCAATAGCACAAAGCTTTTTAAAGTCACCCCAAGTTACCAGGGATATGGCTTGCCCCGTTGCTCCCGCTCGACCTGTTCGGCCAATGCGGTGAATATACTCTTCCGGCTTGAACGGTAAGTCATAGTTAACCACTCGGGTGAGCTTTCCGATATCGATTCCTCGAGCGGCAACACCCGTAGCCACTAAGAACTTAAGCTTTCCTGATTTGAACTGCGCAAGCACCTTTTCACGCTGCGCTTGGCTTCTATCCGCGTGGATGCAATCGGCTTCGATACCGCGTTTTGCCAACTGCGCGACTAACTTAGCGGCTACGTGCTTTTGCTCAGTAAAGATAAGCGCCTGATCCCATTCGCCTTCCTTAATAAGATGGCTCAATAGGGCCGAACGGGTGTCTTTATCTACGGTGATGAGCCATTGTTCAATGCTACTGGCCGCTTCATTCTTTGCCGACATGCGGATCTCAACCACATCACCGTTGGTGCCATAGTGGGTGAGATCATCACCCAAGTTTTGCACGTCATCGGAAAGGGTGGCTGAGAACAGCAGGTTTTGGCGCTGTTGGGGCAGGCGATCAATGATGTCATAGATATCGTTACTAAAGCCCATGTCCAGCATGCGGTCCGCTTCATCTAGCACTAAGACTTTTAGCTCATCAAAGTGCACAGCGCGTTGATGCGCCATGTCCAACAATCGCCCTGGTGTAGCGACAAGTACGTCCACGCCTTCAATAAGACGCTTTTTCTGCGCGTCGACATCCGTTCCTCCGTACATAGCCATTGAGGTGAGGGATAGGTTCTCTGCATAGGCGACTACGTTGTCATGGACCTGGATGGCCAGCTCGCGAGTAGGCACGAGAATGAGCGAGCGAATTCGCTTACCGCGTAGCTTATGGCCATTATCCAGCTGCTGAAGAATTGGCAATACAAAGCCCGCCGTTTTACCGGTGCCCGTTTGCGCGGCAGCAATCACATCTCGACCCTTGAGAATTACCGGGATAGTTTTGGCTTGAATAGGGGTAGGGGTGCTATAGCCCTTCTCGGTAACAGCGGACACGATGGAAGACTTTAAGCCGAGCTCGGAAAATGACATGTACTTTCTCAGGGTAATTGGGATAGCGGGAGTATAGCGGGATAAGTTTGGAAATAGCACATTTTGAACTTAATTCTTCGCGCTGAAGTGAGCTTAAGAAATTCCTAATGCGATACCATCACCCCCGAGGCGATTAGTTGATAAATCTGACTAGAGAGAAAGAGGATACAAATAAGTGCACCGAGGAACGGTATTGAAGCTTTTGCTTCTAACGACGGGTTGATGTTAATGAGGCGAAGTAAGGACACGTTGACCAAAAAGAAAATCACAATAATGATAAAACTAGTGATCTTAGCAAGCAGGGTGAGTTCAAACCCTGAAGCCAGGATCCAAACTACAGCCCCTATCACGGTGGTAGCGATCCACGGTGTTCGGCGAGAGGCATGAATCACCGCAAGCTTCTTAGGAGCTAAGCCCTGCGAAGCCATACCGAATAGCACCCTAGAGCCCATAATGATCTGTACGAGAGCGCCGTTGATGATGGCCGCTAAGCTAATCAAGCTGACTAGGCGAGCGGCATCGGGACTGTGTTGGTACATAACGTCAGCAAGGGGAGCACTGCTGCTTCTAAGCTGTTCTACGCTCAGCTGACTCACAGCTGCGATGGCGATCAAAACGTAAAGTAAGCTACTGACAATAATAGCCAGCATAATGGCGGTGGGCAGGGCCTTACTCGGCTCTTTCACCTCTTCGGCCATATTCACAATGTCCTCAAAACCAATGAAGGCATAGAAGGCGAGAAATGCCCCAAGTACTATGCCAAACCATAGGCCAGAATCATCTAGCGGCGGAGTTAGCTCGGTAAGCAATTCCGGGTGAGCCAATAGGTGTGGAGCACTGTAAAATAGCACGATAGCCAGCCCAATGAGTCCCAGTACAGTAGCAATAGACGTGGCAATCACCGATTCGGCAACCCCCCAGATAGCTAACAAGGTCATGGCGAGCACTAAGCCAGTAATAGCGGCCAAATAGGGAATATCTATGAATACCTGTAAGTAACCCACGAAGCCGCGAGTAATGGTGGCTGCACTCACTACGCCGGTTAGCACTACTAACCAACCTACCGCTTTGGATAGTGTGTTGTTATGGAAGGCCTGCTGAACATACACCACCTCCCCCGCGCTTCGGGGATAGTGGGCGCTGAGTTTGGCATAGCTGTAGCCACTTAGGGTTGCTAATAGCGCGGCTAGAAGGAACGCCGCCGGCGCATAGATACCCGCGTATCCAGCCACCTTACCCACTAGAATATAGATGCCGGCACCCAGAATAGTACCAAGGCCGTACAGGGTAAGTAATCCCGTACCGATGTTGCGTTTCAACTGAGGTTCGGAGTGCTGTTGCATAGGACCTTCCTACCAGATTGAAGTGACAAAGAATATCGAGGCCTTCTTACTATAAATCATCTTGCTCTAAAATTGCGCCTTCGTTTCTTCCTGATTGGTGTAACGAACATACTCGTGCTTATATAACAGCGTACCACTAAGTCAGTTTGAGTGTGTCGGGGAATAAGGTTGCAGTCGTCGGGATGGTCTCTGCCAAAAAACGGATGATCAACCTAAGTCCTTGAGTGTTCGATCTGCTAATAATTATTCATCCACAAATAGTGTGCAAAGAACTGTGTGTAACTCAAGGATATGTCTACTCTGGCTAGCTATGCTGCGGCTTGGCGAGCTAGGTTAGCTTTTGATCAGTTAGAAAAACGAGCCTAAAAAATGTTCGAAAAGCGCGCAGATTGGCTAGTTAATCAGCAGCGAATTGGCAGTTTATACCTCAGAGTTTACAAGTCAGATTTTTGGAAGGCAGTTATACATCAGAGTTTATAAATCCGAGTTTATCCATCGCAGTTATACATCAGTAAGCACCGGTGGATTCCAAGGGAAGAACGTTACGCACAGCTTAGTGTGAATAACAGAAAAAAGCGCCTCACGCGTCTGCCTCTTGAGACTTCGTCATCTGTTGCACCGTTACCTCAAGGGTCCCGCTGTTATGTCCGTAGTGCGCCCAGGCATCATTGGCGAATAGGTAAAGATAACCGCTGGTGGCGGCAGTCCATGATAGCGATTTACCCACTCGCAACACGCGATGATGCGGCGGGGTGCCATCGTGACTCGGATTGGGTGCATCGGCAATTGCTGCCATCACGCAAAACCACGGTTCCTTGGGAATCCGCCGAGATAGAAAGAGGTCCGCACGCTGTTTGTTGATGATGCGTTTTACCGCCCACTCAAGGTGATCAATCAGAGAACCGCCTAGCTGTAGGAGAATACGCAATCGCATCTGCGGTAAACGAATTCCATTGGAGGCCACTTCAAGGGGCGCATCCACCCATTCCTCGGCACATTGAATCTGGTACTGCTCGCCGGCTTGAACATACACCCCTGTCCAGTTCCACGCCTCATCCGCGGAAATGGTCAGGCTAACGCCGCTGGTACACACGCCGCACTCGGGACGGTAAGTAGGATGAAGGCCGGCGTTTTGACGCTGCCGAACTGAATCATGAACGGCCGTTTCATCGGCTAAGTTGGGTACGCTGCGAGGATGAGGTAAGAGAAAGCGCATGATGCCCTGATAGGTATCATGGATAGGTGCTTCGGGGTTCGGCGCAAACGAATCGGCAAAGTTATCAACAAAGCTCAACGCGGGAACCGCACCATTTAGCTGGGGGTTTCGGATCTCTTCGATCATCCAAGCCAAACTAATATCGGCACAACCGCGCTGTTCATAGCCGCCACCTACATCACCGTGCGCGCCAGCAAACCAGACCTGCTTAACGGACGGGTGATGTTCATTACTCCACAGGGTGGGGAAGAAACTTGAGCGCTGTTCGTCAATGGCCAGAGCATGTCTGCCGTTAAGTACCTCACGACTGAGTTCAACATCGTGAAAACGATAGCGCCTTGGGGCATCAAAGAGATCAAATAGTACTAGGTCATCGGGAATGCCTAAGGCACCAACCGTATCCCACACGCCAACGAAGCCCACGGTGTTGGAATGAGGGTGAAAGGTCATTGGTTTAGGCAGTTGGTAGTCTTCTAGGCTGTATTGGTAGCCTTCGCGATAGAGCACTTTTACGGCTTTCGCGAGCGCCTTGGTGGAGGCAAAGTTATTGACCAAGATACCGTAGCGGTTAATCATGCCCGCCAAACTCCGAGCACAGAAGGCACCGCGGCTAAAACCGATTAAATAGATAATGTCGCCCGGCTGGTATTCGGACACCAACCATTGGTAGCAGGCCATAATTTGCTTACCCAGACCGCGGCCATACATGCCACCAATGTGGCGATCGAAGAAACCGCCTGTGCCCACGCCGGGTTGATAAAAGCTCAGTTGGTTGGCTTGGCTTTGATCTAGCAAGTTGTGGAAGCGGGCGACATTCGTGGTTTCAAATTTATTACTACCCTTTTGGGTAGCATCGTTCCAAGTGCCGTCGCAACAGACCACCAATTTTCTCATGAACTACTCTATGTGTTTGCCTATGCAACCATAGAATATGGATAAAATATTTCCCCAGAGCAAGGACTTTTGTGTGCCGAAGAGGAGGTTTTTCTTCGTTCTTGACCCGTTGCTGTTGTGTTAGTAGGAAGAATTGCTAACGCGCGACTCTTCAACCTCATTTTTAGTCAGCGAAAGCATCCTCGGGCGCCAAGCTAGATGTCGACCGTCATTATGCTGCGTCGATATCAGTATGCGTAGAAATAATGCGGCCTCCAACGCGTATGACACCCTGCTGTCATAGCAAAATAGTATCTGACAGCAAAGTGACACCTGTCCGTCAGGCCTGTGACAGACGCTTTGCTGTCGTTTCGCACATGACAGCGGTATGTGATTCTGGCATCGTACTTTCATCAAGGAGAAAAACATGTCTCAGGAAAACATAAACAAGCCATTAACAATTTCACTGCTAAATGGCATTACGGCGCGCTTCAATTTAGATGGCCAAGAACTGGTAGTGTGGGGTTCTAGCTGGACGGGTATGGAGAAGATATGGTTGAACGGCGAACTGGTTTCCGAAAAGCTCAGTTTGCGATTCAAAACGGTTCATACCTTTAGTGTTGATGACTCGGAATACGAAGTCGAGCTTGATATTACTCACTCATACAAAAGTGAGGTATCGGCGAGCGTGGTTAAGGATGGCGCTCATTTAAAGACAGTGACCTTTAACTATTATCGTGACGAAAACGGTAAGTTTGACTGGCCGAAATTGTTCAAGTCATTGCTAGCGGGTGCTGTGGTAGGTTTCAGCGGTGTGATGATCTTCGAATTGCTGTTTAAGTAAGGGTGTTGAGATGAATATTGATGCTCAACAACTCAAGGCGCTTCGCACCGCGAAAGCTTGGACCCAGCAGCAGTTAGCGGATACTTCAGGTCTTAGCCTGCGCACGATTCAACGGATTGAACGCTATGGTACCGGTGCCAGTGAATCAGTGTTATGTATTGCCGCTGCGCTGGATATTGATGCCAGTACCATTATTTCTGATCAGGCTTTTGAGGTGGTGGAAGTAGCACAAAGCTTTAGCTTCGCTCAACTGATGGGCGGAATTGTCGCTGGCGGTGCAGTGGGCGCTACGCTGGTGCTTATACTGATGATTTAAACCGCTGTGTTTAAGAGCACCTGTTGTAATGATTCGACGACGCGCTTGAAGAGCCTCCCCCAAGCTCTCTGAGCGCGCGTTGAACTCATTCAGCGGTGCGCTCGACATCTTTCCCTTATTCTGACTATTATTACCCTCCATCATCATCCGTTGCGCTGAAGCGTATAACGCCTTTGTTCAATCCCACTCCATCACTTTAAGAGAAAGCTATGAACCCACTGGATCTAACCATTGCTTGGCCCTTCGATGACGTAGATCAATGGCGCGATGCAGCCTTGGGAAATTCAGACTCGCCACTCTATGCTCGCAATACCCCGGCCGAAGTTGTGGTAGCGGTGGAGCAGGCCTTGGCGCAGATGGAGGATACCGAAGCAGCGGTGAGTTTTTCTTCGGGAATGGCCGCCATCTTTGCCACGCTGTTTGCTTACCTAACGCCCAACACTAAAGTAGTGGCGCTGGATTGCCTCTACGGCGGTAGTTTTGCACTACTGAAACACGAGTTCTCCGCGCGCGGCGCACAGGTGAGCTGGATTGAAGGTGGTAACGAAGCTGAGCTGCTGCTGAAAATTGAGCAAGGCTGTGATCTGGTGTATCTGGAGTCCCCCTCTAATCCATTGCTACAACAGGTGGATTTACAAAAGGTGGTAGCGGCCGCTCATGCGAATGGGGCGCTGGTAATCTGTGATAACACGGTCGCAACACCCTACAATCAAAACCCCGCTCATTTTGGTGTGGATATTGTTATCCACAGCGCAACTAAATTTCTGTCGGGGCACGTGGATGCGCTGGCGGGAGTTGTATGCTGCAGTGAAATCATTGCTACTAAGCTCCGAGCTCAACGCGAATTAATTGGTTCGTTACTCGCACCGCAGCCTGCGTATTTGGTGCTGCGCGGCTTAGCCACCTTCGAGTTACGGATGGCGCGAATTGGTGAAAATGCGGCACAACTTGCACAGTTCTTTGCCGTCCATCCTGCTGTCTCTCAATGCTATTATCCTGGTATCCAGCAGACGCCCAAGTCTGAATCACTACACGGAAGTGTAGGGGTAGTGAGTATCGATTTGGGCTCGCGTGAGCGCGTTGGTATCTTTCTCGAAAACCTAGCGGGTATTGAATTCGTCTCTACCTTGGGCTCCACCAAAACCATGGTAGGGCTACCGGAAACTACCAGTCACGTGGAATGCACGCCGGCAGAGCGAACTGCGTTGGGAATACCGGAAGGCTTGGTCCGAGTGAGCTTGGGTATTGAGACATACGCACTAATCGAAGAAGCCTTTAGCGCCGCGTTAACTGCCTTAGTCCCCAGCCGTTAATTGCACCAAATACGCTGCTTATTGCCACTTTCAGGCATAGCAGAAAGAGGTCAGGTTGAGGTTGCAGGAGGAACTAGCAGCTATTTAATTGCTACATACACACCGTTAGAGGCATCAACCTCTTGATAGGGGTTGGGGAAGGTAATTCGAGTGCCTTCTACCCTACTGAAAACGGTTTCCAGTAAGGCCATGAATTCTGGGTCCGGATCATCGTCAGACCATAGCGCGAATACGCCGCCAGGTTTGAGTTTATCGGTAATCGCCCTTAATCCCTGAATGCTGTAGAAGCCTTCATTACTGGCGGTAAGCCAATGGGCGGGAGTGTGATCAATGTCTAGTAGCACCGCATCGAGGCAGTCTTGGTCACGCTCGCTATCGAGGGCCCAGGCGAAGAAGTCGTCCAGTACCAATTCGCAGCGCTCATCGTAGGTCAGTGCCTTGGCCATAGGGACGAGGCCACGCTGATGCCAGCTAATGACGGGCGCCATAACATCAATCACTCGCAAGCGCGCAACCCGATCATCTTCCAATGCCGCACCGGCGGTGTAGCCAAGGCCCAATCCACCCACAACCACGTTGAGATCATCGCGATCTAACGCAGCGAGCCCTAAATAGGAAAGCTGTAACTCGGCCTCATAGAACAGGCTGGACATGAGGAACTCATCATTCATCTTCACCTCGTAAACAATGCGATTGTTTAGCCTAGGTTCGCTGCGTCGGCGAAGACTAATGGAGCCTAGTGGTGTTTCCTGATAATCGAGTTCTTCAAACATGCTGTCAAACCTAAACAGTTGCGAGTGAATGCACAGACTAACACTTGAACCAATATAGCGTTAGTCTGTTTGCGATAGCGCTAATCTGTTTGCGGTAGCGCCAATCTCTTTGGGCTAGTCCTTTCAAGGCAGAGTAGGGTGAGATCGGCAGCGCTTAACCCGCCGCTGCCACCATGCCTCCGTCCACCGCAAGGGTATGTCCGGTTACGTAAGCACCGGCACGAGACGATAAATAAATCACTGTACCGGCGGCATCTTCGTAGCTGCCTAAGCGCTTTAGCGGGACGGACTCCTTTAGCGCGTCATCCGCCTCAATAATATGAGCGGTCATCTTGCTTGGGAAGTATCCTGGCGCTATGGCGTTCACGGTGATGAACTCTTCGGCCATATCCGCGGCAAGGTGACGAGTTAACTGGTGCACCGCGGCTTTACTTGCTGAGTAGCTGTAGTTGTTCATCTTCGGGTTGGTTAAACCGTTGATGGAACCAATGTTGATAACACGTGCAGGGTCAGTTTGGGTAGCCCCTTGCTTCAGCTGCTGGTGGAACTTCTGTACCAGGAAGAAAATAGATTTCACGTTGAGATCCATGACCTTGTCAAAGCCTTCCTCGGCGAAGTTATCAATGGTGTCACCCCACGCCGCACCGGCATTGTTCACGAGGATATCAATCGAACTCTCACGTTGCGTTACCGCCTCAACAAATTGGCTAATACCTGCAGTGGTAGATAGATCTGATGCAATGGCAATACACTCACCAAATTCACTGAGGCGTGCGGCGGTGGCATTGAGCTCTTCGGCTCGACGTGCGGTAATGTAAACCTTGGCGCCGGACTGCAATAGGCCGGTGGCAATCATTTCACCAATACCACGTGAACCGCCTGTTACTACGGCAACTTTGCCGGCCACACTAAAGAAATTATTCATCGCAAACTCCATTATTTATTAATAGCTAAAGTGTGCGGCACGTAAGTCAAAATAGCTAGTAACGCAGGTGACACCTGAGCACCCTCTGACTCTAGGACAGGGCGTCGTCTTGCTCTTGATGTGTCGAGTGTATACAAGCCGCAAAGACACCTGTGACTGTCCACATTGCCTCACCGTAAGTCACGGTGTAACGTAGGACATCAAAATAATAATGAGAGTAAAATAATGAAGAAATGGCTACTTGCTGCGCTAGTAATCCTGGCGGGTTCCGGTACCTGGTATTGGCAGACGATTGACCGTGATGTGCGCAGCCTCATCCTGACATTCCCCACCGATAAAGACCTACTGTTTTGGACCGACGAACAGCGCGATTACGCCTTCAGGGCGCTGGATAAAGTGCCGCTGCTGGCGCAATCTAGAGTTATCTCTGCAAGCGAACAGCCACTTCAACTCCCAGCGGGAGGGCCTCTTGTCATGCCACTCGATGTGACGGCTTATATGAACACCCAGCGTGCCGCTGGCATGGTGATTGTTCACAACGGCGAGGTTCGCTTTGAGGACTACCGTCGAGACTTTACTGCCGATGGCCGATGGACGAGTTTTTCGGTTGCGAAATCCCTCACTTCTACCCTAGTAGGCGCAGCGATAAAAGATGGTTACATTGACAGTGTGGATGACAGGATCACCACCTATCTGCCCGGCCTTGAGGGTTCGGTGTACAACGACGTTACGGTTGAAGAGTTGCTCACGATGACCTCGGGTGTTCGCTGGAACGAGGATTATGGTGATCCAAACTCGGATGTCGCTAAGTTCAATAATCACGTGCCCGAGCCCGGGGTGGATACCACTATTAGCTACATGCGGAGTTTAGAGCGTGAAGCGCCCGCTGGTGAAAAGTGGGTGTATAAAACGGGCGAGACCAACCTAATAGGCCTGTTAGTTCACCGTGCTACCGGCAAAACCTTGGCCGACTATTTATCGGAAAAGATTTGGCAGCCCTACGGTATGGAGGCCGATGCGTCGTGGCTGTTAAGTTCTTCAGGTCAGGAGATTAGCGGCTGCTGTATTCAAGCTACCGTTCGCGATTTTGCGCGCGTTGGCCTGTTTATGCTCAATGAAGGCAAGGTTAATGGCGAGTCTATCTTGCCCGAAGGGTGGTTGGCCGATGCCACCACCAATCATGTGGGGAATATCTCGCCAAGTTACGGTTACGGCTACCAGTGGTGGACCTTGGAAAACGGCGCGTTCATGGCGCGTGGGATCTTTGGCCAAGGCATCTTTATTGATCCAGCTAGGCAGCTGGTCATTGCCTCGAATGGTAACTGGGCGGTAGCGAGTGATCGAGAGCGTATGGCCGAACGCCTAACCTTTTATCAGGCGGTACAGCAGGCACTGGATGCTGAACTAATGTCCGCAGATATGGCTGAAGAAAACGGCGGCAGTTAACGGCTAAACCCCAACCTCGATGGGGTTGTTAGCGATCAAAGCTTATAGATAAGCCACCTACTTGGGTGGCTTTTTTGGTGTGGTAGGAACCGTCAAATCTAAGTAACGCTGTGACACCTTGCCATGTAAAACCGCTCAGTGGTGAACCCTAAACGGGTAAAACTGGCGAAGCAGCGAGACATCAGCGAATGCTAAATTTGCGGGTAATTTGCTTGACGGGGAAATTATTGCTACTGTAACGATAGGGTTAGGATAGTCTGAAGCTGCGCAGTTTGCAGGCTCCAAGGAAAAACCCGTGAAGTAAAGAATATAAAAAATACATCATGAAGTTCTTCAAGGATAGAAGGTTTCACATGATTACAAAACTGTTACTGTCGTGGGTAGCGATAATTGGTACGGCTGCTGCCGTTCAATCTTCGTTCACTGCACCATCTCCAAGTGGTCTCTCTGCGAGTACCTCGTCGCCCAATGTTGCTTCTCACAGTGCTGATTCTCAGCGTACGGTTTCGCAGCGCGCGGTTTCCCAGCGCACGGTTTCTCGCCGTACGATTTCTCCCCGTACTGGTTCTCCAAGTAGTGCTTCGCCACGAATCGTTTCACCACGTGCTAGTTCTTCGAGTGCCATTGCTCAACGTATCGCTTCGTCTAGTGTGGCATCTCCAGTCTTAGCTCCCGCACTTTTTGCTGAAACTCGCAATCAAGGCATGGGGCGTTCGGAGCTTTTAACTCAGGAATTTACCCCTGCCGTTTCGGTTGAGACGCTGGCAATGAAGTTTCCGCTCCAGGAGCTACGCCGTGGCGGTGAAGGCTGGGTGACGGTGAGCTATGTGATCACCCCAGAAGGAACGGTGACCAATGCGGTGGTGGATGCTTCAAGTGGGAGTCCACCTTTTGAGCGGGCGGCGCTAGAAGCCGTATCCGCTTCGGTATACGAGCCGGCTTTGCTGAACGACGTTGCCGTAACCTCAAGCATTAACCAACGCGTGATCAAGTTCGAACTGAATAATCGGACTTATAATTCATCCGGCTCGAGCCTGCGCTTTCAGCGCTATAACACGGATGCCCGCAATGCCTATCTCACGGCTGATTGGCAGACCTTTGAAGCGGCGTTATTGCAAATAGAAAACTTGGAGTATCTAAATCGCTTTGAAAAGGCTAATTATCGGATGCTACGAGGTTTACACGCGGAAAAAAATGACAACGTAGGTGAAGCACTGGAGCAGTATAAGTTGGCCTTAAATTGGGGTGCCGAACACTTGGAAACGCCCAGTACAATGCTATTGCTGCAGCACAGCTTTTCATTAATGATTGCCGAAGAGGACTTTGTTGGCGCGGTACGTTTCGTTGAAAATATTCCCCAAGCGCTTTGGAACGAGCCGCCAGTACAGAATATCCTTGCGTTGGCAGATCGACTTGAGAGCCAGCTAGCAGAACATGAATACTTGGTTAACTTCGCCGAAATTAGCGACGGCGGTGCATGGTCACTCCCAGTAACCCGCGCGGTGGTTAACATCCAACCGGAAGAGGGCAGTACACACATCGTCGAGTTTCGTTGCGATGCCAGCTATCAACGCTTCGAAACCATTGAACACGCTTCCTTCGTCATTCCAAGGAGTTGGGGAGAGTGCGTGGTTAGGTTGGCGGGAGAGCCTGGTTCCACAGCCAGTATTTATCAGTTTCATCAGTAGCGATGATTACGGTGACTTGGTGAAGTCATCGCAGCGGTCTTGTGTCGCCGCGAAGCGCGTCAATGACTGGAACAGTCAATAATGGTCAGCTACTTCTGAGAATTAGCTTTATTAGCTGTAACGTCTACGAGGGAGCCCGACACATACTTATGGATAATACTAGCGATAAGGGTTTGGTAGGGCATGCCTTCCTGAAGCGAACGCGATTGGATTGCCTGTAAATCACGAGATGAAATGCGAATATTAATACGTTTATCTTTCTTAAAGGTATTCTCCGCTGTCTGCTCAAGATCGGCTAAACGCTCGGCGGAAAGCTTGGATTGAAATTCACCCGCTTCTAAGGCCTCAACGAGAATCTGCTCTTCGCTGTCTAGTTTTAGATCTTTCATGACGTTTGACCTCCGAGGTACCTTTTCGTGAGCTTGCGACTTGGAATGATGGTCTTCAAAAAGATCTCGTCCTGAGTTTCTACATAGGGTACGTAATACACATAATCATTCATGGCTACGATGAACACCTGCTGGTTTGCATAACTACCTGAGTTTGGGTGTTCCAGATCATCTAGTAAGCCACCATTTATCAGAAAGAACAGTATTTCTTCGAACGAGACTCCTCTCTCGTTCATAAGTAACTGATTCTTTTCAGCGCTCCAATTGAATATTTTCATTGGGAAGTAATAGTACATTAAAGTGTGCCTTTTGTCATCAGTATCGAGGCGTTCGTGTTTCTGCGAAATGCGTAACAAGAACTATCATCATGATTCCAATAGGCCTAGTTTGTCTCTCCCCCAAACCGCTAGATAAAAAAAGCCCCTCTAAAAAGAGGGGCAATAGGAATACACCTTTAAGGGAAGGCTATGTTAAAAGCTATACTCGGCCATCAGCGCTACCGTGCGCGGAGCACCGTAGAAGCCGCTCTTAGTTATAGTTTGGTTGTTTTTCGTTCATTCTGTAGCCTGATGTACCGCTTGGTTTCACCGCTAGAGCACAGCACTTTGTAATATATCCACGACATTATGTAATGTTTACTTGACATGTAAGGTATTCTTTACATAATGTAATACATGCCTAACACAAAAGGGCATTAAAACGGCCATAAGGCCTACCATAGTGTTATGAAAAGGATGAAGTTATGAAAATTATGAAGCTAATCAACAGATGTAAAAGTAAGGGTATGGATCGTCAGACTCAGATCTCGGTAGCCATGGCAGTGTTTGTCATCATGATGTCAATGCAAGCTTAATCAAGTCTAATGCATAGCCTTAGCCTTAGCCTAAAGCCTGTTAACCCCTCGCAATACTTACCGCCAAGCATAGCGGCGTCACATTAGCCGCTATGACATTGGCTGCCATCAGTTGTGGCTGAGAGCCAATCTCCGCACCCAATTTCAGAACCCCGCGATAGGTAATAAGCGTTAAGCCAATGGGTACAAGGCTAATCACTGCCAGGGGTGGGATAAGCTGCAGACTTACCAGCGCCACGACTAAACTCGCTGCGCTCAGGCTGAAGATCGCGAACACCCGATTACTGGCTTCAACACCATAGCGAATAGGGAAGGTGGCTCGTCCCGAGGCTCGGTCCGCAGTAATGTCAGGGTATTGGTTTATGAGTAGCAGGTTGTTTAACAGCAGGAAGGGAATCAAGCTCACCCACCACACCAAAGCGTTTGCTTCACCCGCTAACACCCAGTGAGTTCCCACCACCATCAACACCCCAAAACCCAAGCCTGGGGCAACTAAGCAGAACCACGGTAGTCGGTTTAAAATGGTGGTGTAAGTGAGTACTAACACAGCAGCTATAGCCGTAATGGCGAGATTTTACATGGCAGCCGTTAGCGCAAAATAAACGCCGATGACTAAGGTTATAGCCAGGCAGATTACGCCGGACGCCAATACGATTGATGCCGCTTCGGGGTTGCTAGGTAATGCGCCACTGCCACCACTAAACGGAGTGCGCTGTGTTTGTAAGTCCAAGCCACTCTTAAAGTCATGGTATTCATTTAGGGCGTTCACACTCATATGAGCGCAGAGGCAGCCCAGTAGTATTAACGCCACTTGCAGGGTGTTGAGGGTGGCGCCGCTGGCGGAGGCGGTGCTAACACCTAAAAATACACAGATGGGCGTTAACACTAAAAATGGTGGCCGAAAGGTTTGTACTACGGTGGCAATCGTCATGAAGCTTAACCCTCAATAACCGGATAGTGGGCGGGGCCCCAAACCTCACCGGCGTGGGACATCATAATGGAAATGACACAGGGCACCAGCTCGCTCAGTAGTGCGCAGGCGTCGCGAAGTTGATCTCGGTTCACGGCGCTGTTCCAGGTGGCACCACCGTGGAGGATTTGATTGCGCAGGGTATAGAGCCTCGTCATCACAATCTGCAATACGGTGGCTGCGTCCTGCCGACCTAGCGCCGTATTCGCGGCTTGGTTTGCCCGCTCGAATTGTTCCAACCAGCCGGTTTCCATGGGCTCACCCATCTGTGCCTCCCAAAAGGGGCGAAACACAAACTTATTGCCCAACAGTACCCGAATGGCATTGGGGTAGTGTGTCCAGAGCACGCGGTGGAGCAACTGATGGCTGTCGTGGCCCACTAAGCGACTGATGAAGCCGGAGAATTGTTCGGTCTCGGTGACCCGATACTCCGAGGTGCTGTTGTAGGCGTAGGCGGAATTAAAGGCAATCCAGAGGAATACAAACTGGGCGTCCAGATCATCCTGCTCGTGCAGGGAGCGATGCAGCCAACTTAGGGCGCGATGAATACGCAGGCCAATATCCTGATTGAAGCTATCGCGGTGATCACGCTGATATTCTTTGAGTAGTTCGTAGGTTGGAAAATCCATTTTCATCGCCCTTTGAAATGCTTTTATAAAGTGTACCTGCCAATTGCTACGTGGTCATTAGTTGGTGGGGAATTTGGCTAAATAGGGTTTGCTTACTACCTAAAAGGGTAGGCGAAAAGTAAGCTCAAAAACTACCAGTTCGGGTAGTTGCGTTACCCGACTAAACGAATCCCTGATTTTTCACGAGGTCTTAAAATGACCAGGTAGGGTGACAAAGCTCCCGTGTACAAACCCATTCAGTCAAGCTAATCTAACTCTTGATAACTGCACCAACGGTGCACACCCCAAAAGGGTGAAAACTAATAAACGGGAATTGCTATGAAAAATTTTGGTATTAAACCAATTGCTCTGGCCTTAGGTGCCGTGGTGTTGGTAAGTGCTTGCACGTCAAATGATAAGGCCGCTGCACCGAGTCACAACCACTCGAACAGCTTGTTAACCGAGCTACCCAATCCGCCTTCGGCTGAGATGCGTGAGCATGAATTCACTCATCATGGCATTACCGTTTCCGACCCATGGAACTGGATTCGCGATCAAGACTACCCCACGGTAGATGATCAGGATGTACTCGGTTATCTCAACGAAGAAAATGCTTACTTTCAAAGCTGGCTAGGTGCGAACACCGCGCTGTCGGATACGCTCTTTGACGAGTTTAAAGGGCGCATCGATGAGTCTGAATCGTCCGTGCCCTGGGTGTCCAACGGTTTTGAGTACTCGTGGGTATTCGAAGAGGGCGATGAGTATCGTACCTACCTGCGTAAAGACTTAAGCAATCCTGAGGCTGAGCCGGAAGTCATCCTTGATCAGCCTGAGCTGGCCGCATCCCACGAGTACTTCGTGCTAGGTGGCTACAGCATTTCAAAGGATAACCGTTACATTGCTTATTCGTTCGATACCTCGGGCGATGAGCGCTATACCGTTAAGGTCAAAGACATTAGTACTCGCGAGTACCTTGACGACACCATTACTGATACCAATGGCAGCGCCGAGTTTATGAAGGACGGTTCGTTGGTGTACGGTGCACTGGAAGAGGGTAAATGGCGCACCGAATCAATCAACCGCTATAACCTGAACACCAATGAAAGTAGCGTATTGCTGGCCGAAGACGACGACAGTTTCTTCCTTGGCTTCGGTTCGACGTCCGATGGCGAGTACCTGCTGTTGGGATCGGGCATGGGTACCGTTTCCGAGTATTTCGCGCTGTCACAAACGGATCTAAGTGCTGAGCCTATGTTGTTCGCGTCACGCGATGAGGGCTTCTCGTACTCCGTTGATCATGCTCACGGCAAGTTTTGGATATTGGCCAACGACCAGCACGTGAACTTCCGTTTGGCAAAGGTAGATGACCAGAACCCAAGTTACGCCGAATGGGAAACCGTTCAGGCAGGGAGTGACTCGGTATACCTAAGAAGCATGCAAACCTTTAATGATTTTGTTGCCGTGAAGGAATCCGTTGAGGGCTTAGAGCAAATTACCGTGCTTAGCTACAACGGCGAATCACACCAGGTGGCATTTCCCGAGCAAGTGTTTACGGCCTCCATTGGCAACAATCCCGAGTTTACTCAAAGCCACCTGCGCTTGAGCTATAGCTCGATGATTACGCCGTCAACCGTTTACGATTACGCCGTAGCGGAGCAAGTGCTTGAGACGCGCAAGGTCACGAATATTCCCTCGGAGTACGACAAAACCCGTTACGATACTCAGCGCGTGATGATTACCGCCCGCGACGGTGCGCAAGTACCTGTGACCATGGTGTACCTCAAAGGCACTGAGTTAGACGGCAGCAATCCGCTGCACCTATACGGTTACGGAGCCTATGGCTCGGGCATGTCGCCACGTTTTTCCAGTGTTAACCTGTCCTTGGTTGATCGTGGGGTGATTTACGCGATAGCACACGTTCGCGGTGGCGATGAAATGGGCTATCAGTGGTATCTTGACGGCAAGCTAGAGCAACGTACTAACACCTTCAACGATTTCGTTGATGTGGCGAATAGTCTGGTTGAGCTTAATTACACCAGTGCAGGAAATATCAGCGCCTCGGGCCGGTCAGCCGGCGGCGAGTTAATGGGCGCCGTAACGATTCAAGCTCCTGAGCTGTGGAGTGGGGTGGTACTGGGCGTACCGTTTGTGGATGTGTTGAACACCATGTTGGATGCAACCTTGCCACTCACACCCCCTGAGTGGAGTGAGTGGGGTAACCCGATTGAAGATAAGGCTGCCTTTGAGCTGCTTCAAAGCTACTCGCCTTACGATAATATTGCCGCACGCGAGTACCCATCGATGTTGGTTACTGGTGGTTTGAATGATCCACGGGTGACCTACTGGGAGCCGGCGAAATGGACGGCGGCAATGCGTCACTACAAAACCGACGATAACCTGCTGATGATGCGTATGAACATGGGCGCGGGTCACTTTGCTAATAGCGGACGCTACGGCCGACTTCGCGATCGTGCGGAGGAATATACCTTCATCTTGATGTCGCACGGTATTGCGCAGTAGTTTAAATTGTATTGCGGCCGGCGCTCACCGGCCGCTTTTGCTAACCCAGTCGCAATTTCCGCGCTGAGGATCTATTCATCGAATTTGAGTGTCGTGGTGGGGAGCTCGCCGACGTACCTATGGATAGAGGATGCCGCGAGAACTAGTTCCTCGTGCTTAGATAAAAATAATAATTTCGGACAACTTCAATGAATCGTCGCTATCACTACAGCCAGGCTAAATCGACTATCGTGTTTTGTTTAGTTACGTCAGTGCTGAGTCTGATCCTTCTCTTCGCGAACGACGCACTAAATTTTGCTTTAGTAGCGGTACTTTCATTTTTTATTCTTAGTTCACTGTATGGTCTTCGGTACTACCAGAAGCAATACATTGAGCTAAGTGACGAAGGTATCGTGGTACCGTCGTACGTAGTGAACAGCCTTTTTATTCGCAGGATCCCATGGTCGAATATTAAATCGGTGAAGCTGCGCTCGTCTACGCATTCCGGCGTGCCAACGGTCAATATCAAATTGATTAAGGGCTTTCAGTGTAAAATAATTGCGAATGCCGTAGAGATTAAAGGTGCTCGTTCACGTGGTTTAGAGCCCTATCAGCAACTTATTGAGGACATTGAAGGGGCGATGGCTAAGCATAGGTTGACCTAGGTGATTAGCGCCGTCCGTAACGACTAAATTTTCCGGCTGCAACTCACGCAACCAAGAATGAGTATCTACCCGACTGAAGCGAGCGTTGCACATACCAAGGCCCTGCGCAAAGCGCGCGGCGCGAAGCTGAAGGGCCTCCAGCAGACAAGGTGTAATGTCACGATCGTCGGGAGTGTATGATTCAGTTGCGTTCATAGCGCTTATCGCCAATCCAAGCCAGCGCCCCACCAACCACTACACACCTCTACCAATCTGTGCCAAACTAATTAACAACATAAAAACTACCTAAAAAGGGAATTGACGTAGTTTGAGTGACTTCTATCAACACAACGCGAGTGACCTGGCAGGGCAATACAACACCATGCCCCCAGAACAGGTTCATGCTAGCTGGCAAGCTTACTGGCCAGCGCCTAACAGCCACCTCAAGGTGTTGGATGTGGGTGCGGGTACTGGGCGTGATGCTAGATGGCTGGCAAGCTTAGGCGCTGAGGTGTATGCCGCAGAACCTATTGAAGCCATGCGTAAAATAGGCCAGCTACACACGGCTGCCGAAAACCCGTCTTCTCCCGTTACCTGGCTTAATGATTCCCTTCCTGCCTTAGCCACTAGCCATCAGCTGGGTATTCGCTTTGATCTGATTCTGTTGAGTGCCGTGTGGATGCACGTACCTAAGAGTGATCGTCAGCGTGCCTTCCGTAAACTCACTAATCTGCTTGCGCCTAGGGGTAAGTTAGTAATCACTCTTCGTCATGGCGAGTTTAGTGATAGCCGTGTTTCCCATGGGGTGAGTGTGGCGGAACTGGAGCAGTTGTCTCGTCATCATGGGCTGTTGGTGACTGCTATTGCGGGTGACGATGATCAGCAGCAGCGTGAGGGGGTTTGGTGGGAGACGGTGGTGTTGGAGCTGCCGGATGATGGTTCGGGCGATTTGCTCAAAGTTCGTCACGCGCTGGTAAACGATAGTAAATCGGCCACCTACAAACTGGCACTGCTACGATCCTTAGTTCGTATTGCTGAGGCGCATTCGGGCTGTGTGGTAGATAAGTCAGAGGGCAAGGTTGCACTGCCTCTGGGTCTAGTCGCCTTCTACTGGGCGAAGCAATACAAGAAATTACTCCAGTTCCCAATTCAAAAGCCGGCCAACGCGAATAGCGTTGATAGGTGTCACTGGGGTATTCAGCAAGCGACTAACACACAGCGTGGCTTAGGTTTTGTTAAAGAAGCCTGGGAGCAATTAAGTCACTTACAGGCGGATGATTTACACATAGGAGCGATATTCCTCGGTGACGAAGCTAAAGCGGTTTCGAAGATGTTGTCCGATAGTGCCACCACCATTAAAGCTATGCCGGTTAAACACCTTTGGCACAAAGAGAAGACCAATTACCTGTTCGAAGTACGCAAACAATCACCCCTAAAGGCGTCCACGTTAGTACTTGATAAAAGCTATTTCGAAAGCTTTGGCGAATTCATTCTGGATGAATCCCTATGGCAGTGCTTCAAACTCTTTGGTAGCTGGATTGAGCCACTAATCATTAATCAGTGGGTAGCGCTTATGAAGAGTTATCCGCTAAATCAAGAGCGCAAGTTAAGCCATGAGCATTACCTTGCCTCCTTAGCGTGGATTGATGACAACCAGGATACTTCCTATGCGCGAAAGCGAGCGCAGCAGTTACGCAGCGATGGCTACGAGATCCAATCCGTTTGGAGTGGTAAGAAGCTAGGTGACAGCTATCACATGGATCACTGTGTTCCCTTTGCCCATTGGCCGAGTAATGACCTTTGGAATCTATTACCTTCAAGCGCTAAGGAAAACCTGAATAAGGGCGATAAAGTGCCGAGTCAGGCAACGCTAACAAAGGCGCGTAAACGCGTTTTAAGCTGGTGGGATGATGCCTGGGGCGATTATGCCAATAGGGATACCTTTATGGTTCAAAGTGCGATGGCGTTGCCGGGACTTGGAGCGGATGTAAATAGCTTTGATGAGGTGTATGAGGCGATGACCGTTCAGGTGCGTGGGGTGAAGGATAGGTTGTTGGTGAGGGAGTGGGGGTGATTGAGAGTTGTATCTTAGCTCCACTACAAATCGGAACTTTCATTAAGCCTGCTCATTATGGAGCGACCGATTTAGTCGTTACTGCATCAATGATTTTTAAATCTAATTTAAACTCATGGATGAAGTGGAGAATTAACGAATGTCTAAGCAAAAGCCAATAATAGCTGGAAAGACGCCATTTAAAGATTTACATACCTGTCTAGGAATTGACAGCGTAGAAAATTTGGAACAACGACGGGCAAGGCTATTTCCAACGGATAAAGGTACTAATGAAGTGCCGACAACTAGTACTTTCTTATCATCGCTTTGCGCGATTAAGGAATATCGGGAACTGACCTTTCCCCGGTAATTAGAACCACGACATCGATGAGATTTCCAGTTAATCTACCCAGAGGGAGATCTCAAGAAAATGAAGAAACGTTACTCAGAAGAGCAAAGTATCAAGGCAATCAAGCAGCATGAAGCCGGAGCGAATGTAGACGATATTTGCCGAGATATGGGCATTTCGTCGGGCACATTCTATAACTGGCGCTCTAAGTACGCAGGCCTCGAAGTGAATGAGGCAAAAAGGCTACGTGAACTAGAGTCAGAAAATGGCAAGTTGAAGCGGTTACTAGCCGATAAGCTTCTTGAAGTCGAAGCGATGAAGGAAGTTGTTTCAAAAAAGTGGTAAAGCCAGCCGACCGCAAACCGATCGTAGTCTTTTTGATGGAACGGTTTGGTTTTTCGCAGCGCCGAGCATGTGCGCTGGCTCAGGTCAGTCGGACTGGCTTTCGATACAAGGCCGCTGGATATGGCGATGAGCGACTTCGTAAGCGCCTCAAAGAACTTGCGGCGAAGTACTCACGTTATGGCTACTTAATGCTTCATGCGCTGTTAAAGCGAGAGGGATTAGTAGTCAGCCGTAAGCGTACTTATCGCGTCTACACCGAAGAAGGCCTTCAGGTGCGAACTAAGAAACGAAAGAAGCTTACTCGTCCGCGTATTGTCTCGGATCCCGCTACTGAGATTAATCAAAGTTGGTCGATGGACTTTGTGTCGGATCAACTCGCGAACCATCGACGTTTTAGAATCTTAAATGTCGTCGACGATTACACGCGCGAAATTGTTGGTCAGCTAACGGAATACTCGATATCGGGTGCTCGCGTCGCCCGCTTCCTATCAGACCTGATCGAAGTTCGCGGCAAGCCTGGCAGCATAACTTGTGATAATGGCACTGAATTTACAAGTAAGGCGATGTTCTTTTGGAGTCAGGAGACTCAAGTGAAGCTCAATTTTATTCAGCCAGGAAAGCCGACGCAAAATGCGTTTGTAGAGAGCTTTAATGGTCGATTCAGGGATGCTTGCTTAAATCAGCATTGGTTTAGGATATTACAAGAAGCGCGCTATGAGGTCGCCAAATGGCAACACCATTACAATAATGAACGCCCCCACAGCTCGCTAAATTATTTAACCCCGGTAGCTTTTGCGGAAAAGGCTGCCTAATATAGGAAATCTCATCGAGAGATTGGTACTAATCGAGGGGAAAGGTCAGGGAAAGGTCACATGACAACACCTCATAAATCTGTTCAGATTATATAACTATGAGATGTCTAGTTCACTAGGACCTTACCAGTGTCATCGATCTCTCTATACTGAAAGCGCGCCGCACCCACACCGAGGCCCAAAATTAGGTAGGAGTTCATGTCTCGAGAGATGTGTCCGTCATACTTCGCCGCATAACCCACTGACAGGTTTGAATAGCGGAGGTCGCCCTGTTTCGCCTCATCTCTCACCTTATGGGAAGAGATCGCCGCGTAAAAGGGCAAGCCCGAAGCATTGATATATCTAGCCGTAAGACCATCACCAAATTCAAAGTCGTACTTAGTGGAAGCGGGGCCCGTATAGAAGCGGTTATCTTCATCCTTATCGGTCATCATCTTGGAGTAGGGTGAAGCAACAATGGAGATCAGTGCGTCGTGATTATCAGCGGCTAAAACAAGTGGCGAGTAGGTGCTTATCATTAAGATGATAAGGCAACAGAATCCTTTCATGAATAGATATTCCTTGGTCTTGTTATTTTTTATTAGGGAGCTTTGGTTGTTTTTATTAAGGTGATTTGTGTGGTTTTGAAGTCTATCGGCATTGGGTTGAGGTGTCTAATACAAAATCCCGCCAACTAGTTGAACTGGAGGCTGGTGACAATGTTAGTCGCGAGCTGCTTTCGTTCGATGTTGGTAAAAGTCCTGCGCAGTTTATTGTCATGAACTGAGATAAATCGTAAAGTTGCATGGTCAATTTAACTCTCAACAGGGATGTGTTTAGTTTATGCAGTATGACGGCTCCATTCTGGATTGGAACGACGATAAAGGCTTCGGTTTCATTTCCTCCCCTTCGTTTGAAAGCAAAGTATTCTTCCATATTAAATCTGTAAAACAGCGCAACCGGCGGCCCAGCGTGGGTGACTCGGTAGTCTTTCAGACGCTGAAGGATACCCAAGGTAGAAATAATGCAGTGGTTGTTAGTCTGCTCAATAGCACTTCCGACAATACAGTCGCAACACCAAGGTCTAGTGCAAAAGTCAGACCAGCTAATGCTAAGGCAGCCTCTCGCCGGCCTTCATATATTAATCGCAGCAGAGCGACAGGCAAAAGCTCGAAGGCTAAGCGCGGTGGTTCACCTTTAGGCTGGCTACTATTTATTTGCTACTGGGTTGTGCTCAGCGCGGTGGCCATGATGAATCCGACACTGTTCTTGCCGTTAGTATACCTCGCGGCAATCAGCGTGGTGACCTACTTGGTTTATGCCCTAGACAAGCGAGCGGCTCGTAATAATCAGTACCGCGTCAGTGAGTCGCACCTGCATTTCTTGAGTTTGATAGGTGGGTGGTCGGGTGCTTTAGTCGCTCGCTATCGGTTACGGCATAAATCGATTAAAACGGAGTTCCGAATCGTATTTTGGATAACGGTCATTATGAATTCGGCGCTTACTGTGGCCGCGATTAAGTCGGGTGTAGCGGAACAATTTATCAATTCGGTGTTACCGCCGTTGCGTTAACCATCAGTTGTACACGTAAACGCTAAAACGCGTCTACGTGTGCAAATGCCGTATCCTCAGTCTGGCTGGATTCCGGCTACGGCTACGGCTACGGCTCCAACCCCAACCCCAACCCCAACCCCAACCCCAAACTAAAGCCGCGGCAGCCACATTCCCATTGTGGCACCGAACACCCCAAGGATGATCACTAGCGTCAGCAAGACGATACCCACCGCGGTGAAAAGCTTCTGCTGTGGCGTTCCGTTAGCGTGAGCTCGTAGGTACACCTCCAAAAACAACAGCGGCAGCACATATACGGTGGTGTATAAAACCGTTAGGAATGGGCCCGTAAACGAACGCGGATCAAAACCAACAGGCTCGCCGTGGAAGGTTAGCCACGCCATCAAGCCCACGCGAAATAACCAGACGCCACTCACCGCAATGAACAACCGCAGCGCCCAGCGGCGATGTGCAGCAAACTGACGGCGGCGGGCATGTTCGAACGCCAAGACCGCACAGACCATGATGATCAATGCGTTAATCATGATGGTGGTATGACCTATGGTACTGCCAACAATCTTATCGGAGCGGGTGAGGATCATGAATGCACCGCTCAAGCTCATGATGAAGGCCACCAGAATATACAGGCGGCCATTCCAGCGGTGCAGCGCCGGAAGCTTTTGGCGGATAATGGGAATCAGCTGCATTAAACCACCAATAGTAATAATCGCCGCGAAAATCATATGCGCGACCACGGCAATGTTGCCCCACAGATCGCCCTCGATATAACCGGCCGGCATGATACTGTTAAAGTGCTCAATGTCCTGGTTGAAGGTGGCGGTGTAATAAAACGCCACGATGTAATAGGCGAAGATAGCTTGGCCTACTAACACGGCGGCAAACCAAAACTTCGCGGCGTTGTTAATGGCGCTACGGGCAAATGCGTCGGATAGCCCTTTGGGGTGAGAAGATTGCGCTGTCATAATATCTAAATCCTTAACTACCTTTTTGTGTAGCTGCTGCAGCTACGGTTCTGAATCCTGAGCGGTGTTCACGTTCGCCTAAATCGCTAATCAAAGCCGCAATGCCTAAGCCCTGTCGTATGCGAATTTTGGCGTGCTGTGTTAGTATTCGCTTAGCCCGCTAAACGACGGTGCAAGCTAGTGTGCAAGCTAGTGTGCAAGCTAGTGTGTAAGCGAGTGTTAGTAGTATCGCCAGCGATGACCTCAATGCTTGCTGTTTTGGAAAAAGACGATTAATTGTGTAAAAAAGTGCAAAGTTAGGACCAATTTATGTGGACTCAGAACGTCATACACTACCTTCGAGCGTTCCCGGTTACGGACACCCCAGTAACGGGCGAAGAGTCAGTATTCGGTACGCTGCGTTCACAACTTCAGCGTATGGAGCCGCTCCGGCTCATCTGGTGGCTGTTGGTCTTGGTGATTACGGCCTCAACCTTTGCTCGCTTTACTGAAGATTCATCTGGGCTAGTGCACTCCTTACTGGTCATTGCCGGGTCCGGTGCCTGTGCGTGGGTTTGGTTTCTCAGTCGTTTACTGTTTCGAAGCAAGGCGGATATTACTGCCGGAGCAATTGTGTTAGTCCCGGTTGTGATGGTGGTGGAAGCTGCGGCGCATTTAATATCCCCGCTCAGTGGCGGCATAGTTGGTACCGAAACGGCACGGGTGGTAACGAATGCCTCCTCATTCATCTGTATCACTGCTATCGCATTTACCTTCAGTGAGCCCTTGCAGGGCCTCGCGAATATTCGTTCAGCGAATGAACGCCGATTTCGTTTAGCCTTTGTCACGTGCGTGTCGCTGTTAGTGGTATTGACCATACTCTGGGTAGCCGGCGCAGCCACGGATTCCTTCGCCGCCCAATGGCGCACTCACATTCTCACCTTTTGCGGAGTGTTCGCGCTGGTGGGGAGTCGGTTTGCGGTTGAATATCGTCTTAAGCATCCGCTTTCGGGCAAAAAGGCAGCTCCAGCAACGGCTACCCCAATAAAAGATGATTCAATGGAGCTGGCGAAGCGCATTCAGGAGGCGCTCAACGATGATGCCTTACTGACCACGCCCAACCTGAAGGTCGCCGAGTTTGCTGAGCGTATCAATGAACAGGAATATAAAGTCACCCGCTGTCTAACGGGTCAACTTCAGTACCGTAACTTTAATCAGTTCCTCAATCACCATCGGGTAGAGCGAGCGAAGCGATTACTGGTAGCTCCCAATCATGCTCATCAAAGTATTTCGACCATCGCCTTTGACTGTGGCTATAACTCCATCGGCCCCTTCAATAGGGCGTTTAAGGAGCTTACGGGTTTTACCCCTAAAGCCTATCGGGAGAGTCAATCTCGCTCCGCTTGAATGACCTTTGAGCAACAAACCCTTTCAAAAAACGGCCGCAGAGTGCAAAATTCAGTCTGCGAAAAAACAAAAGCTCAATAATGATTACCATTTTCCCGCTCATTGGCGAATAACTATAACAACGGGCCATCCAAGCCTGTGACTAGCCAACATGATTCAGCGCGAAAATACCTTAGGAGATTCGTAATAATGACCGACGTAGCCGAAGCGAACGAGAAGATCTCGTTCATTGAACGGGTGGGGAAGAAAATTCCTGATCCAGTCATCATCTTCATGTTCCTATTGGCATTCTGCCTAGTACTCACCGCCATCGTGGGCGGTTTAAGTTTTGAGACGCCAAACGCTGGCGGCGGCTTTACATCGCATGTTATTAAGGACATGACGGCGACCGAAAACGTCCGTTGGTTGTTCGACAATGCCCTGGTGAGTAACTGGTTGGCATTTGGTAACGGCGTGTTGGGCGTGATTCTTATTGTTATGTTGGGTGTGGGTGTGGCCGAAAGCTCTGGCCTTCTCACCGCAATCATCAAGAAATTGGGCACTAAGCTACCTGATCGGTTTCTAGCGCCAGCCATCGTCTTCCTTGGCATCATGAGCTCTATTGCCACCGACGCAGGCTACCTGGTTCTTATTCCACTAGCCGGTTTGCTGTACGCAGGCCTGGGTAAGAATCCGCTTATTGGTATGGCTGCGGCCTTCGCCGGTGTGTCAGCGGGTTTTAGCGCTAACCTCATTCCAGCCACTCCCGTGGATGTGATTATTGGTATGAACGCTCAGGTGTTCGCTGAAGCGCAGGGAGTCCCGTTTGAGCGTGCCGATGGCACACCGCTAACGCCGGCGACCATGCACTACTACTTCATCTTTGCTTCTACCTTCCTCTTAGCAGGCTTAGGCGCCTGGGTGACCAATCGCTTCGTAGCGCCTCGTCTAGAGAAGATGGATTACCAAGTTCCCGAAGACATTAGTATTTCTGACTTTGAAATCACTGCGGAAGAAAGCCGTGGCCTCAAAGCAGCGCTGTTTGGGTTGGTTGTGGCGCTAGGACTTGTGGCGTTGTTGGCACTGGGGCCATTGGCTACGTTCACCGATGAAACGGGCCGAACGGTATCACCTTATCTGAACAACGTGATTCTGCTCATCGCTATGGTGTTTATCATTGTGGGTGTGTCATTCGGTTTCGCGGCGAAGAAGTTCAGCTCCATGATGGATGTGGTGCAAGCCATGGTGGGACAGATGAACACCATGGGCTACATCCTGGTACTCACCTTCTTCTGCTATAACTTCCTAGGTCTGTTGGCGCATTCTGGTTTGGGCACTTACGTGACTTATCTGGGAGCGACCTTTCTGCAAATGCTTGGCCTGCAGGAATTTCCTATTCTGCTGATTATTGGCTTCGTGATTACTACGGCGCTGATCAACCTATTTGTGGGGGGCCTAACCTCCAAATGGATGCTATTGGGGCCAATTTTCATCCCCATGCTCTACGCGGTAAACCCAGAGATGACACCAGATCTGGTTGCGGCGGCATACCGAGTGGCGGATTCATCCACCAATATCATTACGCCAATGATGGCCTATGCGGGTGTTATCTTGGCCTTTATGCGTAAGTACAAGCCAGACCTAAGCTTCGGTGACATGATCTTTATGATGGTGCCTTACTCAGTGGCCTTCATGATTGTCTGGACCACCTTGCTAGTTGTCTTCTTCGCCTTTGGGATCCCATTAGGTTTCTAAGGTCTAGTGCTACAGCAGCTTGGCCGTGTAGCCATTTAATGGCATAGCGGTATAGCGATTTAGCGGCTTGGCCTTTTCCGTGGTCGAGCTGCTAAAGGTTGCAGGGTAGTGACGCATTGTTGCTACCCTAATGTTTCCCTAAGCGGACTTCACTTCGCCGTCTTCAGCGCACTATTCAACACCATCCTCAAACGTCTTTTGCGTGAGCAATAACGCAATCCAATGCCTAATTGCCCGCACTTCATACTCCCAGTTACCGTTCCCAGCTGTTCAGATTGCCCTACACTATTGTTAGTGATATTGTTGATCGATCAATATTTATATCACTTAGCTTGGCGTTGAAAATTGGCCTCTAAAGCAGCGGCCGTTTTAAGCAGCACCGTGCTTAACGTGAGTGTTCGAACTAAAAGGGAATTAAGGAAATGAACAATATTACGGCGATAGCAATAAAGTTTTTTGGGATCTATCTATTGGTGAATATGATCATTTGGATCCCATCAATATCGGCTCCTATGGTAATTGTGGCGAACTATACGGGAGTGGAGCTCGACCTCCCTCGGTTCCTGACATTCTTCGGCTCAGTCATGGTGGTAGGGATTTTCATTTCGGTCATGCTGTTCCGACTTTCGAAGTCTATTGCGGCTAATGTCCAAGACTTACCGTCTAGTTCAATAGAAATAAATCAAGAATTATTACTACAGATTCTTGGTGTTTATTTCATTGTCGCAGGCTTTTCAGGCTTGCCTGACACCGTGGTGGCCTTCTTTAATGCAGATCCACAAACTACCTTAATCTTATATTTAGCGGTGGGTGATTTCTTCCAAGTATTCTTGGGCCTGTATTTTGTCATCAAGCCGGTTGTCTGGGCTCAGTGGTTAAATAAACTTAGGGGGCGGAGTTAATACCTGCTCTTAAGTTGGCGTTGTTCGCTGTGGCCGCTAAGGCGGCCTGTACAACTTTAAAGCGCCGAAAATTAAAGTATTAGCCTGTTCGGCGCACACTATTAATCTCGTCCTGCGTTAACGCTCGCGACTGCCCAGGTGCCAGCTCGGCGTCCAACACAATCTCACCAATACTCAATCGGTGCAGAGCCGTTACCGGGTTGCGAAACCGTCCAAACATCCGCTTTATCTGATGATACTTACCTTCCTTTAGCCACACGTCGGCCTGGTACTCGGACACTATTTGGAGCTTGGCCGGTTGCGTGACGATGTCCTCAAAGGGGAAGTGCATGCCCTCGGCAAAGGCTTGAACATACCCTTCATCCAATGGCTTGGCGACATCCACGCGATAGTGTTTAGCTATCTTATTGTCCGGATGTGCTAATGCTTCGGACCATCGGCTGTCGTTGGTGAAGAGCAGCAATCCAGTGGAGTGAAGGTCTAAACGCCCGGCAATATGCAGTTCAGCTTTGTGGGGTACGGTGAGTAAATCCAAGGCGGTAGGGTGTTGTGCATCAACGGTGGCGGAGACCACGCCATCGGGTTTGTTGAGCATGTAGTAGTAAGGGGTATTTGCCTGCAGCACCGTGCCCTCCACCTCAATACGGGAGAAGCGGTTTATCCGCTGCGCGCGTTGGCTGACTACTTGCCCATCAACCTGCACCAGATTGCGCGCCAGTAATAGCCGCACATTATGCTGGTTGAGGGAAAGCTGCTGGCTGAGGAATTTATCCAACCGTTGGGTATCTAGGGGCATGGTCCTCACTGTCAGTAGGTGCTTTGGTTGCCGGTGCCATCTGGGCCCAGCCTGTGAAGGCATTTTAGCCCACGGAGAAGAGACTGGCGAGACGCGACTTAACACGGCAGCAACGGGATATTGTCGGGCATTCAATTAGGAAGAGATTATCCCTCAAATAGGGAGTTGCTGAGAATTAAATTAATACCTATAATGTGTATGATTATTTATTTTATGTGTATCGATGAGGTGGTTGTATGCGTACCAACATAGTGATTGACGATGATTTAATGCTGAGCGCTCTGCAGGCCACTGGTCTGCGCACTAAGCGAGAAGTTGTCGAAGAAGCGCTGAAACTAATTGTTCAGCAGCGAAAGCAACAGAGCATTCGTAAGCTTCGAGGAAAGTTAACCTGGGAGGGTAACCTCGATGAAATGCGCGGGGCCTCATGATACTGGCAGATTCCAGTGTGTGGATTGACTATCTCAATGGTATTCACTCTCTAGAAACTGAGATGCTCGATGAGGCTCTGAACGACGATGTGGTTTTGATGGGAGACTTAATACTATTGGAGATACTCCAAGGTTTTCGAAAGAGCTACGACTATAAATTGGCGAAAGCTAACCTATTGGTTCTCGAGCAACATGAAATGCTGGGTACGCTTCAGGCTCTTAGAGCTTCCGAGCATTTCCGTTTTCTTCGGACTAAAGGTATTACGGTACGCAAGACGAATGACATCGTCATCGCGTCCTACTGTATAAACGAGGGTATTCCATTACTCTTTACTGACCGAGATTTCGAACCGTTTGTTAAATATTTGGGTTTGAAATCTGTAGCGGCCAGTTAGGTGGGTTAAAAGTATTTTCTAGAACTAAAACCCACAACCTTCAAGCGATTAGGCCCACTGCGCTAGGAAGGATTCAAACAACCTAGACACGGTGTCTAGCGAGCTGTTTAAACGGTGATCGCCTTCAATCAAGTGGAGGTTTACGTTGTAACCCGCCGCGTACTTCATGGAGTTCTGATAGGGAATCACCTCATCGGACCAGCCATGAACAATATCAATGTTGAGCGGGTAGAAGTATTCCTGACGCTCGTAACCAGGGATGTATAAAGCCGGTGCTAGGAGGAATAGCCCCTTTACCTTAGGCGGGTTCGCATTACGGATGGACACATAGCCGCCCATGCTAGAGCCTACTAACAGCACATTATCGTCTACCGTAGGTAAGTATTTGCCAAGGACCGCTGCACGTTCGTCTGGATCTTGAGTGTGCGTGTAGTCAATGGACTCAACGCTGTGTCCAGCTGCTTTAGCGATCTCCGCCAACGCTTTAATCTTTGTGCCCCATGGGCCGCTTTCTTTACCGTGTGAAAATATTACGTGCATGAACAAACTCCTGAATCTATTGCTGGGTGCAGCTTATATCAGATCAGCATTTTCTGCCTTAAAAATTCATGAGTATTTGCTAGTAAAATGACGAATGTCAGTTGATCTATAAAGTCCAAGACGACAGTCTCATGATTGCGCAGCTTCGCTACCACTATGAATATTAATCAACTTCAATCCCGAGTCTCTATCCCACGATAGCCACGAACTTGCCAAGAAGGTGTAAGAATTGACTTGGATTTTACTCCCCGCATGGTACAACTTAATCTACCCTGATGAAGTTGTGTGTGAAGAGTGGCTATGAAAGTCCTATTGGTTGAAGACAATATTGAAATTGCTACCCAGGTTATCGAGTTCCTAACGGGATTGGGCTGGGATGTCGATTTCGCCCGTAATGCTAGTCAGGGCTACGAGTTAGCAGTGGCCGATAGCTTCGATGTCATCCTTTTGGATCTCAACCTCCCCGATGGTGACGGCGTAGATCTCTGTGCGCAAATCAAAGCCAATGCCAGGATTGAGCCCGCCATTATCATGGTGACAGCGCGCAATAGTTTTGAGGATAAAGCTCAGGGCTTTAACCACGGCGCCGATGATTATCTGGTGAAACCCTATGACCTGCGAGAGCTCCCGCTGCGCTGCCAAGCGCTGCTCCGACGTAAACAACTCTATCAGTCCAAGCAGATTAGTTTGGGTGAATTGTGTATTGATGCTGTCAGCCATGAGGTGACGCGTCAGGATCAACCGCTAAAGTTCACCAAGATTGGCTTTAGTATCCTTCTCCAGTTGGCCAGAGCCTATCCCAAACCGGTTTCAAAATCCCAGTTGGTCGCGGAGATCTGGCCAAATGAAGTGCCTAACAGTGACCCCCTTAAAGCCCACATCTATGCTCTGCGCCAGGTATTAGATAAACCCTTTGCAACGCCCATGTTAGCTACGGTTCAAAGCTTGGGCTACCGATTAGAGGTCGCCAATGTTTAAAGCTAAAGGCCTACGCGCCTATACCACCGGCTGGTTGGTTTCCTTTACCTTAGTATCCTCGCTGCTGTTCTTGGCGGTAGGTGTCATCACCGCCTACATTGTTGAAGATGCCATTATTAGTCGTTTGGTCAACGAGCAGGCCCAGAGTATTGAAACCTCGTTGCAGCGCGGCGAGCAACCCCAGCTCAGCGCTCAGCAGCAGCTCTTTACCAAGGCGGGTGACCTGCCACCGCAGTGGCGAGAAAGAGTTTTAAGCAGTCGCTATGGCGAGCTGTTTACGGACACCAATGATCACTACCACTTTCAGCATTTAAGCCTGCGGGATTCACCGCAGGGAATTCGCAATGGCGTACTGCAAACATCTGATGGCGAGCTACGGGTACTGGTAGTGGAAGTCTCGCGCATGCTGGTAGTTTCCAATTCACCCGGGGCGTTCGTGGTGTTTGTGTTTGTATTCGTTCTCCTCACGCTGGTGGCGGTATTCGTGGCGCTTAAAATTGCCAATCGGGTCACTAAGCCGGTATTGGATTTGTCAGCCGCGGTGAGCCAGCGGGCGAACGCCGCAAGCCCCATGCCTCAGCTCCCCTTCGAACTCAACGCGCTGGCGGCTACCTTCGAGGCTAGCTTTAGTAAAATTGAACGAATGCTTCAGCGCGAACGCGATTTCACTACCGATGTAGGGCACGAGCTGAAAACGCCCCTTACGGCCTTTAATAATCTGCTTGTGATGGCCAATGGAAGAGCGTTAACCGCCGCGGAGGTTGACCAGCTTGAACGAATAAATGCCGAACTTGCCAATACCGTTGAGGTGCTCCTAGCGCTGGCTAGAGAGGAATCGCTGGCTCAGGAAAGCATCAATGTCATGGGCTGTATTGAGCAGTTGGCGATTGAGCAACCGCAGGTGCTCTCGGGTGAGTTCTCCATTGATCTCAGCGGTGATCACTCGTTGGTGATCAATGGCAATAGGGTGCTGAGTCAATTACTGTTTCTCAATCTTATTCAAAACGCCATTCGCCATGCCAATTCGCCTCACCTTTTTATTGAGGTGGCGGCCAACAAGCTTTCCTTCCGCAATCAAACTACGCCGCTTAAGCAGACCAATGTCATGGCGCCAGGCGTTCGCAACGACACCAGTTCTGGCGTGGGCCAGGGCTTGTATTTGGTGCGCCGAATTGCAGAGAAATTAGCCCTGAAAACGGAGCTAAAACTCAACGATTCCCAGTTCGAAATAGTTTTTCACATTAATTGACTTCGATTTTACCGCCCCTTCGTTAAGTTAGCGGTACACAAATTGGAGATCATAATTATGAACATTAAAAAAATCGCTATTCGCAGTGCTATAACGTTGGGTGTATTAGCCGTCCTCATTGCGGCACCTATTCTCTGGCTTTTAAGCTTCGTCCCAGACACCGGTTTGGAAAACTTTGAGGATAGCCAAGCGCAGGATATTCCCTACCTAGCTGCCGCTACCGGCGCAACCAATGGCCGTATCTTGGCGGTAGTAACCAGTGTGGATGAAATGGGCACCAGCGGTAAGCGCACCGGCTATGAGCTCACGGAACTGGCAAGAGCTTACTGGGTATTCAGCGTCAACGGCTTTGAGGTAGATATCGCCAGTACGCAGGGCGGCGATGCACCTATGATCTTGGACAAAGATGATATGGAGCACTATAGCTACGCCTTCCTTAATCACCCTGAGATTCAAGCTCAGCTACAGAATACCTTGGTCATCGATGACCTGAACCCTGCCGATTATGACGCCGTGTACTTCGTGGGTGGCAAAGGGACGATGTTCGACTTTGTCGACAACTCAGCCATCAAATCTTTCGCCGCCGACATGTACAGCCAGGGCGGAGTGATTGCGGCGGTATGTCATGGCCCTGCGGCGCTATTGAATGTGTCACTGCCGGACGGGACTAATCTCTTGGCGGGTAAGTCAGTCACCTCCTTCACCAATAGCGAAGAGCTACTGCTGATTCCTGAAGCCGAGCAGGTGTTTGGTTTTCTATTGGAAGATGGTCTGAAGGAGCAGGGTGCAACCTTTGCGTCCACCTCCGACTACCTCAACATGGTGGTCGCTGACGGTAATGTCATTACGGGACAAAATCCGTGGTCAGTCTGGACACTAGCGGAGAAGACGGTGGAGCAACTGGGTGTGACGCCAGTTGAGCGCCCAATTACTCGCGAAGAGCGCGCCGTTGATTTAATGGGTGTCTTCAGAGCGCAGGGTTACTCCGCAGCAAAGGATTACATTGAGGCCCATGACTATGAATACAAATCTCTGCTCATTGTGATGCACGCTATTGTTGCGGCAATGGACTTTGATCTGGTTGCTAGCGTGAAGTTAATGCTATTGGCCGAAGCGACCAAAGCAGAATAATCGCGCTTCACCATTCAACAGCGGCGGCATAGACAGGACAGTCTTCATAGTCCCCCCAAGATGGCGAAGACAGTCGGGGCCGCTCCTCCCCAAAAAAACAAAAAGGAGTTATAAAAATGCCCTCGCTAAGAGGGCATTTCCAAACACAATTCACTTCAGCACAGGTACCAGGGGCCGTCTGTGTTGGAACGTGCGGGCCTACTTGAACTTAGTAGCTAGCTTTCTTTAACCGCCGCAATGACGGAAACTTCTACTAACAGTTCGGGGCGCGCCATGGGTGCTTGAACGCAAGCTCTGGCAGGTGCGTGCCCTAACGGCAGCCACCACTCCCAGACTTCGTTCATAACATTAAAATTATCCATGTCGCTGAGATAAACCGTGGCGCTAAGGATATGGTATTTATCACTGTTAGCCTCTTCTAGAAGATCATCTACCTTGCCTAACATGCTCTCTGTTTGTACGGCGATCCCAGACGTGGCGTCACTCGCTACTTGACCACACAGATAAATCAAGTTGTTGTACACTACAATTTTACTCATTCTTTCACTAGTGTAATGTCTAGAAATATTCATTATTTTCTCCGTCTAAAGTTAGTCCCACGCTGTGGAAAAATCGTCATTTTTAAAGGCTTCAGCAAGCCCAGTGATCTGTTGCATTCTCAGGACTTCATCGCTGTCCATTCCAAGTTCTTTGCCTATTTCATCGTTCGTCCAATTCAGCTCCTTTAGGCGAAGGATCAGTTTTGCAGTGAGTTTGACTTGGTGTGAACCTCTAGCCATGTTGTGTCTAACCGAAGAAGATATTCGCTTGTCTAACGGCTTAGCTAAAATAACTACCGGTATGTGGTCGGCAAGGGATTTATTCACCTCCTTATCAAACTTAATAATTTGTGCTCGGTGGTAGCCATCAACTACTACATAGGGCTTTTGTCCTTGGCTTTTTGCAACCACAAGCGGCATTGTGATCCCGTCCTCCCTGATTGAGTGGGTAAGTAGACGATATTCTGGTGGGGAGACAACGTTTGGGTTGTAATCGTTATCTTCTAAGGTGTTTGTGCGAACTAGTTGGACGTTAAGCGCTGGGTGTTTAAACTCCACGATACTAGCCGCCAAGACGGAGAGCAGATTGAAAATTTCTACTCGATCCTTTAAGGATAATTCTGGTGACGAATGCAACAGCTTTCCAGATAAATCAACAATTTCACTTTTGAGTGTCATAGCTTTTCCCTCCGAAGGTAGCTTTCATATAGCTCAAGGTAATGAGTGGTGAGTCGCTTGGTTTGGCTAAACGACAAACCTTTACACCAGTAGTCGTTTTTGATGAGAACCTTACAGATTCGTCGCCAACTAGGAGCTTTTTTCTTCGCTTCTAATTTCCTCTCCGCAAAGTCAGGAATCCGAGTAAAGCCATTCTTTCTACCGTTCTTGCGCCACCAATTTAGAAACTTAAATATTCGTTTTCGATAGTGCTGCGCCAAGTGTGGCGGCATGCTCTCAAGTAGGTATTTGCTATAGGAACGGTAGGTATGCCCCTCCGGTAGATCAAAGCGATAGTGGCCTAAAATATGGCTTTGGTTTTTGCTATATCGACTACCGAAGTTGGCGCCAGCAACCCTAGATACCAGCTTCTGCCAGGTTGATGCTTCCAGAATTTGATAGAGCCACAAACCCTTGCGTTGATCGTCGCCAAAAGGCTGACAAACTCGCTGTTGAGAAAGTGTTAGACCTGCCTGGTGCATTAAGTCGTAGATGCGGTTGTAAGACCATTTGAAGCGACCGTTAGCAATCCAGATGTCGGTCACATGCCAGTCATAGATGGGATAGGCTTTATAGAAATTTTCGCATTCTTTGGTCGTCCAGCCGTGTTGGTGTAATTTGCTCTTTGAGGGATGTTTAATAGCGTTGTATCGATTTATCGACTCATCTGCACGAATACCGACTAGACACACAGATGGAACGCCACGTTTCGCGCTATACCATTTGCCGAATTCAGCAACAAAGGTTTCAAATTCCATTCCAAAGTAGAAAAAGGGAAAGCTGGAAGGATTGTCGATAACTGAAGGATGGCGGGGTTTTGATCGTACCCATCCATCTATTGCTGATGGATCCCAACAGAACCATTTCACCTGAAATTGTGATACTGCATTGCGCAGGCTTAGAGGTAGGCAAACCCAAAAAGCATTTATATCAGGCCGATTAACCATCTCTAAAATGTAGGCTATGGTATGTTCAAACTGCGCTTCAAGATCAATAATGAGTACGTCCACGGGGAGCCTGTCACGCTTGCGTGCTTCTTCAATGACTAGGTTGAGCAGAACACCTGAGTCCTTCCCTCCGGAGAAAGATACGTAGATACTCTCGAATTCATCAAATAGAATTCGAATTCGTTCCCTAGCCGCTTGCTCAACGTCTATAGTTAAGTGCCTCTTCATTAGACCAGATCCCTCAGTGTTTATTCGATTTGCCCCGCGTGGAGTATCTCCCTCCGCTACTCTGAATAACCGCTTGCGTAGGCTCAGTAGTAGCGTGGGAAAACAGATAAATTCTCTAAAAGGCAAATTTTAGGCGCAGCCCCGCTACCCATGACTCGTTATGTTCAGGATTGAGGGGTAGCGACTTTAGGTATTGGATATTGGGCGTAAGCGTCAAGTGGTTGAACAGTTCGGTTCTATAAAAGACCTCAGTTGTAAACTGATGCTCTTGCTGTGCTCCGAACAGGGACTCATTAGGCTTACCCCAACCTAAGGCCACACCAAGTAGAGAGCTTGGGTCTGAGAATCCGAGATAGCCCGAGCCTATAGTTACATTGGAGGATAGGAGGCTGGCATCGCCTGAACTTAAGCCTGCTCGGAAAAATGGCATCCAATCTTGCAACTGATGTACCCATGAGACATTGACCCCTTTGCTAACTTCACTTCCGTGGCGAGTCCCTGCATCCATCCGCCAATAGCTTAAGTGGAGATTGCGGGTGTAAAATTTTTCCGGTGATTCAATCAATCCTACTTCGATAGACCAAAAAACGCGTCCGCCGTCGAATAGGCCACTGAATGGATCGGTGGAGTCAGCATTGGCATCTGAGATACTCGCTATAGCGTAATAGTTGTCGTAAAATAGCTGCTTTAAAGAAACTCCAAAAGTACTCTCGTCAGGCAAGGTCATGGTTCCTGAACCAGTACTGAAGATAAAATTATTAAATCCTTCCCAGGGGTTACCTAACTGGTAAGTGTCAACGTAGTTGGTAGGGTCTAGAAAACCGAAGGACAAGTTACTACGGTTTTGATTCCAAGCTTTTTCCCAGTACAAATGAGTAAGACGAAATCCTCCGTCATTGAACTGAGGCTCAATGAGTCCAACCGCGCCGATATCAGTTAGTACAAAGCTGAGAGGGCTCGTTGATGTATAGCTGTTTCGATGCTCTACCTTGAAGCGAATCTGCTCTCGTGATTTAACGTCGTCGGTAATGAGGTAATCGCTGTAGAACCTTGCAATCCCTCCTGACGAAAAATCACTCGATCCAGAGCGAGTATTGCTAGCGACCGTGGTATAGCTAAAGTAGTCAATTTGTGCAGATTGCCAGCCAAGACCAGTTTCTGTAATTTCTGATTGATAGCCAGTACTTGCTGAAAACTCGGTGTTCTTGGGAGCTGCTCCAGCGAGCTGGTACTTGCTACAGGTTGCTAAGTTCCTCGCTAAGCTTCGGCAGACGTCCTGGTCCAAGCTAGATTTTAGAGCTAGCTGGAACTCCCGTGATGGGGTTTGGAAGGTGCTCGCTTCGCTGTCTATTTTCACTAAGCTTGAGAGATAGTTTGATGACTCGTTCTCTTCTTGTGTGCAGTAGAGGCGGCAGTCAGGGTTGATAGGTAAAGCTGTTATAGCTAGGGTAAGCGTTTGGCTTAATAACATCGTTATTGCTCCTCTATAGCGGGATATTGCGGTAGTAAATCGAAGAGGCTAAGTAAGATAGCTGCGACAATCACAAGGCTGAATAGCAGCGTGAACCACGGGGTAAATCTGCCGCCTGGGGTTTTAAAGCTCATACCTCTAAGCGGTGGCTTTTGTTCGATCTTTAGTGCTAGTAATGACGGATAAAGGCCGCCCCAAATCGCGCCTGTTAAACCGGCGAAGCCGATTCCAAGAAGGAAGCCGTAAGGGAATAACAGCGACATCGTTAGGGGAGGCAGAATTACCAAAACTTTGGCATATTTTGACGAGAGCTGTAGATGATTGACAAAAATATCGGTGAGGTAATCAAGAACCCCCTTTGCTACGCCGATAAACGAGGTGACAACAGCTAATTGAACAAAGAGGAACATTAATGCCTTGAGTTCAACACTGTGACTTAGTGTTGAAACTAAATCCTCGATGCGATTGTTGCCTGAGGATAGCTTTGTAATCATCTCAGTTTGAGTTTGATTTCCCATCGTCAGGGTCAGCCAACAGAGATACAGTGTGGCTACGCCACAGACTCCTAAAATAATTGCTTTAAATACCTTGGTGGCATCGTTGTTGTAGAGATTTCTTAGCATTGGAATTGTTTGTTGGTACCCCAATGCGGCAGCAAAAAATGGCAAGGCGACGACGGCATAGGGTGCGAGTGAAAATTGACGAATTAGGCCCTGCTGTGAAGCAACTAAATTCTCTAGGTCAATCTTTATCGCTAACGAATAGGCAACATAAATAAATGACAGGATCATCAGTGTGATGAAGATACTCAGAAAGCGACTTATGGAGAGTGGACGCAGAAAGAGGATAAAGCTAAAAATTAGGGCAAATAGAAGTCCTGAGGCGGTTGAGCCAAGGGGCTGCTCAGTGGCTTTTTCAACGTAAAATTGTATGGCTTCACTGCCCGCTGTTAGGTAGGCATAAAGAAGAATATAACCATTAAACAGCATTACCGATGCATTGCAGAAAGCGTGTCGCTTTCCAAGTAGGCTATCTACCATAGTATGAATGCCGGTATCTTGGGGGTAGCGCATGCTCACTTCAAGTATCAAGCTACCAGCAGAAATAACATAGAATGCTGTCAGGATAATAACGACCACACTCAGGCTAAACCACATTCCCACGCTTACAATAGGAAGGCTCATCATCCCCACGCCCACGGCGGTACTGAAGATTACAGCTGCTCCATAGATTATCGAAGCGGCCTTGTCAGGCTTGCTGAGATTTGAATCTTTCATAGAAACTCCTTGCAGTATTAATTGATTAACAGTCACGCTCTGTTATTGAAATTTTTAGCGTGACTGTTGTTACTTCGGATTAATTAAGCGACTGCTTCAAACTCGGCGAGAAAGTGACGTAAGACTTGAGGCTCGTAGGTAAATCTATAGCCAGGAATTTCCTGTTTACGCTGCGCAACTTTAATGACGCTTTCGGCGACATAATCAATGTGCTCATTAGTATAGGTACGTCGAGGAATTGCTAGCCGCAAAAGCTCCGTTGGAGAGGTCTTTTGGATCCCCGTTTGAGGGTCTCTCCCTAGAAGGAGTGAGCCGATTTCAGCCGATCTAATTCCTGCTTCAAGGTACAAAGCAATGGCCAAGGCATGGCCAGGGAACTGATCAGCAGGGATGTCAGGAAGGAGTGCTTTGGCGTCGATAAATACCGCATGACCGCCGCTAGGAGTCTGAACGGGGATGCCCGCCTCTGCGAGCTTATTATTTAATCGCTCTACCTGCTCAATACGAGCAGTGAGATACTCCAAATTGATAGATTCATACAAACCTACTGCCAGCGCTTCCATATCGCGCCCAGCTAGTCCGCCATAGGTGGCGAAGCCCTCCATAGGGATGCAAAGGGTTTGAACTTCACGATACAATGCTTCGTTATCTTTGAAACAACAAAGTCCACCAATATTGACCATCGCATCCTTTTTAGCGGACATGGTAAAGATATCGGCATACTCAAACATATGGTAGACGATTTCATCGATGCTAGTCGTTTGGTAGAACGGATCTCGTTGACGAATGAAGAAAGCATTTTCCGCGAAACGCGCGGCGTCCATCACCACCGGGATGTCAAACTCGCGTGCAATTTCATAAACGGACCTCATGTTCTCCATGGAAACAGGCTGCCCACCCATACTATTGCAGGTAATCGTGATGATGATGGCAGCAATATTTTCAGGACCTTGGGTATTAATAGTTTTTAGTAGCAAAGGGATATCGAAATTTCCCTTCCAATCATAGGGATCACTAAGCTGATGAGCTTGTTCGCATACTACATTGATCGCTTTGGCATCGTTTAGCTCAACATGCGCCGCCGTAGTGTCAAAGTGGTAGTTAGAGATGAATACAGCCTTGTCGCCGCCTTTCTCATTTCTCATCTTGTTGATAAGAGCAGGAAACAGGATCTGTTCAGCGCCTCTGCCCTGATGGGTAGGTATGGTGTATTGATAATTGAATATGTAATGCACAGCTTGCTCTAGCTTGTAGTAGCTCCGACTGCCTGCATAGGACT
Source organism: Pseudomonadales bacterium (assembly GCA_040119265.1). Taxonomy (GTDB): domain Bacteria; phylum Pseudomonadota; class Gammaproteobacteria; order Pseudomonadales; family DSM-25080; genus Umboniibacter. The sequence continues at coordinate 98,579 of JBEDTZ010000011.1, read as the reverse complement.
CGTCTCCCAGCATTAGGGCAGACCATTGCTCTTGGCTCATGGCTCCGGTGCCAGAATCCGTAAGAAGATCGATGTAGACATCATCACTACGTAGCAAAAAGGGATTAAAGCCAACTTTAGCTAACGCATTGAAGCGTTGCTCGAAAGAGAGTAGCTGAATGGGTTCTATTGACTTGATTTTATAGGGCTGGGGTAAATTTTTCATAATAAGCATCCAAGCACGCCACTATTGGCGGACCATTATTCACAGGTTCAAAATGGCCAGAAGACGCGAGTAGTTTTAGTATGGGAATTGCGGCAACTGGCCTCCAAATCCAAATTCAATTAAGAATGGAGTTAGAGAGAAGGAGTGATAACGCTGGATTTAACAGAGTCTTTAATAAGAGGATCAGCTGTAAACCATCTGAACCAGCTACAAGGGGAAGGAGTAGAGGTAAAATGGTCTTGATTTGTTACTAACATCTCTCCTCCTATTAAAGATTTAAACTCTTGTTACCTATAAAAAACTAACTTATCAAAAATCAAAAAACTAAATCAAAAGCAAACAAAATGTGATCTAGTTCACACTATCTTATGTATTGTGACTGGCTAGTCAAATATTTTTGGGGTCAATAAATAGACTTTTTAGCTATAGATTCTATATCTAAAAATGCTATGAAAGATAATGCCTAGCTTTCAGCTGCTTTTTTGGTGTAGAACTATCCGTCTCAACCGTCTCAACCGTCTCAACCGTCTCAACCGTCTCAACCGTCTCAACCGTCTCAAAGTGTTTAGTCGTCAGAAAATGTTTTGTTGCAGCGCTGCATCATTTAACAACGGCGGCACAGACAGTCTTCATAGTCCCCCCAAGGTGGCGAAGACAGTCTGGGTTGACTCAAAAAGGAGTTGCAAAAATGCCCTCGCTAAGAGGGCATTTTGTTTTCCCTTAAAGGGTATTTAGGTGGGCAACTTGATGCGCCCAAAGTGGTAATTACTCCACCGGCTGTCCCCATCGGTCAAGCTCACGTGGTTCACCCAGCTGTTCAACCAGCGTATCGTACTGAGTGGCTTTATCACCCACAATCACATACAGCAGTTTGTCCTGTGGTAGGTACTGGTTTAGCAGTTCACTCACACGGTCAGTGCTCATGTTGGCAACACGGTTCTGACGTGCCGACACATAATCGCTAGTGCGGTTGTAGCGAGCCATCTCCGATAGCATCCCAGTTTTCTGCCCTAAGCTTTCATAGGCACGAGTCTGTGATTTAATCAGAATGTTCTGCGTAGTCGCTAAATCGGCTTCGCTAAACTGAGCGTCATAGCCTTCAATCAACCCTTGGAAAACTTCCATAGCCTCTGAGGTGACATTGGCGCGAACACTGCTATAGGCCAAAGCCGGGCCGTTGTAGCGCCCGCCATAGACCGTGGCATACGCACCGTAGGTATAGCCTAATTGAATACGTAGGGTTTGGAACAACTGTGCACTACTACCACCGCCTAGGCGGTTAATAGCTACATCCAAATCGTATTCATCCGTGGAGTAGGACGATGGTCCCTGAGCAGCCATGAACAGCACCGATTGCTTAGCATCGGGCAGATCTACGAATACCCAGTTAGGGAGTTCGGTTGCCGCCGCGACCGGAGCTTCGTTTTGCGCGTTGCTTTGATCGCTAGTGTCTGCCGCGGCAGTCCAGCTACCAAATTGGCTGTTAAAGGCACGTTGCACACGCTCGCTATCGAGGGCGCCCGCAACACTAAAGGCTGCGTTGTTCGGGCGAATCGCCTGTTGGTAGAAAGCCTGTACGTCAGCCAGTTCAAGATTGCTAACAGTTTCCGAGGTGCCCACGGTTGGTGAGGCCGCACGGAAGTCAGCGGGGTATAGGGTCGCAAAGGCAGCGCGTGACGCGATGCTCATGGGCGAGGTTTCACTCGCTTGAATGCGCGTTAGCGTTTGCTGCTTTAGGCGGTCAAAGTCCGCTTGCTCAAAGCGCGGTGATTGCAGCATTTCCGCCGCAATCGCCAAGGTGTCTTCGAAGTTGCGGGCTAAGCCGCTGCCGCGAAGGATGATGCCGTCCATGGACGAATTGATACTCAACGACGAACCTAGCAGACCGATATCGTCTTCCAGTTCTGCCGGAGTCCGCATGGCGGTACCCTCGTTCATCAAACTTGCGGTGAGGGCGTTGACGCCATAGTCGCTGTCATTCTCTAGCCAGACACCGCCCGGGATGTAGAGTTCGAAGTTGAATAGTGGTAGCTCGTTGGACTCAATGTTGAGTAAACGCACACCGTTATCGGCAAGGTTATCACTCACTACTGGGGTTTTAATCTCCGGCATTGGGCCCAGCGGTGGTTCGCTGCGGTCATGCACGGTAACGGTTCGTTCGTAGTCCGCTTCGCTGTCATCGAAGGTCGGCTCCGCGCCGGCCACAATGGCTTCTTCGACAATGCCGGCATCTACTGAACCAGCAAGTACTAGCTCCGGCGCTGCCTTCGGCACCACGCTGGTGTAAATGGCATTGGCGTCTTTCACATAGGTGTTATAAACGCGCAGCACGTCTTCACGCGTGACCGCTTGAATACGCTGGATGTCTGTCTGGAAGTAACCCGGGTCACCGGCGTATTCCGCATAGGTTGCCAACTGGAAGGCTTTGTTTAATACCGATGAAACACCTTGGTAGAATGAGGTTTCTAAGCCCGCTTTAATACGCTCAAGATCGCGGTCATCAAAACCGTTTTGCTCGAAGTCCGCCAGAGCGCGATCAATGGAGGCGCTAACATCATCTAGGGCAACGCCGGCGTTACCACGAACCGCTATCGAGAACTCACCAGCTAGCTCACTGCTATTTTGACTGGCTCGAACACCCGGTGCTAAGGCGTCTTCTTCTACTACATGGCGATAGAGTGGGGCGCGCTTGCCATCGGCTAACAACTGAGCCAAGGCTTCCAGTGCATAGCTGTCCGGATGGTATTCCTCCACCGTTGGGATGGTGATACGCAGCTCCGGCAGCCGGGCGAAATTATCAAGGTGCGAAAGACGGATAGACTCATCTAGATTTACCGGCATTGGGGCCAAGTCACTGATATCCTGACCGGCAGGAATTTCACCAAACCAGGTTTCGACCAGTGCTTTGGTTTCCTCAATATCAATATCACCCGCAATCACCAAGGTGGCATTAGATGGACCATAGTAGCGATCGTAGAACTCGCGAACATCGGCTAAGGTCGCCGCCTGTAAGTCTTCAAGTTCACCAATGACTGTCCAAGAATAGGGGTGGCCTGCGGGGTAGAGTGCACGGCGAATTATGGCGCCGGTGTGACCATAGGGTTGGTTGTCTACACGCTGGCGCTTCTCGTTTTTAACTACCTGTTTCTCGCGCTCTAGCGCCGATTCGGTAACGGTGTTGATCATGTAGCCAAAGCGATCGGAATCAATCCACATTAGCTTTTCAATGGCGTCCTTGGGGACCACTTCGTAGTAAATGATGCCGTCACTCCAGGTGCCACCATTACGGGAGCCACCTAGCTCTTCAATCATTTGGCGGTTAGCACCGCGCGGCACGTTTTCGGAATCATTAAATGCCATATGCTCAAACAGATGCGCGAAGCCAGTTCTACCGGTTTCTTCACGTGATGAACCTACATGAATAATGGTCGCAGCGGCCACAATAGGATCCGAGTCATCGCGGTGCAAAATGACGTTCAAGCCGTTATCAAGCTGGTAGTACTCGTAATCCAGCGAGAAATCCGTGCCCGCTTGATTACTGGTATCACTGCTCTGCTGGTCCGCTGGTGAGCAAGCCGTAACCATGACGGCTGTTATCAGGCCTACAAAGAGGTTTTTCATAGCCAAGTCCCTTATAAAAACGCGCAAAGATTAAGACCATAGCGTGAAAGGGATAGCGACTCAAATAGGTTATTAACGCAGGGATGAGCCACCGTCGCTTTGAAGATACCACGCTTTAGCCTGTCATCTCGCTAAATAGTATTTAACTATCGATTTTATGATTTTAATTGATTTAAACTTTTCAGTTGGCTGCTTCGATCTACAGACTTAAGACCTTAGGCATATGGCTGATGACGCTGAAGCGATCGCGTATTTAGCCTCTTAGCCGATTGAGAGCTCTAACTTAACCAATAATAGGTCACAGCGTCTGCTGTGGCCTATTTTTGTTTCAGCTCAACGTTAGCAGGGGGTTTGAAGGCTGTGGCTCTGAGGCTTAGAGTCACTATAGCCTTGTATACTTCGTTGTAGAATAGTTACTGTCATCCCCGACGACATCCAGCACTTAGTAATAAATTCATTACATTATGTAAAGATAACTTTACATGTAAGGTTATGCTGACATAATGTAAATAATGCCAGACACGAAAAGCGGGAACATTACTGAGTTTTCGAGCTCTCCCCCAATGTAAAACGAGGATGTATCAATGGATATGATCAATAGAATTAAAAATTGTAAGCCACAGTTCGCACTGTCCATGGGGTTGTTTCTAATCCTGATGGGAATTCAGTCAGTGATTATGGCCACGACAGAGTTATCGCTAATACCCAAGGTGATTATCACCCTAATCCCTATATTGCCGTTGTTCTGGGCGTTCGCAATTTATCGCCGCTATTATCTGCGTCAGGATGAATATATGCGCGGGCGGATAGGCGAGGCCTTTATGTGGATATTGGGAACCCTGTGCTTCGTTTCCTATACCTACGGTATGTTGATGTATAAGTTCGATGTACCTGCTGTGAACCCGGCATTCATCCTACCTATTGTCTTTGGCTGCCATGGCTTGGTGGTAGAGCTATTGGTTAAGCGTGATAGCCATGAAGAATAAGATCAAAGTGCTGCGGGCCGAGCAAGACTGGTCTCAGGAGACGTTGGCAAAACGCTTAGGCGTATCGCGTCAGGCCATTAATGCGCTAGAGCGGGGCAAGCATAGCCCGTCACTGCAGTTGGCTTTTGATATTGCCCACGTGTTTAACGTTGATATTACGGATGTCTTTATTCCGGAAGTTTCGGAGCTGCCAGTCACTGAAGACTGATCTTTAGCTCTCCTTACATGGGTGCTGGCACAGGACGTGCCTCACCCCTGTTGTCGCAGTAGCGTAACCCCCGCCTATTTCCCCCATAGGCTACTTTACTGCGACCCTTTTACTTCCTATTCAGTATTGCTGCTTGGTCACCAACCTGTGGTAGTCTTTTTGTATTAGCTTGGCTTGATGCCCATTTATGCGGCTACCACCACTATCAAAGTTTGCGAGTGTCTATCCTATGAAAGTAATGTTATCTCCTTCGTTAGTAGCAGCTGCAAGGCCGTTAATTGCTTCGGTACAACGCGCTACTTCAACGTTGTTGGCCGCGGCTCTGTTGGTATCCAGTGTGAGTACTGCAACCGTTTTGGCTCAGACTGAAGTGACGAGCTCCCATCGCGCCACAGCCCCCATGGCGTTCACCGTTGAACAGTTACCTACCTTGCGCGAACGTGCGGAGATCATTGATGCGGTGTTAGCTGAGCGCTTTGCGACTGTCATGCCGGTAGTGATGGAGCGAGCAGGGATTGATCTGTGGGTCATTATGTCGCGCGAGTACAATGAGGATCCGGTGCTGAAAACTCTGTTGCCATCCGATTGGATGTCGGCCAGAAGGCACACTATGTTGGTGGTGTATAACCCCGGCAATGGCGCCGCGATTGAAGCATTGGCGGTGTCTCGTTATGGCGTAGGTAATATATTCGAGCAAGCGTGGAACAAGGAAGAGCAGCCTGATCAGTGGGCCGCTTTAGCCGCCGTTATTACCAGTAAGAATCCCCGCGCCATTGGGATTAACAAGGATGCTCACTTCGCGCTGGCAGACGGAATGAGTGCCAGTGAATACGAACAGTTTAGTCAGGCGTTAACGCCCACTCAGCGCGACAAGCTTGTCTCGGCACAGCCACTAGCCTTGGGGTGGTTAGAGACCCGCAGTGCCAGTGAAGTCGAGATCTTTCAATCGCTGGTGGGCTTAGGTCATGAACTCATTGCCACGGCCTTTTCGAATGCAGTGGTTACGCCCGGGGTAACCACTACCGACGATATTGCCTGGTGGTTACGCGAGCAATCGGGGGCACTTAATCTAGGCAATTGGTTTCATCCATCCGTGTCGCTTCAGCGTAACGATGGTGCCGAATTCGACCAGATCGAAACCTTTAGTAATGGCGTTGCAGAGAATGTGGTACAGCCCGGCGATCTGTTGCACGTAGACTTCGGCGTAGTGTATCTGCGCCTTAATACCGATCAGCAACAGCACGCCTATGTGCTGAAGGAAGGCGAACAGTCCGCACCAGTAGGCCTGCAAAATGCCCTGGCGCAGGGCAATCGTTTACAGGATATTCTGATGTCTGGCTTTGCGGTGGGGGTGACGGGTAATGAACTCTTGGCATCCTCGTTGGCGACTGCCAAGGCTGAGGGCTTAGTGCCTAGCATTTACACTCATCCACTTGGGCTGCATGGTCACGCTGCAGGCCCTACGATTGGCATGTGGGATTCTCAGGGTGGGGTGCCGATAGCCGGGGATTATCCAATCTATCCCAATACCGCCTATTCCATTGAGCTTAATGTGAGTGCTGAAATACCCGAGTGGGACGGCCAGGTCATCCGTATTATGTTGGAAGAGGATGCGTTTTTTGACGGTAAAGACATTGAGTTTCTATCGGGTCGGCAGACACAGCTGCATCTAATTCAGTCTAGCGGACTGTGAGATTCGACAACATTCGCGCCTGTTCCTCGGATTGGGTACTTGATAATATTTAGGGCTAACTAAATACTCGTCAGATAGGGCGAGAGTAGATAAAAAGGACTTTTAACATGCTTGCAACACTTGTGATGGCAGCCGCTGTGGCGGCTCCCGGTAATGTCGATGGAACCTCTTCGAGTCAAACTGTACCCGCTGTTGAGGCGTCTCAGGACACGTTGGCACCCGTTGAGGTCGCGCGCTCGGTCAGCGAATTTATTGAACCGCAAATCCTTCGTCCTGTAGCACCCCAGTACCCACGTAGGGAGCTGCGCCGAGGCCGGGAAGGCTGGGCGACAGTGAGTTATGTCATCGATACCGAGGGCAACGTGGCTCATGCTGTGATCGAGGATTCCAGTGGTAGCTCCTATTTCGAACGCGAAGCACTTAAAGCGGCATTAAAGCGAAAGTATGAGCCGGCGATGCTCAACGGGGAGCCTATTGAATCCTGTGACAATAGTAATATGTTCACCTTTATGTTTGGGGATTCATCTCAGGGCGGGTCGTCGCGTTTTGTGAGCATCAGTAACGACGCGGTTGAAGCCTATAAAGCGGAAAATTTCGACGCCTTTTCGGAGTTCGTTAGCCAGCTTGAAGAAATGGAGCTCACTAATTTCTATGAGGAAGCGAACTATCGACTGCTGAGTGGCCTTAATTTCGAGCAGCAAGGCGATAGTATTTCGGCGCTTTCGGAATATAAGCGGGCAATCAGTTGGGGAGCAAACGATTGGGGGCCAGACCGATTGAGCGTGGAGAACACAACTATCCTATTTCAGCGAGCGTTCGCAATTATGCTGGATAGCCAACAGTATCTTGATGCCGCGGAGCTTGCGGAGAAAATTCCCGGGGAGTTGAGGAACGAGGAGGGGCTAAGTTCGTTGCTTGAACTCGCAGATACCCTTGAATTGCGACTCGCTGAACAGGAGTACCTTATCGCTAAGGGTGACCTCAGTGAACGAGGAACATGGTCTTATCGACTTTCCCGTCCGGTCTTTGAGTTTGCGGTTGAGTCTGGTGAGATATCAGCTTTCGAACTTCGCTGTAGTGGCAAATACAAACGCTACGACTATCAGGGGCAGGGCGCTTTTACCATTCCAAGTACGTGGGGGGAATGTTCAGTTCGCCTTGAGGGGCAGGTGAATAGCCAAGTTAGTCTCTACCAGTTTAATAGCTAGCGGCTGTAAACTTTAAGAACTAGAAACCGTAAGGGTTAAGAGCTGATGTGTAACGCGCTTATGCTACGGTTGATCTCTGCGAATGACTCGGCACTAGCGCTGCGCAAAGCGCGCTAGTTCTGAGGCATTGACGACTTCTATACCACCATATTTCAGCTCGATGAGCCCTTCACTGGCCAGTCGCTTTAGCGCTCGGTGAACAGTAAGTACCGTCAGGCCTAGATGATCGGCCAGATCACTTTGGCGCAGTTTCACATGTGAGGCATCTTTGGCCGCGGCGAAATTTAGCAGCAATTTGGCAAGGCGCTGAGTAACCGTGAGATGGCGTAGGTCATCCATTAAATCCACACAGGTGCGTAACTTCTCCGCCAGCATGCTTAGCATCACATCTTTAATAGAGGGTGATTGAACGGCGTAGCGCTCATAGTTTTCACGGCTAACTTGAATAATCTCACAATCCGAAAGCGCCTCAACCGTATGACTTCGGGCGTAATGGGTGAACAGGGTGATTTCGCCGAAAATCTCTAGCTCCCCTAAAACCTGAGTTAACAGGTAGTTGCCCTGCGTGTCATAGTTACCCACCTTCACGTTCCCTCGAGTGATAATTGAGAAGCCCGGCTTTTCGTCGTTCCGCGCGTGGATGACCTCACCTTTTGTGTAGCGTATGCACGGACACAGGGTGGCAACAGCGTCTAGATGTTCACTGGGAAGAAGCTGAGGTGACAGGTTAGCTGAAATCATGAAATACCTAAAATCTATACAATGATATATTTTATAGCATAGTCTCGGGATAGGATGACAGCTCTTACAATCAATTGAGTTTGGCGATTATGAAAATCGAAGTAATTATTCTCTTTATCTTTGCCGGCTTTGCACTACTTGAGGCATGGCGCGGTAAGTTGTTTCGCCGTGACGGTGAAGTTAGCGACGACGCTCGCGTTGAGGCTATTAGCACCTTGCTGGTGGTCGCCGTAACCCAGCCAACCATCATTTTCACCGTGAGCTATCTGTTAGGCTCCGTATTACCTGAATATCGTAATGCCCTTGCCGGTACCGCTATTGCCTTCCAGATCCTACTACTACTGGTGTTTGATGACATGATGCAATACTGGTGGCACAGAATGTCCCACACCTTCATTCCGCTGTACAAATTACATCGTGCTCACCATAACGGTAAGTATATGAGTATTCGGATTGTCTACCGTAATAACATCTTCTACTACGCAATGATGCCGTCACTCTGGCTATCAGGAGTCATGATTTACCTGGGTTTTGGTGAAGTCTACGCCGTGTATTTGGTGGTGAAAATGACGGTGATATATGGTGCTCATTCGGAATGGAAGTGGGATCGTTTTCTATACAATCGCCCCTGGCTGAACCCGCTAACGTGGGTGATTGAGCGCACTATTTCAACTCCCTCCACCCATTCAGCCCACCACGGCCTAGACCCGAGTGATGGCATCACCACCTATAAAGGTAACTACGGAAATCTATTGTTCTTCTGGGATGTTCTATTTGGCACCGCGAAGATTACTCGCAAATATCCAGTGCGTTACGGAGTCTCGGGGATGCTAAGAGCAGACTGGAAGGAGCAGCTGATTTGGCCGTTTTATACCACTCCTAGAAAGCAAAAAACGCCGTCAAGCGATGACAGCGCTAATGCATCAACGAAGTAGCCCCGCACCTCGGCAGGTGGCTACTGAGAGGTAATATTGCTGGCCACACTCCCAAACTCCATGCCGTAGAGCGCGATAAAGACGATATATAGCACCGCGTAGCCAACAACACCAAGTTTGATGATGGTGGTGTTATCGGACCACCATAGCGCTATAGAGCATAGGATGAAGCCTAAGAAAATGGGTGCGGTTGGTGCTATTTGTCCAATGAAAAAGGGCATGAAGCAGAGCGCCCAGCCCCAAAATAGCGTTGAGATGGCAAAGAAAACGCCACGGAATTCTAAGAAGCTGGCTTTTAGGTTTACCTTCGAGTCCTCAATCTCCGGCACCATGAGCGAAGTACAGAGGAATAGGAGTGTAGGGCCCACTAACAGATAGAGATAAATTAAGAAGTTGATTTGGGCAATGGAACGCATCCCGAGAATGGACCACCAAAGCAGCAGATGTGCCATGAGCTGACACAGGGTTAACAGATAAAATGGCCAAAAAGGCTCTACGGTAACGGTCTTTCTCTGTTTCACGAATTCGCCAAGACCACCAATGATACGGACTAGCCCCATACCATTTACAACGGCGGCTAACGCAATGATGACAGGCCAAATGGCGGTGACTTCGGTCATAACTAGTTTTCCCTGTTTATTCATCTAGGTGTCTAAATACTTGTGATTAAGCGTAGCCAATTTTACACAGGTTGCCTGCTCAGCTAATTTAACCAGCAGTTTGGTTGCCTATCCAGCGATTAAATTCCCTTCGTGGAGCTTTGCGAACAGTTTCGGAGCTAGGCCTGCTAGGCGGCTTCAAATGAAACCGTATGAACTTTAGCTAGATCAAGGTGTTGTTTAGCTTGCCAGAGGTCGTAGTTGCCTTGCATTGCTAGCCAGCTATCGGGTGAGCGACCTACCGCCTTTGACAGCCTCAGCGCCATTTCAGGTGTAATGCCACTTTGACCCTTCAAGATGCGGTTTAAGGTAGATGAAGCTACGTCCAGTTGTTTAGCGAGGAAACGACAGCTAAATCCGAAGGGTTCAAGGTAGGTAGCTTTGATGAACTCACCTGGGTGAGGGGGGTTGAACATGCTCATTAATGATAGTCCTCGTAATTTAGTATAAATACATTCCCATCTTTAAATTCAAAGGTAATCCGCCAATTACCATTTACTGAGATTGACCAAATACCATCTCGGGTACCTTTTAAAGCATGCAGTTGGTAACCAGGTAAATCCATATCTTCTATGATTTGAGCGGTATCCAGTGCGGCTAGTTGTATCTTAAGGCGTTTAGCGTGATTACTCTGGATCCCCGCAGTACTGCCAAGTACGAAGTACTTTTGAAGACCTTTGTGTTTAAAGGATTTGATCATTATTCATACTATCATGATGCGCATCGCGCATCAAGTGGTTAGGCCTCTATTCAGTTTGTGTTGATTCAATCAATAGTGTGACCTTCCGTATTCAAAGTCACCTACCCCTTGGTAGTGAATTGATTAATAAAACAACCATCTGTCTGCTTTTCCTACACTACATTTGGCGTTTTTTTGCCACTGGTTACTTCCCAACCATTGCTCTGAAGTACTGTGTTGTGGGGAAGCCTAGGAGTTACCCACAGGGTTATGCGGTGATATCTGTTGGTAACGAGCGGCTCCCATAACTTGAGTTGTCGTCATGGTTGAATTCCATTCATCGGCAGCTGAAAACTACCCATTTGCAGCATGATTTGCGGGCTGATAGCGTTACTCAATTATAAAAGGGGATAACTATCATGTTGGTTAAGGCAATCGGTGATTTGTTCACAGTAGCGAGACGAACAGCTTCTTTGGTGATATTCGTCTTGGCAGGCGCTTGTTCTGCCTACGCTCAAGCCGAAGAACCGGAGCTAACGAAGGTTAGCCCCAAGGCGACCAGCCCGGCATTAGAAATACCGCTCTGGAGCGGGGCCATCCCCATGGCCTTGAACGCCGAAAATACCGAATTCGAAGCTGATTGTTTTGGCGTGCAATGTGCCTATGAGGTTAGCCAGCCCACCCTGAGCTTTTACCCGGCGGAAGGCGAGAACACAGGTGTGACGCTACTCATTTTTCCGGGCGGCGGCTATACGGTGGAAGCGATTTATCATGAAGGTCATGATGTAGCGCAGTACTTTGCCAGTCAGGGCATTAATGCAGCTGTTTTGAAATACCGTATTCCTAACCCCATTCACTCCAATACTCCCTGGGAGGTCCCATTAGCCGATGCTCGGCAGGGCATGCTGCGACTCCACCAGTTGGCTGATACCTACCAGCTAAACCCTGAGGCCATTGGCGTGATAGGCTTCTCTGCGGGCAGCCATTTGGCAACGTGGTTGAGTTTGGAGCACAGTGATCGATCCGAGCATAATCCGGATTTCGCCCTCCTCATTTATGGCGTAACGCAGATGAATGAGGAGAACACGCGTTGGCTGGAAGAGTCGCTGTATCACCGTGAAATGAGCGTTGAGGAAGTCGCGCAATTTAGCTTCCTAGACCGTGTTACAGCCAATGCCCCGCCCAGCTTTTTAGTGCACGCCATGGATGATGAGGTTTGTCATTACTACGAGAGTACTCGTTACTTGGAGGCATTAACCCAGCAAGGCGTTGCAGCAGAGATGCACCTTTTTCAACACGGTGGTCACGGCTTCGGCTTGGGCCGAGAGGAAGATGGCACAAATCAATGGCCCGCGTTGGCGGTGGAGTGGTTAGCGCAGTTTCAATGATGATAGACATTCTCCGCATCGCGTTTGACACTAACGATAGCATTGATGGTTTTGAGGCGGCGCTGCTTGCCTGTATTGCCCATAAACGCTGAGTGAAAGTCCCCCGAAGGTTGATGGCCTGAGTCACATCAGGGTAAGCTGAGTTAAAGTTATTCACGTGTCCATAACTTAATTGGCCTTGATATCGTTAGCAGGGAGTTTCTCAACGTTGGCAAGTTTATCTAAACCTCGGGTGCTCTACGTTGAAGATGACATCAGTAGTGCTCAGATCCTCGAATTATATCTGCAACAAAATGGCTTTGACGTTACCCATTACGATAATGCGGAAGATGCGGTTCGAGCGTTAGCGAATCTTGCGTTTGATGTAGCAATCTTCGACATCATGATCCGCAAAGGTGATGGCCGTGACTTACTAAAGATAGCGGTGAGCAACCGCGTGCCCTCACTGATGGTTACTGCAAAAGTAGATGAAGCCGATAGGCTTGAAGGGTTTAGCCTGGGCGCTGACGACTACGTGTGTAAACCCTATAGCCCCAAAGAGGTGGTCGCTAGAGTCAAGGCTCTCTTAACGCGAAGTCAGCGCGGTCATCAACTCAAACAGCTTAGTTATGGCGATCTTGTTATCGAGCTAGATGGTCGGCGCGCTAGTCTTAATGACGTGGAGTTAACGCTGACGGGCGTTGAATTTAAACTGCTAGCAACGTTGGCCTCTACACCCTCTAAGATCTTCACCAGAGCGAATCTGATTGATTTGGTTTGGGAGGGCGAGGCGGTAACTGATCGAGCCGTAGACACGCATATGGCCAATCTTAGGAAGAAACTGTCGAATCAAGTAACTGAGCGAGGGTATATATTAACTCGCTATGGCCAGGGTTATCAGTTTAACGCGGAGAGTAACAGTAGATGACTTTGAGAACTAAATTTACTGCCTTGGTGGCACTGTGTACCTTGGTGCTCTTGGGAATCTATTACCTGTTTTCCTTACACACCGCAGAGCGGGCTATTCTGGGGTTCAACACCCGAAGTGCGGTTGAATTGAGTACCTCAAGGGTTGAAAGTAGTGACGTACTAGCGGTACTCGATGAACAGGACCACGCTAAAACATCCCCAGCGCTAATCGCTAAATTGAGTAGAGCCTTTGCGGACCAGTTCTTCGTTATTCTCGAAGACCAGCAGCTCTCGAGTAACAACATTGTCACCGAACAACGCACTTTAGAGTTGGTAGAAACAGAGGTCGGCTATCAGTTTCACATTGAGCAAGCCGGTAGCCAAGCCGCAATTGTGCAAGTTTCTAGACCACTGGTAGAGCTTGGCAATCGAAAGCTTTTTTCTATCCCGCAGATAGTACTAACTCAGCACAACCAGCAGCGATTACTTCGACAACGGTTATCCAACGAATTTATGTGGGCGCTCATAGGCCTATCGGGTGTAGCTATTTTTCTTTCCTGGCTGGGCGCAGGGTATTTCTTAAGGCCTCTGGCGCGCGCTGAGGATGGCTTTAAACATCTCAAAGCAGGAAGGTTAGAGACGAGGCTAAGCGTTGAACGAGACGATGAGGTGGGGCAGCTAGTTAAGGGCTTTAACGATTTGGCGATTTGGCTTGAGGGGCTGCATCAGCAGTATCGACAGATGAATAATGACCTCGCGCACGAGCTGAGGTCGCCGCTTAACGCGGTTGCTTCGCGTCTTGAGGCGCTAGAGGATGGAGTGATTGAACCAAGCGCAGCGCAATTCAAACAGATGCGAACAGAGATTGCTGCTATCACCTCACTAGTAGAGGATCTGAGGTTACTCTCGCTGACGGAATCTTCCCAGCTATCCCTCAATTTACAGACAGTTTCGCTCCCACCGCTAGTTGAACAGTTAGTGAGTTCATATGAACCCGTGACTCAGATTCAGCTTACGGTAGAGAATAGTGCTGCTGAAGTTTGGGCAGATCCCGAACGAACTCGACAGATTCTGGTTAACCTTATTGATAACGCTATTCGATACGGCAGTGAGCCAATTAGCATTAATATTCGTGCTCGTGATAACTCGCTTTATCTGTCGGTAAGTGATTTGGGCGAGGGGATTAGCGAGAGTGATAAAGCGCGAGTATTTGATCGTTTCTATCGCTCGGACATTGCTAGATCGGATGGCGGCCTTGGACTGGGATTGGCAATTAGCCAGCAACTCGCCCAGCTTCAAGGTGGTGATCTGATAATTGAGGATAATCAGCCCTCTGGCGCCACCTTTGTGCTTGTTCTCCGTCTTAAGGTGTAGGGGCGAGCCATAACGTATATGCATTTTGGATAGAATGTATATTCTTGATATTTGCTTAACAATTCATCGCAATACTGTGCGCATTCCAACAATGAGACAGGGAAATTGCTATGAAACTTCTTGCTATCACCGCCAGTATTGGCGCCATGGTATTGGCCTCCAGTTATAGTTCCGCCGCAGCGGTCTCTTCGCCCACTATAGAGCGAGACCTACACTATACGGATAGAGGTCATGCCTACATTGGTGTGGATCTCAACGACGAGTTGGGCTATCCGATGATTCTTGACACGGCTGCGAATGTTGGCGTGCTTCCGAATCAACTGAAGCAGGAACTCGATCTTTCTGGGGATCAGTTGATTTCACGCGAAGTACAGGGAGCGGCGGGAAAGACCATTCTGGAAATGGCTCGCCTTGATAACACTGCCGTAGCGGATCTAAGCTATTCTGGGCTCACCTATGTTTTTCAGGATCTAAATTCTTTGGAGTTAGAAACGGGTCAACTGCCCGGAATTGTTGGTCACAACTTTATGTCTAGGCACTGTGTAGCCTTTGACTTCACCTCGAGTCGTCTTGCCATGAACCCAGGTGAGTGTGATGAAGCACTTACTCAGGGTTTACGTGAGTCGCGCTTTATTTTGGATCGCAATTTTATCAAATTGACCACTTATTTTAACGGTGAAGAGGTTGATGCCTTGCTTGATACAGGGGCGCCAGAAAGCTACATCAATTCGCCTTTACACGCGATCACCGGGCAGCAAATCGTTGATACCGATGAAGCGAAGGGCTTGAATGATCAGTCCGTTGAAAAGGGTAAGATTGAATCGTTGAACTATCGGTTGGGCGAACATGATATTGAGGAGCCATTTGCCTACGTTTCAGATATGCCGGTCTTTGCGGCTCTGGGCTATGGTGATAAGCCAGTTCTAGTGCTGGGATTGGATATCTTCAAACAGAATAAACTCGTTATTGATTATGCTAACAACCGAATTTATTTCTAAATTTTAGGGTGAATCTAAAGCGCCGCTATCAAGTGTAATCCCCCGGAAAAAGATAGCGCAATTTTTAATTGCGCTCGCTGCTAGGAGGAATTGACATTGTAATGTGGGGCTAGCCTGGTTTGAATATAAGCCGACCCTTAGGCGTGATAGCTACTCAAGCGAACCGCGCTGATTCTGAATATTAGAAGGTAAGCTCAATCTCAATATTATCACTATATCGTCCGGCTTCGAGTGACGTACTAACCGGAAGAGCAAAAATAGTAACGAGGTAGTATTGCGTAAAGCCACCACTGAAGGCTCGGCGATTACAATAGTTCTGCGCGCCTGAGTTCATATAGATATCGTAGGGAATGGCGGATTGTCGGCGTCGTAACTGGCAATTTTGATTCGAGCTAAAGTTTAGCGTAATTGCCTTATTGTTGGCGCAGCTAATACGCATATTGAGCGTACTACTGGCTCCGGAGGTGGGACTATAATCGCCCAAATGCTGGTTATTACCGCCTTCAATACTAATTTTGCAGGCGGCGGATTCAGCACTAACTAAAATGATAAACAGCGAGAATATCTTGGCGGCGAGTTTAAAGTTCATTGAGTTTCCTCGTCTATGCTAGCCTCTCGGACTTCGCAGTTGGCCTTGCTAACTTCCAGTTGATGCTGATTTAACGGATCCAGAGTTAGCTCACAGAGATAATCACTGTTTTCCAGCTGCAGGGTTGGAGTAACGGCCCCAAGTGAGAGTTCGCCATAGAAATTGCCATTGTTGCCAACACTGAAAATGTTGCCGGCAATACTAAAGCTGGTACCAAGCGGCAGGGCTTCACCGCTCGCTAACGCTAGTTGGGTGTTTAGGATAAGTACGGGTTCAAGAGAGAAATCGTAGATGACCCCGGCTCGGTAATAGGCTGCCTTGTCACGTTGCTCCTCGCTTCGTGGTCTCAGGAAGGGATCAATCGATTGATAATAGGGTCTGACAGCAATCTTTTCATAGCTAGCAATATTGGTGAATACGACCGAGGTTTTATTACTGCTTAACGAACTTGAGCGAACTTCCACCTCCTCAGGGTTAGCGACAAGTGCGAAACCGTCGACGATAGTTGGCCCTGCGAAGCGGAAATTTTCGATAAATCCGAGCGTGCCTCTCATTGTGGCTCTCCCATCGGCGTCTCCGTCGGACTCCTGTGCATAGACGTAAAAGTCGGCAAAATCAGCTTGGTAGTCAATGTCGGCATAGTTCACGGTACGATTAGTATCTCTGGCCACACCAGCACGATAATTTGGGGTATAGCGGTCGATACTGGTTGATGAATATTCTAGGCGCTGCTGATTCGATTGCGGCTGATAGGAACCATAGCCGCGAATACGCGACTGTCGATCCAGACGGAACTCAAAGCCTATTGCCACAAAGAATCCCGAACTAAAAGGGTCCTCTTGATAGCCAGTTTGGAGGTTAAAGGAGCCCACTTCATCGTTGGCATAAAATTCTACCCCTGCACGTCGTGTTGAGCTTACCCGAGCACTAAAGTCCTCAAAAAATACGCCATAGCTTTTATTGCCCTGGTATTGGCGGTAGCGAGCTAAGTGCCGTTCACTTCGTCCTAGATCAGGTAAGTCAGGTGTTCTTTGGGTAAAGAAGGTCAGTTGATAATCGGCGGTGGTTCGTTCCACGTTAGCGCTATATCCATGACTGTAGTCATCGAGATGAACAAGATTATTACTACCGATACTCAGCAACCATCTGGATGCGGGCGTGGATGTCCACTCTACGTCAAGCGAACGGGTATCATCGCTCGCAAGAACCGACGCGTTGGCGGTATTTTGGGCATTGATGCCGTAGCTTATGCCAGCAGAAACAAAGACTTCATCTGCGAACATTGATTCGCTGTCGGTCTCACCAAGGTTAACACTCCATTCTTTAGTCCCCTCCGGAAGCATATCCGCTGAAAAATAATAGGGTGTTGAAATCTGTGTGACTCCCTTGGTGGGAGATTGATAGGTAGCGCTGATTTCACCGTATCCGTAGCGGTAAGCAACCTGATCGATTCTGTAAATACCAGGTTCGGAAAGCGTTACGGCAGTCGCTTGGTCCACAAAAAGGTGATCATTTTCATTAATACTTACCTCCACGTAGGGTGTGTTGAACCAAGTTGTCCGTGGGCGAAGCGAGCGTTCTGTGCCATAGCGAAGTCCATCGAAGGAGATATAGGGGCCGAATGCTGCACCTTGCCAACGAACGTCGCCTACAGTTAAACGCGTTCCTTGCTCAAGGAAGTCATAACTAATGTCTCGATCATCAATATAATGCTCATCGTTAATATAGTAGGTGTTTGCTGATGCACTTAAGGGGCCGTTAAATACAACCAGTCCAAGCGCTGCAGACCAGGTATTGCTCTGGAATGAGCTCGCGCTGACCTCATAATTAAAATACGCACCAAAATTCTTGTCAGGAGTCGGACGCTCTTTTACCGGATAAATCGATTGGGTTTGGCGCAGGCTGGAGGCAAGCGAGAGTTCAACGACGAGGTTACCAACATCGTCATTACTGATGTCGCCGACGGTTCCCAGAGCATTCAAGGGGAGCCAATCGCATTGGCTAAAGTCATGGTTTGGGATGAGCGGGGCAATATCCGAGCAGGCTACTAGATAGCCTTCTTCCGAAGGTTTCACTCGCAAATAGTTTGATTGAATTCTGTCATCGATAGAGAGCCTAGCGATCTCAACGTCATGGAAGTCGCTTCGAGCAATCGTGCTGATACTTAACAGGAGTATCGCGCTGCTAAGACGGGTCAGGTTCGATGAACTCATAGAGGCCTTTACAGTCTATTGAACTTAGATCAGCATCTGTGGCTCGTAACATCTGTCCGGGAAGAATCACATTGGTGAGCGGTACAATGCCCTCGTAGGCACTTGAGACTCGAATTGGGTAGCTGGAGCTATTTGTTAGGATATGATCGCCGTCCTCAGCAGAACATTGAACGCTTTCTGCTGTCCTGTCATCTGGCGATGAGCTGTTCGTAGGCCAATCGTATACCGGTAGGTTATAGCTGATGGAGAGGTTTACGCTCCCTTCCGATGGCTGCAACTTGGTTTCCTTAATCACCAGTCGAAACCCTCGAACTTGTTCACCCTGTTGGGCGGAAGAGACGATCGTAAAGCGTTGACTTTCCCCCGGCTCAAGCCTTGCTATCGATGGCATGACCATCAGGGACTCAGGATCTTCTAATTGCTTGGCGACGCCGTCGCCGCCCCATTCAAGTATGGCGAGCTCATAGAGTGCGACTTCGGTGCCGTCATTCGCTACATGTATAAAGCCTCGACGAGCCTCAGCCAAATCTACCTGTAAGGGAGAGACGAAACTCGCGTAGCTTGAGGCCGACAATAGCCCACAGATCAAAAGAAGCAGTTTTATTATCATTGTTTGCCTTTCTTAAACAGGAGGCTCGCAGTGAGCCTCAGTCTTCGATGCACTTAAGCAATGTTACGGATTATTACCAACAGCTAGAACGTATAGGTAATGTCGACGGTATCCGTATAGGTTCCCGCAGGTGGAATAGTTACCAGGGTTGAGCGTCTTGCAGTGAATTGGGTGGTGATCGTACTTGCAGCCGGAACGTCGGTCGCTACCGTATCAGTATTCGATACAGCGGTACCATTAGATAGAATTTCATAAGCCACTTGGTCACTGGCGTTAGCCACCATGTAGCGGGTAGTTCCCGAGGCGCCAGAGCTTACAAAGGTTAAGCTACCATTAGCCGCAGCGGTGCAGGCGATGGTTACGTCAAACTGCTCATCGGTGGAGGCTGCCGAGGCAATTGACCCAAAGTCTACGTTAGTAGCAGAGATGCCACATCCGGAGCCTACATCAACGGTCACAGTGATCTGTGTCGAGGACGCAGCGGCCATCGCGTTGGCGCTGATTAAAAGTGGAATGGCTAAAACTAGAGGATAAATTTTCATATTCGTACAATCTCCGAATTAGTTTGCAGGACCTTCTAGGAAACATTTTTTGAATGTCTAATGTTAATTTTAGACCGAGATATTCAGAAAACAATTTTTTTTTGGTAGGGGGAGATGGTATAGCGAGAGCGCTGCGGCAGCCGCGATTGAGGTGGGATGCTCAGGAAGATGACAAGATGAATGTTATTCCTCTAGCCAATCCTAAGGTCGGCTTTGCTGAACAAGTTCGAACGGTGATGAACAGGCTTAGGAGGACTAAGGAATTTAGCCGCGAACGCATCAGCTGCTTTAACTGATGCTTTCGCTTGGGATTAAACTAGCCCGTGTAAATAGTAGAGCAGTAGATAAGTGGCTAACAACACCGCCACCCAGCCCACCATGGTCTCAATCGGCCAAAGCTTGGCGAAGTAGCCCTTGGGCTTACCAGACTCAGCGTCGTAGGAATTCTGCACAATCTGCTTAATCGACAGCACTACCGAGGCCTCAAAGCTGCCATAGGTCGCGGACACTTTATTGCCTAGTCGTTTCAGCACATTGGGCGCGAGCTTGCGATAGAACCAATCGGTATCAAGGTTCGTTGACGGTAACTCAGGCGGATATAGATTGCGCAGATTCAGCCATACGAATGCTAATGCGGAGAAGAACAATAACTGTAATTGCGTTAACACGTGAGTTAAATCGTACGGTTGATAGTCATGTTCCCACGGCAACAGGGCGTAAACGGTTTGCGCAGGGAAGGTACCCAAAATGACACAGGCGACCGCCCCTAGGGTCATGGCGATTAGCATATTCTTTGGTGGCTCGGTAGTTCGAATGCCCGAGTCGTGAGCAAAGAACGCAAAGTATGGGATCTTGATGCCCGCGTGGTGGAATACGCCCGCTGCGGCAAATAGGAGCAACAGCCAGATATAGTCATAGCCCTCTTCCACGGCGGCTGCCATGATCATGGACTTAGATACGAAACCGCTGAACAGTGGGAAGGCGGAAATCGATGCGGCACCCACAATGCACAAGATGGTGGTTTTTGGCATACTTTTATAGAGCCCGCCCAGTTCCGAACCATTGATCTTGCCGGTCATATGCAATACCGCGCCCATGGTCATCATGAGCAAACCTTTAAAGATCACATCATTAAAGGCATGCGCTACGGCGCCATTAAGCGCGAGGGCGGTACCAATACCAATGCCGACAATCATGAAACCAATCTGGTTAATCAAGCTATAGGCCAATACGCGGCGGAGGTCGTTTTCAATTACCGCGAAGAAGATAGGGAAGCAGGCCATAGTGACCCCAATCCATACCAAAATTTCCTCACCGGGGAAACCGCGCGCGAAGGCGTAAACGGCTACTTTTGTGGTGAAGGATGCCAGGAAAATGGTGCCCGATGGCGTTGCCTCGGGATAGGAATCCGTGAGCCAGTTATGCATAAATGGGAAGGCACACTTAATACCAAAGGCCACAAACATCAGCCAAGCGCCGACTTCCGCAATACCATCATGCTCTAAGCCAATTTGGGTGAATAGCAGGCTGTCGTTGACGTAAGCAAAGATCAATACCCCTGCTAGCAACAGCACTCCAGACAGCACCTGAATAATTAAGTAACGTACCCCCGCGGAGTAAGCTCTATCAGTTCGCCGTGCCCAGATAAGGAATACAGATGTTAGTGCCAGTAGCTCCCAAAACACAAAGAGGGTCAGTAAATCACCGGCAAACACCGCACCGACTGCGCTGCCAGCATAAGCGAGGCCCGCCACGTGTTGGACTGTATCCTTAACGTGCAGGGCGTAAATGATGGCAATTAAAGCGGCTAGATGGAACAGGTAGCCAAACATTAGGCTGAGCTTATCCACCTTAACGGGCTCAAGGGTGTAGCCCATAAACTCCATAGACCAGAACACACCGTGCTCTAAGCCCATGAGGTTGAGCGCGCCCACAATGGGGGCCGCCAACATAATAATATTGCGGGTCCAACCCCTGAGGAATAGGGCGGCTAGTGCTCCCAGCATTAGCGGGAGAAACGGAATTACACTACTTATCATCATAGTAATCTTCAGAGCGCATCAAGAATGTACGCATCCATTTGGCGACGAACACCAATAGGGAGCAGCCTACAAAGCCGTAAATGGCATAAAACGCGGGGATCTCTTCCCAGCTGTGGTAGATATGGCGGTGAACCACGAAATCTGCAATCACCAACAGAACACACAGCACATAGAACACTTTCAACATCTTTTTGACGTTGTCTGGCTTATCGAACCAGCCACTCGAATCGTGATGATCAGACATTTAGTCTCCCCCCATATTCGTAGAAACACCCGGAATCAAATTGATTAGATCGATTAGGGGTTGAGGATAGAAGAACAAAGCCAAGCAGCCGAACGAGGTGACCCCTATGGCAATTAACATAGGTAGTGGCGCCTCTTGGGTGTCGGACCAGCTCCAAGGCTGAGCGTCAGCTTCCGGCTTCGTAAAGAAGGCTTTAATGGGAATGGGTAATAGGTAGGCGATATTCAGCAGCGAGCTGATCATCAACGCCGCCACGACAAATAGCTTGTCAGCCTCTAGCGCACCCATTGCTAAATACCACTTACTCCAGGTGCCTGCCATAGGCGGTAAGCCGATAATGCTAATGGCAGCGATGGTAAATGCAGCAAAGGTTAACGGCATTTTTTTGCCCAACCCTACCATCTCGCTAATGTTCTTCTTGTGGGTAACCACCATGATGGCGCCAGCACAAAAGAACAGCGTAATCTTGCCGACAGCGTGGGTGGCGATGTGCAACGCTGCCCCAGCACTGGCAATGGATGTTGCCAACAGTGCACCAACAACGATGTAGCTCAACTGACTGATGGTGGAATAGGCCAAGCGCGCCTTAAGGTTGTCCTTCGTCATCGCGATACAGGATGAAAGCAGGATGGTTGCCGTACCGATATAGAGCATCATGTCCGTGGTAGCTAGGCCTTGAAGCGTGTCCAAGCCAAAGATATAGATCATGACCTTTAAGATACTAAACACACCGGCTTTCACTACCGCCACAGCATGTAATAGGGCGCTTACCGGCGTTGGTGCAACCATTGCTGCGGGCAACCAGCGATGGAACGGCATGAGTGCCGCTTTACCAATGCCGTAGCAGAATAGAACAAGCAGTAGCGCGAGCGCTATTTTGCTGTGCGAATCATCGAAAATCCCCCCGGCGCGGAAATCTAAGGTTCCCGCTAGGCTATAGGTGCCAAGCACTGCAAAGAGTAGGAAGGCGATGGAGGTGCCCAACAAAACCCCAAGATAAATCCGTCCGCCGCGTTTAGCCGCCTCATTCCCAGCGTGGGTAACAAGCGGGTAGGTGGACAGGGTGAGGACTTCGTAAAAGATAAACAGCGTGAGCAAGTTACCCGCAAAACAGATGGCCATCACAGAACTGATTGCCAGTGCAAAGCAGCAGAAGAAACGAGTTTGGTTCGCTTCATGGTGCCCACGCATATAACCAATGGCGTAGATGCTAGTAATAATCCACAGGAAGCTGGCGACTAATGCGAAGAGCACGCCAAGCGGTTCTACCTCAAAGCTAATACCTAGCCCAGGAAAGAGTTCAATCGCATCCAATCGCATTTCAGTACCTTGGAAGGTATGGTCAGTGATGGCCAGAACAATGCTAAATAAAATAGTTGCTGTAGTAAGGGTGACGGCTTCTCTTAAGTTGGGAATCTTCCCCGTAACGACGACGAGCAATGCGCCCACGAGAGGCACTAAGAGCGATAGAGCGATGAGTTGCGATGGGTCGATGCTTTGCCAGAGGTTCATTGTGACACTTCCTGCATAATTGTCGCCGTGTCACTGCCCTGGAATAGCCACTCAGCGGCGCTGCTCGCCGCCTCGGTGGTAAGGCTGGTATCAACGCCGAAATAGATATTGGCAAGCACAAGGATCCACATAGGAGCCAGCATCAGCCAAGATACTTCCTTGATTTTAGTTGGGTCCTGCGACTCGGGTAGGTCTTGAAAATAGGCGGCTTCCAGAACGCGACCAATATAGATAACGGCCAATAGGGAGCCAACCAAGACTAATGCTGCCAAAACCCAGTGGTCCTGCTCAAGCGCTGCGCTCACCAAATACCACTTGCTCACAAAGCCAACGGTCAGTGGTACACCGATAATACTAAGACCAGCAATAGTAAAGGCGCCCATGGTGAGTGGCATGTGCTTTCCTAGGCCACGGAATGCTTTAATATCCACGGAGCCAACACGATAGAATACCGCACCCACGGCCATAAACAACGCACCCTTCATCAGTGCATGGTTGAAGATGTGGATAAGACTTGCCATGAGCCCCATCACGCTAACTAAGCTAAGGCCAAGAATCATGTAGCCAATTTGGGCGACACTACTATAGGCCAGCAAGGTCTTAACATTACTTTGCACCGCGGCGGTATAGGAGCACTTGAAGATAGCGACAATCGCCAAGGCCATTAGAATCAGATCCATGCCCATTTCTTCGAATACATAATTCATGCCGAAGACGGTAAAGATAAAGCGAATCATCACATAGACGGCGACTTTAGTGGCGGTACTGGCCAAAAACGCGGTTACGGCCGAAGGTGCATAGGTATAGGCAGCTGGGAGCCACATGTGTAACGGGAATAGGGCAAGCTTGATACTTACGCCTACCATAATAAAGGCCAAGCCTGTGTTGATGGTGCGGCTGCTTTCGAGGGTGTCGATCCTAGCGGCCAAATCCATCATGTTCAGCGTGCCCGTCATCATGTAGAGCATGCCGACCCCAATCAAAATGAGGGTTGCACCAATGGTACCCATTACTAGGTAACGGAACGCCGAGGTTAAACAGCGTCGGTCAGAGGCCAGGCTCACTAAGGTGTAGGTTGCGAGCGACGAAATTTCTAGGAAGACGAAAAGATTAAAGGCATCGCCGGTCAGCAAAATACCGGAAAGTCCCGCCAGACACAGCAAATGCGCGGTGTAATATAGGCCGCGGTTGAATGAGGCGACTTCCTTCTTAACACTCACCTTCGAATAGACCAAAACCAGCGTGGATAGGGCGGACACCACTAACAGCACAAAGGCGTTGGCGGCATCAACCCGTAATTCGATGCCCCATGGTGGAGCCCAGCCGCCCACGGCATAGCTCAATACGCCCTCAGCGAGTACGGTGTTAAATAACTGCCAGGAAAAGAAAAAAGCACCAGCACTTACGAAGGTGGCGAACCCCCATACCAATGCGGAACGACCCAAAAGGAGCGCGATAGGCGCTGCAACTAAGGGTAAAAGAATGGGGAGTAGAGCCAAGTGTTGATCAAGCATTAGACGGCTTCATCCTCGTTTTGAAATTCATTTTCTTCAACCGTTCCATAGGCGCGCTTGATTCGAATAATGAGCGACAGCCCCACAGACGTAGTCGCTACGCCCACCACAATAGCGGTGAGGATGAGTACATGCGGCAAGGGGTTTGAATATTGCGTGACACCCTCTACGAGAATGGGCGCGGTAGCACCGGTTACGTTACCCATGGAGATATAAAGCATGAACACGGAGGTTTGGAAGATGTTTAGACCAACCACTTTCTTAACTAAATTATTAGCCGTGATGACAATGTAAAATCCCGTCATCATCAAAAAAACCACGACCCAGTAGTTGTAATAATCGAGAATAAAGCTCACTGGATATTTGCCCTCTCTGCCTGACTGCTCACGGCATAAAAAATACTTAGCATCACGGCAAAGACAGTAATACCTACGCCTAGTTCGATGATGATAATGCCGTAGTGTTGGCCAGCTATAGGGTCCGCGGCAAGTTTGTTGTAATCCAGAAATTGTCCGCCCTTAAACATGCTGTATAAACCAACCCCTACATAAAGTAGTACGCCAACGGAGGCCATGGATCTTAGAAATCTTGCACTGACAACGGCAAGCGCTTTGGGCAGACCATAAACCAGGGCGTATAAAATAAAGGCAGCGGCTGCAATGACCCCGGCTTGGAATCCCCCTCCGGGACCGAAGTCGCCATGAAACTGAACATAGAGCGCAAACAGAATCACCAGAGGGATAATAAATTTGGCAACAACTTGGAGGACGTGATGACCGGTTAAGCCGGATTCAGGTGTGACCTCTTTTTCCTGCCGACGAATTCCCAACAGTGAAAGCACCCCAATTAGTGCAGAGAAGACCACGACGGTCTCGCCTAGCGTATCGAAACCACGATAACTCGCGAGCACCGAGGTGACCATATTAGGAAGCCCGATTTCCTTGGGGGATTCTTCAATATAGCGTGGTGCAACGTGTTCATGGACGGGGTTGTTAGGATGACCGAAAGGAGGCATGTCTAGCGTGCCGTAGATAAGTGCTGCACCGGTAATGCCAACCACAATGAGTGCTAACACTGGGGACCGGGAAGTGGATTTTTCTTTCCTGCCGGTTAGCGCTAGCGTACCCAACATCAAAACCGATGAGATGCCTGCGCCCACTGACGCTTCGGTAAAGGCAACATCTACGGCGTCAAGGTTCAAGAATATCAATGCGGACAAAAAGCTGTAGATGCCGAATAGCATCACAACAGCAAACAGGTCCTTGAGAAAAATAATGCGTAACGCGGTGAGCGCCAGCATTGCGAGCAATGCTAAATCAATCCATACATCCATTAATCCATTTGCTCCTGTTTTTGCTCTTTAGCTTCCGCCAAGGTTAGTAAGCCACCATGGCGCGCTGATTTAGCAAGTGCATGTGAAGCGGTTGGGCAGGTAATCATTAGAAAGGCGAGGATAAATACTAACTTAGCGGTGTTTAAGTCAAAGGATGTCTGCAGCAGTAACCCAGAGATGATCAGCATCGCTGCGATGGAATCGGTGACACTGGCCGCGTGGACACGCGTGAAGAAGTCTGGGAACTTGAAAAGCCCTATTGCGCCGCTCAATCCAAAAAATACGCCTAAAATGAGAAGGCCACTACTGATAAGGTCTAACAAAAACATAGCTAACCATACTTCTAAAAATGTTAGTCAATTGGTGCGGTGTATTCGAAAAATCGAAGTACCGCTACCATGCCAATAAAGTTAATGAGGGCATAGACAATGGCAATATCTAGAAAATCTGGACGCCCCATCATATAACCTCCAACCGCAATAAAGAGAACGGTCTTGGTGCCAAACATATTAACGCCCAGAATGCGGTCATAGACGGTGGGAGCATTGAAGGCTCTCGCCAGCGCAATACCCATGACCACCAAAATAGCGACACAGGCGGCGGTGTAAACTGCGGTCATTTCCTTTCACCCCATATACCGGCGATTTTACGTTGCATTGCTCCCTGCTTAATCGCCTCAATAGATGACTTTTGCAGCGCATGGACCGAGACGACACCGTCTACCAAATCCACACTCAATGTGCCGGGAGTTAGCGTTACAGAATTTGCATAGAGAGCGTGACAGTTATCTGGCACCTCTTTAATGTCAATCTTTGCGAAGCTTGGCGATACCTTTTCCGCCGAGCCCCAAATTAGTTTTGTTACGTGGATACTAGAGCTAACGATCTGCCCGAACAGCCATGGGAGATAGCGAATAAGCGGCAGCCCAGTGCCCAGTGGTTGTTGCTTCTGATCAACGTCATTCATGCGTTGCAGTACAACCAGCACCACAATCACTGAAATTGCACCAAAACTAAGCAACAGCGGTTGGATGTAGCCTGATAGCAACAGCCAGAACACCGAAAGTAATACTGCCCATCTGGTGATATACATGAATAAGGACCTACTTCTTATGCTAATTATGTTTAACAGGAGTCTTTGACCTGCGAATCCTTAGTGTAGTTCTAGAATCTAATCATATTTTAGTTGCTTAGCAAACTACCCGTATATTTATGCCAGCTACTGCGTATTAGTTGTACCATGATTTGTACTTAGATTGTAGAGGTCTTCAGCGCAAAGAAGTTTTAGTATAGTTAAGAACGATAGCGCAACGGAGTGCAGGGGCTAGCGTCGTTGGGTTGAATGGCGTAGATAATCAGCCCGAAGAATCAACCCTAAACCCCCAGGTAACTCGGCGAGAGATCACTAAGGAGTAGGTGTTGTAGTTGGCGCCGGTCGAACAGCTTCTATGACTTCTGTGCTGACCCAGTAGAAGTTAGATTCACCGTTAGGTTCGTTGTAACGACTGAAGAAGAGATATTTGCCATCAGGGCTAATATTGGGAACAGTTTCAGGGAACGTTGAGTTGACGGCTGCGCCAAGATTGATCGCGCTCCCCCAGGAACCGTTGGGCTGTTTGAAGTACACATAAATATCACCGTCTTGCCTCTTAGGGTCTTCTCGATTTCGGGCATTGACGACTATATAGTCCTGACTAGGAGAAATCGCCGCGTGGACGCCAAAGGCAATATCCACAGGCGCCACCTCAGAGAACCGACCGAGGTCGTAGGGCGCGTAATAGCTTTGATTTTTCGTCAGACTGAAGTAGTAAAGATCGCCATTCCTTGCCTGAATTGAATAGAACACCTCGTCGTGATTGATGGGCGAACTTAGCTTTACCGCGTTGTCCCAACCATCGTCGAGGCGATCGACATACCAAATTTTGTTATCAGTAAAGTCTGCGTTATAGGCGGTAAAATAGATTCGTTGGTTGTCGGCACTAACGAAAGGCTGCATCTCCTGGGCTTTTTCGCCTCCGGTAAATTGCGCCTTTTCAATTGGCGTCCAGCTATTGCCTCGAAGGGTCGAAAAATAGATTTCAGCCGATTCGCCCTCCCTATTAGCCGAGTAATAGACTTCATCTAAATTGGGCGAAAAGGCGATACCATGTTCGTATCGGTCCGCCATGGATACAATGCCTGGCGCGAAAATAGTCGGGGTGTTTCCTGGTGGAGTTTGTCCAAGATAGGCGCCCTCTAGTACTGGAAATTCGCTCTGCGTATAACCAGTACAGCCGCCTATGATAAATGATAATATTGCGATTAAGATTAGGTGTTTCATCGGGGACCCTCAAAGTCAAAGCAGGAAGACGCCATATGTCGTGCTGCGAATAAGTGCGTTGCACAGCTTAAGCGCATCCTCCAAAAAACACCTGAATGGCCCCTGATTTTTTGCTGATTTCTAGCTGATGCGTTTTATCAGCCGGAGGGGTGTGACATTCCCCTCCTTCAATTTAATCAATGTAAGGGAGTTTCATCACTTTAATCGGTGTAGAAGAGTTCCACCACTTCCTTCTTGGCTGCGACCCGCACAGTGACTAGCACATCGGTTTCACTGACGTCGTCGAGGTAATCGATCCTCTCGGGCATCTGACGAATAATAGTGAAGACCTCGGTGTCTAGGTTATAGGACCAAAGTTGGCCGTCTTCATTTATGCCGTACACAAGACCATCTCGAATGATGAATCGTTGATCACTACCTTGGTTCGCTAGGCCGTCGATGAGTTGATCTTCAAGCGCACCCGATTGCCAGAACCGTTCCATCTGATCCGTATAAATCAATCGCCCATCGTCAGTTCTTGCGGCCCAGCTCACCTTCCGCTCACTCAGTATTTCAATCTCATGGGAGGTCAGGCTGATCTCAACCAATTGTACTACCCCGTCAATTAGAACCTTTGCTAGTGCCCTATTATCTTGGCTGTTCCATTGCAGCAGTGCCTCTACGGGGTAATCTAGGTGGATGGCAGTCATGGTGCCATCCAGGGCTATTTGCACTAACGTCTGGTTGGCATTTAGCAACAGGCTTTGACCATCTTGAGCCCAATCCATGCCATTTAGGTAGGTATCAAGGGGGAAGCTAGAAATCTGTCGGCTATCTTGTCCGTCACTGACCCAGACTTGGGCGCGACCTGTTCTACTAGATTGGAAGGCAATCAAGTTCCCATTAGGCTGGAACTGGGCGCTATCTTCTCCCTGAGTAGAGCGGTCAATAATGTCGTCGTATTCGCCCTCAACAATAGCCTGCTCTGATACGGAATCCGTTACTTGCTCTGATACGGAATCCGTTACTTGCTCTGATACGGAATCCGTTAATAGCGGCGCCGTTGATAAGGATAGTTTGGCTATATCGCTGTCGTAATGGCCCTGAATGACCAACATCCGCTCTTCAGTGGGATGGAAAATTGGCGTGCTCATTGCCGTGCCCTGTGGGAGGCTGATGTTGCTGATCTCGCCGTCGTAGGACAGGGTAAACAGTTGTCTTCCGGTACTAAATATTAGCAGCCCTGGGTAGGGCGTGAAGTTAGGGTAAATGTAACGATTCCCTTCAATCCCCGGTATGGGGCTAACTTCATTGCGCGACACTAGCTCTCCAGTGGGTTGGAGCATCTCGATATAAAGCTGGCCGTCACCCTGCACGCTGGTTACCGCGATAAGATCATCCTGCGGTGAATAGTCGAAGTGAACAATATTGCTATCGTCATTTTCGTAAATGACGCGAGTCGTGCTATCGGCCACGGCATAACTAATGAGCTTCAGACGATTTGAAAACTCCTGCGCCAAAGCGATGTGTTCGTTATCTAGCCATAGGGGGCGCGCGATTCGGGAGTTTCTACATTCAACCAGCACGGTGGGTGTTTGAGGTTCCTGCAGCGCCTTTTCAAAGTCGATGCTCATTAAGTTGTAGCAAAGTCGTTGCGTAACGGGCTGATCACATTCGTTTGATTCGATAAAGGTGAGTGTTTTGCCATCGGGTGACAGGCTTTGGCTGCCATAGGCGCCCATCTCCCGGGTAAGTTGAACTTCGCGTTGTGATGCACTATCCCTAGCTAAAATATGGTTATTGCGGCAAATATCTTCCGAGTAGCGCTGGAAAATCACATAGTTACCATCGGGCGAATAGATGCCATTGTATTCTTTGTTGTCAGTCGCAGTGAGCGCCCTAAACTCGGTAACTTGTAGGCTTAATGGCGAAGTTTGCGGGTAATAAAAGCTAACTACTGCCACGATGATCAACAGGATGAGCGCGGTAATCAGAGCGGGCTGGGTGACTAGTCTTGAGCTGCCCAAATTAGATGACTGAGTTGGCTCCGAGTTGGATGTCTCGCTGGCTGAGGAATTATCAGGTGATGGTGCAGCCGCTAACGTCTCTTGGCTAGGTGGTTGAACTTGCCAATTCACTTCAACTTCGAGGCTATAGCCCTTTTTAGCATGGGTTTTAATGTAGGAATGACTACCTTCGCCCAGTGCCTTTCTCAGCTGGGCAATACTTCTCTGCAGGGTGTTGGGGGTAACGACGGTATCCGGCCAAACCTCGGACAAAATTTCATCCTGACTAACGACGGTATTCGCCCTTTTAGCCAAGCAGGTGAGCACCGCAAGTGCCTTGGGCGGAATGCTTTGCGATTGCGCCTGTTGAGTAATTTGATTTCGAGATAAATCAACATAGAACTCACCCACCCAATATTGTTCAGTCATATTTTTATATTCCGTCATTTAAGGCGTTGTCTAGAAAGATCAATAGCGCTCGAGTCTACCATAAAGCCCTACGTCCGCTATAGCAGGCTGCTGCGACAGCGATTTAGGGGTGGATGTCACGGCAGCAGAAAAACGTCATTTAAAAATCAGCCTGGCGTCAGGACTTTAGTATCGGTGTTGTTTATCTTTGCGCTGGCTAAACGTCAGAAATAATGGAGATTAATAATGAAGTGTTTTTACGGTGGATTGATTGCTCTGCTGGCCATATCTACCTCAGCAAGCCCTAGCTATGGCGAAGGCGTATTTCCTGAGTTGCACGGCCCTTTGATGGGGCAGACGCCCCCTGGACGAACGGCTGAACCCTTTGCCTTGGGCGTAATTAGTAAAGCGGGTTGGGAACTTGGGGGTGTTTTTGCACCGGGGATGAAAGAATTTTACTTTACGACCAGAAAGGCCCCAGGCGAGAGACCAATAGTGATTGGTTTTCGTGAAGAAGATGATGTTTGGGAACAGTTCATTGAATTCACTCGAGTGGGCCAGGTGTCATTTTCGCCCACTGGTGAACGGATGCATATGGCCGAAGGCTATCGGGATAGGCAGGCAGGAGGATGGTCCGAGCGACACAGCTTGGGGCCCATATTTGATAGGGCCGATTGGGGCATTATGCGTCTGTCAGCATCCTCCGAAGGAACCTATGTGTTTGATGACTATATGAACGAGACAATTCGTATTTCGAGCGTTGAGGATGGCGTGCGTTCAGCGCCAAAACCAATGGATACGGTGGTTAATTCTGGTCAGTGGACGGCACACCCTTTTATTGCTCCTGACGAAAGTTATTTGATCTGGGACAGTGAGCGTGAAGGAGGCTTTGGTGACTCAGATCTCTATATTAGCTTTTGTCAGGATGATGGTAGCTGGGGACCGGCCATTAACATGGGGGCAGAAGTGAATTCTGAACAGGATGATTTCTCTGCCAGTGTTACGCCCGATGGTAACTATATTCTCTTTAATCGAACGATTGCCGAGCCGACGAATATCGATATCTATTGGGTTGATGCCCAAGTAATTGAAAGACTAAAAATCAAAGACGCTAGCCGAGCTCAACAAACACTCGTTAGCGAACAGGGAGCATTCCATGAAAATTAAGACAGTGAGCCAACGCCTTCTTATGACGGCGTTAATAAGTTGTACTAGCACAGGTGTTATCGCTGAGTCCGCAGCCGAGAATAGGTCAATACCACCCATGGTATCCGATGCCGAGGCCGCACTCTCATTTTGGGACCTGCCGTATTTGGATGACGCTTATATCGAAACCTCGCCGCAACAAAGAAGTGATGGTATTCGGGTGGGCGAACTCAATGTTAGCAAAGCCGGTCATAGCGCTCTTGAGCTACTGGCACAGCAATTTGCGGAAGGGGAACTGGGTGATTACGACAGCCTGTTGATTGCCCATAACGGCGCCCTGGTTCTTGAATCCTATTATAAACGCGGGCGTATCGATCTTCCCCATTTCCAAGCGTCTGTTACCAAAGGCTATACCGCGTTAGCGGTGGGTAGAGCCATACAGATGGGCTATCTAAGCATGGCAGACCTGTATAAACCGGTAGTGGATATGATTGCCGGACTCGACGCGTCAACATTGGTAGCTGGTGCCGATAAAATCACGTTGCACCAGGCCATGACGATGAGCTCTGGTTTACGATTCACTAGTGAACAATTACAGGACTTTAGAGATAATCCGCAGACCTTTCACGGAATCGCGCAAACCCAAGCGTTTCTCTCCCTGAGCCAGCCGATAAGTGATGATTCGCAAACCTATCAATATCAACCTGCAGATCCAATGATTGTGATGCAAGTGATTGATTCGGTAGTCCCGCAAACAGCCAAGGTATTTCTGCAGCAGGAGCTGCTGAATAAATTGGCGATAGATGAATACACCTGGCACGAAGATATTAGCGGCTTGGTTAACGGCGCTAGCGGTGCCAGTGTCACGTCACGTGATATGTTAAAAATTGGTCTATTGATTAACCAGGGCGGGTTGTGGAATGGTGAGCAGTTGATTTCGATGGAATTTCTGAATCAAGCAACCAGCCGCATAACCGAGCCGGCCGAAGACTGGATACCCGATATCTATTCCTACGGCTATTATTACTACCATGCCGCTTTGCTGGTGGCTGGTGAACCTTATTCCGCAACTGTGGCATGGGGCGGCGGTGGAAATCGAATCATAGTGGTTAAAGAATTGGATTTAACCATCATCATGACTGGGCACGATAGAGGGGATGATATCTTTGAGCAGCTTGCAGATACCATACTTCCCGCCTTTGTTGACTAAGCTAACGCAAAGATAGGTTGATTGACCAGCCTCTAGGCAGGAGATAGTAATGAACGACTTTTCCTTAGTGGATTTAGGGATGCGACCATTCTTCCAACAGCAGCTTTCCCTGGAGGAGTTAGAAAGTTGCCAGTTAGGGAGGATTGTCGAGCAGCATAAATCGGAAGTTGTAGTCTTAACGGCAGGTCAATCGCATCGTTTCATGCTATCTCCTGCACTGGGTGTCATTTGTGTTGGTGACTGGGTGCTCTTCAATTCCGAGCGCATTACTCGCTTACTGGAACGCCAGTCTTTGTTCCAGCGCAAGGCAGCCGGGACAGCAAGTAAGCGACAGCTCATTGCCGCTAACGTTGATTGCGTTTTTATTGTTAGTTCGCTCAATGAAGATCTTAGTTTGAATCGTATTGAGCGATACCTAACACTGGCGAAGGAGGCCGGCGCTGAGCCGGTGGTGGTCCTCACCAAAAGGGACCTCCAGAGTGACTATGAAGCCATTCAGCAGGAGGTTCAGAAGCTAAATCGCCTAATGAGTGTTCATTGTGTTAATGCACTTGACCCCAATGACATTCGCCAACTAGAGAGCTATTGCCAAAGGGGGCAAACGGTCGCATTCCTGGGTTCATCGGGGGTTGGTAAGTCTACCTTAGTGAATGGATTACTGGGTCACCAACTCATGGAGACGGGTGGGATTCGCGAGAATGACGGTAAGGGACGCCATACCACTACTCATCGAGCTCTATCGCTGATGCCGGGCGGTGGACTATTAATGGACACGCCAGGCATGCGCGAACTGCAAATTACTGATGCAAAGGAGGGCATTAAACTCACCTTTGCTGATATTGAATCACTGGCGGATTCTTGCCGCTTTAGTGACTGCCAACATGAAAATGAACCGGGGTGTGCCGTCAACATCGCACTTGAAAACGGTGATTTAACGCAACGACGACTCGATAATTACCGCAAACTCCTGCGCGAAGAAAGCCACAACAGTGCTACGCTCGCGCAGCGCCGTGCTAAGGATCGGGCGTTTACGAAAATGGTTAATTCGGTTCAAGAGCAAGCTCGGACGGCGAAGAAATTTAAATGATGACTAAGCTCTAATGGGCTAAATAATGGCCCTGTTTAGTGTGTTAGAAAACGATAACTAGGCAGTTAGCACTCGCTCCAAGTTACTGCTCATGTCATAGAACCTTCATTGCTGCGTAAAAAAAATTCACAAATCCTCCCGATAATAATCCTCATGAAGAAGCGCTCCATTGAGAAGTCATTACACGTATTGTGTGAGGAGGTGTCATGAAGATTCTTGAGATTGTTCACGAACACGATGTATTTACCTTTGACTGGGTACTTCAACGCACTAACAGGCAAGCGATGATCCGCGCCGCACTGCTTACTTCGAAATCCGGCGACGGCCCTCTCTACGCATTTGCTGCGGCAGTGTCGTTACTTTTTGATGAGTTCGATTTGTTCCTGCTTCTGATCGCAGCTTTTGCACTAGAGCGGACGCTTTATACAGTTTTTAAAAAGGGTTTTAAGCGCAACCGCCCTGCGAATATTCTAAAGAACTACAAGAGTTTAGTGATCCCTAGCGACGAGTTCAGTTTCCCGTCCGGTCACACTTCGGCCTCATTCTTGATGGCGACCCTTATAAGTGTGCTAGTGCCGGTGACATTCCCCCTCTTTTATATCTGGGCACTTGCCGTGGGTTCATCAAGAGTAATCCTGGGGGTACATTTCCCCACTGACATACTTGCAGGCGCAACCTTGGGTACATCGGTTGCCCTGATTACTCTCAATCTATTTGGTTATCTATGAAAATACTCTTTGGCGTACAAGGTACCGGAAATGGCCATATTACTAGGGCTAGAGCGCTAGAACCCCATCTAAGATCTGCGGGTGTTGAGCTGGACTTTCTATTCAGTGGTCGCGCTCCCGACCAGTATTTTGATATGGAACAATTTGGCAACTACCGGGCCTTAGGTGGTCTGACGTTCACGACTGAACGGGGGAGAATCAATGTACTTAAAACGTTGGTGGATAACAATCTTCCTCAATTCATTAGAGACATCAGAGGGCTAGATCTCAGTAGCTACGATCTCATTCTCTCTGACTTTGAACCGATTACCGCTTGGGCAGCTCGTCTTCAGAAAAAGACCTGTATCAATATCAGACATCAGAGCGCTTTTAATTATGCGATCCCTATTGAAGGTGACTCGTTTGTTACCCGAGCAATAATGAAATGGTTTGCTCCGGCTGAAATCCAGATTGGTTTGCATTGGCATCATTTTGGCCACCCAATTCTGCCGCCCATGATTGATGTAACGGAACAGCCGCTAGCCGCTGAAAAAGACAAAGTTGTTGTATACCTCAACTTTGAATCTCCACAGGATGTGATTCCGTTGTTGCAGAAATTCCCGGCGAAGAACTTCTATTACTATGGCCAACACAAGCAAGCGGAACAAATGGGCAATGTCTTTCTTCGCCCGTTATCCCGGGCAGGCTTTCAGCGTGACTTAGCCAGTAGCGAAGGGGTGATCACTAATGCCGGGTTTGAGTTAGCGAGTGAAGCGCTATTCCTTGGGAAGAAGATTTTGGTGAAACCGATCTCAGGTCAAATGGAACAGCACTCCAACGCCCTTGCCTTGGGAAGACTGGGCTTCGGTATGACGATGAATTCGCTGGATGAGAGCACGATTGACGCGTGGCTAAGCGCACCGGGAAATACTCGCTGTATTTATCCCGATGTCGCCAAAGCCTTGGCGGAGTGTATTGTGCGGGGTGATTTCAAACATTACGATGA
Source organism: Pseudomonadales bacterium (assembly GCA_040119265.1). Classification (GTDB taxonomy): domain Bacteria; phylum Pseudomonadota; class Gammaproteobacteria; order Pseudomonadales; family DSM-25080; genus Umboniibacter. Next base: position 62,529 of record JBEDTZ010000011.1, on the reverse strand, counting down.
GCGTCAATTAACTGCACTATCTCAGCAGCTTTGGTCTGCGACCACTATGCCATCGTCCGAGATTAAGAGTACTCTAATTATCAACGATCACGCCACGAGCTAATGCGAACACTCGGGAGGGGAATGCCTGTTGATAAGCGATGCTCTCAATGATCAATCTCAATTATCAATCTTAATCTCAATTATCAATCTCAAGCGTCAGTTTAGGGTTGCTGAGCAGCTTTTAACTCATCGATCTTTACTCTGATCTCTTCGGCTTCGGCAGTGATCATCGAGTAAGCCTTTATATCACCATTACGCTGAGCGAACATCGCAGCTTCGAGCTTACTGAGGTAAATTTTGTCCAGTTTCTTTATTGGGTCTTTCTTAAATAACGAAAACATAGTCTCTAGCCTAAAAATTAAGTATGTAGAGACTACGTTGGGTTACGGCTTTTGGTTTTGATTGTTGGGGAGAGGTCAAGGTCAGCATGCCTTACTGGCTCATGCTTGTTTATCTGACATTAGAAATTATCGCAGTAATGGTAGGAGTTTTGTTGCTTTCCAAAGATGACTGAAGTGATCGGGTTCCCGTAATTAGGACCATCTTATTTTTTGAGATAAACAGTAAAAAAAGCCCAAGTTAATTATTTCTCTGGGGCTTTGAGATGATTTGGTATGTGGTGAGATTGCTGTTTGGTGGAGCCGGGGGGAGTTGAACCCCCGTCCGCCAGTACGCCATTTTCGGCTCTACATGCTTAGTCTCCCTCAATTAAGTTAACCGCAAACAGCCCGAGGGACAGGACGTTATTGGCGATCTTGATAAAAGTTTAGTAACGCAGCCTCAAGCAAACCTTGTTACGATCCAGTTCTATATGACAGTCAGCAGCGCGATACTGGCACCTTGCTGATGACCGATAGCGGGCGAACCGCTATTAAAGGTTTATGCAGCTAGTGCGTAACCTTCATAGTTAGAGTCGTTTGCAACTATAACAAATACAGCTTTGGATTAACGTGATTGGCTGTCATCACGGCATGCACCAGAAAACTTTGTTACCGTCGTCGAATCCAAGTCGGCCCCAATGTTCTCTTGAACCCGCGCAGTATAGCTAATTGCCTCGTTCTGTGAAAGCGTCGTCGCAGTTCAAAGATAAAATAGTTGCTCATAGATAGTTGATTGGTCAAAATACTAGATTGCAATTGTTTTTCGCGATCTCTGATGATGGCGAAGTTGTCGATAGTTCAATTTCAAGGATGAACAGTTATGATCACCAATGTCGGAGCGAGGAGTATTCGGCTCGCCTTCATATCAATTCTATTATTTTCCGGGTGTGCTGCCCGCGTTACCTCAATCGATGACGGCCAGCCGTCTGAACTGTCCGAGGATATGGGCTATTTAGTCCTCGCCATTGATGAGCGGAGTCAATTTCAATCCATCATGATGAGTGGTGAGGCAAGGGTCCGAATTTCTTCGGATAGTCTCATTGAAGGCTCCAACTACATTGTTTATCCGCTAGAGGCAGGTGATTACTATTTTGATTCGTTCTATGTCACTTCAAGCTTCAAAATTCGCTTAGACGAAGATAACTGGTCAGTCCGAATTGAGCCTAATAGGCTAACCTACGTAGGCCATATCAACGTGAGTATTCTTGGCTTATTCAGTAGTTCAGCGGTTAAGTTGAGCAACCGATCTTCGGAAGCCTTAGCATTCTTGGAAGATAGCTATCCACAACTACTCAATGAAGTAGATGTCGCCTATGGCGGACCCGGTAATGACGCCTACCTTGAGTATGTCCTTGCGCAAAAATACCCCGACCGAGCCCAGGGTGCTGCAACTAATGCGACTTCAGTTTTGGAGGTTTCAGAATGAATCGGATTCTTCTCATAATAGTAATCGCCACCTTTAGTTTATCGCTGGGGGCCCGTGGCCAGGGTTTTGAGCCGTTGTCTTCCACGGATTTAATTACCGAAGCGAAAATTGCGGATGTCCAGCTCTCACCGGGTGGTGACTGGATGATCGCTATTGATAACTTCGGCGATAGGAAGACGGTTAGCGTCATTCAATCACACCCAGCCGAAGTGAGACAGGTGATTAGCCTTCGCAGTATGTCCAACTTCAAAATTCAATGGCTGAATAATGACCATTTTGTAATCGGAGCAACCCAGAGAAGGGGGGTCAGCAGAGTCTCTAGTATCTTCAAAGTCCAAGAGGAAGGAACTGTTGAGCAGCTAGTACCATTCTTTCATGGTGAATTTGTCCATTTTGATACCCAAGCGGAGTCGGGCGTCTTGGTTAAGTTAGATCGCGGTCGAAGCTATAGTCTTTTCCGCGTAAGCGCCAATGAATTTTCGCCGCAGGGAATTGAGGATGCCGAGAACATTGTCCGTCGTGAGCGAGCTCTTTTCCCGCCGGCCTATGACCCCGTGTCGAAAAATGTGCTGTTCCTAAGCGGCACGTCATCGGGCAGCCTGCAGATTAAAGCTATTTCGATGCTCAATGGTGACGAATCCAGAGCAAGGCTAGTCACCGGCGAAAATAAAGTAATCTCTCCTATTGCCTTCATATCAGCTTCGCAATGGTTGGTGATTACCGATGAGCAAACTCCGCGGCGCGTACTTCAATACTACAATCCGGTGAGTCGTGAGCTGGGAGATATACTTTATCAATCTGATGATCACGACGTTAAGTCGGCGGAACTGGACAATAATGGCGCGGTGAAATCGGTGTCTTACCTGAGTGCGGGTCAGCTGAAAACACACTACCTCGATAGTGATTTGCAGCGTTTCTATCAACGTATCGGCGCTACTTACCCAAATGCTTCCTTCGTAGCAACTAGCCAGACTTTCGATGAGCAACACATATTGTTGCTAGGCGAAGGCCCGCAGCTGGAGCCATCCTACTTTCTCTATCATGGTGAAGATGACACTTTGCAGCTGCTCCAGTCGAAATTCAGTGGGCTGGACACGCGACGTTTATCACCGTCGCAACGACTAGAGGTGGCGAGCGTAGATGGAACGATAATTGAAAGCTTCTTAACAATGCCTCTGAATACCGAGCCGAAGGGGTTGTTAGTGATGCCTCATGGTGGTCCCATTGGTATTGCTGACAATAATCTGTTTAATCCAGAGGTTCAGTACTTCGCATCGCGTGGTTTTGCGGTACTTAGAACTAACTTCAGGGGTTCAGAAGGCTACGGCCGAGAGTTTAGAGAGAGCGGGAGGGGAGAGTTAGGGCATCTAATTGAGGATGACATCATGGCTTCTCTTCATGCCGTTTTGGAAGATCACCCATTCGAAAATATCTGCGCTGTAGGCGCAAGCTACGGAGCCTATTCGTCCATGATGTTGGCTATCCGTGCGCCCGAATTATTCGACTGTGCCGTCGGATCTTTTGGTATCTATGACCTAGCTCTGGGTCTGAGCTTGAGTAATCGACACACCGGTGAGCTCGTTCAAGAGCGGCTCCGCAGGGTATTTGGTGATCACGATGTTGAAGCCTTGATGGCTACATCCCCGGTATATCGTGCCAGTGAGATATCGGTGCCAGTGCTGCTTGTAGCGGGCGAGCGTGATCTTATTACGCCACCAGAGCATACCTATCGTTTAGAGACTACGTTGAAGTTGGCGGGTTATGAGCCAGAAACGTTGATATATAAGCGGGCGGGTCATGGACATTCATCGCTAACGGATAGACGTCATCACCTCGCCTTAATCTATGACTTTGTACGCCGTTCCATGGAAATTGATTTGAGTTCTGAAGATCTTCGTTACCAAATTGCGCGATCCGCGCTTGCTGAAGATTACATGCTTCTGGGGCAGCGAACCCAGAGTAGTCGAACTGAAGCTCGCGGAGCGCTTGCCGAACCTAAGTCCACAGCCTATTTTTTCGAGCAGGCGCTAGACTTAGGCGCTCAATCAGCAACCTTCGAATTGGGTAAGCGTTTATTAGACGCCGAAGACGATTATTTTGATCAAGCACGAGGACTGGAGTTGCTTGAAGAAGCTACGGAACTAGGACAGTGGCGAGCTGAGGTCGAACTAGGTTTACATTCTTTAAGAGGCGTATTGGTGGAGCAAGACTACCAGCGTGCAGGAGAGTTAATTCAGGCGGGTTACGCCCGTTCGGACGACTCTCGGGAGCATCAATTGCCGCTCGCTGAGTTGTTTTGCTCAGCTCCAGAACCGGTTCAAAATCTCGAGCGTTGCACTCTAGAACTCAAAAGGCGCGGAACTGATAACCGTTCTGTTCAGAGCGATTTCCTAGAGACGGTTGGACGCATCTATGAAAATTTAGATTCGCAGTCCGAGGCGATTGTGCCAATTCGCGACTATTTAATTGAGTACCTAAATCTATCCGAAGAGAGAACTACGCTGGACGGCGTGGAGGCTGGCGTCGGGAATTATGAATTTGATCGCCAATATGGTCGTAACGGTCGCTTCGAACCCATGAGCAAGCCAGAAACTTTTAGTTTAAGCGAAAATCTTGGGCGAACTATGGGGTTACGAGTAAAGGCTGACACTCCGTTTTCTATGAGCGAAGAGGCTAAAACTGCGCTTGTTTTAATTTGGAAGTATCCCGATCTAAACGGGACTCAGCGATCAACTACACGGTTGGTCTATGGCCGTGATAGGTGGTTTGATTACACCCGAAGACTCGAGCAGGAGCAGGCGTTAGGGGATTACCAAATAGAAGTTAGGAACCTCTATAATGAGCCCCTATATACCTATAGTTATTCCATCACAGAATGACTTGATGAGATGATTGGATAGCGCGTAGCTAGGCAGAGTGCTGGTTCCTAACGGAACTATTGGTGGGGGGCAAAGTGCGTACTAAGCTGAAGCAGCGCTTAGGCAGTTAATCCTTATGTTAGCGGAAGTTGGTTTTAAGCCGATGACCGCTTCACACCCACCACTTTCGCATAACCCGCCACACCACAAAAAGAAACAGCAGCGGTATGAGTAACGTCTGCAGCAGGAAGATCACGGTCAGATCCACGACCGAAACGGTTGTAGCTTGAAGGCTTTGATTTAAGGCATCCTCGTCACTCAAAAAGGCCTCTAATTCCTGCGCAATTTGCTGCCAGTCTCTATCATGCGGGTCTACCTCGGTTGTTGGCTCTTCCCAATTCCAGTAACCAATGGGATCCTCGGTGAACGCAGGTCGCGTAGTCTCGGCCGGTTCAATAGCTACACTGGGGCTGGTTGTGGTACCGGCAGTGGTACTCGCGGTCGAACTGTTGGCGCTGCCGCTACTGGGCGAGCTTGAACTTGGTGCAGCACTAGCTGCCTCGTGTTCTTCAGGGCTCGTAGCGTTAGTGTTATCGGGTACGGTGTAAGTATCACTGATGCTCGTTAGTACCGCCTGACTCTGAATCAGTTCATCGTGTGAGGCGCTACGGTATTCAGACAACAGCAACCAGTCCGCTGTTTCACTCAACAGCAAGGTGGTGGGGACGATGAATCGTAGCGCAAAGGCGCACACTAACAACCGCCTTGAGAACTCAAAGTGATGGCGATAACGCGGCAATAAACTTGCTGTCAGCGCCACGGCGGCGAGGGTTAAGAACACGTTGAAGTACTTGCCTGAAGTGATAAGCAAAAGCAGTTTCTGCATTCCAAGCGAAGCGAGTGCTAACAAACTCATCCAGCTAAAGCTCTCAATCAAGTCATTTAGCGGATCTAAAAACTCCCCCGGTTGAATAGCAAGCCCGGCAAAGACGCTGACCGAAACACTCACACTCTGGACCACGGAGATTGCCCCATTGATCAACTTAGCCGTAGCGAAGATACCGAAGGCATCGAGCATGGTGAGGTTAATAAGCTCGTGCGCGGCATCGGTAAACCAGGGCACCCAAGCAACTACTAACGCCGCTACGAGAAAAACTAGCCAATAGCCAATCTGTCGATGACTCAATTCGGTTGTGCTAGTCATATTCTCAAACCTTTAGAAAGATGCCACGCTTGTACATTGCGTGGATAGGCAGATAACACACTGCGAGAAACACCAACGCAAAGACCAGGGAACCTGCTTTGTCACCAAAGGCGGGCTGAAACATCGTAGCGTACAACCAACCCTGCAGTGAGGTTTCGCCCACTGGAATCATAATTAGAAGTCGGCTGAGTAGGGCCGCCAGCACATAAATCGCTATAGCGTTGGTGCCACAAACTACTAGCGGTGCAGACCAGCCGCGCACTTCTAGCTGATCCAAAATGAGCATAAAGGCAGCGGTGATTACCAGCGTTACCCCTGCCGTCACGAGTACGAAGCTCGGCGTCCAAAGCGTTTTGTTAATGGGGATTTGTTCACTGATAAAGTCACCGAGTACAAAGAGCACAATGCCGGAAAGCGCCACCCAGAAAATACTACTCGCTTCCTTATTAATGAAGAATTTAGCGCACACGGCGCCAAGTAATGCGGTACTCGTAGCCGTTAGGGTGCTGAGCAGCCCCTCTGGGTCATAGGCGAACGGGACAATAACATCGAAGTAAACATGCTCTCTGCCTAAGAAAAAGTCATCAATGAATGCAGCAAAACTATTGCCGTGGACGAGTGTTCCCGCCATATCGATGCCTAGAACGCTGTAGGGGGCTAGCATCATCATTGCCCAATAGGCAGCGCACAAAGCAGCGGCGCTTACCAGCCAGCTTAGCGGCTTGCTGTTGAGCACAATAACTGTACAGAGGATATAGACCAGTGCAATACGTTGCAGGACGCCCATGATTCGAATTTCTTCTACCTGAGACTCCCACCAGTTAAAGCCTTCTTGCCCTAGAGGGTAGTAAAACACCGCAATCAGGAGTCCTAAGCCAAAGAGCTTGAGTGCTCGCGTGCCAATGTTGGCGTAGACCTTCAAGTCCGCGGTCTTCGTGTCTAGGCCGCTAGCGACAATGGACATCCCCATAATAAATAGGAAAGCGGGAAAGATAACATCGGTGGGTGTCCAGCCATTCCAACTGGCGTGGAGCAGAGGTGCGTAAACATGCCCCCAATCCCCCGGCGTATTGACAATAATCATCGCCACTACAGCAAGCCCACGGAGCACATCAAGGCTGAGGAGCCGGTTGGATGAATAACGACTAAAGACGGATTGGGTGTAGTGGCTAACAGGGTTCATATTGAGCTCGCAGACTTTTTGTTTAGGTTAACCCATGTGTTAGGAAGGGTACAGCTTAGGCGAGTGTATCGGGAGCGGATGTGAACGACGTCAAAGCTAGCCCAAATGAGCTAGCACGTGTGTTTTCGGTGTGAACAGCATTACGATAACTATTTAAAGAGCTGATACACGGTCTGTTGGAGCTCTTTTACACTACTTAAGCGATTACGAGTCAGTAGTGAACTCAAAAATAGCCTGGCAGTTTTCAAGTTGAGATTACAGTGGTGAGCTGCACGGATGAGGTCACCACTGCGAACTAACTCTACACAAAGCTTTGCCTCACCAGTCGTTGCACGGAGGTTTTCTGTGATGTCGGAGATTTCCAGTTTCGGAATCAGATCGCCGTTGTAAAACTCTATCTTAATCGCCCCGAGATTATTGAACTCGGATCTTGAAACAAGAGCGAATAGTGTGTCGTCGTCCGGTGCTGGCACTACACGAAGTGAGTTCGACTCAGAACTCTCGGCAGTGCTTAATACACCGTCCGAAGCCTGACGAAGGGTATCGCAAAAGTCTTGATCACTGCAGACAATGTCTCCCTTGTCACTGACACGGATCAATTCTGAGCTTTGACAGAACTCGTTAAAACTGCGTGAACTGAAGAGAACGGAATGATCGGTGTCCAAGACAACACATGGTTGAGCTGAACTTTGAATGGCTGCACTTAGTTCGACGTGTTCGCTTTGATCGCTATCCTCAGACCAGAAGGCGGTAAAGCTCTGCTTGGCTTTTACCGCAACCCGCTCAAGTGCTCTCACACTATTCGTATCGAATTTTGCTTCAGCAGCGCTGCGAGAAAAAATAAAAATCGCGCGAAACTCAGAACTTAAACTAAACGACATAGAACAGTAATCAGAAATGCTCAGGCAAGATAGGTAGGCCTTCTCAAGTCCTGAAGGGGAATCTAAACCACGCAGCTCAAGAGATTGAGTAAGGGTTGATACATTTAAGCCAGAGTAGCTGAGGGCATCGGTAATAGGTTGGAAGCGAAATGCGCCGTAGGGCCAGCGATATAGCCAGTCACGAATACCTGAAGCATGCGTATGCCAATGGTCTTTGATCGCGTTACGATGGGTCGAATAGACGATTAAGTCGACCTTCGAGGCACTAATTAGCTGTCCAAATAACGACAACCCTTGAGACATTTCTGTCTCATCTATTGCCTTTCGTTGCAGTCGATAGAAAAAATCGTCCAGATTGTCGAGGTGATCTAATCCATTAGTCGACAACGTCTCATCGGACGGTGGGGCGAACGTTACCATGTTAGCTATTCCTTAGCGCAAACAGAACTCTTCTTGTTGTATTGAAGCTACCTAAGAACCGAGCTTCGCAGGACAGGAGGAGTTAATGATCTTATTGTTATAAAACCGAACTTCTTATCTGTATAAAAATATATCGCGTCCAAAAGTGTGATGCAAGTCACATTTTTGCGGGGGGGGGGGGTTAAATTCACACGGCGGCGGTGCTTAGGGACGTTGTAGTTGAGCTAGTAAATCAGCCTAGTGGCCTTAACATTGAGATATAGGGAAGATAGCTGTCGAATCAGGTAGTGATGAAGGAGAATTACAAGCAGCTACTGATGCCCAGGCGGCGATCTGTGGCGCTAGCTTCGCTAACATGGACAACACAAGGAGTTATAGCGCGTGGCGTATATGAAGAGGTAGCGAAGCGCTAACTTAGCTACCTCCTTTAGGATGACTAGGAGATTAACTTCTGCAGTGTTGGAAATAGCATCGCAATAATTAGCGTTGGGCAGACCACTTTGACATACCATGGCCATACTTTAACGAACCAGGCCGACTCTCCATCGGGGTGTCCGGCTGCAATCGCCTTCATCGCCTCGTTACGATTCCAGAGCCAACCCGCAAATACGCAGAACGCTAAGCCAATTAGCGGCTCGAGGTAAACGGTCGCCAGGTCGGCAACGAAGCCGAACAGGCTATCGAAGTTGAGCGCGATGATGATACTGAATGCTAAGATCAGCGAACCGGTAGTGAAGGTTGCTATCTTTCGCTCAATATTAAAGTGCTCACTTACGAAGCTAACCGGAACCTCAAGCATAGAGATTGAAGAGGTTAACGCCGCAATACTCATTAGCAGGAAGAAGGCGATAGCCACAAAGCTACCCGTTTCGCCCATTCCGTCGAAGACAGAGGGTAGTACGGCAAAGATCAACCCTGGTCCAGCGGCCAATTCGCCCGCTTCGCTATAAATAGTCGTGCCGTACTCCTGCGCAACGAACATAGCTGGGATGATGAGCAAACCTGCCGTAAAGGCAATACCGGTGTCAATGAGTGTTAGCGACGCGCCCAGCCGGGGAAGATTTTCCTTCTCGCTGACATAGGAACCGTATATCAGCATGGTACCCACGCCAAGACTCAAGGAGAAGAACGCTTGCCCCATGGCACTTAACAGCAAGTCTGGATTAGTAATTCCGGAGAAGTCAGGGACAAGGTAGAGCTTCAATCCATCCATTGCTCCGGGCTGCATTAAGACGTAAATGATTAATGCGACCAGAATGGTAATTAAACTCGGCATGAGGCGGGTGGACCACTTCTCGATACCATCACGAACTCCACCCACAATAATCAGCATGGTGAGCACGGAGAAAAGAACGGTAAAAATGATGTCTCTGCCCGGGCCTTGGGTAGTGAGCCAGGTACCAGTCTCAGTGGCGCCCGCTAGCGTTGCAATCGGCTCGACCATGTGAGAGATCATCCAGCCCGCAAGAATGGAGTAGAAACTGAGAATTAAACTGGCCGTTAACACCCCCGCCAAACCAACGGTTGCACCAACATAATGAGCGGTCTTACCTGAGCTGACACTACCTAAAGCATCCACAACGTTCGCGCGCTTAGCACGGCCGATGGTAAGTTCCGCCATAAGTGCCGGATAAGCTAGCAAAAATGCGAGTGCAAGATAAACAAGAACGAAGGCCGCGCCACCATTACTGGCGGTCTGGGTAGGAAAACCCCAAATATTACCAAGCCCGACAGCAGAACCCGCTGCCGCCATGAGAAAGCCTAAACGTGATGAAAATTGACCCCGAGCAGCCATACAACAACCTCTAATTATTATTTTGTTACTACTCTAATGGAGAAGGCGACGAAAAACTAGATGAGCGAAGCGCTTAGTTTGACTCGCGAACCAAACGCTGCTTTTGACGATCCCAATCGCGATCCTTCTGAGTCTCGCGCTTATCATGCATTTGCTTACCTTTCGCTAAGCCAATTTCCACCTTGATAAGATGTGCCTTCCAATACATCGCAGTACACACAATGGTATACCCTTTCTGCTGAGCCGCATCGCGGAAACGCTGGATCTCTTTGCGATGCATCAGCAATTTGCGCACACGATTTGGTTCGACAACAAAGTGTGTTGAGACGGTGTTGAGCGGATTGAAGTGAGCGTTTAACAGCACGGCTTCGTCATTGTGAAAGTCAACATAGGTATCGGTTAGCTGAACCTTACCTTCACGCGCACTCTTTACTTCCCAACCTTGGAGCGAGATCCCCGCTTCTAGCTTGTCAGAAATGTGATAGTCGAACTTCGCACGGCGATTCTGCGCGATAGTTCCAGATTGTGCTTTGGGTTTCTTTTTTGCCATGGCTCGCATTTTAAACGCAGCGTTGAAAATAGCCAGAATTTTTCGCAGTGGATAGCCGTATTTCGGGCGCACAGCTTACTGAAGCGGATATAAGGTTATAGCTTAGCGAGAGTCGCAATTAGGAGTCCGCGTTGGTATGATTTGCTGGCCCTAAGAATCCACGAGATGATCATGCCTAAAATCGAACGCTCGGCTCTATTGCCCTACGCCGCTGACGACCTCTTTGAGTTGGTCAATCAGGTGGAAGATTACCCGCAGTATATGTCGGGCTGTGTTGGCGTAGATGTCTTATCGCGCAGCGACGATCACTTGGAGGCGCGGCTGCATTTGAGCAAAGCCGGGGTGAAGCAAAGCTTTACAACACGCAACCAGCTGACTAAACCTACTAAGATGGTTATGACTTTGGTTGATGGGCCTTTCAAGCAATTCTCGGGCGAGTGGACTTTTGTGCCACTTGGTGAATCGGCAAGTAAAGTTAACTTGAACCTAGAGTTTGAGATGAATAGCGGGATTTTACAGGCGGCAGCCTCAAAGTTGTTTGAATACACGGCAAATGAAATGTTGGATGCCCTCGTGAAGCGGGCGAATGAAAGGTTAAAGAAGTCATGAGCGAAACCATCACCGTTGAAGTGGCCTACGCGTTACCGGACAAGCAAACCATCAAGAGCTTATCGGTCCCCATTGGCACCACCGCCCTAGCTGCGGTCGAGTTGTCAGGCATTACCAAAGAATACCCACAAATAAACCCCAAGACGGACAGGATGGGTATTTTTAGTAAGGCATTCAGTGCGAAACAGGGCCCGGATGTCTACGAGCTTAAGGCTGGCGATAGAGTAGAGATCTACCGTCCGCTAATAGCTGATCCCAAAGAGGCTCGCCGCAAGCGGGCGGCGAAGAAGACGGCAGAGTAGTAGATTTAAGTTTAATCATCCCTGTCGGCTTGGTGGGGTGTACTGAATTAGCATTGTTAACTAAGTCTTTTGCTACCGACATTGGGCGGTGGCCGATATTTCTTCTAGGCGTAAAAAAACCAGCTAATGATTACCCTTCTAGGAGTATCAGTTAGCTGGCTCTGCTAGATGTTGTTGCGCGTTTATTCTTCAGAAACGATTTGTGCATCCAGCTGGCTATCAATTTCAACCAAAACGTCATTATCAAACTTCAGGATCAGACGTTTAGTTCGTGTCACTTCCTCTGCGTCCTTAAGACTCCAGTAGTAGTCCCAACGATTCGCATTGAAGGTATCAGCTACCAGTGGCGTGCCGAGTACGAAACGTACCTGTGACTTGTCCATGCCAATCTCAAGTTGTTCAACTTTTTCCGCTGAAATGACATTACCCTGCTGGATGTCAATTTTGTACACCCGAAAGCGCGAGCAGCCGCTCACGGCTAAGATGGTAGCGAGAGCTAGTACAATAAAGGTATACTTTTTCATTATTCGGTTATCCAGTACTTCAAGTGAGTTGTGATAATACCTAAGCTAAAGCCAACATAGAAGAGCAAAAGGTTCATAAATGCCTAGCGAAAATATCGAGTTAAAAAAAGCGGGTCTGAAAGTTACCCATCCCCGCGTTAGAATACTGCAAGTGCTCGAAAGTTCCCCGAACCGTCATTTAAGTGCGGAAGACGTTTATCAGCAGCTTCGTGACGCCGGCGATGACGTTGGTATTGCCACGGTATACCGAGTGTTAACTCAGTTTGAACAGGCCGGGATGGTGCAGAAGTTGAACTTCGACGGTGGCCAGTCTGTATTCGAATTGGATGATGGCGATCACCATGATCATATGGTGTGTGTCGATACCGGCAAAGTCATTGAGTTTCACTCCGCGGAAATCGAGCGCCTTCAGGAAGAAATCGCAGCGGCACACGGCTATGAGATCAGTGACCACTCGCTGGTGTTATATGTAAAGCCTAAAGCCTAAAGCCTACAGCCTAGAGCCTAAAGCCTAAAGCCTAGAGATTTAGTTCCATAGGCTTTAAGCCAAGATGTAAGCGCTAGCTGGCCGATTAACCTACGCTAGTGCATCAACTCCGTGAGCTCATCCACTTCCTCTAATAACGCCCGAGCGTTGGCTCGCGTTTGTTCCTTGACCTCGCTCCCACCGAGCATTCTAGCCAGTTCTTCAGTACGTTCGTCCGATGATAGGTAGCGCAGTGTTGAATGAGTGTTGCCCTTCTTGGTTGCCTTCGAGACATGCCAATGGTTGTGCGACTGTGCTGCAACTTGAGGTTGGTGGGTAACGCTCAGTACCTGTAGGTTAACGCCCAATTTACGCATCAGCTGGCCTATCTTGGACGCAGTCGTGCCGCCAACACCCACATCTACTTCATCGAATAATAGGGTGGGGATGGTTGCTACGCTTGCAGTGACTACCGAGATAGCGAGTGCAATACGGCTTAGCTCGCCACCCGAGGCAACTTTATTGAGGGGGCCGAAGGGTTGCCCGATATTGGTTTGTACCATGAAGTTGACGCTTTCGGTGCCCGTGGGTGAGAGGTCAGCAGAGCTAGCTGTCTGCCATTCTACCTTGAGCTTAGCGCCATCCATCGCCAATTCACCAAATAGCTTATTCACCGATGAACTCAGTGTTTGCCCAGCTTTGAGTCGCGCCTTAGATAGCTTTGCGGCGGCCTGATAGTAATGATCTTCCACTTCGGTCATTGCGCTTCGTAGCGCCTCAACTTGTGTATCAATACCCGAGAGCGCTAATAGCTCCTCACTGAGCTCTAGATGAAGCGAAGGCAATGCCTCGGGCATCACCTTGTGCTTTCGTGCTACGGCGTAAATGGCCTCAAGACGTTGAGTGACAGTATTTAACGCCTCTGGATTGTGCTCGACGTCACTGAGATGCTGGCGCAACTCTGAGGTGGCTTCATCGGCATGAATTAGCGCGGTGTTTAGCAGTTCAATCGCGGTTTCCGCTGAACTTGAAATAACCGGCATATTTGTCAGGGCGTTGAGTGCACCTTGGAGTTGAGCACGGATGCCGTCATCGTCATCGATGAGCGAACTTGCCTCTTCGCCGGCACTAATCAGCGCCTGAGCGTGAGAAAGTACCTGTTGCTGTTCTTCCAGCGTTTCAATTTCACCCTCAGTAAGTTCGAGGCTATCCAGTTCAGAGACCTGGTATTGAAGTAGCTGTTTGCGTGCAACGCCTTCTTCCGGATTAGCGGTGAGTAGCTTTAGCTCCTTTCGATAACTACGCCATTTGTGGGCATAACTCGCGACGCTAGCTCTTAGCGTGTTGAGTTGGCCGATGTTATCGACCAGATCCAGCTGGTGTGAAGTATTAAGTAGTGCCTGATGACCATGCTGGCTGTGAATCTCAGCTAACAATGGTGCTAACTGCTTGAGCTGTGACGCGGCAACGGGGCGACCGTTTAAGAACGCCTTACTTCGCCCATCGGCAGCAACGACTCGCCTAAGAATGCAGTGATCTTCGTCCATCAATTCATGGGCAGTCAGCCAATCAATAGCGGCGCTGTTCTCCCGTATGTCAAAGCAGGCGGAGATATCAGCTCGCTTTGCACCGTGCCGCACATAGCTCGCATCGGAGCGAGCGCCCAGCGCTAAGCTAAGTGCGTCTAGCATAATGGACTTACCCGCGCCGGTTTCGCCGGTAATAACAGTAAGTCCAGGGCTGAACTCCAGATTGAGTTCTTCAACGAGTGCGAATTGAGAGATTGATAGTTCACTTAGCATAACTGTGTTTCCATACAGTGTTTTTATGTACAGTACGCTGTTGGTGAAAATTTGACAAGGGGGGCTTGAAAAATAATTTGTAGCATCCATATAGCTAACATCGATAGGAAATTGCAACGGAGTAAATCGTGAGCGATAAAGATTTAGAGAATCAAGAGCAGCAAGCACAGGCTAGTGAAGAGGCTTCGGTAGAAGCAACGGAAGCGCTGACTGCAGAAGAACTATTGGAAGCGCAGATTGAAACCTTAAACGACGAAGTTGGTCAGTTGAAGGATCAGATGCTTCGCGTTCAAGCTGAAGCTGCCAACATCCGTCGTCGTTCTGAGATTGATGTTCAGAACGCGCACAAGTTTGGTCAAGAGAAGCTAGTTAAAGACTTGCTTCAGGTTGCTGATAACTTAGAGCGTGCACTGACGGCAATTGATCCGGAAGACGAAGCCGTTAAGCCATTGGCCGAAGGTGTTGAGCTAACACTGAAGTCATTTATTGATAACTTGGCGAAGCACAAAGTTGAAGCCGTTAACCCAGTTGGCGAGCCGTTCGACGCGAACCTTCACCAGGCTATGACAATGGTTCCGAATCCGGAGCTTGAACCGAACACGGTGATGGATGTTATGCAGAAGGGTTACACCTTGCACGGTCGTATCGTTCGTCCAGCAATGGTAGTTGTCTCGAAGGCAGCGGACTAAAAAAGTTTCGAATGAGGGTTGAAAAAACTTTTTCGAACCCCATTTAAGTTACATAGATTGATAAGCGGTGTAGCAATACACCAACCGATATTTGATTGGAGGCCACTATGGGCAAAATCATTGGAATTGACTTAGGTACTACTAACTCTTGTGTTGCGGTAATGGAAGGCGACAAGGTTAAAGTAATTGAAAACGCAGAGGGCGACCGAACTACGCCTTCGATCATTGGTTACGCTGACGACGGCGAAACTTTAGTCGGTGCAGCGGCGAAGCGCCAGGCAGTTACTAACCCGCACAACACCGTTTACGCAATTAAGCGTTTGATTGGTCGTAAGTTCACTGACAACGAAGTTCAGAAGGATCTTAACCTAGTACCATTTGGTATCGTAGCGGCCGATAACGGTGACGCATGGGTTGAAGTTAAGGGCGAAAAGCAGGCTCCACCACAGATTTCTGCTGAAGTACTTAAGAAGATGAAGAAGTCAGCTGAAGACTACCTCGGTGAAAGTGTTACCGAAGCAGTGGTAACTGTTCCGGCTTACTTCAATGACTCACAGCGCCAAGCAACTAAGGACGCGGGTAAGATTGCCGGTCTTGAAGTTAAGCGTATCATCAACGAGCCGACCGCCGCAGCAATGGCGTACGGTTTGGACAAAGCTAAGGGCGAGCGCAAAGTAGCGGTCTACGACCTTGGTGGTGGTACTTTCGATATTTCTATCATCGAAATTGATGAAGCAGACGGCGATATTCAGTTCGTGGTGCTTTCTACTAACGGTGATACGCACTTGGGTGGTGAAGATTTCGACATCGTGTTGATCAACTACCTTGCGGACGAGTTCAAGAGCCAGTCAGGTATTGACCTGAAAGGTGATGCGCTAGCGATGCAGCGTTTGAAGGTTGCTGCTGAGAAGGCGAAGATTGAATTGTCTTCAAGCTCACAGACTGAAGTTAACGAGCCATACATCACTGCTGATGCAACCGGTCCTAAGCACTTAGTTGTTAAGCTGACTCGCTCTAAGCTTGAGTCGCTAGTAGAGAAGCTCATTGAACAGTCACTTGCCCCGGTTCGCCAGGCACTTGATGATGCGGATCTAAGCGTTTCTGAAATCGACGACGTTATCTTGGTGGGTGGTCAGACACGTATGCCTTTGGTCCAGGAGAAAGTAACAGCTTTCTTCGGCAAAGAGCCACGTAAAGACGTTAACCCAGATGAAGCAGTAGCAATGGGCGCGGCAATTCAGGGCGCGGTACTTTCTGGTGATGTGACTGACGTGCTTCTTTTGGACGTGACGCCACTGTCGCTAGGTATTGAGACTATGGGTGGTGTTGCAACGCCACTAATTGAGAAGAACACCACGATTCCTACTAAGAAGTCGCAGGTATTCTCAACAGCAGATGACAACCAGACTGCGGTAACTATCCACGTTGTTCAGGGTGAGCGTAAGCAAGCTGCTCAGAACAAATCACTGGGTCGTTTCGACTTGGCTGACATCCCGCCAGCACCACGCGGTATGCCACAGATTGAAGTAACTTTCGACATTGATGCTAACGGTATTCTTAACGTAAGCGCGAAGGACAAAGCAACGGGTAAAGAGCAGTCGATTGTTATTAAGGCATCTTCTGGTCTGAGCGACGAAGAGATCGAGCAAATGGTCAAGGACGCGGAAGCAAATGCTGAAGCGGATAAGGCGTTCGAAGAAGTTGTTCAAGCGCGTAATGCATTAGAAGGTCTAACGCACGCTTCGAAGAAGACTCTAGAAGAAGCTGGTGACAAGGCAACTGAGGAAGAGAAAGCGGCTATCGAAGCAGCTATTACTGAAGCAGAAGAAGCTGCTAAAGGCGATAGCAAAGAAGCGATGGAAGCAGCTACTCAGAAGCTAACTGAAGCGACTTCAGGTTTGGCACAGAAGATGTACGCTGAGCAAGCTGAAGCCGAGCAAGGTCAAGCTAGCGATGCAACTCAGGCTCAAGGTGACGACGTTGTTGACGCTGAGTTTGAAGAAGTGAAAGACGAAAAGAAGTAAGCGCCTAGGCGTGAGCTAAAGCAGGGCGCATCAAGAGGGTAATACTTCTTGCTTGCGCCTTTTGCGTTATTGGATAAAGGCAAAATTTGATGTCAAAAACAGATTATTATGAAGTGCTTGGTGTAGGGCGCGACGCAACTGAGAAAGATCTTAAGCGAGCTTATCGTAAGGTTGCAGCGAAGTATCACCCAGATCGTAATCCCGATGACCCAAAAGCCGAAGAGAAGTTTAAAGAAGCTTCAGAGGCCTATGAAATCCTCTCTGACTCGCAAAAGCGTGGAGCCTACGACCAATACGGTCATGCAGCTTTTGAACAGGGCGGCCAAGGTGGCGGCGGTTTCGGCGGAGGTGGCGCTGGATTTGGCGATATTTTCGGTGATGTCTTTGGTGATATCTTCGGTGGTGGTCGTCGTCCGCGTGGACCTCAGCCAGGACGTGACCTTCAGTACAACCTTGAACTAACGCTTGAAGAAGCGGTTCATGGTGTTAAGAAGACGATTAAGATTCCTACGGATGTAGACTGTGACACCTGTGACGGTTCCGGTTCGAAAGACGGTTCTAAGCCTGAGACCTGTGGTACCTGTAATGGCCATGGCCAAGTACGTATGCAACAGGGTATGTTTGCCGTGCAGCAGGCCTGTCCAACCTGTCATGGACGCGGTTCAGTTATCAAGGATCCTTGCTACTCATGCCGTGGCACAGGGCAGAAGGAAATTGAGAAATCACTTTCTGTGAATATTCCTGCCGGTGTTGATACGGGCGCACGCGTGCGTTTATCAGGCGAGGGTGAAGCTTCACCCAATGGTGGCCCAACGGGCGATCTTTACGTCATGGTTCATGTTCGCGAACACAAGATCTTTGAACGCGATGGTAAGAACCTCTATTGCAACGTCCCGGTAAGTATCGTTGATGCGGCGCTGGGCGGTGAAATTGAAGTGCCAACCTTGGACGGTAAAGTTAAGCTGAAGATCCCATCGGAGACTCAGTCTGGCAAGATGTTCCGTCTTCGCGGCAAGGGTGTTGTAGATCTTCGCGGCGGCTCAGCGGGTGACTTGATGTGCCGGATGCAGGTTGAGACCCCGGTTAAGCTCAACAAGCGCCAGATAGAAATCTTGGAAGAGTTCCGAGAAAGCTTGGAAGGTGATAAGAACTCACCGCGCAAAAAGAGTTGGTTTGACGATGTGAAGAATTTCTTCGCAGGCGAATAAAGACAAAGGATGCTTCGGCATCCTTTTTTTTGCCTGAACGAAGAAGCGGGCGCAGGATGCAATTAGGGGTCGGGTACATAACTAAGGATGCAATTAGGGGTCGGGTACATAACTAACGACAACCTTAAGTATGGAACGACAAAGGCACCAGCGTGGATATTATGTACCCGACCCCTAATTGCTATGTACCCGACCCCTAATTGCTATTCCGCCCTGCTATAGGAGCTATAGGGGATCTATTTTTACCTGTTAGTTATTTGGGTGTAGACTGCTAGCAAATAGTTAACGAGCAAACATCATGACAACAATTGCTGTAGTAGGCGCAGGCGGCCGCATGGGTCGAGCCTTAATTAATGCGGTTAATGACGCTACAGATATGAATCTGAGTGCGGCGACGGCGCGAGCGGGAAGTTCGCTGTTGGGCGTTGATGCTGGCGAACTAGCCGGAGTTGGTAAACTGAATGTTGCGGTGGTGAGTTCGGATGACTTAGCTGCACAAAACTTCGACGTACTCATTGATTTCAGTCAGCCCGAGCTCAGCCTCGAGAACCTGAGAGTTTGTGCGCAATTAAACGCTTCGGTCGTCCTAGGCACCACCGGCTTTAGCGCTCAGCAGCGGGAACAGATCAGTAATTTTGCGAAACAGATTCCTATTGTCTTCTCCGCGAATATGAGCGTAGGTGTGAACGTGGCGCATAAGCTACTAGCAATGGCCGCAAAGGCGATGGCGGATGACTATGATATTGAGATCGTAGAAGCACACCACAGATTCAAAAAAGACGCGCCATCGGGCACCGCGCTGGCCATGGGCGAAGTTATCGCTGACACCATCGGTCGCAATCTCGATGAAGTGGCAATTTATGGTCGCGAAGGCTTCACTGGCGAGCGTGAGAAAGAGACTATCGGCTTCGCTACGGTTCGCGGCGGCGATGTCGTGGGCGATCACACGGTTATGTTTTTAGGTGACGGCGATCGCCTTGAAATCACCCACAAAGCGTCAAGCAGAAACACCTTCGCAAAGGGCGCGGTTAAAGCGGCACAGTGGTTGACGGGGCAGGAAAGTGGCCTCTACTCAATGGCCGATGTACTCGGTCTTGATTAAAGGCGTTGAGGTTTACTTGAACCTCTTGCAACGAAATATAGCGCCCTAATTTGCCGGTGCAGATAATGAAATTCCATTGATGGTCAGTTCACCCGCTTTCAATTCAACAGGAGTTTCATATCCTCCCATGCCGTCGGATGTTAGGTAGCCGGCGGCAGTATACTGCTGAAGTAATTGCTCCAGATCAACTCTTACCTTTGCACTTTCAGCTTGGAAGTCAGCGGCGCTTGGGGAAACAAATCGTTGGCTGCTAATTGTCTGAATATCGGCCAGGTGTGCTATGAATTCCTCATTGAAAGCTACGCTTAGCTGCATATCCAATGGGGCGTTTAAGTTCTCGGTAAGGCTAAGCTCACCATTAACTCTCAACTCTGCATCGTTGTTGGTTAGCGACAGCTCCTCCACCGTCACCCGTGTGCCGGCAATGATCTGCAGCATCTGACCTTGAAGTGCCTCAGGATTTAGATTCTGCTCGAGTTCTTCGCTGTTAATAGCTATTTCGCTAAGCTGTTGGTAGGGAAAATCAGCTAGCGTGAGTGTTTCAGTGATTGTACCAATAGGTAGATTGTTTAATGTTAACCCTGCTATCTGGGCAGTTCCCGTGCCATTAAGATAGCCATCGGTAACCACACCGGAAAAATCAGTTTCGAATGAACTAAAGCCGCTGCGACGTTGACCGTCACTGTACCAAATCGGCTCGCTCGTTAGGGAACTGCTTGCGGCCAAAAGCAACGCTCCATTGAAGCTTAAATTACTCTGGTACCTCACATCGCCGCCATAAGCACTGGCTCGAGTATCATGATCTAAAAACTCAAAGCCGGACCAGCTCAGTTCATGCTCTTCGGAACCCTTTTGATCTATTTCGAAGCGGTAGATAAACGGTGCGACCGTCAGTGCGATATCATCTTCTACAAAATTGATGCCGTTAGTCTGGAGCTCCCCCGAAATTCGGTTGTTAAACGTGAGCGCAAGTTCGCCCGTGACTAATTGCGTCCCGAAAAGATCCAGAATTTGCTGTTCGAAGGACGCATCCGTTATCGGTGGGCAGAGGGATGCTTCCTCGAAGTTGATCGCAACCTGAGCGCTGGCAATGTTTAACTGGAACCATTCTAGCGGTGAATGTCGAAGCGAGAGTTCAGCGCTTAGGCATTGGGGTAGGCTAATCTCCCGCTCCTCATGGAATAGCTTAAATCGATAGTTTGCGCCGAACAATTGCTCTGTTTTTTGCACCTCAATAAGGAAGGGTTGGCCCTGGCTTCTTGCGGAGGTGTTGTGTTCGCTGACGAGCGCAAGAATTTGATCGTCAATGTCTTCGGCTAGGAAACTATTTACGCTATAGACCGTGCCAACGCTAACAAAAAGGCCAAGGGCCACGGTAAAGATCTTCTTCATTTCTATCGAACACTCACGGCGATTCTGAACAGCATTCTATCCTAGGGTATTTTCGGCTGGAGATGGAATTTACGGATAAAACCTAGACAAAAAAAATACAAAGTGTGACGCAGTTAACTAAACTAAAAGTGACTAATGATCAATTTATGGTGGCTATATGAGATGTGCACTGTTCCTTTTTGTAGTACTCGCAGTAGGTTGCGCAGGTAAAGCGGATATGGCAGCTAATTCGAGCTTGTCACCTCAGCAGGAATTTAGTCAGCGGGTAGATTTTTCCTCGGAATTCGCCAACATAAATAGTCGAGATTCCTTTTCTAAATTTCGATCCTCCCTTACCGAAGAGCAAAAGCTAGACTGGCTTGGGTATCAAGTAGCCAGATGTGAATCATTGTTTGGGGAATCGTCGATGGCACAGCGCTGCGCCCTTAATGAAGCACGCGTTTTACGTTTGTTTAGTATCCTGCCTACAGAGTTAATTTCGGAGGAGCAATTTCTCGTTACACTCGAGGTCTACGAGTACTACGCAAGCATTCAGCAGAGTCGAGGTGATAATTCCGTAATGTATGTGAATAATCCTGAGCAGCTGAGCGAATCAAGCCAACATCTACTCCTAAGCCAAACGGCTTCTCCACTAGCGCTCTTCATTGTTGCGGTCCGCGATGTGTTGAATGAGGAAGACGCAACGGTCTATTAACCGCTGATAACAAACCAACCGAAAGGGCACAAAAAAGGCGTTGAACTAGCAGGCTGTTAAAGCTTGCTTCGGTTCAACGCCTTATCATTTCCTAGAACCATCAAAACCTGATGGTTCAACCGTTCCTATTAGTTGTAGGAGAAAGGTTCAGTCTGCTCGATATCGAAATAACGCTTCGCTAATTCTTCCTCACGAGTCTTTAATTCAACCTGTTCGCCGTCAATGACAACGGTGGTTGGTGCGCTAGTTAACTCAAGCGGATCGCCACTCCAAACTACGACGTCAGCAGTCTGACCCACCTCAAGCGTTGCCGAGTAAGCACCGCCGAAGATATCAACCGCATTAACGGTGAGTGCATCAACCGCACTTTCCCAAGGTAGGCCGTGCGCTACTGCTAGTCCAGCTGCCTGGGTTAAGGTTTGACCGGTGTACGGTTCGCCGTTATAGAAAGCAATCGTCACGCCCGCAGCGTTAAGTAACGCGGCATTGTCTAGACGCGCTGCGCGCTGGTCGAAACCGTAGGGTAAGTTGAGGTAAGGATCCACCAATACCGCAATGTCAGCAGCGGCTAATTCGTCTGCGATACGCCACGCTTCTGCTCCGCCGCGGATAACCGCTTTGAGGTTATGTCGTTCAGCAAAGTCCATGACCAGGCGCAGATCGCTCATACGATTCGCATCGAAAACAAGCGGTACGTCACCACTGATAACTGCTTGGAGCGCTTCCAGACTATCTAGTGAGAGCACATAGCTGCCAGAATTACTGTAGCGATCACGGGGGTTATTCGCGTAGTGCTTAGCGTCAGCCATCACACGCTCAAGATTGACCCAAAGCGCTGCACGCGTGCCGCCAGAAACGTCTTTGCCAAATTCTTCAACATCAACGAACTGAGCAATGTCTGCTGCAGTGACTAGGTCATCACCGTAAGTTTTGATGGCAGCGGCTTGGCCCAAGAAGACTTTACTACCTCCACCTGGCGCTACGATAGCTCGCGTGAAACCGAAGCGGTAGGCTAGCGGAAGGCGGGTTGAGTCTGGGTTAATAGCATATTGCATTGAGGTGGCAGCGCCAGACTCATCTGAATAGGCATCTACCGTGCTGGATTCGGCACTAACTTCTACCGAGCCCCAATTCACTGCAGTACCCACAAAGCCCGGTGTTACATATTGGCCCGCAGCATCGATAACTACCGTGCCCTCAGGAATGTTTACGGCCGAACCGATAGCGGTGATTTCGTCACCGCGAATCAGAATTGTCGCGTTTTCTAGCGTTCCCTGAGCGGACTGGGTGACCGCTTTAGCATTGATGATTGCAATGTTATCGGCCATCGCTACGTTGCTAGCAATAAGGGCTAGTGCCAAAGTTGAACGAATCATTGTGCATCCTCCAAAGCAGGTTGTGCGACTTCGAAATCGGCGGTCTGCTGAACGGTTTCATCAAAGCGATCGTAACGCATGGCGCCATCAATAAAGACCTGATCGGCAAGGGTGTAGACAGAGAATGGGTTACCGCTCCAAATCACCACGTCGGCATTCTTTCCTGCCTCGAGTGAGCCGGTGACCTGTTCCAGTCCCAACGACTTAGCAGGGTTGTAGCTCAACCAACGCCACGCGTGTTCAATGGAGATATCCATGCCGTGACGGTTACCCGCGGCCATGGCTTTAGCGGCTTCATGATTCAAACGCTGAATCCCCATGTCGTCATCGGAGTGAACGATGGCATCCGCGCCAGCTTTATCCATCAGTGCGATGTTCGATAACGACGCGTCGTAGGCTTCCATCTTAAAGCCCCACCAGTCTGCCCAAAGCGCACCGGCAATGTTGTTTTCAGCCAAAAGATCAGCAATCTTGTAGGCTTCAACACCGTGGTGGAAGGCGGTAATCTGATAATCGAATTCCTTAGAAAGATCGATCATGATCGACATCTCTTCGGCGGTGTAGCAGTGGTTGTGGATACGGATGTCACCGGCCAAAACACCTGCTAGGGTTTCTAGCTGAAGATCTCTTGACGGCTCATCGCCACCGTTAGCCGCGTAGTCGTCCCACGTTGCTTTGTAGTCCTGAGCTGCTAACCAGGCGTTGCGATAACCTTCAACGTTACCCATACGTGTCATTGGGCCGCCGCGGTTACCGTAGACGCGCTTAGGATTCTCACCACAAGCCATCTTCAAACCATAGGGTGCATCAGGGAACTTCATTTCCATCACGTTACGGCCAATGATTGGCTTTAGGACCACACTTCGGCCGCCGAAAAGGTTGGCTGAACCCGGTAGAATTTGTAACGCAGTGACACCACCGGCCACGGCGCGAGTGAAACCAGGATCCTGTGGATGCACCGAATGCTCAGTCCAGACACCAGCGGTGTTGGGTGAGGTCATCTCGTTGCCGTCCTGTGATGAATCTACGGACGGGGCAGGGTAGTTGCCCAAGTGACTGTGAACGTCGATGATGCCGGGAGTGACCCAACGGCCTTCGCCATCAATAACCACTGTACCGTCGCCTGCAGAGAGGTCAGTGCCAACGGCAACAATTTTTCCGTCACTTAACAGTACACTGGTGTTTTCGTACAAACCGCCGAGGCCATCTAGAACCGTAGCGTTAGTAATCAATACTGGAGCCGATTCTGGGGCAACGTATTGACTTGGGAATGCATCAAGGCGAGCAAAATCCGCTTTCGCTTCAGCGTCGCCAGAAGATCCGTTACCTTGGGGGGCATTATCGCAGGCAGTGATGGTAGCCGCTGCAGCGATTGCCAGAAAAAGGGTGCTAACTTTCATTGGTTAGAGCTCCTTAGAATGAGTGTGTGAACTTGGGCGCCTATTAGATCAGTTTTTATAGCAACCAAGTGATGTCTAAACCGAGATTGAAGTTAACAGAAATTACCCTCTCCGTCATCCGTATAAGCCTCGAAATACCGTGCTAACTCCAGCTTCCATCTTAGTTAAAATTTGGCCGATTTGTTGTGAATTGTGCTGCGACTGGGTAGACTGAACCCATAAATATAGATTCGGTATGGCGCGATTTATTAGCTGCTTAGGTCGAGAGTTGCTTGGGGAAAGAACAATGAAACGAAATTTAACACGTCGATCCTTTTTAGGACTTGTGACGGGCGCTGTCGCCACCACAGCAATCACCGTAACGCCCAAGGCTAAGGCTGCTACTGACAGCGACCCGAGTGATGGTTTCGGCGAAGGCGTCACAGGTGTTACCGATTCAGACTCAGGCTCTAATGCCGATAGATCGAATCGAGGTAGAGGGAACCAGTCGGGCTGCACCGATTCTGACACCGGCAAAAATTCCGACGATGCCGGCAATGGCCGTCATTGCTCAACTCAGAGTGGCTGTACTGATTCTGACACCGGCAAAAATTCCGATGACGCCGGCAATGGTCGTCATTGTTCAACTGAGAGTGGTTGTACCGATTCCGACACCGGCAGTAATTCTGACGACGCCGGCAACGGCCGAAATTGTCAGTCAGGTTGTACTGACTCCGATACCGGCAGTAATTCTGACGACGCAGGCAACGGCCGAAATTGTCAGTCAGGTTGTACTGACTCCGATACCGGCAGTAATTCCGACGACGCAGGCAACGGCCGAAACTGCTCAACCGAGAGTGGTTGTACTGACTCCGATACCGGCAGTAATTCTGACGACGCCGGGAACGGCCGAAACTGCTCAACTGAGAGTGGTTGCACTGACTCCGACACCGGCAGTAATTCTGACGACGCAGGCAATGGCCGAAACTGTCAGTCGGGTTGCACGGACTCTGATACCGGCGGCAGCGCCGACTCAGTAGGTAATGGTCGGAGCTGTTCAGGCGGTTCGGGCGGTTCAGTGGAACAGGGTTGTACTGATAGTGATCCCAATGATGATGCGGGCGAAGGGCGCTGCTCAACGTTCTAACTCTTTGATAATTCTCTAGCAGGGGATAGCGGAACAGGTCTTAGTTGGAGCTGGCGTTAATCCCCTTTTTTGTCATTACTTCAAACAAAGTACCGCAGGTTTATTTCATGGTAGCTAGCGCCAATAACGTCTTTAACAGTCTCTTCTCCACTAGTGAGCTCCTCGAAGAATTTCTCTTAGATAGCTATCAATCAAAGCATCAGCGCTTCTTGGCCTCCAAGGAGAGTTTAAGCGCATTGAATGAGGTCTTAGACGTTGCCACGCTGGATGAATTACTGGCTAATGCACAAATGCCTGCCTCGTCCATCGATATGGCGAGAGCTGATAGAAGAATGAAGCGCAGTGAATTTTGCTACGATAATGGCACCATTGACCTGCGAGCGGTGATTCGCGAATACCGCGCCGGTGCTACGCTTATACTTTCTCAACTCCATGAAGCCGACACGAAGTTAGCAGATCTCTGTCGGCAGTTTGAAGCGGTCTTTAACTGTCATGTACAAACCAATATTTATTTAACGCCGCCAGGCTATCAAGGCTTCCGTCCGCATTTTGACGCCCATGATGTATTCGTGATGCAGGTAGCTGGGTCGAAGGCTTGGAAGCTTTATGACCACCCCGTAAAGCTGGCTTACAAAGGTGAACGCTTCAATTCCAATGTCCATAAACCCGGTGAATTAACGGAAGAATTCACCATGGACGCCGGCGAAACGATCTATATCCCCAAGGGGATGATGCATGACGCTTCCAATAACGGCGATGAACCCTCCTTGCATATCACCCTGGGGTTAATTACGAAGAATTGGGCGGATTTGGTTATTGAGGCAGTGTCTGAGGTAGCGGTGAATCACCCAGAATTTCGTCAGGCACTCCCGCCCAATTTTGCCACGGCTGATTTCGACAATTCGGCCGCGCAAGCGCACTTTAAATCATTAATAGACATCATTGCGAAAGAGGCCAATCTCGACCATGCATTGGACTACTTTGCGGGTGATTTTATTCAGCGACAGAAGCCTGATATCCGTGGTGGCCTGTTGGATGCCGTATTCGCGCCAGCCGAAGTGAAGCCATCGCAACGCTATCAGCTGCGTGCCAACTATCTAGCTCAGTTCTTTGAAGATGGTGACAGACTCACCTTAGTCTCGCCCGGTGGACACATGCATTTTGAGTTAGCGGCAAGCGATGCCCTAGATGAAATTCTTCGCGGCGAGGTTTTCGTTGCGACTGACCTTCCTGGCTTGGCCGAGGAAGATCAGCGTGCTTTAGTTGAGAAGCTAGCGGCTGCCAGTGTAATTAAACTCGCCGACTAGCTAGCTAAATTCACATAGTGCAGCGTGCCATAGCCCAACTGGGACAGTGGCAAAGCGCTGACAACTTAGTTCGTCAATGAGGGTTAGCCATCGAGGGTTAGCCGATAAGCGTTAGCTATTGAGGGCTAGCCATTGACCATTGAGGGTTAGCCGTTAGCCATTGAGGAGCTCGGCTGCCGCTTCCGCGTAGTAGCTGAGTATGCCATCGGCGCCAGCACGTTTAAACGCCATCAAACTCTCCATCATGACCGCATCACCATTTAACCAGCCATTCGCAGCGGCTGCCTGATGCATGGCGTACTCCCCAGAAACCTGGTAGGCGAAGGTAGGCGCTGCTAGCTCGTCCTTGACGCGACGCACCACATCTAGATAGGGCATTCCCGGCTTCACCATAATCATGTCCGCACCTTCCTGCAGATCCAGTGCACATTCATGCAGTGCTTCGTTCAGGTTGGCGGGATCCATCTGATAATTAGCTTTGCTGCCACCCTTTAGGTTTCCTGCCGAACCCACTGCATCTCTGAAGGGACCGTAATAGGCTGATGCGTATTTCGCACTGTAAGCCATGATGGCGGTGTTGCAGAAACCGTGAGACTCTAGCGCACCGCGAATGGCGCCAATACGTCCATCCATCATATCCGATGGAGCGACTACATCCGCACCGGCTTCGGCGTGAGAGATGGCCTGCTTCACTAGCACTTCGACAGTGGTGTCATTGAGCACATAACCCGTGTCATCAATGATGCCGTCTTGACCGTGAGTGGTGAAAGGATCTAACGCGACATCGGTCATAATGCCAAGTTCTGGCACTGCGTCCTTTAGGCTCTTAATGGCTCGCTGCGCCAGCCCATTAGGATTGAAAGCCTCATCACCGTGAAGGCTTTTAACCTCACTGGGCGTTACGGGGAATAGCGCAAGGGCTGGGACACCAAGGGAGTGAAGGTGTTTCGCCTTGTTAACGAGTAGGTCAATACTCAAACGCTCGATACCCGGCATTGAAGCAATGGCTTCGCGCTGATTCGTTCCCTCTAGCACGAATACTGGGAAGATCAGATCGTGCGGGGTGAGCGTGTTCTCGCGCATGAGGTTACGGCTAAAGGCGTTTGCTCTTAACCTGCGAGGCCGAGTTGCTGGGAAAGGTCCGCGCGTGAACTGTACCATTTAGATTCGCTCCATAGCTCTGTCTGCCGCCGCAATCGTGGCGTCAATGTCTTCATCCGTGTGCGCTTGCGACATAAAGCCGGCTTCGAAGCATGCCGGTGCCAAGTAGACGCCTTCTTCTAGCATAGCGTGGAAGAAGCGATTGAAGCGATCATTGTCACCGCTCATGACCTGTTGGTAATTCGTGACGTTATCGGCTTCGTTGAAGAAGAAACCAAACATTGAACCGGCTGAGTTAGTGGTAAACGGAATACCGTGTTTGTCAGCTGCCGCCTGAACACCCTCAACCAAGCGCTGCGTCTTACGATTTAATTCGTCGTAAAAGCCGTCAGTCGAGATGAGTTCTAGAGTCTTTAGGCCTGCTGCCATGGCCACAGGGTTGCCAGATAGGGTTCCTGCCTGATACACCGGACCCAGCGGAGCAATGTGCTCCATGATTTCGCGCTTGCCACCGAAGGCACCAACGGGCATGCCGCCGCCAATGACCTTACCCAGACAGGTGAGATCGGCCTGCACGCCGAAGTGGCCCTGGGCACCCGTTAGGGAGACTCGGAAGCCAGTCATTACTTCATCGATGATGAGCACTGCACCACTTTGGTCACAGACTTCACGAAGGCATTCTAAGAAGCCCGGTACTGGCGGAATGCAGTTCATGTTGCCAGCAACCGGTTCAACGATGATTGCCGCGATGCTGTCGCCCTGTTCAGCGAATAACGCGCGAACGGCTTCAACATTGTTGTATTCAAGTGTGAGGGTGTATTTTGCGAGGTCCGCGGGCACGCCCGGTGAGTTCGGTACGCCGAGTGTTAGTGCGCCAGAACCAGCTTTAACCAGCAGCGAGTCAGAGTGGCCGTGGTAGCAGCCTTCAAACTTAACAATCTTATCTCTACCGGTGTAACCACGAGCCAAGCGAATCGCGCTCATGGTTGCTTCGGTACCCGAGCTCACCATGCGAACCATCTCCATGCCTGGGAAGATGTCACAGACTTTGTCGGCCAGCGTGGTCTCAATTTCAGTAGGTGCACCGAAGGACAAACCATCCTGTGCTTTCTCAACCACCGCCGAGATCACTTCTGGGTGAGCATGTCCTAGCACCATTGGTCCCCAGGACTGCACATAATCAATGTAACGTTTGCCATCGGCATCGTAGGCATACGCACCGGCTGCCTTTTCAAAGAAAACGGGGGTTCCGCCCACTGCTTTAAAGGCGCGAACTGGAGAGTTTACGCCACCGGGGATGTGACGTTGGGCCGAGCTAAAAAGATTGTCAGAACGAGACATAAAAATCCTAAAACGAGTAAAAACGTAAATTAATGCTTAGCATTATCGCCTGTAAATTCGGGCTTTGCTAGCCGAGTTTGTTTGCGCCAGTGACCGTGAGCTTGGCGCTAGCAGTGCGATTTAAAATGGCTTCAGCACGGCTAAAAATATAATGGCGATTAAAGCGAGTACCGGTGCTTCGTTGAAGAAGCGAAAGAACACATGGTTGCGTTGGTTGTTATCGGCAGCGAATTGCTTGATGAAGTAACCGCAGCTGAAGTGATAAATGACCAACAGCGCTACTAATGTGAGCTTAGCGTGGACCCAGCCCTGCTGTAACCAAGCGGGGTTGACCAGTAACATCGCGACGCCGAACACTAGGGTCGCAATCATCGACGGAGTGCCGATGCCGCGATACAGTTTGCGCTCCATAACCTTAAAGCGTTCCCTACCTACTTCATCTTCCGCCGCGGCATGATAAACGAATAAACGTGGCAGGTAGAACAACACGGCAAACCAACAAACCATGGCAATAAGGTGCAGAGCTTTATAACTTAAGTAGGCGGTCACGGTTATTCCTTAAATTTAGATTCGATACCAGATTTGGTGATGATGCCTAACACCTCGCCCCTTAGCTTACCGTGAAGGCGACGAACGAGGGCAATCTCGGCATCGTGCTTTTTCATCCCCTTAAGGATGTCCCAGGCCGACGCAGTAATGTTGGTGTTGACAATATTTTGCTTCGGCAGGGTAGAACTGATGTCGGACTCCCCATCATGCTTCTCCAGCAAGGGCTCAAATAGATTACGGCGCATCACGTGAATAGGTTCACCGGCAAGGGTCAGCACAATCCACTTCGGTTTGGATTCAGTGAATTGCTGCAGCAACGTTTGTGCATAGCTTTCGTCGCGAAAATCCTCTAGGCGAACGGAAAATGTCTTGCGCGACATCACCCGGCTTGCTGGGGTAGCAAGTGCCCATCTCCGCCACGGGGTTTGCTCCTTCGCTGGGCGTTCGAAGACTCCGGGTTGTTTAAGTACCTCGCGGCAAACAATATTCGCCACCACAATAGACGCCATGGTTGGCATTAGAACGTCCGGTGCGTAGGTCAATTCCAGTACTGCGGTCAGCGCTGATAAGGGGGCATTGAGCACTGCGCTCATAACCGTACCCATAAAGATAATCACATAGCTTGAAACGGCAATGTCGGCACCGCCGCCACTGAGCTGCTCCAGGATGCCGCCAAGACAGGCGCCAATAAATAAGGTGGAGGCGATGAGTCCGCCGGGCATCCCTAAGCCAGTTACCAACGGGGTGAGCAGCAGCTTGCCAAGCAACAGGCCAATGAGTAGGGCAACTGGGAGGAAGCCATCTAGATTAGCTTGAACCACATCATATCCGACGCCCGTGACCTGAGGGTAGAAGTAGACGACAACGGCGGTGGTGACACCAATGAAGCTGAAGCGAGCAATGGGCGTATAGTGATGATACTCGCGAGCGCGACGATGAATCGCGACGAACGCGGCGGAGATAATTCCGGCAACGATTGCGCCGAGGAGTAGCCACAGGGTGTCGTCCATCTCTACGCTGGTTAGCACCGGAACGAGGAAAGCGGGGTCGTCACCATATACTAGTCGGGACAATGCCGTGGCCGAGGTGGCGGCCACAATAATGGGAAACAGACCAGCGGCGGTATATTCCATGAGGATCACTTCCATTGCGAAGATAACGCCAGCAATGGGGGTGTTGAACGAAGCGCCAATGGCGGCGGCGACACCGCACCCAGCAAGAAGTCGAAGTTGCGGTGACGAGAGCATCAGCCATCTACCAATCCCAGCGCTGGTGGCCGCACCTAAATGCACGGCGGGACCTTCACGGCCAACGGCTTGACCACTGGCGATAGCGGCGGCACCACCGAATAGCTGCACAAAGGTATTCCGCCAGCTAAAGACGCCACCGCGATGGGCAAGCGTTTCTAGCACGTAACCCACGCTTACCTTTTGCGCATCCTTGGGCACAAAGTGAAACACTAAGCCAATCAAAATGGCACCAACTAGCGGTATCAGCGCGGCGATTTCGCGGCTGTATTGGGCGAAGTGAGTATCGGTGTTGTTGCTAATGAGCAGGGAATAGTCGACTAAACTACGAAAGGCAATGATAATGGCTGCTGAGGCGATACCGCTGATAAGACCAAATATCAAAAGCTGAGGCCACGACTGAACATCTCGTAATCGAGCGCTCATTCGTGTGAAAAAGCTTAAAATATTAGCGGTGCTCACGTTATGATAGGACTCATAAAAATTAATCTTCCCCAATTATAGGGTGTAGGATTCAAATAAGAAGCGAAATATTTCGAGGTTGCTGTGCTTAAAGTTGGAATTGTAGGAGCTACTGGATACACCGGTGCTGAATTATTAAGGATTCTATCAAACCATGACGGAGTCCAAGTTGTTCTGATTACCTCTCGTGCTGAGCAGGGTAAGCCCGTAGCAGATCTTTACCCTAATCTTCGTAATCACTGTGATCTTGTTTTTGAAGAACCCTCGGCAGAGAAAATTAGCCTGCTAGACGTGGTCTTTTTTGCCACGCCACACGGTGTCGCGCAATCCATGATGACTGATATTGCCAAGCATGATGTGGTGGTGATTGATCTCTCTGCTGATTTCCGTATTCGCGATCAAGCTGTTTGGGAAGAGTGGTATCAGCAGCCTCACGGAGCTCCCGCGCTAATTAAAGAGGCCGTGTATGGCCTTCCTGAGTTTAACCGCAAGGATATTCGCACCGCTGACATCATCGCCTGTCCGGGCTGTTACCCAACGTCCGTGCAGTTAGGCCTTAAACCACTCCTCGAACAAGGTGCCATTGAACTCGATAACATTATTGTTAACGCAGCTTCCGGCGTAACCGGTGCTGGGCGCAGCGCGAAAGTTGCTAATCTCTTTACCGAAGTTCATGACTCGTTTAAAGCCTACGGTAGTACTGGGCATCGTCACCTTCCGGAGATTAAGCAGGGTCTATCCGACATGGCGGGCGAATTTGTCGATCTCACATTCGTGCCGCATTTACTGCCTATGGCACGGGGTATCCACTCCACCATGTATGTTCGCCTTACGCGTCAAATTGATATTCAAAAGGTATTTAATGAAGCCTATGCGGACGAACCGTTTGTGGATGTGCTACCAGCAGGAAGTCACCCAGAAACGCGCTCGGTTAAGGGGACTAACACCTGTCGAATAGCTGTAAATAAAGCGCCTGAGGGTAATACCTTAGTGGTGATGTCGGTGATTGATAACCTGTGTAAGGGTGCCGCCGGTCAGGCAATTCAATGTATGAACATCCGCTTTGGCTTACCGGAAGACGAGGGGCTGGAAGCTGCAGCTCTGATGCCTTAGGTCGCCGGCAGTGTTTAAACGTAATAGAAAGCCCTTCAAACCGCACGTTACGGCTCGATCCTTAAAGGTCGAAGTGGGCCGTTATCTGGTGTACCTCGTCATTATTTCGGCCTGCTTAATGTTGGCCTTCTTTACTGGATTCCAGACCTCGGACAACGAGTTGAGAGCGTCGCAACAGCGAGTAGCTGAATTAAGCACTGCGCTAGAACAGCAGCAGTCGAAGTTGCAGGTGGCCCAAGAACGGGCTGCCGCCGCGAGTTTGGCTAGGTCGGTAGCTGAATCCGCCAATCAACAGTCTCGCGACGAGATGGTCAAACTCCAGGCGGAAGTTTCTGAGTTATCGCAGTTGGTTAGTTACTATCGCAGCCTCATGGATTCTAGTAGTAATTCTGGGGTCAACTTTGGTAATGCGGAGCTGAGGCCAGCACTAGATGGGTCTTGGACGCTCTCGGCTATGGTTCACCAAGTCGCTACTCAGCACCAGGTGGTTCGCGGCGAGCTGGTGGCTCATTTGGTAACCAGTAGCGAAGAGGGGCTGTATGAACGAACCGAAATTGGTAGGATTAATCTGAGTTTTCGATATTTTCAACGTTATATCACGGAAATTCAGCTACCGGATGGTATGGTAGCGAAAGAAGTAGAATTAAGCTTGATGGTCCGCGGCGAAGAGCCAAAATTGCTCTCCGTTGAATGGCCTGTAGTCATCGAGGAATAAAATAATGAGAATGAGAAAACAAAAAACTGCATCGCACATTACCTTAATTGCTCAGGGGACTGAGATTAAGGGTGATATCGAATTTTCAGGGGCGGTACAAATTGAAGGGAAGGTGAAAGGTAGTCTGCGTGCCACCAACGCTGACAACGCTTCCGTGATGATTGTAAAGGGCGCCGAAGTGGTGGGTGATATCACCGCACCGGAAGTGATGATTAATGGCCACGTGCGCGGTGACGTCTATGCCTCGGTTCGGGTTGAACTGGCTCCTGATGCTCGCATCGAAGGTGATGTTCGCTATCGTATGCTCGAAATGCTAGGTGGCGCTCAAATTAACGGCGCACTCATTCACGAAGAGCATCAAGGACAGCTTCCAGCTCCTGCTGCGAAGACTAACGATGACGCTCAAAAGGACGATACGATAGCGGAATAAACTTAGTTGACTAAAATACTAGGTTATGTCCATAATCGCCGTCCCAGAAACCTGTTGAGAGACGATGTATGTCTGTTGCTGAAACCTTTGAACCCACACCGCTAATTGTCACGGATAATACCGTTGCCAAAGTGCGTGAGCTTGTTGAAGAAGAAGGTAATCCGGATTTAAAACTACGGGTATTCGTAACGGGTGGAGGTTGCTCCGGTTTCCAGTATGGTTTCTCCTTTGACGAAGCTGTTGAAGAGGATGACACCCCTATTGAAGTGGGTGGTGTCACCGTGGTCTTAGACGCTATGTCTTACCCCTACTTAGTGGGTTCTATCGTGGACTATGAAGAGGGGCTCCAAGGGTCTCGATTCGTAGTGAATAACCCCTTGGCAACGGCTACCTGCGGCTGTGGCGCAAGCTTCTCAATTTGAGACGGCTGATCAACTCAGCGAAGTCCCGTTCAATCCATTTCGGTAAAGCCCAGCCCAGTTCGGTGACGTGCAGCGTCGATGCTAATTCAGCTCACTGAAGTTCAGTGCAGCTCATTTCAGTTCAGCCAAAGCTAGCCCTAAGCTACTGGGTAGATACCACCAAGAATAACGGCTCTTTCCGCGCCGGTGACACTGGGGCAGTTGCCCGGTAAACGAGCGAGGCATCGTTCGGCCAGCCACGCAAAAACCAACGCTTCCATAAAGTCTGGGTCAATGCCCATTTGCTGCGTATCACGAATGACGGCGGTACAGCCCATATCAATCAGAGCCCGTTGCAAACTGCTCATCAATGTTGAGTTCTTCACGCCGCCACCAAACACCCAAATATCTTGAATCTTAGCTTGCTGCGCTATTTCTCTGGCGATGCTCTGTGCGCTTAACTCTGTGGCCGTTGCGACGGCGTCCTCGGGGCTTATCGTACCGCAATGGGCGTCGAACCATGCGAGGTTAAAATACTCTGGGCCGGTGCTTTTGGGGGCTGTCTGCTGAAAGAATGGATCGCTGAGCATATTGCTTAGTGCGGCAGCTTGAACTGAGCCCCGTTGGGCAATCTCACCACCGCGATCGTAGTCACAATTAAAGTCCCGCTGGCAGAGGTGATTAATGAGGATGTTGGCCGGGCCAGTATCATAACCCATCAGCTCACCATCACGGTTTCGATAGGCAATATTGGCGATACCGCCTAGGTTAAGTGTTAACCACTTATTGTCTGCGAATAACTCACCATGGAACGCAGGTACCAGCGGTGCTCCTTGGCCCTTGGCGGCAATATCTCGGCTTCTGAAATCCGCTACCACGGTGATATTGCTTAACTCTGACAGGGTGCTCGGGCAGCCGATTTGGATGCTAAATGGCGTCATTGCATTAGGGCGATGGCGAATCGTTTGTCCATGACTGCCAATGGCGGTGATGTCACTCGCGGATAGCTGGTGTTCGCTCAGCAGTTGCGCAATACATTGGGCGGCAAATTCGCTCCAATGGATGGCGACTTCGGACATTGATTCGAGGTTGTTATCCTGCGCCTTGGCCAGCGCTGACAGTCTGTCGGCCAAGTTCGACGGAAATGCGAAGGTGCTAGCGAATTCAATCGCCCATGCGGAAGGCTCATTGAAGGTGGCACAGACTACATCGAGCCCATCCAGACTAGTGCCTGACATGAGCCCAATAAAACGCTTCACTGAGCTACCGCAAGCTGTTGTTCAACGGACGCGCCATCTTGAAGTAGAGCAAGTAAGCCAGCCGTTTGCAGTCTAAAGCGTTCGAATTCGTCGGCACCAATCGGTTCGGCTTCAGGTAAATCCACCGTGACGGGATTGCGGACAACGCCGTTGACGTAGAATTCATAGTGAAGGTGCGGGCCGCTAGCCAAGCCAGACATTCCCACATAGCCAATCACCTGTCCCTGACGAACCCGAGAGCCCTCGCGAATGCCGCGCGCAAAGCGACGTTGATGGGCATAAAGCGTTTTGTAGGTCTCACCATGCTGGATAATGATGACGTTACCCCAGCCGCCCTTTACGCCAGCAAAGGTGACTCTGCCATCTCCGGCTGCACGAATTGGTGTGCCACTGTTCGCGGCATAGTCCACGCCCTTATGCGCGCGGATAGTGTGCAAAATAGGGTGGCGACGATTTAAATTGAAATGCGAGCTAATGCGGCGAAAGTCAACCGGTGTCCGCAGGAACGCCTTACGCATGCTGCGGCCATCCGGTGCGTGATAGGCGGTATCACCATTGGTGTCCGTATAGCGCACTGCCTGCAGGTGGCGACTCCGATTGTCAAAACTTGCCGCCACAATATCACCATCACCAATGAACTCACCATCCAAGTAGAGCTTCTCGTAGACGACCTTGAACTGATCGTTCTCGCGGATGTCCAGTGCGAAATCGATATCCCACCCAAAAATATTGGCCAGTTCCATGGTTAGTCGATCCGATATTCCTACCCGAGTAGCCGCCAGAAATAGCGAATCATTGATAGTAGCACTGGCGGTTTCGTAACGAATATCGGGCTGCAGGATAACCATCTCAACATCATAGCTTTCGAGATCGGTAGGGCTCACGGTAGCTATTAGGTAGTTCAACTGGTCGTATACCAGTTTAAGTTGCATAACCTGGCCATCCTGAATGTCGAACCAGAGCTCTTGACCTACGTTTAGATCGGCGAACTGATTGATCTCGTCACCTTGATTAGTGAACAGATAAACATCTCTATCGGAGAGATTCGCGCGATAAAAGAGTTTGGACAGGTTGTCGCCATCTTCAACGGTGAAGCGCTGCCATAAATCAGGCTCGGGCTCGGCTACAGAGGAGTTAGCCGCTGCATCGGATGAACTGTTGTGGGCTCCACCATTGTCCTGCGCAGAGCCTTCAGGGTTCTCGGAGTTAAGGTCGCTTTGATCGCTCTGGCGGCCTGTTGGCGCTTCGCCATTCGCTGAACCTGGCTGAATAACAATGGTGCGCATGGAGTCGGCATCGTCTTCACTCGGTGGCGAGCTAGGCCAGTTAAATAGCAGCCCCACAACCACCAAGCAGCTGAAGATAACCCAGAATCGCTTGGGATCAAGACGGTAGGCCGCTTGAATGCGCTGCCAGTAAATAGTGGTGAAAGCGTGCTTCGCGCGCGCAAGAATTGACGGACCATTACGGCTTGCGTTGGTACGTTTTTTATTGCGAACAGCCTGCGGACGGCGCTTCTTGTTAGTCATGTTTGCCTCAGATACATCTTTTTCTAACCGTTTATATCAAAACTTGGCGCGTAACCCTAGTAATGGGTTGTAATTAAATGCACATACGGTATGTTTGCAAGCTTGAAATTGAACGATTAGGTAACACAATCCCCATGTCAAATCCAACAAACGCTCTCTTAGCGGACTTAGAGGCTCGCGGCCTACTTAACCAGATGACCGGCGATGACGCCCTGCACGAACATCTTAGCACTGGGACGCGCACACTTTATTGTGGCTTCGATCCAACAGCAGACTCACTTCATATTGGTAGTTTGGTACCGTTGTTAACATTGAAGCGTTTCCAAGAAGCCGGACATAAGCCTATTGCACTAGTTGGTGGCGCCACCGGTCTTATTGGTGATCCAAGCTTTAAAGCGCAGGAGCGTCAGCTTAACACCGCAGACGTTGTGTCTCAGTGGGTTGATAGGCTCAAAGCTCAAGTGTCCCAGTTTATTGATTTCGACGCCGGTGATAAAGCTGCACTGGTTGTGAATAACCTTGATTGGACCAAGGACCTTAACGTTTTGGATTTTCTCCGCGATGTGGGTAAGCACTTCTCAATCAATAACATGATTAACAAAGAGTCAGTAAAGCAGCGTATCGAGCGTGAAGGCGCCGGTATCTCATTCACTGAGTTCACCTATATGTTACTGCAGTCCTACGATTTCGCTGAACTATACCAGCGCCATGAATGCACGCTGCAAATTGGCGGTTCCGATCAGTGGGGTAACATCACCGGTGGTATCGATCTAGCTCGCCGAATGCACCGTGGTTCAGTATTTGGTTTAACCCTACCGTTAGTGACCAAATCAGACGGTACTAAATTTGGTAAGACGGAATCGGGTACTATTTGGTTAGATGCTAAGAAGACGTCTCCCTATGCGTTCTACCAATTCTGGTTAAATTCTGCGGATGCAGACGTGTACAAATTCCTCAAGTACTTCACGTTCCTAAGTGTCGCCGAAATCGACGCTATCGAAGCCGAAGATCAGGCTCGCCAGGGTCGCCCTGAGGCGCAATCAGTGTTGGCGCGTGAAGTCACTAAACTGGTTCATGGCGAAGATGCCCTAGAAGCGGCTTTGCGTATTACTGAAGCGCTCTTCAGCGGTGACTTAAGCAGCCTTGATGCCTCTGACTTCGAGCAGCTGAGCCAAGATGGTTTGCCTTCTTCCGAGTTGACCGCTGCAAGCTTTGAAGGCCAAAGCCTCATTGGGTTGCTCGTTGATGCGGGAATGGCGAATTCGGGTAAGCAGGTTAAGGATGCGTTGGGCCGTGCGGCGGTAATCGTCAACGGCGTGGCGGTAGAGCCGAGTGCGAACGGCGAACCTGCCTCGGTACTTAACCGTGAAGCGGCGTTGCACGGTAAGTTCCTGATGGTGAAGTTAGGTAAGAAAAAGCACCATCTGTTTGTCCTTGCCGATTAAGAATTTAGGCAGCGAGTGAGTGTGAGCTGAACACCGTTAGGGTATTCAGTATCGCAAAAAAAAGGGAAGGCTAATAGCCTTCCCTTTTTACGTATAGCTGATAACTATTTGTTGGTTTGCGCGATATAATTCGCCACGCGCTCGCCCGAAACAATACCGCCTTCCATGAAGCCCCAGGTTTCACGATCCGTACCTTCACCGGCAAACATCAGATTGCCTTCATCTTCGAAGAGCGCACCCCACCAAGAGGTGTAGTGGCCAATGCGAGGAGAGGTGAAAGAACCACCCACTAGTGGGTAATCATACCAGTTCGAGACAATCGCATTTCCTGTGAAAGCATTTTGTGCACCCGGCCAGATTTGCTCGAAATCGTTAAGCAGGCGATTAACATCCTGACTACCTGCAGTGCCGAAATATTCGCTACCGCCGAGGTTTTTACCGCGGACACCGCCGGTATAGTTAACCAGGATACCCTTTTCGCTATCGCTAGCTGGGTTGCCTTCCCAGGTGGTTACGAACTCGTCAGGATCTGAGTAAGAAATTGCCGACTGGTGAACTTCTTTGCCGTTGATGGTCTGCGTCTGGTTGAAGACTTTGCTGTTAAACTCAACATGAATCTTACCGTTATCACCGCCGGCAATGTTCTGCAATGCCTCAACACGCTTTGGATGCAGGCCTGCGAGGATACGTGAATCCCATTCGATGTCGCGGTTCTTCCACGCTGGAAGTGCCATCACAAGACGATCACAATCTACTATGCTACCGTCTTCGAAGGTCAGCGAGTAGGGCCCCTGTGCTTTGCCATTGACCGCGACTAGCTTCTTACCGGTGTGAATACGATCATGACCAATCTGATCGGCCATCTTTTGAATGACCGCGTTATTACCGCCAACAATATGGAAACGTTCATCGGTACCCGCTAACGGCAGGCCGCCCGAGCCACGGTTGGTCCAACCTAAGGTGTAAATAAGGTTTAGTGCTGGACAGTCGTCTTTTAGGCCGTATTCAGAAACTACGTTGGTCATCATCAATTGATGCGCCCAATTGTTGCTACCTAGACCAGCATCGTTTAGGTATTGCTCGGTACTCATCCAGTCAAACTTCTGGTGAGCCGCGGTGTTGATGTCCCAGGTTGGCTGCCACGGTGCAGCTTGCTGGTCGCGCTTAAATAGCTCGTAGAGACCACCCTGCCATTCGCGATCCAAATCATGCTCGTTATACAGCTTACCGTTGATGAGGTAGGTTTCTTCCATACCTTCGGGAAGCTTGTTAGCATCTTCTAGGCCAATACTTAGGGTGTTACAGAGATTACGAAGCGCAGTGTGCTCAGTAGAAACTAATTCACCACCCCACTCGATAACGCGACCATCAAAGGCGGTAGAGCTCGAGTGCATCCGGCCACCTAGGCGCTCGCTGCCTTCGTACAGATCCGCATCGATGTTGTATTGGCGAAGACGATGAGCCGTACGAACCCCCGCAGCACCCGCACCGATAATAACAATCTTTGGTTGCTTCTTATTTGGGCGATTACCGTTGTTGATCACATTCGCCATAGCTGGAGTCGCTGAGCTAGCGGCAACTGCCCCTGCGGCTAAACCGGCTTGCTGGAGGAATTTACGTCTTTCGCTCTGCTCCACAGACTGCTGGTGGAACTGCTTCTGAACTTCCTTATCCTTTGCTAGGATCTCGGAACTGTCTTTGCCAGTGCGCTCAGCCTCGATATGCGCAGCGTGCACACGTTGAAGCATTCGAGCTAGCGGGTTGCGGCTAATCTTTCTCATCTACTCTCTCTCCTTGTGATTATCGATTTTTATTTATCGATTTCTTGTCAGACGTTTTCTTGGGCTACATTAGTGGAATGTGATCAAATTTAGATGTCTATAGTTGCGTATTCAATCATTTGTTTAGTTCTAAATACTAAATGTGACTCAGTTCACGTCAGGGGTTAAAGGTTGTGATTTTGTTGAGAAATTGTGCGTGTTTCTTTATGGGCTTGATGTGTTGTGAGGAGGCTTTGTGAAGGCTTGGCGGTGATTAAATGATCTTTGCAGTCGCGAAACCGTCTTTAACGATGTGCGTGTTCTGTGAGCCACTGATCTTCGATGGCGCACCACTGATGGATGAGCTCACAGAGTTCTCGGTACGGCCCTGCACACAGAGGCAGTTCTGCTCTGGTGTGTTGCGTCAGCGGTAATAGGTAATTATGGAGTACATGGTGTTGTTCGTAGAGTGCTCGATGCTGAGCGAAGTCACTCATGGCCGCTAATAGCTGGCTTAGGGTTGCAGGCGACTGAAGCGATTGATGGCCATCGTAATTGGCAATTGCCCAGGTTTTTAAGGTTTTGGATAGTGGTGTGGTAGCAAAGCCCTCGAAGGGGCGTAAGCTGTCGGTAAAGCAAAGGTGGGCTTTAGCCCACTCGGCCTGGGTTAGCCTTTCACCCGAGTCTAGGAATCTTGCAAAGTATTGCGATAGCGAATTACTGTTCAGTGCTTCGCTAATAAGTGGGTGAAGATGGTTGGGTGAAAATCGTCGCGTTGGGGTTTCATCTACCCAAGAGCCAAACCAATCATAAATGAGGGATCGTCCATCATTGAGGTGAACTGAAGATGCTGCTGAATTTGTCATGAAATAAGTTTAGTTGTTTATTCTCTTTGCTACTTTTATTTTTCTTGTAAAAAAATTACAATAGATTCAAATATTAAGAGGTTTTGTCGCTTCTTGTGCTATAAG
This sequence comes from Pseudomonadales bacterium, assembly GCA_040119265.1. Lineage (GTDB taxonomy): Bacteria > Pseudomonadota > Gammaproteobacteria > Pseudomonadales > DSM-25080 > Umboniibacter. The sequence continues at coordinate 21,446 of JBEDTZ010000011.1, read as the reverse complement.
CGCCATTATTTTGGGCGATTTCAATCAAATATTCTGTAATTTTATTACCTTTAAGGCTTTGTTAATGCGAAATACCAAAATTGTAGCCACGCTAGGCCCTGCAACGACCGATTACGACACGTTAAAAGACCTCATTGCGGCCGGTGCCAACGTAGTGCGTTTAAATTTCTCCCACGGCGAACCAGCAGATCATGAGGATCGGGTAACGAAGGTTCGCAAGGCGTCGGCTGAATTAGGTGTGCATGTGGCAATTTTAGGTGACTTGCAGGGGCCGAAGATTCGTATTGCTCGCTTCGCCGAGGGCTCAGTTGTCCTGGAAGAGGGCGCTGACTTTTCACTGCGCACCGATATGGATAAAACAGCCGGTGATAAGAATGCCGTTGCGGTAGATTACGAAGCCTTGATCACCGATTGTGATCCAGGTGATCGACTGTTGTTAGACGATGGTCGAGTGGTGCTGGTTGTGAAAGAAAAGCTCGCGACGGAACTCAAGTGCGAAGTAGTGGTAGCGGGAAAGCTTTCGAATAACAAAGGTATCAACAAGGAAGGCGGCGGTCTTTCTGCTGCAGCGCTTACCGAGAAGGACTATGCGGATATTGAACTTGCCGCATCACTTGATGTTGACTATCTAGCGGTATCTTTCCCGCGCACTGGCGCCGATCTTGAAGACGCCCGTCAGCGTATGAATGCTGCCGGTGGTAATGCCTTAATTGTTGCTAAGATCGAGCGTGCCGAAGTGGTCGCGACCCCCGAGGCAATGACCGACGTTATTTCTGCTTCAGATGTGGTGATGGTCGCCCGAGGTGATCTAGCTGTGGAAATTGGCGATGCCGCACTTCCCGGTGCCCAGAAGAAGATTATTGAACGATCTCGAAAACTTGGAGTGCCTGTGATTACGGCCACCCAGATGATGGAGTCGATGATGGATGCACCAGCGCCAACGCGTGCTGAGGTGCTTGATGTAGCTAACGCAGTATTAGATGGCACGGATGCGGTAATGCTCTCGGGCGAAACCGCTGCTGGTCGTTATCCGGTAGAAACCGTTACCGCAATGGCGGCGGTTATCGAAGGTACGGAAGCCTACGAACCGCAGGCTGTTCGTGATGAGGCCTTACAACAGGACTCTGGCCAAGTAGATGAGGCCATTGCCAATGCGGCAATGTACACCGCTCGCCATATGGGAACCATCAAGGTGGTTGCGAATATGACGGAATCTGGGCACACCGCATCCTTGATGTCTCGCGTGACGGGAGCGTTACCCATTGTGGCATTCTGTCGACGCAAGCGTGTTGCCAACCGCTTAGCGCTATTACGCAACGTCACTCCAGTGCTTATTAGTGCCGATGAAATGGTCTCTGATACTCGGGCTGAGATGGTGACCCATGCGCTTAACCAGCGCGGTTGGGTTCAGCCAGGGGAGCAGTTCATTTTGACCTACGGAAGTGTCAATCGCCCGGGCGGCACTAACAATATGAAGATCATTACGGTGTAATTGATTCATTAAGAGCTCATGATGTAAGTACTTGCTTACAGTGAACTTATCTTATTAAGCGGTTTGTTGATTTATACGCGTTAATTGCGGTGAATCTCAAGCCGTTTTTTTATGGGTTAAAGGTTCTGATTGTCCAATCATAAATAGGTCACAGCTACCGAGATTTTTCGTCACTCACACACACACACACACACACACATACTCTCTCTCTCTCTCTCTCTCTCTCTCACTCACTCGCTATGCAAAAGAATTCAGTTTTCGCCAGCGACTGCTTCCGTTGATCCTTTAAATGCTATCGGGTAGAGCTCGCTGCTTAGATTACTGCTTTTTTACTCGCGTACATCGGGTTAGTATCGCTGAGTATTTTAATTATAACGATAAGTACTTTTGTAGGTACGGAGAGATTATGTCGAACGACAATTCACGATTAAATGATGCCGTTAGTGCGGCACGTGATGTTAAGCAGTTAGGGCTGTTTGCATCAATCGCATCGCTTAGCTACGTATTTTGGGTAGTGGGCGGAATGGAGCTGGTAGAACGATTAGCCTACTACGGGGTTCGTTCCACGGCACCGATTTACGCCACCACCGCTGAATCAGAAGGCGGTTTGGGTATTACCATGACGGCACTCGGGTCTATCTTTGTAGTGTGGTCAATTATTCAGTCATTGATTCCAGTTTTAACGGGCGGTTTGTCTGATCGCTACGGTTACAAAGAAACTATCTTCGTCTCAACCATTCTAAAGATGATTGGCTACGTGATAATGGCGCTTTTCCCAACCTATTGGGGTTTCTTCGCTGGTGCAGTGATGTTGGCGCTGGGAACTGGTGTGTTTAAGCCCGGGATTCAGGGCACGCTAGTGATGTCGACCAATAGAGAAAATTCCTCAATGGCCTGGGGGATCTTTTATCAAACGGTGAATATCGGTGGTGCCATGGCTCCAATCGTCGCTGGTGCGTTGCGCCAGCTTGATTGGCAATTTGTCTTTATGGCCTGTACCGCGATTATTGCCTGTAACTTGCTCCTGTTACTAACGTATAAGGAAGTGGGTAAAGAGGAACGTCTCGCGCGAAAGGCCGCTGCCGTTGAGCAAACGAGTCTGGTGAAGGAGTCATTAAAAGAGTTGGCAAACCCGCCTCTAATGATGTATCTCATCGTGTTCTCGGGCTTTTGGTTCATGTTCATGTCACTGTTCGATGTGTTACCTGTTCATATTGCGGAATGGGTAGATACCTCAACAATTGTAAGTGCCATCTGGTCTGACGGCTCCACGCCGGGTCCCATTGCAACGAAGCTCATGGTGTTGGATAACGACGGAACTCGCGTTCTTCCAGAAGGTTTGGTTAACATCAATGCAATGCTGATCATGACGGTCTGTTTCCTATTCGCGTGGATCTCCTCGAAATTTAAGGCGATTAGCGCAATTACCTTAGGCACCATTATGAGCTCCGGTGCGTTACTGGCTATCGGCGGCTTTAACTACGCCTGGTTTGTGGCACTAGCCATCACCACCTTCAGTATTGGTGAAATGTTATCTAGCCCTAAGTTCTCTGAGTATCTTGGGAATATGGCTCCTCGCGGCAAGAAAGCAATGTACTTAGGTTTCTCTCAGTTCCCTCTATTCATTGGCTGGACTTTGGAAAGCTGGTTGGGCCCGTGGATGTACGATCGCTGGGCGTCGAAGGACAATATCTCTCGCGATTATTTATTGAATCAAGGTGTCAGTACCGCCGAGGTAGATGCTATTCCTATTGGTGAAGCATTCTATCGTCTAGTTGATTTCACCGGGATGGAGTCATTGGCGGCGCAGGAAATGCTTTATCAGGCAAATGATATCGGTTTAGTTTGGTACGTCATGGGTATGGTAGGGCTTTTATCTGCATTCGGGATGTTCCTTTATGGCCGTTGGATGATGCGCCTCCAGGCTTCAATCGGCGCGTAAACGCTTGCCGGTCAACGCGAATAATAAGCCGCATTTCGATGCGGCTTTTTTGTCCGAGTTGAAAATATAGCGGCCAAAAAAAAGCGCCCCAAATTGGGGCGCAAGCGTGATATCTCCGTGGGGGGAGATAAAAAGTGGAGTTTAGCGAGGTTTTGGGGGGACCCTCGCTAAGCTCGCTTAAGCTTTCTCGCTGAAAACATTCACAATCAGCCAGATAATTCCTATGACAAACAGAGCAGGCAGTATCGCCGGCAACAGGGCAACTGACGCCGCCACCAAGATAGAGAAGATCACGATAACGGCGACGCTTCCCAAGACGATAGCTAGGAAGATCCCTACGCCAATAACGATAGCTAAGGCAAAGAGAACGGCTATCGCTGCGACGAACGGCTCGAAGGCTCCAAATTCTCCCGACATACCTGAGATGTGAATATGGCCGCTACCGATATTGGTCACAGCAACCAGTGCGCTGACGACGAATAGGACCATAAGAATCCATTTTAATGCGTTCATTGTTTCGTCCTTTATTAGGCTCCTTTTCTATTTGACGTCGCTTAGATCTGTTTGGATGCAGTTAAGTTCAAAGAATTTTCCCTTCGTGAGCATTTAGCTGCAAAGCTCTATTCGTGAGGCTCGATAATGTGAAAGGAAATTGGGAGTCGATAAAGGTTTTCTAAAAGTGCGCTGTTGGCTAGAACAGAATGGGTGGCTATAGCAGGGCATGGCAGGAGACGATCTTTAGGCTTAGGCTTAGGCTTAGGCTTTCGGACCAGGCACGAGTGAGTTGCTCAATCACATGAGTAAAAGGCTGAAAAGTAAAAGACTAGAAGGATGAAAATCAGAGCAGGGCGCTAGTTATGCGCCAAGCTGTCCGAAGTCACCGCGATGGAATGTGAGGGTAGCGCTTGGCTTGACCTCTACCTCTTCAATTTCGGACACCAGGATAACGTGGTCGCCACCGTCGTAGTGGTTGTAGGCTTTACACTGAAAACGGGCGACAAAGTCCTTGAGCATGGGAATACCGTGCTGGTTGAGCTCGGTATCTGTGGCGCCAAACTTATCGGCGCCAGGTGTGGCGAAGGTTAAGCATAGATCTTTTTGATCGGCGTTAAGCACATGGATGACCGTGTGTGAGGCCTCATTGAATGCTTCAAAGGCATGAGCTTCTCTGCCAACACTCCAGAGTACGAGTGCAGGATCTAATGAGACGCTATTGAAGCTAGAAACCGTCATACCAATGGGCTGTTGATCGGCGTCAAGCGCGGTCACAATTGTTACGCCAGTGGGGAATTGGCCCAATGCGTCGCGTAGAAGTTGACTGTCAATTGTGCTGCTCATGCTTTCTCCGTTACTGCCGCGTTAACTAAGGCGGCCATTAAAATCCCGCGCAGTATACCACGTGCGAATTAAATGGCGATGGCTCCTTGGTGCTTGGAGCTACGCAATAGCCGTAGCGTGATGAGCAACAGCCGCAATAAGCGCTTGGAAACCCGCCCCCATTACATCTTGGCTTCTACCAATACCGATGTGACTAGCACCATCAATTTCAGCTTCCACGTAACAAATTGCTTCGGCGCTAGCGGCTGATTGAAGCGCATGTTCGTGGTACTGTTTGATATTAATTTCGCAGTTGAGCGAGTGGCTGAGCGCCAAACACAGTGCTTCCAGTGCGCCGCCACCGGTCGCTTGGATGGCCAGCGGCTCATTGTTCACTTTAAGAAGTGCGTCAATGGCAGTCTGCTCATCGGCATTCTTAATGTTGTAACTGCTGATCTGGTAGCTAGGAAGTGAGCCAAAATTCTGCCACAACAGTTCGTAAAGTAGTTCTGCGGAAACCTCGCGGCCCGATTTGTCGGTAACCCGCTGTACAACTTGGCTAAACCTAATCTGCAACCAACGAGGCAACTTAACGCCGAATTCACGCTCGAGGAGATAGGCAATGCCACCTTTGCCGGATTGGCTATTTACGCGAATAACGGCTTCGTAGTCGCGTCCTAGGTCAGCTGGGTCAATGGGTAGGTAAGCAATGTCCCAGGGTTGGTCATCCTGCTGAATAGCCAAGCACTTTTTAATCGCGTCCTGGTGACTGCCGGAGAATGCGGTGTAGACCAAATCTCCAACCCATGGGTGACGTGGGTGACGTGGTAACTGGGTGCAGCGTTCGAACACCTCAAGATGTTGCTCAATGTTTGCTAAGTTGAGCTCAGGATCAATACCTTGGCTGTATAGGTTCATCGCGAGGGTAATAATATCCATGTTACCCGTGCGTTCGCCGTTCCCCAAAATAGTGCCTTCGATACGGTCAGCGCCAGCGAGAAGGGCCATTTCGGAGGCGGCCACGGCACAGCCGCGATCATTGTGCGTGTGAACACTGAGCTTTACCGCCGCTCTCTGGCTTAAGTGGCGCGACGCATACTCAATTTGATCAGCGAAAACGTTAGGCGTATTCGTTTCTACCGTAGCGGGAAGGTTGATAATGCAGGGTTGCTCCGGGGTGGGCTGCCAGATATCAATCACGTGATTACACACGGTTACCGCGAAGTCGACCTCAGTACCGGTAAAACTCTCTGGACTATATTGGAATTGCCACTCGGTTAGCGGGTAGGCAGCAGCGCCTTCCATGACCCACTTAGCGCCCTGCTCAGCAATCTCAATAATACCTGCTTTGTCCAGTTTGAAGACTTTCTCACGCTGTACGATAGAGGTGGAGTTATAGACGTGAATAATAGCTTTTCGAACGCCAATCAACGCCTCGTAGGTTTTGTCGATAAGATGCTTTCGAGCCTGAACCAATACCTGGATAGTCACGTCTGCGGGAATACGATCTTCGTCTATCAGCCTACGGCAAAATTCGAATTCGGTCTGGGAGGCTGAGGGAAAGCCAATTTCAATCTGCTTGAATCCCAGTTCAACAAGGCTGCTGAACATCTCCAACTTCTGTTCAACGGACATTGGCTCAATCAGCGCCTGGTTACCATCTCGCAGGTCAACGCTACACCAAATAGGAGCGTGACTTAGATCCGCATCCGGCCACTTGCGATCCGCAAGCTTAAACGTTGGCATAGGGCGATATTTTTGGTGATTGAAGCCTGACATCGGTGATGGTCCATTTACTGTTTGAAAGAAGATCAAATTATAGCGCATTTATGAAAGCGAACGAATCGCCTATTTTAAAAAAATTCGCTACTATATAGAGAATTAATTCAATGATTTATATTTAATTAGGGTTTATCACTATGGATAGATTGGATAAGAAGATACTTTCAATTCTCCAGTCAGATGGCTCAATCACCAATCTTGAATTGGCCGAGCGTGTGGGTTTATCGCCAACTCCCTGCGCTAGACGAGTCAAACAGCTTGAAGAGGCTGGTTACATCGCCAGTTGTGTGATGCTATTGGATCGTAAAATGCTAGGACTCGGCTTAACCGCGTATCTCCATGTTGTCCTTGAGCGACACACTCGCGATCACTTCGAACGCTTTGAAACTGCGTTGCGTGAGTTTGATGAAGTTATAGAGTGTGCCATGATCACTGGTCAGGATGCGGACTACCTGTTGAAGGTGGTGGTACCTGATTTAGACTACTATCAACGTTTTCTATTGAATAACTTAACCGAGCTTGACGGGGTTAAGGGCGTGCAGAGTTCCTTTGTATTGCAAACCCCGATAACTACCACTCAGTTGCCGCTAAAGCATTTGGGAGATGAGCTATGAGCGAACAAAGTTGGATCCAAATTGAATCGCCTAGCGAATACTTTTTCAAAGAGGGCTGCTTCATCACCGAGTTGTTGAATGATCCTAGGGATCAGTCGCTCTCGATTGCGCAAGCTAGGGTAGAACCGGGGGTAGCTACGCGTTGGCACCGTCTTCGCGAGACCACCGAACGCTATTTTATCTTAGCGGGGCAGGGGCTGGTGGAGGTTGGCGATCAGCCCGCTCAGCAGGTGGCTGCTGGTGCAGTGGTTATTATCGCCGCGGGGGACCGCCAACGGATTACCAATACGGGTTCCGAGGACCTAATTTTTAATGCGGTTTGTACGCCGCGTTTCGAAGTAGACAACTATATTGATTGTGAGGATGACAAATGAATAAATTAACCTTAAAAATTGGCGTGTTGCTGTCGTTGTTTCTGACTAGTATCGCCTTCGCGGCAAGTCCGTCGGCCGAAGACGTAGAGCTATATATTGTCACACCAGCGGATAATGCAACGGTTACTTCACCGGTTAAAGTTGTTTTCGGTTTAAGTGGTATGGGCGTTGCTCCAGCGGGCGTTGAACGCGCCAATACTGGGCATCATCACCTACTCATCGACCACGATGAACTCCCTGAAGCAGGAAAGCCAATGGGCGGTGATGTTCGTCATTTTGGCGGTGGACAAACTGGGGTTGAATTAACTTTGGAACCGGGCGAGCACACACTTCAGCTGATCTTAGGCGATCACTTCCATGTACCCCATGAGCCAATGGTAGTGTCCAAGAAGATTACAATTATCGTGGAGTAGCGTTGTCAGGAAACTACCGAAAGCAGAGCAGTGATGATCTGTGCACTATGCTAGAACCAGCTATCGAGGTCATCTTTGCAGCCTCGGTACTGGGCGCTGTAGTTTTTTGCGCGGTCGTCAACGCGTCTAGCGGTATTTAGCAGCCAGGTCTTACTCTGGTGAGAGCCGCGACTAAAGCCGCCTCTTCCCTCGTGATAGGCTAAGTATTGGTTGTAAGCATCCCACTTGGAAACCCCCGTAATCCGTTGGGTTTTATTAACGTACCAAGCGATGAAGTCAATGGCATCTTCGAAATCATCTCTATCGGCTCCCCAATTACCGGTTTCACGGATGTATTCATCCCAGGTTTCATCTTTAGCCTGTGGGTAGCCATAGGCTGTACTGGGTCGACCGTAGGGGATGAATAGGAAGTAGCGCATTGCCGGTTGGGCATCGTGACGGAAAGAACTTTCTTGGTAAATAATAGACATGGGTACTTGGATGGGGGTGCCCCAACGTTCTTGCGCTTCTAGCGCCGCTTCATACCAATCAGAGCGCTGTTCAAAGATGCTACACATATTGTCTAGGTTATTGGGACGCGTTGTGGCGCAACCAGTTATGAGTGCGCTCAGTGAGATCCCAATTAACAACTTACGAAGCATCTAAATACCTTTTATTATTCTCGTTAGTAGTTAATTATGATACATGACCATGACAGAAAGGGAATGGCTATGGTACAACTGCGAAAACAATTTTATCCACCGTTTAGGAGCCTTCGTGATTAGACTCGCGCTCATACTCAGTTTTGCTATCTTCTGTGCAATTAGTCCACTTAGCTCGGAAGCCCTAGAGCGAGAGCAGCCAACGCCTATAGTGCGCATCCTGCCGCAATACCCGGCCAGTGGCTTGGGTAGAGAAGGCGAGGTAGAGCTAGAGTTCTCAATCAATGAAGAGGGCCGTGCCGTTGATATTGAGGTGGTAGCCGCTGACCCTGAGGGGGTGTTTGATCAAGCCGCAGTAGATGCCTTGAGCCAATGGTTGTACCGGCCCATTGAGCTTGCTGGTAAACCCATTGTCGTCACTGGCATTCGCGAACGGTTTCGCTTTCTCGCTCCCGCCAGTTAGCAATTACCCTCGTCAACGCCTGTTTCCTCGTTAACGCCTGTATTGAGAGCGGGAGCGTGAACAACCACTCTCAGCTTAAAGGTCGAAGACTACGCATCGAGCTCGTTAATTTCTAAACACCACTGAACTAGTTATTGCTTCGCGGCCAATCCGCGTTCTGTTCGCCGCAACATTGGTGTCTTCATAACCAAATGACAGGCCCATTAGGATACTGATGTTGTCCTCAAGACCGAAAAAGTCTCTAACTACATTAGGATACTGGCGCAGCGCGCCCTGAGCGCAGCTGGCAAGACCTTCCGACGTGAGCGCTAACATTAAGGTTTGCGCATACATGCCTACATCCAACGCTACGCTAGCGCCAAATCTCGCATCCATGCCAATAAACAAAACGTGGGGAGCGTCGAAGAACTCGAAATTTCGTAGCGTAGCGGCATTGCGGGCATCTTTGTCGCCTCGGTCGATCCCCATTTCTTTGTAGAGCTCAACCGCACAATCAATTTGACGCTGGCGGTACGGTTCTGGAAAAGGTCGCGGGCTTGGGTAGTCCGGGTTGGGTTGAGAGCTTATAGCGGCTTGGACGTACGCAGCTTTTAATGACTGTAGACTTTGTCCTGATGCCACGTAGACATGCCAAGGCTGTATGTTGCAGTTGCTCGGAGCCAAATTAGCGAGCTCGAGAACGCGCGCTAGTGTTTCCTGAGGAATAGTTTTCGGCAGGTAACCACGCACACTGCGGCGATTTTTCACCACGTCTTGGAAATTCATTTATGACCTCGGCATTATTGTCTAGCTAAGGGCCTACTATAGGGCGCTTGATCATAAAATCCCAGCATTTGAAGCGTCGCTAGCGGCCGAGTGGTGAGATACTCGAGTTCTCTTTATACCAACAGCTAGACAACCTTTCGAGCCGCCGAGTAGGTTTTGAGGACACGAAGTATTTCGTCTTGGGAGTAGGGCTTGTTAATCACGTAGTCCATGCCCGCTTCGATACAATCGTTCATTTCCGAGACACTCGTCAGGCCGGTCGCACCGATAAGGGTGATAGGTTGCTTGACGTTGTTCTCTTCCTCATGGGCGCGAATCATTCGCGTAGCCTCAAAGCCGTTTAAATCCGGCATGATACAGTCCATGAACACGATTTTAACCGGATGACTAGTGATATAGTCCACCGCTTCTCGCGAATTCTCGTGATGCTCAGCAGGCCAGCCGCCAGCGTCTAATATCTCTGAGAGAATAAAGCCGTGTGTCATATCATCGTCAACACAGATGATCTTCTCTGCTTCGGATTCGCCATCTTCGTCACTCTCGGGTAACACTGAAACGAGTGCATTCACAAAGGAAACGGGACTGGTGGGGCGGAGTACGACCTGGTCAACAAAGTCCGTAGTCTCAACCTCGAATTTCTTTGAAGAAAGGCTAAGGATGAGTTTGGGTTTCAACTTGGCGCTCTTCATCCTCGAACTCAGCGTTCGTAAGAAAGACTTTAACTCGATACCTTCAATGGTGTCGGTCACAATTACCCCAGCAGCATCAGGATACTTTGGCACCGTTTGGAACGCTGAAGCCGGAGTAGGAAGATAGACAACCTCGCCACCCGCCTGGCGGATAGTTTTATCAATGATGTCGTTTTGTAGGCTAGATGATCCGCAGAGTAGATAGGTGTTATCGGCAAGCGGGACTGCCTTGGTCTGAGACGACGCAGCCCGAATGGTGAGTGAAAGGGTATAGCGAATATCACCTTGAGGATCCTTTGCAATGGAATAGGTTGCTGGGACATTGCCACTAAAAATCAAATCAGCATAACAGTAGCCAACTTCCTTATCGTCACTCCAGTCGCGCTCATCTAAGTCTTGAATTACACCACCCAGAGAATCCACAAAGTAAAACTTAACGGTTAGAACTTGGCGTACAGAGTTAACCTCTCGCTGTGAATCAATCATGATGACCACTTGCTTGCTTCGATAGACATCGATGACTTTGGAAAGCTCCAGATAGATAGTCCAAAGAAGCTTGATAGGTGAAACCTGAAGCGTATCTGGCACATAGCGACTTACGAAACATTCGAGTTGCTGATAGTTTCGTTCGGATTTTGCCCGAACTAACGAGAGTACTCGATCAATAACATCCTGCACGTTACTCTCGGCGTCAGAAGTCACATCACCAAAGATGCCCAAGAAGTTGTTCGCAAGATCATCAAGTACCACGGTGGATTGCATCATTTCATTAGCGAGAACCAATGACTTGCCTTCAATCTCACCAGTTAGTAGGCGAAGGCCGCCTGTGATGGTGTTAGTGAGAGTTCTGAATTCGTAATTGATCGACTTGTTAATGTTTCGAAATAAATCGATACCTTGGGTGGATTCGGTCAGGGCTGATTGCATCGCAATAAACCGCATCACGATTGCTTGCACAGCGGGGTCAAGCTCAACGGATTCGGTAAGCGATTGAAGCGCATTTTCCTGTCCTAAAGACTGGTTTACCTCTTGTATTTGACTCCAACGAGCGTGGTTTTCTAACTGAATTTTCTCCGACATTCTGCGTTGAAACCATACGGCAAGTACTAGGGAGAAAATAGCCGCTAGGGACAGCAGGAGAAATCCAAGAGCTAGGGAGTCAACCAGGGACTCTGATCGACTAAGCAGGCCTTGATCTAGCGACACGTAGATCTCTCTCATATCGCGCATCTTTGATCTCAAGACGCTCCAGCTTACTTCATTTGGCCTAGCATTAAGCGCTTGGAGCGCGATAACAATTTGCTCTAATTTTTCTTCATGGCGCTTAGTAAACCAACTATCTTCATTGCCAGCCCAACGTTGGATTTGCTGGACACTGGATGGAAAATCAGCGGCTAAGTATTGCTCCAAACTTTCCTGGCACGGAGTATTGAACGTGACACAGGCGCTTGATTTTATGGTAGACAGTCGATTTTCTACCTTGGCGAATTCGCCCTCGATGAAGCCGAAATAGCGTCGATCATCAATATGCTGGCCAATCTTGATAAATGTAAATACCGAGAAAATAATCAGTGTGATAAGACTGAATGCTAGCGCTGAGACTGAAAGATTTCGGCCTTTTTCGAGGTTACCTTTCATCAAATACCCCCTGAACTAGGTATTTGATTGGCTTGATAAAGTAATCGGCTACCGAGCGACGCCCGGTGATGATTTCAGCGGTAACTTCCATTGCCGGAAGGACTTTATATTCAGCGCCGTCCTTGACGAGGAAATCGGAATCAAGGGAGATTCTAGCCGTGAAGTAGGTCTCCTGTTCGGTTTCAGTCGAGTAGCGAGAAATGCTTGTTACGCGACCATCTAGCCAGCCATATTGAGGGAAGTCATAAGTGCCCACCTTGATTCGTACCGCTTGTCCGATCTCGACGTGGCCAATATCGTTTGGAGCAACTTCGATTTCGGCTAGGATTGTCTGGTCGAGCGGGGCTAGCTCAGCAAATGATTCGCCTGGAGGAAGCACGGCGCTAGAAAAGTTAAATTTAATGTTATCGATAATGCCATCAGCTGGACTGTAGATTGTTAAGCGATCCACTTTATCCTGAATGGGCGGGAGGGATACGAGATTTACGGAGAGTTTCTCCCGAGCATCAACTAATTCCGTCATATATTGAGCTAGCCGGTCAGCGCGTTCACGTATTAACTGTTGTTGCGTTGAATTGATAGTTAATTGTTTTTCTAAAATCGCTTCGCGAAGGTTTTCAACCTCTCTGGCCATGTTCATGTCATCAATTTGAGCTTGAATAAGCTCGATCAGAGAACTCACCTGACGTTTGTAGAGTTCCTCTCTTATATCAACCTTTTGGGTCATCAGGCTTCGCTGTTGCTCGGAACTCCGAAGGCGTTCTTGCATTGAAACCAACAGAGACTGATCCTTTTCGATTTGAAGTAAGAGTGAGTTATCCTGTGCGGAATTCTTTGCGGCCTCGGCTTCCCAGAAACGCTGATAAAGCTGAGCTACCTCAATTGACTCGATACTCGAGAAATCAGGTTCGGTTCCTTGGATTAGTGCTGACAGTTTTGCGATATCTCCGCGCAGCGACTCGATTTCAACCGTCAGCGAAAATAGAGCGCTTTCGCTTTCGCTATTGTGTAGCTTTGCTAAAGGCTGACCACGATGAACCCGTTCGCCTTCTTGAATAAGTATCTCACTAATGATTCCGCCTTCAAGATGCTGAATCATTTCGACATCTCGAGGTTCGATGATCTTACCAGTGGCTGAAATTACCTGATCCATTTCGGCGGTCATCACCCAGATAAAGCCCACCAATCCCATCAGAAGAAGTGCAATTTGAGTGCTAACCTTAGTGACACTTCCGCCGCGCGCCTCATCCACTCCGGCATCGCTGGTTCTCTCGGTGTCGATCAAAATTTGTTTCAGTGGTTCCATTAAATTTCTTTTCCCAGCGCTCTATTAAAGCTTGGTGTTAAGTAGGCTTTCATAATTCTCCAAAACCTTGTCGACAGCTCCGAAATACTTTTGTGAACCATCGTCTGATAATAGAAGAATAGACTTGCAACTCGAAATTAGCTCACGTTCATTCGTAATTAACATGAAGGTGGTATTTTGATAGTTGTCTTTAAGCCATCGGATCAGTCTACGTTGATAAATAGTATCGGTACCCGAAAGCGCCTCATCGAAGATTACTAGCCCCCCATCGTGACTACCCAAGGTTACTGCAATCGTGAGAATTTCTTGAACATCCGATGGAAGACTGTTGGTGAATCCCGTACCGAGTAGTGTATTTACGCCCTGCGGAAAAAACTGCTCAATACGCATATGTTTCAGGAATCGCTTTAAGTAGTCATCGTCGTAATAGCCCGCAAACATCTGAAAGTTCTCGCGCAGCGATAGCTCAAGAAAATCCATCTTTTGCGGTTTTGACCGGATGAGCTTGCGGTAGGTATAGGCGTTAAATTGTTTGATTGACATGTCGTCAATGAATACTTTTCCCTGATAGTTTTCAATTAACCTCAAAAAGACCGACATAATCGACGATTTTCCGGAGCCCGACGGACCCGAAATGGCAAACCAATCATTGGATTTAACCTTGAAACTTAGCTGCTTCAAAATGAATTCACTGCCGGGCACTTTAAACGTCAAATCAGAGACATTGATATCCGCGTTGATAAAACAGACCGGCGTAGACTTGTTGAGGTCTGATCGTTCATCGGGAATTTGCATCAGAGCGTCAACCTGCTCCGATGATTTATTTACCTGTTTGAGGCGGTTGATCGAATTGTAAATGCCTACAAAGGGGGAGAGGCATTTCCACACCAGAAGGACAATGGCTAACATTGCGCCAAAATCAATATCTCCGTTCATTACCAGAGAGCTTGCGAAAATAATGCAGCTCGCGCCGATTACTTGGGTGAGTACACCACCGATAGTCATGATCTTGGTGTTGAGGAGGCGGCTCGAGGAACCCTCAATCTCACTCTTTTCCAAAGCAGTGGAGAAGCGAAGTTGAACAATTTTTTCTAACGGTAGACCTTGAATTGAATCAAGTGAGGAAAGTAATTCGTGCCACTGTGCCTGCAGTTTCGCTGACGCCTGTGAGCTTTGAGTAGCAGCTAGAGAAGAAGTAATACGCGAGATGATTGCAAAAACGATCATACAAATAACCCCCGCCACTACCAAGAGTGCCGTTGATCCAGCGAGGATTAAGATAGCGAGTAAGAAGAGAATCACATAGGGTAAGTCAAACCAAGATTGGGTCGATTCGCTAACTAGCGTACGGCGAATATTATCGATGTCCCGAATGCGAGCTAACTGTGCGCTTTCTGAAGCCACCGAGGTACGTGAATAGGGTAGCCAAAGCAGCTTGGTTACTACCTCGTGGGAAATTTTATTGGCAATCTCTCCACCTGAATTATCAAAGACCACGGACCGTCTCTGTTTGAAATAGTATTCGCCTACCACCACAATGAGCGCGCCGATCACAATCCAAAACAGATTCTCTTTTGAAGCCGCTGGTAAGGCATGTTGATAGACACTCATAATGAAGAACGGATTTAACGCTCCCAGCAAGTTAATGACGAAGCTGATCAGCAAAATATCCTTGAACTTGTCAACGTAGGGAGCCATCAGGGTGCGCATCCAACCTCTGGCCCCACCTCCTTGGTTGGACGATTCACGAAAAAGCTGGCTGAATTTTGTGGGGTAGACTAACTGGAAGCTTAGTTGGCGCAAATCCACCGTAACCTGCGTATCGTTTACGTAATCATATCCGCTGGCCATACCGTCAACTATGTCAATGACAATAATAGAATGGTTGGCGGCGACTAGAAGGCCTGGTCCTTTCCAGGTCAACTTGCTGGCTGAAGAGTCTCGATAATCAACGGTTTGAGTTTCATAGCCTAGCCCTTCAAGGCAATGTCGGTACGCCACAACGTCGTTATCATCATGCTGTTCGAACGCATCAGCTAGTGTGCTTGGGTTGCCCTCCCATCGCATTTTGATGAGCGAAAAGATTAGCCCTCGATAAACAGGATGTTGGTAGACGTTCTCAAATGAAACATGATTGATATAGGAATCTATTAGATCGCCCTGATCAAGTGAGGTGGTTAGAATAGCCATAGCTACTTAACCTCCACGGGTATGGTTTGAAAAAGATCACCATCGTAGGATTGTTTCGAGGCAACGAAGGTATAAAAATTTCGTCGTTGATTTGCCAGTACTCTCGCTACGTCTTCGATCTCAGTCTGAGTAAAGACCTGATCAACCTCGTCTAATAAAAGAATCTCTTTTTCGCACAAGGTAGCGCGGATAATTAGCATGAGATAATGTGTCTTTTTACTAAATGGAAGGCGCTGAGTTCTCGCTACTTCAGTGTAAAAACCCTTGGGAAGCTCATCAATAATCTGTCGTATTTGAAACGACTCTGCGAGGAAATAACAAAGGTTGTGAAGTTCTGGGTTAAAGCACGTCAGATTATCAATCAACGTGCCGTCAATAAAAGTTCCTCCTCGAGTAACGCGAATTATGTTCTCCCGAGAAAAATCGAGGCTGAATTCGTCCATAAAGTGACCGTTAACCTTGACGCTATCTCGATCTATAGGTTCAACCTCCTGCGTCATAAGCTTCTGGGTAAAGCTCTTGCCAGAGCCACTGCCGCCGGTGATGAATCCCACCGACCCACGCTGGCAAGTAATACCATGGATTCCTAACAGTTCTATGGGTTCATCACGGTGCTTTGAATTGTCTGAATTCCGAACGAGCGAGAATATTTCGTTGATAGATTGAATAATCTTGCGATTAAGTGACTTACTTTGATCGAAGTTAATAAACTGTTGTAAAAAACTAAAATAGCGATTCACCAGCATGACAATTGCGGCGAGAACACCCTGTGATATTCCCCCGTCAATCACCCTGCTAGCGGCGACCACAATAACCACAAATAGGCAGAATTGGTTGATAAGCCCGATATGTGAGTTAACCAGTGTTGATAATGCTTCATTGCGGCTACCTTGTTCTTCGCGGCTGTCAATAATAGGTGATAGATAGCGCTCGGAGCGGTATTCCATGCTAGATGACTTAACTTTGTAAGGGGCCGTTACTATGTCGATAATTGCCGTATTGGCCTTGCCCTCGGTAACGGATTTGTCAACGAGTGTCGCCGATCGAACTGCTTTATAACGGTGCGTCCAGATATATGAAACCGCCGTACCTAGACAAAGAAGTAGCCCTGTTACAGGCTCGATACCGGTGATGACTAACAACACGACGATACCAGAAGTAATAGTAGCGGCGAGTTTAATGTCTTCCGACATTAAAGCCTCTTTCGCTTGCTCAATAGCGCGTATGTCTTCGAGATAGACACCATACTTCTTGCGTTTGAAGCGTTTTTGATCCGCGGCAATGAAAGCTATGTAGATTGAAGTGAGTAATTTTCGTCCAGCCTGAGAGCCTTGATGATTCAAGTATTTGGCCTCTGCCATCTTCAGGAGGTAGTCAAGAGTAATAGCCCCCATGATAATGAGGTAAATTGCGACTAGGGAGTCCGTAGAACTATTTGGAATTATCTTTTCAAACAGTACTAAGATACTCAATGGGAGCACTAGGCTAAGTAAAGTAGAGACAATTGCCACGACGTAGACGTATATTTTCCCTAGCTTAGAGAGTTGAGTGTGAACTAATGCGTCGTGTTTGTTCTTCAATTTCTCTCACCTGTTGTTGGTATTTTTATGCAAGTTTTCCAGATATTTAGCGCGCTGTTTTAGAACTAACTCAAGTGACTGGAAAAGATTGATGCATTAACTACTGATATACCGAGTATTGTTTAATCCTCGAAAAATTCCAGTCGAATTAGAAATTGATGAAGACTCAACTACAATTATTAAATAGACGTCTACTAATGAGTTTTCAATGAGTTTTCAATGAGTTTTCAACGAGTTTTCAATGAGTTGCATCCGCACATTTTAGACTAAGAATTAGACACTTCTGATAACTGGAGTCTCACAATGTCTGAAGAAAACACCCCCAATAATGATCCGTTGAATAATGCTGTCGAAAATACGAGCGAGGAGGCTTCCGGCTCGGAGAGTATCGCGAATCCAACTCACAAGCAGTCGCAGAATCAAACTACGACTCATACCGTTGCCAGTGGCGATGGAACACTTGCAAGTGCGGGAGGTGACTCTGACAGTACCTCCGGCGCGGGAGCAGACTCATCGGAAGAGGATAGTAGTGAGGGGGCTACGAGTTCTGACTCGGACTCTTCGGGGGCAGGCACCAGTTCGGGGGATTCATCGAGTTCGGTGGTAGATTCCTCCAGTAGCAGTGATGGAGCTTCGACGGAGGGCGAAACAACAGGGTCCTCTACGCAATCGGTCGGTGGATCACCGGAGGGGGGCGATGCGACTACTGGTGATAGTTCTGAGGCGGGAGCCTCAGGCGCAACGGCTTCTTCGGGCGGCTCCGCGGATGGATCTACAGCCGAATCGTCAGATAGTGGCGTCGATACACAGACGACAGAGGAGACGTTCAACGTTGAGGTTACCGATGAAATCGGGGAAAGCTTTGACAGCGAGACCACTTCGGAAACCTTTAGTGTTGAGTTTACCTCAGAGAATGACGGCCCCGAGGCGGGAGCTCCTCTTGAACTATCGATGCAAGAGGATGGTAGTTTCATCTTCACGCAGGAGCAGTTATTAGCTAATGCTTCTGACGTAGATGGGGATACGTTAAGTGCCTCGAATCTAACAGTAGGCGCTAACGCTGAGGTGACAGATAACGGGGATGGTACGTTTACTGTTACGCCAAGTGCGGACTGGAATGGTGCGCTCGATATCGGCTTTGATATTTCCGATGGCACCGAAACGGTTTCGGCGTCGGGAGTATTGGCAGTAACCGCAGTTAATGACGAAGCCGTGGTCGCCGATCAAAGCTTTGCGGTGGATGAAGATGGCACGATTACCATCACGGATGCCGAGCTTCTTGCTGGCGCCTCTGATGTGGATGGCGATACGCTCAGCATTGCTGACGTAAGTTACACCGGTACCGATGGGGTATTCACCGATAACGGTGACGGTACTTATAGCTTCGCACCGAACGAAAACTTCAATGGCAGCGTAGACCTCGGGTTCAGTGTCAGTGACGGCACAGCGACCACCGATGCCAACATCGACATTACGGTGAATGACGTTAACGATGCCCCAGTAGCCGGTTCAACCAGCTATTCAGTATCGGAAGATGGCACCTTAAGCTTCAGCGATGCGCAGCTATTAGCGAACTCCAGCGATGTCGATGGTACGGTCACAGTGGATAGCGTGGGCTATACCGGCACCGATGGTATCCTTACCGACAATGGTGACGGCACCTACAGCTTCGCGCCGAACGCCGACTTTAACGGCGACGTCAGCATTGATGTCACGGTGATTGATGATGATGGCGCTACCGATACCGCCACCGCTGATGTGACCACGCTTGCGGTGAATGACACCCCAGTTGTGTCTGGTAACTTGGCCTATAACGTAAACGAAGATGGCAGCATCACCTTCAGCCAGGAACAGTTGCTAGCGAACGCCAGCGATGTGGATGGCGACGCCCTCAGTGCGTCTAACCTCAGTGCCGATAATGCCACCGTGACCGACAACGGCGACGGCACCTTTACCGTAGCGCCGGATGCGGACTTTAATGGTGATATCGCCATTAGTTTCGACGTTAGTGATGGCGCAGCCACAGCCGCCGCCGGTGTTGACCTCACGGTTAACCCGATGAATGACGTAGCGGTAGTCGCCGATCAAAGCTTCGCGGTGGATGAAGATGGCACCCTGACTATTACGGACGCACAATTACTCGCCGGCGCCACCGATATCGATGGTGATGCGCTAAGCGTTGCCGACGTAAGTTACACCGGTACCGATGGCGTGTTCACCGATAACGGCGATGGCACCTATAGCTTTGCGCCGAATGAAAACTTCAACGGCAGCGTAGACCTGGGGTTCAGCGTCAGTGACGGCACCGCGACCACCGCTGCCAACATCGACATTACGGTGAATGACGTAAATGATGCCCCAGTAGCCGGTTCAACGAGCTACTCAGTATCGGAAGACGGCACCTTAAGCTTCAGCGATGCACAGCTCTTGGCGAACTCAGGCGATGTGGATGGCACGGTAACGGTTGATAGCGTGGGCTATACCGGTACCGACGGTATCCTCACCGACAATGGTGACGGCACCTACAGCTTCGCACCGAATGCCGACTTCAACGGCGACGTCAGCATTGATGTCACGGTGGTGGATGACGATGGTGCTACCGATACGACTACGGCTGATGTCACCACCTTAGCGGTGAATGACACTCCAGTTGTGTCGGGTAACTTGGCCTATAACGTAAACGAAGATGGCAGTATCACCTTTAGCCAGGAGCAGTTGCTCGCGAATGCCAGCGATGTGGATGGCGACGCCCTCAGTGCGTCTAACCTCATTGCCGATAATGCCACCGTGACCGACAACGGTGACGGCACCTTTACCGTAGCGCCGGATGCGGACTTCAATGGTGATATCGCGATTAGTTTCGATGTCAGTGATGGTTTGGAAACGGTTGCCACCGCTGTCGATCTCACGGTTAATCCAGTGAATGACGTTGCGGTAGTCGCCGATCAAAGCTTCGCGGTGGATGAAGATGGCACGATTACTATTACCGACGCCCAGCTTCTTGCCGGCGCCACGGATGTGGACGGCGATACGCTCAGCATTGCTGACGTAAGTTACACCGGTACCGATGGTGTATTTACCGATAACGGCGATGGCACCTATAGCTTCGCGCCGAATGAAAACTTCAACGGCAGCGTAGACCTGGGGTTCAGTGTCAGTGACGGCACAGCGACCACCGATGCCAACATCGACATTACGGTGAATGACGTAAATGATGCCCCAGTAGCCGGTTCAACCAGTTACTCGATGGATGAAGACGGCACCTTAACCTTTAGCGATGCGCAGCTACTCGCGAACTCAAGCGATGTAGATGGCACGGTCACCTTGAATAGCGTGGGTTACACCGGTACCGACGGTATCCTTACCGACAACGGCGATGGCACTTATAGCTTCGCGCCGAATGAGAACTTCAATGGTGATGTCAGCATTGATGTCACCGTGATTGATGACGATGGAGCTATTGCATCATCTAATGCGCAAGTAGAAGTGGTTCCAGTCAACGACCCACCAGTCGCCGGTGGTGTATGCGGCAGTATGAGTGAAGACGGTACAATTACTTTTAGCGAGGAGCAGTTGCTAGCGTCCAGTAGCGATGTCGACGAAGACAACCTCTCAGTTTCAGGAATTAGTTACACCGGCACCGACGGCGTGTTCACCGATAATGGCGATGGTACCTACAGCTTCGCGCCGAACGAAAATTATAATGGTGAAATAACGTTTTCGGTAACAGTAACCGATGGTACTGCTTCTGACACAACTTACGATTCATGCATTATGGTAGAAGATGTGAATGATGTGCCCGTCGCAGGTTCGACCAGCTACTCAGTAGGTGAAGACGGCACCTTAACATTCAGCGATGCCCAGCTATTAGCTAACTCAACGGATGTGGACGGTTCAGTCAGTGTTGATTCGGTTGCCTACGCAGGCACTGATGGGCTGCTCACGGAGAACGGCGACGGCACATATAGCTTCGCACCGAACGAAAACTTTAACGGCGATGTGTCGTTGGACGTAACCATAATCGATGACGACGGTGCGACAGTATCCACTTCGGCAGATGTGACGATCATCGACATTAATGATGCCCCAGTAGCCGGTTCAACCAGCTACTCAGTATCGGAAGACGGCACCTTAAGCTTCAGCGATGCGCAGCTCTTAGCGAACTCAAGCGATGTAGATGGCACGGTCACAGTGGATAGCGTGGGCTACACCGGTACCGATGGTATCCTTACCGACAACG
>JBEDTZ010000010.1:0-164387 GCA_040119265.1 Pseudomonadales bacterium | reverse complement strand
AAACATGAACGTTATTCATTCTTTCTTTCGAATTAACGAGTAACTTGTTTCGATAATCTTTGTTGCGACTATCTCTACAAGTACCCACACGTATTGTCTGATTGATTGTTAAAGAGCGTTGCTTCTCGTTCGAAGCGGATGTGAATTATACACATCTAAACTTCACTGTAAACCCTTGTTTTTAAAGTATTTTAAAATAACTTAAAAAAGAGTTTTAAGACCGACAATTGATTGCCTATGTCCGTGAAAGTGCGCGCAGTATAACGACTCCTGAAACAATGTAAAGCACAGAAGAATAGTTAGTTTTGCCTACTCGCAAATTAATCTGCTTGAAGCTTTAGAACAGCCCGCTGCGTTTCACGATTAAGGGTCGCACTGCTTACCACTTTCTGCGCTTCGAGCGTGGTTACGGTATTCACCTGATCTGGCTCTATCTCAACAAGTACCTTCTGTTCAACGACTACCTCTTTCGGGTTTAACTCCGCCAAACTAAATTGCTGATACATCCAGACATAGCGAATATCAGTTTCAGCACCAACCCACTCTAAATCAACGGTGCCGAGCTCTGGTATTGCCACTTTGAAATTCGTGTCGAGATAGGACTTCAACTCAGCATCGCTGACAGCGATATCAGTACCGCCATTGATCGCTATAGCAATATCGCGGATGAAATACTTATGCACGACCTCTAACACACGTTCATTCTCATTGACGCTAATCTCAGTCAAACCGAAATGATATTGGTGTGCGTGCGCATTGAGCGTAGCCAACAGAACAATAACGGAGATAATCAAATTCTTCATTTTTACTTTTTCCAATAAAAAAGGGAGCCTAAGCTCCCTTATGATTTCAACAGAGCACTGCGGTCTTATTCTTCGCCTGTGGTCTCTTCTTCGGATTCATCTTCGTCAGACTTCAATTCGGCAGCCCAATTCTCCATCATGTTGGGACTACGCTCGCGTTTGAAGAGCTGCAGACGTGATTCGACGATTTGACGCGGGTAGTGGTTATTTGCCACATCAATATCGGCCGTCTCCCAATGCGGATCAAGAACGACTTGCGTTAATACCTTATCAGCTGGTCGAACGAACATCTTAGAGACATTGTTCGTGTTACGTCGCCAAATTTCGGCCGGGATACGAACCTCTTCCTTCGAGCCGTCGTCATACTGCATTTCAATGATAAGCGGCATGACTAGCCCACCGACGTTACTAAAATCGATAACATAGACATTGTTATCAACCAACAGTAAATCACGCTCCCAATCCTCTAGGCCTTCAACCAAAGAATTGTATGAATTACGATCAGCATTGGTAGTCGTGAAACGATCATGCTCATTATAGAAGTCTAACAGCTGATCCTGCTCTTCAACTTTACGCGGCATTCCGTCATTACGCTGACGCGTAATCGACAACGGCTCCTGCGCAAACTTAGCACGCGCAAACTCTTCTTCTAGGTCTGGGTTACGCGTATCGATAGAAAAAGCACGGACGTTATCAACAGAGATATCTACCGCATCAGTAGTATAGAACCAACCGCGCCAGAACCAATCCAAATCAATTCCGGAAGCGTCTTCCATGGTACGGAAGAAGTCAGCAGGCATTGGGCGTTTGAACTTCCAACGCTCCGAATACTCGCGGAACGCGAAGTCAAACAACTCACGCCCCATGATGGTTTCGCGCAGAATATTCAACGCCGTAGCTGGCTTACCGTAAGCATTGTTACCAAACTGAAGAATTGACTCCGAGTTGGTCATTATTGGCACTTGGTTCGGCGAGCGCATGTAGTCAACGATCTGTCGAGCTTCACCACGTTGCTCATTCGCATCAATGGTATCTTCCCATGCCTGAAGGGCTAGGAATTCAACGTAGGTATTTAGGCCTTCGTCCATCCATGTCCACTGACGCTCATCCGAGTTAACAATCATTGGATAGTAGTTGTGCCCAACCTCATGGATCACCACGCCAATCAAGAACCACTTAACGCCTCGACTGTAGGTACGAGCCATAATTTCTTCAGGCGTTACAACGCCATCTTCCATCTCAGCTTCTTCGTCAATGACTGGACGAGGACCATTAAAGGTCATCATCGGGTATTCCATACCACCAACTGGGCCATTTACAGAGATCGATACCGGATAGGGGTAGTCGAAGGCGTACTTGTTATAGTGTTCCATGGTATGAATAATCGCTGCCGTTGAGTAACGATCAAAGATAGGCATACCTTCCTGCGGGTAGTAGGACATCGCCATGGTGTCAGTACCACCGCTCTTATAGCCCTGGGCATCCCAAACGAACTTGCGGCTGGAGGCCCAAGCAAAGTCGCGTACATTCTCCGCTTCAAACTCCCAGGTCTTCATATCCGTCGCACGCGAAGATTCATTCTCTAGCGCTTCTTCTAGCGTAACGATAAATACTGGTCGATCTGCTGACTTCGCCTCAGTCAAACGACTGCGCTGCTCCGAAGTTAAGACATCACGTGGGTTCTGTAGCACCCCTGTCGAGGCAACAATATGATCGGCCGGGGCCGTGATCTTCACATTGTAGTCACCAAACTCAACCGCGAATTCGCCCGAACCTAGAAACTCTTTATTCTGCCAACCGCTAACATCGTTATAGGCCGCCATACGCGGGTACCATTGAGCGATTTCGTAGAGGTAGTTGTCGTCGCGCTCAAAGTATTCATAACCACTTCGGCCGCCGAGTACTTTTTGCTCAAAAACATTGTAATTCCAGTCAATACCGAACTCGATTTTTGACCCACTCTTAAGCGGCGAATCTAAATCAATACGCATCATCGTTCCAACGATGGTATGTGACAATGGATTGCCACGGCGATCGGCGACTTTGGTTATCTTATAACCGCCATCAAAGGACTCTGAAGTGAGGATGTTACGCAGACCATAGTAGGAGAACGTATTAGGCCCATTACCCTCAGTGTTCGTGGTACGAACAAGGTTGGCATTCGAATTTGGCTCGAATCGATTTTGATCCAATTGAACCCATAAATAAGTTAGATCATCGGGGGAGTTGTTGGTGTAGGTGATTGTCTCAGAACCAATGATTCGCTGATTCTCATCATCTAAAGTCACCTCGATATCATAGTCAGCCTGCTGCTGCCAATACTCGTGCCCTGGCGCGCCCGCTGCATTACGGTAGCTATTTGGCGTAGGTAGCAGTTCGTCCAACTGACGAAATTTATCGCCGGTTACGCCGAGATTATCAGCCGCGAATAATTGCAATGGCAGTGCCAGCGCACCCACTACAATTGGAATTAAAGTCATTTTTTTCATACAAGTCTCGTAGAAATAATTATTCACAGGCAAGCAGCGCCCACGATTTACCGAGAGATTATGACGGTTTTACGATCAAATAGGAAGTTAGCTCAGGATACCGCTAACCACGGCGAGACACGTACCAGCATTGTAGCGTGAACATGGGCTGACTCAATCAGCCAAAGATCGCTGTCCCAGAGAGAGGGGGATAATGATAGCGCAGTTGCCGCAATAGACTTACCTTCAAAGCTACAGGGAACTAGCATAAACGCTTTACTGCTTTCGAAGCATTGCGGACTGCTTTCATCGAGATCAAAAACACCCTGTTGACCGCACAGGGCGTTGAGATGGCTAAGCGAACGCAAGCCTTCAAAAACATTAAACAACTGAGCCCGCAGTGCACGATCGCTACTTAGCATCCAAATATATTCCGCATGAGCGAAACGCTGTTGCGCCAGCTCTGACGGAGGTTGGTCTGTCAATACTACAACGCGCATTTTGGGAGGGTGCTCACCATAGGCTTGAGTCAGGCCATTCAATAGGCCTTCAATAAATGGTTGAGAAACTGCGTGAATAAGGAGGTCGCTTTGACAAAGACGCCCTACAACGACTCTTGCCAGCCTTCTACCAGCCAATGCACTGGCGTCGCTAGACATGTCCACTACGGTAGCCACGGTCGGCCCCGTTTGAAACATTGAGCCGTTAACATTGGATATTTTGAGCTGGGTATTAGGCACGCTACGAACTTCTTGATGACCGATATGATTTATATAAGTAAAACACCGTACAGGCTGCCTGTAAACACTTTTTAGTACTATAGCCAAAACGACTAATGCAACAAACTTTCAGTCAATGTAAGCCAAGCGAATCTACGGTATAATTTCTGCTTTTATGACGGGAGCGAGCAAATCCATGAAGCTTTGGGGAATTAAAAACTGCGATAGTGTAAAAAAAGCATTAAAACAGTTAACTGAACTTGACCAGCCCGTCACCTTTATCTGCCTTCGCAGCGAGGGTATCAACCGCGATACACTCAAACTGGCCATTGACCAGCTTGGAATTGAGAAAGTTGTTAATAAACGCTCAACCACCTGGAAGCAGCGCAACGAAGAACAAAAGGCACGGCTATTAGCGGCCGACCTTGATGAAATCCTCGTGGAACCTACAATCATTAAACGCCCGTTAATTGAACACCAAGGCCGATTTCACATCGGTGTTGATGAAGCGCTAATCAATCAACTTAGCAGCTCACAAGCTTAACTTTAAGAGATCAGACATGACTACTATCTATGCATACGGAATTGGCATCGCCACCAAAAATCAAGCTGGTGAAATTATTGAAGTTTTTTATCCTCAGCCGGTGCTAGCTCCGTGCAAGGACGAAATTGATGAAATTAATGCCATCGGACTGACCGACGGTACGAGCGTACTCAACGAGTTTCAGTTGACCAGTCTTGCGGCGAGCGACTACCTTCCCATTGCCAGCCTTATTGAGAGTTTGAAGGATGCCCGCAAAACCATCGTGCTCACTATCGCTCAGCAAGATGCTGCTCCATCGGATGTTGGCACGGCGTTTCTGAAACTACATCTCCTGTCTCACCGCTTAGTCAAACCACATGGAACCGTTCTCGACGGCGTATTCGGCGTGCTGCACAACTTGGCGTGGACGTCCGAGGGACCTATTGAACTGAGCGAGCTCCCAGCGCGACAACTTCAAGCACGCTTAGAGGGTCGAGCACTAAGTGTTAACTGCATCGATAAGTTCCCGAAGATGACCGACTATGTTGTGCCGAGCGGCGTTCGTATTGCAGATTCATCACGCATTCGTCTTGGCGCTTATATCGGTGAGGGCACTACGGTTATGCACGAAGGCTTTGTTAACTTTAACGCCGGAACCGCCGGCCCCGCAATGATTGAAGGTCGAATTTCCGCCGGCGTATGGGTTGGCAGCCACTCTGACCTTGGCGGCGGTAGCTCTACAATGGGCACACTATCGGGCGGTGGAAACATCGTCATCTCTGTTGGCGAGCACTGTCTTATTGGCGCTAACGCCGGCACGGGCATCCCTCTTGGCAATCATTGCACTATCGAAAGCGGTCTCTACATCACTGCTGGCACTAAGGTTCAACTCGTTAATGATGATGGCGAGCAGAGTGAAGTCATTAAAGCTAAGGAATTGGCTGGCAAAGATCATTTACTCTTCCGCCGCAATTCGCAGAGCGGTGCAGTGGAGTGCCACACCAATCTCAGTTCGATTGAACTCAACGATATGCTGCACAGCAATTAAACTTAGAGGCTCCTATGACACCAACCATTGAGCTGTGCAAGCAGTTGATTGAACGCCCATCGGTGACACCCGATGATGCAGGCTGCTTTCCGCTAATCCTTGAGCGCCTTAAGGACTTCGATATCCAAGTGACTCGCCTGGACTGTGAGGACGTGGAGAATATCCTAATCACCATCGGCGACGAGGGCCCATTGCTTATATTTCTTGGTCATACGGATGTCGTCCCTACCGGGCCAGAATCCCAATGGCGCTACCCGCCCTTTGAACCAACGGAAGAAGGCGACCTATTATACGGTCGCGGGACCGCGGATATGAAAGGTAGTATTGCTGCATTCATCACCGCTACCGAACGCTTCTTAGGCTCTAAGCCGTCACTAAAGGCTCGCTTTGGCATCCTGCTGACCAGTGACGAAGAAGGTGCGGCTGACTATGGGATTCGTTATGTAGCACCC
The DNA here is from genome assembly GCA_040119265.1 of Pseudomonadales bacterium. Classification (GTDB taxonomy): domain Bacteria; phylum Pseudomonadota; class Gammaproteobacteria; order Pseudomonadales; family DSM-25080; genus Umboniibacter. The sequence continues at coordinate 158,374 of JBEDTZ010000010.1, read as the reverse complement.
GAGCTACAGCGCAGAGGTATCGACATTGACTACTGCTTAGTTGGCGAACCTTCAAGTACCAATAAGCTTGGCGACATTATCAAGAACGGACGCCGTGGATCCCTTGGTGCAACCCTGAGAGTAATTGGTAAACAAGGTCATGTTGCCTATCCGCATCTAGCCGAAAACCCTATCCACAGGGCAATGCAAGCATTGAGTGATCTCGTTGCTACCGAATGGGATCAAGGCAATGATTTCTTTCCGCCAACCAGCTTTCAGATTTCTAATATTAACTCGGGTACGGGGGCTACGAATGTCATCCCTGGCGACTTAGAAGTAATTTGTAACTTCCGCTATTCAACCGAAACTACGGCTGATGAACTCAAAGCGCGCTTTGAAGCCGTTCTAAACGCAGCGGATTTAAACTATGAAATCACTTGGAAGTTAAATGGTGAGCCATTCTTAACAGCTGAAGGGAAACTAGTAGAAGCCTGCATTAACGGCGTTGAACGAATTACCGGAAGTAAGCCAACACTATCTACCTCTGGGGGCACCTCGGACGGACGTTTTATTGCGCCTTTGGGCGCGCAAGTGGTCGAGTTAGGCCCATTAAATGCCACCATTCATCAGGTTGATGAGAATGTCAGCATGTCAGACCTCAACCAACTTAGTGAGGTTTACGAAGATATCATTCGCCAGCTGACGACTTAAACTTATCGGCTGCCATAGACCGCAGAGCATAAATATCGAAACGCCCAGATTTACCCGTTAGCGATTGACTGGGCTTTCGATCCGCTAAAAATGGCGCGCCTTTGGGGCGCTTTACCACAACCCGGTGTGTCGCAAACTCTAGCGCTTTTGCTAACAGTAAGTCCGCATCTTCATCGGCCCCTACTAATTGGTGAAACGCGGCCATTTCCTTTTTTACCGCTGCGGATTTCTTCCGCTCAGGAAACATGGGGTCAACATAAACCACTTCAAACCCCCGGCCAGTTAGTTCAGACGAATCTCCTTTTTGAAGGCTAATTCTTCTGGCTATATCACCGGCATCAAGGCTATTTGATGCCCTTCTTAAGCCGTCAGCTAACAGCGCATGAACAATTGGTTGACGTTCAACTAGCGTAACCTCACAGCCAAGTGAGGCCAACACAAAGCCATCCCGACCTAGCCCTGCTGTCATATCTAAAACACTCGGCAACACCCTTGGCGAAAGCCCACAGGCTTTCGCAACTGCCTGCCCAAAACCACCGCCATGCTTAACTCGGTATTGCATTGCTCCGCTGACAAAATCGACGAAAACATCGCCCTGCTGATGGTTCGGGAAGTGGAGGCTAAGCTGTTCACCAGACCAACGAAGCGCGAGCTCATCAGTACTATCAGTAACCTCTTGCAGGTCAAGCTCGGCTACGAGATCGGGAATATCAGAACCTTGCTCTGAGGTGTTAATTAAATGACGAAGTACGCTCACGTTGCTCCCCAATATACATATCCAAGTTATCTGTGCGAAAGCTTGTGGATAACTAGTCTCAAGTGGAAACAAGACCAGCAATCAAGCTGATTCAACAGTGATGCTTAATACTCAACCAACTATTCCTTCCGAGCGACTGCATACATTCAGCAGCCGTCATTAAGTGAGATCTACGATGCAATTTCCAGCCAACCGAAACCCTGTTTTTGGCAGGCTATCTCTACCCGGTCAATCACCGAGGTTAATGGCTCCAACATCGACGAAACTAATTCCGGGCAGTTATTCTGCTCACTAATATGCCCTGCTACCAATAATTGTAATCGCTGATGATCAAGCTGCTGCACAAATTCAAGCGCCTGAAAGTTATTCAAGTGACCGAAGTCACCGCCAACGCGGCGTTTTAAAGACGGAGGATAAGACCCTGCTCGAAGCCGTTCGATACAGTGATTAAATTCAATTAGGAGGCCATCTAAGTCACTCACTTCCTGAGCGACATGGGCGGATATACTACCTAAATCGGTAAGCACACCAAGCCTAAGTCCTCGGTATTCAAATACAAACTGAACCGGCTCTCGGGCGTCATGAGGAACGGCAATAGGATGAACTTCCACTTCCCCTATCTTTAGAGGCGAATGGCTGCAGAGAAAATTTAACTGCGGAACATCGGTTTGCGCTTTTGCATGCCAAGTTCCTACCGTAGTGTAGATAGGTAGCTGATAGCGTCTTGCAAGTTTAGTAACCCCGCCGATGTGATCTGAATGTTCGTGAGTAACGAGAATGGCGGTGAGAGAAGATAGGTCAAACGCTGCCTGTGCGGCGCGGGCTTCGATCGTTTTGAGGTTAAATCCACAGTCAATCAAAAGCCGAGTAGTGCCGCACTCAATAATCGTGGCATTTCCTCGGCTTCCACTGCCTAACGAAGCAACTCGAATCACGGTTTAACGTAATTGGTTACGAGTTTTTTCGAGTACCTGGCGAGCTACATCTGGAGTAATAGCTGAGCCCGGCTTCGTCACTGTAACGGTAACCAGACCATCAACGTCTTGAACCATCAGCTGAAGATCTGTGACTTCAATGGTAGTGCTGGCGCTAAACAAGTTGGCGAAGAAGCCATTTTCATGAACAGCACCTTCAGGCTGTGGATGGTACTGAATACTAATTGTTCCGTCTTCACGACTACGAGTTACTACCGTCATGTCTACCCCAGGAATCGATCCAAGCAGGGAGGCCCAAGCGCGATCAAAGTCAACGGTCAGCACTAACGCAGGTGGTGTCGCATTGGGTAGTAATTTAGACTTAGGCTCGCCGCCAATCTGCTGCGCTAACAGCGACACAGTTTCCGCGTCGCTCTGCGATGCCAGAGCATTCGCAATCTCATCAACCATCCACGACTCGCGTGCGTCGTCTACTGAAGTGGTCGGCCAGGTTACTAACGATTCATCGGCGTCTACGTCTGCACGGCTGTGTAGTACACGCACTTCACTTGCCGCCGCATGATAACCAGGCTCAACGAAAATCTTGAAGCGATCTTTATTTGCTTCGTCATCATTGAATTTCAACCAAACTGTTTCAATCTCTCCAGTTTCTGGATTAGCCGCTACTACATCAATACCTGAGCTATTCATCCAAGCTCTGAGACGTGGCCAAACTGCTGAAGCGGAAACGTTAATATTAATCCAACGACGATCGCCCAGGCGCTGAATCTTAACCTTCTGAAGGTCACGTTCTACGTTTAAAGGTACCGGTGCTGGAATAATAAAGTCACCGTCTTCGTCTGCTAGGTCAACCTGCTTGGGAACTTCCGGCACGACAAATAGATCGCGGATGCGCTCATCGCTATAACCCTGAGGAACCTGAAGCGGCTCAATGGCGGTAGCGGTTTGATAGTCTTCACCCTTGTCACGGAAGTCATTTTCGTAACCGAAGAAACTACAACCTGACAACAGAACAAGAGAGCCTGCTAACGCGGAAGTTGATACTACTTTTATCATTATTTTTTAACTCCGAGCAGCTTAGTTAGAGCTCACTGCTTCTTTTAGTGCGCTGTTAACCACGCTATGAAATTTTGAATCGAGTGTTGTAAGCGGCAAACGCATTGTAGCTTCGCAGCGCCCCAACTGACTTAAGGCCCATTTTACGGGAATTGGATTAGCCTCAACAAATAGATCGCGATGCAAGGACGACAACTTAGCGTCGACGGCCTTCGCCCCTTCCGAATCTCCTGCGAGCGCTAATTCACAGGCTTTAGACATTAATTTTGGCGCAACGTTCGCGGTAACAGAAATATCGCCCTTTGCTCCCGCCAAAATCAAGTCGATTGCCGTTGCGTCATCACCAGAATAAACAGCAAAGCCCTCTGGCGCTGCCTTCAGAAGTTCGATACCACGAGTCAAATCACCTGTGGCATCCTTGATGCCGACGATATTTTGGATAGCAGCTAAACGCAGGGTAGTTTCGTTAGCCATATCCACCGCGGTTCGGCCTGGAACATTATAAAGAATCAAATCGCCTGCGCAGGCCGAAGCGATTGCCGCATAGTGTTGAAACAATCCTTCCTGAGTCGGTTTGTTGTAGTAGGGAGTTACCAATAAACACGCGGCGACACCAAATGCCTGAGCACGCGATGTTAGATGGATTGCCTCGCGCGTAGAATTTGCCCCGGTACCGGCAATAATAGGAATTCTTGCTCCTACACGCTCTTGGCAAAAACGAATCACCTCAAGGTGCTCATTTACCTCAAGCGTCGCTGACTCTCCCGTTGTTCCGGCAACCACTAAACAATGAGTACCTTCGGTCTCATGCCAATCGATCAGCGCCGCGAGTGCGTCATAATCTACATCGCCGTCTACTGTCATTGGGGTTACTAGGGCAACCATACTGCCACTAATCATCACGAAGCTCCTACACTGCTTTCATTCGACGAGACATCATAATTTTAAGCTCGACGAATAACAAGGTACGAGCGGTTATTAAGGTGATGGATTTGGGTTATTCATGTGGATATATTCAATGGCCTGAAGCTGTTCAGAACTCAGCGTTAACTCACAGGCCCGGAGATTATCATCTAATTGTGACAGCGATGTAGCGCCGATTATGTTGCTCGTGAGGAACGGGCGAGACATTACGAATGCCTGAGCAAGCTCCAAAAGGCTCATCCCCCAGCTGCTAGCAAGCTGGTAGTAATCTTCAATCGCCTTCAAGCCGCGCTCACTTTCGTAGCGTCCCATCCTACCAAACAGCTCTTTTCGCGAGTTTTTCGGGAGTTCGCCGTTGCGATATTTACCGGTTAGGTAACCTTGCGCTAACGGCGAGTAGGCCAAAAGCCCAACCTTTGACCTCATTGAGAATTCCGCCAATCCCTGTTCAAAGGTCCGGTTGACCAGGCTATAGGCGTTTTGGATCGACACGATAGGTTGACGATCACTAAGCCCTGCAAGTCGGAGCGCTTCGTGGACCCCCCAAGCTGTTTCATTAGAAACACCAATATGGCGGACCTTTCCTTCATCGACCAATTCGTAGAGTGCCGACAGTGTTTCAGCTAACGAGACCTCATCACTTTTGGCCTCACTAAAACGATTTGCTGAGCCAAAAAGGGGAACTCTCCTATCTGGCCAGTGTAATTGATAGAGATCGACATAGTCCGTTTGTAATCGAGCAAGACTCCCCTCAATAGCTTGGCGAATATGATTCCGACTTAACCGGCTTTCCTCGCCACGAAACCAATCCATGTTGCTACGGCCAACAACCTTGGTCGCGAGTACAATCTTGTCTCGGTTCGCTCGCGAGCTTAACCAATTACCTATGATCGTCTCCGTAGAGCCCTGTGTCTCAGCTTTAGGGGGAATGGAATAGAGCTCGGCGGTATCAAAGAAATTAACCCCTGCAGCGATCGCAGCATCCATTTGCTCGAACGCTTCAGCTTCCGAGTTTTGCTCGCCGAAGGTCATCGTACCAAGACAAACCTTCGACACTTTCAGATCCGTTAAACCCAGTTGGTTGTAGTGCATAATATTATCCGATGGAGTTAGCCATTTGATCGCGCTGAATGAGTTCAATCTTATACCCGTCAGGGTCCTCTACAAACGCAATGTGAGTGGTTCCACCCAGCACTGGTCCGGGCTCTCGAACAACATTAGCGCCAGCGGCTTTAAGCTCGTCGCTTAACGCATAGATGTCCGGATGGGCAATCGCTAAGTGACCAAACGCCGTGCCCAACTCGTACTCTTCTACGCCCCAGTTATAGGTCAGCTCGATGACGGCTGCGCCCTCAGATTCCTCACCGTAGCCAACAAAGGCTAGGGTATACTTATAGGCTTCATTATCGCTTTTACGCAATAGTTTCATCCCAAGCACTTCCGTATAGAAAGCGATTGACCGATCGAGATTGCCCACGCGAATCATGGTGTGAAGTAACTGCATAATTTTCTCCTAATTTAAGCGCCAAGTATCCGAACCCAACAGCCAATGTTCGCCGTCTTGCTTGCGAGTCTTACCATCCTCACACAGTTTAATGAGATGTGCCTCGAGGGATAGCTTAGCAATAGGTAATAGGACCGGGTCAATATCATCATAAACCCGACCAAGAATCTGGTCGAGCGTGGACCACTGCTCGCTCAGCGCGCCCAGCACCTTCCGCTCGCGAGTTAGCCGATGATTGATTAAACGCTCTATCTCGATTTTTGGTTCAGTGATGACATCGCCATGACCTGGCCCAATTGCTCTCATAGGATACCGCAGCAGGGAAGCTAAACTCGTCATATAACTCCCCATATGGCCAGCAGGCGGAATAATCACCACCGTTGAGCCATTCATCATGTGATCACCAACAAACATCATTTGCGATTCCTGATGGTAGAAGCACAGGTGATTAGCAACATGCCCTGGGATAGGAACCGCGTTGAGGCTAACTCCTGGAACCTCGAAATCACTTAATTTGCTAACCGGGAGTAACGGTAAGGCACTTAGCTCCTGATGGCCGTCATCTGGAGTAAGTGTCATACCTAAAACTGGCGCACCACTGAGCTCTCTTAGCGCCGCCGCACCGGCAGCGTGATCTCGATGAGTATGAGTCAGGACGATGAGCGCGATTTGTTGGTGACAGGCAAGGTAGACAGATTCGAGGTGTTCTGAATGATTGGGGCCGGGGTCAATAACAACAAAGGGCCCTTTTCCAAGGACCCATGTATTCGTTCCAGGCCCTGTCATGGGGCCTGGATTAGGAGCGGTAAAACACCGCACCCATTCACCGTGCTGCCGTTGCGGTTTAACCAAGACGGATATCCGCGAGTGGGCTTACGTCGGCATTGTAATCAACACCGTCAACTTCAAAGCCGAAGAGGCGAAGGAACTCAGTTTTATAACCTAAGTAGTCACTGATTTCCTTGAGGTTATCGGTAGTTACCTTAGCCCAAAGCGCTTCAACTTCCTGCTGAATATGAGGCGTCAATTCCAGTTCGTCAACACGATAGCGATCTTCATCATCTAAGCGCGGAGCTTGATTGTAAAGACACTCGCTGAAGAGACGATAAACCTGCTCGATACAGCCCTCATGGGTTCCTTCTGCTTTCATAATTTTGAATAGCAGTGCGAGATAAAGCGGCATGATCGGAATTGCCGAGCTCGCTTGAGTAACCACCGCTTTCAATACGCTGACGTGCGCCGTTGCGCCGATGTTAGTTAGCTGTTCCGTGATTTCCTTTGCTGCACGGTCTAAATCTTTCTTCGCTGCACCAATGGTGCCATGCCAATAGATATCCCAGGTGACACGGTCCCCAAGGTAGGTGTAGGCCGTGGTCTTAGCATTGTCAGCCAGCACTCCAGCGTCTGCCAAGTCAGTCATCCAACGCTGCCAATCATCGCCACCCATTACCGCGACGGTCTGATCAATTTCTTCCTGTGTCGCTTCATCTAGTGAAAATTCAGTGATTAGGTCTTTGTTGGTATCTACGCCCTGCTTGGTAACCGACTGGCCAATTGGCTTTAGGACCGAATTAAATACCTCACCAGTATCTGGGTGCTGACGGCGCGGTGCGGCGAGCGAATAGACAACTAGGTCAACTTGACCGAAGTCTTCTTTGATGGCGGCGATAACATCAGCCTTCATTTGATTGGAGAAAGCGTCACCATTAAAAGATCGTGCGTATAAGCCCTCTTCTTCAGCAACCTTATGGAATGCCGCGGTGTTGTACCAACCCGCCGTTGCGGTGCGTTTTTCCGATGGCTCCTTCTCGAAGAAAACTCCCATCGTTTTCGCTCCAGCACCAAACGCTGCACTAATTCGCGACGCCATTCCGTAGCCAGTCGATGATCCCAAAACAAGAACACGCTTTGGCGCACCGTCAATAGAACCCTGAGTTTTCACATAGGTAATTTGATCACGGATGTTTTTCTCGCAGCCTGCAGGATGAGCATTGGTGCAGATAAAACCGCGAGTTTTAGCTTTAATTATCATAATTTGAATCTCTCGTACTATTACATAATGAGCGCATTATACACAAAGCTTTGCGCGCGTGACTAGCAAGTCACTCATACTTAGCGCGCAATAAAAAAGCGAGGTGCTTTCGCAGCCTCGCTTCTTAGCTAACTCGTTGGACCTGAACCGCGTAGATTAGTTCAAGATCAAACGTCTTACATCACTGAGTTCAGCCACGATGGTAGTCATGAATCGCCCTGCATCACCGCCATTGATCGCACAGTGATCATAACTGAGCGCCAGCGGTAACATCTGACGAGGGATAAATTCTGAACCATTCCACACTGGCTTAATCTGCGCCTTCGACACCCCAAGGATACCTACTTCTGGCGTATTTACGATTGGTGTAAACCCGGTTCCACCCATCGCGCCCAGACTTGAAACCGTGAAGCAACCGCCCTGCATTTCGTTCGGCTTAAGCTTGCCATCACGAGCTTTAATCGACAGTTCGATCACATCCGCAGCAATCTCCCATAGACCCTTTTTGTCCGCATCTTTGATGACTGGAACAACGAGACCACGGGGCGTATCAACCGCCATCCCTACGTTTACATAGCTCTTGGTGATACGATTTTCCATCGCGGCATCCAGAGACGAATTAAACTTAGGATTTTGCGCTAATGCCGAGGCAACCGCCTTAATCAAGAACGCAACTGGAGTGACTTTCACACCGCGCTTTTCACCTTCCGCTTTCAGCGACTTACGGAATTCTTCTAAATCCGTAATATCAGCGTCATCGAATTGAGTGACGTGCGGTACGTTCAACCAGGAACGCTGCATGTTAAGTGCCGTTAAGCGATCAATCTTACTAAGCGGTTCCACTGAAACGTCACCAAACTTGGCAAAATCAACAGTTGGACGTGGAGGAATACCTGTTGCGCCCTCCGCTAAGGATGCACCCGCTGAACCGCCTTGGGAAATTTGCTTCATGGCATTCTTAACGAAGTCATGAAGGTCATCTTTCAAGATTCGACCGCGCGGACCCGTTGGCGAAATCAACGTCAGATCAACACCTAATTCACGAGCAAGCTTTCGTACCGCTGGTCCCGCATGGGAATCACGATTTGATTTTCCTGCGCCAGTTGCTGCAGGTGGCAGTTTAGCGGCCACTGGTGCAGGAACATTACGCACTTCTTTGGTGGCCGAACTCGCTGCGACAGGAGCCGCTGGAGTGGCTTCAGGAGCTGCAACAGGAGCTTCCGCAGCAGATCCGCCCGCTACTTGCAGAGAGCCAATAACCTGCCCTTCATTAACCTTGTCACCTTCGTTCACTGAGAAGGCGATAATCTTACCCGAGTGTTCAGCAGGGATCTCCATTGAGGCCTTATCAGTTTCGAGAACGATTAACGAATCGCCTTCACTGACTTCATCACCTACGGCAACACACACTTCAATAACATCAACGCCGTCGGCTCCACCGAGGTCGGGCAGGATGATGTCAAGGGTTGTGCTAGCAGAGGTATTAGCTGGAGCTGCTGCCACTGCTGGCGCCGCCGCTACTTCTGCAGGAGCCGCCTCAACCGTTGGCGCGACCTCTGCTTCAGGTGCTGATTCCGCAGCCGCTGCTGAGGTTTCGATATCCACACAGATATCACCTTCGTTTACCTTCGCGCCTTCAGCAACGTGGATAGCTTTAATGACCCCCGCTACCGTGGACGGTACATCAAGCGATGCCTTGTCGGTTTCAACAACGATCAGCGAATCTTCAATTTCTACGGTATCTCCCACTGCAACGCAGAGTTCGATCACGTCGACGCCATCAGCGCCACCTAAGTCAGGGATTAGAACCTGTTCAATTGCCATTGATATGATCTCCCTTAAACCGTCGTTGGATCAATTTTGTCGGCGTCAATGCCGTAACGCTTCATTGCATCTTTCACAACAGAAGCCTTAATGTCGCCTTGCTTCGCTAGACGATCAAGCGCGGCAACTACGATGAACCAACGATCAACTTCAAAGAACTTACGCAGTTTCGCGCGAGTATCAGAGCGACCGAAGCCATCAGTACCTAGCGCGGTGAATTCGCGTGGAATAAACTGCCCCAACTGATCGCTATAGAGCTTCATATAGTCCGTTGCAGCAACTACTGGGCCACGCTCAGAATCAAGCTGCTGAGTAATCCACGGCTGCTGTTGCTTCTTGGCACCTGGATGCATGCGGTTATGACGCTCACATGCTAATCCATCACGGCGAAGCTCGTTTGCTGAAGTCATTGACCAAACAGTCACGTCTACATCAAACTCATTACGCAGTAAGATAGCGGCTTCACGAACTTCGCGAAGAATAGCGCCAGAGCCCATTAACTGAACGGCAAGCTTCTGCTTTCCTGTTTCCTGCTCAAGACGATACAAACCTTTGATGATGCCTTCTTCACAGTCGGCCGGCATCTCTGGTTGCGCCCAGTTCTCGTTCATCGTAGTGATGTAGTAGAACTTAGATTCCTGTAATTCGTACATGCGATGCATACCATCACGAATAATTACCGCTAATTCGTAGGCATAGGTTGGGTCATAGCTAATGCAGTTAGGAATCGTTGCCGCTTGCAGATGGCTATGTCCATCCTGGTGCTGTAGACCCTCACCATTCAATGTTGTTCGACCCGACGTTGCACCAATCAGGAATCCACGTGCTTGTGAATCACCCGCTGCCCACGCCAAGTCGCCGATGCGCTGGAAGCCGAACATTGAGTAGTAAATGTAGAACGGAACCATTGGGTAACCGTGCGTAGAGTAACTCGTAGCGGCTGCTAACCAAGCAGACATAGCGCCTGCTTCGTTGATACCTTCCTCAAGAATCTGACCCTTTTCATCTTCTTTGTAGAACATGATTTGATCTTTATCGTGCGGGGTGTAGCGCTGACCTACCGATGAATAAATACCCACCTGACGGAATAAACCTTCCATACCAAAGGTACGGGCTTCATCCGGCACGATTGGCACAATTCTCTTACCAATGGTCTTATCTTTGATCAATGTAGACAGGGCGCGGACGAACGACATAGTGGTCGAGATTTCACGCTCGCCACTTCCCTTAGTGAGATTGCTAAAGGCTGACAAGTCAGGCGTCGGTAACGTTTCTACCTTATGCAGTCGCTGCGGCAGCGTACCACCCAATTCTTCACGACGCTTATTCATGTAGACCATTTCTGGGCTATCAGGCGCTGGGCGATAGTAAGGAACTGACTCAATCTCCGCATCGCTTAGCGGAATGTCAAAACGATCACGGAAGTTACGGAGATCTTCGATAGAAAGCTTCTTAACAGAGTGGGTGTCATTCATCGACTCACCACTACCACCCATGCCGTAACCTTTCACGGTCTGAGCAAGGATCACCGTTGGTTGATCCTTAGTTGCCACGGCCTGTGCATAGGCAGCATAGACTTTGTAAGGATCGTGACCACCGCGGTTTAAATACATAATATCTTTATCGGATAGATGCTCAACCATCTCTAGCAGTTCAGGGTACTTACCAAAGAAGTGCTCGCGAGTGTACGCGCCACCATTGTTTTTGTAGTTCTGTAACTCACCGTCACACACTTCGTCCATACGTTTCTGCAGAAGACCTTTATCATCAGCTGCGAGAAGTGGATCCCAGTGGCGACCCCATACTACTTTGATAACGTTCCAGCCTGCTCCACGGAACACACCTTCCAGCTCTTGAATGATCTTGCCGTTACCACGAACCGGGCCATCTAGGCGCTGTAGGTTACAGTTGATAACAAAATTCAAGTTATCTAACTTCTCGCGACCAGCCAGTGAGATACAACCCAAAGTTTCTGGCTCATCACACTCGCCATCACCAAGGTACGCCCATACCTGGCGATCACCGTGATCCACCAAGCCGCGCTTAGATTGATATTTCATTAGGTGCGCTTGATAGATTGCCTGAAGTGGCCCCAAGCCCATAGAAACGGTAGGGAACTGCCAATAGTCAGGCATCAACCAAGGATGCGGGTACGACGATAGTCCATTGCCATCAACTTCACGACGGAAGTTATCTAACTGAGATTCGTCCAAGCGCCCTTCAAGGAAAGAACGTGCATACATGCCCGGCGAACTATGACCCTGAACGAAGATCAGATCGCCCATGCGCTCACCTTCGTTACCACGGAAGAAATAGTTGAAACCAACATCGTAAAGCGTTGCCGCCGATGAGAACGACGCAATGTGGCCACCTAGGCCCTCATCATTGTCGTTCGAGCGCATTACCATCGCCAGCGCATTCCAGCGAATGAGTGAGCGGATTCGACGTTCGATGAAGATATCACCTGGCATCTTAAGCTCTTCGTCCAACGGGATCGAGTTACGGTAAGGTGTAGTAACCGCCTGAGGCATCTTGATGCCCTGCCCGAAAGCGCGATTTGAGAGCTGCTTTAGGACATACGCTGCTCGGCCACGGCCGCTACTTTGCAGCATTGAATCAAATGCATCCAACCACTCTTGGGTTTCGATTGGATCTAGGTCTTCTTGAATTGACATTCAAATGTCTCCTTGGAACGAAACGACTAGCAATGAAGCATAGTCACGACAACTAGCTTTCTCTCAGAAATTGAGGAAATTGCTATCAATTTATTATTGGTAGTATTTTTTCACAGAATAGTGAATATGCAAAATTAGATATTAGCGAAAGTGGCTGCAGCCCAGTAAATACGTGCCATGGCTTTTTCGACTACCGTATATGACTGGGCATTCATGTAAGTTTTCTACAAAAATCAGCAACTCACGTTAAAAAAATCAGCTGGACTCTTCGCTTGCCTGCTTCGCCGTGGTCGGCCAAGAATTGATCAACGCCTTGATAAGGGTGGCGAGCGGGATGGCAAAAAACACGCCCCAAATCCCCCAGAGTCCACCGAAGATAAGCACCGCGGCAATAATTCCGACGGGATGAATCTTGACTGCCTCGGAGAACAGAAGTGGTACGAGGACATTACCATCTAAAAACTGAATGATTGAATAGGCGACGAACAGAACGAGCAGTTCCGTTGAGACTCCCCATTGAAAATAGCCCACTAACATCACTGGAATGGTGACCACGGCCGCACCTAAGAACGGAATGATGACCGAGACCCCAACGAGGAATCCTAGCAAGGCAGCATAACTCAAGCCCAGAACAGTAAAGGTGATAAAGCTGACTATCCCAACGACTACAATTTCGACGACCTTACCCCGAGCGTAATTACCGCACTGAGCAATAAACTCACCCCAGATAGTCGTTAGGCGGGAACGTCGACTGGGGAGAAAACCCTCGAACCACGCTGCGATAGACGCCTGATCTCTGAGCATGAAGAACACCAGGATGGGTACCAGAACGAGATAAATTGCTACCGTCATCGCGCCCTGCAAACCGCTTACGCTGTAAGCGAGCGCCTTTTGGGTTAGCTGCCCTACTTCTCCTGAAGCAGAGGAAAACATTTCATCCAAATGCGTTCTTGAAAGGTATTGGGGGTATTGTTCACTCAGGTGAATTGCTCCTGCTTGGAGTTCACCCACAATTGCGGGGGCTGCATTAAATAACGAACTCAACTGCCGCCAGATTTCCGGAAACAGGACAAACACCAAACCCACCATGACGCCCACAAAAGCCGCGTATACCAGGTAGACCGCGGAGCCTCGCGGCAGGCCAAGCTTGGTCAGTGGTTTCACAAATCCATCCAATAGAAAGCTAATAACCACCGCCGCTAAGAGGGGGGCTATAAAGGAACCTAGGTAGGACATTATGACAATGGCAAGCAAAATTAGTGCGACAATTGTCAACGCTTCCTCTTCAGCAAAGACGCGATCGAACCAAGATTTTATGTGACCTACAAATGACATTATTTAACTTCCGTCTTTAGCGTTACGTGGAGTGTCAGCGCTACTCTTTCAATAGTAGCTACTTGGTCTAGGGCAAGACAAGAGCGATAGGCATCCGAACAGGATGAATCGTCACCGAATTCGAACACCCCATCGCGCTCACTATCAAACTGGGTATTCAGTGACTGTAGCATCCTTTTGAAGTGCAGCAGAGCAAGCGGACAGCGATACTGTGATAAGTCGAAATGCCTTTTAGTCATCCAAGTGCGGAACCTTTAAGTGAGTTCATTGTCGGACTTTAACCACTTCTTAAATTGAAGTCGACTTTTGCGTACTTCAACACTTAACGAAACGGCTTAATTTAGGTTACAGTGTAATCGAACCATAAGACTGCGAGATCTTTGTGAAACCTTTTTTGAAACCTGTCATTGCGAGCTTGCTACTGACACCAATGCTAAGCCTCTCGGTACCAGTAGTAGCCCAGCCCAACGAATTGCAGATTCCGGATATTGGAAGTACCGCTGGCGCCATGATGTCCGAACGGCAAGAGCGAGCACTTGGCCAGGCGTGGCTGCGTATGTTTCGCGCTCAAGCTCCCACAGTAGAAGATCCCCTACTCGTTAACTACACCACCAATTTGCTCGAAGATCTTTCTACCACGAGTGATTACGGCCGTCGCCCGCTAGACCTAGTGATTGTCGATAGCACGAGTATCAACGCGTTCGCCGTTCCCGGCGGCGTCATTGGGGTCAATTCAGGATTATTCTTCTCGGCCCGCAGTGAGGGGCAATTTGCATCGGTGTTGACCCACGAGCTTGCCCATTTAAGTCAGAAACATTTCCAGCGCCGTGTTGAGCAACAGCAGCAGTCTGTTATTCCCATGGTCGCGATGCTACTCGGCAGCCTAGCCATCGCCGCTACCGCGGGTGGTGATGCTGGTATGGCAGCCATCATGGCAACCCAAGCCGCAGCTCAGCAGAACGCGCTACGCTACTCTCGAGAGGCCGAGAGTGAAGCCGACCGTATTGGCATCTCGAATCTTGCCGCTGCCGGTTATAGCCCGTTCGACATGCAGGATATGTTCGCTATTATGCAACGCCAAACCAGCAGCTTTGGTACCGCCGTCCCAGAGTATTTGCGCACTCACCCTATGTCAGACCGTCGAGCTTCCGATGCTGCCCTTCGCGCGCAACAGTACCCGCCAATTTTCGAAGTGGACCGCTCTTACTATCACTTTATGCGCGCTCGAGCGTTTACGATTTCAACGCCTAACCCACGAAGCTTAATTGCGAAATTTGAGCGTCAGATTACCGCCAACTCCGTTGATTCCGATGCCGCGCGCTATGGTTTAGCGCTGGTGTATTCGAAGGATAACGAATATGACAAAGCACTAGCATTACTCAACCAAATCACTCGCACGAGCGAGCTAGAGGTAGTCATCGACCTAGCCTACGTGGAGATTCTGCGTGATCAATCTCGGTTTGAAGAAGCACAAACACTCATAGATCCATTGATGGTCCGCCATGCTGATCAGTTTGCGGTCAGCTACGCCAATGCTCAGAACCTCTACGACCTTCGCCGCTTCCAACAGGCGATCATTGAGCTTGAATCGCTGTCTGAGAGTAATCCAGAGCATAGTGAGGTTTGGTTTATGTTAGCTGAAACCTATGGCTTAGCGGGCGATTTGGTGGGCGTTCACAAGGCACGTGCGGAATGGTACACGCTTAACGGTGCTTTCTCTCAGGCAGTCCGACAGCTTGGTTTCGCTCGTGATCTGATGAACCAGCAGGGCTATCATGTTATTGATATATCCCGAACCGAAGAGCGAATGCGCCAAATCCGCGAACTACAGGTTGAATCCGAGCGGCTTTAAGCCAAAGTCCGCTCAACTCTCATAACCATCACTAGTGCATGGCGCGTGGACTAACAGCGATTATTCGCACGCGAACTCAGAACTATTCATCAGCGCGCACACCCCTACTCTTCCCATACGCAAAAAGGCCGAGTTAATAACTCGGCCTTTTCGATATGCACTATTTTTCTAACGTTATTCGTGGACAGCTATTTCATCGCTTTCGCGAAATCTAGCATTCTACGCAGCGGCAACATCGCGCGCTCGCCAAGAACTGGGTCCACGAAAATTTCATTATGCTCTTCCCGTAACACCTGCTCGATGGCATCCAATTTATTCATCGCCATCCATGGACAATTGGCGCAGGAGCGACAGGTGGCACCATTGCCTCCGGTTGGAGCAATGATCAAGGTCTTCTCTGGCGCCAGTTGCTGCATCTTGTAGAAGATACCTTGGTCTGTGGCCACAATAAAACGCTCGTTCGGCATGGTCTGTGCCGCTTTGATAAGCTGTGAAGTAGAACCCACCGCGTCAGCGATTTCGACGACTGACAACGGAGACTCAGGATGAACTAGTACCGCCGCGTCGGGATAGACAGATTTAAGATCCAAGATACCCTTGGCCTTGAACTCTTCGTGAACGATGCAAGCACCGTCCCACATGAGCATATCTGCGTCCGTCTCACGCTGAATATAATTACCTAAGTGCTGATCCGGCCCCCAGATAATTTTTTCACCTTTCTGATGTAAACTTTCAACAATCTCGAGTGCTACCGATGAAGTAACCACCCAGTCTGCGCGCGCCTTTACTGCTGCTGAAGTGTTTGCATAGACGACAACCGTTCGGTCGGGATGCTGGTCGCAGAAAGCGGAGAACTCATCAATGGGGCAACCAATGTCCAGAGAACACGTTGCCTCAAGCTCTGGCATGTGGACACGCTTATCCTGGGTTAGGATCTTGGCGGTCTCGCCCATGAACTTCACCCCCGCGACAATTAGACGCTCTGCCTCATGATCGCGGCCAAAGCGAGCCATCTCCAACGAATCGGATACACAACCGCCTGTTTCTTCAGCTAAAGCTTGGATAACAGGGTCCGTGTAGTAATGAGCGATTAATACCGCATTCTTCTCCTTGAGAAGCGCTTTGATACGCTGCTTGGTAGCCAGGTCCGTAGGGCTTTCGTCATTTTCGACTTGGGTTGCCGCTAAGTGCGCCTGTACAAATTCTCGGGTAGCTTGATCTGCCATAGTACTTCTTTCTACGTGATTCGTCGTTGGGAGGGCATTCTATCGCATAATCGAGTTATTCGACAAAAAAAATGCCGTTCACTGGTGTGAACGGCATTCAGTATATGGTGGGTCGTGATGGATTCGAACCATCGACCAATTGGTTAAAAGCCAACTGCTCTACCAACTGAGCTAACGACCCAAGCGAAATACGCTTAGTTTCGAACTAAAAATGGTGGGTCGTGATGGATTCGAACCATCGACCAATTGGTTAAAAGCCAACTGCTCTACCAACTGAGCTAACGACCCGGCGACAACGCGCGGTTTTTCTAAAATGCTTGATGGTGGGTCGTGATGGATTCGAACCATCGACCAATTGGTTAAAAGCCAACTGCTCTACCAACTGAGCTAACGACCCAAGCGGCGCGTATAATAACCGCTACAAAAATAAAGGCAAGCCTTTTGCGGCAAAAACCAGAAAAAATCGCCTACAGACAACTACTTACGTCTGTTTCACACCACCAAAATTATCAACCTAAACAGCAAGTTTAGCTTAAAAATTTTGTTCTAGTGCACGTTGAGCTAACGTAGCTGCCTGGCCTGTTCCTTCCGCCGCTCGAGTGTAGAACGCACGAGACTGCTCATACTGCTCCAGCATGAAATAAACAGTACCCAGCTTGTAGAGGGCATCCTGCGCCTTACGGTGCTCAGGGAAGAAAGTAACGACTGAGTTAAAACGTTCGCGGGCGATTTCCAACTCTCTATCAGCTAGTGCAATTTCACCAAGCCAATAGTAAGCGTTAGCTGCTAAATCCGATTCAGGATAGGCCGACAAAAAGTCCGAGAATCGAGTCTTCGCTTCGGCGAAATTGCGCTGACGCAAAAGACCATAGGCCGTATCGTAGGCTTCTTTAGCAGCGTCCACTGAGCTGTCTGTAGTTGCCACTACCGCGCCTGTACCAACCGCTGCCGTGGTAGCCGGCTCAGACGGCGATGCCGTGTCTACACCCACTACAGAGACAGATCCAGCCTCTAATGCCGCTAAACGTTGGTCGATACCCATGAAGTCATCGAAGCGCTGTTGCTCTAGGCGACGTATCTGCTCGCTCTGTTCCTCAATAAGTCCGCGCAACATTTGCACTTCATTCTGGAGACGCTGCATTTGGATATAAAACTGCCCACTTTGATCAGGATTCGCTACTGCGGTCTCGACGACCGGCTCTTCAATGGGTACTTCGCCTACCGATTCATCAATGGGTACCTGCCCATACGCAAAAGGGGCTAGTGCGATAGCACCAACCCCAATTACGAATGAGCGCAAACATGTTGCGATCATAAACTACCTACTTATTTATAGTTCGAGTACTGCGCGGCGATTCTTGCTCCACGCGTAGTCGTTAGAACCGTCGATAGCTGGAGACTCTTCGCCGTAAGAAACTGCTTCAAGCTGCGCTGCTTCAACACCCTGGCTAGCCAAGTAACCGATTACTGCATTAGCACGACGCTCGCCCAACGAAATGTTGTACTCACGGGGACCACGCTCATCGGTATGGCCTTGAATTACTGCCTTCTCGCCGCTTACTTTCAGGTAATTAGCCCAAGCGTTTAGCGTATCAAGAGATTCAGACTTAAGTTCAGCGTCATCGAAATCGAAGAACACGGTATCACCGAAGTTCATCACATCCATTTTAGCCGAGTCAATTTGAGCTTGACGCTCTTCCGCAGCAATTTGCTCTGGAGTCTTTTCTACAACTTGCTGTTGCTGCGCTGCAGCTGCTGCCGCTGCATCTGCCGCTGCTTGATCATCCTGAGCTGGAGTACAACCCACTGCCAACACGACAGCAAACATCACACCAGAAAGTTTCGTCAAAGATTTAATCGCCATTTTTTCACCCCTGTTTGGTTAGTTAGCACTAACTGTATATTAGACCAAATTAAATTTTTAGTTTTGTAATACCGGAGACCATGCTGGCTCGCGTATATCACCAACGGCTGCAGGCAGTTTAACGCGTACGCCTCCGTCAATTGCTACCGCCGACAGAATTCCCTTATCTCCATCGCGAGTCGCATACATCACCACTCGGCCATTTGGAGCAATCGTAGGTGATTCATCCAAAGACGTCTCAGTGAGAACATGTACCCTACGAGTGGCCAAATCTTGCGCCGCGATCTTAAAAACACCATTTTCTCGGTGCACCATCACCAGATACTTTCCATCTGGGGAGATACGTCCGCGGGCATTGTAATCTCCTGTAAAGGTTAAGCGTTCTAAGCGACCTGAATCAAGTAAAATCTTGTATATTTGCGGCCTTCCACCTCGATTTGAGGTAAAGATCAAAGAATTATTGTCGATCCACGCAGGTTCCGTATCAATTGCATAGTGATGGGTAACTCTATCAAGCCGTTTGGTAGCCACATCCAACAGGTAGATCTCCGGATCGCCGTCCTTCGAAAGCACTATCGCCAGTTTAGAACCATCTGGCGACCATGCCGGAGCACTATTTAAACCAACGTAATTGGTAAGCTGAGTTAACTCTCCGGTTAATAGATTCTGCCTGTAAACACCGGGACGCCCCCCATCAAAGGACACGAAAGCTAACTCACTGCCATCAGGAGACCAAGCTGGAGACATAATAGGGTCACGCGACCTCATCACCGTACGCTCGCGATGCCCGTCCTGATCTGCGACAACAAGGCGGTAGATGTGATCCCCTAAGTTATCTCGTTCGGCCCGAATGTAAGCGAGTTTAGTTCGAAAAATACCAGGGAAGCCGGTCAGTTGCTCGTATACACGATTTGCCAACTCATGCCCCATATCTCTGAGATCGCTGCGCAGTCGTTCAATCTCACCGGTTAACACTAGTCGACCTGCAGTCACATCGTATAACGCGAAGTCGAGCGCAACACGATCACCGCGTGGCGACATATTACCAATCACCAGGTACTGAGCTCGAAGCTTACGCCAATCCGGGATGTTCACCTCCTGCGGCAAAGCAGGATACGCTAACATGTCGGCACGGCTTACCGGGGAGAACTCGCCTGTTCGAATTAGGTCATCACTCACAACCTGAGCCACGTCCTCGGTTAAGGCATAGCTGCCACTCCAACCAAAGGGGGCAACTGCAACACGGGTAGGATCATCAAGGCCGCGGGTAATTTCCACGATAAGATCGGAATTTGCCGCTACATTTGAGCTCACAAGCACCACGATAAATGCCAGTACTCGGCTTAACTTCATTTTAAATCCTCCGGCCTAAACAGCGCCAATTTGTTTCGATAGTTTTTATTAAAAAATGGGGCTCCGTAATCCATTAGAAAACTATATGGAGCACCTCGTTCAATGGCACTTACCGCAGACCGATCGAATGCAGCATCACCACTTGATTCTACGACGGTTGCTGCAAGCACCTCACCGTTGGGGAGGAACTGTATTCTGATAAGGACTTCCATACCATTTCGCGCACTGGGTGGGCGCGACCACTTGGCCCCCACTTGCGCCTGGAACTTCGCATCTAAAACCTGGATCTGCGACATCTCAACGGCCGCCTCACTCTCTGCCTGATGGACTTCGTCTTCCTGCTCTAATAGACTGTCGAAAGAGAGCTCGTCAACAACCGGCTGACGACGTTCAGGCTGCGTCGGCGTCCGAACAACCTCCTGTTCGGGCTCAACCTCCACCTGCTCTGCGGGTTCTTCGATCACAGTAAGCGCGGTCACCACAGGTTCTGGGCGCGATTCTTGGCGCGGTGGCTGTGGTCTAGGCTGTGACCTAGGCCGAACCGCGCGATCGGGCTCTGCCTGCGGCTGCGGTGTCTCGACGAGCGTTGCGGTAATCTGCCTAATAGGCTGCGAAATCTGATAATCGATACTCTGGGTCCAGCCCCAGGCTAGAACGAGCGCAACCAGAGCATGTAACCCAACTGCGAACACGATACTTGCCCATCGATCACTAGCTCTACCTAACATCTCAACTACGCGGTTCCGTCATAAGCCCAACACTTGTCGCGCCGGCTGCTTCAAGGGCTGCCATAGCTTCGATCACGGCTCCGTAGGCAACTGCCTCGTCACCTTGCACCATTACTCTGATAGTAGGGTTGGCTCGAATTACTTTGCTGACCTGCTCACGCAAAGCTTCTGCGGTGATATCTCTGTCTTGCTCGCCAATGTTAATTTGGTATCGGCCATCAGCTAACACGACCAAAATCAGCACTTCATCTTCATTCGCTGGCTCGGAGAGTTGCGCATTCGCCTCTGGCAGATCAACAATGATTTCCTGCATGGCGAGCGGTGCAGTCACCATGAAAATAATCAGTAAGACCAGCATGACGTCAATGTACGGTACGACGTTGATCTCTGCCACTAGTCGACGACGTCGAGCCATCAGCGTTGCTCCGCCTGTTTGCGAGAGGCTAACAGCTGACGGTGCAGTAGACTTGAGAACTCCTCAGCAAAGGTGTCGTGACGGTTAATATGCCGTTCCATCTTCGCCGCGTAGCGGTTGTAGGCCATCACCGCCGGGATTGCAGCAAATAATCCCATCGCCGTAGCAATCAAAGCCTCGGAGATACCCGGAGCAACTGCAGCGAGTGTCGCCTGACTTGAATCCGAGAGGCCTCGGAATGAATTCATAATCCCCCAGACCGTACCAAACAGGCCGATATACGGGCTAGTTGAAGCGACACTGGCCAGAAATGGCAATTGTGTTTCGAGCCGATCTTCTTCACGATTTCTTGCGATACGCATGGCTCGGCTGACACCATTACTAATATCGTCGATGCGCGTTGCGTCAGCACGAAGTCGCGCAAATTCCTTGAAGCCGGCCACGAAAATAGCTTCCATTCCAACGGGAAGATTGGCTTTATCCGAGGTAATTTCCGCATAAATCTTGCCGAGATCATCACCTGACCAAAATCGGTTTTCGAAACTTTCATCGCTTTCAGCGAGTGCCTTGAAGTAGCTCCAGCGCTGATAGATAAGCACCCACGATGCAACGGAGGCCGCCACCAAGGTGAGCATCACCATTTGCACAAGGAAACTGGCACCGCCAATCAACCCCAAAAACGACATATCTGATTCCACTATCTAACCTCTTCTTTTAATCGTGTGAGCAACTCGCCATTAAGGCGTGTTGGCTTCATAGTTTGGCCATGTACCGACGCTACTTTGACTATACCTGAGCACAATAGTTCGCCGGCACGCGTAACCGTTTGCTCAAAGACGACGGTTACTCGCCCTACTTCAATGGGGCGAGCGGTGACAACGATCTTATCATCAAGCCGAGCGGGCGCTTTATAATCCACTTCAACACGATGAACCACAAACATGCTGTCGTCCCAGATGGCCGTCTTGTTGAAACCGAGCGAACGCATGAACTCAGTCCGCGCTCGCTCCATAAATTTCAGATAATTAACGTAGTAGACGATGCCACCTGCGTCAGTATCTTCGATGTATATACGAAATTCCGTGCTTGTACTAGCCATTTGCACCCAACCAAGGCTTACCGAAATGTTGATATGCCAAACGGGTCGCAATTCGACCACGCGGAGTTCGCGTTATATAGCCCTGCTGAATGAGGTAAGGCTCAATCACGTCCTCGATGGTATCCCGCTCTTCACTAATTGCTGCCGCAAGACTATCGACACCAACAGGTCCGCCATCAAACTTATCAATTAGCGCCAAAAGTAGCCGTCGATCCATGGTATCGAAGCCGGCTTGGTCCACTTTTAAGGTATCCAATGCATCCTCAGCAGCCGCTTTAGTCGCAACACCCTCGTGTCGAACTTCTGCAAAATCCCGAACTCGTCGTAATAATCTATTCGCAATTCGTGGGGTGCCTCGCGAGCGCTTAGCAATCTCATTAGCACCGGAATCATCAATTGGCAGTTCAAAAATTCCCGCTGCTCGGGTGACAATTTGCTGAAGTTCACTTTCAGAATAAAACTCTAGGCGCTGAACAATACCGAATCGATCGCGCAGTGGTGAAGTCAGTAAACCCGCTCGAGTTGTTGCGCCGACCAAGGTGAACTTAGGCAGATCTAACTTGATTGAGCGCGCTGCAGGCCCCTCGCCAATCATGATATCCAACTGAAAATCTTCCATCGCCGGATAGAGAATTTCCTCTACCACGGGTCCAAGACGATGAATTTCATCAATAAACAGCACATCACCGGCTTCAAGATTGGTCATAATGGCCGCAAGATCGCCCGGCTTCTCGAGAACCGGTCCCGAGGTTGAATGCAGCTGCCCGTTCATCTCAGCGGCAATAATCATTGCCAAGGTAGTCTTTCCTAGTCCAGGAGGGCCAAAGATAAGGGTATGATCGAGGCACTCACCGCGGGCCGTTGCAGCTTGCATGAAAATCGACATTTGATCGCGTACAGCCGTTTGACCAATGTAATCATTAAGGCTGCCAGGGCGAATACCCTGTTCGCTCAGTTTCTCGCTAGGGGTAGCTTCCGGCGCAACAAATCGATCCACTTCAATCATATCAACCTCACTTGCTCAGTGTTTTCAGCGCGGCACGAATCAAGTCCTGACTGCGGCTATACTCGCCTAACTTCCAGGCTGCCGACACCATCTTCTCAGCATCTGACTTCTTGTATCCTAACGTAATTAACGCACTTTCTGCTTCTTTGATCATGGTATCACCGGAAACGTTTTGCGTAGCGCTGGATACATTGGCCTTTGCAGCGCCACCTGCAGAAGCGAAGGCAGCCAACTTGTCACGCAGC
The DNA here is from genome assembly GCA_040119265.1 of Pseudomonadales bacterium. Classification (GTDB taxonomy): domain Bacteria; phylum Pseudomonadota; class Gammaproteobacteria; order Pseudomonadales; family DSM-25080; genus Umboniibacter. Next base: position 134,854 of record JBEDTZ010000010.1, on the reverse strand, counting down.
TCAATAATTAATCGTTCCGCAGTCTTCTTACCAACGCCCGGTATTTTCACTAATCGAGCAACTTGGTTTTCATTGACGCTTTGAATCAGTTCATCCGTAGTTAAGGTAGACATCATGGCAACGGCCATCTTAGGACCAACACCATTCACTTTAATCAGCGTTCGAAAGAAATCTCTTGATTTGCCATCGTGAAAACCAAATAACAACTGGGCATCTTCGCGAACAACAAAGTGACAAAAAAGTTGCACTGGACTACCTAATTCCGGCAGCTCATAGAAGGTGGTCATAGGTACTTCAATTTCGTAGCCCAAGCCCCCCGCCTCAACCACTACAGTTGGCGCTGACTTCAACAGGAGTTCTCCACGAATCAATGCAATCATTTCTTACCTCTAGTTTCGAAGGCGGCCGCGACTAAATCGCCCCGCACCAGTGGATGCGACAACACCCGTATTAAAGTGGACATGACAGAGCGCTACCGCTAATGCATCGGCCGCATCTTCCTGCGGCCGACCTGGCAGATTAAGCTGACGAGCTACCATGTGCTGAACGCTGACTTTATCGGCATTACCACTCCCCGCCACAATCTGCTTAACCTTTCTGGCCTCGTATTCAAAAACTGGCAAGCCCTGCTGTCCGGCGGCCACCATAATCGCGCCGCGGGCATGCCCTAGCTTAAGCGCTGACATAGCATTTTTACTCATAAAAATATCCTCAACGGCGACCTCGTTGGGCTGGTATTCTGACATGACCGTAATGAGGGATTCGAATAGGATATTCAGTCGCTCTGCGAGCGGCGCATCGGTAGGGAGTTTAACCACGCCGCTACTTACGTACACGGGCTTTCGACCATCAAGTCTGATAATTCCAAAGCCTGTTTTACGTGACCCAGGGTCAATGCCCAAGATAATCGACATACCTGTTTATTTATCCAGTTCTTATTGTTATTTGAAGTGTACCACAGACAAAAAAAAGGTCGACCTCTAGGCCGACCTTTTCAGTGAACTAATGAGCTAGTGGATTCAGGCATCCTCAAGCTGGCTAAAATCAGCATTACTATAGACGTTCTGAACATCATCGAGGTCTTCTAACGCATCAATCATTGCCAGTACCTTCTCGGCTGCGTCGGCATCCAGTTCAACCTGAGTAGCTGGAACCATCTCAACATCGGCCGAAGCAATAGCCAGACCTGCCAGCTGCAGAGCTTCACGAACAGCGTGTAGCTCGGTCCAATCACAACTTACTTCAATGGCATCTTCAATCAGCGCTACATCGTCAGCACCGTGCTCTAATGCAAGTTCCATGACTGCATCTTCGTCGGTACTGTTGACCCAAATCTTACCCTGGCGAGAAAATAAATAGGCTACCGAGCCATCAGTGCCCAAACTACCACCTCGCTTGGAGAAGCAATGGCGAACTTCAGCAACGGTTCGGTTGCGATTATCCGTCATCGTCTCAACAAGTACGGCTACGCCACCTGGCGCATAACCTTCGTAGCGAATTTCATCGTAATTATCGCCCTCAGCATTACCCGCACCGCGAGCAATCGCCTTGTCGATAGTATCGCGTTTCATATTTGCGCCGAGTGCTTTGTCCACCGCGGCGCGAAGACGAGGGTTGTCGTCAGGTATTGACCCGCCTGCACGAGCCGCCACCACAAGTTCGCGAATCAGTTTAGTAAATACCTTTCCTCGCTTGGCATCTTGCGCAGCCTTGCGATGGCGAATGTTCGCCCACTTACTATGACCGGCCAAACCTTACCTCCGTTACTCGGACTCAGCTAGACGAAGGCGAATGCTCAATTCCTTGAGCTGATCGCTATCCACCGCCCCCGGTGCATCGGTCATCACGCAGGCTGCAGTCTGAGTTTTCGGGAAGGCAATCACGTCACGAATGGATGATGAATCAGTCATCAGCATAATGATACGATCCAAGCCGAAGGCTAGACCGCCATGTGGCGGCGCTCCATACTGAAGCGCGTCGAGTAAGAAGCCAAATTTCTCACGCTGCTCTTCGTCGGAAATGCCTAACAGCTTGAATACCGCCGCCTGCATGGTTTGATCGTGAATACGGATGGATCCACCACCTAATTCACAGCCATTTAGTACCATGTCGTAGGCGCGCGACAACGCTGTTTCTGGGCTAGCCATTAGCTCTTCTGGCGAACATGCTGGCGCGGTAAATGGATGGTGCAGAGCCGTAAGGCCGTGGTCAGTTTCCTCGAACATTGGGAAGTCAACTACCCACATTGGTGCCCACTGACAGGTATACAAATTGAGGTCTTCACCCAACTTGCAACGCAGCGCACCAAGCGCCTCAGAAACGACCTTAGCCGAATCGGAGCCGAAGAAAATCATATCACCGGTTTCAGCACCCACGCGCTCCAAGATTGCCTTACGTGTATCGAGGTCAAGGAACTTAACGATGGGTGACTGTAGGCCGCCTTCCAAATCATCAACGTCATTAACTTTAATGTACGCTAGGCCACGAGCACCGTAGATCGATACAAACTTGGTGTAGTCGTCAATCTGCTTGCGCGTTAACAGGCTATTACCTTTTGGTAATTTCAGTGCGGTAACTCGGCCTTTAGGGTCATTTGCTGGGCCTGAGAACACTTTGAAATCAACGTTCGCCATAATATCTTTGATTTCCACTAACTCGAGTGGGATACGAAGATCAGGCTTATCTGAACCGTACTTATCCATGGCTTCAGCGAATGGCATACGAGGAAAATCACCAAGCTCAACGTTTAGGTGCTTGTTAAATAGTCCTTTAATCATGCCTTCGGTAATAGACATAATCTGTTCTTCATCAAGGAATGAAGTTTCGATATCAATCTGTGTGAATTCCGGCTGGCGATCAGCACGCAAGTCTTCGTCGCGGAAACATTTGGCGATTTGATAATAACGATCCATTCCCGACACCATCAACAGCTGTTTGAATAGCTGCGGCGACTGGGGAAGTGCGAAGAATTTCCCTTCGTGAGTGCGCGATGGCACCAAGTAGTCGCGAGCACCCTCTGGGGTGGCACGAGTTAGAATTGGCGTCTCGATGTCGAGGAAGCCCTCGTCATCTAAATAGTTACGAATATCGGTAGTCACCTTCGAACGAAGCCGGAGGTTACGAGCTATTTCCGGACGACGAAGATCAAGGTAGCGGTACTTCAGACGAACATCTTCGCCCACATTGGTGTAGCCGTCTAACTGAAAGGGAACTGGCGCCGACGCATTAAGAATTTCGACTTGGTAGCCATAAACTTCGATCTCACCCGTAGCCATATTGCTATTTACTAGCCCTGCATCGCGAGCGCGAACCTTCCCCGTGATCTTCAATACGTACTCGGCACGTACCTTATCAGCCGTGGCAAAATGCTCGCCCGCGTCCGGATCAATGACTACCTGTGCGATACCATCACGATCACGAAGATCGATAAAAATAACACCACCATGATCTCGGCGGCTATCTACCCAACCACACAGAGTAACTTCTTGATCTACATGTTCTTTGCGGAGCTCACCGCAGTATATTGTTCGCATTACGACATTCCCAACTCATGGTTGGCGAACACTGTTGAGACAGGATTCGCCGGATAACTAAAAATGGTGACAGGCTAATTATACCGGTCATACGTGCTATTTCCGCTAGGGGCTGGTTGAGCTCAAACAGGGCGAAAACAGGCGCCAGTTCATGGCGAACGGCGACTTTTAACTCAAGCACTTTTTGGGCTGGAGCAAACCGATTATAAACCGCAGGGGGTTTGCGACAGCGAAGTGAAACTTCACCACCATCGCACGGGTCGAGAACTATATCATAGACAAGCTACTCCGATAACATTAATCCATGCATTTTTTCCGCTTTTTACCTACAATAGCGCCTAATCAGATTTACGAATCAAAACCCATTGCGAACCAGCGAGAGATTTATTCATGCGCGCCAGTCAGTTCCTACTATCAACGCTAAAAGAAACCCCGGCCGATGCCGAGGTAATCAGCCATCAACTTATGCTCCGAGCTGGCCTAATTCGTCGCCTTGCCAGCGGATTGTATAACTGGACTCCAACGGGTATTCGCGTGCTACGAAAAGTAGAGCAAGTGGTCCGTGATGAGATGACCAAAGCGGGTGCCATGGAAATGCTAATGCCGGTGGTCCAACCCGCCGAACTCTGGAATGAGTCTGGCCGCTGGGAGCAGTATGGGCCGGAGCTGGCTCGCCTAAAGGATCGTCACGGTCGTGAATTCTGCCTAGGACCTACACATGAAGAGGTCGTAACCGATTTCGTTCGCAACGAAATCAGTTCCTACAAGCAACTGCCGCTTAGCCTGTTCCAAATTCAGACTAAATTCCGCGATGAAATTCGCCCGCGATTCGGCGTTATGCGTTCACGTGAATTTATCATGAAGGACGCCTACTCCTTCCACGCCAACCAAGAGAGCTTGCAACAGACCTACGAAGCGATGTATCAAGCTTACAGCAATATCTTCTCGCGCCTCGGCCTGAACTTCCGTGCGGTACTCGCCGACACAGGTTCCATTGGCGGCAGCGCCTCGCACGAATTCCATGTCTTAGCGGGATCGGGTGAAGATGACATTGCCTTCTCTGACAGCTCTGACTTCGCGGCTAATGTAGAACTTGCCGAGGCCTTAGCGATTGGTGAAAGAGCCGCTGCCGCTGCAGCCATTGAAAAGATCGCCACTCCGAGCGCGCGCTCGGTTGACGATGTAGCCCAGCAGCTCAATTGCCAGCCCGCTGAGATTGCAAAAACACTGATTGTTCAAGGTACTCACGATGAAGACGGCAATTATGGCTTCGTCGCACTCGTCCTGCGCGGCGATCATACCTTGAACGAATTAAAGGCTGAAAAGCATCCTGCGGTTCATGCTCCGCTAACCTTCGCAACGGAAGAGGAAGTCCTCGCCGCCACGGGCGCAAATCCGGGATCAGTCGGACCGGTTGAACTAACGCTAACCGTCCTCTGTGATCGCTCTGCTGACCGTATGAGCAACTTCTACTGTGGCGCGAACGACAATGACCATCACTTAGCCAATGTTAATTGGGACCGCGATGTTAACGCAGCAGAAGTGGTTGACCTCCGCAATGTAGAAGCGGGCGACCCAAGCCCCTGTGGCGAAGGTAAAATCGTTATCAAACGAGGTATTGAAGTAGGCCATATCTTCCAGCTGGGAGACAAATATTCGCAAGCCCTCAATTGCTCGGTACTAAATGAAAACGGCAAGGACCAAGTAGTGACCATGGGTTGCTACGGGATTGGCATCACCCGTGTTGTGGCGTCAGCGATTGAACAAAACTACGATGATAACGGCATTAAATGGCCAGCCGCGCTAGCACCTTTTCAGGTGGCGATCGCCCCGATTAATTATCACAAGAGTGAGAAGGTGGCAGCTGTCTGTGACGAACTTTACCAACAGCTCACAGCGGCGGGCGTTGAAGTACTGCTAATGGATGCAGAAAAGGCTCGCTTGGGCGGCATTCTGGCTGACATCGAATTAGTGGGCATCACTCATCGAGTAGTCATCGGTGACCGCGGTTTAGATTCTGGTGAAATAGAATATCGCCATCGCCACGCTAGCGAAAATGAGTCCCTGGCTGCTGATAATCTATTGACCGAATTGCTTGCCCGTGTCAACGGCTAGCAAGCTCTCCTTAGTAATAACTCTTTTGGTCGGTGCATTGGCGATTTCAGCCAATGCATCCGAGCCCTCCCTATCTCCCAGTGATCGCGAGCAAATGCATAGGGCGATTATCACGGAGCTTCCCCACCTTGACCCGTTAGCAATTGAACTATGGCTAGTCACCGCGCTCCCGCTGGTTGAACGCTATAATGATTCGGACGCCGAGGAAATTCTGCAGAACGTTCTCGTCGCCGCACACGCTAATAATGTTCCACCAGATTTAGTGCTCGCCATTATGGAAATTGAGTCGCACTTCGACCGCTTTGCGATTAGTCGTGTTGGCGCGCTGGGGATTATGCAGATCATGCCATTCTGGATTGATGAGATTGGCGCGCCCGGTGACAACCTAATGCAAATCGAAACCAATATTCGCTACGGCTGCGCCATCCTTCGTCACTACCTCGACAAACATGATGATTCTTGGCATCTCGCGCTTGCTGCCTACAATGGCTCAAGTGGCCGATTCACCTACAGTGAAAAGGTAATGAATGCATGGAGCCTGCGCTGGAAATATACCCGCCTAGAGGATGAGCCAACACCCTGAACGCTAGCGCTCGACATCCGCTGAGTTAGTCGTTAAGATGCGCCACTTTCATACTTGTTAAACTGTCCAAAAGGTTGTTCATGGCTGCTGTAAGATTCATTCTCGGGCGTATTATCCTTATCATTGATTTTTTAACTCGCCCTAAAAAGCCAGTACTTAGTAATGAAGAACTTGCTAAATACGCAGAAATTACCGCCCCTTTAGCCCTCTACGAATTCCCAACCTGTCCGTTCTGCGTCAAGGTCAAGCGCCACTTTCATCGCCGCGGACTTGATATTGAATTGCGTAACGCCAAGAAGGATATCGTTTATCGCAAGCAACTAGCCGAAGATGGCGGCAAGTTGAAGGCACCCTGCCTGCGTATTAAAGCCGAAGACGGTAGCCATACTTGGTTATACGAGTCTGATGACATCATTACTTACGTCGATAGTTTGATTGGTATTGCTCCAACGGCTGAAGCGCACTAAACATGCTCACTCTTGGCGACATTTAGCTAAGACAGGTAGCAAATAAAAAACGGCGTAGCCCATAGGCGACGCCGTTTTTTTTATTGTAGAGAAGATGCCTGTTTGGGTTTATAGAAGCCCGCAATGTTCAAGAGCTACTCATTGACTAACCCTAGCGCAATAGCAGTAACGGCTTAGCCGTATTCTCAAGCACCTTGGCGGTAACACTGCCCCACAAAAAGTCTCGCAACCTACCGTGGCTAAACGCGCCCATAACCGTCAGATCCACCTCATACTTCGCCTGTAAGCTAGCGATTGAAGCGGCAATATCATCCGAAACACGGTGCAAATTCATCGCTACCGAAGCTGCCTCTAAGGTGTTCTTAGCCTTTTCAAGTGGCGCAACACTCGCCTCCTCAGAACCAGCAAACACCACATGACAATGTAATGACTTGAGTAGCGGACTGGAGACAACCATCTGCAATGCCTTTTCCGCCGCTTCGCTACCATCGTAGGCTAATAGGATGCTCTTAGGCTCCTGGAAGGGTTGATTAACCACCAACATAGGTCGATGCAGCCCGCGGACTACCGATTCGATCTTATGCCCCACGCCACCTTGACCATCAGCATGAGATTCACCGCGTATACCTAGTACCAGTACCCGAGTTTCATCCTCAAGGTCGATCAGGTTTTCGGTTAGGGACCCGTGGCGCTGGCGACAGGAAACCTGGACTGCAGACGAAGATTCAACGCGATCCTTCGCCGCATCAAGAATCATCTTTCCCTGACGCATGAGTAACTTAGCGCGCTGGGCTTCAACCTGCGTTAACTCATCTAAGAGTTCCTGCTGCGACCCCAGGCCGATGCTACCCGATAAATCCGCCACTGCAGGGGTTTTCGCTTGATCAATGGTATGCAATAGCTGCAGTGGTACATCAACCGCTGCAGCAATCCAGGTAGCATAGTCCACGACGGAAGCCGCGCTCTGCGACCCGTCGACACACGCTAATACATTCTGTTGAGTGCTTCCCATTAATGCCCTCCCATAATCTTGTCGATTTCCTCAGGCTTATCATGCACACCAAAGCGATCAATAATCGTTCGGCTCGCCTCGTTCAAGCCAATAACCTCTACTTCAGCACCTTCGCGACGGAATTTCAATACCGCTTTATCTAAGGCGCCAACCGCCGAGATATCCCAGAAGTGAGCTTGCGTTAGGTCAATGATTACGCGTTCGCGAACGTCTTTGAAGTTAAAGTATTCCACGAAGCGCGTAGACGAATTGAAGAAAACCTGGCCGTGAAATTCATAGCGAACCTCCAATCCATCTTCCGACGTTTGCGTTTTGCAGTACATGAAGTGGGAAATCTTATTGGCGAAAAACAGCGACGCCAACAGTACGCCAACAAATACACCAATGGCTAAGTTATGGGTCATGACCACTACGGTTACCGTGGCGATCATCACGATATTGGTCGACATTGGGTGAGACTTTAGATCAACAATGGACTGCCAGCTGAAGGTACCAATAGATACCATAATCATCACTGCTACCAACGCCGCCATAGGAATCTGCGAAACCCAGTCGCTCAAGAACACCACCATGGTTAAGAGCACTGCACCCGCTACAAAGGTAGACAAGCGGCCTCGGCCACCAGATTTAACGTTAATCACGGACTGCCCAATCATTGCACAACCCGCCATACCGCCCAGAAAACCGGTGGCGATATTGGCAATACCCTGGCCTTTACACTCGCGGTTCTTATCACTTTCAGTATCCGTGAAGTCATCAATAATCGTTGCCGTCATCAACGACTCTAATAGACCAACAACGGCCATTGCTGCGGCATAGGGGAAAATAATCTGCAGCGTTTCTAGATTCAGTGGCACATCAGGGAACAGGAATATTGGTAGCGTATCGGGCAAGTCACCCATATCTCCTACGGTACGGATATCTAACCCTACAATCATGGCAAACGCTGTACACGCAAGAATACAGACCAACGGCGAAGGAATGATTTTGCCCACAACCGGAACATAGGGGAAAAGGTAGATAATACCTAAACCTACTGCCGTCATAGCATAAACATGCCAGGTCACATTAGTAAGCTCAGGAAGCTGAGCCATGAAGATCAAGATGGCCAACGCATTCACAAAGCCCGTTACCACAGAGCGCGAGACAAAACTCATCAACTGCCCTAGCTTTAAATAGCCCGCTATAATCTGCAATAGCCCTGTCAGCAGCGTTGCCGCAAACAAATACTCAAGACCATGTTCCTTGACCAAGGTGACCATCAGTAGCGCCATCGCGCCAGTAGCTGCCGAAATCATTCCTGGGCGCCCGCCCACGATAGCAATCACTACCGCAATTGAGAAGGAGGCGTAGAGACCAACCTTAGGATCAACACCAGCAATAATAGAAAAGGCAATTGCCTCAGGAATTAGCGCTAGCGCCACAACAATACCAGCTAGTACGTCACCGCGGATGTTGCCCAGCCAATCTGAGCGAGTAGAAGAAAGAATCATGATAATCCAATTGTTTAAGCGAAAAAGATAACTCCGCCAAGCTTAGTCCAGAATGACTTTGTCGGAGGAGAATAAGGCCCGTTAAAAATGGCGAGAACCTTAACAGGTTGCGGGTAGACCCTCAACCAATCCTAAGCAAATTCGACACAGAGTAAGCTGAAGCGAAAAATACTCGCTTCGTTCAACCTAGTTGTAACGAATTTAGAATCCCCGAGTAGGTCTCATTGAACTCTTCTCCAGTTCAATTTGAACTGCTGTGGTTTAACCGTGCAAAACGCATATTTCTTCGCGACACACCAAGTTAGTTTGCACTAACTTCGCCCCCAAACACCAGACCTAAAAGAGTGTGATATTGATCACATTGCGGTAGCAGCTCAGATAGAAAAATCAAGAAAAAAAATACACTTTATTTTTAGTATTTTGATTGACCTTGAGCAACGGCAGTAGCACTATATCTAGTAATGAATTTGCAGTAACACACCACATGTGGTGGTTGCGAATCATACAGACACTACTATCGTTTCACCCAGAATCACTGGAAAACATTGACTTACAGGCCATTTTGGCACCGTCTAGCTCAATGAGAACATCGCCAGTTTCACGGAAGAAACAAGACCAGACATCAGCTCAGGCTTATAACAATTAACGATTGCTGCGTGCCGATAAAAATACCGTTATTTGCGGCAGACAATCGATCAAACAAGGAGACAACGAAGTGAACCAGGCGACGTTGCTAATTACCAAACGAAGTGGCCGTACCGAGCCCATCGACTTAGAGAAGATCCACCGCGTCCTAAATTGGGCTGCCAACGGTCTAGAGGGCATTTCGGTGTCTCAGGTTGAGCTCAATGCCCAGCTGCAGTTCTACAATGGTATCACCACGAGTGAGATCCATGAGACGCTAATTAAATCGGCAGCGGACCTCATCTCTGCAGAAATTCCTGATTATCAGTACTTCGCTGCTCGCTTGAATATCTTCCATCTGCGTAAGAAGGCTTACAACCAGTTTGAGCCGCCGCACCTTCGCTGTCAGGTAAAGCGATTGGTTGATATGAATCGCTACGACAAGCACTTGCTTGAAGACTACAGCTACGATGATTACGAGCAAATGAACAGCTGGATCGATCATAGCCGTGATCTCAACTTTGCCTATGCTGCCGTTAAACAGCTTGAAGGTAAATATCTGGTTCAGGATCGTGTTAGCGGAGAGTACTTCGAAAGCCCGCAGTTCCTTTATATGCTTGTGGGCGCGGCACTTTTCGCCAAATACCCGGAAGAGACTCGTTTAGACTTCGTTCGTCGCTTCTACGATGCAGCCTCCCTATTCAAGCTGTCGCTACCTACACCTATCATGTCGGGGGTTCGCACCCCAACTCGACAGTTCAGTAGCTGTGTTCTCATTGAAAGTGACGACTCGCTTGATTCAATCAACGCCTCAGCCACGGCGATTGTTCGCTACGTCAGTCAGCGCGCTGGCATTGGTATCAACGCCGGTCGTATTCGCGCCATTGGCAGTAAGATTCGTAGCGGTGAAGCCTTCCACACTGGCTGTGTACCGTTTTACAAGTACTTCCAGTCGGCCGTAAAATCCTGCTCTCAGGGCGGTGTACGAGGCGGTGCAGCAACTCTTTTCTACCCGCTTTGGCACCTAGAAGTTGAAGACCTACTGGTACTCAAGAACAACCGTGGTGTTGAAGAAAACCGAGTCCGACACTTGGACTATGGTGTTCAGCTAAACAAAACCATGTATCAGCGTCTGATCAAAAATGGCCACATCACGCTCTTTAGCCCTGATGAAGTGCCGGACCTATACGATGCCTTCTTTAGCGACCAAGACGAATTCGAACGCCTCTACACCACCTATGAACAGGCGCAGAATATTCGCAAAAAGACGGTTAAAGCGGTGGATCTGTTCGCTACCCTTATGCAGGAGCGCGCCTCAACTGGACGAATCTACATCCAGAATGTTGACCACTGTAATACTCACAGCCCATTCAACCCTTATAAAGCGCCTATCCGCCAATCTAATTTGTGCCTTGAGATTGCGCTACCCACTAAGCCGTTGAATGACATCAATGACCCTGAGGGTGAAATTGCACTGTGTACTCTAGCAGCGTTTAACTTGGGCGAAATTGATGATCTCAATGAGCTAGATGAGCTGGCTGAACTCATCGTTCGCGCGCTGGATAGCCTCCTGGATTACCAGAACTACCCAGTTAAGGCAGCGGAAAACTCAAGCCTTCGTCGTCGTACATTGGGCATTGGCGTCATCAACTATGCCTACTACTTGGCTAAGAACAATGCGCGCTACTCCGATGGCTCAGGACTTGGCCTGACTCACCGCACCTTTGAAGCTATCCAGTACTACTTGCTGAAGGCCTCAAACACGCTAGCTAAAGAATTCGGAGCCTGTGAAGCATTCGGCGACACGACTTACTCGGAAGGTGTTATGCCTATCGACTCACACAAAGCTGAGGTAGATAAGTACTGTGGCGAGCCACTGTTCCTAGATTGGGATTCACTGCGTAGTGAAATTGTTGAGCACGGACTTCGTAACTCTACCTTGAGTGCCTTGATGCCCAGTGAGACCTCTTCGCAGATCTCCAACGCAACCAACGGCATCGAGCCACCGCGTGGCTTGGTAAGTGTTAAATCATCTAAGGATGGTGTGTTGAAGCAGGTTCTGCCTGAGTTGCACCGCCTCAAGGACCAGTACGAACTACTTTGGCAGATCCCAAATAACACCGGTTATCTACAGCTAGTGGGTGTCATGCAGAAGTTTGTCGATCAGGCAATTTCCGCCAACACCAACTATGACCCAAGTAAGTACAAAGATAGTAAGGTGCCTATGCAGCAGCTATTCGGCGATTTACTACTGGCTTACAAGAACGGCCTCAAGACCCTGTATTACCACAACACCCGCGATGGTGCTGAAGAGAAATACCAGGACACAGCGGAAGTTCATATCGCTGAAGAGGAAGGCTGTGAAGGAGGTGCTTGCAAGATCTAATGATCTTAGCAAGCCCTTCATACAAGGAGAATATCAATGAACTACACCAGTTTTAACAAGAAGAAATTTGATGCGTTTTCGCAGCCGATGTTCCTCGGCGAGAACGTCAACGTAGCGCGCTACGACCAGCAGCGCTACCCGATGTTTGAGCGCTTGATTGAAAAGCAGCTGTCTTTTTTCTGGCGCCCGGAGGAGATCGATGTCTCGAAGGACAGCAAGGACTTCAGTAAGCTACCTGACCACGAACGTCATATTTTCTTGAGTAACCTCAAGTACCAAACATTGCTAGATAGTATTCAGGGCCGTTCACCAAACGTCGTATTGCTTCCTTTGGTATCGCTACCTGAGCTTGAGACCTGGATTGAGACTTGGGCGTTTAGTGAAACGATTCACTCACGCTCTTACACCCATATTATTCGTAACATCATGCCTGATCCGTCAGTGATCTTTGATGACATCGTTAATAATGAGGCCATCATCTCCCGTGCGAATAGCGTGACCGACTACTACGATGACCTACTCGAGTACTCGCAGGTCTACCTCCACCACGGCGAGGGAACCCATACCCTCAACGGTAAAGAAGTCACTATTTCAAAGCGCGAGCTTAAGAAGAAGATTTTCTTAACTATCGTATCGGTTAACGTATTGGAAGCGATTCGCTTCTACTGCTCGTTCGCCTGTAGTTTTGCGTTTGCTGAACGTGCCATCATGGAAGGTAATGCTAAGATCATTCGCCTTATCGCCCGCGATGAAGCACTGCACCTCAGCGGCACGCAGTTCATGATCAACCAAATGGCTAACGGCGCAGATGATCCAGAATTTGCCGAAATCGCGCTAGAGACACGCAACGATGTCATAGCGATTTTCCGTGAAGCGGCAGAGCAGGAAATGGAGTGGGCTGATTACCTATTCAAGGACGGCTCAATGATTGGTCTAAACAAAGACATCCTAGTGCAATACATTGAGTTCATTACCGACAGCCGACTGCGTGATATCGGCTACCCTGAGCTGTATGGTCGCTCAAGTAATCCACTTCCTTGGATGGATTCATGGCTACGAAGTGATTCGGTGCAGGTTGCACCGCAGGAAACAGAAATCACCTCTTACCTAGTTGGCGCAATCGACAGCAAAGTTGATATCGATTCATTCGCCGATATGGAGCTATAAGCTAGCTCCAAAATACCGTCCTTTCAACTCAACACCAACCCCCGGCGAATGACTGCAGGGGGTTGGTGTTGAAGGGACGCGTTAAGTCTTACCAGCCGGCGACCGCCGCACCCTTAAACAACTCTTCAGCCTTCTCAATCACTTCCGATGTTTGATAGCTTTGCACCAGCTGTGCAATACGAGGATCCGAAGCGTTATCGATGCGTGACACGATTAAGTTCACATAGGGGCTCTCTTTATTCTCTACCACCAGCGCATCACGGGTAGGAATTAACCCTGAAGGAACCGAGTAAGTGCTGTTGATAAAAGCAATCGCCACATCGTCTAAGCTGCGCGGTAGCTGTGCCGCATCAAGCTCAATAAACTGCAGGTTAAGTGGATTGGAAATAACATTTGCGGGAGTCGCCTCTAAATTGGTTGCGTCATCCAAGCCAATGTAGCCTTCTTGATCTAGGAGAAGCAGCGCACGCGCCTCATTAGTTGGATCATTCGGAATCGCGACCTTGTCACCCGGTTGTAGATCCTCAAGCTTCGTAAGCGTCTTAGAGTAGCCACCAATAGGATAGACAAACGTAGCAGCTACCTTTTGTAGCGCAAAATTTCGATCGCTGATCATGCTGTTGAGGTAGGGTTCGTGCTGAAAAGCGTTTAAATCCAGTGAGCCGTCCGCGAGTGCGACATTCGGTGAGATGTAGTCAGAGAATTCGATCAATTCAACTTCCAAACCAAAATCTGCCAATGCCTTATCGGCAGCGACCTTCATAAGGTCAGCTTCCGGGCCGGCCATCACACCAATCCGAAGGCGATCCGAACCACTATCGCTACAGGCGAACAAATTAACCAACAAGAGTGGTAACGCCAACAGTTTCAAAAATTTCATAACACGTCCTATTTTTTATCTACTCGACGAACAAGATAATCGCCGAAACTTTGAATAACCTGAACCATAATAACTAAGACTACTACCGTGGCGAGCATCAGCGGCCCATCAAAACGTTGATAGCCATAGCGGATACCTAGATCTCCCAGACCGCCACCACCAATAGCTCCAGCCATGGCCGAGTAGCCCACCAGCGTTACCAAGGTTAACGTTATGCCATGGATCAACCCGGGCATAGCCTCCGGCAACAGCACTTTACTCACTATCTGCAAGGGGCTAGCGCCCATGGACTGAGCCGCCTCAATAACACCACTAGGGACCTCTGCAATAGCACCTTCTACGATACGCGCTACAAAGGGGATTGCACCTAGCGTTAAGGGCACGATAGCCGCCGAGGTACCAATAGAGGTACCTATAATCAGTCGTGTTAAGGGGATAATCGCTACTAGAAGGATAATGAAAGGAACCGAACGCGTAGCATTAACAATTGCCCCCACGCTGCGATTAACCAGACGATTCTCAAGCAGCTTGTGCTCTCGAGTTAGGTAGAGGATCACTCCGAGAGGGATTCCCACCAACGCACTCAGTAATCCGGATACGCCAACCATGTAGAGAGTATCAATGACCGCAGGCCCCAGGAGGTGAAAATTTTCATACCACATAGCCAAGCACCTCTACTGTTACATTCGCTTCATCTTTTAAACGTCTAATTGCTCTACTGACATTATCATCTGTACCGCTTAACTGCGCGGTAAGGAAACCCATAGTCTGACCGTTTAGAAGTTCTAATGAACTCTGCATGATGCTGAGGTCTACCTCACAATCCCGACTTACCTGACTGATAAGCGGCGTTGAAGCATTCCCGCCAAGAAAAGAGATGCGGATAATGGGTTCATCGTCACCCGAGGATGCTCGCTGTAATTTCGCTTCAATAGCTTCTGGAAGCTTCTCATGGAGCGCGCTCTTCACAAATTCACGCGCTAAATCAGTCTTTGGGTGAACAAAGAAGGAGGGCACATCATTCTCCTCCACAATTCTGCCATCGGAAATAATCGCCACCCGATCACAGACTGACTTAACCACTTCCATTTCATGGGTAATCAAAAGAATGGTGATACCCAACTCACGATTAATGTCTCGCAGCAGGGCCAAGATAGACTGGGTAGTATGTGGGTCCAAGGCGCTAGTGGCTTCATCGCACAGCAGAACCTTAGGTTTAGCCGCTAAAGCTCGCGCAATCGCCACCCGCTGCTTTTGCCCGCCAGAAAGCTGGCTAGGGTATTGGCTTGTCTTTGCCGACAATCCAGTCAGTGTTAGCAGAGGCTCAACCGCCGCTTTAATTTCCTCAGTCGACGCTCCCTGAAGTTCCAAGGGGAATGCAATGTTGTCGTACACCGTCCGTGAACTGAGGAGATTGAAGTGCTGGAAAATCATGCCAATGTCGCGGCGAGCCAAACGCAAGCCCTTTTCGCCCAATGCTGTTAGGTCGGTACCATCTACTACTACGGATCCAGTGGTGACGCTCTCGAGGCCGTTAACACAGCGAATAAGCGTACTTTTACCGGCTCCCGATGAGCCAATAACGCCCATAATGCAGCCTGCCGGTACCGTTAGGTTGACGTCATCGAGTGCGGAAATCTGTTGTTGACCTACCGAGAAGGTCTTACTGACATTGACTAGCTCTATCATGCGGTCTTAAAACCTAGTTTTGAAAGAGTCGAAGCCTATATTCTTTGCGGTCTAGGGTCAATCCGAAGAGCCCGCAAGCTCGGTGTGAATGGCACTGGCGCAGGCTACGGCTGAAGCCCATGCCCACTGGAAGTTGAAACCGCCTAGGTGTCCGGTGACGTCGAACACTTCACCCACGAAGTACAGGCCAGGTTGGCGCTTGCTTTCAAGGGATTTGGAGCTGACTTCATCCACATTCACGCCACCTAAGGTCACTTCTGCTGTGCGATAGCCCTCGGTGCCTGAGGGGCGCAGCGGCCATTCGTTCAGTAACTTCGCCAACTGACTGATATCGTCATTTGAGAGCGTTGCCATGGTTCGAGATAAGTCAAAGATGCCGTCGAAGGCTTCGGTGATTGCCTTAGTCCAATGATTTACGAGCAGCGTCTTCAGCTGCTTCTTAGGTGCGTCACTGCGCAGTGACGTTAACCACTCAGCGGCGTCAATATCCGGCAGCAGGTTTAGGGTCAGAACATCACCCGCTTCCCAGTAGGAGGAAATCTGGAGAATGGCCGGACCGCTTAGCCCCCGATGGGTAAACAGCACCCCGCCGCGAAAACTCGTGTCGCCAACACTCGCCACGGCATCAATAGAGCTACCCGATAAACTGGCAAAGAGGGTTTTGTGTTGGTCGCTAAAGGTGAAGGGAACCAAACCCGCGCGTCGCGGTTGCAGAGTGTGCCCAAATTGCTCGGCAATTTCGTAGCCAAAACCGGTGGCTCCCAGGGTGGGGATGGATAGTCCACCCGTAGCAATCACTAGTTTTTTAGCTTTAATGTTACCCATGGTAGAAGCAACCTGATAACCCTGTTCTGTGGTAGCGACCTGACTAATGGAGCAATTCATGTGCAGCTCGGCACCGGCCCTATCTAACTCATCCAGTAACATTTCTAGGATAGCTTTGGCTTTGCCGTCGCAGAAGAGTTGGCCCAACTCCTTTTCGTGGTAGCCAATACCGTGCTTATCGACTAACTGAATAAAGTCCCATTGGGTGTAGCGCGAGAGCGCGCTCTTACAAAAATGAGGGTTTTGCGATAGGAAACGATCGGGCTCAACATAATAGTTGGTAAAGTTACAGCGCCCGCCGCCAGACATCAGAATTTTCTTACCCGGCTTATTGGCATGATCCACCAATAGTACCTTATGGCCGAAGTTAGCAGCGGTGATAGCGGCCATTAAACCCGCCGCGCCTGCGCCGATTACCAACACATCACAGTGCATTATGTTTGCGTCCTAGTAGGCACCTAAGATGCCAGAAAGATTAAAAGCGCTCTGGAAGTTTCTTCAATAGGGTGACATGACGATTTTCTACCGAGATGTACTCTCCCATGACGAGCTCCTTGAGAATACGCGCAATCATCTCACGTGACGATCCCACACGGTCAGCAATATCCTGCTGGGTCAGACGGTCGGCAATATATCTGAGGCCATCGGTATCCGCCGGCCCAGCCATTCCCTCTAGAACATGGCGCACACGCGAGTAGACGTCTTGTAGTGCGAGCCCGCGGATTTTGTCGGTCATCCGACGAATGTGCTGAGTCAGCGAGGAGATTAAACGCTGTGCCATCTTCGGCTCATTCTCTAACCAACGGGTGAAATCGTCTTTGCTTAGGAATAATAGATCGGTATTTTCCATGGCCATGACGGTAGCCGAACGTGGCTCACCATCGAGTAAACTCAACTCGCCCACGGCGTCTCCAGCTTGCTGGATGTTGAGAATGAATTCCTTGTGGTCTTGGGCCACATAGACCTTAAGACGACCCTTCTGGATAAGATACAAGCCCGTTGCTTCGTCACCTTCGCTAAAGAGGTTCTCGCCGGCGAGCAACCGTTGGCGCTTTAGCAAACCGCGTAATTGTTCAAGAGCTTCGGCCGGTAAGCCGCTGAATAGTTCAACTTGTGAGAGCGTTGTCATGTTTAAACCAACTTTGTTTTAGGATTTACGATAAGCCTACGTTACAATAAACGGTAATAATCACAAAAGCTATGGTACTGATGTCTTCTTTTGACGTATTACCCAGCGCGCTTGCTGCCGCGCATTACTACTTTTGTGCCGCCAATGAGCAAGAGTTAGCCCAACAATTCACTGAGCTCTGGCGCACTCAACAACTCGAGGCCCTGCATCGTGCCATCGAAAGTGCGCTTAACCCTAATGAAAGCACGCCAAAAGACGTTCACTATATCGCGGCACTTCAGGAACTCAAGAATCTTCAGGTTCACCTGCATAGTTTACGCTTCGAAAAGCTCAAGGCGACCGATAACAAAGGTCATATTCTAGTAGTCAGCCCGGATGAACCTATTCGCAAACAGGTGTGTCGTCCACTAGAACGCATTGGCCACCACCTTAAGATAGCCAGTTCCGAGCGCTCAACCTATGATGCGCTGGCTCGCCAGCATTCAGAGCTCATACTCATTGACCTCGCGGTGGATAACTTCCGCGGACTACAACTACTGCGAAAGCTCAAGGCTGACCCACAGTATAGTAATCTCCCGGTTATTCTCTTCGCTAAATCACCCAATACCGATATTGCCGCCGAAGCGATTTCGAGTGGTGCCTACGACTTTCTGTCCAAACCCTTTCAGGGCGCTATGTTCAACGCCCGCATTGCCGCGGCACTGAATAATAGTCAACAGCGCGAGCTGGAGGATTTCGAGAACCGTCAGGCCGAGCGAAAGCACCAACTGATGCATCAGTTAGCGGGCCGCTTTCTCAATCACGCGGTAGTGGATACGCTATTAAGTCAGCCTCAGGGAACTGACCTAGGTGGTGAGCTCCGAGAAGTCACTCTGCTTATGTGTGATATGCGAGGCTTTACCACTATTGCTGACTCCCTTGAACCGCAACAGGTGGTGACGCTGCTCAACCACTATCTGGGCGCCATGACCGAGGTCGTCCACGAACACGGCGGCATCGTGAATGAATTTGAAGGTGACTCCCTACTCGCCCTCTTCAATGCTCCACTCCAGCTACATGAACATACCGTTTCCGCCCTGCGCTGCGCCGTGGCCATGCAGCAAGCTATTCATGAGGTGAACGAAAAGAACGCGCGTGATCAGCTGCCTAATATTGGCATTGGTATTGGCGTCGTTCGCGGCGAAGTGGTAGTCGGCAATATGGGCAGCGAGCGACGGACTAAATACGGCGTCGTTGGGAGTCCCGTTAACTTAGCGGCCCGACTTCAGTCTGCGGCGGCTGCGGGAGAAATTGTAGCGCTCGCATCACAGCTGGGCGAAGGTGCCGGCGGGGCGAGAATCCTCCGAACTCAGAAAGTTCTGCCTAAGGGTTTTTTGAATGAAGTGGAAGTGGCGGTATTGGTGGCGCCGGATGTTGAGGCCTAGCTAACCTCGCGAACCCCCAAGACTAACTGTCAACTGAAACTATCTATCTGCTAGCTTAGAGATAAAACCTAGCCCGTTCTAATTCACCCCAACTCGCTAGTCAGCCACCGCCATCGCAGGTAGAATAGCGCTCTAAATGACAATCAAGAGAAGTAGCTTAGTATCATGAGCAAACATACTGTATTAACGGGAATCACCACTACCGGCACGCCACACCTAGGAAATTATGTGGGCGCCATTCGCCCTGCTATTGAAGCCAGCAAGCAGGCCGACGTAGATTCCTTCTATTTCATGGCGGATTTCCACGCGCTGATCAAGTGCCAGGACCCCGAAGCCATTGCCCTCTCCTCCAAAGAAATTGCCGCTACCTGGCTGGCACTGGGTTTGGATACCGATAACGCCACCTTCTATCGTCAATCGGATATCCCAGAAATTCCCGAGCTAACTTGGGTATTAAACTGCCTTACGGCTAAAGGCCTAATGAATCGTGCTCACGCCTATAAAGCCGCGGTGCAAAGCAATCTTGATGAAGGGCTTGATGCGGACGCGGCAGTTACCATGGGACTATTCTCCTACCCGGTGCTGATGGCGGCCGACATCCTAATGTTTAACGCCCACAAAGTACCCGTTGGCAAAGATCAAATTCAGCATGTTGAAATGGCCCGTGATGTGGCTGCGCGCTTTAACCATCATTACGGTGAGACTTTCACGCTGCCAGAGGCTGTTGTGGGTGACAACGTTGCGGTGCTGCAAGGTCTAGATGGCCGGAAGATGTCAAAGAGTTACGGCAACACTATTCCGCTTTTCCTCACCGAGAAGAAACTCAAAAAGCACATCAATAAAATTAAGACCAATCTGCTAGAACCTGGCGAGCCTAAGGATCCAGATACTTCTACGGTGTTCCAGATTTGGGAAGCCTTTGCCACGCCATCACAAACCGCTGATATGCGTAAAGCCTTTGCTGAGGGTATTGCCTGGGGCGAAGCCAAAAAGCAGCTGTTTGAACTGGTGAACGAAGAAATCTCCGACGCGCGAACCCGCTATGAAGAGATCTTGGCGGATCCAAGCTACATTGAAGCTGAGCTCCTTAAGGGCGCAGAAAAAGCCCGAGCTCACGCTACGCCGCTACTGGACAAAGTCCGTAAGGCCGTGGGTATTCGCAGCTACCGCTAGTATTGCCCCGCAAAATTAGCAGTCACCACAGAGCTTATTCGTTCTGGCTAGCGCCAATAACGATTAAGCTTTTTTTTCGCCCAGCCATCTTAAGCGAGACTATTAAATCGAAAACATTTGACACAGATGTTAAGTTTAATTAACATTAAACAAATCATAAGGAGAGCTGTCATGGATAACACAAACGAGACAACTACAGAAACAACGTTAGAAGCTACGGAAAACGCTCCCGTGTCACCTACCGAGCAGGAACGATCAGTCGGTGCCCTAGCGCACTTACTCACGCTTACTGGTTTTATCATTCCGCTAGGTGGATTAATCGCTCCATTGATTGTTTATTTAGTGAAAAAGGACGAATCTAGCTTCGTTGCAGCGCAAGCGCTCGAGGCGATTAACTTCCAGATCACGCTATTTATTGCAACGCTGATCTGTATCGCCTTGGTGTTTACCCTAATAGGCATTCCGGTCGCGGTATTGGGTCTACTCACCCTGGTCATCGCGGATGTAGTATTGGTCATTATTGCTGCGGTTAAGGTGAGTGACGGTAAAGAGTTCCGCTACCCCTACTGTATTCGTATTCTGTAAGGCGGGAGGTCAACATGGATAAGTTTGAGAAAGTTGGTTACAGCGCCCTCGCTGTGTTGGCAATCATCTATTTGAGCGCACTGCTTATTGGTTTGATTGCCGCCTTCCCACTGGGCCTAATTGGTTTCATTGGCCTGATTGGTGTTGGCGCGCTCTTTATTAAGGTAGTCAAAGAGCGTTTAGCCAGCAAAGAGGATGATTACTACTCGAAGAACGTGGAGAAATAATTATGATCATAACCACTCAAGACCAACTCGTTGGTTACCGTATTGTCGATACCTTGGGCTTAGTTCGCGGCAACACCATTCGAGCTCGCCACGTAGGTAATGACATTTTGGCCGGGCTGCGCTCAATTGTTGGCGGGGAAATTACCGAGTATACCAAGATGATGGCTGAATCCCGCGAGCAGGCACTCGATAGAATGACGGACGAAGCTCAGCAATTAGGCGCCAATGCTATTGTCGCGATGCGCTTAACAACCTCTCCAGTAATGCAAGGATCTGCAGAACTGCTAGCCTACGGCACCGCCGTTAGAGTAGAAAAAGAGAGCTGAAATCTAGGCGAATGATTTGCGTGCGCTGGTGCGAGCTAAAGTTATTATCACTTATTAGCACCAGTCGCCCGTAAGAATCAATCACCGCGCCTTCAATATTATCACTATCAATTCCTAACTCCGCGAGCTCAAACCAACGTTGTTTATTCACCGTATTCGGTACTTCCTCTGCGTTAACTAACTCAAACACAAAGAAGACGATTTTATTCCCTACACCAGGTTCGTAGTGTCTTTCTACCGCGAAGAAATAGCTTGGCGGTGTGGCAGTTTCTAGTGTTTCCAAGCCAGTCTGATCAGCACTTGGCGGCTTCTCCTGACGTACTAACGGCGGTAACACACCCAGCGCCACCAACCCTCGATCAACCTTTTCCGACACTTCATCCAATGGATAATATCCTCTGATGACCGCATCCCCAGTAGCGGTGTTAATCGCCACCAACGGAGTGAGCAAACTTCGATCTATAGGATAATTCAGTGGCGGCTTTTCCAATGCGGTTAACAGCGAGCCATCGGCAATCCGTGTTAAAGCCTCAAAGGTTCCGTTAGACACCAGCTCTAAATCCGCCAATTCAGGAGGCAGGAGGATTGATTCGCTTACCCTGCCCTGGTGGTCGATATGAAAGAGGAATTGATCAGGGTTTTCTACGGTTAGTTCAGCACTCATCCACCAGCCCGAAGGTGAAGTCTCCAAGCCCTCACCGTCTAGTTGCATCGCACTCATCGGCTCACCTGACGGGTGAATTAAGGGGAGCGGCTGTTCCCAGCTCAGATCATCACCGCTAAAGCAGAAGCGAAAAATTGACGGTTTGTCTCGCGCGTCACTTACCGCTGCATAACAATCTCCGTCTGAATAGGACAATCCAGATAGCCCACCCAATCGCTCGCCATGAATCTCCTGTTCATGATCAAATTCATGGTACTCAATAGTAAGGGAAGATAGTGGCGGAGTTAACACCAACGCGGTGAGTAAGCTCAACATTCAGACGGCCTCAGTTAATGAATCAACTTAAACTCATCTAAACGTATTTTCGTCGTAAAGGCTAGCCTGCTGAGTACCTCGTTCGACGTGAACGAAGTACTGCTTGAGGCACTAGGAGAGAACGATAATCTTAGCGATTAGGTCGCTAGGACAAAACGGACGCTATCAAGACGAGCATCAATGGCATTGATCGCGTTAACCACGCCATCGCGTTGCGCTATTAATGCATCTACCTCATCCTGGCGAATACTTGGGTTTCGTAACCGCAGCGATTCGAGACGCTCAATTTCCTGATTGAAAAAATCTTCCGCATCGTAGGCGGCATCCACACACTCGGCACTAATATCCGCTTCAGCGAATTCACCGGCAACCTTAATCATTCGTTTTAGCTGCGGCGTTAATTTTTCAACCACCGCTTGAACAGGCTTTCTGTCTAGCTTAATGCGATGTTCATCGATGGATTCAGAGCTGACGGGGTCACTCCATACCTCGCCATTTTTCAGTACTACACGAAGTGGCTGCATGGGTGCAAAGCGAGCAACCTGCAACGCCTTCGGCGCCACATGGAGTGGTTTGAAGAAGCATTCAAGCAGAATAGTGCCGGCTGCGACATCGGGATGTTTAACCACCGCGGCTTGGGCAGTCCCGTAATCGCCACTCGTAAGCAGTTCAATGAACTCAATCACTAGCGGGTGTTCCCAGGTTAACCACTCTACATCCTCGCGCGCGAGGGCTATTTCACGGTCGAAGGTACCGGAGAGCCCCTCCGGAGTGAGTGATGAGAGCTGCTCGATCATTCGGTGGCCCGTTGGGCGAATGAGGTAGATACGCTCAGACAGTTTCTCGCTTTCAATACCAAAGCGGTCAAACGCATCGAGTAACCAGAGCTCTAGTTCTGGGTCATCGTCCTGCTCGTCCACCTCATCCACTACCTTCTGCGCTTGCTCAGGTTGGTGCGACGAACGTTCAAGCAGGCAATCACGACCATCAGCTAAGCGCTCGCGAACTGCTTCCGCCTCACGCTGAAGCTCTTCAATCAGTCCGCTTTCTAGGTCCATCGGATCATTCAGCAGTGCCGAAATTTCATCGTGCTTGGACTGGAAAACAATACCGTTAGCGGCCGAGGTACTGACGAATGCCGACAGCCCTTCATCGTAAACATTGAATAGTGCCTCGCCGGCAGAACACTCAAAATATGGCACATGGACGGTAACGCGACGGGATTGACCAATACGGTCTAGGCGTCCAATACGTTGTTCTAACAGGTCGGGATGGCCGGGTAAATCAAACATCACCAAATGACAGGCGAACTGGAAGTTACGCCCTTCACTGCCTATTTCAGAGCACAGAAGAACTTGTGCGCCATCCTCTTCATCAGCGAACCATGCAGCCGCCCTATCGCGGTTAATTAAGCTGAGTCCTTCGTGGAATGCTCCCGCGCGAACGCCATGTCTTAAGGTTAACCATGATTCTAACTCTTCAACCGTTTCACGATGCTGGGCAATCACTAGCACCTTTTCTCGCTTGTGGGTCTTCAGGAAGTCCAGTAACCACTGACTACGAGGGTCTGACTCTATCCATCCTTCGCCCAATTGCTTTTCGGGCGTTAACCCGGCAAAGCCCGTTAGTGCCTCTGGTGGAAGCTGATCACCATTTAACGGATAACTTTCTAGGGTTCGTCCCGGCAGTAGGTCAGCAATCACTTTACGTGTATTGCGGAACATCACTCGCCCGGTACCGTGACGATCGAGCAGCGTGTCGTACAACCAGTCCAAACGCTCCTGCCCCTGATGTTGGTCCAGGGCGGTGAGTTCATCCTCACTTAAAATTACCTTCAAGGCCTCAAAGCTTGGCTCGTCGCCACCTTCAAGCGCTTTGAGAATTTCATTCACCTGACGGAACTGCTGTTCTTCACGCTGCCACTCGGCGAAACTTCCATAGCGCGCCGGATCAAGCAAGCGCAGTCGGCCAAAGTGACTTTCCTCTCCCATCTGTTCAGGTGTCGCGGTTAACAGCAACAGCCCTCGTGCTTGAATGGTCAACTGCTCTACGCAGCTGTATTCCCAAGGACTGCCTTCTTCCTGCCACTCAATATGATGGGCTTCGTCGACAACCAGTAAATCCCAGTCCACGGCAAGGGCCGCCTGAAGATGATCCAAATCACCGGAAATGAGAGAGAGAGGACAGAGTACCTGCTGAGCGCCAAGGAAGGGGTTTTCATCGGTATCGGCGAAGGACGACTCATCAATGATGCTAAACATCAAGTTAAAGCGGCGACGCATCTCTACCAACCACTGATGCACTAGCGAATCAGGCACTAAAATCAGCACTCGACTTGCACGTCCGGTGAGTAATTGCTGGTGAATAATCAAGCCAGCTTCAATAGTTTTACCCAAGCCAACTTCATCGGCCAACAGAACCCGTGGGGCGTGGCGCTGACCTAGCGAGTGAGCAATATGTAACTGGTGGCGCACGGGAGTAACCCGCGGACCAACGAGGCCTCGAACTGGAGATTCTTCTACCTTGGGGAGCATCTGGGAGACGTCACGACGCATTCTGAACCAACTAGCACGATCCCAGCGACCGCGCATTAGGCGCTCCATACTCGGGAAGCGAGTGGTACCGGAAATGATCTGCGTTTCAACTACCGAGCGATCGGTACTCAGGTGGTAGATACAAATACCATTGTCGTCGTCAACGTCGGTGACACTTGCGGTCTCACCCTCGCCGTATTCAACCACGTCGCCAACCTCGTAGCGAACCCGGCTTAGCGGCGCGTCGTTCATCGTATAGGTTCGATCTTCACCGCTGGTTGGGAAGAAGATACGCACGCGGCGATTCTCGGCTTCAACCACCATACCAAGCCCTAATTCTGGCTCGCTATCACTAACCCAGCGCTGTCCCGCTGTAAAACTCTGACGACTCAATGTACTCTCTCCGCGATCAAGGGTTGCGGCGGCGTATACTAAAGAAATTCTCTCGAATA
This sequence comes from Pseudomonadales bacterium, assembly GCA_040119265.1. GTDB lineage: Bacteria > Pseudomonadota > Gammaproteobacteria > Pseudomonadales > DSM-25080 > Umboniibacter. The sequence continues at coordinate 109,251 of JBEDTZ010000010.1, read as the reverse complement.
ACAATCACTAAAACCGCTGCTTTCACCAAAGGAAGCTCCTGCTAATAGATTAGTGCCTTGAACACCCCTTCGCTGAGTTTTTTCGGCTTATCTCAAGCCGTTAATAGGCGAAACTTTCCAGCGACTAATGGCTAAAGATTTCAAGGTAAGCGGGCGCCAACTTCAGCGCCGATAAACGTGACACATCAGCATTTTTACGCGGCCTCATAAGCACCTCAATGGCCGCTTCAGCTTCTTCCTGTGAGGCCTCCTCTGAGGAGTGATGACACTGCTGAGAAAACCACTCGGGATAGGCCAATCTAGCTGGAGCAATCACACTGCAACCAGCCGCTGCGCCCTCTAACAAACTCAAACCCTGAAAGTCGTGGATTGCTGTGGATAGCACATGGGTCGCGCCCGCTAATAAATCTAAGTAGTCCTGACGTTCGCCCACAAAGCCAATCTGCCCAAGGTACGGGGAGCTTTCATACTTAGCGATTAGCTGTTGCAACGCATCGGGGACACTGCGAAATCGCTGGCCCACAATATGCAAGGTGAAATCAATCTTCTTCTGCACCAAAGTGTTAACCATCAGCGCCAGGCGATCCGGCCCTTTGTCATACTCCCAGCGATGATTCCAAACAATACTTGGCGGCGCATCGGCTGATTCATCCCTACGAAATGCATCGCTGGCGATGGGTACCGGCAATACATGTGCTTTAGCCAGCAAACTGTCTATCACTTCCGGGGAGCTGAAGTCAGGTAATTGCTTAAAGAGACGCTTCGCACCCTGGCGAAAACTAGCCCGATTAAATTGCGAATTGAATAGGATGGTATCTGCGGACAGTGCTGAGTAGATGGAGGTAAGCTGTTGATCAACCAACCCCTTGCGCTCAACGCTATTTGGATAAGCGAACTGATTCTCGTGAAAGTAACACACCCACGGAATGATCGAATACTGGGGAAAAAAGCCGCGCAGCGCCGCCATATCAACCATAGAAGTCGCCACAACCATGGTAGGCTCAAAGGCCTCAATTTGCGCTCTATAATGTGTAGCGAAAGCCAGTGATGAACCACGGGTTCGCCAGCTGAAATGGCGTGGTGGCAGCGACAACTCAAGCCATTGTGCTTGAGGAATCATCTGCCTTAACTGCTGGCACCAATAGGCGTGAGACGCCGCATGGTAGCCAGAGAGAAGAAGAATTCGCACCGTATCAGCGTGCGGCGCCGGGTGCGTTCTTCATCATATAAAAGGCTTTTAGCACCGCAACTAGGTTGAAGGAGTCCAAACTGCCGGCAAGCTCTCGGATAGAGTGCATCGCAAAGGTCGGGACACCAACGTCTATGGTCTTAACGCCTAGCTCGGCGGCGGTAATGGGACCAATGGTTGAGCCGCAGCCCATATCGGCGCGGGTAACAAAGGCCTGACAGGCTACACCCGCGTCAGCGCAGAGCATCCTAAATTGAGCCGATGTCTCACTTGTGGTCGCATAACGCTGATTCGCGTTGATCTTAATAACCGGGCCTTGATTCAACAGAGGACCATGGTTGTTGTCATGCTTATTAACATAGTTGGGGTGGATCCCATGGGCATTGTCCACCGAGATCATCATTGATCTGTCTAGCACGCGGGCCACCGACTCATCATCGCCCAACCAGCGACGCAATAGGCTCTCTAGCATTGGACCCTGAGCGCCCGTGGCAGACATTGAGCCAACTTCCTCATGATCGGTAGCAATTAACACTGTCGAGACGTCGGTACCCGATGCGATCATCGCTTCCAAGCCAATATAGCAAGACAGCAAATTATCCAGGCGAGCACTTGCGATAAAGTCTTTATTAATCCCCACAAGGCCAGCTCGCTGGACATCGTAGAAGCTTAGCTCGTGATCGAGAATACTATCTACTTGGAGGTCAGAGTAATTGGCTTCAATGTAATTAAGCAGGAGAGCATTGAGGGTGGGCTTATGGTCATCATCACATTGGCCAAGAACTGGAGCCATTTCCTCCTGAGGATTGGGGGCACCTTTGTTATTCGCCTCACGATCAAGGTGAATGGCCAAATTCGGGATAATCGCAATTGGGTCTTCGAAGTTCACCAGCACATTTTGCAGCTGACCGTGAACATCGCGAATCGTAACGCGCCCAGCAAGACTAAGATCCCTATCCATCCAAGGAGCGCGAAGAACGCCGCCATAGACCTCTACACCTAGTTGCCAATAGCCTTTGGAGTATAAGTCAGGCTGCGGTTTCACCTTGAGGTTCGGCGAGTCCGTGTGTGCACCCACCATCCGGATGCCCGTTTCAACCTCATCTGACAGCCCCTTTACGAAGGCAATAATCGATGCATCGTTACGGGTGATATAATAGCGACCACCGCGAGTAAGATTCCATTCATCGCCTTCGTGAAGACGGCTAAAACCAGCATCGCTGAGGGCGTTAGCCATATTCTCAACGGCATGAAACGGCGTTGGTGAAGCCGCTAAAAAATTGAGTAGACCACGGTTGAAAGTGTCGATCATCACATCCTCTTGGCTCAATCTAGCCATTGTTATTATCGTAGAGAGAAAGCATTTTTTGTGCGATTAGCTCGGGGGTCTCCTGCATAAAACAATGCCCCCCAGATTCGCGATATAGTTTCATCTTAGCGTTAAGCTGAGCAACTTCAAGTATTGCTCGCTGCTGGAAGGGGTAAGTTTGATCTCCGTAGAGCACATCCATGGGCACCGAGATCTTCCTCACTGCAGGTCGAAGCCTACGCGCGTAGCTGCCAAAAATCTGTGCCTCTAACTCAGGTGAGGTAGTTAGGCGAACTCCGTCTTCCACTTCACTAAAGTTGGCATCGGCAAAGTCTCGCAGGGCCTCGGGATCCCAATTAGCAAAGACACCTTTACCCTCAAGCTGTTGGCAGACTGCCTCCTTTGAGGGGAAATGGGCTCTCCGACGGCGTGTCATCGCAATCATGGGATGAAAATTTCCTAGCCCCACTGCACAGACCAAGCGAGTAAACCAGACTGTTCTGCGGGGCAGGTAGATTGGGTCGAGGAGTATTAGCCGATCGAATAATTGTTGGTGTTTAGCTGCAATAAGCGTAGTGAGAACACCGCCAAAACTATGCCCAGCTCCTATGCACGCCTTCCAATTTGCACGTTTTTCCTGGACTAACTCAGCAATGGCCTCTGCCCACTCATTCCAGCCTTCAAATTTTCCGGTAGCGGGGTTACTTCCGTGTCCCTGAATCTCAGGCAGAAGCAAATCAAATCGCTCTGATAACTGAGTAAGGAGCTTCTGGTAGGTTCGCGGAGCGAAACCGTTGCCATGAAGAAATACCAGCACCGGACGCTGACCAATATTCGGTGACTCGTAATAGGCTAGGTTCAAACCTTTAGTGGTTCGATAGTTCTTGTGATTCAACGCTAAAGACATCAATACAACCCGTTAATACTCGATGTTATCGATGTGTTGCAACCGCGCTAACAGGCTAGAGGTATCCCAACGGCCTCCCCCTGCACGCTGAACATCACCATAGAACTGATCTACCAGAGCGGTCATGGGTACACTCGCACCCTGCTGATCCGCTTCAGCTAAGACTATCGCGAGATCCTTGCGCATCCAGTCCACGGCAAAACCGTGTTCGTATTCGCCAGCCAGCATCGTTTGATAGCGATTTTCCATCTGCCAAGATTGTGCCGCGCCCTTTGAGATCACCTCAATCACTGCCGCCGCATCAAGACCCGCTTTCTGGGCAAAATGTAGCCCCTCTGAGAGGCCCTGGACGATGCCGGCGATACAAATTTGATTAACCATCTTAGTGAGCTGACCTGAACCTACCGGCCCCATTAGCTTCACCGATTGCGCGAAATGATCCATCAGCGGCGCGGCGCGATCAAACACTTCCTGATCACCGCCACACATTACAGTGAGCTTGCCGTTTTCAGCGCCAGCCTGACCACCGGAAACGGGCGCATCAATAAACGCTAGGTTTAGCTTTTTCGCCGCCTCAGCAAGCTCTCTGGCTACGTCGGCAGAGGCGGTAGTGTGATCAACGAAAACACTGCCTGCTTTCATGCTCGAAAAGGCACCATCATCCCCTAAACACACGGAACGAATGTCGTTGTCGTTACCGACGCAGGCGAATACGAAGTCAGCATCAACTGCGGCGTTAGCCGGTGTCGTCTCGGCAGAGCCGGGATAGGTAGCCAACCAACGTTCGGCCTTTTCTACGCTGCGGTTATATCCCACTAGGTCATGACCTGCTTTGGCCAAGTATCCCGCCATTGGGAAGCCCATGACGCCTAAGCCTAAAAATGCAACTTTCATATCCTGAGCCCTATATCAAAACAACGATGAGTAACGCGCCAAGTGCGAAGCGATAGATAACGAATGGCAGCATTCCCAACTGATCCAACCAACGCATAAATAGCTTAATACATACGAAGGCGCTAACGAATGAGATGACTAATCCAAACAGTACCGGAAGCCACTCCACACTCGGTGACTCTAATAGCTCCAGCGTTTTGTAGGATCCCGCTGCGGCAATTAGCGGAATAGAGAGTAAAAAGGAAATACTCGCCGCCGCTTCGCGCTTGTAACCGAGTAGCAATGCCGTAGTCATAGTAATACCAGAACGAGAGGTTCCGGGGATCAACGCTAGCGCCTGCGCAAAGCCAATCCAAAGCATATGACGAAGCGTGATCTCCTCGCGTTCTTTCAGTCGCTTACCACTAACATCCGCATACCAAAGCAAGGCGCCAAACAAAATAGTGGTGGCAGCAATCACCCACCCAGAACGCAGGTACAGTTCAATAATGTCATTCAATAGCAGTCCAGCTATCACCGCCGGAATGGTCGCAAAGGCAAGCATCCACGCCAATTGAGAATCTTGATTACGCGTACCGGCGAACCAGCCAAACCAGGCACCCGCCAGGCGAATAACTTCCTCACGGAAGTAAATCACAACGGCCAGAAGGGTTCCAACATGAACCGCCACATCAAAAGCTAAGCCCTGATCCGGCCAGCCGAACACTTCGGCAGGGAGAATTAGGTGCGCTGAACTACTGATCGGCAAAAATTCGGTCAATCCTTGAATCACGGCCAAGATGAAGGCCTGAAATAAATCCATTACTACTCCAAAATTACGATTGCTTAAACTGGTCAACCAGCTTTACACGTTTCTTCCAGCTTACTTCGTTGCGCAGATAAACTGGCTCCACATCATCGGCTAACTTCGCTTCACCGCGAAGAAACGGCGCCACCGCCAAGCGAGCGATATAGCTTGCCTGCGGATCTATTTCACCCTTGAATGCTTGCTCCGCCAATTGCTGCTGCTCCGCGGGGAGCATTGCAACGCCACTCCCCACAATTGCTTCATCGGCGGCGAAAATTTCGATCTGGTCGGGGGAGATCAATCGGTCAGCCTGCACCGGAGACACCACATCACCAGCTCGCTCCCAAATCCCCTCATAACACTCAGCCATTCGCGCATCCTGAATAACATGACAGCGAGATACCTGATGCGCTTCGATAGTTTGCAGAGCCATTGCACCTAGGGTAGAGACGCCCACTACTGGCTTATCTACTGAAAACGCCAAACCCTGAACCACACCCAGGCAAATTCTCAGCCCGGTGAAGCTCCCTGGGCCTGCGCCATAGGCAATACAGTCGACATCCTTGAGCGATAGCTGAGCTTCCGCTAGTACGTCATCTACCATGGGCAATAAACGTTTAGTATGTTGTCTAGCGGCCTGCTCGAAACGCTGAACACAACCCTCCGCACTGAGCAGCGCTACCGAGCAGGCGTCAGTAGAGGTGTCGAGGGCCAAAATAGTGGGGACTTTAGACATAGCTTTTCCCTAGTAATAAACAAAACAGGCCCCAATGAAGGAGCCTGTCAGGGTCAAAACAATACCGAATTACGCGATTGCTTCAAGAACCTGAGCCGTAATTGACTCAACCGAACCAATACCGTTCACTGTCGCAAAACGACACTGACCTGCATCAGCTTGCTTCTTGTAGAATTCAATCAGCGGTTGCGTTTGATCATGGAATACTTCAAGACGATTACGAACCGTCTCTTCTTTATCGTCGTCACGCTGAATAAGCGCTTCGCCGGTTTCATCATCAATCCCTTCCTGCTTTGGTGGATTGTAATCGATGTGATAGGTACGACCTGATGCTGGGTGCATACGACGACCACTCATGCGCTTGATGATTTCTTCATCCGCAACGTCAATCTCTAATACCAAATCAATTTCGACATTGTTCTGAATTAATGCTTCTGCCTGCACGATAGTGCGCGGGAAACCATCGAAAAGAAAACCTTTGGCACAATCTGGCTGAGCGATACGCTCTTTGACGAGATCGATAATAATTTCATCGGAGACCAGGCCACCTGAGGCCATAACTGCCTTAACCTTCAGTCCTAGTGGAGACTCTGCCTTAACTGCGGCACGAAGCATATCACCCGTAGAGATCTGCGGGATGCCTTTGCTTTCGGTAATGAATCGAGCTTGAGTGCCCTTTCCTGCGCCCGGTGCGCCTAACAGAATTACTCGCATTTAATTTTCCTCTGATCGCTGATTGCCGCGACATGAATAACAATTTGATTCACTTATAAACAAATAGCCTACGCGAAGTGAGTATTCACGACCATAGTTCTGTGAAATTTGCCGACATTTTAAAGTAATTATCGCGAACTTCCCAGTGCCAAATGACGGTCATTTCGGCGGTGAATTATAGACTTTGGCCTTAGCGGCTTGCCACAGCGATTCCATCTGTTCGAGGCTAGCGTCAGCCATGGATATACCCTGAGTTTTAAGCGTTTCTTCGATATAGCTAAAACGCTGATAAAACTTTTCGTTGCTTCTCCGCAGGGCGCTATTCGGGTCCGCACCCACCGATCTAGCTAAATTGATAACGCTAAACAAGACATCACCAATCTCATCCTCAATGGCGTCCGAGTTAGCCGATGCGACAGCCTCTTCTACTTCTGCCAGTTCCTCGTGAACCTTCGCCATTACCTCAATACTATTAGGCCAATCGAAACCGACTTTTGCCGCCTTCTTTTGCAGCGCATAGGCTCTATCGGTTGGTGGCTGAGAACGACTAACCGAATCTAGATAACGCACCGTTGCCCGCGGCTTCTCCGCGCGCTTAATTTTGTTCCAATTATCACGAATTTCTTCGTCACTGAGCACATGGTTGGGATCGCGCGAACTTTGAAGCGTTCCGTCGGGGAAGACATGTGGATGGCGACGAAGCAGTTTAGCCACAATGCCATCGACCACCTCGGCAAAACTAAAGCGTTTATCCTCTTCCGCCAAGCGGCTGTAGAAGATCACTTGAAAGAGAAGATCGCCAAGTTCCTCACGCAGGTTTTCCATGTCACCGCGATCAATGGCATCAACCACCTCAAAGGTTTCCTCAATGGTGTGGGGTACAACGGACGCATAATCCTGCTTGATATCCCAAGGGCAACCCGTTTGCGGTTCCCTAAGGCGAGCCATTAAATAGATCAAATCGGACAGGCTATGCATTAGCAGACTTCTTCGAACCAATGCGCTGCGCGCTGATCACGTTGGGCAGCTGATTCAACACGCTAATTAACTGTGCTAGCGAGTGAATACTATCGACCTCGCACTCAATGCTCATATCCACCGTACTGGTGTCGCGATCGGATGTAGTGCTAATGGCGGTAACGTTCACGCTTTCTAGATCCAGAACGGTAGTGACATCACGCAATAGCCCGGTTCTATCCCACGCCTCAATCTTTAATTGGGCAACGTAGCGATCCTCGAACTGCTGCCCCCAGGTGACCTTAATTATTCGCTCCGGCTCGTCCTGCATTAATTGCAACACGGTTGGACAGTCACTGCTATGGACAATTACTACTCGACGGTTGTCAACGAAACCAGTGATATCAGAGTCTGAGCTGGGAGTACAACAGCTGCCAAACTCCATAGCCAAGTTGCCGACCCCATTGATAGCCGGACCCGCCTCATGCTGTTGCATGGATTGCACCGGAAGCAAGCCATGACTTCCCGGACCATTTTCAAGTTCAAGCGCCGCACTAATTACATCCATCACGCCAAGATCACTGGCTCCAACCGAGGCGTAGAGATCATCCAAACTCTCGAAGCCAAGGCGTTCATAGAGCGCTTGGAAGTCAATACTCATGAGCCCGAGGCGCTTGAATTCTCGATCTAACAACATGCCGCCATCGGCGACATTTTGATCCCGTGCTTGTTGGCGAAACCAATGGCTGATATTCGTTTTGGCTCGGGAGGTGACAATGTAGCCCAAGGAATCATCCAACCATGAGCGACTTGGCGCTTCACGACGGCCAGTAATAATTTCTACCTGATCACCATTACGAAGATTCTGGTTAAGCGGAACAACCCGACCATTCACTTTGGCACCTCTACAGCGATGCCCCACTTCGGTATGCACCTGATAGGCAAAATCCAATGCCGTGGCACCTAATGGTAGGTCCACCACATGGCCCTCTGGGGTGAAGACATAGACTCTATCCTGAATAATTCCTACGCGAATCTGTTCAGCAAAAGCAGCGCGACTTCCCTCTTCGTCATGCCAACTCAGGACATTACGCAACCAGTCCATCTTTTGTTCGTAGGCATTGGCAGATTTCTCCATGTCCGCGCCCTTATAGCGCCAATGCGCACAAACGCCAAACTCAGCCTCTTCGTGCATTTCATTGGTGCGAATTTGCACCTCAATAACCTTGACCTCAGGCCCCACTACGGCGGTATGCAACGAGCGATAGCCGTTATCCTTTGGGGAGGCAATGTAATCATCGAATTCATGGGGGATATTGCGCCAAAGCGCGTGAACTAAACCTAGCACCGAATAACAGTCACGGGTTGAATCCACTAAAATACGAACGGCACGAATGTCATACACTTGGGAAAAGGCAATTTCTTTGTGTTGCATTTTCTTCCAGATAGAAAAAATATGCTTTGCCCTGCCTTCAACCACACCATGAATGCCCGCTTCACCCAGAACATTGTTCAATCGCCCAATCATCATGGCGATGTATTCTTGGCGCGCGACGCGCTTTTCATCTAGCTGCTTAGCAATTTCTTTGTAGGTGGTAGACTCCAGATAACGGAAGGCGAGATCTTCTAGCTCCCATTTCAAGTGACCAATACCCAAGCGGTGAGCGAGGGGCGCGTAAACATCGCGAACTTCCCTAGCAACGCGAATTTGTTTCTCGGGATCATTGAATTTGACGGTTCGTATGGCGCAGGTTCGCTCTACGATTTTGATGAGCCCTACACGGACATCGTCAATCATCGCCACCAGCATTTTACGGACTGACTCAATCTGATCAGCCTCGGCTTGGCCAAATGCCCCCGATGAATCGTTGCGGAGAGCGCCAATGACAGCCATGCGTAAAACGCCGTCAATTAAATCAGCGACCGCATCGCCGAAGAGCTTTCTCACTTCATTCAAATCAACTTTTTCTTCTCGAACGCAACGATAAATGGCAGCAGCCACCAAGGTTTCAACATCGCAATGAAGCTCTGCTAAGACCTCGACCATTTCTAGGCCGAATACAAGCGTGCTGACTTCGCCGCCACCCCAAACGTTATTCTCGGCGATGGCGCGCTGCTCGATGACGTCTGCAAACTCGATAGCAGTGGTCAGTTTATCCTGTTGTTCCGCCGTTAAACCAAAACGATGACGGAATTTTTGGGACCACGCAGCTATATCAACCCGTCCCTCTGGGCATAGCGGATGATCGTCGCGAACTTTAACCATATAACTAACTTATCCTTGTTCTAAACACGCGTTAACAGCACGATAGTTTCAGAATGAATCGTATTCGGGAACATATCTGCCAACGCCAAGCCTTCTATGTTGAAGCCACCCGCCACCAATATATTAAGATCTCGTGCCAACGAATTGGTATCACAGGATACATAGACAATACGCTCAACTTTTGTGGCCTTCGATAATTGCTCACATAAGCTCTGAGCACCGGCTCGTGGGGGGTCCAACAATACTTTATTATAATTTTCCAGCGCTAACTGGGTGCCAAATAGATCGACACTTTGATAGCTAATACGCTCTGCAATTGATGACTCTGCGGCCTCTGCCGCGCGCCTCACCATTGCATCACTGCCCTCAAAGCCAACTACGGCGGCCCCTTTGACCGCCATGGGCACGCTGAAGTTCCCAAGTCCAGAAAAGAAATCTGCAACTGAGTCCCCCGCTTCCACCGCCATCCACGCTAACGCTCGTTCAACCATCAGTGTGTTGATTTTGGCATTCGCCTGAAGAAAATTTCCCGGCTGATACGCAACTGACGAGCCATTATTGGATACTAGCCACGGCGTATCAACCAACCAAGCCTCATCACGGGAGACCTTCAAGGCAACCCCGGGTAAGGATTGAAACGCAAGGAGCTGCTGATCTGTCAGTTGTTCGGTAAGCCTAAGGTGCAAACCTACCTCGTCATCCAACTGGAGAAGGTCAATATGAGAAACAGCTCGTTGCTGCGCTAAAATAGGCTTTATCGCCCTAATCACCTGGTTAAGCGGATCCGATAGATTATAACAGCTATCGATATCGACAATTCGATTTGATTTAGCTTGGCGGAAACCCATCCGTAGTTTCCCGCCGCGATAGGTGACCGACAGCCGAGCGCGTCTTCGATAGCCATTGTCCGCCGCGCTAAGTAGTTCAATCTCAGGCAAGTTGTCCAAGGCCAAGCCATGAAGGAAACGCGTTAGCCTATCGGCTTTGAAGCTTAACTGCCCACGGGGCTCCACATGCTGAAGTTGACAGCCACCGCATTCATTCGCGTAGCGACAGGGTGGTTTTCGTCTGTCATCACTAGCTTTCAGCACCTTGGTTAGCTTGGGAGGCTTAGTAGCAAGAACTGCAACTAACTCCCCAGGAATAGCCCCTGCTACAAACAAACGTTTTGACCCGATATGTAATTCACCATCGCCATGGTCTCCCCAAGCTAACACTTCGGTCTCAATTGGCTTGGGTTCTCGATCACGACTAATAGACGAACGCCAGCGATTACTCACTAAAGACTCCCGAGGAGAGGTAGCGATCACCACGATCGCAGATAATGGCTACAATCGTGGCATTTTCTAAGCTTTTTGCCAGTTCAAGTGCCGCAAATACCGAGCCGCCAGACGAGACGCCTGCAAAGATGCCCTCTTCTCGAGCAAGCCTGCGCATGGTCTCTTCGGCATCACTTTGGCGAATATCCATGACTCTATCCACTCGTTTGCTATCGAAAATTGCCGGCAGGTAGGCTTTAGGCCAACGACGGATACCCGGAATTTGATCCCCATCTACCGGTTGCAGCCCCACTATTTGCACTGCTGAGTTCTGGCCCTTGAGGAACTCAGAAACTCCCATAATAGTGCCAGTGGTGCCCATGGACGAGACGAAATGCGTTATCTCCCCATTCGTCTGCTGCCAAATTTCTGGACCCGTCCCTTTGATATGCGCACGAGGGTTGTATAGGTTGGCGAATTGATTGAGTACAATGCCTTCACCACGGGCTGCCATGGCGTCAGCCAAGTCTCGGGCACCCTCCATCCCCTCTTCAGCGGAGACCAAAATAAGCTCGGCACCGTATGCCCTCATCGCATCTTTGCGTTCGGTTGTAGCATTGTCAGGCATGATCAAACACATTTTGTAGCCCTTGATGGCAGCTGCCATTGCCAGCGCAATACCCGTGTTGCCGCTAGTTGCTTCAATCAACCTGTCGCCGGGACGAATATGGCCATCTTCTTCAGCACCTTGAATCATATTCAAGGCTGGTCGGTCTTTCACTGAACCGGCTGGGTTATTCCCTTCAAGCTTCAGGAGAATGGTGTTGCTGGTGTTATTCATCCGCTGTAATCGAACCAATGGCGTATTGCCAACGCAGTCTTCGATAGTGGGGTAGGACATAAAGGTTCCTTGAGCAAAGGCTATTGCAAATGTGATTCCAACTAGCTCTCTATTTTAGATGACACTGCACCAAAGACCTAGCTGCAAAATTGCCACAGTTTATTCCTCCCTTGCGTCATTGCCAACTTTCGGAATATGCTAAACAAAAAGAGTGAAGGAAGAGATTATGGTGAGAGCTTTAGTAATAGACACCCCCCGCTTTAAAGACATTTGCTGCCATCAGGCTGATATCGCCACCAGCCTTCTTTCTCAGATACAGAACGATCTTCCGGAAATTTCCTCAGCGCTTGAATCAAAGGATACTGAAGAGATACTTTTCGCCGCTCATCGCCTGTTGGGAATTGGACGCTATTGTGGTATCGACCAGCTCGTAGCGGTCAGCCAGCAGATTGAATCAGATGGGATTCGAGGCGAGTTTTCAGTTCCTCACATTGAAGAACTGAAAGAGCTTGCCGGCCAACTAGGTAAGTGGCTGGGCGAATCGGAAGAATGGGTGATCAAGAATTTTTCCTAACAAGGAAGTTGTTACTCGCTCTGAGCCAACCACTCTTCCAGGCTAATATCACTACTCGCATCCACCCGAATTAATTCAGACTCCTGCCCGCGCAGCCAACCAACACCGTCATTAGCTCTGGGTGCATGAACAATCAACCCCTCGCCTTGCAACTCAAGAAAGCTAGAAGCACCGTCTTGGCTTAATTGCATCTTATAGGCGTAGCACAGTGAGTCGCCACTCCATGAGTGATTAACAATAGTCTGTTCTTCAACCACTTCCATACTTAGGCGCTGAGTGACGCCCGTTGACTGCTGACGTGCAGAGAGCTCAAGTGCCCCATCGATGGGCTCTGAGCTAATGTAATAAAGACGAACTTCTTCGGGCTTAGCCTCAATGGTTTCGGTATCACTCCAAATTGCCAACGGGCTCCAGTCAAATGAACTCACTGACGAGCAGGCGCTAAGAAGCAGCGCGCTGACTAGAATAGATATTCCTTTTGTGTAACTCATGTGTGCCTCGGGCGTGTGGCGAAACTGCGTATCGATACGCACTATTATTATCTAATTATGAATAGTATTCTGTAACGCTTTTCGCAAAAGTACAAGGTCGAACTGACCTCAACGAGACTAACGAAACTATGCAAGAAATAATTGATGAACTCCTGAGCGTTGCCGACGAGATCGCTTACCCCCTAGACGAACCTGATTTCGATGATATCGTCCGGGTTGAGGAGGCCATCCTACTCCCCCTATCTCGGAGCATGAAGACCTTCTTAGAGGAATGCTCGCACATCACTCACGGCCGCTACGAACCAGTTACCGTGGCCGATGAGCAATCCCATACCTATTTAGCTGAAGTAACGGCGCGGGTCTGGTCAGAGGGAATCCCACGAGATTGTGTCCCGCTGTGCGAATATGGTCGCGACTTATTCGTGGTCACACTCGATGATGAGGTAGCCCTCTACGAGGATGGCGAACTATCGGATAAGACTTGGCCTAGTATTTGGCACTGGGTAGAAGAAGTTTGGATTCGCGATTCGGATTATTGAAATGAATGACTTAAAATCGTTAACACTCCCTTGGCAGCTCTCGCGCTTCGAGACACCCGCTATCTTACTCGACGGTGGTCTAGCTATTGAGCTGCAGAATGCTGGGGCGCGAGTGGATTCTTCACTCTGGACTGCCAAGGCAATTATCAATCGCCCTGAGTATGTCATTGCTGCCCATCAAGCCTATTTGAACGCTGGCGCCAAGATTATCAGCACCGCATCCTACCAAGCTACGCTAAAGGGGCTAGTTGAATTCGGCTTGAACGACGAAGAGGCGAAGGATGTCATTCGCCAAAGTGTTGAGCTTGCTGAGGAGGCGCGGATGCGCAGCAAATCGGATGCTTTGATTGCAGCGAGTATCGGCCCTTACGGTGCCTACCTGGCCGGTGGTGAAGAATATACCGGAGCCTACGAGATTGAGCGCGAGGAGCTACTCAAGTTTCACTTAGATCGCCTCATTGTCATTTTTGACACCAACGCTGACTTACTTGCGATTGAGACCATCCCTAATTGCACGGAAATTGACGTACTGGTTGATATTTTGCGAGCACGACCAGACGTTGCCGCCTGGATTAGCTTAAGCTGCAAGAACGACCAACAACTCGCCGATGGTACCCAGCTACATCCCATCATCGAAAAGCTCAACACACTCGACAACCTTGTTGCCGTGGGCGTAAATTGCTGCGCGCCGGACCTAGCGGGAAAGCTTGCCGCATGGTTACGAACAGCAACCGATAAACCACTCATCATCTACCCCAACCTTGGGCAAATCTACAACGCGACTACCAAGGAATGGTCAGGTGAAGGCGGTTCTTTAACTGACACAATTAATCATGTTGTGGCATCCGGAACCAGCTTAGTAGGCGGCTGCTGTGAAGTAGACGCAAAAGCTATTGCCGAGCTAAATAGTCATCTTTGGAAAACGGCAGACTAGCTAATCTTTCCGTACCAACACTCCGCGAGCTGAAAACCTGAGGCTGATGAAGATCTAGTATCAATTATCCGCCTGAGGTTAATCTGGATTTGAGTTTTATTGAACACCTTAGATTAACGTGGAGTCCTTCTGAGGGGTTCCACGAGGTGTTTCAGATTTTCAGTATTCACTAACAGCGCTAGCGCCAATAACTCCCCCAGCTCACCATTCGGAAAGCCTTCGCGTGAAAACCACTGCAGGTATGCCTCAGGCAAGTCAATTAGCACCCGTCCCTGATACTTACCGAAGGGCATTCGAGTGTTAGCAATCTTAATCAAACCACTGGTCTCAAACATTTCTTACTCGCAAAAAAAACGCCGCTAATTAGCGGCGTCTTATTCTATCGAAAACTTAACCGGAAATCTCAATCCAAGTTGTCTTCAATTCAGTGTAATCATCAAACGCATGAATTGACTTATCACGACCGTTGCCCGACAGCTTGAAGCCACCAAATGGTACCGTCATATCGCCACCAAAGTAGTTATTCACACCCATGGTACCAACGCGAACTTTACGCGCTACACGCAGTGCGGTATTGATATTCAAGCTCCACACTGCACCCGCTAGACCGAAGTCAGAGTCATTGGCAATGCGAACCGCATCGTCTTCGTCTTTGAAGCGAATAATGCTAAGTACCGGTCCGAAGATCTCTTCCTGCGCAATACGCATATCATTCGTTACACCATCAAAGATCGTTGCCGGCATGAACCAACCGCCCATCTCTTCCAGTACGCGCTCGCCGCCAATTAGACGCTTACAACCTTCTGAATCACCGATGTCTACGTAGGACTTAACCGTATCGTACTGACCTTTATCAACCATAGGCCCCATGGTAGTAGCAGGGTCAAGGGTATCGCCACACTTCCAGCCTTCGGTTGCCGCTAACAGCTTCTCAATAAACTCATCAGCAACTGATTCCTGAACAATCAAACGAGTTCCTGCGGTACAGGTTTGACCACTGTTGTACAAAAAGGCGGTTGCCGCGTTGGACGCTGCTGCATCAAGATCCGCATCAGCAAAAACAATATTCGGTGACTTGCCGCCGAGTTCAAGAAAAGTACGCTTAAGGTTCGACTGACCCGAGTACTCCATCAGCGTTTGACCAACCGGCGTTGAACCCGTGAAAGTCAAACCATCAATATCCATGTGCATACCTAGGTGCTTGCCCAAACTTGCGCCCGAACCAGGTAGCACCTGAAGTACACCACTTGGCAAACCCGCTTCCGTAGCTAGGCCAGCAATATAGAGTGCCGTAAGCGGCGTATTCGAAGCAGGCTTAAGGATAACTGAGTTACCCGTGGCGAGTGCCGGCGCCAACTTCCAAGCGGTAGTAGAAAGCGGGAAGTTCCATGGAACAATAGCTGCCACGACACCTAACGGTAAACGTTCAACCAAAGCCAATTCATTGTGCGCGGTCGGTGCGACTTCATCATAGACCTTATCAATCGCTTCGCCTGACCAGCGAATACAACGCACAGCTGCTGGGACGTCCACTTCATAGGTGTTAGAAATTGGCTTACCCACATCCAAACACTCCAGAAGAGCAATGGTATCGCGATGCGCGTCAATCAATGCCGCCCACTTCACCATTACTTCTTTACGCGCGGCAGGAGCCATGTCAGCCCAAATACCCGTCTCAAACGCTTCGCGTGCCGAGGCAATGGCGAAATCCGCGTCATCTAGCCCACAGCTAGCCACATCAGTCAGCTTCTCACCCGTTGCAGGGTTAAACGTTGGACGTGTTGCACCCGATTTTGCATCAACGTACTGACCATTGATAAATGCACGGCCTTCAAATTTGATTGCAGCAGCGCGTTGCTGCCACTCTTGATATGAATACATAGGAACCTCAAAAATATCGGTGCATTTATATTGTTATATATGCACTACTGCTAAAAGTTAATCCGAGTGTACCAGAGCCATTTTAGCTCTTAAAGCAAATGTTTAAAATATTTTACACCCGTTGAGTAATTAACAATTTACGATTCAGTGAAACTTAAAAAGACATCTTCCATCGCTTCGGGATTAGACTCTACAAAGCGCCCTATTTCAGTACCTTCAGCACTTAGCACCACAAACGTAGGGGTGGATTTAAGTTGATAACTTGTCGCCAAACCCGCGTCATCTTGCTTGCTATAATCAACACCTACTAGCTGATAATCGGTGATATTGGCGGCTTCCATCAAGCGAATAAAGTAGGGAACTTCTCGCACCGAGTCGTGACACCAACTGCCAAACAATACGATAAACTTCATCTCTCGAAGGATATCAACCTCTGTTGATGTTAGGTCAATCTCTTCAAGTTCCTTATATTGATGAGCAAAGTGGCTATGTTCAGCCAATAATTGTTCGGCCGTGATAGGACCAATAACCATAGACTTTGATCCCGAAGCTTGCGCTGAGCCAACACAGCCTGAAATCACCCCTATAACCGCTAATAAAAAAAGTACTTTGATTCGCATTCCATCCCTCTCATCGTCACGTTCGTCGTTGACTGTGAATATTAACCCAACAAGTTATTGATCCTATTCCGCGGAGGAATCAAAATTCAAAATAACGTGTAACAAAACATTCAAAAGCCGCTAGAGCTTAACACCCTAGCCGAACTTCTTCGCGCTAGTGAACTGTTGTTAATCATTAGGAGATCACCATGTCGGGTCAGTCTACTCGCACTATCATGAGTCTTGCAATCGCTGCGGCGCTAAGCTCAACGGCTTACGCTCAGGGTTTGGAAGAAATTGTTGTTACCGCACAAAAGCGCGAACAGAGCGCTATGGAAGTGCCATTATCAGTGACCACAGTTGATGCCGAGCTCATGCAATCAATTTTTGATGGCGGCAGCGATGTTCGCGCCCTCTCAGCTCGTGTACCGGGTTTATACATCGAGTCATCAAACGGCCGTGTCGCACCGCGCTTCTATATTCGCGGTCTTGGTAACACGGACTTTGACCTTGCCGCTTCACAGCCTGTCTCGGTCATTATGGATGACGTGGTGATGGAGAACGTCATCCTTAAGAGCTTCCCGATCTTCGACGTAGAAAACGTCGAAGTACTTCGCGGCCCTCAGGGTACTTTGTTTGGTCGTAACACTACGGCAGGTATTGTTAAATTCCAGTCTGCTAAACCTACTCAAGAGCTCGACGGCTACGCGACGATTTCGGCCGCTCAGTTGGGTTCATATAACTTCGAAGGTGCTGTGGGCGCGGGTATCACTGACGACCTAGCCTTCCGAGTGTCAGTACTCAACCAACACCGTGATGACTGGATTTCAAATGGTTACACCGGTGACAGCGACGTAATGGGCGGCTTCGACGAACTTGCGGCTCGCGCTCAGCTATTATGGACCCCAAGTGACCGTTTGGAAGTACTCGCGAACGTTCACGCTCGTGATCTTGACGGTACCGCTGCAATGTTCCGTGCGAATATCTTCGACAAGGGCAGCAACGAGCTCAATGGTAACTTTGATCGTGAGACTGTTTACTACGATAGCCCGTACAACAACCCACAGTCTTATAAATCAAACGGTGCTAGCTTGAATGTTAGCTACGCACTAGATTCAGTTGAGTTTACATCGATTACCGCAATTGAAACTGCGGAAGGCTCAAGCTTGGGTGATATCGATGGTGGTTACGGCTGTGCTTTCTGTGGCACGCCAACCGGCCCGGGCTTCATTCCCTTCGACTCGACGACTTCGGATATGCTAGACGACCTAAGTCAGTTCACTCAGGAATTCCGCGTGGCAGGTGACGCATCCGACACCATTCGTTGGCAGGCGGGCGTTTACTACTTTGATTCAGGCTTCAACGTCACCACCAACCCGTTCTTCGTTCCGGCCACTAAGGTTCGCCACGAAAACACGCTAAGTGCGGTATTTGGACACGTTGAAATTGATCTCAGTGACGTGCTTCGCCTAACCGTTGGTGGTCGCTATACCAGTGACGAGAAACGTTTCTTCGGCCCTGGCATTGAAGATGAGGCAAGCGACAAGAAATTCTCTGGCGATGTTGCAGTAAATTACGACCTTAACGATGACATGGTCATCTACGGACGTATTGCTAACGGTTTCCGCGGACCATCTATCCAGGGCCGTGACATGGCATTCTCAGGAACTTACTCTATTGCAGATTCTGAGACGGTTACCTCTTACGAAATTGGTTACAAAGCTGAACTTGCTGATCGTGTTCGCCTGAACGCCGCGATCTTCACTTATACGGTCGAAGATATGCAGTTCACAGCAGTAGGTGGTGACGGTAACAGTATTCGCCTACTCAATGCTGACGAAGGTAACGTGGTAGGTGCAGAAATCGATACCACTATTCTTATCACTGACAACCTCGTTGCGACGGCAGGCTTTGCCTACAATGACACCGAAATCAACGACAAGGACTTACTCGTAAGTGCCTGTGGTAACTTCGGTTCATTCCTATGTACGGTTACGGATCCAATCGTTAATGGCTTTGCAGCAATTGATGGCAACCCGTTCCCGAATGCTCCGGAAACAACCTTTAACTTTACGTTAAGCTACACCATGCCACTTGCTGGCGGTGACGAGCTTTTTGCGTTCACTGACTGGGCGTATCAGGGAGCGACTAACATCTTCCTGTATGAGTCAAAGGAATTCCAGACCGACGGTCAGTTCGAAGGTGGTCTTCGTGCGGGATACCGTACAGGTGATACCTGGGAAGTGGCGCTATTCGGGCGTAACATCACCGATGAAACGAACGTTCAAGGTGCTATTGACTTCAACAACCTGACTGGCTTCGTCAACGAGCCACGCATCTTCGGTGTTGAGGCGTCTTACAACCTATAAGCTTGGTTGAACGACACTAAAAAGCCCGCGCTACTTAGGTAGTGCGGGCTTTTTTATTCTCAATACAGTAAAGCTAATGCTCGGTCAATTTCGTGAAGTTTTGATCAACTATCTCAGGGCTCATTTCAAACTCATTGATCGAACTAATTTCATGCTCGGGAATGAGACTTATCTCTGGGATATGAGACACTGCCAACTGAAGGCGACATGCCCTATCTCCAGCAAGAGCAACCGTAATAGCTCTTGCGAGACTTGATTCACATACCAAGACACCCTCCGACTTCACCAAAACGTACGGATAGATCGAAATCAAATTACGAAAAACCGCTCCCGAAGCTCCACTAGAACCATAAATCAAATCAAATACGGCATGTCGTGCAAACCAAAGTGCTGAATCCCGCCCTAGCGGCGCGAGTTCCCGCCCAAGTATGGAAAAAGCTTCAGAATCAGCACTGCGAATCAAAACCAATGCATTGCGCTCAGGGTTCTCTTGAAAAGCCGTCAAGGCCATCTGTATTTTAGGGTAATCTAGACCATCAGCGCGAAGCTTGTTATCTCCTAGTCTAACTTTTATTAGATCGCCTACTTCTACCCGACTAAAATCAACCCGCGGCGAATTCACTACAATGGTGTTGCTATCGAGAGGTGAGCGGACTGCAATCATGACATCAGTGTAGCTGCTGGGATGTCTACGATAAATTCCACGCAAAGCCGCCACAATACTTTGCGCTGCAAAGAGTGAGAGTTCCCGCTTAGTTAACCCTCGAAACTGTCGATTCGAGGTATTCATATTGATTATCGCATGTCGGTTCATTGCAGAGCAGCCCTACTTAGGTTTAGCCCCAAGCGGTAAATGTGTTGAGTTATAAATAACTTCTTACTTGGTTACTTAGAACTCTACACCGACGCAACAACAAACTCAAGTTTGAGAAATGCATCACACTACAAAATCAGACCGACTGCAAAATTGTGATAACTATCACAACCTAATAATCATCATTCCATTGCACACCCTTCAACTTCGCGCGCTTTTTCCACAACTCATGAGCAGCCTGCTGCATATCTTCCGTTCGATCTAGCTCGTCGACAATCTCTAAGCCAATCAAGGTCTCTAGCACGTCTTCCATCGTCGCCAAACCACGCACACTTCCGTACTCATCAACCGCCAGCATTATATGGACATTTAAATCCACCATGGTCTGGAGCGTTTGGTAAACGCTTTGGCTGTGCACAACGGCAGCTACATCACGGATAAAGCGGCCTATGCGCTTGCCATCTCTTCCCGCTGCAAAGGCAGTCAGAATATCGGCGCGAAGGACAAAGCCAATGATGTTATCGGGTTCGTTTTTGTAGATCGGGATGCGGCTATAACTTTCGTAGTCCCCGCTTGCCATGAACTCGGCAACCGTCATTTTTTCATCGGCAATCACCATCACCGGACGAGGCGTCATGATATCCTTAACTCGGGTATCACGCAGTGCCATCAAGTTCTTGAAAATCTTCATCTCCGTTTCATCAAGATGCCCTTCAACCTGCCCCACTGATGCAAGCGCGGTAAATTCATCGCGGTCGAAATGAGCACCTTTCTTTGAAGGAGATATAAGTTGAGTAATCTTGGCGGTTAACCAGATGATACCGGTGTACTTACAGGCCAAAACTAATCCCACCAGGAAGGTTCCAGTGATTGGCGCAAGCTGTCGCCAATAGTAGGAACCTATGGTCTTGGGAATAATTTCTGAGAACACCAAAATTAGGAACGTCAGAACTGCCGAGACCCACACCAGTGCGCTGCTGCCAAAGACGACTCCAGCCTGAGCACCAACACCCGCTGCGCCAATGGTATGGGCGATGGTATTCAATGAAAGTATCGCTGAAAGCGGCGACTCAACATCTTCCTTCAACTGCGCCCACCGCTTTGCCCAGGGCTGACCAGCTTCTTTGCCCGCGCGAATATATCCGGTAGACACACTCAACAGTACCGCCTCGGCGATTGAGCAAAGAAAAGACACCACAAGGGCGAGCATTAAAAATAACAGAAGCAGCAGCATACAATTTTCCAAACGATATCAATGCCAATATTAGCGCTATTTGTCGCCAAAGACGAAGTGAAATTCCCCTAGTTACACTTGTAACAACTCACACTTTGAGTTACGTTTACGTTAACGTAAAGCAAATATCAGGAAAAAGGGCGCTAACATGAACGGTTTTTACACCATCTCAGAGCTAGCTCAGGAATTTGACATCACCACGCGAAGCATCCGCTTCTACGAGGAAAAAGGGCTTATCACCCCGCAGAGAGAGGGCACTAAGCGTCTTTTCAGTAGTGCCGACCGCGTTCGCCTTAAGCTCATTCTGCGCGGTAAGCGCCTGGGCATGACGCTTGAAGAGAGTGCCGAGATTATCAATTTATATAACCCCGAAGACGGCAACCGTCGTCAGCGCGCTCAACTTATCCAACAACTCCAAAACCGACGTCAACTGCTGCTCGCGCAGCGCGAAGACATTGATCTTTCGCTACGTGAACTTGATCAGCTCCAGCAGCACGTCGAGCAACAACAGGAAGAAGAATAATGACAATTGCTCAATATCCTAGTTTGAACTTTGACCTTGGCGAAGACATCAACGCCCTGCGTGAGATGGTCCAGCAGTTCGCCCAGAATGAAATTGCCCCAATTGCTCAACAGATTGACAAAGACAATGACCACCCAAAACAACTCTGGCGTCAAATGGGTGATCTCGGTCTCCTAGGGATGACCGTAGACCCAGAATATGGCGGTAGTGGTATGGGCTATCTGGCGCACTGCGTGGCGATTGAAGAGATTTCTCGCTCCAGCGCCTCGATAGGTTTGAGCTACGGCGCTCACTCCAACCTCTGTGTGAACCATATTCACAGCAACGGCACCCCCGAACAGAAGACTAAATACCTTCCAAAGCTATGTACCGGCGAGCATATTGGTGCCTTGGCGATGTCCGAAACGAGTGCTGGCTCCGATGTGGTAGCGATGAAGCTCCGCGCCGATAAAGTAGCGGGCGGCTTCAAATTAAACGGATCCAAGATGTGGATCACCAACGGCCCAGATGCTGAGATCTTCGTCGTCTACGCCAAGACTGACCCCAATGGCGGCAGCAAGGGTATTACCGCATTTATTATTGAGCGCGATACCGCGGGCTTCAGCCGCTCCCCTAAATTGGACAAGCTTGGTATGCGCGGCTCTAACACCTGCGAATTAATTTTCGAAGATGCCTTTGTGCCCGAAGAAAATATTTTGGGTGGCGAAGGTAACGGCGCCGCGGTACTAATGAGCGGTTTAGATTATGAGCGCACCACGCTTGCCGCGGGTCCGGTAGGCATCATGCTTGCATGCTTAGACATTGCGATCCCCTATTTGCATGAGCGCAAGCAGTTCGGTAAGGCGATTGGAGAGTTCCAATTAATGCAGGGAAAACTGGCCGACATGTATGTTGATCTCAACTCGACGCGCGCCTACCTCTATGCCGTGGCTCGGTCCTGTGACCGGGGCGAGACTACCCGCGCCGATTCTGCTGCCATCATTCTCTACGCCGCTGAGCGAGCCACTCAAGTTGCCTTACAGACCATCCAAACCCTTGGTGGCAATGGCTATATGAATGACTACGACACCGGCAGGTTACTCCGCGACGCGAAGCTCTATGAAATTGGTGCTGGCACCTCGGAGATTCGTCGAATGCTAATTGGTCGAGAACTATTCGCCCAAAGCGAGGCTTAAGTGATGTTCAAATCAAGCTATGATCCTCTATCCGCTGTATCGCTTAACAATCGAGAGGCACTACTCGCTGCCATCGACGAGATTGAATCGGTTCGCCAACGCATTATTTTAGGTGGCGAAAAGAGCCGAGCTCGCCATGAGGCGCGCGGTAAACTGTTCGTTCGCGATCGAATCGATACGCTATTAGATACCGGCAGCCCATTTCTGGAGCTAGGCACGTTCGCCGCCCACGACATGTACGGTGGTGATATCCACAGTGCCGGTATCGTAACGGGTATTGGCCTGGTTAAGGGCGTAGCCTGTATGGTGATTGCCAACGACGCCACTATCAAGGGCGGCACTTACTTCCCAATGACCTGTAAGAAGCAGCTTCGTGCTCAGCAGGTCGCCATGGAGAATCATCTCCCCTGCGTTTATTTAGTGGACTCTGGCGGTGCCAACCTGCCACATCAGGCGGAGGTTTTTCCTGATCGAGATCACTTTGGTAGAGCTTTCTACATGCAAGCTAAGATGAGTGCTGCCGGCATTCCTCAGCTAGCCGTCGTGATGGGTAGCTGTACCGCCGGTGGCGCCTATGTTCCGGCCATGGCGGATGAAGCGATTATCGTTCGTGAGCAGGGCACCATTTTTCTCGCGGGTCCGCCACTGGTAAAGGCTGCAACCGGTGAAGATGTGAGTGCCGAAGAACTTGGCGGCGGAGCGATGCACACCTCAATTTCAGGCACCGCCGATCAGTTGGCTGATTCCGATCAACATGCGCTCTCTCTGGCACGCCAATCTATCCATCGCTTTAACGTGCCTAAGCTCGCAACCGTTGCGGAGTTTGAGGAACCACTCTATGACTCAGAGGAAATCCTTGGGCTAATCCCTGCGGACAAGCGTCAGTCCTTCGACATCAGAGAGTTGATCATCCGTATTAGCGATGGTTCGGTATTCGATGAGTTCAAACCTAACTACGGCCCCACGCTTTGCTGTGGATTTGCCGCGGTCGAAGGCCGTACTGTAGGTGTGGTCGCTAATAACGGCATTCTCTTCTCCGAATCCGCCGAAAAAGGCGCGCACTTTGTACAGCTCTGCGCCCAACGCAAAATCCCACTCCTATTTTTGCAGAACATTACCGGCTTTATGGTTGGCAAGAAGCATGAACAGCAAGGAATCGCCAAGCATGGTGCGAAATTAGTTCGCGCAGTGGCCTGTGCCGAAGTTCCGAAGATCACCATCATTGTGGGCGGTTCCTACGGTGCCGGTAACTATGGTATGTGTGGCCGAGCCTACGATCCACGATTCCTATTCATGTGGCCCAACGCTCGCATCTCGGTGATGGGCGGAGATCAAGCTGCTGGCGTCATGGCGCAAATTCAGGAAGAACAATTAGCCAGTAAGGGCGAATCATGGACGGCGGAACAACGCGCTAAGTTCACTCAGCCGATTCGCGATGAGTATGAGCGACAGGGTCACCCATTATTTGCCTCAGCACGAGGCTGGGACGATGGCATTATTGATCCTAGAGACACCCGCAGAGTTATTGCCGCAACGCTAGCACTAAGTTGCCAGCAACCCATTCCCGACAGCCAATTCGGCGTATTTAGGATGTAATGATGAAGTCACTCATAAAGGTAGATTCCAACGGCGTTGTTGCTCGAATTACGCTAGACAATCCAGAGCGCCACAATGCCTTCAACGCCGAGGTGATTGCCGATCTCAAAAACGCCATTACGCAACTGGCGGCCGAACCATCAATACGACTGCTGGTGCTAAACGCTACGGGCACCAGCTTCTGCGCGGGCGCCGACTTGGCTTGGATGAGGGAAATGGCGCAGTACAGCGAAGCTGAAAATCTGGCGGATGCCCGCCAACTTGCCGCCCTCTTTCAACAGCTGGCTGAATTTCCAGCGCCAACGCTCTGTGTCGTTCAAGGTGTGGCATTTGGCGGGGCTATTGGCCTGATTGCCTGCTGCGACCTGGTCCTCGCCTCTAATCGTGCTGAGTTCTGCCTAAGCGAAGTGAAGCTTGGTTTAAGCCCCGCAACCATTTCACCCTATGTCATGCGCGCCATGGGCTACCGCAATACCATGCGCTTCGCCTTAACTGCCGAGCGTTTTAGCGCCGATGACGCACTAGCTGCTGGGCTCATCCACTGGGTTGCCAAGTTAGATGACCTCGGTGAGAAGCAATTGCAGCTGGAGAAGATGCTGCTAGATAACGGCCCTGAAGCCATGCGTGCCACCAAAGCGCTACTTCATCAGGTAAATGAAACGCCCATTAGTGAAGTCATTGAACCAAGCTGTGAAGTCATCGCAGCACTGCGCGTCTCAACGGAAGGACAAGAGGGGCTCAAGGCATTCTTTGAACGCCGAGCACCATCCTGGAGAAACCAATGATTAAGAAATTACTCATCGCAAACCGCGGCGAAATCGCGGTGCGTATTATGAAAACTGCCCAAGCACAGGGAATTGAGTGCTTTGCTATCTATAGCTTTGCCGATAGGAACGCCCAGCACGTCATTCAAGCGGACCAAGCACTTGCACTCAACGGCGTTTCGTTAGGCGAAAGCTATCTCAACATCGAGCAAATCATTGCACTCGCCACCGCTCACAACATTGATGCCATCCACCCAGGTTACGGCTTCCTGTCAGAGAACGATGCCTTTGCCGAGCGCTGTGCTCAGGCCAATATCCGCTTCGTAGGTCCACCGCCAAGTGCTATTCAAGCAATGGGCAGTAAGTCTAAGGCGAAGCAGATCATGGAGGCCGCTAACGTACCGTTACTGCCTGGCTATCATGGCGATAAGGATGATGCTGAGTTACTGAGAGAGGCTGCCAAGCAAATGGGCTTCCCTGTGTTGCTCAAGGCCTCTGCCGGCGGCGGTGGCAAGGGTATGCGAGTAGTGGACTCCGAGGCAAACTTCGCCGATGGTTTAGCTGCGGCCAAACGTGAGGCCGAACATGCCTTTGGCTCTAGCCATATGATTATTGAGAAGTTCCTCGCCCATGCGCGCCATATCGAAGTACAGGTTTTCTGTGATAGCCACAACAACGGCGTGTACCTCTTTGAACGTGACTGCTCCATTCAGCGCCGCCATCAGAAGGTCGTAGAAGAAGCCCCTGCACTAGGCGTGGATGAAACCCTTCGTAAGGCTATGGGCGAAGCCGCGGTTCGAGCTGCTCAAGCTATCGGCTACGTGGGCGCGGGTACGGTTGAATTTCTTCTGGGCGAAGACGGCGGTTTTTATTTCATGGAAATGAACACCCGTCTTCAGGTGGAACACCCCGTCACCGAGGCGATTACGGGCGAAGATTTGGTGTTGTGGCAGTTGCGTGTTGCCGGAGGGCAGCCGCTACCCAAGCTACAAAGTGAACTCACTATCAATGGTCATGCTATTGAAGTCAGGCTCTATGCAGAGAACCCTCAACGTGGTTTCCTTCCAAGTACTGGGCGAATTAGCCACCTTGAGTGGCCAAATAACGCACGTATCGATGCGGGCGTAGTGAGCGGCGACACCATTACTCCGCTCTACGACCCTATGATTGCCAAACTCATTGTTCACGGATCAAGTCGCGAGGACGCCATCGGACTAATCCAGTCTGCGCTAGCAGATACCCACATATTGGGAATCCATTCCAACACCCACCTACTCCGGCAGATTTGTGCGCACGCAGAATTCGTGCATGGCGGTGTCTCAACTACTTGGTTGGATGAGCAACTCGCCACGCTACTTGAAAGCTCAGAGCTAGCGAACGAGATCAAAGAGCTCGCGGTGGCGAGCATCCTTCTCAACCCATCAGAAGCCTCTAACAAACAAGGTGCCTGGCATCAGCACGATGACTTCCGCCTTGGGGAAGCCACTCGCGTTTACCATTTTGACGTTGATGGCGAGTGCATCTCACTCAGCTTAACTGCGGCTAAAAACCTTTTGGCTTCTAAATCGGCTCTCGAAGTGATGAGCAAAGATAATGGCTACTGGGTGCAGGGAGCTGGCGTTGAATTGTGGGTTGAGCCCTTCCACCCCGTTCGCGCGCAGACAGCACGAAGTTCTGGGGCCATCTCAGCGCCCATGAGCGGCTCAGTAATTGAAATCTGCTGTGAGGATGGTGACCAAGTTAAAGCGGGGGACAAGCTCATCAGCATTGAAGCCATGAAGATGGAGCATGCCCTGTATGCGCCGGTAGATGGTGTTGTGGTGACCACCGGCTTAGCGGTGGGTGACTCGGTAAATGATGACCAACTGCTATTGAGTGTTGAGGAAGTTAGCCATGCCTGAAGTACGACTTATTGAAGTAGGCCCACGTGATGGTCTCCAGAATCAGCCCGTTGTATTAAGCGTGGCACAACGGATAGAATTTATTAATCAGCTCTTTCTCGCAGGCTTTCAAAGCGTCGAAGTGGGCAGCATGGTCCGAGCTGATCGAATTCCTCAGATGGCCAATTCCGAGGAAGTGATCGCAGGAATTCGCCCGACGAAGGATTCTGACGTGAGTGTTCTCGTGCCGAATCTGCGTGGATTCGAGCGAATAGACCCGAGCATTGTGACAGAGATCGGCGTCTTCACCGCGGCATCGGACACCTTTAATCAGCACAATATCAACTGCACTATCGATGAGTCATTGCAGCGAATCAAACCTTTGGTCGAGGTTGCACTCGATCAGAATATCAAAGTTCGCGGCACCGTCAGCTGTGTGGCCAAATGTCCCTATGAGGGCACTACATCGGTGGCCAAGGTTGTTGAGACCTGCGAAAAGCTGTTTGCGCTCGGCTGCTACGAGATTGTGCTTGGAGATACCATTGGCGCCGCCACACCGCAGCGTACTCGAGAGCTAATACGCGCGCTTGCCCCATCCATCGGCGCAGACCGTATCGCCCTCCATGCCCACGACACCTATGACACAGCTATCCATAATGTCGCCGCGGCGCTTGAATTGGACGTACGCGTGTTCGATTCAGCGGCCTCAGGCTTGGGAGGATGTCCCTACGCACCCGGAGCCAAGGGGAACGTAAACAGCCGAACGGTAATTGAATTCTGCGAGTCTCAGGGGGTGTCTACTGGGATTGATCTAGAACAACTGGCTATCGCAGAGGCGTATATTGCGGGGTGTTTGAACTAACTATGCGTTCCTCGCCCTAATTAGGGCGAGGAACGTTCCATGCCGTCTACGCTACCGCCATCCCTTTATTCCGCTCTCGTTCCCGCTGCTCTAACAGCACAGCAATTTCAGGTGGGAGTGTGTGCAGACAGATCAAACTCCGATACACACCCACTTCGCAGGCATCAAGAAACTTATAGCGACACCACTTCACCGCCAAGTGCTTGTTAACAAGCAGGTGCTCGGAGAACGGATGTAAACCACCAGGCCTACCGCGAGCGCATGGGATAAGGTTGTAGTCGTCACGACCGTTTTGGATGCTAGTACGAAGAAAGGATTGCGAACGAATGTAGCGAAGATAGGCATCGCTCAGTCCCTCAAGGTGATCTCCTTGAAGCAGCCATTCCGATAGACTTCCCTTCATGCAGTCATAGGCTAGCGAAGCGAGATTGAGGTCTGCTTCCACACTACTCACCGCCAGCACTACGGGGCCGCTTAGCTGCTCAAGTGCTGCCAAGTTTAAGTCGTCTACTTCATCTAAGCAGACACTCCCAACCGCTACCATCCCGGTTGGCAGTGCTACATAACGAATCAATGGATGGCGCTTTAGAGTGGGCGGGCAAAGGTAGTATTCGCCCAGTAAGTAGTGACTAAAGAGTGCTGTACCGCCCGTCTCACTGCCGTCTTGGTAACAGCTATGTGCGAAGTAACCACTCGCTTTCAAGGCGCTATAGAATCGCCTCGAAACACCCTGGAGCGCTAGTACATCAATTTTTTTAATTGCGATTAGTGCCAGTTGCCGGGGACAAAATTCTGCCCCATCAACCTTCCAACTGCCGATAACACCCATACAGTCCTCCATCCTTTGGATTGTTTGATGGGTACTATTGATCACTACTTATAGGGTGGGAACAACTCTGCAAAAGTGCAGTTTTACTGGAGGGCGACCGGCTGATTAAGATCGGAATTTATTAACTCTCTGTCTGGGAGTAACCCTGCCAGCATATTAAGAACCACTGAATTCATCTCAAGCGAATCAGCGTCACCAAGCAATGACTCGGCGATGTCATGGTCGAAGCTAATATCCATAGAAAAGCCGCGTTGATTATCACTACACAGCGCGCGAACGAGCACGCCAGGCCCTAAATCGACCTCAAGTTTCCACCAGTAACCGCCATGGTCATCGTAGGTTAACTCCGATGATTTCACGGTGACTTCAATTGATTCTAGATTTATATCCACGGGGCCGTCTCTAATTCAGCAAATTGGCGCCATTCTACGCGCTTTTGGTCGTATTCATAGTCGTTATTCCACGCACCTTGAGTGCATTCCTGCGAATCAGCTTGGCCTGCGAATTCTCATCTTAATGCTCATTTTCATTGGTCTGTGCGGATACATCGCGTTAACTACAATTATAAATTACAATGGGATAACTATTACTAAAGAGAGCATCACTATGTCAGCTGAGGAACAAACCCTTTTCAAGGTTATCGAGCAACTACTCGATCTCGCGAATGAAGCGGCAGAGGAAGCTGGTCCAGATTTAGTCAACTCGGCCCTGTTGCAGGCCGCCGCTCGCTACAACGCATTTATCGTTGCTGCGAATAGCGATGATCTTCGTGACGAAAAACCGAGTGCCGTCAGCTACCTTGTAACACGTTATAAGGAAATGCTGGGTGACAACATTGATGACTTTATTGAAAACCCACTGCCAAAGGTAGAATTGGATGACTAAACCCTATCTCAATACCGGCCGTTACCGTCATTACAAAGGTGGCGAATACGAGGTGATAGACGTCGTAAGACACTCCGAAACCGAGGAATGGTTGGTGCTCTACAAACCCCATTATGGCGATGAGTGCCTATGGGTTAGACCCTATGACATGTTTTTAGAGTCCGTAGAAATAGCCGGGGAGATGGTCCCTCGATTCAGTGAGATTCTGTCTGCTTAGTGAAGAGTGATTCATAGAGGCGGCGGCTTTCGAGTTGTCGTCCACCTAATGCCAAGTCCACCAAGTAACGAAATAAAGGATTAAGACTGCCGTCATAACGATGCGCTTCTAGCCCTAGCAACACACTGCCTAAGAACGTGTTTTTTTGCTCCGCCCCAACGAGTTCGAATTGACTATTTTGATTGAAGCGATACCAGCTATTAGGATCAACGGGATTCGCTAAGGTATCTACAGAGACTTCTGGAAAAACACCTAACTCCTGCAACAGCGCATGCTCAAAAGCACGTAGAGCTTCAGCAGCATCCTGCTCCCGACTTAGACTGATAAGACACTCTTGGTAGGCACTAAACAGCGCCTGGCTTGATGACGGGCCTAATAGGCGATAGCAGAGTTCATTGATATACAACCCCATGTAGAGAAAACGCCCTTCCAGTCGAATCGGTGCACTAACCGGTTCAACTTTGGACAGCGTAAGCACACTGCCCTTACCGCTCCAGCGTGCCAGCAATGGCACATAGGGTTCGCCCTGAAAGCCGCGCTTGGGCTTGCGCCAAACCGCCGTTACCTTGCCTTCATCGCGGGTAAGAAGCTCCACCAATAAACGCCCCTCTTGGTAGGGACGCCGATGTAATATCCAGGCGGGTTTTAGCGGCGCTTCAGCCATGATTAATCCGAATCGTAACCAAGGCTCTTCAGCGCACGAGCGTCATCTGACCAGCCACTTCTCACCTTAACGAAGGTGTGCAGCATAATCTTGCGGTCAAAGAGGCGCTCCATATCCAAACGAGCTTCCTGGCCAATCAGCTTGATTCTTGACCCCTGCTTACCCACTACGATGCGCTTTTGCCCATCGCGCTCCACAAGAATAACAGCGTGAATATCCAGCACATTACCCTTATCCGTAAAGCTCTCAATCTCTACGGTCATCTGATACGGTAATTCATCACCCAACTGACGAGTTACTTTCTCGCGAACAATTTCTGAAGCGAGAAAACGTGAGCTCTTATCGGTGATTTGGTCATCTTCGAAGAAGTGCGGACTCTCTGGAATATGCTTCTCAATAGCCGTCAGAAGGGATTCTACTTGAGTGCCCTGAAGGGCCGAAATCGGCACGATGTCAGCGAATTCACCTTTGGTCTGAAGCTCCTCAATATAAGGGAATACTTCATTCTTATTCTCTAAACGCTCAACCTTGTTAATCGCAACCACCACAGGAGTCTTGGTACGTTGTACCAGCTTCAAGACAGCCTCATCGTCTTCAGTCCAGCGCAGACGGTCAATCACAAAGATAATGGCGTCGACATCACGAAGAGAGTCTGTCGCTTCTTTATTCATGTAATCGTTCAGTGCACGGCCCTTACTATTGTGTAATCCAGGCGTATCAACAAACACATACTGCGTATCGGCTTCCGTATGAATACCCAACATACGGTGACGGGTGGTTTGTGGCTTACGGGAAGTAATGGCCAACTTTTGGCCTAAAATGCGATTAAGCAGGGTGGATTTGCCCACGTTTGGGCGCCCTACAATGGCGATAAATCCGCAGCGACTTTGGTTCTCTGACATTACTTTTGCCTCAATAATTGCAGCGCCTTCGCGGCAGCTGCCTGTTCTGCTTTACGACGAGAGGTTCCCTCGCCAAAAACTTCACTTAATAGATTGGGAATATCACAACGGACCTTGAAGGTCTGATTATGGTCCGCACCGTCAATAGATTCCACCTGATAGACCGGCAGTGCCACCTGCTTCTTTTGCACTGCTTCCTGAAGTTCGGTCTTGGCATCTTTCTTTGGCTTACCCACTTTAAGCGTGGCTAAACGGCTCTCATACCAGCGCAGGACACTCGCCTGAGCAGTCGCCATATCAGCGTCTAAAGAGATAGCTCCAATTAAGGCTTCCACCGTATCAGAGAGAATTGAGGGGCGTTGCGCGCCACCACTTTTAATCTCACCAGCACCCAAGAAGAGGCTTACACCTAAGTCCCACTCACGGGCAATCTCGACAAGCGTGGTCTCACACACTAGATCTGCTCGAAGCCGACTTAAATCACCTTCGGTGGCCTTTGGCAGCTGTTGATAGAGTGCCTGGGCAATAGTGCAATTTAGAATAGAATCGCCGATGAATTCTAAGCGTTCGTTGTTGGGAGTGCCTACACTACGATGCGACAAGGCCTGCTTTAGCAGGCCCTGATCGGAAAATTGGTAAGCAATACGCTTCAGCAGCTGGTCAATATGCTGCTGTTTGGAGCTATCTAGCATTCACTGCGCCTTAATTTCATTCTCAAAACTCAACATCACGTCAATATTATAGAATAGATCAATTCTGACCTCGTAGTTGGCGGTAACGATAAAACTCTCGTTTTCTCGAGCAATCACTATGGCGTTACGTGCCTGAGGTGAAATGTTGTCAATCACCATTGCCTTGCTAATACCTTCACGAAGGTCTGCTAGCGAAGTATCTTCAGTGGCCGAATCGAAGACCTTTTGTACCGATGAAACGAGCATCGTATTATCAAGGTAGTAAGGTCCAAGTTTTACGCCTAGCATGCCGAAAAACACCGCTATAACGATAACCAAACACATTCCATAAAATGACATACCGCGTTGAAAGCGCTGCATAGTATTCCCCTAAATATTAGTTAATTGGGCCTACGTTCGAGAAGCTCGGCACACTGAGGAATTCATCCCAATGCATCCATTTATAGACGGCTTTACCAACAATATTGGCTTCTGGAACTGGTCCCCATTCACGCGAGTCACGAGAGTTATCACGGTTATCACCCATCATGAAGTAATGTCCTTCGGGTACCACCGTATTAAAATCTTCGCTGTAGCGACCTGGCTGAACGTGGCGGAACATCCGATGCGATACCTCGCCCAGCTGTTCTGTAGTTTCTAACACTCGCGGCTCATTTACTGGGTAACCCATCACAAGTTCTTGCGGCTGGAGTTCGCCGTTCACGTATAACATCCCCTGCTTTACCTGAACACGATCGCCCGGCAAACCAATCACGCGCTTAATGAAGTAGCGGGTATCATTCGGTGGGAAAAACACCATGACGTCGCCGCGCTGCGGGCTATTCATTTCAATCAAAGTAGAGTTTACGATGGGCAAGCGAATGCCATAATCGTACTTGTTCACTAGGATAAAATCGCCCACATCAAGGGTGGGTTCCATAGACGAACTTGGAATTTGGAAAGGCTCGTACAGGAACGAACGCAATACAAACACAAAAGCTAGTACTGGGAACACTGACTTAGAAATATCAATCAGCGCTGGATCCGGGTTATTGCCGCGGTTTTTGGCGAGAAATAACTTATCAATCAGCGCAATGAGCCCTGTCACGGCAACTGCCGAGGCAAAAATCAGGGGTAAATCTAAATCCATAGTTCTATCCTAGTTATGTTATTTTTATTGTTACTTAGCTATCAATCTTCAATACAGCAAGGAACGCTTCCTGCGGGATCTCTACGTTACCCACCTGCTTCATGCGTTTTTTACCGGCTTTCTGCTTCTCTAACAGCTTTTTCTTTCGGCTAGCGTCGCCGCCGTAGCATTTCGCCGTTACGTTTTTACGCAGCGCCTTCACGTTAGTACGGGCGATAATCTGGCCGCCTAGTGCCGCCTGAATTGCCACATCGAACATCTGGCGAGGAATCAGTTCTTTCATTTTTTCACACAACGCACGACCGCGCGGGGCAGCAAAATCACGGTGTACAATCAGCGCTAGCGCATCAACCCGATCACCGTTAATCAAGACATCAAGTCGAGCTAGCTTAGCAGCTTCGAAATGATCAAATTGATAGTCCAGCGAGGCGAAACCGCGTGACACAGACTTAACTCGGTCAAAGAAGTCCATGACAACTTCGTTCATTGGCAGGTAGTAGCTCAATTGAACCTGACCACCCATAAACAACATATCCTTCTGTACGCCACGCTTTTCAACACACAGATTAATGACGTTTCCTAGGTAATCCTTCGGCACCAAGATATTGGCCAGCACAATAGGCTCGCGCATTTCTTTAATCGTACCGGGGTCAGGCAACTGCGACGGGTTATCTACCGTCACCACTTGATCATTGTTCAACATGACCTCATAAATCACCGTTGGTGCGGTGGTAATGAGATCAAGGTTGTATTCACGCTCCAGACGCTCCTGAATGATCTCCATGTGCAGCATACCTAAGAAGCCACAACGGAAGCCAAAGCCAAGCGCCTCAGAACTCTCCGGCTCATAGAACAATGATGCATCATTCAGACAAAGCTTTGACAGCGCCTCGCGGAATACTTCGTAATCGTCGGAGCTTACTGGAAATAGACCTGCGTAGACCTGGGGTTTCACCTTCTGGAAACCTGGCAACTGATCCACTTCAGGGGTTTGCGCATGAGTAATGGTGTCACCTACTGGAGCACCGTGAATATCCTTGATCCCGGCAACGATGTAACCTACTTCACCAGCCCTAAGAACACCCGTTTCCTTACGCTTTGGCGTAAAGATGCCCACGCCATCCACAACATGCGAACGACCTAAACTTTTAATAATAATTTTGTCTTTCTTGTTAAGCGTACCGTGCTTGACACGAACCAACGATACAACGCCCAAATAGTTATCGAACCAAGAGTCGATAATCAACGCTTGAAGCGGTGCATCTAAGTCACCTTCGGGAGCAGGGACACTTTTAACTAGGGTTTCTAGAACGTCCTCAACACCAATACCCGTTTTCGCTGAGCAGGTAGTAGCATCGGTTGCATCAATACCAATAATTTCTTCAATCTCTTCGCTGACTCGCTCGGGTTCGGCCTGAGGCAAATCAATTTTGTTAAGTACCGGAACCACCTCAAGACCTTGCTCGAGTGCGGTGTAGCAGTTAGCTACCGACTGCGCCTCTACGCCCTGAGCGGCATCAACCACCAATAGTGCGCCCTCACAGGCCGCGAGTGACCGTGATACTTCATAGGTGAAGTCAACGTGCCCTGGCGTATCAATGAAATTCAGTTGGTAGGTTTCGCCATCTTTTGCGGTGTAATCAAGGGTGACACTCTGTGCCTTAATGGTAATGCCGCGCTCGCGCTCAATGTCCATTGAATCGAGCACCTGAGCGGCCATTTCACGTTCGGTCAAGCCACCGCAAATTTGAATAAAGCGGTCGGCAATCGTCGATTTACCGTGATCGATGTGGGCGATAATTGAGAAGTTTCTAATATGCTTGATACTACTGGGCTGTGGCATTTAATGTGTCTCATCTTTCACGTTTTGGGTACCACTCAGGGTACCACTTATATTTTCTTCAAACTGCTTCGATACGCATAGTAGTCGCTTTTCCCCACCGGAGATAGTCGCCTGTTATACGTATCTCGAATATTTGATATCTCACTCTTGGATCGATCAACACGACAATTGGAAGCTGATCCTGTCCAAGGATTTAAACAACCTTCTCGGCAATGACTAATCGCATCGTCTTTTTCTTTTGTGCCCATTTATTCTACCACTCCTTTGATAAAATATCTCCGATTGCTGGAGGGGCCGGCATGGATAATAAAGCGCCCCGACTCACAGCTGCTTTTTGCGGTCGGCTGGCTTTACCACTTTTTTGAAACAACTTCCTTCATCGCTTCGACTTCAAGAAGCTTATCGGCTAGTAACCGCTTCAACTTGCCATTTTCTGACTCTAGTTCACGCAGCCTTTTTGCCTCATTCACTTCGAGGCCTGCGTACTTAGAGCGCCAGTTATAGAATGTGCCCGACGAAATGCCCATATCTCGGCAAATATCGTCTACCTTCGCTCCGGCTTCATGCTGCTTGATTGCCTTGATAATTTGCTCTTCTGAGTAACGTTTCTTCATTTTCTTGAGATCTCCCTCTGGGTAGATTAACTGGAAATCTCATCGATGTCGTGGTTCTAATTACCGGGGAAAGGTCACAACCTAAACACTAGGATTTCGCTTGCAAAAAAATACCAAGTATAGCCACAATATTAATGAGCCTACTGGGAATACGACAAGCATAGCAACAAACAAACATACCCACTTACGATGGAATATGCCATTACTCTTTATTGATCTAGTAAAAAGTACAGACAGGCCGATAAAATACAAGCCAAGAACTGCCAAAAACATTACTATTTGTAAAGTAGTTATCATTCGAAAACCTCCTCATTAATAATTAATCAATCGGAGAACCAACACGGTCACACGCGACTCCAGAACTCGTTGCGTAGCAGTACCACCCAGATGAAACAAGTTTAATACCGTATTGCTCCACCGCGCCCTGCAAATCAAAATAATTCAGATATTCAATCGCTGACTGGCTGGTTGCGAAAGTCATCTCTTCGTCAATTTCTTCACCAACGACGATGCCATTACAATCAACTACTGTCCCTGGAATAACATCAAAAGATTGCGCATAGTGATTGTAAGCAACAGTAGCTCTACTACCATCAGCAAAGAATTTAGGCATATGTGGCATCTCAAAGTTTGCCACGCTGCCATTGTTAAATAAAGCACCTACAAAGGCAATTCCTCTCACCGCGCCATCCATTGCACTCCATAAACCCTCACTAACCTCCATGTCAGCAAAATCTTGAGTTCTCAACTGACTACTTCCTAGATACTCTAAAGCAGTAACAACGCTCTCATCATCCTCAGCACACTGACCTAATTCATCGGCGTAGGCGGTATTGAATAGTGAAAATCGAAATATGGGAGACTCGTACGCGTACTCGTCAAGGTCCGCGGCCCCCCAAATTTGCAACGCTGTGTCAAAATGACTTTTTACGTTAACCTCCCAGGACGCACTAACTCCTGAAGGGACCGCTACCTGAGAAGTATGAGATACGCTCACAGGGCCTTCACTAAATACGCTAACTCGATAGTATGCGAGAGTTGCTGTGTCATTTTCGTAGCTGTACACATAGGAAGGAACGTATTGCCCTCGAGAAGCTTTTCTATTCATCCTCTTCGAGACTACACTTAAGCAACCTGATTGACTCGAGCACTCATAAAGCGGATACCCTTGAAAGCTTCCGACCAACTTAGCTTCAGCATTAGATGATAAAATTAATATAGAAATAACAACAGCGTTCATAAGTAATTTCATTTTTAACTCCTTTTAAAAATTTAACTAGGAACCTAACATTAACATTAATTGTTGCCACAATTATCTTCAATGCCACTCCAATTTTTGCTGCACCGCGCCCTCACTCGCCTTAAGGTGGTACCACCAGCTGCGGTAGATAGGTATCATCTGATCAACGTAATCATGGCGGTCATAAACATCCGCCTCCCCTGGCAGTTTGTGACCAAGCATCTTCTCGCACGTAGCCCAATCACCCCACTGCGACCAGTACGTCCTCGCTGTGCGACGGAGGTCGTGATTACTCCATCGCTCCCATTCTTCTTGAGGGTAATTCTTCCACATCCAATCGTGAGCTGAGAATGGCAGTGCCTCGAACGCCGATTCGCTCATAGGCTCATTAGTGGGCGTTGTTTTGTGCTTCATCGATGTAAAGATGAACTTGTCGCTCGGTGAAAAAGCTAGAGCCTCCTCCCACAAATGTTTCATCTCAGGAATTATTGGCCGAACAATTGAGCGCTTTGTCTTCGCCCCGGTCTTATGGAACTGCCACGGCACGGTAAACGTCATCGCGTCGAGGTCAATCCAGTTTCGCCTAGCGTTTCGTAACTCTTGCGAACGAGCACCGTAGAACAGGACTAGCTCCATCACTATTTTGTTCTTAATGACCTGCTTGCGATTAAGCGCCCTGTAGAATAGACGAAGGTCATTATCATCAAACACTCTCGTTCGCTGCCTCTTGATAATGCCTAGCGTCTTTCGCTGCACACCCACCAGCGGATTTACTATATCGGTGTAACCGTTGTTGATGGCAAACTCGTAGACCTGGCGAACATCAGACAGGAGTCGAATGGGAATCTCCCCCATGTGTTGTGATAACTCTGTGAGGTATTGAGTCCACGCGAGGCGGGTTATTTCATCGAGATACGCGGCGCCAAAGCGGTCCTTCAAGTAAATCTCATACGACCGGCGATGAAGCTCGTGGCGAACTTTGTATTTACTGGAGTAGCGCTCATGCCAAATCTCATACATCTCCGAAAAGGTCAGTCGCCTATTACTCTTTAGCTTGTCCGCTGCTGCTTGACGACGTGGGTCTATACCCAATCGAACCTGTTCATTTACCTCTCCAGCTCTGCGCCTAGCCTCTTTAAGTGAAACCTCAGGGTACCGCCCAAACATCATTTTAAATCGCTTACCAGCCAACGAACCTCGATAGTAGAAATCGATGCGCCCATCACGCACACGCGCATACAGTCCATCTCGATCTGCTTTGTTGATTTCCGAATTATCAACCTTCTTCCCTTGACTTCGAAGCCATGTGTCTGTGAGTGCCATAAGCATCCTTGAGTACCATTTAGGGTACCACTTAGTTTTTTCTCTAGTATACTCAGGTATGAATTGCCTTGCACAGAAAACAAAGAACAAATGACCTACAGGCCAGTAAAATCAGTATATTAAGTGTTCATTAAAGCGCGGATATGCGTGGGTATGAAGGGGCTAAAAAGTAGACCAATTATCAATGTGGGCAATGATAGAGAAATTTCGGATATGACTGAGATCGGACACAATTACCTCTGAGAATCACCTAGATTCTGCGCTACTTTAAAAACGCTAATTGTAATCGAAAAATCCCGCCAGCCCTACACCTAATTCTACTTAGCTTGTTGAGATGAAGAGTAGGTCAGCTTAGTAGTTTACTGGTGATGGGTGGATCAATTATCTACTCAAGATAGAAGCCCGCTCTCAGGCGCCATAGTAAGGCCGTCAAGATACGTAAAAAAGAAGAGTTCAATTCATGACAACATTTGGGTAGTAGGCCAAACGATACTTATACTCGCTAGTCAGCTCATCAAAATAAATTCCGTAAACGACACCTCCTGCAGGTGTGTCACTCAGGCTCTTCATTAGCTCTCCAGTTAACGCTCCCTCCTGATTTTCATCAGATAATGAAAACTCAGCGAGGCAATATTTGTCGGTGCAACCAATGCTTTTCTCTCCGATTAATTCCGAATCAAATTCCGCTAACCCGCCACTGAATTTAGACTGCAGCTCAAAGCCATTCTCGGTAACCGGAAAGGCGTTATGAATCCGCTCCGTGAACCGATAATCCATCATCAACTCTTCGATCTTTTGGGAGTTTAGCGATGCCAACTCACCACTTTGATCATCAATAATTATCGCAGTTTCAAACGGATCACTATTTCCTCGAGTGGTACTGTTATCTGCCGCTATCGGATCTATCGAACCTGCTGCAACCGAAGGCACCGTAGCAGCTTCTAAAGGAGCAGCTACATCATGGCCAGTTTCATCACTGGCGAGCTCTAACGCCCAACCTGAGTCTGCAGGGGTTTCGATAACGGTAGACTCTGACCCAATGATTAACCAGCCCGCGGCAAACCCAATTACTACCACTGCCGTGGCAACCCAATATTTACTTTTCTTTATTATAGTCCTCTCGTAACATACGCTATGGCAGTCTTTGCCATGGTGTAATCAAAGTAAACCACTTAACAAGGCTAAATAGCTCTATGAATATCAATATCTCGGCATACTTTTTTTATTCAGCGGTTCTCGTTTTAATAACAACAGCATTACTTGTCATTCTTAAATTGACAGGGCGAAGAATTAGCGTAATGAAGATAATACTAAATGTTATTATCGTTTATTCTTTCAATGTTATTGGCCTACTCTTCACCGCATACGCCGTCGCGTCAAGTAAGCAGCCGACAGGTGAAAACGCTAGACAGACCTGAGGCGAGGTTAACCTGGCGTAATTTGAACCTCGACAATCTGAAATTAGTGTGATTCTTGTCAGAGCCCTGCGTCATAACTCGCAAAGCATCCGCGATGACTTAAATCCGTAATCAGCTATTCGCTTCGTCCGAATAGCTGTTGTCTCTCCTACTTAAGTACAAGCTGTAAGTCCAAGTCTAACGAGGCCCGATTAGTAGGTAGATATTGATGTATTGAATCAGCGCTCTCGAGGGTCAATCTCACTGACGTATTGCTAATCCACCGCCCTACGATTAAGTCCTCTGTATATTTACTATCTAGCGATAAGATCACTTCAGTAGCAAGGCGAGAATCCAAGCTATTTACTTTGACCGTGGTAAAAGCTGAGGTCGTCGCACCCCCACAATCAGATTCATCCACCACAATCTGAGACCGCCCGTCCGGCGACTCAATGACCGCCCTAACATCTTCACGACAAATACCAAGAGTAATTACTTTGACCAATACAGTTATCACAGTCACCGCTGCAATCGCGAACCACAGAAACTTTCCCGAGTTGATTAGAAAAACTTCTTTTCTGGTCCTGTATTCCATAACCTTCCACCTTCTCTTGATTAATTTTCCCCGCACCTAAGAAACTAACAACACGATTGCGAAAGCGACTTTTTTCTTTCGCGCCCGTTAATTGATTGTATTTCGGCGCTTGCAACTAAGATTCTCTTGAAAGCACTAGCTCAAGAATCGACGGAACTGGCATTCACCCAAGCTGTAATTGCTGAAGGTCTGATAAGTCGGACCGTCGACGCTGTATCGTTGCCATAAGGGTCACTTACTTCTTGAATGGTTACCAATCCCTCCTTGAGGCTTTCAAGTAACGAGGCAGCTTCGACCGCGGTAATCATCTCATACCTGTTCATCAATAAAATAAGCCCATTGAGATCGCTGGACGAACTCAGCATAAATGATTGATTATCTGCAAATTCTTGATTGAAGTTGGCCACCGAACGAACACGACCTACTGTGGAAATGGCCTCAAGCTCCAAATTTAGCATGCCATCGGCTACTGAGTCGCTGATCACGCGAAATTGAAGGGCATCGTTATTGTCACCTACCATCATGGCAAATCGCGCTCCAATCGGCACTCTCGAGAGGGTGCCTAGTTCGCGCGTAATTTCGGACATTTGGGCCTCATAGACTGTTGAGCCCTCAGTATCTCCCGCTAAGCCTCTCGCTTCTGCTATTCGATAAAGCAGCTTGGAAGTTGCAGCTGGGTGATCCACAAAATCATAAACTGACCAATTTTCACCTGCGCACAAACTCGAAGCAGCGTAACTCGGCATGAAGTCTGACAGTTTTCCGAAACTGCTAGCTATGATTGGCGTAGGAGGCTTTGCGCACGCCGTTGATGGTGAAAACAAATAGAAGCCAAGTAGTAAAATCAAGTACCGCATTTAAGATCCCTCTAGAATGCCATTACAATGTAGTTGCAAAAACAACCATAATGCAAAGCTTCTACCTTGATTGCAAGTAAGCGTAGTAAAGCCGATCTACAAGCCAAAACTACGAAACGTACTTACTCTCGGCTCGACACAAGCTAATTATTTCTAGACGGGTCGACTGCAACTACTCGCCCGCAACGGGGGAGGAAACTAACCTCACTGCTATTATTCAAAACTTGACCACCCCATCATAGGCAGATAGCATCGATCGCCTATTCATAGGCTTTAACGGACTAAAAAATATGAAATATCAAGCGTACTGGCTAATCGCGATCCTTTCTTTTTCCATCTCTCCGTCACTGTTAGCCGACAAAACGATCGCACAGCATTCGGTTAGCACAGAAATCATACGAGAGGATGGTGTTGATAGGAATCAGTCTGAAGCCGCGCGAATCTACGGCGAAATGATGGCCAATTGGAACGAAAATTGGACTTCCCTCCCGCGTCCTACATTCAATGATGTGATTGCTATTAAAGTCACAACAACGTCGGCTTCGGTCAGCCTTTATTCGGAGCTACCGCCACCAAATACTGGCCCGACACTCGGAGACACTCGAACCACCGAGTCTACCTATTGTGCTGAAGGTTGGAGAGTGACTACGTCAACAACAGAGACGTATATGGTGGACCAAAACGGGACGTTTGGATGGATTACCACTTCAAGTTCTTGGTCTTCAGTGCAAGAACCTGCCTGTGGTATCGGCGGGCACTAAAGCCCTTCATTTTGACACTAAATTCAATACACCCCTCATAAAAAACCCCTCAAAAGAGGGGCATTTTCAGTTTTTCGCGGTGACACTAATAAGTTTCAATCCTCTAACTCAATAGTCCTAAACACCGGCTGCCCGTTGCGGAAGAAACGAATGGGTAACTTCTGACCAACGGGTAAATCTGCTTCAATACTCGCGAGGGATTCGATATCCATCACCTCTTTAAAGTTAAGCAAATTAATAACGTCTCCGGGACGAAGTCCAGCTCGGTCTGCGGCAGAGCCATCGACCACTGCCTTGACCCGAACGCCACCTTCAATATCGAGTTGACTAAGTTCATCCTCAGAGAGGTTGGTAGCCACTACTCCTAATGCTCCCGCTTCAGAATCCTGGCTCTCACCTGCCTTTGCTGCGGGGCCGTTATTTGGCAGTTCGCCTAGAGTCACGTTTAGGGTCATCGGCTCGAGCTCGCGCATGATATCTACGGGATAGCTTTCACCAGCTTGAGACAAGCCCACAATATGAGGAAGGTCGCCCGAGTTCATGACTGCTTTACCGTCAAACTTCAGGACAATATCGCCCACTTGAAGACCGCCCTCAGCAGCCGGGCCATCCTTTTCTACCAAGGTAATCAGAGCACCGCGAGAACGCTCTAAACCGTTTGCCTCAGCGAGATCTCGGTCAACGTTCATGATGGCAACACCCAACCAACCACGACTCACTGAGCCATTCTCCTTGAGTTGTTCAACCACCTGCAGTGCAACATCCGACGGGATAGCAAAGCTCAAACCCATATAACCGCCCGAGCGGGTAAAGATTTGGCTATTAATACCAACCACTTCGCCGGCGAGATTAAAAAGTGGCCCGCCACTATTACCGGGGTTGATAGCGACATCCGTCTGTAGGAATGGGACATAGTTGTCGCCATTCTCGGTGGGTAGTGAGCGTCCACGAGCAGAGACTATCCCGGCACTGGCAGAATAATCTAGACCGAACGGTGAACCGATAGCGACCACCCACTCGCCCACTCTTGGCTGCTCGCTAGCGAAACGAACGGGCCTAAGGTCTTCGGCCTCGATTTTCAGTAATGCTAAGTCGGAGCGAGGATCCTGGCCCACTACTTCGGCATCGTATTCACGTTGGTCGGGGAAGCGGACCACAATGGTATCGCCGTTGGCGACTACATGATCATTGGTTAAAATGTAACCGTCATTCGAGATGACAAACCCGGAGCCACTGGACTGAGCACGCTGCGGGCCACGATTGCGAGGCTCGTCAAAGAAGCGACGGAACATATCCGGCATGCCTTCCGGCATCTGGCGACTGCCAACTTCACGGACCGATTCCACCTCAATCTTCACTACGGACGGTGAATTATTATCAATCAGATCAACTAAATCGGGAAACTGATTGGCGGACGCAAACGGCGCCATCACCAAACACACAAGTAACAACGACACCTTGTAGCAACGGTGTGTAAATGACATAAACAATCTCCTAAGAAAGACGATACGAGTTAATTACAGTTTATTTTTCAACCTACTTGGCGAGAAAATCAATTCTCCAGGAACCTAAGCAACATTGTCTGCCGCTAAACACCAAACTTCAATTGCGCAATACCGAACTCAAGTTTAGCCGCAGTTAACCCTTAGAGCCTCAGTTTTAGCAATGGTTCACTGCCGAAGGTAAAGAAGTGTTAATCCTTAGCAATAATTGCCGAAGAGAGGATGATGGGATGAAGCTTAGGATTGCATTGGTCTCTGCGGGCACGACGATATAACCACACCCCCGATAAACCAAGCCCCATTACGGCGCCAAAAAACGAGCCCAAATTAGGATTAAATAACTCGGCCCCCACCAGCGCTCCTAGCACCAAAGCTAGGACAGGAATCAGATAGAGCCACAGCGAGCCCAAGGCGACAACTTCGCGCGGCACACCAATCTCTATGCTATCGCCCACAGTTAACTGCGGTTTCGGCTGACTGGGATCAAACAGGGCATGAATTTGAGTGGTTTCACTGGTTGCTTTATTGAGTAGGCGTTGGCCACATACTGCCCGGGCACTGCAGGCGTCGCAGGCAGACTGACGAATGGTGAGCACCCACGCGCCGGTACCATCGATGGCTGTTACTTCGGCCTGCTCTACGATCAATCGGTATTACCTCGGCGGCGCAATGAGGCAATAGAGCGCTCCACGGTCTCCGAGGGAACATCACCTAACAGGGTAATTGTGTAGTCCTCACCCTCTACTTTGATAGGCTGAGCAACCAAAGAGATAGCGCCAACACGCTGAATGCCACGGCCGTTGACACCTGGCTCAATGAATACTGAGAAGACGGCGTAGCCATCGCCGTACATTAACCAGGTTCGGTCGTTTTCGGCATCGTATTCGGCGCTGAACAATTCGAATCCTGGCGGCGGTTCAGTTACCGCCCAGTCCACGTCATCGTAGTTGGCCAACTGCCCCTGAACACAATCACTGGGCTGATTAAATATCAACGGCGAATTGGTTTGGGCGCTGAGTTCTTCGGGGGTAATAGGTCGAATCTGGATATCTAGGTACTGCATGGATTCAAGCACTTGGCCCTGACGATCTAAAAGCAGGCTTTTCAGGATAAGACCCGATGCTTGAT
Organism: Pseudomonadales bacterium; assembly: GCA_040119265.1. Taxonomy (GTDB): domain Bacteria; phylum Pseudomonadota; class Gammaproteobacteria; order Pseudomonadales; family DSM-25080; genus Umboniibacter. The sequence continues at coordinate 64,579 of JBEDTZ010000010.1, read as the reverse complement.
CGACAAAGACAAGATGGGCGAAGCGATACTGATCAATGGGTGCCAACTGCATCTTCCACGCTAATCGACCGGCTACCCGCTCCTCACCAACAATCGAAGGTTCATAAACACCACCAACCATGCTATCAAGTTGAGCGAAACGAGCTCTTCTTAACGCCTGACCAGGTTGGAGACAATTGACAGGCATTGCTTCCCGAATGACTTCTCGAGCAGCGCCGTCGAGGTGGAAGATGCGTTCATACTCAATGCCATCTTCAACCTGATGAACAACGCGAACATTTTGTTCAGTCGCTCCATTAGTCCAACTCAGCACGCCGGTATAACTAATTTGACGACCGGCCTCTGACATCGCAGCTAATACAATTTCAACGGGATCAGTCACAGTATTGACTGGGGTGATCTCAGTAGATTGCGCGACTAACGTTGGCGAGGACAATAATCCGCCTAACGCTAGTAGCAGGAGACATCTGAACATCGATCGCTTATTCCGGGGCAGCTTGTAGGTAAGTGCGAACTGAAGAGGCTGTGTTAGGACCTGCGCGTTCAACATGTAGGCGGAGGTATTCCGACATCAACAGCTGAATGCGCTGCTGCTCTTCCGGAGACTGAAGCATCACGCCATTGGGCTGAATGATACGTTGACCTGATGAAGCATCCGTTGAACTCAGTGTTAGGGGGGCACCGGAGACCTGAGTGGATACTTGGCGAGTGGGCAATTGAGGTAGCGCCAACTCAGCATTCAAACTATACAAGGGCTCATCGACGCTCTGGAATCCTGGAATCAAGGCTTCATCTGACTGGGTTTGAGTAAGCGGTGAAATAACCACCACCAACGCGGCAACCGCTGCCGCTACAGCAAACTGACCAGCAGGTTTCAACCATCTAGCGTGTAGTTTCTGAACAACCGTTGGTGCATCACTCACCACGACTTCATCACCGATTTCGGCGCGAACTCGATCGGCCAGACCTAAGCCTAAATTAGCATCAACCGGCTCAGTGAGAGCACTCTGCTGAAGGTTCAACTCCGACCAGTGGCTTCGCACCTCGTCGCTTTCATCTGCCGCACGCAAGAGTCGGTGCAGTTCGAGCTCCGATATCTCACCGTCGATTAATTTCGACATGAGCTCTGATGTTGAGTTGTTGCTGTTAGTCATTCAATAATCCTCGATGCACAAACTACACGTGACGACGTGAGCTTGGTGTGCTCTTTATTTCGCTCAAGTAGGGCTTAATGGATTCATTAACCGCTTCTCGCGCTCTAAAAATTCTCGACCTAACGGTTCCCACTGGGCAACCCAACGATTCAGCAATCTCATCGTAGCTCAAACCTTCAAGCTCACGCAGGCGAATCGCCGAGCCAAGCTCAGCCGGTAAATCGTCAATGGCTGCAACGATTGCTGCGGCCAGTTGGTCAGTATTGGTAACCGCCTCGGGGGTAGAGGCGTCACTTAACTCCATTAATTCCGGGCTTTCAGTGTCATCAATATCCACGTCCATGGTAGGACGACGAGATTGAGCCACCAGCCAGTTCTTTGCAGTATTAGCCGCAATTCGGTAGAGCCAAGTGTAAAATGCACTGTCACCACGAAACTTATCGATGGCGCGCCAGGCACGAACAAACGTATCTTGCGCTACATCTAACGCCGCATCGCGGTCACTCACAAAGCGCGAAATCACAGCCACAACTCGGTGCTGATACTTAAGCACCAGTAGATCGAATGCGCGTTTATCGCCTTTTTTTACTCGCTCCACCAGCAGTAGATCTGCATTTTTGGAGGCAAGTTGTGATTCAGACATATCATTACCTAATTGGTTGCGCTGCTATCAACGCGTTACTATGACCAGAGAGATTTTTAGTAGTTCCCTAACACTTATAAAAAAACCTCAGTTATAATTTCGCACCAGGGAGTTTTACCCTTCATTATACGACATACAGTGGTCTAACACGAATGACAATTAAAGAACATGACGTACTCGTCATCGGCAGTGGCGCAGCAGGGCTCACCATTGCAATTGAATTGGCACAGCATCTCAACGTGGCGGTGTTATCCAAGGGCGAGCTTAACGCCGGCTCTACGCGCTGGGCGCAAGGTGGCATAGCAGCCGTACTTACCGAAGACGACACGGTAGAAAGTCACGTGGCGGATACCTTAGCCGCAGGTGGCGGCCTGTGTGATGAGGACCGTGTTCGCCATGTGGTGAGTCATTCCAGTGAAGCAATTCACTGGCTCATTGATCAAGGGGTAGAATTCACCAAAGAGGAAGACGGTGAGCAATATCACCTCACCCGCGAAGGCGGCCATAGTAAACGCCGTATCATTCATTCCGCGGATGCCACCGGTCAAGCGGTTGCGAAGACGCTTATTGAACGCGCTACCCAGGCTGAGGGAATTGAATTTTTCACCCACCACATTGCCGTAGACCTAATTACCCATGCCGACCCTTCAGATACTAAGATTCGCTGCGCTGGGGCCTACGTGCTGGATACGGATACGGGAGAGGTGGAGACCTTCTCTGCACGTTTTGTGGTGTTAGCCACGGGCGGGGCCTCGAAGGTTTATCTCTATACCAGTAATCCAGATGGTTCGAGCGGCGACGGTATCGCCATGGCTTGGCGAGCAGGCTGTCGTATTGCCAATATGGAATTCAACCAATTTCACCCTACCTGCCTCTATCATCCCAAAGCCAAGTCTTTTTTGATTACCGAAGCCCTACGCGGTGAAGGGGCGCAACTCAAGCTACCTAATGGCGAACGCTTTATGGAGCGCTTCGACTCTCAAGGCGAGTTAGCGCCTCGAGATATCGTCGCCCGCGCCATTGACCATGAGATGAAACGCTTGGGCGCCGACTGCCTGTTTTTAGACATTAGCCACAAAGATGAAGACTTTATCAAGGCGCACTTCCCTACGGTTTATAAACGCTGCCTGAAATTTGGTATCGATATCACCAAAGAGGCAATTCCGGTAGTTCCCGCCGCCCATTACACCTGCGGGGGCGTGGTGGTAGACACCAATGGTGCAACAGATCTCAAGCACCTCTATGCGATTGGCGAATCAAGCTTTACCGGCCTTCACGGCGCTAATCGTATGGCGTCAAACTCGTTACTTGAGTGCATTGTTTACGGTAGATCGGCAGCCCAAGATATCCTTAGCCAGTTAGCAACTACGCAGCAAGTTCAAGCGCTTGCACCTTGGGATGCGAGTCGCGTCACCGACTCCGACGAAGACGTAGTGATCTCCCATAACTGGGACGAGCTGCGCCGCTTCATGTGGGATTATGTGGGTATTGTTCGCACTAAAAAGCGCCTTGAACGAGCGCAGCATCGAATCAAACTCTTGAAGCGAGAGATTGCCGAATACTACGGACATCACAAGGTAAGCAGTGATTCTATTGAACTGCGTAATCTTGCTGACGTTGCCGAACTCATCATTAGATCCGCCCTACAGCGACGTGAATCTCGGGGCCTACACTTTACTCGCGACTACCCAGATTGCTCACCCGTAGCTCGAAATACCATCATGGTACCCATCAACTTTGCGGGCCAGGATATTGTCGTAACGGATCCTCAATCTCACCGCTAGAGTTTAAACACTCCGCGATACTTACCGAGAGCCGAGAGCCGAGAGCCGAGAGCCAGGAATGTATTGATTAATGTGTTCGAAGTGGAAGCCTTAATACACGCCGGTATTAAGGCGTCGCCTAAGTCGGCGCCAGCTCGTTGGGGGTAATTGGTCCCACCACCAAGTATACGTGCCCCGCTGAGTAGCAATCTTGGTCCAAAATGCACCTAATTGCAGTGCATGGATTTTACCCAGACAACGCCAGTGACCTCGCTCACAACGCCAAAGTTGGCCGTTGTGCAAACTATATAGCTGAGGATTGCTGGGCAACCGATACAACCAAGCGAAAGCCACTACACCGGTAAAGACTGCCACTTCTGGACGCGCCAACACTAATAAGTAATGACAGGCGGCGAGACTGACAAACATATATAGCCACTGGAGCGATGAGCTAGCAATGATCTGAAATATTTGATTAGTACCGCGCTTAGCCGCGGGCAGCATGGCGTTCCAAAATCAACTTCACCATTGCGGCGTGTTCCGGGTCTTCTGGCAGGTCCGCTTTAAGAAACCAGCGGAAGAGATCTTGATCCTGTTCCTCAAGTAACGACACATAGCGCTCTTTATCAGCCTGATCTAGCCCTGCATACTCAAACTCAACAAAAGGTCCTAGCACGAGGTCTAGCTCCAGCATGCCTCTACGGCTTGCCCAAGCAATACGATTTTGAGCGAATAGATCTGTCATACAATATCCCAACCTTAAATGCGTTTTTTCTATTATCGCTCACCGCTGCGCGTTAAGTCACGCACTTCAGTGTAGCTTTCTGTTCAAATCGCCTTGATTTTCCTAGCTAGTGCCCCCATTAATAGGCCATATTGATCTACGAGGTTCTCATGGATACCACTAGCATTGGTCAGCTCAGCATCTACTCGATTACGGGGAAAGATGCAGCGACATTTTTACAAAACCAAATTACCGCCGATACCGCAGACATCACGTTAGAGAAAGCTGCCTTCACGGCTAGCTGTGACCTAAAAGGCCGCGCTATTGCTACCTTCGTCATTACAAAGATTGACCAAGGTTTCCTCATCCTAGTTGATAAAGATTGTGCTGACGAGCTCATCGCCCATTACCGAAAGTACGCGGCGTTTTCGAAGGTATCCATTGACGAACGTGCGGATCTATCCGTGCATTTCTGTACTCAAACCGATCAACTTGCTTCCGAAGCCTTTACCCAATTGGGCTCAATCATTCGTCACCCGAATGGCACTTCAGCGTGGGTGATTAAAGAGCAGCCCGCAAGTTCAGAGCAATCTGTAGCGGCCGCCTTAGCCAATGTGGAGGCCGGTGTGGTCTTTACGGATGCCTCATCAAAGAGCGCGTTCATCCCACAGATTATTGGCCTCGACCTACTCGGCGGTATCTCCTTTACTAAAGGCTGTTACCTGGGCCAGGAAATCGTTGCTAGAATGAAGTACCTAGGTAAGTCCAAGAAATCGCTCCATCGTGGCAAGTTAGCCGGCGCTGCGCCAAACAATGGGGATGAACTTCTCACCCCTGAAGGCAAAACAGCTGGTACGGTTGTAGCTGTTGGTGGCGAGAACGGAAGCTATCAGTTCCTAGCCGTGGTGACAGACAAATTGGCCACCGACCCCTTGACGCTAAATGGCGAAACCATCACCGAACTAACATCGAGTACAGTATGACCGATCAACTCCTCACCCTTAGCGCACTGTTAGAGCAAGCCGACCTTGAGGTGGCGACCTACGATTTATCACGGCAGATTCGTCGGATAGATCATCAAGACTGGCTAGCATTCGAACGTGGTGAGCAAGCCTGGGAAAATCCCGTTCAAGCAGCAGCAACCTTTGCCATTGTCGGCTTGAATAAGCAACAAATAGAAAATAGCGTAGTGTGGTTCTTCCAGTTGCCGCTAGATGAACGCATGCACCTCAACTTAGGAGCCCGAGACGGTCTAATTGATCAACTCCTTAGCAGGGCAGCAGCCAATGCTGAAAACCTCAACGCTGAAGAGGCAACGGATTTACAGGCGGCAGCCAAAGATCTAAGTGCGAGTATTCAGCCTCCGGTTGAACGACGCGCTAAGTTTCATTCCATGCTGCGCGTGGATAATCAGCTTGCCTCAACGGACAACTATCAACTGGTGAAGCGCTGGTTGGACAATCCTGAGGACCAGGATGTTGATCTGCTGCCCCTTCAGGGCTTAGCAGATTTAAGCGTTCGTCTTAATCAACCTGGTGTAGCCCAAAAGCTTAGTGCGAATGCTCATTTGCTAGGCGATCGTCACTGGCAGATTCTGGCTCATCTACTGGAAAATGAGGCTCTCCCCGCGCTACTGATTAAAACTGTCGAAAGCCACTTACAAGCCGAATTGACGAGTGACCGCGATGCAACCAAGACAGCGGCCTTACTGCAGAGCTTGGCCGGCTGCGACGCGGAGTGCCGGCAACGCAATCTCCTCCGTACCTTGAACTCAGCCCATGGTATTTCGGGCGAGGTGATAGGCGTCGTGGCAGGCCGTTTTTGGAATGATCTGCAACAGCCAGACGTGTGTCGTCAGTTCTTTAGTAACCTACTGCAATTCAACGAAGGCATCAGTTTCGTCCCCGTTGTTCGACAGTTGATGACCTTCGAACAGCTCCGTCCGTTTATCATTGCCTGTCTTAATCAGCCCTTCGAGAATGAACAGCTCGAGGCCCTTAGACTTAAGCATCTGGGCCACTAATCGACATTCATCGGCTCGTTGACCGGCGCTTCTCGCGAATAGGAGTTGCGCCACCCCCTCCTTGTTCTCCATAATAATCAAAATCTGAGCGGAGCATCGCGGTGACTACCAACACCATCCTTTGGCATGACTACGAAACTTGGGGTGTCAATCCTAAGCTTGATCGACCATCTCAGTTTGCCGCTATTCGTACCGACGAAAATCTCAACGAGATAGGTGAGCCGATTAACTGGTTCGCCCAGCCCACCTTAGATCGCTTACCGCACCCTCAAGCTGCTTTAATTACTGGCATCTCACCAATGGAATGCATACAACGTGGCATGCCAGAACCGGATTTTATCGCTAAGATTAATGCTGAGTTTATGAAGCCCAACACCTGCGGGGCTGGGTATAACAGCATCAATTTCGATGATGAAGTCACTCGCTTTACGCTGTTCCGTAACTTTCATGATCCCTACGAACGCGAATACAGTAATAACAACAGCCGTTGGGATTTGATCAACGTGCTGCGGATGGCACGGGCACTTCGCCCTGAAGGGATTGAATGGCCAACGGTGAACGATAAGCCGAACTTTCGCCTAGAGATTCTCAGCGCCGCCAATGGAATCAGCCACGAGAATGCCCACGACGCCCTCAACGATGTGCGCGCCACTATCGGCATGGCTAAAAAGCTGCGCGATGCTCAGCCAAAACTATTCAACTATCTGTTTCAGATGCGGCAGAAGCATAAGGTGGCCGAACTCCTCCATGTTGGCAACGGGCCGTTTATGCACACCTCACCTAAGTTAGGTCCTGAGCGTCACTACACCTCGGCCATGTTGGCACTCGGCCAAGGAGGTTCTAACCGCAACGCAGTGGTGTGTGTTGACCTCAACACTAACAATGATTGGCTGCTTCGCGAAAGTGCAGAAACTATCCGCGAAATTATGTTTACTCGCTTTAGCGAGCGCCCTGAAGGCTACGAGTCACTCGGCTTGAAGCAAATCATGCTAAACAAGTCTCCCGCCGTAGCGCCGCTGAGAACAGCTACCGCGGACCCCGCTACTTGTGAGCGCCTGCAGCTAGACGAAAGTGCTATTCTAAAACGCGCTGAGCTATTTAATGACCCGGCCATTCGGGCAAAGCTCTGCGACGTTTTCAACAGTGATTATCAAGCATCACCAGCGGACGCAGAAACCACTCTCTACCAAGGTTTCCCATCGCCGGCAGATAAAGCCACTATGGCGGATGTTCGCGCTGCCGATGCCGATGACCTAGCAACTCAGGCCTATCACTTCGCCGATGATCGTTACAATCAACTGCTACTGCGCTACAAAGCTCGCTTTTATCCGCAGACCTTGAATGACGATGAGCGCTATACTTGGCGCGAGCTATTGCTTAGTCGCTTTACCGATGGTGGCCGAGGTGAGCTAAGCTTAGAGGACTTCGCGGGAGAGTTGATGTTACTTAGCCAGGATGCTGACATCGTCAACAATGAACGTAAACTGAAGATTCTGAAGGATTTAGAGCGCTTTGCAATGCTAATACAAAGCGCCTAGCAACTTGTTAGACTGCGCTGGAAAGCAAAAGCAACACAACGTCGAAAGTAACGAATTAAGAGGACACTATGCAGTTTCGTGGAGCCAACATTTTATCTATCGCCCAGTTTGAGCGCGCGGACATCGAATCGCTCTTCACGACGGCGGATTTATTAGCGCCCTATGCTCGCCGAGAAAAGCGAACGCGTGTTCTCGACGGAGCAATCTTAGGCAATATGTTCTTCGAGCCCAGCACTCGCACCCGTGTGAGCTTCGGCTCAGCCTTCAATATCCTCGGCGGTTATGTTCGTGAAACAACGGGCCTAGAGAGCTCATCGCTGAGCAAGGGCGAATCACTCTACGATACGGCTAGAGTATTGTCGGGCTACTCGGATGTTATTTGTATGCGCCATCCCGAAATTGGCTCAGTAGCGGAGTTTGCTCAGGGTTCGCGCGTCCCGGTAATTAACGGCGGCGACGGTCCAAATGAACACCCTACCCAAGCGTTGCTGGACCTCTACACCATTCGCAACGAGCTGCGCAGCTTTAACCGCAACGTCGACGGCTTACGTATCGCTATGATTGGCGATTTGAAACACGGTCGAACCGTCCACTCTCTTAGCAAATTACTTTGCCTGTTCTCGAATGTGGAAGTCCGCTTAGTATCACCGCAGCCACTCCAGCTCCCCGAGGCGCTCGTTGAACAAATGCGTGCCGCCGATGTCAAAGTAACAGTTACCGATAAGCTTGAAGAGGGTATCCACGCCGTAGACATTGTCTACAGCACTCGTATCCAAGAGGAACGTTTCGCTGATCAAGCTGAAGCCAACCTCTATCGCGGCCAGTTCCGCCTCAACCAGAGCATCTACACCGCGCACTGCGAGCCGAATACCGTCATTATGCATCCGCTACCTAGGGACTCTAGGGCCGAGGCAAATGAGCTAGATATCGACTTGGATCGCAATCCCAACTTGGCAATCTTCCGCCAAGCGGACAACGGTGTTATCGTGAGAATGGCATTATTTGTGAAAGTCTTAGATGTGGAAGCAGAGCTGAAAAAATCCGAACAGCCTGTGATTTGGTATACACAAAGAAACAACACGCTTTAAGGACAATCAACATGACAGTTCGACTCTTAGCAGTATTTCTACTTTGTTTCTCGATGGCGGCTGAAGCGAATTGGCGCTCGGCGATCCCTCGTGTCACGCCTGAGGATATGGCCCTTCTTTCCACCGCCGTGTCGGAAGGATTGAATGATCAGCCCGTAGGAACTGAAGTCGCCTGGCAAAACGATGAAAGCGGCAGCTATGGCACCGCTAAATTGCTGCGTTTATTTACCTTGGGTGATGTTCCATGTCGACGTATTCGCTTCACCGTCACCACTCCCAATAAAGATAATTGGCAGCTAGATTTCGACTTCTGCCTCAACCAAGATGGTTTATGGGAACGACAGCCAGGTTTATTCAATATTCCGGAGGTGCCGCAAGATGATTAACCGTAAGAACCGTCTATTTAGCTCAAAGCTCAGCAAATTCAGCGCCAAATTGGCAACCTTCTGTGCCATCATGCTGCTAGCAGCCTGTGCTGGATCACCCAATATGGATTATGACCCTAACTATAATTTTGGTGCGAGCAAAACCTACCAGTTAACGCCATCTTCGGCACTGGAATCCGACGAGACCGCAATTTCTAGCCAACTTCTCAATGACCGAATGGTCGCCAGTATCAGAGCCCAGTTAGCGACCGCGGGTTACACTGAGCAAAGTGAGGGTGCTAGCCTAAAGGTTACCTATCATTTGGAGAGCCTAACGGCCTTTCGTGGCAACTCCGTTGGCGCATCAACGGGCCTTGGTTGGTATGACTACCATCGTTATCCAATGCATTACTCGCCGCGTTTCTATGGTGAGCAAACTACGCTGAAGGAAACCGACAACGATAAAGTGAAGGTCACTATTGATATCGCCGATACTACCTCTGACAAATTAGTTTGGCGAACCAGTTCAGCCCGTAGATTACTGAATCAATCTACGCCAGAACGCTCGCAGGCAGCAGTAGATAAAGCCGTTCAGTACTTACTAAAGAACTTGCCGCAATAGCATTACTTATTCGTAATATATCACGGCACCTACAAAATTAACGAAGCTCAACGTTGGCGCTAGTTTTGTAGGTGCTAGCTTTTTCTGCGAAAACACTTAGCGAACTTGATCAACCAAAGCACTTGACGAACCGGAGGTTACTAATTGTCCGGCGAAGCCTTCTTAGTCCTTTCCTGAAGATATAGACCAGCCAACCTTGCGAGTACAATAGTGAGATAGAGCTGCCCTAAAATGGCCTCTAATATGGTTACGGATCGCGCCGCAGGAGAAATGGGCGTGATGTCCCCGTATCCAAGAGTGGTAAGTGTTACGTAACTGAAATATTCCATCTCAACCATCAACTGGTGATAGTTCAGTTGCCCCAATACGCGTAGCTCATCGTTAAAAATAAACGAACCTGGCTGCCACGCCTCAATCGCCAGATAAACGTAGGTCCAACTCTGCCCCAGCATGAGATAAACACACATGGCCGAATAGATTGTCGATAAATTAGCGTGGCGTGCATAAATGAGGGTCAGCACCAAAAAGACTGTGACCGAAATGTGCGACAGCACGAATAGGACGTTATTAACGGATTCTAACTGAGGTATCCCCAAGAAGGAGACCAGCGAGTTGTTAACAATCGCTGGCACACTGGTCAAACTGAGAATAATCAGCCACTTTCGGCTATGAGATACCAGGTAGATTGCTGCAAGAAGAACACCCGCTGAGGTGACGTTGCCAATACTTGTTGCGAAGGGACTAGCCGCAAGAAAGCCCGTAGCAAGGATGTTAACAATCATTACCCAAAATAACGCCGTAAACGCATAGTGAGGATCGTGGGGGAGATCAAATTCCTTCATCAGTAGCCTGCTTTATCATGGTGTTTGCGGCAACCTGATAGCCAATGTCAGCTAACTCTTTGGCTCGCCAAAATTCATGGGTTGCTGCCAAATCTCTAGCAAATTCAAAAACTACATCCGGCGAATGCGTTGCGAGCTTGGTTCGCGAAATAGCCGTTTGCATAATATCAAAGCTTCTATTGCTAATATCAAGAACACTGGGCAGTTCGACAACTTCGTCGTCGTTGTCGCCAATCAAATCGGCGATAAATGAGGCGATTCGACCTCTTTTTTCGGTCGTCTTAGGCGTTTTCGAATGTTCTGGTTGTCTGCGGTTGTCAGTAGAACGAGCGGCTAAGTCCACCGCTAATATCATATCCGTATGGTCCGCCAAGGTGGGCGCGATGGGCACAGGATTAAGTAAGCCCCCATCCACATAGATTCGGCCATTAACAACATGTGGCGACAGAACGTTAGGCACGGCAACTGAGGCGCGAATGGCGTCAAATAAGTCACCACTCTGGAACCACTTTTCCTGCCCACGATCCAAGTCCGTTGCCACCGCTGTATAGCGAATTCCAAGCTCTTCGATTTGTTTTTCACCCACCAGCGAGCGCAGTGCATTCATTACCCGATCACCCTTGATGAAGCCACCAGCACCCCAGTGCAAATCGGTAAGCCTGAGCACATCACGCTTCTCGAGCGCGAAAACCCAGGACTTAAATTCCTCGAATTTCCCAGCGGCATAGACGCCACCAATCAGAGCGCCCACCGAACAGCCGGAAATGGAATCGATTTGGTAACCGTTATCCAGTAACCAATCGATGACGCCAATTTGCACTAGGCCACGGGCGCCACCACTTCCAAGAACGAGCGATACGCTAGCCATTAGCGACGGCGCGGAATGCTCTTGTAGGCTTTCTTCAGCGCTTCTTCAATACGCGCCTTTAAGCCTTCGGTCGTTGCAGCATTTTCATGCACGCCACGAATTTCAATTGCGTAGAGAGGCTCTTGCGTAGCCGTGTCAGCGAACAGGATCACGAGCTGGTCAACCGAAACGTACTCACTACTCGACTGGAATACATCGCCATCGTGAACAATACTCGCCTGCATGTTATCGCCCAGGGAGTTGTCGATGGTGTAAACCGGCTCTTCGAATACTTCGACTTCGCTACGTCCTACTCGCCAGGTCATGGTGATTTGCGAACCGTCGTCTACAACTTCATAGCCCTTGCGCTGTAACTCGTTATTCATCGAGGCTCTAATAGTTGTATCGGCAATTGCGAGTGAACTCTGCGTGCTCTGATCCAACGGGCTGTCGCCCCAGGCAAAGAACTCGTAATTTGCAAGATTAGTTTCCTTTTCATTGTGCTCAATAACACGAAGACTGGAACAACCAACTACTAGACTGCTCAATACAATGCCCACTAAAAATTTTCTCATGATCTACCTCTTACTGCTGAATATCGAGGGCGTGAGCCATCGCGTGATATAAAAATGTTTGCTCTACAAAGCCATGGAACGCGTGAGCCATAGGTCCACGCGCCATCACCACAACGTCTTCACCGCCATGGTGCTCGCCGCGACTTGGAATACGTGCACCTTGACGGAAATTCGGATCGGACGGGTCTAGCTCCCCGTAGGCCTCATCTCGCGGCACCATAAAGCCGGTAGTGTAACCCAACATGCTGTAGGGTTGGCCATCTTCGGCTAACTCAACTTCATTAGTTGCATGACCATGGTCATCTGTACCGCGCACCCAATCAAAGACGCCATTACCCTTGGCAGGATAACCCGCTAGGGCAAAGCTGTGACTATGATCGGCCGATACCACAATTAGGGTATCCTGCTCCGAGGTCATTGCCATCGCCTGCGCAACCGCACGCGACATTTCAACGGCGTCGTGAAGCGCGCGATAGGCGTTGTTGTAATGGTGAGCGTGGTCGATACGACCAGCTTCGATGAACAGATAGTAACCCTCTTCACTATCCTCTAAACGACTAATCGCGGTGGCGGTCATTTCAGTTAACGATGGTTCCCCACCCGCGTCATGCGGCCGATCAACCTCAAACTGCATGTGCGAAGGCTCAAATAGGCCCAATAACGGCTGGTCCTTCGGTGCATCGCGGAGTTGTTGTTCGTTCCAGACAAACTGTCCGCCGGCGGATTGCCATTGAGCAACTAGGTCACGTCCATCTTCTCGGCGACCTTGCTGATCTGGGTATTCTGGGTCGGCCACAGTATTTGGCAGGAAGCCACGGCGGCCGCCACCAAGAATGACATCAACGCCATCGCCGTGCTCAAACTCAATTAACTGGCGAGCGATATCGACACAACCCATCTCGATATCAGCAGGCAACATATCCTTGTCGGTTTCCCATTCCCTGCTCGCAGCATGCGCATAGGCTGCCGCGGGTGAGGCATGGGTAATTCGAGCGGTACTGACCAAGCCGGTAGCCATTCCTCGGTCTTCGGCCAGTTTCAATAAGCTAGTGACCTCATGTTTCGCCTGACCTTCACAAACGTTGTAATCCGCGAATTCAGACAGTCCAATGACTCCAGACTTGGTTTTCACTCCGGTATGAAAAGCCGTAGCAGTACCCGCGGAGTCAGACACCTGATGATTAGTTGTGTAAGTCTTCACTAATGCGGTATAAGGCAGTGTTTCGAAGCTGAGCAGATTTTCTTCGCCATCTTGCCCATTCAATTGCCCTTCTAAAATACGTGCAGCGGTTTGAGTGGTGATACCCATTCCGTCACCAATGAAGAAGATGACATTCTTCGCTCGCCTATTGATTGGCTGCTGATTTAGTGCATTCGCGAGGTCTCGCTGGCCATCAATTGTCCATTGATTGGCACTTTGATCAACACTCTGTTCAGCGCTTTGATCGGATGCCTCGAATGTTGGCGATGCGGCGTCATCGCTACAGCCCGATATCGCCATTGCACAGAGACTCGCCAAAGCCGTCTTAGAAATTATCTTCTTCATCACAAGCGCCCTATTTATCATGTTTTTAGCGGTAATAACCCATAGTAGCTGCTCTAATGCCAGTGCTCAACACGCGGGCCGCGATTACATAGTATTAATATCCATAAAACGCTAAACTAGAGCCGCTTCAATAGAGAGAATTCAGATGATTTTAGGCGTAACGGGCGGAATCGGTAGCGGTAAATCGGCCGCAACAGACCACCTTCAACAGTTGGGTATTACCGTGGTTGATGCAGACCTTTGCTCGCGCGTGGTCGTTCAGCCTGGGAGACCTGCACTGCAGGCGATTTTTTCGCATTTCGGCGAGCACCTAAAGTCAGCCGACGGAAGTTTAGATAGAGCAGCACTGCGACAGCTCATTTTCTCTGACCCTACGCAAAAAACCTGGTTAGAAGCACTGCTACACCCGCTTATACGCGACGAAATTCAGACTCAGCTGCAAAGCGCCGATGGGCTTTATGTGGTGCTGTCATCCCCATTACTCTTTGAAACCAAGCAGAGTGAACTCTGTGATCAAGTTCTAGTGATTGATGTTGATGAAGCAACACAACGACAGCGAACCCTAAGTAGAGATGGCGTTAGCGAGGAACAGGTGGAAGCCATTATGGCAGCCCAGATGGAGCGCAAAAAGCGGCTCGACAAAGCCGATTATGTGATCGACAATAGTGGCTCGCTTGAGCAGTTACATAATGCGCTGCAACAATTTCACGAAGCGCTTATACAGCGCGATGTTTCATGAGAATTATTTATGACTAAGAAGACGTCAGCGGCATCAACACCACTCGTAGACTGCCCAACCTGTGGCATTGCGCACAGCTATGATACTTCATCACCCTACCGTCCGTTTTGCAGCGACCGCTGTAAACTGATTGACCTGGGCGAATGGGCCAGCGAGGGTCACGCCATACCGGGTGAGCCGGTCTGGGACGATATGATGTCAGACGAACTTGAGCTGAAGCACTAATCATGCAGACTGGATTGCTCGTTCATTCATCGGTTTTTAAGAACATAGCAGATTTAGCGGTGGTCTTTGGCTCGTCGCCAAGTAAGCTACTCGAGAAGTTCGACATCGACTTTTCAAAGCTTGATATCCCTGACAGCTACTTACCTATTGATACCTACCACCGTGTTGTGGATGAGTGCAAAGAACGCTTCAACCAACCCAACTTCAGCGCCATTTTGGGTGAACTGCATGTTAGCAGCCTGTTCAGCGGCTATAGCAGTAATATTCTTAGTATGAAAAATGTCTCAGCGAAGCTTAAGGAATTTAGCGAACGCTGCGCCCACTTGCTTCCCGGTGTTTCCTACCGAAGTAGCGTGACCGCTGATACCGCCTCTATCGAACTAGTCAGTGAGCAAACACTGCCCTTGAGCGCACAGATTCACGCCTTAAGCCTAATTGATCAACTGATTTGCCAACTGACCAATCGCTCAGGCTCGATTCGTAGCTGGGTTGTCTCAGAATCCCACGAAGGCAATTACCATCGCCCGGTCATGGTTGAATCAGGCAGAACCGCACTTCACTTCGCCCCGGAGTTACTTTCTCAACCGGTGAGTTCAGCACAGCTAAAGCCGGCGAAAAAGTTGACCGCCATTCTAGCCGTTATCCGCGAGCAGCTTAATTTGGAAGACGCTTCATTGGAAAGCGTTGCCGCGCGATTTAACGTCTCTGGACGCCAACTTCAACGCCAGTTGAAGGAAGCCGGAACGACTTTCCGCAATGCGCTCGACGCGGTTCGCTTTGACCGGGCGCGCGATTATCTTAAGAACCCATCGTTCAAACTCGGGTTAATTGCCAATTACCTGGGCTACTCGGAAGACAGCGCCTTCAGCCGCTCGTTTAAGCGTTGGTCTGGCATGGCACCTAAGTCTTGGCGCCGCATGACATCGGATTCTCAATCCAAGGATAGCTAGCTAAGCCTACACAATGATGAGTCAGCCGAAGGATGGGCCACTTAGCCGAAGGATTGTTAATCGAACTAAGGGATGCTAGCCTAATCAAGGGATAGCTAACCCGATAAAGGGAAAGGCAACTCAATTAAAGGATAGATAATATGGACAAGCTAAATCACCCTACTGCAAAACTCGCTCTGGCTATGACCCTAGGCTTAGCGACCGCCAGCTCACAGGCCGACATTTACGTTGACAGCATTGCTGAGCAAATCTCTGGCGTGACTGATGCCATGAGTGAAGAGGGATGGATAATGGAATCCATCGTGATGTCGAAGCTGAATGAAAACTCTGAGGACACTTGGAACTTCATTCCTACTCGCGGCCAACGCTATCGCCTAGTGGCCGTATGTGATCAAGACTGCCCTGATATCGACCTATTCATCTATGATAGCCGCGAAAATTTGGTGGACTCAGATGAAGAAGAGGATGCCTATCCCGTAGCAACTATTTCTAGCGCAAATGGAAACAGCTACGATTACACGGTAAAGATGTATAGCTGTACAGCAGAGCCATGCTACTACGCCCTAGGAATCTACTACCAGTAAAGGTCAAACACGGGGTAATGGGTAACTGAGTGATTCACACCGCTCAGTTATCACGCCTTCACACAAAGCTTTAGAGCAGGCACTCTGACAGCGATCAAGCAAACACCCTGAAGCCATAGAACAATCACCCTATCAGCGATAGAACAAGCACCCTGAAAGCGTTAATACAAACGTTCTAACGATGTGAAAACAAATACGCTAAAAGCAAAAAGGCCGAATCAGTCACTGATTCGGCCTTTCTTATTCTCGCTAGTTCACACTAAACAATCACTCAGGACGCATGTGTGGGAATAGCAATACATCGCGAATCGATGGGCTGTTGGTTAACAGCATCACCAAGCGATCGATACCAATGCCTTCTCCGGCCGTTGGCGGCAAACCGTATTCCAACGCGCGAATATAGTCATGGTCAAAGTGCATGGCTTCATCATCACCTGCGTCTTTGTCAGCTACTTGAGCGGCAAAGCGTGATGCCTGATCTTCAGCATCGTTGAGCTCCGAGAAACCGTTCGCAATTTCGCGACCGCCGATGAAGAACTCAAAACGATCCGTCACATCTGGGTTGTCATCGCTACGACGAGCAAGCGGCGATACTTCGGTTGGGTAGTCGGTGATAAAGGTAGGCTGAATCAAACGTGCTTCAACTGTCTCTTCAAAGACTTCAGTCAAAATCTTACCGTAGCCATAACGCGCTTCAACTTTAACGCCCAACGACTTAGCAACGGCCGTAATCCCTTCAAGGGTATTAATATCCTCGGCCTTCAGTGTTGGGTTGTAAGCCAATACCGAATCAAACATGCTTAGACGGGCAAACGGCTTGCCGAATTCGTAGGTAACCGAATCAACCACTTCGCCGTCGCTGTTCTTAGTGGTGTTGACGACATCCGTTGAACCCAATACGTCTAGGCACACCCGGCGAATCATGCCTTCGGTAAGATCCATCAAGTCACGGTAATCCGCGTAGGCTTGGTAGAACTCCAACATGGTGAATTCTGGGTTGTGACGTGTTGAAAGACCTTCGTTACGGAAGTTACGGTTGATTTCGTAAACACGCTCATAACCACCTACTACCAAACGCTTCAGGTAAAGCTCAGGGGCAATACGCAAGTAGAGGTCCATATCTAGGGCATTGTGATGGGTCACGAACGGACGTGCCGACGCGCCACCTGGAATCACGTGCATCATCGGCGTTTCCACTTCCATGAAGTGCTTTTCGCCCAAGAAGTTGCGGATAGATTGAATAACGGCCGAACGCGTTGCGAAGACGTTGCGCGAATCTTCGTTCATGATCAGGTCAACATAGCGTTGACGGTAGCGCTGCTCGGTATCGGTTAAGCCGTGGAACTTGTCTGGCAGTGGACGGAGACTTTTGGTCAACATCACGACACTGTGCATATCCACAAAAAGATCGCCCTTGCCCGAACGCTGCACCGGACCTTCAATACCGACAATGTCACCGATATCCCAAGTTTTCACATCAGCAGCTTCAGCTTCCGATAGCACCTTGCGGTTGATGTAGAGCTGGATCTGACCGGAAACATCCTGAAGCACCATGAAGGCACCGCGCTTACGCATGATTCTACCCGCTACCTTCACACGGTGACCCAGTGTTTCAAGGGTCGGCTTATCGTGCTCGGCAAACTGCTTTTGCAGGTCCGCCGCTAGGGCATCTCGACGCCAGTCATTCGGGAAGGCGTTGCCGCGCTCACGCAGACCATTTAGCTTCGCTCGGCGTTCGGCTACTAGCTTGTTTTCTTCGCTACTATTACTCATTGATTTTCCTACAGGCCGCTCTTCAAACTGGCGACAATAAATTGGTCAATATCGCCGTCGAGAACGGCATTACAATTCGATGACTGCACGCTAGTACGGAGATCTTTAATACGCTGATCATCCAGTACATACGAGCGAATCTGGCTTCCCCAACCAATATCCGACTTGGTATCTTCCAGCGCCTGAGCGGTGGCAGAACGCTTTTGCAGCTCAGACTCATAAAGCTTGGCCTTTAACTGCTTCATAGCACGGTCACGGTTTTGGTGCTGCGAGCGTTCGCTCTGACACTGCACCACAATTCCCGAAGGTTCGTGGGTAATACGCACCGCTGAATCCGTGGTGTTAACGTGCTGCCCACCCGCTCCCGATGCCCGATAGGTATCGGTACGCAAATCGGCAGGGTTGATTTCAATCTCGATATTATCGTCGATTTCCGGCGATACGAATACTGAGGTAAACGACGTATGTCGGCGACCACCGGAGTCAAAGGGACTCTTACGGACCAAACGGTGCACCCCAGTTTCCGTGCGCAGCCAACCATAGGCATACTCGCCTTCAAACTGAATAGTCGCACTCTTAATCCCAGCTACATCACCGGCCGAGCATTCCACTAGACTTGTCTTGAAGCCCTTCGAATCACCCCAGCGCAAGTACATACGCAGGAGCATTTCGGCCCAATCTTGAGCTTCCGTTCCGCCAGAACCAGACTGAATATCCAAGAAGCAATTGTTGGGATCCATCTCGTTGGAGAACATCCTGCGAAACTCGAGTTCTTCTAACAGCGCTACGATATTAGCTAGCTCTGCCTCAACCTCGGCAACGGTATCTTCGTCATCCTCTTCAACGGCTAGCTCAAGTAGGTCTGAGACATCATTGATACCCGCATCGACGTCTTCGATGGTCTTGACGACACCCTCGAGTAGCGAGCGTTCTTTACCCAGCTCTTGGGCCAATTTTGGATCGTCCCAAACGGACGGTTCGCCAAGCTCTAGCTCAACTTCTGCAAGTCGATCTTTCTTGTTGGCATAGTCAAAGATACCCCCTCAAGATATCAACGCGTTCGCGGACATCTTTGATGGTATTTAGGATCGGATTAATTTCCATTTAGCGGCTAACCATTATCAAATTCGAATTAGGCGGCGATTCTACTTCAAAGCCATAAAAAAATCATGTTGTTTGCGAGTATAGCGAGCGAAAGTCACTCCTGCCAAAGCACCGTGAAATCAGTGACTGTCAATCGTAGACCACCTCAAGGTGACGCAACATCAATTGTAAGGATTCATTACCGCGCCAACGATTCACATCAAGCTGATACACCGCGCGGATTTTTGACGTTTGCTCATACCACCGGCGCTCCGCCGTTTGATAATTAAACAGAATACCCTCCACAAGGTGCTGGCGATTATCAACCGGTGCTAAGGTCAGTTTCAGATGCTTATCCTGCAGCAGCTTGCTGGATACCACCCAGAATTCACCGTCAAAGCTGGGCTCTGGAAAGCCCTGTCCCCACGGTTGCGACGTTGACAGCAATTTAGCATTTTCTGTGTGCAGCTGAGTACTGGCTAGTGTGCCGTCAGAAAACATCGTCTCGGTAAGATCATCCTGAGTTAGCTGCCCTCGAACTACCTCATCGAATAGCCCGCAGAACTCCTCAAAATGATCGCTATGAATACTTAAGCCAGCCGCCATAGCGTGGCCACCAAACTTCTTGAGCACCTCAGGCGCTTGCTTCGCTACCTGATCTAAGGCGTCACGCAGGTGCAAGCCGGGAATGCTTCGCCCGGACCCTTTGATGTAACCCTCGCCCTCGTCGGCGAAGACAATGACGGGACGGTGATGCTGTTCCTTTAGCCGCGACGCGACAATACCCACAACTCCCGCATGCCAACTGGGCTCGTAGACGCACAATCCCCAGGGCAAATCACCCGCCAGCTTAATCGCCTTGACCGCAATGGCCGCTTCAGCCTGCATTGACGCCTCAATTTCACGTCGCGAGACGTTGTATTGGTTGAGTTGATCGGCAAGGACCGCCGCCTGAGAATCGTCGTCCGTTAGCAGGCAGCGGATCCCCACACTAATATCATCGAGTCTGCCCGCCGCATTTAGCCGCGGCCCCACGGCGAAGCCTAAATCCGTAGCCTTACTCACAGTCGGGTCGCGCTTAGCAATTTGCAACAGCGCCTTGATGCCAGGGCGGCAGCGGCCGCTACGAATTCTCGCCAAGCCCTGACTAACGAGTAAGCGATTGTTGGCGTCTAATGGCACCACATCGGCCACCGTCCCCACCGCCACGATATCTAGCCACTGGGCCAGATTCACCTGTTCAACCGCAGTCTCCCCGCGGGCTCGGAGTTCCGACCTAAGCGCAATTAGCAGATAGAACATCACGCCTACCCCAGCTAAGTTCTTGGAGGGGAATTCGCAGCCGTGCTGGTTAGGGTTAACAATCGCCGAGGCGCTAGGGAGTTGATCTCCGGGTAAATGATGATCGGTCACCACCACTTCCCAGCCGTAGCAGCGAGCTAACGCGACGCCCTCCACACTGGAAATACCATTATCTACCGTGATTAACATATCGGGTGATCGCTCGCGCGCCACTTCGACAATTTCCGGCGACAGCCCATAACCAAACTCAAAGCGATTCGGCACCAGATAATCAACGTGAGCAGCTCCTAACGCGGGCAGACCAAGCATGCCTAGGGCAACGCTCGTCGCACCGTCACAGTCGAAATCACCCACAATGAGAATACGTTTTTGCGCAGCAATAGCGTCCGCGACCAGTGCAGCAGCCTGAGCAAGCCCCTTCATTTGGGGGGGCGGCAGTAACTGCGCGAGAGATTGCGGCAGTTCAGCATCGGACTGAATGCCACGGTGGGATAACACCCGAGCGAGTAGCTCGGGATATTGAGGAAGCGGATCGCTCAGCGCCTTGCGACGCCGAATATTGACTAGATGTTCACCTGCTGCTGAATCCACGATTGCACGGTTTCCAAGTTATTCTCAATAACCTCATAGGACTCCTCGCGTTCAAGCAAATCAGTCAGATGAGCGGGAAGCACCACCTCTTGATTTACCCCAGAGGCTTTTACTGCCTCGTCGAATTTAGCTGGGTGTGCTGTGGCTAAGCATACCATTACCTCATCATCACTGCGACGACAAGCGGCGCCCGCGCCAATGCCGATAGCCGTGTGAGGGTCTGCCAGGTAGCCAGACTGCGTAAAGGTGTCGCGGATCCACGTTAAGGTATCCTCATCATCCAAGGCCGCAGAACTAAAGTGCGCAATCACATTTTGATACACATCCGCAGGAAGAGATAGCTCACCCGTTTCGGCAAAGGCTTCCATCTGCGCCTTGAGGGCATCACCGTCTTGGCTGAAGGCATCAAAAAGCAGTCGCTCGAAGTTACTCGACACCATGATATCCATGGACGGCGAGTAGGTTTTCTGTAGCCCCTGCTTGGAGTAATCGTTGGCCGCAATAGCGCGATGCAGAATGTTATTCGCATTCGTTGCCACCACCAGCTGGCCGATAGGCAAGCCCATCTTCTTCGCCAGATATCCGGCATAGATATCGCCGAAGTTGCCGGTAGGCACACTGAAGCTGATGTGCTTTTGCGGAGCTCCAAGGGCGAGTGCTGACGAGAAGTAGTAAACAATCTGCGCCATGATACGCGCCCAGTTAATGGAGTTGACCGCAATTAACTGACGCCCTTCAGGCAGGAAGGACTGATCGGCAAAGCTAGTTTTTACCATCTGCTGACAGTTGTCGAAGTGACCTTCTAACGCGATATTATGGACATTCTTCGACAGTACCGTCGTCATCTGGCGGCGCTGAACTTCTGATACACGCTGGTGCGGATGCAGAATAAAGATATCAAGGTGGTCACAGGCCACACAAGCTTCAATTGCCGCAGAACCGGTATCACCCGAGGTTGCCCCCATCACCACGCCATGCTGATTGCGTTGGGTAAGGAAGTGATTAAGTAATCTACCCAGAAGTTGCAGGGCGAAGTCCTTAAACGCAAGGGTTGGACCGTGGAATAGTTCTAGCACCCACGTGCGTTGATCAATCTGCACTAATGGCGCAATAGCCGAGTGATTGAATTGGGCGTAGGCATCATCAATTAGGGCGCGAAAGTCTTCCGCTGAGATGCAACCCTCAACAAATGGCCACATGATTTCGAAGGCCAACGCTTCGTAGCTCAGCGTCGCTAAGCGCGCGAGATCATCATGGCTGAACGTTGGCAATTCGGTGGGTACAAACAGGCCACCATCATTTGCTAAACCTTTTAGTAGCACGTCTTCGAACGATAATTGTTCGGCAGCACCTCGGGTACTTTGATACTTCATAGTATTAACCTTAAAAACGTGTTTCTACGCGGATCATCGCAATGTCACCTACCACGCCATCCAGCGCTTTAAGGTCAATGAGAGCCTGATTAAACAACCATTCGCGCACACCGTGAGTGAGCAGCACAACGGTAACCTGATCATCTTCGGCGCTCTGCTTTTCCTTCTGAGAGATAGCCTCAAGACTAATCCCATGATTTGAAAAGGCACTGGTAATCGACGCCATAACGCCGGCTTTATCCGCGGCCTTAAAGCGAATGTAGTAACTGGATTCAGCATCCTCAAGTGGCAAAACTTTGCCTGTAGATTGCTTAGGACGAATAACACGAGCAGCTTCACCCGCTTTCACCACATCAACCACATCGGCAATCACCGCTGACGCGGTAGGTTCTGAGCCGGCGCCAGCGCCGACAGAAAGGACGCCACCCACGGCATCGCCGTAGATGAAAATAGCATTCAGCGCATCGTCAACATTGGCCAAACTGTGCTTAACCGGCACCAAGGCTGGGTGAACGCGAAGCTCGAAGCCATGATGGCGTCGACGGGCAATACCAAGATGCTTAATCCGGTAACCCAGTTCCTTCGCGTACTCGATATCAGCGGGGGTGATTTTGCTAATCCCCTCGGTGGACACCGAACCAAATTCAAAGGGCTTATCAAAGCCAAGGGAAGCTAGGATCTGCAGTTTGTGGGCCGCGTCGATCCCTTCGACATCGAAGGTTGGATCGGCCTCGGCATAACCGAGACGCTGGGCCTCAGCTAGCGCGCTTTCAAAGGTTTTTCCCTCGTTAGTCATCGCGCTAAGGATGAAGTTACCCGTGCCGTTAATGATCCCTACAATGCTGTGGATCTCATTCGCTGACAGGCCTTCGGTAAGAGTTTTGATAATGGGGATGCCACCGGCGACGGCCGCTTCATAACGCAGAACCGCTTCGCACTCTTCAGCGAGTTTAAACAGCGCGTCACCGTGTTCCGCAATCAGTGCTTTGTTGGCGGTCACCACGTGCTTGCCGTTCTTGAGTGCAGTTTCTACCAAATCCTTCGCAACGGTAGTACCGCCGATGAGTTCCAGAACGATATCAACGTCATCATCATTGGCTACTGCAAAGATATCGCGACTTACCTTGATCTTGCTCACGTCGCACTTGGTGGAGTCGGAACGGGCGCCAATGTGATGAATCACAACTCGCTTGCCCGTTCTTCGGCGAATGAGATCAGCATTGCGTTCGAAGATATTTACAACACCGCTACCAACCGTACCTAAACCACATATTCCTAATTTGACTACCTTCACGCTGAACCTCGATATTTTTCGGGATAAGTTCCCCAGTTAAACCGAGAGTATCAGACACCCAAGGTAGGTCAATTACACTATCTTATGGTTTATATTCCCAATTGTTGAAGCAAGACCTCGGTAGGCTGCGCACCAGGGATTTTAGTACCGTCTTCAAGGAAAATATGAGGGGTGGAATTTACGCCCAATGACATGCCGAAATTGTACTGATCGCGAACCGCATCCGAGCAATTGGCTTGCTGGAAGGATTCACCTGCAAACGCTTCATTCAACGAGCCCTTGGGATCACGCGAGCACCAAACGCCCGTCATGGTACGATACGCAGCAGGCTGTCGGCTTTGTGTATCACGTGGGTAGGCTAGGTAGACAACTTCTACGCCGGCCTCATTAAGCTCATCAAGCTGACCGTGAAAACGGCGACAATAGCCACAGGACACATCCGTAAAGACATAAATACGTGCCTTCTTCTCAGCACTAGCAGGATAAATAAGCGCTTCACTCAGGTCATAACTTGCTAGCTTCTCAGCACGCTCAGGCATTAATCGTTCTTCGGCGATATCTACTGGCGAATTACCACTGATACGAAATACCTTGCCAGTAAAAAGATGCTCACCATCATTGGAGACATAAATAGTCTCTGCTGAGCCAATAATCGGCACGACTAACCAGCCTTCAATGGACGAAGGTTCGGGCGTACCCCAGGGAACCTGCGGGTAGATACGCTGTAGATTAGCTTGGGCAGTGGCAGCGCTTGACTCAGCCTGAGGCACTAAGGCCTGACCAACGGACGGTACAGATAAACCCAGGGCCATGACAGCCAATGCAATGTGAAACAACTTCATGATATAACTTCTCTCTTTAGCCTCGCGGGTGGTGGGTGCGATGCACCTCCCCTAATCGGGCTCTACTAACGTGTGTGTAAATCTGAGTGGTGGATAAGTCGCTGTGCCCCAATAGCATTTGCACTGCTCTTAAATCAGCACCGTGATTAAGCAAATGCGTCGCAAACGCATGGCGCAGAACGTGGGGAGAAATTGCCTCTTCTAACCCAATAGCCGCCGCATATTTTTTTATTCGATACCAGAATGTCTGGCGGGTCATTAATGTCCCTCGTGTGGAGGGGAATAATACGTCACTTTGCCGCCCTTTTAACAGCTCTGATCGTGCACTTTTCATATAGCGAACAAGCCAGTCCTCAGCCTCTTCGCCTAACGGAACCAGTCTATCCTTAGCGCCCTTCCCGGTTACGCGAATGACACCTTGGTTGATATTAAGCGATAGTAGCGACAAATTTACGAGCTCGGATACCCGCAATCCAGTTGCGTACATAAGCTCCAACATGGTCCGATCCCTGCACCCTAGCGGCGTGCTCGTGTCAGGTTCAGCCAGCAATAGCTCAACCTGCTGTTCACTAATATCCTTCGGAAGTCGCCTACCAAGTTTAGGTAAGTCAATGTTTGCGCAGGGGTTGTCGCTACGGTAGTTACTACTAATTAGCCACAGGCAGAGGTTGCGCAAACTCGACAGCCGCCTCGCCTGTGATTTGGCGGAAGCTTCCTCATTAAAGCCATTACTTAACCAATGCTTCACATCATCGCTTTTGAAGCTATCAAGCGATACATCACTAAAGCGAACAAATTGACTGACGTCACGGCGGTAACTTTCGCAGGAGAGTTTTGATAGGCCAGCCTCAAACTGCAGGTAATGACACCAACCTTCGAGTCGATCCGCGTTATGCGGATCCACTTCGACCATCATGCTAGCTACTCCCGTGGCGAATCATTTATGCCCCTGCAATAGCGAGAAGACTGAATGCAGCCAACCAGACTAGTTCAGTATTTTGCACTAGTTGAAAGAGGCGTTCGAAGGGCTTTTCGCCCTCATCCTGTGCGTCATTATCAACGACCAACGCAGCCTTCGCACCGTCGCAAAGTAGTCGACTAGTGCGAATATGAAAATCCGTTAACGAATGCATCAGTACGGGTAGCGTGGTGCTGAAATTACCTACGAAGGCATAACCTAAAAGCGCCAGGCGAGCAGGTACCCAGCCGGCCATATGACGCAATTTGAAGAACCACTTGTCGTGCGCAGCACCAATGAAGATAAGTCGCCAAGCCATGGCAAAGAGCGCACCTAAACCAAAGAAGCTTTCGCCCAGCCAGTACCAGAAGAGAATTGCGAAGAAATCAATGAAGGCACGACGAGCCAACGCCTGCCAAACTAGCTTATAGGCGCCTTCGCTGTCCGTAGGGCTATCGTAGCCAAGGTCCTTGGCCGCTCGCGCACCAACTTCCATCATCTCACCCGCTACCAGCTGCTCACGATAGTCATCGAAATGAGCGCGGAGGGACTGTTCTCCGAGGATCTGCACCAACACGAAGAGATCAATAAGGACGAGCGCCAAACTCCCCATCATACCCATCGGCGACAGCAGCCAGTAGGCGAAGAAAAGCCCGCCTAACGGAATTGCCAAATAGATAATTCTGCTAGCAGCGGTACCCTTATCACCGGTGATATTCCACCAATTCCCCAACCAAACACGGCGCTGCAGGCGATGCCAACCTTCGCCCTTGCGATACAGCAAATACACCACTAACACTACAAAGAAACTCATGCCTTCTCCAATTCTTCCCTAAATTTCTGCCAAGCAAAGTGCGGTCCGGGATCTGTCTTTCGTCCTGGCGCTATACGTTCATGCCCTACTATTCTATCTACAGTGAGGGCCGGGAAATATCCCTGTAATTCCTTTACTAACTCAACAAGCACCTGATACTGAATCTTCTCGTACCCGTCCGCATCACAACCTTCCAACTCAACGCCCAGTGAAAAGTCATTACAGTTTGAGCGACCGTTGAAGGACGATAAACCCGCATGCCAAGCTCTCTCAAGACAACTCACGTATTGGCTTAGCGTACCGTCTCTGGCGATAAAAAAATGTGCCGAAACTTCCAATCCTTCAAGATCTGCAAAGGAGGGGTGCTCATTGCCGCGAATCTGATTTAGAAACAGCTTATCCACCCATGGGCCGCCATAGTTACCCTCGGGCAAGCTGATACAGTGGACTACAAGCAAGTCTACTTCGCCGCCTGGCCGCGCATTATAGTTAGGCGACGCTCGCTTCTCAGCCTTCGCTAACCAACCGTTCCACTGCAATGATGGCATCCCCTCAAATTCTCTTAGTAGCAGTATGGGGGGCGATGATCTTGAGTTCAAGGGTGGCTGAACTCAGGTAGCTCCGCCCTCCACTGACGTTTGGCTCTGGTAGGCCTCATCGTAAAGCTGTCATCGCTTTGTTTTCATTATCGCTCTCATCGGCGCTCTCATCGACGCGTTCTCCACTATCGGAAAAATATTGCTTCATTAAGGGCTAGCATTATTACCTCGCTGAATTGCTGTGCTAGAATTCGCCCAATTGGAAGACAAGCCCTAACAACGGCTCTACCTCCTACAAGCAAACGCAACAACTAGCTACCCAAAGGACATACCATGAGCATTGCCGCCCATCTGCTAAGCGCTGAAGACATCGCTACCCAAGTATCTCAAGCTCTTCGTGAGGACGTTGGATCCGGTGATATTACAGCACAGCTGATTAGCGCTGAGGCGAAGAGTGATGCGCGCATTATTACTCGCGAAGGTGGTGTATTCGTGGGTAAAGCATGGGTGCTTGAGGTATTCAAACAGCTAGACCCTAGCGTAGTGATTAACTTTGCGGTGGAAGATGGCGATCGCCTAGAGCCGAATCAGACACTTTACACCCTCAGCGGCAGCAGCCGAAGCCTCCTTACCGGCGAACGCGCAGCACTGAACTTCGTTCAGATGTTAAGTGGCACCGCAACAACCTGTCGCCGCTATGCGGACATGGTTGAGGGGACTAGCGTGAAGATTCTCGATACTCGCAAAACTATCCCTCTGTTTCGTAACGCCCAAAAGTACGCGGTTAGCTGCGGTGGCTGCTTCAACCATCGAGTAGGCCTCTACGATGCCTTCCTGATTAAGGAGAATCACATCGCCGCCTGTGGTGGTATTCAGCAGGCCGTTAGCCGCGCCCATGAGATAGCGCCAGGTAAGCCAGTAGAAGTTGAAGTGGAAGATCTGCACGAGTACCAGGAAGCATTAGATGCGGGCGCTGACATCATTATGTTGGACAACTTCAGTCTTGCGGACCTGCGCACTGCGGTGGAGATGAATAATGGTCGCGCCAAGCTTGAGGCTTCGGGTAATGTGACGGATAAGACGTTGCGCCCCATTGCTGAAACTGGGGTTGATTTCATTTCTATTGGGGCGCTGACGAAGGATGTAAAGGCGTTGGATTTGAGTATGCGGGTGGGTTGAGATCAACGCCGCACACTCTCTTTGCTTAATTACCTTCGTCAGGATAAGTCGTTTAGGTTTGTCTCTGTAAACTATGAAATCACCATCTTGGACTTCTTCGACCAGACCACGCCATCAATAAAGTAATGGTGAATATTGATCACTAAAATAAACGAAATCAAATAGAACGCAGGCTGCCACGCTACCGTGATCACATCATCCAGTAGTTTTGGCAACACCTCAAACCCCGCCAACCCCAACACAAAAGCAAGCCCCCACCAGCGTAACCAACGAGATGAATGAGCGGTCTCTTTGGTTGGCGGGTCAATTCGGTCAACTGCATTCTTGGCTAATAGTAGGTACTGTAAGCTATGGAAAAAAGGGATTACAAAGAGCACCTCAGGAATCCAGCCTACCGGTGCTATCCACACATATTGAATGAGTAGCGCAATGATGCCGGAGGGTGCAAAGTACCGTCCACGAAAATAATTTTTAGCCAAGACCAAGCAGGACAGCACCAGAGAAACGATAAGCAAACCATAACCTATTATCTGCCACCCTTCACCCAGAGAAATGGTTGGTACTTCTAATCCGTACCAATTAAGTAAACGAACAGAAGCTGACCAAACGATCATCAACGAGCCTATCCAAAGACTATACATCGCTAACAGCAATAACGATCGGTCCCTAGACGAGAGGAATACTCTCCGTTGAGCACTTTCAAAGATAAAGATACCGAAGCCCTGCTTTACGTAATGGAGACCTACAAGGATGGTCATCGTTAAGTAGAGTGCAATAAGACCCATCGCCGACTCTGACCATAGCGACCAAGCACAAACCCCGATGAGAATACTCGGTATACCAACGCCCACGAGAAAACGCTTCACTGGTATCTCTTCACCCTGCTGCCACCGCCGGTAATAAAACAAATAGCTTACTGCGAAGTGAGGGCTGTTAACGAAAAAAGAGGCTATATAGGCAACGTACCACCAATCGAGTGATCGTATTGGCGTGAGGGTAATCAGGGTAATAGTTAGTAAACTCATCCCCCCTAGCAACCATATTCGCCAAGTCATTAACTCTGTCACGATAGAACCTTTTTTTGTAAAACAACGATAAAAAAAGGGGATGCTAAGCACCCCCTCCTCATTTTTTTGCACTAGCGATAAACCGCTAAGATGTTCCGTGCGAGCTCGATTTATGGAGCTGGAGCTGGAGCTGGAGCTGCTGCCGCACCACCAGTACAACCTTTAGGAGAATGATTTGTACTACCCGCTGCTGGGAAGGTATAACCACAGGTCCAAGCACCAGTAGTTGCATCACGAGTTAAAGTTACAACCGCACCTTGAACAGCCGGGCTAACTCCGGTGGTTCCAAAAGTGTAAGTAATATTACCGCCGCCCGTGGTGTTATCAAGAGTAGTTGCAATAGTTCCGTTAGTAATTGTTGGCGCGCCCAGCGTCGCAACAGTGATAGCTTCGCCGCGTAAAATCAATTCTTCAGCAGCAGTCTTAAGCGGGCTAATAGAAGCTAAACCCGTAGACGCCTCAGAACGCGCTACATAGTTCTGGTACTGTGGAATCGCTACTGCTGCCAAAATACCGATGATCGCAACAACGATCATCAATTCAATTAAAGTAAAACCTTTTTGGTTTTTCATGATAAATCTCCATTATAAAATTTTATCGCATCACAGCGAAAACTGCTGTTGCTGAGATTCAAGCATTTACCGTGCCAACTTTATATGAGTAACCACTTACCCTCGCGTTCATCCCCTAAAAACTATCGTGGCCAGCCAACGCCCCCTCAAACTGCTCTCGCAATATCATACTTATACAACTTCACTCAGATCTAAGAGTGACAATTAACGTCACCAACAACCGCGCAAGCTATACATTTAGCGTCACATTTGCGACAAGCGTCAAACGAGCTAGCTATAGCGCCCATCTTCAGCTTCCCTCAACTCTCTCATCATTTTTCCAACACCATCACCTTTTCCGCCTTAATGGTGCTGTTTAGGGGCTACTATTTGGGTTAAGCTAAGTTTAATAATCACAATGACGACAATTTGCTATGGCTTACTTGCAAAACGATGCGAATCTTTTAAAGCGGCTAGCAGAAGAAAAACTGCTGAGCGAAGAACAACTTGAGGAACTTCCTCCTATTCTTAAGCGCGAGGAAGATAGCACTATTGCCTACCTCGTCAAGAATGAACTAGTTCCAGCTACGGTGCTGGCGCGCTCTCAGAGCAAAGCCTATGGCTCACCGCTATTTGCGGTTGATGCGATGAATCCCGAGATGTTTCCTGAGGACGTGCTCAAACCCGAGTTAGTCGAGAAGCTACAAGTGCTGCCGCTTTATGTCCGCGGCTCTCGCCTATTCATCGCAACCAGTGATCCGTCTCGTTTTGATGTCTTCGATGACATCAAGTTTGCCTCGGGTATGAGGATTGATGTCATCACGGTTGAGCACCCCGCTCTTGTCGAGGCGCTAGGATTGTTCCTGAAGGGCTCCGCAGGAGAGACCACGACAGGCATGGATGATCTGGACGATGATGAACTCGATGATATCGAGACCGTTGAGACTGAGGTTAATGATGACGTAGGAGCCGAAGGCGCCTCAGAGACACCTATTGTTCGTTTCGTCAATAAGATGCTCTTTGATGCCATCAAGATGGGCTCCTCGGATTTGCACTTTGAACCCTACGAAAAAGCCTACCGTGTTCGCTTCCGTACCGATGGCGTATTGCACGAAGTTGCTCGACCGCCCATTGCTACCGCAGGCAGAATTTCAGCACGCTTGAAAGTACTCAGCCAGATGGACATTTCCGAGCGACGCAAGCCGCAGGATGGTCGAATCAAGCTGAAGGTTTCCAAAACCAAGGCCATCGATTTCCGAGTGAACACCCTTCCTACCCTATGGGGCGAAAAGATCGTACTGCGAATATTGGATCCTACCAGTGCGCAGATGGGTATTGACGCCCTAGGTTACGAAGACGATCAGAAGCAACTCTTCATGGATGCGCTTAGTCAACCGCAGGGGATGATTCTAGTTACCGGCCCCACGGGTTCGGGTAAAACGGTATCGCTTTATACCGGCCTGAACATTCTTAATACCGAAGAGCGCAACATTTCTACCGCGGAAGACCCCGTTGAGATCAACCTTGAGGGGATTAATCAGGTAAACGTTAACGCCAAGGTGGGGCTGACCTTCTCCACTGCACTACGTTCATTCCTTCGTCAGGATCCAGATATTGTAATGGTCGGTGAGATTCGAGATTTAGAGACCGCCGAGATTGCCATTAAGGCGGCGCAGACCGGTCACTTGGTACTATCAACCCTGCACACCAACTCGGCACCGGAGACCTTAACGCGATTAGCGAATATGGGCGTACCATCCTTTAACATCGCGACCTCAGTAAACCTAATTATTGCTCAGCGTCTAGCCAGGCGTCTCTGCAAGACCTGTAAAATCCCGGCTGACGATATTCCTGAGGAAGTACTTCAAAAGGAAGGAATTCTGGATTGCGGCTTCAATCCTGACGATATGGAACTCTTCCATCCTAACCCGAAGGGCTGTGGTGGTTGTACTCGCGGCTATAAAGGTCGTGTTGGTATTTACGAAGTGGTTCGCATTACTCCCACCATCTCTCGGATTATTATGGAAGAAGGGAACGCAATCCAAATCGCCGATGCCGCCGCCGAAGCTGGCTTCAACAATCTCCGTACCTCAGCCTTGCGAAAGGTATGTATGGGTGTAACTAGCCTCGAAGAGGCCAACCGAGTAACCAACGACTAATTATTATGGCTACAGCAACTAAAGAAAAAGTATTCGAGTATTCCGGATCAGATCGCCGCGGTAACAGTACCAAGGGCGAGATTCGGGCGCTCAATTCTGCCGCAGCGAAAGCGCTACTCAACAAGCAGGGTATTATCGCCAAAAAGGTGCGCCCAAAGGCCAAGCCGTTGTTTGGCGCCTCCAAGAAGGTGACGCCTCAGGATATCGCACTCTTTACCCGCCAGCTTTCAACTATGATGCGAGCCGGTGTGCCACTTATTCAATCCTTTGAGATTGTTGCGGAAGGCTCAGACAGTGCCGGCGTGAAAGAGTTAATGACCGACGTAAGAGATACCGTTGCCGGCGGTGAGAGCTTTGCGAACGCTATTCGTAAGCATCCAAAGTATTTCGATGACTTGTTTTGTGAGCTGATTGCCGCGGGTGAACAGTCTGGTGCACTAGAAACCATGTTGGATCGGGTTGCCACCTACAAGGAAAAGTCCGAGTCACTCAAGAAAAAAATCAAGAAGGCGATGACCTACCCTATTGCGGTATTAGTGATTGCCGCCGTTGTGACCGTGGTGCTATTGGTAAAAGTAGTTCCACAGTTTGCCACCACCTTCGCTGGATTTGGTGCCGAACTCCCAGCCTTTACCCTCTTCGTTTTAGGCCTTTCGGAAACCATGCAGGCTAATTGGTGGAAGATGTTAATTGGTATTGGCCTCATCGGTATCGCGTTCAAGGAAGCAAAAGCTCGTTCAAAGGCCTTCGCGGATGGTGTGGATAAGTTTATTCTCAAAATACCCGTGCTGGGAGCTATTCAGGAACAATCTGCCATTGCTCGTTTCGCTCGGACCTTATCGACTACCTTCGCAGCGGGTGTTCCGCTGGTTGACGCGCTAGACTCAGTGGCTGGTGCCGCGGGTAATGCAGTCTTCCGTGATGCCTCTAAGCAGGTAAAAGAGGATGTCACCTCAGGTATCGCGCTAAACGTAGCCATGCGCCAAACGGACACCTTCCCAAGCCTAGCTATTCAGATGACCGCTATCGG
Source organism: Pseudomonadales bacterium (assembly GCA_040119265.1). Lineage (GTDB taxonomy): Bacteria > Pseudomonadota > Gammaproteobacteria > Pseudomonadales > DSM-25080 > Umboniibacter. The sequence goes on along the minus strand of JBEDTZ010000010.1, from coordinate 31,796 downwards.
CGAGGAATCGGGCGCCTTAGATGACATGCTCGACAAGGTTGCTAACTTTTATGAAGAGGCCGTAGACAACCTCGTTGATCAGCTTACAGCGCTCATGGAGCCGTTTATTATGGCAGTTCTTGGGGTACTTGTAGGGGGTCTATTGATTGCGATGTACCTACCTATCTTCTCCATGGGGAACGCGATGTAATGTTGGCATTATTTCAACAAAACCCTGGATACTTCATCGCCGTCGCAACCATTTTAGGCCTAGTGGTTGGCAGTTTTCTCAATGTGGTCATTCACCGCCTACCACGGATTTTACAGGCTCAATGGGCCGCTGAATTTTCTGAGGAAGACGCGGATCCCGCAGATAAGAAATACAATCTAGCCTTTCCCGCCTCGCACTGCCCTAGCTGTAACGCCCCCATTAAGCCCTGGCAGAATTTACCGCTCATTAGCTGGTTGTTGCTAAAGGGCCGCTGCGCTAGCTGCCAAGTTAAGATTCACTGGCGCTATCCGGCGGTAGAACTAGCGACTGGGCTCCTCACCGGCTTTGCTGCCTGGTATATAGGCGCCGTTGCTCCGGTAATTTATGTATTCCTAGCTATCTGGATTTTGGTCGCGTTAATCGCGATCGATATCGATTGCTATTTGTTACCGGACACCCTGACTCTGCCCCTACTTTGGGCCGGACTGATTGCTAACAGTATGGGCTGGTTTACGGATTTAGATTCAGCCCTTTGGGGTGCCGTTGCCGGCTACCTATCGCTCTGGATTATCTTTTGGCTGTTCAAGCTTGCGACCGGTAAAGAGGGGATGGGCTATGGCGACTTTAAGCTCTTAGCGGCACTGGGTGCGTGGATGGGTTGGCAGGCACTGCCAATGATCATTCTTATCAGCTCCCTCGTTGGCGCGGTATTAGGCATCCTGGCAATACTGATCTACGGACGGGATAAAGCCAAACCTATCCCCTTCGGACCGTATTTGGCGATTGCGGGATTACTGGTATTTTTCTTCGACGATTTTATTCGTCAGGCGATACCATTATTCGCGGGGCTCTAGCATTACGCTAGAGTTTCCCCGATGTACTATATCCTCGGTGTTTTAGCGGAGCTGGAGTTTCGTTGTGAAGACCAATCCGCGCAGCTCAGCTACCCAGTAACTCATCCAAGTCCTTTAATAACTCAATAATATAACGTCGTTCCGTCAAGTCCTGCGCCCAAACCATTTCTGCCATGGGGGCTACCCCACTCAAAGCCGGTAACGGCGCCGCAACACGAAGCATCTCATCTAAGCGTTCAATTAGCACGAACTGTAACCACTGCTCAAAGGGCATGGTATCGGTGAAAAAGGGAATAGTGCTGTGAAAGGCGCTTAGCGCAGGACGAGAATTGGACCACAACTTAGCTCGTTGCAGTTCAGCCCGCAGTGAATCTAGCGTCATCGTCAACGCTTCACGCTGCTCCACAGTCAGACCTCAATCCGCCGACGATAGGGCGGCAGCGAGTTCAGCAACTGGTGTCCGTAGCGCTTAGTAATAACGCGTTTGTCGAGCAGGACTACCTGCCCCGTATCGGTCTCGGTGCGAATTAAACGCCCACAGGCCTGTACTAGCTTTAGCGAGGCATCCGGTACCGATACCTGCATGAATGAATTGCCACCTTCGGACTCAATCCACTCGGACAACTGCGCCTCAACGGGCGCATCGGGTACCGAGAAGGGTAATTTCACAATCACTACCCGCTCGCAATACTTACCGGGTAAATCTAAGCCCTCGGCGAAGCTGGCAAGCCCCAGCAAACAGCTGCGCTTACCCTCATCAATACGCGCCTTGTGAAGCTCCAGTACGCGCGAGCGAGAGTACTGCCCTTGGTAAAGGGTTTCCTCCAGCTGCTCTGAACTCAACGCCTCGACATACTGCTCCATATGACGCCTTGCAGTAAACAGCACCAAGGTGGCTACGTCATCATCTACCAATTTTGGCAGGTCTGTCTCAATAAGATGATCAAATGCAGCGGACTGGCTAGGATCAACGGCTATTGGCGGAATCCACAGTTCGGCAACGTTGGCAAAATCAAAGGGGCTCTGCACGATGGCATAGGTGTCTTCGGCGGCCGTTCCAGCACGCATCTTGAAGCGGTCAAAGTGTCCTAAGCTCGATAGCGTTGCCGAAGTCACTACCGCGCCAAAACAACGGTTCCACAATTTGTTCTGCAGTGTCCCCGAGGCTAAAATAGGACTGCAACTTAGCAATGGATCGCCATCATTCAACCAGGTAATCCAGCGCGCGTGTGGCAAACGATCCGCTGCATCCACATCGGACCACGCCTCCCACAGCGCTAAATTCTCTTCGCCACGTGAAACCGCCGCGCCCACCCCTGCAATAGCCGCCTCAAGTTGCCCACGTTCGTCGCCGACCGCTAATTCAATACCATCTTGCAGCGCATCTCTAAAACGGCCTAGCCAGCTATTGAGGCGCTTGTAGGTGTCGCGATTGCGTTCGGCCTCATTGCGTAGCACATCCGGAACCTGCCCCTGAGGGAAACGATATCTCGGCAGATCGTTGCGGTCATTCACCGGGATTTCGATGAGGTCATTCATTACCGGCTCAAACTCCTGCTGCACGCGAATGGTATCCGCAACGGCGCGGGGCAATTCGCCCACAGCAGCTAAACCTAAGGATAGTTTTTGCGCCAGATCTAAAACGGGTGGCAGCTGCTTTTCTAGGCTCGCCAGCCATTTGATTGAGGCGTTAAGTCGACAGGTCGCCGCAAAATGATCCAGTGCCTTCTCGGGTAAATGATGGCCCTCATCAAACACATAAATACTCTCCTCGGGACGAGAAAGAATAGCTCCCCCGCCCAAGCGAAGGTCCGCAAGAACGAGATCATGGTTAGCAACAATGACATCTGCCGTCTCTAAGCTCTCTCTGGCTTGGTAAAAAGGGCACGCGTTGAACTGTTCGCAGCGGCGACCCGTGCAACGATTATGATCCGTGGTGACGCGGCGCCAGTTTTGATCCTCAATCGAATCCGGCCAGGAGTCTCTATCGCCCTCCCAGCGCCTCGCGTCAAAGGAGGCTTTAAGCTCCTCAAAGAGCTCACGCTGATCTTTGGTCGGCAGGCCGTCTGCTTCATCTGGATAGAGCCCTAATGAACCCTGAGAAGGGTCGGCGTTGGAGAGTTGCGCCTGCAGCTGAACGGGGCACAGATATCGTCCTCGCCCCTTCGCCAATTCAAAGGAGAAGGAAAGGCCGCTATGACGCAATACTGCAGGTAGGTCCTTATGAAGAATTTGCTCCTGAAGCGCCACCGTAGCCGTAGACACAATCAGTTTTTTGTCATGGCGTTTGGCCAAGGGAATAGTAGGTATAAGATAGGCAATGGTTTTACCGGTACCGGTACCCGCCTCGATAACCGCTAGGCCACCGGAAATTCGTTCGCCCGATTCGTCATCAATCTCAACGGCACCCATTGCGCGCGCAATATGGGCAATCATTTCCTTCTGACCTTGACGCGGGCCTAGCTCATTCGCCTTTAGGTAGCGACTGTAGGCCTTTTGAATAGTCGACTTGTCAGAGTCATTCAGCATTGTGTAAACCTAGGCGAAGAGAGAGGCTGCAGTTTAGCATGTGCACTGCGCCCCCCAACTACCTCATAAGTGAAATTTTCAACCGTTAAGCTGCTGCCGTCTCGTTTTTTGCCAGCTTAATATTTAATAGGCCGTAGGCAATACCAATGAACGGACAGATGATGTTGAATAGCGCCCATGGCGCGTAAGTCCATGTCGCGATCCCCAACGTAGCCGCCATGTAGGCGCCACAGGTGTTCCAGGGAATTAGTGGTGAGGTGATGGTACCCGCGTCCTCTAAACTTCGAGAGAGGTTCAACGCATTTAACCCGCGGCGCTCAAATTCCAAACGATACATTCTACCCGGCAGTACAATGGCCATGTACTGGTCTGATGTCACCACGTTCGCCGCAAAGGCCGTCACGATGGTGGTAGTAATCAATGAACCCGTGGAGTGCACCATGCTGAGGGCTCCGCCCACTAACTTCTCTAGGATGCCCACCTTCTCAATGGCCCCGCCGAATGCCATGGCACAGACAATCAACCAAACGGTATTCAGCATGCTACTCATACCGCCCTTCGAGAGCAGCGAACCTAGCATTTCATTACTGGAATCCGAGGTGTAGCCATCAAACAATGTGGTCCAGATGCCCTTTAGATGCAACGCTACAACGCCTAAATCACCCGCCTCTCCCGCTAGCTTTTCAACTGCCTGAGGCTGTAACACGGCCGCCATAATGGCGCCGAAGAGTGCGCCCAGCAAAATGGTGGGGAATGCTGGCACCTTTTTGTAGGCAAGGAATAACAGCAGAACCAACGGCAATAGGCTGATTAGCGAGATATTAAATTCAATCTGAATAGCTGACATCAACGCCGTAATTTCAACGGGCGTGATTTGCGCATCGTTACCAAAGCCAAGATAGGCGAAAAAGATTAGCGCAATGGCGTAGGCTGGCACCGTGGTCCAAAGCATGTGGCGAATATGCTCGAAGAGATTAACGCCAGTGATCGCTGAAGCAAGATTAGTGGTCTCGGAGAGCGGTGAAAGCTTATCACCGAAGTAAGCACCGGAGATAATCGCGCCAGCGGTGATAGCTGGGTCCAACTGAAGTGCTTCAGCAATACCTATTAAGCCAATACCCAACGTACCCGCCGTGGTCCACGAAGAGCCGATGCTTACAGACACCAGCGCACAGATTAGGCAGGCTGCAAAGTAAAAAACAGACGGATCCAATATTTGTACGCCATAGTAGATCATCGCTGGCACAGTGCCCGAAAGGATCCACGTGCCAATCAGCGCGCCCACCGCCAAGAGAATCATCACCGAGCCGAAGGCCAAGGAAATACCCTTCAACATACCCTCTTCGAAACTTTCCCAACTCATGCCGTTATAGATACCAATGAGTCCAGTGATGGCCGCACAGAGAAGTAAGGCTATTTGGTTGGCTCCATAGGAAGAATCAGCCCCATACAAATAGACGGATGCCGATAACATCAGAATTAGCGAGATGACAGGAATAAGTGATTGAAGATATGAGGGTGCTTTTACGGTAGACATAACTCTTATGACTCTGACTATTTTTATGCTTAACAGTTTGCCGCAAAGTGATTCGAAGTGATAGTTCCGAGCTAAAAAAATCATTTTTTACTGAGTGACTAATCGGTCATTGTTGTTTGAACGAATCTAACTTAAAATCAGCCCCTTCTTAAACCGTGGTATTTGAAAGCAGTTATGGCAAATTTCGACGACATTCGTCCCTTTAATGATGAAGAAGTACAACCTACTCTTCAGAAACTTATTCGCGACCCTGAGTTACTCGCCACCTTCAGCCAATATAAATTTAATAGCTGGCCGAAGTTTTTACGTCAATCTCTTGGCAGCAAGTTAATTTCCGTTGGCCTGCGCCGTCACGTTAGCAAGCTTCAGACGGTTCGTGACTTTCAGGAAGATGTCGAGCAGTACATGAATAAGCTGATCAAGGAAACGATCAGCGAGCTGCAAGTAGCTGGTATTGAGAACATCCCTAAGGGGCCGTGTCTGTTCATCTCCAATCACCGCGATATTGCGATGGACCCCGCCTTAATCAACTGGAGTATTTTTCAGCACGGCCGAGATACCGTTCGTATCGCGATTGGCGATAACCTGCTGTCAAAGCCCTGGACCAGTGACGTGATGCGCCTCAACAAGAGCTTCATCGTGCAGCGTTCTATTACCGCACCGCGTAAGCTCTTTGCAGCATTTAAGAAGCTATCCGCTTATATCGGTCACTCGGTGACGGTTGATCAGCATGACGTGTGGATTGCTCAACGAGAGGGCCGAGCGAAGGATGGCGTAGATACCACTGAACCTGCCATCATCAAGATGTTTGCTATGAGCAAAGCCAAGGATGAATCGCTAGCGGCCTACTTGAACACCCTTAACATTGTTCCCGTTAGCTTAAGCTATGAGTACGACCCCTGCGATGTGGCAAAAGCTCGCGAACTCACTCTCAAAGCCTCTAGCGGCACCTATGAAAAGGGTGAGCACGAAGACATTCAAACTATCGGCGCGGGTATTACTGGGTTTAAGGGCCGAGTAACGGTCGCCTTTGGTAAGCCGCTCAATCAACTAAGCGACGAAACAACGGCCGACGAACTCGCCGCGCTGATCGATCAGCATATTCTTAGTAATTACGAGATTCGCCCAGCTAATGTAATAGCGTTACGACAGCTTGAACCCGAGCTTAATTTTGACGCTGCGGCTTTCAAGGTATCCGAGCAGGACATTGCGACGCAACGTAGCGTCTTTGAAGCGCGCCTTGCGAACTGCGACGAAATGTATCAAGCGCAGTTTCTATCAGCCTACGCAGCGCCACTGAAACGGAAACTTGTGACCATGGGCGCTCAGTGAACTCAAACCGCTGAATTTCAGAGACAAAAAAAGGAGTCCTAGGACTCCTTTTTTATTGCTTAGCTACTAGCTCAGCAAGCTACTAGGCGATTCACAAAGCGAATCATTCGCTTGCGCTGCTGCTTGATTTCAAACTCTAGGGCCGCAAGCTTTTCTGAAATGACCACCAGCTCGGTCTCGGCCAGAGCGCGTAACTCCTCACCGCGCTGTTCCATCAACGCCTTTTGTGCCTCCACCCAACTTAGGCGAAGCTCCTTCCAATGCTGCAGCTGCTGTTGGAAACGCATCGACTCCAACGCGATTTGATCACTAAAGCGAAGCGATAGAGGCTTTAACTTGAAGGTGTCTTCGGCGCGCTTAAGCTGAGCCTCAATCATTGCCTGATTAATCTTAGCCGCTGGCGTTCGCTTCAGCTTACTAGCAAGCCCCAGTTTAGAGGCAGTGAAGATTAACCACTTAGTAGGGTCATACTGCCACCACTTAACACCATTACGGTAGTCGCCTTGAAAAAGATGATGGTAGTTGTGGTAGCCCTCACCATAGGTGAGGAATGCTAAGACATCGTTATCCCGCGCCGTATTCTCTCCCGTATAGGGGCGTCGACCCCAGATGTGAGCTAACGAGTTAATGAAAAAGGTGGTGTGGTGAGAGACGACTAAGCGCAGGAAGCCGATAAGCAGTGCACCTGCGATAATATCCCCAAGCAACCAGCCCAACGCCAACGCCGGAATAAAGTTCATCGCCAGCGCCAAAACCACATAGTGCTTGTGCTGCCAGACGACAATCGGATCACGCTGCAAGTCCTTCACATTCGAGAAATCCACCTCGCCACTTGGGTAGGCGCGGAGCATCCAACCGATGTGAGAGAAGAAGAAGCCGCGCTTGGCCGAGTAAGGATCAAGCTCATTGTCATCCACGTGTCGATGGTGGCGACGGTGCCCAGAGGCCCAGACCAAAATACTATTCTGTGTTGCCGCGGCACCAAACAGTGCGAACAACAAACGTAGGCTCCAGTGAGCTCGATAGCTATTATGCGCCCACAGGCGATGGTAACCGGCCGTAATGGACATTCCATTAGCGCCGAGTACTAGGATGGCAGCAAGCCACATCGCGCCGCTATAGCCAACGGCGTAGCCATACCAGGGAACGCCAATAACCGTAACAATAGTAGTAAACAGGAACACCGAGACGGGAAGCCACATGATGGGCGGTTTTTCTAACTGCATAACAAATTCCAATACTTCTGATTGCGACCACTTTACGAAAGGAGGCGGAGCTAAACATGACAGAATACGACACCCAGATGAATGGAGGGAGATCAACGATTACAGGATTTTAGACATGAAAAAAGCGCCCCCTGTTACCAGAGCGCGCTTCTTTCGGTGCTACCGAAGTAGCAAGAGGGTAAAGCTATATTAGCTCAACTTCTCTTTGATACGTGCAGAACGACCAGAACGCTCACGCAAGTAGTACAACTTCGCGCGACGAACGTCACCACGACGCTTAACGCTAATGCTGTCAACCAACGGGCTGTAAGTCTGGAACGTACGCTCTACACCAATACCGTGAGAAATCTTACGGACGGTGAAAGCTGAGTTTAGGCTGCGGTTACGCTTAGCAATTACAACACCTTCAAACGCCTGTAGACGCTCGCGGTTGCCTTCTTTAACCTTAACCTGAACAACGACTGTATCACCAGGACCGAAGGCTGGGATTTCTTTGTTCATCTGCTCTGCTTCAAGCTGAGCAATAATTTTGTTGGCGCTCATTTCAGTGCTCCTGTTAATCACTTTTTCCAGCTTGGCTATCAAAGCCAGGCATCATAAATTATTTCTGTTTCCGCTCATCGAGGTATTCCTCGAGTAAACGCTGCTGTTCGTCGCTCAGCTCCAGACGCTGTAGCAAATCCAAACGCCGCTCATAGGTGCGGCCCAACGACTGTTTTAATCGCCATTGGCGAATTCGCTCATGATTTCCCGATAGTAAAACCTCGGGAACCGTTTCGCCTTCGTATACTTCTGGACGAGTATAGTGAGGGCAATCGAGCAATCCATCCGAAAATGAATCTTGCTCGGCTGATTGGTTGTGTCCAAGAACTCCAGGTAACAATCGCACAATTGCGTCAATCATCACCATGGCGCCGAGTTCACCGCCGCTCAACACGTAATCACCGATAGACCATTCTTCGTCTATCTCGGCATTGATCAATCGTTCATCAACACCTTCGTAGCGCCCGGCCAGAAAAACCAAACCGGGTTCTGCCGCCAATCGTTGCGCTGCGCGCTGATTGAACGGCTGTCCCTGAGGGGACAAATAGATAACCTTAGAACCTTCGCCCGCCCATGCTTTAGCCGCATGAAGCGCTTGTTTTAGTGGCTCGACCTTCATCAACATACCAGGCCCGCCCCCGTAAGGACGGTCATCGACTGTATGATGTCGATCGTGCGTAAAACTACGCGGATTCCAAGCTTCCAGTGCAACCGCCCCCTGATCTATTGCTCTGCTAGAAACGCCATATTGGCTAATAGCAGAGAGCATTTCAGGGAATATGCTCACAACCCCATATCGTTTTGCGCGACGACGATCGCTACTCAAAACTCAGGGTCCCAGTCGATCAGCATTTCACCGACTGCGATATCCACATTGAGGATGTACTGTTCGGGCACGAAGGGGATAAGGCGCTCGCGTTCATCGATGCTACCTTTACAGCCGCGTACTACAAGGACGTCGTTAGCACCCGTCTCAACTAGGCGCTGTACCTTTCCCAAGAGCTGACGTTCGCCGCTGTACTCACTGACAACATGCAAACCAATCAACTGACTCCAGTAGTACTCTCCTTCGTCTAATGGTGGTAACTGGCTATTAGCTACCACACAATCCGATTGACAGTAAGTTTGTGCAATATCGCGGTCATCGACACCTTTAAGGTGAGCAATTAAGCCCTTCCCGTGTCTCTGCCACTGATCAACCTCAACTGCTTTATCACCTTGCGGCGTTTTAACAGTCCAGGGCTGGTAATCAAATATATTTTCTATTGGTGAGGTGTAAGAATAAATCTTAACCCAACCCTTCACTCCGAATACCGAAGTGATTTTCCCTACGGTTAACAATTTCGCGTTATTTTCCATAGGGGCAGCGAATTACTTCGCTTCTTTCAATAGCTTAGCAACGCGATCAGTTGGTTGTGCGCCTTTGCTCAACCAGTACTCAGCACGTTCGCTATCTACGCGTAAACGCTCTTCTTGACCACGGGCTACCGGGTTGAAGAAGCCTACACGCTCAATGAAACGGCCGTCACGCGAATTGCGTACGTCACTTACTGTGATGTGGTAGAACGGGCGCTTTTTTGAGCCACCACGTGCTAGTCGAATAGTAACCATACGTATACGTATCCTGTAGTTAAAAATTAGCACGAAAAGCGTGCGAACATCTTAGAGCCTCAAAACCCATGCACAGGCATAGCTTTGAGGCGCGCTATCATACGGAAAAAAAGCCCTCGATGCAAAGCCTAGTTTCCCCTTATAGGGAAAGGCGATTACACCCAGATGGGACCTATTGCTAAAACTAGCTTATAGGCCAGGGAATCCGCCCCCGCCAGGGAACTTACCACCCGGTGGCATACCGCCCTGTCCAGGCATCATCCCACCCATGCCGCGCATCATATTTGACATGCCGCCCTTTTTACCCATTTTCTTCATCATTTTAGCCATTTGCTTGTGCTGCTTGAGCAAACGATTCAAATCCTGAATTTGTGTTCCCGACCCAACAGTAATACGGCGCTTGCGCGACCCGTTAAGTAGGTCTGGGTTGGCCCTTTCGGCCGGCGTCATCGAGTCAATAATGCACTCCATACGCTTGAAATTCTTAGTCAGTTCTGGGTTCTGCGCCATCTGACTTACTTGACCCATGCCCGGCATCTTATCCAAAATACCGCCAATACCGCCGAGGTTTTGCATTTGCTGCAACTGATCGCGAAGATCCTCGAGGTCAAAGGCCTTACCCTTCTTAACCTTCTTGGCAAGCTTTTCAGCTTTCTTCTTATCCAGCTTTCGCTCAGCTTCTTCGATCATGGTGAGCATATCGCCCATACCCAAAATCCGCGAAGCGATACGATCAGGATGGAATGGCTCTAAGGCATCAACCTTCTCACCTGCACCAATGAACTTAATTGGCTTGCCAGTAATATGACGAACCGAAAGTGCTGCACCACCACGGGCGTCACCATCGGTCTTCGTCAAGATAACACCGGTCAATGGCAATGCTTCGTTGAAGGCCTGCGCCGTATTCACCGCATCCTGACCAATCATGGCATCGATAACAAATAAGGTTTCAACCGGATTTACCGCTGCATGGAGCGCTTGAATCTCGCCCATCATGGCTTCATCAACCGCTAGTCGACCCGCGGTATCCACGAGAAGTACATCGGCATGGGTCTTGCGCGCTGCGTCGATCGCACCGTTGACAATATCTACCGGCTTTTCATCAATCGTTGAAGGATGGAAGATTGCATCAACTTCGCTGGCGAGTGTCTCAAGCTGTTTAATTGCCGCTGGACGATAAACGTCAGCCGAAACAACCATGACCTTCTTCTTTTCTCGCTCGATAAGGTATTTAGCTAGTTTAGCGGTAGAGGTTGTCTTACCCGCACCCTGCAAACCGGCCATTAAAACTACCGCTGGCGGCGCTACCTTTAGATCAAGGCTTTCATTCGCCTCACCCATAACCAGCGTCAATTCATCATTTACAATCTTGATAAACTGCTGACCTGGATTCAGGCTCTTGGCAACTTCAGTACCCACTGCACGCTGTTTAACCTGTTCGACAAAGCTTTTTACAACGGGCAGCGCCACGTCGGCATCAAGCAATGCGCGGCGAACTTCACGCAGGGTATCTTTAATATTGTCTTCGCTTAACTTCGCCTTGCCCTGAATGGAGCGAAGCGTTGACGATAAGCGATCGGATAGTGAATCGAACATAAAGCTTTCCACAAGATAAATTCTGTTAGCCGCGCATCATAGCACAGACCTGAGTGTAGTTTAATCACCTCGTAGCACTTATTAATCGCAAAAAAGGCAGTATATAACGGGTAAAAAAGTTGCCAACACACTAACGAATAAACGACAATCATTATTCGACGCGCACTTTATGCATCACCACCAAGGCAACTGCCATGTTCGATAGCTTAATTGTAATTTCCGCCGCCATTTTTATCAGCTTAGGCTGGAGTCAATTACGTGCCCTAAAGCACGGCAAGCCACGTCATGCCAAGCTTGGCACCACCAGCCTATTGATCGCGTGCCTTCTGGCTATGCCACCGCTATTAGCAGCACTCTATGATGGTTATGCCTTGCGGCTAGAACTACTCAATGTACTGGCGCTAATTATGATTAGTTCACAGTGGGTACTCTTGATTGCCAGCTTCCGCCAACCAACGCAGGGACTCTCGTTTGCGCTAGGACCTATCACGGCACTCGCTCTATTCGGCCTACTCTTGCCCGGACAGGACTTAGCAACACCACTTAGCGACTTAACACCGGGGCTAATGGCGCATATCTTACTATCGGTGTTGGCCTACAGTTTCTTGACGAGTGCGGCCATTCAAGCCATGTTAACCGCCATTCAGAATCGTCAGCTTCGCAATCACAACGTGACCGGTTTCAGCTCTGTGATGCCTCCACTGCAGACCATGGAAGCTATTCTGTTTAGCTTTCTCTGGGCCGGATTTATTATCCTGAGTGCAGCAATAGCCACCGGCTTTGTCTATGTGGACGATCTCTTCGCGCAACACCTTGCTCACAAGACAGTACTTAGTATTTTGGCATGGTGCTTCTATGCGGGTTTGTTGGTGGGACACTACGCCTTGGGCTGGCGCGGGCAGCGAGCGACTACCTTATCCTTCGTTGGTTATGGCTTACTGCTGTTGGCCTACGTGGGCAGCCAGCTAGTGCTAGAGTACCTAGTTAGCTAACTTAGCTTTCACCTTGACCATTTTCCTGAGTAGCCCGCTTTTCGGCTTTCTTCTCGGCTCGTCGGCGTTTAAAAAATGCCTGCAATAAGGCCTTGGAATCCTCAGCAAGCACCCCCCCCTCAACCTCGGGCCACGCATTGAGCCAAGGCGACTCAAAGAACTTCGCCTGACTCTTAGCAACGCCGGACTTCGGCTCATCCGCGCCAAACACAACCCGTTTCACTCTGCTATGAACAATCGCGCCAGCGCACATGGAGCAAGGCTCCATGGTGATGTAGATTTCCGCCTCGGGAAGTCGGTAATTTTGTACTGACTTGGCGGCCTTTCTTAAGGCAACCATTTCCGCGTGAGCCGTTGGGTCATTAGAGGTGATAGGCTGATTAAAACCCTCGCCAATGATCTCACCATCGAGCACCACTACCGCACCAACAGGTACTTCATTTAGCTCACCACCCATGGCCGCCAGTTCAAGCGCTCGACTCATGAAGTCATTATCGTTCAACTTGCTCACCCTTTTGCTTACCCTGCTGTTCACCCTTGGCCAACATAGCACCAATATGCTGCTGCAGTACTTCTGCAGTTGCGTCCTCTGGCGCTAAAGGACGGTCGAACTCTACGCCAACCCTGGAATACACGCGAGCGAATGGCTTGCGCATGGCTCGGCCCCAGCGCCTCGAGAAAAAGCTTCCCCACAGACCATGAAGGGCGGCGGGGATAACCGGGACAGGTACTTCGGCTAGTACTCGCTCGAAACCGGTACGAAACGTTTGCAGTTCGCCGGAGTCACTTAACTTCCCCTCGGGAAAAACCAATACTAACTCACCATCGCGTAGCGCCTGAATAATCGCAGCAATCGCTTCGCGGTAGCAATCTTCATCTTCATGACGTGGCGTAATAGGGATTGCTCCAGCCCAACGCAGGATCGGGCGAAGCACACGGATATCATAGAACGGCTTGTACATAACAAAACGAAGAGGTCGAATGCTGGCAGCGCCTAGGAGCATCCAGTCAATAAAACTCACATGATTAGCCAAAATTAATGCAGGGCCCGACTCAGGTATATGCTCCCGACCCGTCACGCGCAGACGATAGCTTGCCTGCGCCGCCAACCACATAATCATTCGAATGAAATAGGCAGGTACCGTTTTCACGATCACTGCTAGTACCAAAAGATTACCCAGCGCAGTCAGCAATAGAAGCGTGGACAACTGCCACTTAAGCAGTACGAGTACAACAATACTAAATAGCGCCGCAACGACCATGAACAGCGCATTCATCACGCTATTGATGGCCATCGTTCTGCCGCGCATATCACTGCTGGTTTTGGCTTGAATCAGCGCCATCAATGGAACAATATAGAGCCCACCGAACACCCCTATCAGCACAACGTGAAGCCCCACCCAAACACCGCTTAGGCTACTGAAGAATGTGGCTGCATTGACCAGCTCGATTCCGTCCGAAGTGGGTGCGTAAGCGAATAGACTCCCGAAAATTGCCATGCCTATAGCGCCCAGCGGTACCAGGCCAATCTCCAAGCGTCCCGCGGAAAGCCGTCCACATAATAATGATCCGATACCAATCCCCACCGAGAAAATAGCGAGTAACACGCTTACCACCGTAGCGTCGCCGCCGAGTACGGACTTGCTGAAGCTTGGCAATTGCGTCAGCACCACCGTCCCGAGAAACCAAAACCACGACACCGCCATGATGGCGAGTAATACGCCTGGAGTCTTGCGAATCTCACCGAGCGCTAATCGTCCCATTCGCCAAACATTCCAGTCGACCTTGGCGGTAGTCTGCGAACTCGGCGGAGCCGGAGGAACAAAGCAGGCAAAGATATAGCCGAGTATTGCCACGGTCACAATCAGGCCGCATAGCCAATAGAGTAACAGCTGACTACTGGCGAAGATCCCACCCACCAGCGTTCCCACGAGGATGGCAATAAACGTCCCCATTTGCACTAGCGCATTACCGCCTACTAGCTCATGCATCGCCAAGTGTTGCGGTAGCAGTGAGTATTTGGCGGGCGCGAAGAAGGCACTCTGCAGGCCGAACCCAAACAACACCGCCAGCATTAAATTCACATCGCCACTTAGCAAAGCCGGAACAGCCGCCAGCGCCAATAGACATTCCGTTAATTTAAGACGTTTAATGATGAGCTGCTTATCTACGGTATCAGCGATGTTTCCCGCTACGAGGGCAAAGAGAAAAAAAGGCAAGATGAACAAACCTGCCGCTAGATTATTAATGAGGCCAATTTCCTGTTCGGAACGCGCTGCGCCGAAGGCGACGATAATTAATAGCGCGTTTTTAAACAGGTTGTCATTGAACGCGCCGAGGAACTGCGCCACAAAATAGGGCCCAAATCGCTTTTGGTGCAGCAATTGTAGAGATGACGAAGTCTTCACTATCTACCCTCTTAACGTTGACGCTGATGGTTAGTACTGGGAATCACCCGTAACTTTCATTATTCTAGACGTATGATTACGCTTAAGAAATATCCCAATAGACGAATCTATGATACGTCAATTAGCCGCTACATCACACTCGATGATGTTCGCGATATGATTTCCTCAGGAGAGGTATTCAATGTTGTGGATTCTCGAAGCGGTGTAGACTTAACTCGCGCAACACTGCTGCAAATTCTTTTCGACATTGAAAGCGAGAAACAATTCGCACTGCTGTCCCAGCACGCCCTTGCATCACTAATTCGTCTGCACAGCTCCCCAGATAAAGCAAAATTCGCACCGGTTATTGAGCAACTACTTAATATGTCCGATGATTAGGGTTCTGCGCAAGGTAGCCCTCTTTCGGCATCGTTGCCTGTCGCATCCTCTCTTTAGTTCATCGGGAGATGCCCGAAATCCGAGTAGATCGTATTTTCATCGCGAATACTTCATCGTATAATTTCTGAAAGTTTCGACCTACCCAATGAGTTGAGTTAATTATGAGTACCGCTAACCGCTATCAACCTTCGTTTTCGCTACTACGCGGCCTGATTGCTGTAATCACCATGATAGCCAATACACTCGTTTGCTTTCTGCCGCTTATTCTAATCAGCGGACTGCGCGTTATTCCCATTCAAAGTTGGCAAACCTTCTGTACTCAATTTGCCTGTTCAATAGCAACCTTTTGGATTAGCGTGAATAGCTGGACGCTCGGTATCACAGAAGCTCAGGCTTGGAACGTACAACTCCCTGAAAACTTATCCAAGGATAAATGGTACTTTGTGACCGCTAACCATCAGAGTTGGGCAGACATTCTCATCGCCCAACGCATACTCAACCGCAAAGTACCAATGTTAAAGTTCTTCCTTAAGCGAGAACTTTTCTGGGTGCCTGTGCTTGGCCTCTGTTGGTGGGCGCTAGACTTCCCGTTTATGCGCCGCTACAGCCGTGAGTACCTCGCCAAACATCCTCACAAGCAAGGTAAGGACCTTGAAGAAACACGCAAGGCCTGTGAAAAATTTCAGTACACACCTACCGCTGTGTTTAATTTCATGGAAGGCACTCGCTTTACTGAACAAAAATATCAATCCAAGCAAAGTAGCTACCAACATTTACTGCCACCTAAGGCCGGTGGCACTGGATTTGTATTGGGTGCGATGGGTAACACCTTAGACACCCTCCTCGATATTAGCATCCACTACCCGCACGGCCGACCTACATTCTGGGAGTTCCTGTGTGCCAAAGCAGGCGAGGTTGAGGTCACTGTCCGCTATATAAAAATTCCTGACAGCGTCCGTGGTGGCGATTATCAGAATGACCCAAACTATAAAGCCGAAGTTCAGGCCTGGGTGAACAACGTATGGCAAGAAAAGGATACGATTCTCAGCTCACTAAAATCCTCGTGAATCCGGCTGCAGCAATGACTGGTTGCTAGGGAAGCTCGACGCCACGAATCCCCTCTAGCAACAACTTATTACTGGGCCAACTCAATTGATAGAATCAATTCGACCTCGGTAGTGGGCGCTGAGGTTCTCACCGGATTAATCACCTGCAGACGACTCTCATCTAAGTCTGTTTCACTGACAAGATATCGGACGATTGCCTGAGCTCTCTTGTCTGCAAGCGTCTCCAGTCGCGTTTCCTCACGCTCGCTGAATGGCTGCTCCTGTTCAGAATCTAACTGATTATGAGCGGTCGGGGTGATTCGTAAGACCAGTTCCGGCTTGCTTATCAGTGCTTCGGCAAGATGATCCAGTTTAAGCGCTTCAGACGCTCTAAGCGCTTTGCTATTCGCCGCAAACAATACGGCATCAAGATCATCACGCCCAACTAAGCTTCCCAGCAAAGTGAAGGGTGATGTGGCGGCGTTTATGATCGCCTGCGTCATCACCTCAGCGACCACGCTTCCCACTGAGAAACTGGGATCGTCTAGGTTACCGCGAATAGGTAAATCGAGTTCAATATCACCATTGGAATCACTAAGCATCGCAGTCGCTAACGGAAGTGGCAGTGTATCCTCACTACGAATGGCACGTCCTAGCTCAAAACTGCGAACCTTAAGTTCGTTATCAACACGCAATTCGGAGTCGCTAATAGTGTAGTCGCCATCTAGATTGAACGTACCACGCTGCACTTCATAACCGCTGAGCGCAGCAATGTAGCCAGATATATTAGCCATGGGTAGATCAGCAATTCGATAAGTCGCTACGGTTTCTTCGTTCTGGGTTGCGCCATCAAACTCCAACACGCCAGCTCGACCGAAGTTCAGTCGTGCAACGGCCGATTCCGGACGCCGCTGGGTACTGACGCCATTAACTTGAATATGATCGAGCCCTATTGTCATATCAAACGGCGAAGTCAATGAAGCATCACTGAAGCGAAATTCACCATTTTCGACTCTAGCGACTTGGACCTCTAAGCCGAACTGTGATCCGACCTCTTCAACCTTCTTGCCTTCTTCGATCAGTTTCTCTTCACTTACGCGGGCCAGCGACAGGAGGCTAAACTCGCCATCGCTATTGATTGACATTGTCAGCTTCGAATCGATAAGCGCGGCTTCCTCGGCACGAACCATCATGTCGGCCAAATCGAAATCTAAGCCGGTAATCTGAAGCGTTTCGTGACCGGCGATGAAGCTTCCATCCCTCCGGTCCACAAGGCGAAGATTATCAACCGAAACATCACCTAGGTACTCAACCATCGGCCCCTCATCGCCGGCCATATTTGCGCTGAGATGCCCTGCAAGTGACAGTGATCCCTCCTCAATCTCAGCCCACGTGACGCCATCGACATAGGGCTGAAATTGGCTGAGCTCTAAATTACTAATGGTGATATCAGCATCGGAGACTAGAGGAATTAGCTGCAGTTTGCCGGCAATGGCTATCGAGGAGTCACCGCCTAAGCTTGCCTGGAAGTTAACATTAGCCTCCTGAAATGGTTTAGTCTCGAAGTTCTCAAGCGATATATCGATAGGCCCCAACTGATATTCCGCTGGCCGCTCTAGTGATAAATCCCAAAAATTAACCTGATAGTTATCAATCGCTACCTGCTGAAGTGCCACAACCCAATTTGCAGCATCTCGTTCAGAGTCAGTTTCAATCGTACTTTCAACAGCCGCTTCCGGCTCGGAAGCCACGACCTGTGCCACATCGGCATCGGCAGACGAATTGAATCCGGCCAGTAATTGATCAATATAAATTTCACCATCACTGGACACCCAGCCATTAGCGACTAACGATGACGAGCTAATCCTGCCCACATCAACACGTTGTTTATCCGGATCAATCATTAGGTTACTAAGCCCCAAACGCTCAATCACCACCAACTCGTCAGCGGGAGCATTGGGGTGCTGCAGGTCACTAAAACCTACGCTCGCTCGTTGAAGCTGGAAGGCTAGTAGCGAGAAGCGCCAGGCCTCGGAGACTTCTTCAACACTAGCGTCTTGCGGGTTGACTGTAGCCGCCTGCTGAGCCAACTTGGTATTCAGCAACGCAATCTGGCGATGTAGATTGGAATCACCATCCTCAGCATTAACATTGAGTTCAAGCTCGGTGATCGCGACGGATTCCAACTGAATCTCACCGTCAAATAGAGCGAACAAATTGATATCAGCTGAGGCGTTGCCAACTCTTGCTAAGATCTCATTCTTATCATCACGTAATTCAACGGCATCTAAAGTAATAGCTGCTTTGTGCCAGGTGATTTCTGGAGTGGCCATACTAAGATTGAAACCATAGCTCGGCGCTATCTTATGGGTTACAACCTGCTTGATGACATAGGGAGTCGCTACCGCCAAAACTACTAACAAAAGTAGTACCGAAACAAGCACCTTGAACCACCGAGAATTAACCAATCGAGAATCTTTTGCCATGTCGCTGCCTTATTTTTATCGATAAATTCAGTATAAGTGACTCTGCAATTATTTCCGACGAATTGCTGAAGATTTGCACAAAAAAGCCCAACTCACCGAAGTGGTTGGGCTCAATTAATTCCTTTGTACCTAACGAACGATCATTCCCACTCAATCGTCGCTGGCGGTTTGCCCGAAACATCGTAAACAACACGCGAAACGCCGCTGATTTCATTAATGATTCGATTCGACACATGTCCTAGCAACTCGTAAGGCAGATGCGCCCAGTGAGCCGTCATGAAATCTACCGTCTGCACAGCGCGAAGTGAAATAACCCACTCGTAGCGACGACCATCGCCAACCACTCCCACCGATTTTACGGGCAGGAATACCGCAAAGGCCTGACTCGTCTCATGGTACCAACCAGCCTTGTGCAATTCTTCGATAAAGATAGCGTCGGCTTCACGAAGGATATCCGCATACTCGCGCTTCACTTCACCTAGTATACGGACGCCAAGGCCAGGCCCTGGGAACGGGTGACGGTATACCATATCGTAGGGTAGCCCTAGCTCTAGGCCAATCTTACGAACTTCGTCCTTAAACAGCTCCCTTAGAGGCTCTACCAACTCAAAGGCCATGTCGTCAGGTAGTCCACCCACATTGTGGTGCGACTTAATTACGTGGGCTTTGCCATGCTTGGAGGCGGCTGACTCAATAACATCCGGGTAGATTGTGCCCTGCGCTAGGAAGTCGATACCCTGTAATGCGGTAGCTTCTTCATCAAAGACATCAATAAAGGTATTACCAATGATCTTACGTTTGGCTTCCGGATCGCTCACGCCAGCAAGACGATCGAGGAATAAGTCTTCACGGTCTGAACGAATCACGCGGATGCCCATGTTCTGGGCGAACATATGCATAACCTGGTCGCCTTCGTTCTTGCGCAGCAAGCCGTTGTCTACGAAGACACAGACCAACTTATCGCCAATAGCCTTGTGCAGTAACGCCGCAACCACCGAAGAATCAACACCACCGGATAGCCCCAACAGAACCTGCTTGTCGCCAACTTGCTCGCGCACCGTTGCCACCAAATCATTAACGATATTACCTGGAGTCCAAAGTGTGTCGCAGCCGCAGATATCAACCACGAAGCGACGCAGAATACGCTCGCCCTGAAGGGTGTGAGTAACTTCTGGGTGGAACTGAACGCCATAGAGCTTCTTAGCTTCGTTTGCCATCCCCGCTATGGGGCATGAAGGAGTAGAAGCCGTCACCACAAAGCCCTCAGGGAGCGTGGTGACCTTATCGCCGTGACTCATCCAGACATCAATCTGCTGACCTACTTCGTCGTCATGATCTACGATACCATTTAATAGCGAGCCTGCCGCTTCCAGTTTGACGCGAGCAAAACCGAATTCACTTTCGTCCGAACCGGTAACTTTACCGCCCCACTGCTCGGCCATGGTCTGCATGCCGTAGCAAATCCCCAGTACTGGCAATTCAGAATTGAAGACGTAGTCCGAGGCGCGAGGAGAGTCTTTTTCCGTCACACTTTCAGGTCCACCCGAGAGAATGATCCCAGTTGGGTTAAATTCGCGAATATGTTCTTCCGCTAAATCCCACGGAAGGATTTCGCAGTAGACCCCAATTTCACGAACACGACGGGCAATGAGCTGGGTGTACTGTGAACCGAAATCGAGAATAAGAATACGATGTTGATGAATATCTTGCGTCATAGCTATTTCACTTTGTTGGCCGAATCAACGAGTCGGCGAAAATGGTTCTGCAAAATGCAAAGAACCGAGTAACTAGCCTAGGCCTATTTACTCGGTTCCGCACGGCCATTACTACCCTGGAATTACTTCATTGGGTAGTTAGGGGCCTCTTTAGTAATCTGTACGTCATGGACGTGCGATTCACTCATACCAGCGGCCGTTACTTTCACGAATTCCGGAACATTGCGGAAGGTTTCCATATCCGCCGAACCGGTGTAACCCATTGAAGACTTTACGCCACCTAACAGCTGGTGAATCACATTCTTCAGTGCGCCCTTGTAGGGAACACGACCTTCAATACCTTCAGGAACCAGCTTCTCAGTTCCCTTCGACGTATCCTGGAAGTAACGATCAGCAGAACCCTTGGTGCGACTCATAGCACCCAGTGAACCCATGCCGCGATACGCCTTATAGGTTCTACCTTGGAATAGCTCTGTCTCGCCCGGCGATTCTTCCGTGCCTGCGAACATAGAACCCATCATCACCGCGCTTGCGCCCGCAACTAAAGCTTTCGCAATGTCGCCAGAGAAACGAATACCACCGTCAGCGATAACGGGAACGCCTTCTCCGCCCACTTCGGCAACCGCATTGGCAATGGCTGAAATCTGCGGGACACCAATACCGGTCACAATACGGGTAGTACAAATTGAGCCCGGGCCAATACCCACTTTCACGCCGTCAGCGCCAGCTTCAACTAGTGCGCGAGCGGCCGCTGCCGTAGCAATGTTGCCACCAATGACATCAACCTGAGGGAAATCAGTTTTGATCTTGCGAACTCGTTCAAGGACGTTCTTAGAGTGTCCGTGCGCGGTATCAACCACTAGGACATCAACGCCCGCAGCAACTAATGCCGCAACGCGATCATCGGTATCAGGGCTGGTTCCCACTGAAGCACCAACACGAAGCTGCCCTTCGGCATCTTTATTGGCATTGGGGTGCTGTTCCGTCAGATCAATATCCTTTACGGTGACTAGACCGGTTAAACGGAAATCTGCATCCACAACGAGCAACTTCTCAATGCGGTTTGCTTGCAGTAGTTGCTCAACACGTGCTGGCTCAATCTCGCCGTCCAGTAATGTGACAAGGTCCGCTTTAGGGGTCATAACCTTGGCAATCTGGGTAGACATGTCTTCAATGAAACGAACATCACGGGACGTTACGATACCTACTAAGTCATCACCATCTACTACTGGCACACCCGAGATATTATTCTCGCGGCGAATAGCCATCAACTCGCCAACGGTGGCGGTAGGCGTAATGGTAATCGGCGAACGAACAACACCACTTTCGTATTTCTTAACGCGACGAACTTCCTGCGCTTGCTCTTCAATCGTCATGCTCTTATGGATTATGCCAATACCACCCTCTTGGGCTATGGCAATCGCAAGGCGACTTTCGGTGACAGTGTCCATGGCGGCGGACACGATAGGAATATTGAGCGATATATTGCGCGTTAGCTGGGTTTTAACGCAGACGTCCTGCGCGGTTACTTCCGAGTAACCTGGTAACAGCAATACATCATCAAAGGTTAGAGCCTCTTGGGCGATTCGCAGCATGGGGCATACCTCTATAGATGTTAAAAAAGGCAACTAGTGTTAAAGTATCTGTAGATGACTTTAGCTAGCTGCCCGAGAATTTATAAGCCTTAAATTATGCACAATTCACCCCCCTCAGAGCAAAGGCAAATATTCACGGTTGCCCAGCTCAATAACTTCGCCAAACAGGTGCTAGAAGCCAATCTACCAATGATCTGGGTAGAAGGTGAACTCTCGAATGTAACTATTGCCGCTTCGGGGCACTGGTACTTCACCCTTAAGGATAGTCGAGCTCAGGTTCGCTGCGCGATGTTCAAAGGGCGAAATATGCGCTCCCGGGTTCGCCCACAAAACGGCCAAAAGGTCTTGGTTTGCGGTCGCGTCAGCCTCTACGAAGGCCGAGGTGACTACCAGCTATTGGCTGACCACATGGAAGACGCCGGGCTTGGTGCATTACAAAGGCAGCTCGACGAGCTCAAGCAGAAGCTACAGAACGAAGGGCTATTTAATCCGGAATTTAAACAACCCTTACCTGAACAGCCGCAACACATTGGCGTGATCACCTCCGCTAAGGGCGCTGCCATTCACGATATACTAAAAGTGCTCCATGCTCGCTGTCCGAGTATTCCCGTGACCATTATTCCCACGGTTGTTCAGGGCGCTGAAGCCCCGGCAGCTATCGTCAAGGCCATCCAGCTAGCGGAAGCCAGTGAGTTATTTGATGTACTCATTGTTGGTCGAGGTGGCGGCTCTCTTGAGGATCTGTGGGCCTTCAATGACGAACGGGTGGCACGTGCCATTTTCTCAGCTGAAGTCCCGATTATATCGGCCGTTGGGCATGAATCCGATGTGTCGATTGCCGATTTAGTCGCCGACGTCCGCGCGGCCACGCCCTCTCAGGCGGCTGAGCTTGCGAGTCCTGACCAAAGCGTCTGGCTCACTCAGGTGCAACAGCTTCGCGCTCGCCTTCAGCGGGCGTTGATTCGTATTGGCCAACTCAATAAGCGCCAGTTCACTACTCTGTCACAGCGGCTTCGTTCGCCCTCCCGCCAGCTCCAGCAGCACGCACAAACCGTTGATCGCAATCAAATTGCCCTCCAACAGGTGATGGGCAGGCAGCTAACCGCTCGTAAACAGCAACTAGCGAGTTTGGCACAGCGACTGCGTCACCCCGGTGAGCGTCTGACGCAACAGCAGCAGCTTGTGGGCCAGCTCAGTAACCGTCTAATTCGCGCCCAGGAGGCAAACTTAGCCCACCAACGCAACTCACTGGATCGTAATGGTCTTAGTAACAGCCTCTTACAGACACCGCTTGCAGCGAAACAATCTCGACTGCACGAAAGCGTAAAGCAAATTGGCTTTATCCAGCAGCGACTCCTCACGCCTAAGCAGGAGCAGTTTAAGCTTCTGGTATCCAAGCTCAATACCGTTTCGCCCTTAGCGACCCTTGAGCGCGGCTACACGGTGATTAAGGATGACTCCGGTAAAGTTGCGCCCAGCAAGACTGCACTTAAGACGGATGACCGAATAGAGATTCTATTCCGCGATGGCAGTCTCTCCGCCAAAATTCTGGATAAGTAGCCAGTACTCAAGACCTGTAGCCACAACTTTACGTCTGTAGCCACAACTCAGACCTGCAGCCAAGATTCGGAATAAGTAGCCACAACTCTAGGGCACTGGCCAAGATTCTGGAGAAGTAGCCAAGCACCGTAATTTTACTTACACTGTTGACGCTTAAAAAACTCCCACAAGGAACATAATATGAAGCGAATTTCGCCTTGGCTTGCCACTAGCGCGCTAAGCCTTACGCTGGTTGCCTGCTCATCATCCGATAGCACACCACAGCAAGAAACCACCATTGATGTGACTAGCGATAGTTTTAACACCGAAGGTATGTGGATGCCTGAACAGCTGCCGCAGCTAGGTGACACGCTACAAACTCTTGGCCTTGAGTTACCGGTTGAATCCCTAACCAAACTCACCGAATTCCCAATGAATGCAGTCATCAGCCTCGGCGGTTGTACTGCGTCTTTCGTTTCCCCGCAGGGCTTGGTTGCCACCAACCACCACTGCGCCTACGGCTCTATTCAGTACAACTCAACTGAAGACAACGATCTGTTGGCCAACGGTTTTTATGCCGAACAGTTGACTGACGAACTACCCGCAGCACCCGGTTCGCGTATCTATGTAACCGAAGACGTTGTGGACGTCACTAGCGACATTAATGCGGCACTCAGTGATGAAATGAGTGGCCTAGAGCGCAACCAAGCTATCGAGAATGCCGAGAAGTCCATTGTGGCGGCCTGTGAAGAAACCGACGGCTATCGCTGTAATGTCTATTCCTACTACGGCGGTTTGCAATACTATTTGCTCAAGCAAATGGAAATCCGCGACGTCCGCTTAGTCTATGCCCCTGCTAGCTCCATTGGTAAGTTCGGTGGCGATATCGATAACTGGATGTGGCCACGTCACACGGGCGACTTCAGCTTCTACCGCGCCTACGTAAGCCCAACCGGTCAACCCGCTGATTTCGCTGAAGAGAATGTACCATTTACTCCGAAGCATCACTTAAAAGTGGCTACCCAGGGTCCAAGCGAGCACGACTTCGTAATGGTCGCTGGCTACCCAGGCAGTACCAATCGTTACCGCACAGCACTGGAAGTGGAAAATCAGTTCAACTGGTACTACCCAACCATGCAAAAGGTCTTGGCTGATTGGTCAGCGACCATCGGTGAAGCCGCGGGCGAAGGCACCGATGCTGAGCTTAAGTATGCTAGCCAGGTTGCGGGTCTTAACAACTATGCCAAGAATTTCATGGGCATGATGGAAGGTTACGCGCGTTCGGATCTGCTGCAGCGTAAAGTCCAACTCGAAGCCGACTTACAGGCTTGGATTGACAGCGATGCGGAGCGCACCCAGCAGTACGCTACCAGTCTTAATGACCTGAGTGAGCTCATCGCCGAAGACAGCCAAAACCAGGAACGCGACTTCGCCATTAACTACATGGCGCGAAGCAGCCTCCTTGGCGCGGCTAACA
Source organism: Pseudomonadales bacterium (assembly GCA_040119265.1). GTDB lineage: Bacteria > Pseudomonadota > Gammaproteobacteria > Pseudomonadales > DSM-25080 > Umboniibacter. The sequence continues at coordinate 6,742 of JBEDTZ010000010.1, read as the reverse complement.
CGCTTGTTCGTCTAGCTCACGAAAATCAAAAGGCTAACGACGAGCGTACGCTAGGTTATCAGGAGCGCGATTTACCGCGTATCGAAGCGGGTCTGCAACGCATCAATCGTCGCTACGACCAGAGCGTTGATAAGGCCGTTTGGATGTTCTTCGTTGAGAACTACCTAGCGCTTCCTGCTGACCAGCGTGTTGCAGAATTTGACGCCTTCTTCGGACTCAATGGTTCGGCTGAAGACGCACAGCTTCTCTCTGCGAAACTGGACGAAATGTATACACAGTCAAGTATGGAAAATGCTGAGAATCGCGTTGCCCTAATGACGGCAACACCGGCGCAACTTGCTGAGTCTGAAGACCCGTTCATTCAGCTAGCCGTAACGATGTTCGACTTTAGAATGCAGCGCGAAGAGGAAGCTCGAGATCGCTCTGGCCTCTACTCACAGCTGCGCCCTCGCTATATGCAAATGCTGATCGATTTCTACGGTGAGCAGGGGCTTCCTGTATACCCTGATGCTAACAGCACCTTGCGAGTGACCTACGGTGTCGTGAAAGGCTACACCCCACCAGCAGGAAGCTTCACAGAGGCTGCTGACGGTAACGACGGTGTTGATTCTTACGTGCCCTTCACCACCCTGAACGGTATCACCGCCAAGTACACGGGCGAAGACCCATTCGATTCTCCGGCGATACAGCTTGAGCAAATTGAAGCGGAAAACTACGGTCGTTACTATGATGAGAATCTTGATTCCGTATCGGTGAATTACCTCACTACGGTTGATACCACCGGCGGTAATTCAGGCTCTCCGACTATGAACGGTAAGGGCGAATTCATTGGCCTACTATTTGATGGCACCTACGACAGCATTAATGCTGACTGGGACTTCACCTCGTCAACGCGCTCTATCCACGTAGATGTTAGCTACATGCTCTGGGTCATGGAGAATGTGGATAACACTGAACGTTTGCTTGAGGAAATGGGCATTGAACGCTAATTCCTAGCAACAACTGATAATCGCTCATTGCGATCATCAACTGTAATTAAGGGCGTCTAAGTACTAGACGCCCTTTTTTGTAGTCCCTGTTATTGCTTAGCTGCTAGGTGGCTCAGTCGCTTAGCCATCCCATCAAGGCAAGCGAGCACTCTAATTCACAGCGAAGGTCAAACACACTAGTCACGCATACGCCCGTCAATAGAACTTACAAATTGAGACCTACGTTCGCCATAACAGGGAAGTATTCGATTGCATTACGCTGTACAAAATGTAACCATTTAGCTACTTATTATTTGGATAGGATGAAGAATATGAGTATCAAGCGCAAAATCATGGCACTTTCGGTATCAGCCCTACTAACTGTTTTCTCAACAACCGCATCAGCTGCCGTTGATATGTTCATCAAGATCGGAGATGTTGAAGGCGAGTCTCAGCACGCCGACCACCGAGGCGCAATCGACGTGTTAGCATGGAGTTGGGGAGTCAGTAGTGAAGGCCAGAGGAATAACCGCGGTGGAGCTTGCGTAGATGGCTTATCGCTTACCAAATGGATTGATAAGGCAAGTGGCGAGTTGATGATGAGCGTCGTCGCCAATCAATCATTTCCTGAAGCGACTTTGACAATTACTCGTCAAGGAGAAAGGCCTATAGATTACCTGACCATTACCCTAAGAAACGTTTCCGTTTCGTCGGTGTCTACGGGTGGCTCAAGCGGACAGGATCGACTGACTGAATCGGTAACCCTGAATTTTGAGGTAGCGGAGTGGGTATATACCGAACAACGCCCAGACGGACGACCTGGTTCATCTTCTACCTCAACGATTTATGGAAACTGTCGGTAGAGGTTCAACCTCTCGCATAAACGTCACCTAACTGAAAAGCTGAGATTGAGTTAAGAATTTGGCTTAGTCGCTTTGTTTAGCAAAACCGCGAAGCTCCAAACTGTGACCTCTAACCTCTACGTCATTAAAAAGAAGCCCCAACAGAGAATCTGCTGGGGCTTTTTATCGTCTAGCCATGACTTCCTAGCTATTGCAATCGCGCTGCTAAGCACCTTAGTACTCAGCAACAGAGTGACTAGTGGTATTCCTTCTCTAGTTGAGCTCCAGGAACCCAGGATAGATAGGATCTAGCGGTCTATCGCTAGGGATATCAGCAGTGGTCACTGCGCTAGAACTTAAGGTGAAAGCAAACATCTTGTCCGCTCCGCCATTGGTGCTTGTGGCCACGCCCACAATATCTCCGTTACTATCTTCAATAAGGAAGCCCTCAACACTGCTATTAGCAATGGTCGCAACCTCGCTGACACCGTTAAGAGCAGCATCAAATTTCATCAACTTACCATTTTCGGTACCGTAATACATGAATCCGTCGGAAGCCAATAATAGTCCAGTCGATGGCACGTCAATAAGTCCCGATACAACAGTCGTGACCCGAGGTAACGCACAATTGTTAGTTACCGATTGAATGGTTCCTTGTCCTGGCACCGCGCTCTCTTTCGTTAACAAATAGCCCATACCACCCGATCCGTCGAAGGTGACGTGACGCACAAGGTCATGCTCAGCTAAGGAGCTAAAGTCATGCCGACCTAATAGCGAACTGGTGGCTGTATGACAAAAAAGACTATCCGCCGTTAACGCCCAAACGTTATCTTGGTCAACCACTACTTCATATTGAGGATAACGATCGTGCGCCGGAGCAAGATCCTTAACTAATTGGTAACTACCATCTGCTGGGTTAAGACTGTAAAGAGCATAAACTTGACGCCGAACGTCGATGCCGAGGCCTATTAGCAGGCCTTTAGAATCTTCCGCCAAACCAAGTCCCGTTCTAAAAAAGAGCGGGGTCGTGATCGGTGCTAACCTACCTGCCGCCGCATCATAGACCACGGTGGTACCCGATAGAGATTGACGCTCAAACGCTGCAACTGAGAAGTAGTACCCACCTGAAGACGCCTCTACTACCCGACCAAATGGATATCCACCACGCTCAAACCCCAAGGTTTTGTAGGTGGTAGAGCCATCTCCTCGGTTATGCGTAATGAGCGCGCCAGTGCCTAGGTCGCCGCCGTTATAGCTAAGCATTGAAACATAACGGTCATTAATCGTATCCATCGGCACATCTACCACTGCGGGATCACCGATAAAATACGAACCAAGATTACTCGTACTACTTGAGATGATAGTTCGAGTACTGTAGTTCGGCAGCGTAACCTCTACGAGCTCTGACGGTTTAATGATTAATCCAGAGGTAGCGAGAGCTGAAGCCGAAGCACCGAGAAAACTTGATGCTAACTTATCATTCACTGTGAGAAACATTCGAGATGTTACATCAGACGTCGTAACACCTACCAAGCTCATTTTACTAAGATTACTAAATTTTCGAACGAGAGAACTCTGAATTCCAGCCGTATTAGATTGATATAGTACCGGAGAGTCATCGGAACTATTAGCTTCGCAAATTGTATACACATCAATCGTCGACCACCTAAACACGAACCTCGGGTTCCGGCAACTCGGCAACTCGGCAAAGTATATCCACCGCCAAAACCGTCACGACCATAACTATCTAGAATTGGTGGCCTCGAAGAATACACTGTCAGTATCGTGTCATTTGCAACGTCATAAACGAATTTCCTTGCTGCTGACCATATTGAACCTCCAATACCCTCCGCATTCCAAGGCTTAGACAAATCCGTTGGATCGCTTGGTGAAAATTCCAAAGCCGGCCGTTGCGAAGAAGCGAATCCATTGCCAAAAAGAGCCATCAGCCTATTAGTACCGGACCACTGTAAAGTCGTGCTAAAAGTGGCAGCCGAACCAGCATAATTCGTAGCTGACTTACCTATTTCCCCAATGAATGAAATCTGCCGGTAATCCGGAGAGGTAGGATCAGTATTAACGTGCATTAAAACACCAGCGTTGAGTGTCCCCCCCAAATTCGCGTAGAAATAAGCAGATTTGCCGTCAGGATGGAAAATCATCGGAGTACGAACATCACGTACTACATAACCTGCTATTTCCTGGCGGGGAATGCTCGCAAACGTCTCTATCTCGTCCGTTACTGGGTCATATTTCATAACGGCTCCATAGCCAAAAACACCGGCTCCATCAATAACAGTATAAATAGTCTTTTCAGTTGGATGGACAACTAACCCTTGAGAGATAGCTGAATAGGCTAATCCGGGCACACCATGAAAGCTGAGAAGCTCACTGGCGTTATTCAAATTACTTTCCGGCACACTAAATAGCGCGCCCGTGTTGCTATCTCCACCTTCGGTACTCAAGAACATCAAGTTATGGCCTGAGGGTAAAGCTATAGGTGAACCTTGAGGCTGATCTGTGACGGTGATAAACGATGAATCGAAGCCACTCAGACTCCCGTCGCTTACTAATAATGTCACTACATATCTACCCGCGATATCCGGCGTAAATTCGGGCGTCGCAGTGCCGTTACCGGAAAGTACTGATGAACTTCCCGAGGCAGGTATCAGCGTCCACGAGTAGCTCAAACTGTCCCCGTTAGGATCAGAGCTAGAGCTACCATTCAGCGTGATGGGCAGTCCGGTGTATGGATCAGCCGAATTGTAGCCAAAACTAAATGAAGCGCTTGGCGCAAGATTACGCTCAGTATCATGAACCATTACCACATCGGGAATACTAACGGATTGACCATCGCTCACGACCAACTGGAAGACAAAATCACCTTCAACATCTGGCGTGAAGTTTGGCGAAGCGGTGTTCGCATCATTGAGCTGTGCCGAACTGCCTGAGGGTCGACTCATTAATGCCCAGGAATAACTGAGAGTATCCCCGTCCGCATCGCTCGATGAGCTCCCGTCGAGCACGACATTTTTACCCAGATCTACTTGAAGATCGGGACCCGCCGCGGCGACCGGCATCGTATTTTTAGAGGTATCACGAATGACCACGGTATCTCGTGACGTCTGTCCATTAGCATCCGTAACCGTCAACTGAACAACAAAATCTCCGGCGACATCGGCCGTAAAGGTAGGCTGGACGTTAGCGCTATCGGAGAGTTGAGCACCGCTACCTACTGGCAGTGAAATAAAATCCCACTGGTAGCTCAACACCGATCCCTCGGGATCGATAGACTGACTTCCGTCAAGAGATACTTGAGTGCCCGATGTAACCGATTGATCGCTGCCGGCATTTGCCGTTGGCGGTTGATCAGCTGATGACAGAACTACGGTGCTGGGCGAACTCGTTAAGCTACCATCGGACACTAAGAGCTGGAAGGTATAAAGACCGTCAACATCCGGAGTGAAGTCTGGCGCTACGACCGATGTTGAAGTTAGCATTGCGCTGCTTCCCGCTGGCGCATTCGCTATGGACCAAGAATAGCTCAAAGCCGTTCCTTCAGGGTCAGAAGAGCTTGAACCATCCAAATGAGCAACTTGGCCAACTTGCAGCATTAGCGGTTTACCAGCATCAGCAACCGGTGGAAAATTGCGTGAGGACACCGTCACCGTATCCACTAAGCTTGTCCGACTACCATCATAAACCGTAAGTTTAATGACATAATCACCGTCTACATCAGGTGTAAACGTGGGGTGCATGGTGTGTAGATCCGCTAAAGTTGCCCCCGAATTCTTGGGTTTCGAAGTGAACGACCAATTTGGCGTCAACTGATCGCCATCAATATCCGTGGACTTAGAGCCATCCAGCTGAATAAGTTGTCCGAGTGTTGTTGATATGTCTAGGCCCGCATTGGCAACAGGTCGATGGCCACTCTGGCGCAGCGTAACCGTGCTCAACGAGCTATCTAGCTGGCCATCACTTACGACGACCCCCAGGATATAGTCACCCGCAACATCAGGGGTGAATTGGGCATTGGCACTAGTGTCTTGAGCTATGACGGATGCACTCGAGGCTGGAGCACTAACGATCTGCCAGGCGAACGAAAGCATATCTCCATCGGGGTCACTGGACTTTGTGGCATCTAGGGTAATCGTAGAACCCACGATATAAGCCTGATCTACCCCTGCGTCCGCCAGTGGTTTGAGGTTCATATCTGACACTGTCACTTGATCAGGAGTACTCGAATTCGTTCCATCCGAAACTACCAGTTCAAGCACATAGTCACCGGACACATCGGGCGTCACGACAGGAAAAGCCGTATCGGCGCGCGCCAAGGTGGCTGAACTTCCGGCTGGGGAGCTCACCAGCGACCATGAATAGCTGAGTAAATCACCGTCACTATCAAAACTACCACTGCCATCTAGGGTAATTGGCGCGGTACCATTCCAACGTTTGTCAGGCCCGGCATCGGCAACAGGCAACAGGCAACAGGCAACCCGTCACTATCACTCACTGTGACCTGGACTGGAAGACTATCCTCTTCGCCATTATTAACCACTAATTCAAAGGTGAAATCACCCACTGCGTCGAGAAAGAAGCTTGGGAAAGGGCTTGTAGGATCGCTTAATTCGCTGACACTGGAATTGGGTTTACTCACCGCCGTCCAGAGATAGGTAATTGACTTGCCATCGGGGTCATAGGACTTGCTGCCATTAAGGACTACCGTAGCGCCTTGCTGCAAAGTCACGGGATGACCTGCATCAGCTATAGGCAACACGACCTGAACTGGAGGCGGTATAACCGGAACCTCGGCTGTTTTATCGTTACTACAGGCTGAGATGACTAGCATGGAAAGCATGAGAATTAACAGACGCATAAACAAGAACCCTTTTGATATTCGAAATCTACACACCGCAGATAGCAGATAGCAGA
>JBEDTZ010000009.1:0-73604 GCA_040119265.1 Pseudomonadales bacterium | reverse complement strand
GCAGATAGCAGATAGCAGACTTTAAAATAGTAGTTACTGGCCTTTGGAAAATCAAACCCATTGTTCAATCAACGAACAAAGATATCCAGTGCAGATGATCTACTACGACAATATCCTTGGCTTTGCTTGAAGCAGATGTATAGAACAAAGTCTTCTTTACGGTGGAATAGACCTCGCCTCACTGGCGATAACATGCGCTCAATTCAAGAAGTGAGAAAAGTTAGCACCCCATGTATAGGGCAAGCCTCAAGGTTTGCCCTATACATGGGGTGTGATACGCCCTAATTAATCTCAGTTACACCCGGATAGAAGCTATCGATAGGCGTATCTGCAGGTACAGTGGTGTTAGTGAAAGCACCGTTGCTCAGAGTGTAAGCATACATTTGATCTTCGATGGCATTGCCGTTAGACGCGAAGCCTACAATGTCGCCGTTAGCATCTTCCGTCAAAAAGCCAACCATCGAGGCGTTGGCTATGGCCGCCACCTCTACAACAGTACTCACACCATCGAACTGCATTAACTTTCCACCTTCGGTTCCGTAGTAGAAATTACCGTCGGAAGCCGCAAGTAATGCAGTCGAAGGAAGGTCTGTTAAGCCCGCAACCGCGCCAGAGATAGTAGGTAGCGCACAATTGTTAGTTAGCCGCTGAATAGTACCTTGCCCAGCCACAGCACTTCCGCGGGTCGCAAAGAAACCATCATTGCCAATACTTGCAAAGCTAATGGCCCTAACAGGATCATGAGCCGTCGCTGTCGCGAATGAGTAGCTACCCCGCTGATTGGTTGCTGGATCAACACAATGAAGCTTAAAGTCAGTGAAAAACCAAAGCTTATCCTCATTCACAGTTAGCTCATAGCTGGGAACATGAGCACTAGTACTCGCAAAGTCCCCCAGTTCGGTGAATGCTAGGGAGTCAACATCTATTGAATAGAGTGCATAGACTCCGCGTCTACGTTCTATACCAAGACCGTAAAGCACTTTATTCGAAGTTTCTGCCACGCCTATACCTGTCCTAAAGTATTGGGACGGTTGCACCTCCTCGGTAGCACCAACAGATGGGTCATATAGGGTTGTTGACCCATCGGTGTTATTTGCACCAGAACTGCCATATACCGAAGAAAAGAAGTAATCTCCGCTAGAAGCTTTGGTCGCCCTCCCAAATGGGTAACCGCCGCTGGCAAAACCAAAGTCTGCTTGATGGATTGTCCCCGATAGCCTATCCAGTGTCAGCAAAGCCCCGCGTTTATCAACTCCCCCGTTGTAGCTAAGCGTCGTCACAAAACGATCATTTAGAGGATCCAATGCGCGGTCCAAAATTGCCGGGTCGCCGATGAAGTAAGTACCACGGTCACCGCCACCGATTATTACTGGCTGATCTACGAAGTTGGCTTTACTCACCTCGCTCAAGGTAGGCAAAGCGAGTGAGAAACCTAGTGCTGATAAATCTATATCAACGAAAAAGCTCGCTGACTCATCTGCTACAGTCATGTAGGCGACATCTCGCTTTGACGATGCGATAACGCCATTCACCTTTCTACCAATTAGGTTACTAAATTGCCGCTCTAGCGCTGGCCGTGATGCAGAAGCATTCGTGCGATATAGGGCCGGAGCAAAGCCTCCCGCTCCAGTACACATAACAAAAATATCAATGCTGCCCCAGGGGAAGGTTCCTTCTGAGTTATGACAGTCTCGAATCGCGAAACCACCGCTACCATTTCGACCATGACCAGAAAGGATTAACGGAGAGCCATCCTCGATGAGTAATATAAAATCATTATCCACAGTTAGTTTTCGACCAGCCAGGGTTACCAGCCCACCAAAGTTGGATATCTCCCAGGGCTTACTCAAGTCGCTTGTGTCACTTGGGGTCAATTCAATTGCCGGTCTTCTTGGCTGCGCTCTTGAGAAGCCAAACGCCGCAACAATCTTGTTAGTTCCATTCCATGCTAAATCACTGAACGGGCTACTCGATGAACCACCGTATGCTGAACTAGAACGACCAAATTCAGCGATGACGGTTACCATTTTGAAGTCACTACTGGCCGAGTTAGTGTTGATGTGAAGCATTACTCCTGCATCCGCTACCCCTCCTTTTTGTGAAAAAAGATAGGCTGCATCGCCACTGGGGCCGAATAGCAACTTGTTTCTAAATAACCTAACACGATGCCCATTCAGTGTTAGGTTCGGTAAGTTAATAAAAACCTCCTTCGAATTAGTTGCAGGATCAAACTCGATGATAGCGCCATTTTGATTAAGACCCGACTCATCCAGAAGCACATAAATCTTTTCGTTATTTGGATGAACTACTGGAGACTGAGTGTGCACTGAACTTCCCATAGGAGGGGTCCCATGCAAACTCAAAACCTCCGTGGCTTGCGTGAGATCGCTCTCTTGAATGGATATTAAGGCCCCTGAACCACTATCGCCCCCAGTGGCGCTTAGCATCAGGAGGTTATGTCCTGAGGGAAGAGGACTTGCAGCAGCCTGAACTGGATCGGCTACGGTAATCGTTGCAGAAACGGACTGACTGTTGAGTACGCCATCATTAACCACTAACGATACTCCGTAATCACCTGCGAGATCGGGCGTAAAGGTCGGCTGATCAACAGTACCGTCTTGAAGTACTGCAGCACTTGAGCTAGGTGGATACAGTGTCCATTGATAGCTTAGCGCGTCACCATTCTGATCGAAACTGGTGCTGCCATCTAGCTGGTATTGAGTAGCTGTCACACCATCCTGAACAAAACCGATTCGAGCAACTGGTGCGATATTTTTCTGGCTGTCATGAACTACGACGACATCCGGAAAACTTGTGCTCTTACCATCACTCACCACTAGCTGGATAACAAAATCACCCTGCACATCAGGGGTAAAATCAGGGTTTCTAGATGTAGCGTTATTCAGTGTGGCAGAACTACCAGCGGGTCGGCTTAGCATCGCCCAGCTATAGTAAATACTGTCACCATCAGCATCTCTCGATCCAGAACCATCCAACACTAAGCGTGTGTTAGTGCTAACCTGAATGTCGGCTCCCGCATCCGCTACCGGAAGGGTATTCGCTGAGCCATCGCGAATGATGACGGTATCGGAGGATTTCTGCCCCGCCGCATCCGTCACCGTCAATTGCGCCACATAGTCACCGGTAGTATCCGGCCTGAAGGTAGCAATAGCGCGATCACTATCGCTGAGAACCGAGGTGCTTGTGCTTGGGCTTGAAAGCAGTGACCAGCTGTAACTTAAGGGTTGGTTTTCCGGATCAGAGGATGTGGTAGCATCCAAAGTTACCAGTGAGCCCGTTGACACCGACTGGTCTGCGCCAGCTCGCGCTACCGGAGGTAAGTCTTGATCGGAAATAACCACTGTTGCTGGCGCGCTATCCTTATCACCGTCGTTCACCACAAGCTGGAATATATAATTGCCAATTTCATCTGGGGTAAAAGAAGGGCTGACTACGTCAGTAGCAGATAACGAGGCAGAGCTGCCAGTAGGCGCCGCCAAAAGCGTCCAACGGTATGATACGCTATCACCCTCTGGGTCCGTTGACTTTGAGCCGTCTAAATTAACCGTCTGCCCAGTCACCACCTTTTGCGGGTCACCGGCATTGGCTACGGGAGCAATATTAGCTGTGGAAATAATAACCGCGTCCGCCGCACTCAAATATTGGCCATCATTGACGATGAGCTGAATCACGTAATCGCCAGGCATATCGGGTACGAGGGTTGGATGTAGAGTATTCACATCTGCCAAACTCGCGGATGAATTCTTTGGCTTCGAGCTGATAGACCAGCGTGGCACTAGCGGATCTCCATCGCCATCACTCGAACCAGTACCATTCAAATGAATAACTTGACCTAACTGAGCCGTTAAATCACTGCCCGCGTCGGCGATAGGAATATGATTTTCGCGATGCAGCGTAAGATTACTCAACGCGCTATCTATCTGACCATCGTTCACTACCAACGAAAGAACATAATCGCCATCCACATCTGGAGTGATAGAGGCTGATACGGAATCTGCGTCAACAATTGTTGCCGAGCTTCCCGGTGGCTGAGTCACGATACTCCACTGATAGCTCAACGGGTCGCCATCAACATCACTTGACGCTGAGCCGTCTAGCATCACAGGAACACCTATCGTGTAGGTAGTACCTTTTCCTGAATTAGCTACCGGAGCGATATTTAAATCGCTAACAATGACCGTATCCGGCGCACTGTCGTTGTTGCCGTCATTAACAATCAATTGAAGTTCATAATCACCAGAGACATCCGGCGTGAGCACCGGAAATGCGGTATCTGAGCGCGCCAGCATTGCTGCGCTTCCAGTAGGAGAAAACTCCAGCGTCCAAGTATACGATAGTTGGTCACCATCAGAATCAAAGCTCATGGCGCCGTTTAGTGTGACAGCTTGGTTTACTTGGGCAGTTTGGTCCGGCCCTGCATTGGCAACAGGAATAGAATCGGAGTCGCTAATTTTGACAATTGCAGGAAGACTATCCTCTTCACCATTACTCACTATTAATTGAATTTCGTAATCGCCTACGGCATCAAGGAAAAGGCTTGGGTAGGGAGTAGTGGCTGCGCTTAACTGACTTGAGCTAGCGGTAGGCTGACTAACGATGCTCCAAGCATAAGTAATGCTTGAGCCATCAGGGTCATAGGAGCCACTCCCATTGAGAACCGCTGTCGCCCCTTTTTGCAGCATCATTGGCTGCCCCGCATCCGCGATTGGCAGCACCGTTATCGGCGGTGCCGGCGTTACCGGATTCTCCTTGGATTTATCGTTACTACAGGCAGAAAGAAATATAATTACGAAAGCTGTCAGGAAGAAGCGCATTGAGAGTAAACCTTTAGTTGGCACGGTGACTTGTCTATGTTTTGAGCTTAGACCAACTTAAAAAGGTTTACAGGTCAATTGACCTACTTTTTTCCTTATGCAACAAAGGTAAAACAGAAAATGGCGACTACGATACCCGCAATCATATTCAAGCGCATACCCGCCTTGGCCATATCGGCCACTGCAAAGAGTCCCGACGAATACACAATAGCATTCGGAGCTGTAGCGACGGGTAGCATGAACGCACAACTTGCTGCCAAAGCCACCGGTATACAGAGAATTAACGGGCTAATATCTAACTGCAGAGCCAGGGCCGCTACAATAGGTAGGAAGGTTGCGGTGGTCGCCAAATTGGAGGTTAATTCAGTTAGGTACACCACCGTAAAGGTCACCGCTAAGATCAGCACTAGCAGACCATATTGACTCAATGGTAAGAGTGATTCGCCAAGCCACAGCGCCAAGCCCGATGAGTTCACCGCGCCAGCTAAGCTCAAGCCGCCACCAAACAGGAGCAGAACAGCCCAAGGTAGGGTTTTGGCAGTGTCCCAATCCATAAGCCGTTCCTCACTATCCGATGAGGCGGGAATCACAAACAGCAAAGCGGCTGCAGCAAGCGCTATCACCGCATCACTTAAAAACGGTAGTTCGAGGGCCGACGCCAACCAGGGCCTGAGTGCCCAGCAAAAAATCACCAACGAGAACACTAGCCCTACTCGCTTCTCCGCTGAGGACATTTCTCCGAGGGCTTGTTTCAACTCAACGATATGTGACTGAACCGCATCACTCGACGAAACCCTAAAGCGAAACACCAGGCGAGTTAGCACCCACCAGGCACAGGGCAGCAACATACACGTTAGCGGCAAACCGATAGCCAGCCACTCAGTGAAACCAATGTCGATACCGTACTCTTCGCTCACGAAGGCCGCCACCAGTGCATTGGGAGGCGTGCCGATAATCGTTGCCATACCACCAATAGTAGCGCCGAAGGCAACGCCGATTACTAGTGCAATGGAGAAATTCTTTTTCGAGGTAGGCTCAAGATCATCCCGCTCGCCAATCAATGCGGCAACAGACAACGCAATGGGCAACAACATCATGGTGGTTGAGGTATTCGTCATTCCCATGGATAGCAGCGCTGCGATGAGCATGAAGCCCCCGATAATCGCTTGTCCTTCCGTGCCTACTCGACTCAGGATGGCTAGCGCTATGCGCCGATGTAAATGCCATTTTTCAAGCGCCAGGGCAAGGATAAAGGCCCCAAGAAAGAGGAAAATTAGCGGGTGCGCATAGCCACCTGAAAACTCCCGCAGGCTTCCCACGCCTAACAGCGGCAGTACAATTAACGGCAGGAGCGCCGTCACAGCAACCGGAATAGCTTCAAACCCCCAAAGAATTGCCATGAGTAATACTAAGCTCGCCACATCCCAAGCTTGATCGCTCATAGTGGTTTGATAGCCGCTAGCCAGCTGCATCAGGAAGAAAAGACCCATGGCAGAAAGCACCGCGATAGTGCTGCGTTGGCGAGGAAGCGAAAACGATAGAGGCATAGCAGGTCCGATTAATTCTTGTTATTTGCTGGCTAGCTTAACAAATTTTGGGCAAAAAAAACCGCGCCAAGCAGCGCGGTTTTTTTCGAGTAACGGGAGGGATGATTACATCATGCCGCCCATGCCACCCATTCCACCCATGCCGCCCATGTCAGGCGCGCCTGCATCAGATGGCTTATCAGCAACCATGGCTTCAGTAGTAATCATCAAACCAGCAATTGACCCTGCTGCCTGAAGTGCCGAACGAGTCACTTTAGCTGGATCTAGAATACCCATTGCCATCATATCGCCATACTCACTAGTACCAGCGTTATAGCCATAAGTGTTCTCACCCTGCTTCACCTTATCAACCACCACAGACGCCTCATCACCAGCGTTAGCAACGATTTGGCGAAGTGGCGCTTCCATAGCACGACGAGCTAGGTTAATACCTGCTGTCTGATCTAGGTTATCACCAGTAAGACCTTCCAATGCCTTAACGCAACGGATCAGCGCTACACCACCACCGGCAACAACCCCTTCTTCCACGGCTGCGCGGGTAGCGTGAAGTGCATCTTCAACGCGATCTTTCTTCTCTTTCATTTCTACTTCGGTGGCTGCACCCACTTTAATGACAGCAACACCGCCAGCTAGCTTAGCAACACGCTCCTGAAGCTTCTCGCGGTCGTAGTCTGAAGAGGTCTCTTCAATCTGCGCACGAATCGCGACAACACGAGCTTGGATCGCATCAGCGTTACCAGCGCCATCAACAATAACGGTAGTATCTTTGCTCAGCGTAATACGCTTAGCTTGGCCGAGATGCTCCAACGTAGCGCTTTCAATTTCCATGCCCACTTCTTCAGAGATCACAGCACCACCTGAAAGGATTGCGATGTCTTCAAGCATTGCTTTACGACGATCACCAAAACCAGGCGCCTTACAGGCTGCAACTTTCATGATGCCGCGCATGTTGTTAACTACCAAGGTAGCCAGTGCTTCGCCTTCAAGGTCTTCAGCAACAATCAATAGCGGACGTGAAGATTTAGCTACCTGCTCTAGAACTGGGAGCAATTCACGGATGTTAGAAATCTTCTTATCAACCAATAGGATGAATGGGTTATCCAATTCAACCTGCATGCTTTCCTGGTTAGTTACGAAGTAAGGAGATAGGTAGCCGCGATCAAACTGCATCCCTTCCACTACGTCTAGCTCGTTCTGCAGACCAGAACCTTCTTCAACAGTGATAACACCTTCTTTGCCTACTTTGTCCATGGCTTCAGCGATGATGTCGCCAATGCTAGAATCAGAGTTAGCCGAAATGTTACCAACCTGAGCAATAGCCTTCGTGTCAGCACACGGAATTGCCAAGGAGTGAAGGTGCTCAACCGCAGCAATAACCGCTTTATCGATGCCGCGCTTCAGGTCCATCGGGTTCATACCCGCTGCGACAGCTTTAAGGCCTTCGTTAACAATAGACTGAGCCAATACGGTAGCCGTAGTAGTACCGTCACCCGCCACGTCATTTGCCTTTGACGCAACTTCTTTAACCATTTGTGCGCCCATGTTCTCGAACTTATCTTCTAGTTCGATTTCTTTCGCCACGGAAACACCATCTTTGGTGATCGTCGGGGCACCGAAAGACTTGTCTAATACTACGTTACGACCCTTGGGTCCAAGCGTTGCTCGGACGGCGTCAGCCAGAACGTTCACGCCTACTAACATCTTCGCGCGAGCCTGATCGCCAAATAAAACTTCTTTAGCCATTTTCCAATTACCTCAATTCGTTTAAACCGGTGATATTAAGCTTCAACAATGCCGTAGATTTCAGATTCGCTCATGATAATAAGCTCCTCGTCGCCATCTTTGATGGTGTTGCTATCTGCGTAACGACCAAAGACAACCTGATCGCCAACTTGGACGCTCATAGTGCGAACTTCGCCATTATCCAAAGCGGCCCCTGGGCCTACCGCTACAACTTCGCCTTGATTCGGCTTTTCTTTCGCTGCTGCGGTTAGAATAATACCGCCTGCCGTTGTCTCTTCCTGTTCGTTGCGACGAACAACAACACGGTCATGTAGAGGACGAATTTTCATCGTGGTATATCTCCAATAGATTATTATTGCGGTTTACAACGTGCTTTAAATTAGCACTGTTGCTTAAATGGGCTCGAATTCTCTGAATTCAAGTCCCACTAAAAAATTATTTTAGATTTTTGTCGGGGTTGCGCTCGAATTCAGCGTCAATAATCACCCCGCTCTGACTGGTCGCGTAGAATTGAGCTCTGGACTGATAGTACTTGGCGACTCGAGTAATAAATAGGTAGCGAGTTGCCGGCAGGATCAATAAAAAGCCAACAACGTCGGAGACAAAACCAGGGAACAGTAACATACCCCCGCCTACCGCCATCACCACGCCTTCAACCAACTCGCCAGCAGGCGCTTCGCCACGAGCTACTTTTTCATCTACCTGTCGGAGCAGAGCAAAACCTTGGTGGCGCAATAGTTGAACACCAATGAATGCGGTAACGAAACAGAGCGCGATGGTAGCAAGGGCACCTATTTCTGCACCGATACTGATTAGCACCCACAGTTCAATCACTGGGATAGCAATTAGGCCGAATAGTACTTTATGCATAGCGAATCCTCATTGTGTGAAACATAAAAATGGGGGCGAGGCCCCCATTTTTCAAGTACCGATACATACTTACCAGGCGTAGGACACACCTAGGCGAATCTGATAGTCAGCCTTTTCATTGCCTGCACTGGGTTTAGTGTCGTAGTCCGCCTCAAAATCGATATCGGCGTTGATGCTGCCAAACACGGGAAAACGGACACCGGTATTCGATTCAAACTGAGTTCGAAAATGATCGGCATCGGTCATTGTAATAGTGTGCCGATGATAAAAATCTGGCGCCACACCGAAGTCTTCTGACCACAACGGCAAGGGTGCCGACCAATCCAACTTATAACGCCAACCAATAGAATTGGTAGTATCTTCAACACCACTATTATCTAGGGTCTCTTTCACATACGCCGGACCATTCTCAATGAACAGATGACCCGTATCATTGTCCCAGAAGCGATAACCCACACCAACACCTAGCGTATAGCGACTAACCACAGAGCTACTGTCATCTCGTCGCGCCTCGGTGTTACCGTTCAAATACCAGTGTTCATTGTAAAACCAATCTATTCCATAACTGGCAATCCACTTGATATCAGGTGCAAGCAACGGATCTGAGTTGTCATCGCGTTTGTAGTAGAGTGTTGCTGAGTGTCTGAAGTCGCCCTTGTAAACATTGGTTGCGGAATCTAGCGTCCAATCTTTATCGGTTTTATTCCCCCAAAATAGCTCACCAGTTAGCCGAACATGCCCCGTCCAACTGAAGTATTCATAATCTGGATCAACCCACGGCTCTAGCGACTGCAGCATATCCAAGTGCACGAAGGACTCCGTGCCTTCGCAATTAAGCTGCATCATCCCATCGACAAAGCTATCCATATAGCACGGCTCGTCATAACCGTTGATCTTAATTTCTTGGGTAAGCACCAACTCCGCGATATCAGACTTAGAGAGCGTTAAGGTGCTAAAGGAGTCGGATTTCCAAACTAGGGAATCGCCGCGAATAGACTCTAGGGTACCGAGTAAACGCTCACCATTTTTAGTTACCAATACATCGGCAGCAACAATTCCACTTAGTGACGCTAGAGCTGTTGCAGCAAAAATCTGTTTTATCATTATGATCTCTTTTCAAATCGTTGTAGATTGAGTGTAATCACTGAACTAAAAATTGCACCCATGACAGCTACCTTTAATGATCAAGTGTATTCCATCCTGAGTCAAATCCCAGTCGGCTCCGTCACCAGCTATGGGGAGATCGCCAAACTCGCCGGCTACCCCTCTCATGCAAGACAGGTGGCGAGGGTGCTCAAAAAATTACCCCAGGACACCAAACTACCCTGGCACCGGGTACTGAATAGTCGCCATCACATTGCACTACCGCTAGCCTCGCCCTCAGGACAGGAACAACGTCAGCGATTGCTGGACGAGGGAGCTAAGATAGACGGTTCACGGGTTAGCTTTCCGTCATCTCGCTCCAACATTTAGCACGCTTTTAGCCAGCGATCGACGCGGTTTGAGTTTTAGCCAGCCATTAACGCGGTTTGTGCTTTAACCCTACGAGTCACTCTCGCCACCATAGGTAGTAGCAAGATAGCAGGAATCCCCAGCCCAGCGCAGATAAAGAAGAAGTCAGTGAATCCATAGGATTCCACCAACACGCCTGAGGTGGTAGAAAATAGCTTGCCCGGTAGCGTCATAAATGAACTAAAAAGCGCGTATTGGGTTGCGGTATATTCTCTGTCCGTCAGTGACGACAGGAAGGCAACGAAAGCGGTATTGGCAATTCCCGCGGCCAGGTTATCGGCGCTGATTACTAGCGTTAACACCGTAAGGTCGGCACCAGAAACGGACAGCCAGGCAAAGAGCAAATTAGTAGTCGCCACTAAGATTGCCCCAACGAATAACGGTTTGATCACGCCAAATCGGACCACCGCAAAGCCACAGGCGAACGCACCCAAGATTGTCATGAAGAAACCGAAGATTTTGGCGATGCTTGCCACATCCGACTTTGAAAACCCTAAATCACTATAGAGCGGATTCGCCATGCCTCCCATGGCAATATCACTCAAGCGGTAGAGGGCAACAAAGGCCAAGATGGCCAAGCTAGCTCGGCCATAGCGAGAGAAGAAATTCTTAAACGGATTAACAATGACTCGTTGAATCAGCGCTCGCCAATTTTCATCATGAACCGCCGCTACGTGTGCATCGCTAGAAAGTACGAGTAGCACCAGCATTGGCAACAGCATAAACAGGGCCATGGACTGATAGGCAAATTGCCAGGAAACAAAGTCAGCTAAATAGAGAGATCCGGCACCAGCAATGAGGAGCCCCACACGGTATCCAAAAATATAGGATGCAGACATCAGGCCCTGATAGGCCTCGTCAATGGCCTCGATACGCCATGCATCCAACGCAACGTCTTGGGTAGCAGAACTAAACGCAACCACTACCGACGCTAACGCAAGCCATTGCAGCTCGGTTTGTGGATTCAGCAAACTCATCCAAAAAAGCGCTAGCGCGATGCCTAATTGTCCTAAAAAGATCCAGCTTCGTCGTCGTCCTAGCTTACTCAGCAAGGGAAGTTTCCACTGGTCAATCAACGGCGCCCAAATCACTTTTATGGAGTAAGTGATACCAACGGCAGCAAAGAAGCCAATGGTGGATTTAGACACTCCCTCGTCGGCGAGCCAATAGTTGAGCGTGGAGAATACCAGTAAGAATGGTAGCCCCGCTCCCACACCCAAGGCGGCCATAGCCATCACCTGAGGCTTGAAGTAATGCTGAACTGAACTGATTAACGTGTTGGATTCTGCCACAGGACCTCTCCACCATCCTTTCGAGCAAGACTTCGAGCTAACACGAACAACAGATCCGATAGTCTATTTAACCAGCGAATAAGACATGAACTAATTTCCATCTCGTAGCTTAAGCCTACCGCCTGACGTTCGGCACGACGTACAACAGTGCGCACAACATGGGTTGCAGATGCCGATAGATTACCGCCCGGCAGAATAAATTCCTTTAAGGGAGGGAGGTGTTCATTGATGCTATCGATACTTGCTTCAACCCAACTGACATCTTCCTCAAGGATAAGCTGCATACCAGGAACACTTAACTCGCCACCGGCATTGAACATTCGGTGCTGAACCTGCGTAATCATTTCGGTCTCGAACTGATAACCGGCAGCACTGCAGTAAGAAGCTGCTATACCCAAGAGCGCATTGCATTCGTCAAGGGTGCCAATCAGCTCAATGAGTGCACTGGATTTGGCAATCCGCGAGCCATCACCCATCCCAGTGGTCCCATCATCGCCTGTACGCGTATATATTTTTGATAATCTATTACCCATTGGTACTATTGCTCTAGCAAATTTTTAAGGTAGTTTAACATGAGTTCATCAACCACGGTTGTCGATTTTTTACGACACGGCGCTTGCGAGGGCGGGGAAATATTTCGCGGTAGTACGGATGTATCACTGTCAGAATTAGGCTGGCAACAATTGCGAGAAAAAACTCAACAGAACAATGGCGGCTGGGAGCAGGTGATTGCGTCGCCACTAGTTCGCTGTAGACGCTTCGCTGAAGAGTTTGCTAATACCCATGCTCTGGACTTTGAGGTCGACGAGCGCTGGCGTGAAATGAGTTTCGGTAATTGGGAGGGAAAACTCGTTACGGACGTCTGGAAAACGGATAAAGCCGCTGCCATGGCCTACTTCAGCGATCCAGTAAACTGCAACGAGGTAGGCATAGAGCCTATGGAAACACTCGTGGATAGAACTCAGAGTGCCTGGGAAAACCTACTTGAGGCGCATCAGGGTAAACGGGTGTTGGTGGTCTCTCACGGCGGACTAATTCGTGTCCATCTGGCCACCATTTTGAATCTTCCCCTGGCGAGTATTGGCCAATTACATCTCCCCTACGCGGCCATCTCGAGAATTGTCCATTCGCACGGGCCTTTGGGCGAACGCTCAAGCGTTCACTTTATTAACGGTACGGTGGTAAATGGTGGAGATGCGTTACTCAGCTAGCGAGCGCTCTTGGGTATCGGTCGCTATCTGCTAAGGCCTGCTATCTGCTAAGGCCTGCTATCTGCTAAGGCCTGCTATCTGCTAATGTCCGCTGTTTTGGTAACGCTAGGATCATCCCTATGCGTTACCAAAATGCTTAGCCTGAGAATTAACGCGAGGTAGGACGTTTCGGTGCTGGCTTCTTGCGCGCTGGCTTCCTACTTCCCGCCAACTTAGCCTTCGCCTTTTCTTTGTTCTTGTGACTCTTCAGCCCACGTTTGCGATTCACCTGTCGATCCACAAGCTTTGGTTTCTTGTGCTCGAAGGGGTTTTCATTGCCCTTAAATTCCAAGCGCAGTGGTGTTCCAGCTAACTTCAAAACGCGACGGAACGTCTTCTCGAGGTAGCGCACATAACTAGCAGGAACCTTATCCGTCTGATTACCGTGAATCACAATCAACGGAGGATTTTGACCACCCGCGTGAGCGTAACGGAGTTTAATACGACGGCCATTAACCAGTGGTGGCGGATGAGTAGCTACCGCATCCTCAAGGATCCGAGTTACTTGATTGGTGTTAAGCTTCTGCGTAGCACTTTCGTAGGCGGCATCAATGGACTCGTATAAATGCCCAACGCCGGTTCCATGTAGTGCCGAGATGAAGTGAATATCGGCGTAATCGAGGAAGACTAAACGGCGATTGAGCTCTTTCTTCACAAAGTCCCGCTGCTCTTCCGGCAGGCCATCCCACTTGTTGAGAGCTACAACTAACGCTCGACCGCGCTTGATACAGTGTCCTAGCAGGTGTAAATCTTGATCGACCAGACCTTCGCTGGCATCCATCACCAATACCACAACATTGGCGTCATCGATGGCTTGAAGGCTTTTAACAATGGAGAATTTTTCTACCGTCTCACGAATACTCTTTCGGCGCCTAACGCCCGCTGTATCGATAATGGTGTAGGACTGGTCATTACGCTCGTAATCAATGTAAATACTGTCTCGCGTTGTGCCAGGATGGTCATAGACCACGACTCTATCTTCACCCAACAGACGATTAACGAGCGTGGACTTACCCACATTGGGTCTGCCGACAATCGCCATACGAATACCGCGAATATCGTCATCTTCGCCCTCTTCCACGATACTCTCGGGAATATCACTCAGCGCGTCTTCAATCAGTTGTTTGATACCGCGCCCGTGCGATGCAGCGATAAGATGAAGCTCTCCTAAACCTAAGGAGAAGAATTCGGCACTCTGCGCTTCGGCATGCAGGCCATCAATCTTGTTAACTACTAGGTAAACGGGTTTGTTCACGGAGCGTAGATGTTCCGCAATCATTTCATCGGTAGCAGTCATACCCGCTCGGCAGTCCACGAGGAAGAAAACTCGGTCTGCTTCTTCAATTGCCGCCAAGCTTTGATCGGCCATACCGCGATCAATACCTTGCTCGTCGCCGCTGATACCGCCGGTATCAACCACCACGAACTTGCGCCCCTCGTAATTGGCGTTGCCGTATTTTCGGTCTCGAGTAAGCCCCGAATAGTCGGCAACCAACGCGTCTCGCGACTTCGTTAACTGATTAAATAGCGTTGATTTACCAACATTTGGACGCCCTACTAGAGCAATAACCGGTATCACTAGGATATTTTCCTTTTAATGAAACAAAAAAAAGCGGCCCGCAGACTTCTACAGACCGCCTTCTAACAATTTAGCTTACTCTTCGATACTTAGCGCAGTAATTCGCCCACTATCGTCAAGTACATACAAAGATTTTCCGCGCGAAGCCATTAACGAACGTACCGCACCGCTTACCGAGAAGCGTGCGACGAAGCTGCCGTCGCGCTGAGACATCACGTGAACATAGCCGTCTGCATCACCCACTGCCACATAGGAACTCCAGGTCACCGGCGCGGAAAGTCCACGATAGCTCAACTGGTCATTACGCCATACCTGTGCACCCGTATCGGCACGGTAAGCGGTAACGCTGCCATCGAGTTCAGCAATATAGACTTGGCCGAAACCGGCCGCTAACGCCTTACTCGTTGAAGCATCCGCCTCCCACAGTACGCGGCCACCACGCATATCTAGCGCTTTAATAGAGCCCTGAAGCGTCGCCGCAATCACCGACTGCCCCACAACAACTGGCTCACCGTCTAGATCAACCATTCTCTCGATATCCGAACGACCACTGGGTAAAGCGATAAGTGCCTCCCAAGCTGGCAACCCGGTATCAGTGCGAATTGCCGATAATTTACCTGATGCAAAACCTACTAGGGCCAGCGGGCCTTCGAGTATTGGTTCAGAGACCCCTTGCATAGTGAGTAGCGGCAAAGTTTCTTTGTATTGCCAAAGCTCGGAGCCATCCGCACTGGATAAACCTGTCACTAGACCATCTGGAGTATGAATAACGACTTGGCGACCGGTGTTTACGGGAGCAGATAACACCTCAGTCGCTAATTTAGCGCGCCATTTTTCGGTACCATCAACGGTGCTAAGCGCCACAACTTCGCCCTGGGAACCACCTACAGTGACTAAGCCACGTGAAGCTGAAACACCACCGGAAAGGGGGATGTCAAGCTCAACTTCCCACACCTTCTCACCGCTAGTGCGGCGATACGCATACACTTCACCGTCGAGGTTTGCAGCGAAAATCACTCCCGCATCCTCAGCCAAACGCATTGGCGATAGGTACTCATGTTGCGAACCAATTGACTGCGACCAATCTTTGTTCACTGATAGCGTTGGTTCAAAATCGACTAAATCAGCAGGCGCCTTAGGATCTTCATCATCGAAAATCTCACAACCACTGAGCAGTGTTGCAACCACTACACCGGCGACTAGCTTGCTAAATTTCATTCTGCATCTCCAACAGGCGCGGAGTCATCAACCAGAATACTGTCGATCTTCATGGTTAATAGACCTTCACGCTGCATGCTCGCTTGACCTTGATCACTATTTTGCAACGCCGTTAGCGCTGACTGATAGTAGGCTCTCGCGCTAACACGATCGGCCTGCGAAAAGGCGATATCGCCACGGAGCTCGTCATAGAGACTAGTAAACGTTGTTACCGACACACTGTTAAGCGTCGCTAATGCCGCATCCGCGTCACCGTTAGCCCACTGAGCGCGAGCTAAACGAAGTGCTGCGACTTGGGCAATTTCTGGTCGAGCTTCCGCAAGGTTAATGGTTGCTAGTACTGCTTCAGCGCCTAGCGTATCGCCTTGATTGAAGCGATACTTCGCCAGCTCAAGTGCGGCGAATTCTGCGTAACCCGTGTCGTCGAACTCACTTTGTAGGCGCTCGCCTAAGGTTTCAATTGATGCCTTTTGCACCTCCGTTAGTTCCGGAGTAGCCACCAACGTTTGCAATTGACTGTATAGTGCCGATCCATCTTCTCGGTGAGCTTGCTCTTGAGCACCCCAGTACTGCCAGCCGCCCCAACCCGCGGCGACGAGAACAATAGCCGCAACCGTTTGCTTGCCATTTTCTTCCCACCAGAGTTTTAGTGCTTCTAGCTGTTCTTCTTCTGTACGTAATGGATCCACTTGTTCTCTCCTACTACTTTAGCGCTGTTTTTTGCGCCTATTATTTATTGTCTGTTAAGCAATCTGTTCAACTAAGAAGGTAGCGACGTCGGCAACCGGGATCGTCATCTGATCGCGTTGCTCACGCAGCCACTTCACGTTAATTTCACTACGAGCTTTCTCGTCTTCCGCAAAAATAAATGCGAGTGAAGCGCCTGAACGATCGGCCTTCTTCATTTGCGATTTAAAACTACCACCACCGCAATGCATTTGGACTCTTAGCCCAGGAATTGCCTCGCGAGCGGTCTCGGCGATTTGCATCGCATCGGCCACGACATCCCCCACCGCAACAACATAGACATCCACTTGCTGGCTTAGTTCAGCAGGAACCACTTCAAGCGCTTCCAACAATAGCACCAAACGTTCTAGCCCCATAGCGAAACCAACCGCTGGAGTTGGCTTGCCACCAAGCTGTTCAACCAAGCGGTCGTAACGACCACCGGCACATACTGTACCCTGCGCGCCCAATTTATCCGTCACCCATTCGAAGACGGTGGCGTTGTAGTAATCGAGGCCTCGAACCAAACGCGGGTTAATACGATAGCTAATTCCTAACGCATCCAAGAACTCGCACAGCTGTTTGAAATGCGCCGCTGACTCATCATCAAGGTAGTCCAGCAAATTCGGTGCGTCACCTAATAGTGCCTGAACATCTTGATTCTTCGAGTCCAAGATTCGTAGCGGGTTGGTTTCAAGACGGCGAACACTCTCCTCATCAAGACGCTCAATGTGCTGGCGCAGGAACGCCACTAACGCTTCCTTATATTCCGCTCGCGCTGCAAGTGAACCAATCGAGTTCAACTCAAGGGTTACCGCATCACGGATACCCAATTCACGCCAAAGCTTGTCACTAATGGCTATGACCTCAGCATCGATATCAGGGCCCGTCATTCCATAGGTTTCTACACCCACCTGGTGGAACTGACGCAAGCGTCCCTTTTGCGGGCGTTCGTGGCGAAACATCGGTCCGTTGTACCAAAGTCGCTGGGTTTGATTGTAGAGTAATCCATTCTGCTCGCAGGCACGGACACAGGAAGCCGTCCCTTCAGGGCGCAGCGTTAAACTATCGCCATTGCGATCGTCGAAGGTATACATTTCCTTCTCTACGATGTCTGTGACTTCGCCAATGGCTCGCTTAAACAAAGCGGTCTGTTCAACAATAGGAAAGCGAATTTCACGGTAAGCATAACTTGCTAACAGGTCGGAAATAACGCCCTCTAGATATTGCCAGACAGGTGACCCCTCTGGAGTAAGATCATTCATGCCTCGGACGGCTTGAAGTTTTTTCACAATTAAGACCCTTAGCTCTTAGCAATAATAGTCGCGTCAAGCGCCGCTTTTTCGGCTGCCTTCTTTCGAATTAAAGACTCTAATTCATCCACCAAGTTACCCTGGCCTAATTTATGACTCGGTTCGCCATCCACATATACTAGGTTGTTTGGCGTGCCGCCGGTTAGACCAAGGTCCGCCTCACGTGCTTCGCCCGGGCCATTAACAATACAACCGATGACCGCAACATCTAGTGAGGTAGGAATATCTTCAACCCGCATTTCAAGCTCGTTCATAGTCTTAACGACGTCGAAGTTCTGGCGCGAGCAGCTTGGGCAAGCAATGAAGTTAACACCCTTTGAACGAAGGCGAAGACTTTTCAGGATGTCATAACCTACCTTCACTTCCTCCACCGGATCGGCCGCTAGCGAAACACGAATGGTATCGCCGATACCGTCCATTAAAAGCATACCTAGACCCACGGCCGATTTAACCGCTCCAGCTCGGAAACCACCCGCCTCGGTGATGCCCAAGTGCAGCGGCTGATCAATTTGCTGGGAGAGTTGGCGATAGGCACCAACGGCCATAAAGACATCGCTTGCCTTAACTGACACTTTGTAATCCTGAAAATCGAGCTGATCTAGGATATCAATGTGGCGCATCGCTGACTCAACTAATGCTGCAGGAGTCGGCTCGCCGTATTTCTTTTGGATTTCCTTTTCCAAGGAACCTGCATTGACACCAATGCGAATGGGAATACTGTGTTCACGCGCCTTATCAATCACCGCGCGAATACGTTTCTCGCGGCCGATATTTCCTGGGTTGATTCGCAGGCAATCAACGCCGAGGTCGGCAACGCGGAGGGCAATACGGTAATCAAAGTGGATATCTGCAACCAGCGGAACCGACACCTGCCGGCGAATTTCGCCAAACGCTTCTGCCGCTTCCATTGTGGGGACCGAGACGCGAACGATATCCGCTCCCGCGGTTTCAAGGCGCAAAATCTGCGCGACCGTAGCGTCGATATCATCGGTACTGGTATTTGTCATACTTTGAACCGCAATAGGAGCGTCGCCGCCTACGGGTACATTTCCGACCATAATTTGCCGTGTCTTACGGCGTTTAATTGGAGACTCAAACTTCATATCTTGACCTATTCACCCACGTAGAAGAACGCCGCAGCGTTATCTCGAACTCTAAATTCAACCACTTCGCCGGCGAACATCACACTAGCCGCAGGGCCATAGCCTAATAAAATCGACACGCGCTCATCGGTATTTACAATTAGGCGTCGGCTCGGGTTGAATAAATCGCCAACCAGCAGGGAACCATCCTCACGCTTAATTTCAACCCAGCATTCAGCATTGAAATTCAATTCCAAGCGTTGCCCGGAAGTACCAACAATAGTCTCTCGAATGACTTCAGGAGCTGCGACTTCATCAACAACCGCGTCATCAACGGTAACCACATCATCGCTTAGCGCCGCAGAAGTAGCGTCTACATTGCCGTTGGGAGTTGAGCCCGATTGATCGGCGTTAGCAACCTGTTCAGCAATCGCTGGTGTTTGCTCCGACACCGCTAATTCGCCCTCTAAACCTTGTGCTTCTTCAGGCGAAGCTGGGCCAGAAGTCGTATCATTGGCAGAACTAACAGGGTTAATTACTGTCGAGCTGGCTGACGCAGAATTCGCCTCCTGGACTGCCGCGTCAATGCTTATTTCGGTTGTGTCAGTATCTTGGACGGATGTCACCGGAGTGCTCGCAGGGCGAAGGTAAAGATAAGCCAGCACCGCCGCTATTACCAGCACCGCAGAAACCACCAACACCCCTTTCAACCAGTTGGGCATGTCCTCTTGATCATTAAAGACCTCTGACTTATCAACACCACCATCTATCCGTTGCGCCGCGGACATTTCAACAGGCTTGGGAAACACTTCTGCCAGATCATCAGCGAAGCTTCCTTCGTCTAATTCCAGCGCTCGGATATAAGAGTTGATATAACCCAGAATAAACACTCGCTTTGGCAGCTGGGATTCATCGCCTGCTTCAATTGCGGTAACTACTCTAGGCATAACGCGGAGTAATTGTGCTAACTGTTCAACGGTAAGTTCCGCCGCTTCGCGTTGCGACGCAAGTTTGAGGCCCAGACGTTGGAAATTATTTAGATCCTGCATTGCTTCGCTCATTGGTTACTCATCTCACGATAGGCAAGCCACTCATCTGAGTAGGGATAGCGCAACTGTAATTGCTGAGCGAAGGTCCGCTCTGCGGTGAGGTTCCCGAAGGCTCGCTCAACTTGAATGGCTACCAGTAAGGCTTCCGCCGTTTCGGCGCCAAAGCGAAAATACTCGCTTAAAGTCGACTTCGCTAGAGGGAGTTCATTCTTCGCTAGATAAACCTGAGTAAGCTCTAGATAGGACGGTGCAAAACGAACATTAATTCGATTGGCGAGCATTAGCGCTCGTTCAGCCTCATCGAAGTTCTCACGTTTGAACTCGCAGCGACCGTAGTAGAAGAGCGCGACATGGCGCTGATTCCAGTCGCGATCTTCGGTAGCACGTTCAAGTTGTTGGCAGGCTTCGCGATAGCGGTTCTGTCCCAGCAAGAATACGCCGTACTGCACCTTTGCGGGGGTGAAGTCACTGTCTGCTCTCAGGGCCTTTTTGAAGTATTCTTCCGCGTCCTCATACTCCGAAGAGCGAAGATATACCACGGCTAAGCCGGTGTAAGCACCTGCCGCGTCATCATCAATTTCAAGGGCTCTGAAGAACCGTTGCTTAGCACTCTCGCGATCATCGACCTTGAGATACTCTTCACCAAGCTGAATATAGGCATCGCGGGCGGCGTTGGGGTTGCGTTCACCCAATTCACCTGTGGTAGTGGTGGTACAAGCGGCTAGCCCAGCAACCACTGCAAGCGGCACTAGCAACTTGGTCAGGTGTTGATGGAGCTTTATCATTTTTGTCATCTGCTTTTCCTAGTTAGCAATCAGCCAACGGATTAAGGAACCTGCTTGACTGGAATAATTTTTTCTTGATCCTGCGCTTTCGCTTCATAACGTTCGCGACGACGCGTTCGGTCATAGAATTGGCCCGCCAACTGCCCACAGGCGGCATCAATGTCATCGCCGCGGGTAGTACGAATTGTCACGACATAACCAGCATTGTGCAGGATATCGCGAAAGCGATACAGCGCATTATTGCTAACCCGTTCTAGATCTGACAACGGAAACGGGTTGAAAGGTATTAAGTTTACCTTACAGGGAATATCACGCAATAGCTCAGCCAATTCTTCGGCGTGGTGCTGGCGATCATTCACCTCTTTGATAAGCGTATACTCAATGGTGATGTCGCGCTTATCGGACAGGCCTGTAATGTAGCGCTTAGCCGAATCCAGTAATTGCTTAATAGGGTATTTCTTATTGATGGGTACTAGCTGATTACGCAGCTCATCATTCGGCGCATGCAAAGAGATTGCCAGGCATGCGTCGGTGTAGTCACCCATTTTATCGAGCATCGGTACAACGCCCGAGGTTGATAGCGTCACACGGCGTTTGGAAATCCCATAGCCGAAGTCGCTCATCATGATATTCATCGAGTCCATCACATTGTGGAAGTTCATCAGCGGTTCGCCCATGCCCATCATCACAACATTGGTAACCTTACGATCACCCTTTGGCTCAAGTTGGCCAAATGATTTGGCGGCAATAAACACCTGGCCGATAATCTCGGCAGCCGTTAAATCGCGATTAAACCCCTGCTTCCCTGTAGAACAGAAAGAGCAGTCCAGCGCACAACCCACCTGCGAAGAAACACAGAGTGTCCCGCGCCCAGCTTCGGGGATATAAACTGCCTCGACATTTTGACCTTCGCCGACGCGAATAAGCCATTTACGAGTACCGTCTTTCGAGTCCCAGCGCTGTACAACTTCAGGGGGCGTGATTTCAGCGATTTCCTTCAGCTTTTCGCGGAGCGATTTGCTGATATTGGTCATCTGGTCGAAATCCTCCGCCCCCAGATGGTGAATCCACTTCATGATCTGTTGGGCACGGAACGACTTTTCACCAATACTGGCGAAAAATTCAGTCATCTTCTGCTCGGACATACCCAGCAGATTGACCTTTGGCGTTACCTGTTCAACAGTCATAGCATCACCACCAACGCTAAATTAGCGTGGGCAAAGCTCTGTAGCGGCGAAGAAGTAAGCGACTTCACGTGCTGCAGAGGTAGTAGAGTCAGAACCGTGTACTGCGTTCGCATCAATTGATTCAGCGAAATCAGCACGGATAGTGCCAGCATCAGCTTCTTTAGGGTTCGTTGCACCCATAAGGTCACGGTTAGTTAGAACTGCGTTCTCGCCTTCAAGAACCTGAACCATTACCGGGCCAGAAGTCATGAATTCAACTAATGCACCAAAGAAAGGACGCTCAGCGTGCTCAGCGTAAAAGCCTTCAGCTTCTTTCTGAGAAAGGTGCTTCATCTTAGAAGCAACAACCTTTAGGCCTGCCTTCTCAAAACGAGTGTAGATTTCGCCAATTACGTTCTTTGCAACAGCATCAGGCTTGATGATAGAAAGAGTGCGTTCGATCGCCATGTTTAAAACTCCATTAAGTCGATAAGTAGATCGCGAGTAACTGCCAAGACACTTACAGCGCGCTCATTTTCAAAAAAATCGCGCAATTATAGTGCGTAGGGCGAAGCTAAGCTAGTGAATTATAGACCAGATGGGGTGGTAGATACGCGTAGCTGACGTAGCCTCGCTAGTAATGACGTACTAACGAGGCTGGGGGAGTTCAAGGAGGATAACTCAATGTCCGAATCTGAACGCGGACAATTGACCAATATAGTGCTTACAGACGATCCAACATTGCGTACCAAAGCATCCCTGCAACCATTCCTGGATAGCGCAATAATGTGCCGCCAGGGAAGGTGTAGGTAGGTGCGCGACACAGCACATCGAACTGTTCTGCGGTACCTGCCAACGCATCGGCAATTAACTTTCCTGCAAAGGAAGCCAAGACCACACCATGACCGGAATAGCCCTGAGCGTAGAAGACGTTTTTACCTAGACGCCCAAAGTGCGGCATACGGTTCATAGTGATCGCCAAAGTTCCACCCCACGCATAGTCAATCTTCACATCATCTAGCTGCGGATAAATGGACAACATCGGCTTGCGAACAAAGTTAGCGATATCTTTGGGGAATTTCTTACCGTAATTTTCACCACCGCCGAAGCAGAGGCGATTATCCGGCGTGAGGCGCCAATAGTTGACGACAAACTTAGAGTCCACAACCGCCTCATTATCACGGATAAGTGAACGAGCACGGTCATAGCCGAGCGGTTCAGTGGCCACCACAAAATTATTGATTGGGAGAATCTTACCCGCTACGCGTTTTTCTAACTTCTCAAGATAACCGTTACAGCCAAGCACAACGTAATCGGCAATGACAACACCTTCGGCAGTCTCAATTCGCGTTGGCTCACCCTGATCATAGCTAATAACGCGAGAGGCTTCGTAGATAGTCGCCCCCGCTTCTTCGGCAGCCTTAGCCAAACCACAAACATAGTTAAGTGGGTGAACATGGCCGGAGCGACTATCAAGCTGACCACCGTTAAATACCTTGGCGCCAAGCTTTTCAGACATTTCACCAGCTGAGACAAAGTTGATCCAATCACAGTTGTAATCGTTATTCAGCTTCTCAATGTAGCCCTTGTACCATTCCTCGTCTGCCTTCTTGTAACAGGCATGAACGATACCGGGAGTCCAATCACACTCAATATTATGTTTCTCAATCCGACGCTTCATCTCATCCATAGCAGCCCAATTAAGGTCCCACTGAGCTTTAGCGTCTTCCTTACCAACTTTTTTCTCCAGATCCTCCTGATCATGGCGAGGCTCACCGCTAGCTTGACCGCCATTTCGCCCCGACGCTCCCCAACCTACTCGATTCGCCTCAAGAAGAATGACCTTGTAGCCGCGCTCCGCTAAGTTAAGCGCCGCGCTAACGCCGGTAAACCCACCACCGATAACGCATACGTCAGCACGCTGTTCACCCTTGAGGGCTGGGCGAGTGATGAGTTCATTTGCCGTTGCGGCATAGTAGGACTGAATATGTTCGCTCATGCTTTAAATCCTGAATCATGTGTAAAATATATTTTACAGAGTGTACACCGAACCCAACGCCGAAAGAAAGCTCACTTAGACACAAAAAATTGCGGTCGCCCATCACTGTCACTACAATAGCCCTCCACCCCATTTTCGGAGCTGTTCCCATGTCTTTTCGCGTTGCATTTGGCACATTTTTGCTACTATTAAGCCTAGCGGCCTGTGCGCCATTTAGTTTTCCAGGAGCAGAAAGTGACGTTGTTGCAGCGCCTCAGCCCACCCACGTTGAGTGTCCTCACTTCCCAGCCGATGGCGCGCTAACCATCTGCACAATGGAATATATGCCCGTGTGCGGCCAAGACTCTCAAGGGTCTTGGAGAACTTACTCCAACGCCTGTGATGCCTGCGCAAGTGGCGCAACCCGTCATCTAGCCAACTCGTGTGAGATGCAATCGAATTCAGAGGAATCGAATGGGCAATAATAAGGACAGTGTTTACTCTAACCCCTTAACCGAGGTTCATCAGTTCAAGTTTGATGATCGGGTAGCACAATGTTTCCCAGATATGATCACTCGCTCCGTGCCGGGGTACGAGACCATTATCGCCATGACCGGCGTTATGGCACAGCGCTTTGCTCAAACCAACAGTCGCATCTATGACCTCGGTTGCTCGCTAGGCGCCTCGCTATTATCAATGCGACAGCATGTGGATGATGCTTCCATTCAAATTATTGGCGTAGATAACTCGCCCGCGATGATTGAGCGTTGTTCCCATATTGTGGCGCTCAACGATTCGCCTATCGGCACCGAATTACGTCTCGAGGACATGCAAGCAACCGAGCTAAGCGATGCATCGGTGGTGGTGCTGAACTTTACGCTGCAATTTATCCCTATCGAAGAACGCGGCCCACTTATTGATCGTATTTTTGCGGCCATGAAGCCAGGTGGGATTCTTATTCTCAGCGAAAAAATCCGCTTTGAAGACGAACACCTTCAGCAGCTCAATACCGAACTTCATCACGAGTTCAAGCGTGGCAATGGTTATAGCGATTTAGAAATTGCGCAAAAACGAAGCTCGCTGGAGAACTATCTTCGTGCCGAAACCATCAAGAACCATGAATCCCGGCTTGCTAACGCCGGCTTCAGTAGTATCGATGTGTGGTTTCAGTGCTTTAATTTCGCCTCGGTAGTGGCTATCAAATGATTGATTTCAATAACGCGTTAAAGGCGATGTCCGACGCTGGCATCTCGCCCTGGAACGGCTTAGCCGAGCAACTTAGCGCTCGCTTTAATCAGCAGCGCTATGGCGATTTACCGCGCTGGCTTGAAGCCCTAGATCAACTGCCCGACTTACCCGTAGATACCCGTCGCACCGACCTTGATACGGTCACCGTAAACGGCAGCGAACAGGTAGATCTGCGTGAACAGCTCATGCAGTTTCACCCGTGGCGCAAGGGCCCCTTCTCGCTCTTCGGCACCCATCTTGATACCGAGTGGCGCAGTGATTGGAAGTGGCAAAGACTTGTTTCCTACCTCAGCCCACTAAGTGGTCGAAAAGTTTTGGATATAGGCTGTGGCAGCGGCTATCACTGCTGGCGAAGTCACGGCGCAGGTGCCGCCTTCACACTAGGGATTGACCCAACGCCACTCTTTAACGTGCAATTTCGCGTACTGCAGAAGTATTTGGAATATCAGAATGTGCAAGTGTTACCGCTAGGTATTGAGGATTTACCCGCGAAACTACACTGCTTCGATACCACATTCTCCATGGGGGTCCTATATCACCGCAAGTCCCCCATCGATCATTTGATCGAACTCCGAGACACTCTCCGACCCGGCGGTGAACTGGTACTTGAAACGCTCGTCGTCGACGGCCCTGAAGGTTATAGCCTAGTTCCATCTGGGCGCTACGCTCGAATGGGTAACGTCTGGTTTTTACCGTCGGTTGCAACGCTGACGAACTGGCTTGAAAAAGTACGCTTTAAAAACGTAAAGGTGGTTGATTTGAGCGTGACCTCTACCGAGGAACAGCGCACTACAGAATGGATGACCTATCATAGCTTAGCGAACTTCCTGGACCCGGAAGACAGCACTAAGACATTGGAAGGATACCCAGCCCCGAAAAGAGCTGTGATTATTGCAGAGGCGCCCACTAATTAACCGCAAAGCAGGTATGACAAGGACAACTTTGTCTACCGGCTAATTAGCAATGGCGCCGAAAGTACTGGAAATAGATACTCAAGCCGGATTAAACGGCCTTTGGCATTAAACGGCCCTTGGCCACCAGCACCATCTTCACTAATTCCGCCAGCGAATGAGTTTTCATCTTTTTCATCACACGCCCGCGGTGAATTTCTACCGTGCGCTCAGAAATACCCAGGTCGATACCAATCACCTTGTTGGCATTACCATCAACCATCATCTCCATGACTTCCGTCTCACGAGCCGTGAGCGTCGCAAGGCGCTCTTGCACCACACGCTTCTCAATCAAGAATTGGCGCTTTGCTGCATCCTTATCGAGAGCACGACTAATCGTGTCCAGAAGCTCCTGCTCACGATAGGGCTTGGTCACAAAGTCCAGCGCACCGTTTTGCATAGCTTCTACCGCCATCTGAATATCACCGTGCCCCGTGACAAAAATGATTGGGAGATTACAGCCCAATTCATTCAAGCGACGATGTAGCTCCATACCATTCATTCCTGGCATCCGCACATCCATCACAATACAGCCCGACATGGATGAATTGTAATCTTCAAGGAATGCGGGAGCATCCGCATAAGTCTTCGCCGGTTGATCCACTGACTCCATCATTAATTCGATAGAATCCCTAACTGCCTCATCATCTTCAACGATGAATACCATTGCATTTTCTTCTGTCATACCTAACCTTTATCCCTAAGGGTGTTATTTACTTTGTATAAGCGTAGACTAATTTAGACCATTGCTTAAGCTATTAATTCACAATAGGACAACTATTTCCAATGGATCATCACGATATTGAAGAACAGGACTGTCTACTGCTAGTTGACGACCACCCAACTGCGCTCTCGATGTTGCAACTGGTGCTGGCCAATAAGCCCTATCGTTTAGTCACTGCCAGCAATGGGCAAGAGGCTATCCGTCAAGCGAAGTATCACCGCCCAGCCCTTGTTCTGCTTGATATTATGATGCCGGACATGGACGGATTTGAAGTCTGTGAGCGACTCAAAGCGGATGCCGACACCGCAGATTCCGCCATTATCTTTTTGTCCGCTGTGGACGACAGCGAAGTGAAAGTTCGCGGTTTCAATGTCGGCGCCGTAGATTACGTCAATAAACCCTTTTCTGGTGCCGAAGTTGTGGCTCGCGTTGAAACACACCTTCGAACAAAACACCTAGAGGATCGTCTCGCTCGGCAGAATAGTCAGCTTGAGGCGCAAAACCAACGAATTCTTGAATCCATTAATGAAGGTATTATCGGCACCGACCGAGACGGTCGAATCACACTGATTAATGATGCCGCCGAGCAAATGACGGGATGGGCCAATCAATCACTCATGGATAAAAGCGTTGGCAGTGTTTTTGAAACAAGTGACCGACTGATTCTTCAGCAGTTAATCACTCAAGGTCAGAGCTTTGTCAGCGAGACCATTGATATGCTGACGGCAAATCAACAGACCTTCCCGGTCTCTCTATCCATTACGCCAACCCGTTATCGTGGCGAGATCGAAGGTGCGGTATTAGTTTTCCGAGACATCACCGAGCAACTTGCCCAGGACGATGCCTTAAACAACGCCGCGGAGGAGCTCAAAGAGCAACGTGAAAGACTTGCTCATATTGAGCGTCTGAGCACGATGGGTGAAATGA
This sequence comes from Pseudomonadales bacterium, assembly GCA_040119265.1. Classification (GTDB taxonomy): domain Bacteria; phylum Pseudomonadota; class Gammaproteobacteria; order Pseudomonadales; family DSM-25080; genus Umboniibacter. The sequence continues at coordinate 45,810 of JBEDTZ010000009.1, read as the reverse complement.
CTGCGGGGTTTGCCCATGAAGTTAATCAACCTTTAACGGCCATATCCAACTATGCACGTGTCTGCGAGCGCTTCGCTAATAAACTAGAAAATCCGCCTGAACGTCTCATCGAAACGCTCCAGAAGATGGAAAAACAAGCGTTAAGAGCCAGCGAAGTTATTCAGCGCCTAAGGGAGTTTGTGAAGCGCCCCGTAGACGGTCGAGCACTCTACTCACCTAATGAGCTAGTTCTTGAAATTGTCCAACTTGCTGAGGTTGATGCCCGAAATAACGGCGTGCAAATACACCTAGATCTGCAGTTTGGTGATGTACAGGTATTCGTTGACCCCATACAGATTCAACAGGTTGCCCTCAATCTAATCCGTAACGGATTGGAAGCGATGTCCGATAGCGCAGAGAGAGATCTTGGTTTGTGGGTGAAGGGAGCTGTACTAGGGGAAAAAGTTCAGATCTCGGTAAGAGACCGCGGCGTTGGCCTTGCTGAGGGTGCTGAAGACGAGCTATTCAATCCGTTCTATACCACCAAGAAGAATGGCATGGGTATCGGGCTGAGCGTTTGCAAAACTATCATCAAAGATCATCAAGGAAATATTGGCTACCGCAGGGAGCAATCGGGTGGTACAACTTTTTGGTTTGATTTGCCTCTTGCGGATGAAGAGGTTCAGGCATAAAAAAACGCGCCTAGGCGCGTTTCTATTACGAGTTGACGATCAGCTCTGATGGCTCAATATCGTCGTCTTCGTTTTGAATTCGATCGTAAATTTCTTCGCGGTGTACTGAAACATCGCGAGGTGCTTCGATCCCAAGGCGAACTTGGTTGCCTCGGCACCCTAAAACGCTGACTACAACGTCATCGCCAATTACTAGTCTTTCACCAATTTTGCGGGTTAAGATCAACATAAGTCACTCCCTGTAGCTACTTCGGTAATAACAAGCAACGTCGTTATCACCCCATTGATCTTATTATCGTTCCAGATAGGCCAATTTAATATCCGAAAGACCACCTAATTAGTAAGCAATTACTCGCAGGCATTTACGTCCAGCTATAGCAATAAAATCCTCGAAAACATCGATCATTGCAGCTAAATATCTTTGAAACGCTCAATTTCCGAGGTTTCTAAATCAAACTCCGTGGTAACGGCGTCAAGGTATCCTAGCCAAGATTGTTCAATGGTCTCTTTGGTCTGCGTCCATTTTTCAGTGCGCCCTGCTTTGGCATCTCGGTCCACTGCGGTGACCAATTGAGCTAGTCGCTTTGCGCCCACCATTGGCGCCGTCCCCTTGATACGGTGTGCCGAGCTCTGCAACTGGTTAGCATCACCCATCAACTCCGCGTGCTTCATTACGACGAGGTCCGCATGAGTTGAACGAAGAAACTCCATCAGTAAATTATCGAGTAACGCCGAATCATCAACTAGCGTCTTTAGCTCAATAAAGTCCGCGACTGGTGCTATCTTCTCCTGCCCCGAGTCGGCACCCGAACTCATGTTCGACATTGAACTCGAGCTTGCGCTAAAGTTCTCGCTAGCCGCAGCAGTCTCAGTTAACGAGCTCGCCGTTGAAGGATTCTGTCTAGGTTGCTGCTGAGATTCTCTTTCTAGAACTGAATCTTGACCTTCATGGTCACCGCCCGCATCGGCAACTTCACCCTGACTAAGCTCGTCGACATCCGAAAGGTATTTCGCTAACTCATCGCGGAGCATTCGCAAAGAGAATGGCTTAGGCAGGTAGCCACTAAAACCAATTTCTAAGCAACGCTCTCGTTCTCCATCAAGAGCATTGGCAGTCGTGGCGATAATTGGCAGAGCGGGCAAAGCCTTTTCCAACTCGTCGGCTCTAATTCTCTGTACCAGCTCGTAACCATCCATTTCCGGCATATGGCAGTCGGAAAGGATTAGATCGTATTGCTGTGAGGACATCGCCTCCAGGGCTTGTACGCCATTATCTGCGACATCAGCGACGAGGCCAATTCTAGCAAGTTGGGCCAAGGTCACCTTTTGATTAGTAGGGTGATCCTCCACTAACAACAGCTTGGCGCTTGCCAGTGGCTTTACCGACTCAACTAACGGCACCGATTCAATCGCGGGTAGTGCACAGGGTAGAGCTGGGAAACGGAATGTTGCCACGGTACCTTGCGAACCGTTAGGTCGAATACTCAGCTCACCGCCCATGAGATCAACCAGTCGCTTACAAATAGATAATCCAAGACCTGTGCCTCCGAAGCGTCTTGAGGTACTCGACTCGGCCTGCTGGAAGGGCGCAAAAATTGTCTCTAGTTGCTCGGGATCAATACCAATCCCCGTATCAATCACCTGCACACTCAGCCAACATTCCACGTCTGTGTTCATTGAGAAGACGATATCGACTTTACCCTTTTCGGTAAACTTCAGCGCATTACCAAGTAGATTCATAAGAACCTGACGAACACGCGTTTGATCGAGCATAAAACCAGTGGAAGGTCGCTCATGAAAAACAAGGTTAAACTGCAAGCCTCGTTTAGAGGCTACTGGCCCTAGAGCCTGATGCGCATGGGTAATCAAGGCCACCACATCAACGGGAATCCGCTCGATATTTAGCTTTCCTGCATCAATCTTAGAGAAATCGAGTACATCATTGATAATCTCTAACAGGCTCTCACCTGAAGAGCGAACCGTACGCAGCTGATCCTGCTGCTCTTCGTCTAACCTGGACTGCGCCAGGACCTCAAGCATCCCTAGCACCCCATTTAACGGGGTACGAATCTCGTGGCTCATAGTGGCTAAAAATGAAGACTTTGCATCCGCAGCTGATTCGGCGACTTCGCGCGCCGCAATCAACTCATTCTCCGCTTTCTGACGAGCTTTAACCTCGTGCCGTAAGCGTTGATTCCACAGAAAGATACCAATAAAGAAACCGGCAATGACCAGCCCTGCTACACCTAGATAGCGGTAGAAACGAACACGGTCAAGACCGTAGTCGTATTGCACCCTAAACCACCGGTTTCTAGCAGTGGTCAGCTCCTCTTCAGTAACGGTTGCCAACCCTTTATTCAAGATGCTAACCAATTCAGGCCTATCATTACGCACAGCCAAATGAACAGGAGGTTCGCCCAGATCAATAGGTGTGGCGACCTTGAGGTTACTGTGGTTACCCCGGTCGATTTCATAGCTAGCGTTGAGCGAGTTACCCACAAAGGCGAAGGCGGTTCCGTTGGCCACCAGACTCAGCGCATCCTGAACATTATTCGTAAACAGGATACGAGCTTGAGGCACCGCTTTCTGAACTTCATCGGAAACACGCCAACCGCGCTGCAAGGCAACAAGTTTGTATCGAAGATCGCCTAGATTTCGAACATTGACATCCCTGCGCGTCACAATGACATCGTTGGTGGTGTAGTAGGAATCAGTGAAGGATAAATATTCACTACGATCATCCGTACGCACCACACTCGTCAGCAGATCGGCGTCCTTTTGCTCTAAGATTGCTAGACCATCAGCCCAACTTTCAACGCGCTGGATATCAAAGGTTAATCCCGTCCGTTCACTCAGTAGTCTGAGTAAATCAAGATCAATCCCCGACAACTCATCTCGGTTATCGAAATAGAAGGGTGCATAGGGATCTTCTGGAAAGGCAACTCGGATAGGACCACTCGACTCAATAAAGCTCGTCTCTCTCTCAGTTAGTCTGATGCCACTGTTCACACTATGAAAATAGCGCGCCACCGAACTGTCAATTTGAGCCACTTCAATTTCGGCCAGTCGCTCCCGAGGCATCACGTCGAAGCCTCGGTCAATTAACAACCGCAGGTCCGTGCGATTACTTCGCACTACCGGATAGAGTAAGCTGAATGCACGCAAATTCTGGTCCGAGACAATACCGTGGTCAGACTGAGCCGCCAAGAAGTTCTCCGCAGCAATCGACGAGCCTACCATCGCCACATCGGCGTCCCCAGATAGCAGTGCTTGCATCGCCTCTTGATCATTGCCTACGATAGTAAGTTGGTTATCCACTCGGTTCGCAAAACGCGTAAACTCCGGCGAATACTGGAGCATCGGAGTGGCAACGAGCCTTATCCCTCGGGCCTCCGGATTAATGCCCACTGCGTGATATAACCCTACCGAAATCCCATAATACGGCTTGGCCTTTTTTAGGACCGCGGAAGGCAAATACTCACCTAAAACAGTTAGGTAAATATCAACATCGCCAAACGCTACCGCACGAGTTCCAGCATCCACCTCCATAGCAACAAACTGCAATTCTGCGCCCTGTCGTTGAGCCCACTCACGCCATAGATCTACGACTACACCACGTGGATTCTCGCTATCTCTTAAGTCCAAATAGGGAGGGTAGTATTCTGGCGCGGCGACACGATATTCAGGCAAGTCTGGCTGCGCGAGGAGCGAAGTGTTGGCGCACAGCGCAACAATACTTAGGCCGAAAACAATGATGTACTGCTGTAGCTTAGTCATCGGCGTCTCGCTTAGCCGTTTGGCGCTTTGCCGACATTGACGCTCCACAGTGCCGACAGTAATTCGCATCCTTCTCGTGGCCGAATCGACCACAATGTGGACAACTAAAGGCACTGCGTTGATTGGACTTAATCTCACTTGCCAGACTAGCGGTAAAGACACCGGTGGGCACGGCGATAATCGAATAACCGGTCAACATCACTAAGGTTGACACTGACTTGCCGATTGCCGTCTGTGGAGTGATGTCGCCGTAGCCTACTGTTGTAATCGTAACAACGGCCCAGTAGATACCCTCTGGAATTGAGTTAAAACCGTTCTCAGGCCCCTCAATCACGTACATGGTGGAGCCAAACACGGTAGCGAGGATGGCAACAATCAAGAAGAAAATGAAAATCATCTTACTGGACTGCTGTATCGCTCGTATTAGCAGCTGTTCCTCCACGAGAAACTCGGTTAATCGCAATATTCGGAATAGTCTCAGTACTCGAAGTATTCGCACCACAACGAGATGTGCCGCGGATGGGTCAACCCATAGAAATAGGATTGGCAACAGGCTAAGTAGATCAATAATTCCATAGAGTGACTTCACGTAACCCCAGCGATTGGGCGAAACCCAAATTCGCGTGGCGTACTCTACCGCGAAAATAAGAGAGAATATGATCTCTGCCAACAAAAACGCATCATGCCAATTTACATGGTACTGCTCGACTGAATCTAAGACAGCCACCAAAAAACTCGCGACAATAAGGCTCAGTAGCGTCAAATCGAACAGTTTACCTGCCAACGTATCGGTACCGAAAATAATGACGTATAAACGTCGCCTTAATTCCATTGTTGCTCCTGCTTTGTCTTTAATCTTATGAGTGTAGTTTAAACAAGTTATACTAGTTGCCAAAGCATGTAATCTAAAACAGAGACAATTTATGTTCTTCCTAAAACCACGAAACGTTCGCTGCCCCCATTGTGGCACTACTTTTTTAACCGACTTTCGCGGCACTGAAGCCAATCAAGCGGCTATGAAAAGTGGCGCCCCGCTGGAATGCCCTGAGTGCCACCAAGCTTCTAACTATCCTCGCTACGCCGATTGGGTCTTCGGCCTTGGGCTACTGACTGCGGTATTGTTCATGCCACTCGCTTTCCAAGAGGTCATTACCTTCATTAGCGTACCCGTGCTCGCCTTTATCGCCACCGGCCTAGTGATTGTCGGCAGTGCCTTACGTCGATTACATAAAGTCTGATTTAGCGTCTACACTAATTGCAATATCAATTAATAGTGAGACCAAGCAATGACGCTAACTGTCATTCATATTTGGATGCTTGTTTTTTGTGGTGGCGCCGCGGCCCTAGCGGGGTTAATGTTGATGCAAACTGCGGCGGTAAACCATCGCAGCTCGGCCAGGCTTCGCTGTGACCTGCTTGATCAAGCGGCAATTTTGATAGGCACTTCAGCTTCCGTGGCGCAGCTCTGCCTCGCTCGTCATCGCCGCGCTCAACTTACTGCGCACTTGGAAGTGTTAGGCGAGAACCTCGTCCGTTTACAGCAACTAAGTACGCGATTAAAACTGAGCGGTGAAGATGACGCAGTCGAGGTTATTAACAAATCGCAACTACTATTGTCTCGCGCTTATAATCACTGTCTGAGCGACGAGGATTCACAAGTGATTTCCATCGTGGCAAAATTCCAAACAGTCATCGAGCGCCGTAAGCAACATGCGCTGGATATCATCAACACGCGTTATCAACAGGCGTTAACCGAGCTCTAATTATGCACTCTCTCAGCTATGGCAGCTGGCCTTCCAAGATCTCTGCAGCAACCTTAACTGCTGCTAATCGCTCGGTAAATTATCCCCAGGTTTGTGACAATGTCCTGTATTGGCAGGAATCGGTAGCCGACGAGCGCAGAACAACCATCTGTGCCATTTCTGCGGGTGAACGTGTCAGTATGCTAAAGACGCCCTATGGGGTTGGTACGAAAGCAAATATCTACGGTGGGCAGTGTTGGACGCCTACCCCGCACGGTTTGGTTTTTGTGAATAAGAGCGACCAAAAAATCTACCTCGCTAACGACCAACGGACAATCAACATTTCACCAAAAGCCGAAGCCTGTTATGCCGACTTTCACTACTGCCCAGCGTTAGACTCCGTACTGTTTATCGGCGAGCACCCTTCAGAGTTAGGTCAACCAGAGGCCACTATCGAATCCATCCACTTGCTCACCGGTCAGCATCTTGAGCTTCATCGTACTAAAGACTTCTGCGCGACACCCACTGTCTCCGAGAGCGGAGAGCGCATAGCCTGGATGAGCTGGTCTAAGGACGCGATGAACTGGGACGCTTCCACTGTTACACTGGCCAAGCTACGTAACGGTAGAGTCTATCAACCTCTCCCACTAGCAGAACACCCCTGCGATGGGGTATTTCAGCCTCGCTTCTACGATAACAGTCTCTGGTACTGCAGCGATCGTAGTGGCTGGTCCAAACTTTATCGACACTCCTTAACTACTGGAGATGAAGAAGTCGCTGTTGAGCTAGATCGAGATATTGGCAGGCCACTATGGCTCTATGGTTGGAGTAGCTATTGTTTCAACGCTAATACGGTTTACTCAGTATCCGCTCGCGAGGGTGTTACCGAGCTTTGGCGCGCCTCGCTTGCGGACAAGACGCAGGAACTGATTGAGCTCCCCTTTTCTCAAATTGAAGAGTTGCACGCCTACCAAGACGGTGTGGCATTCATCGCTTCAAACTGGTGTACCTTGCCAACGTTATGTACTTGGAGCACGCGTAAAGGCTTGATTCAACACCGCACAAGCGCACTTGAAGCGACTGAAACTGAGTGGATATCCAAACCGGAACATCTTAGCTTTCCAACCACGGATAACTCTCAGGCTTATGGGTATTTCTATCCGCCGAAGAATCCAACCTTCCGAGGAATTGAGCGCAGTTTGCCACCGCTGATTGTCATGGCGCATGGCGGACCGACGGCGGCCAATTCCGAGACCATTAATTATAAAATTCAGTTTTGGACGAGTCGCGGCTACGCGGTAATGGATGTGAATTATCGTGGGTCGATTGGCTATGGGCGCCACTACCGAGAATCGCTCAACGGTTTTTGGGGCTGTCGGGACGCAGACGATGTGATTGCCGCGGCAAACTTTCTAATCCAGAGTGGCCGAGTCAACCCTAATCAAGTTGCCATTAAAGGCAGTAGCGCCGGTGCCTACACCCTGCTTCAGGCCCTTCGCCTACCTTCGCCGTTTAAAGCTGCTGCCTGTCACTACGGTATTGGCGACCTTTTCGCCCTGGAAGCAGAAACGCACAAATTTGAGGCCGGCTACAATCGTATTCTCATCGGCCAGCTTCCCGAAGCTAAAGCGGTTTACCAACAGCGATCGCCACTCTTTCATGCCGAAGAGATTAACTGTCCGATTATCTTCTTCCAGGGGTTGGATGATAAGGTCGTGAAGCCCGAACAAACGGAGTTGCTATGCGCTGCATTGGATAAACGATCCGTTCCCCATGCCGCGCTCTACTTTAGTAACGAGGGCCATGGCTTTCGCCAAGCCGATACCATTGATCAGGTGCTAAAGGCTGAACATTGGTTCTACTCACAACGCTTTGGCTTTGACCTAGACGCCAGCGATCGACCCAAAATGGGTAGCGCCAAGAATGAGGTATCACTGCAACATGGGTAGATGGCGGCCACCGGGCGAAAAGAAGTCAAATTACATTACCGTTGAAGGTGCTGAGCTCATGACTCAGGAGCTGCGGCAACTCTGGAAGGTGGAGCGTCCTCAGGTAACCGCCGTGGTATCGGCCGCAGCCAAGAACGGGGATCGGTCTGAAAATGGTGATTATATTTACGGTAAGAAGCGTCTGCGAGAGATCGATAGTCGCGTTAGATATCTCACCAAGCGCTTAGACGCCGTGACCATAGTGGATAGAAAGCCCACCGATAGCGACAAGGTGTTTTTTGGTGCCTGGGTAACCGTTGAGAATGACGAGGGTATCGAGCAGAGATATCGCATAGTGGGCCCCGACGAATTCGATCGTGAACCTAGCTTTATCAGCATGGATGGGCCGCTCGCTAAGGCGCTCCTCGGAAAGCGGTTGGATGACGAGGTAAGTTTTCATATCGCCGAGGGAGAGAAAACGGTCGCCATTGTAGCGATTGAGTACTAGATCTATCGCCAATTTCGCCTGACATCAATCGTCTGGGTGACGGTGCGAGATACCTCACCCGAGGCCCTTCAGCCAATGCCGATAGAGCCTCTGCAGCTAAATACCATCTACTATCTGTTAACGTCTAACTGCTAATAGATCGCCCTATTAAGCTAACTCAACAAACGATGGGGCTTATTAAGCGATCTTGAAGCCAATGCTAAGACAGCCAATGACAGCGCAATAGTGATCGCTACGCCTCCCCAAGCCCATACATCAAAACTCGTATCGGCACTAAATGACGCTTTGATAATTTGCTGCTGCGAGACAAAGGGGATGAGTAATAATTCCTTCTCAATGACCTTGTCGCTCAAATCAATCGCCATCAAGCCAACAAGCGGTGCTATTTGCAAAATCCCAAGCAGAGTTTGCGCCTCTTTGAAGCTCTTAGCTTTCAGCGCAACCAACAACATCAGAGCGCCAGCGAACATAGCTACTGGAAGCAATTGGAAGCAGACCATTGCCAAGGCCGAATACGAAACCTGCCAACTAATCCCCAGCTCCTGAAGTGGCAGTATAGACATCACTATACTCAGCAGCACTGCCGTGAGCGCTGCCCCTATCCAGCCAAACGCGGTGACAACACTCCATTTGGAACACATCAAGAGCCAGGTGGAGGCGGGTTGAACAAGCAGTGGTTCGAGCGACAGCCGCTCGCGTTCACCTGAGGTGGTATCAATGGCTGTAGCTAAAGCACAGGCAAAGGCCGCGAAGATAATCATTCCCGGCATGCTGCCGAGCACAATAGCCGCCCTACTACCCGGCTTCGCAGTATCTCGGCTGACTACAGAGATTGGCCGCATTGCTGCGGTCGGAACGCCAAAGCCGGTCATACGCTGTTGCGTAAGCTGTCGGCTTAGACCACTAATCTTTGCTCTGAGTTGTCGAGCGGCACCGTTTGACGTTGACTGACTGGAGTTGTACCAAAGTTCAGAACTGGCTGGCGAGAATTGGGCTAAATCCTCCACAAAACCTTCATCCAAGACCAACACGGCGTCATAGTCCTGTAACAGTGCTTCAGCGTCATACTCACCCGCGTCCAAAGCAGTGACAGTCAGTCTTGCGTCGGTTAAATGGGGGATCATATCGGGCGCCAACTGACTATTCACAATTGCCACGTCGAAGGTCGAACTAGATTCCTTTTCGATTAAAAAGGCGATCACGCCGCCCATCATCGCGGGCATCATCAGCGGAATAATCAGTGCCATGGCGATAGAACGCTTATCCCTTACCGCTTCGAGCCACTCTTTCTTAATTGCCGAAAGCCACTGCATCATACCAATTCCTCCATTCCCGCTAAGCGAACAAAGGCATCTTCTAGTCCTGTTACATTCGCCTGCTGAATGAGCTGAGCCGAGGTGCCGTTAGCAACAATTTTTCCATCAGCCATCACCAAGATTCGGTCCGCTAAGGCATCAACCTCCTGCATGACATGACTAGAAAACAAGAGCGCGCCACCGTCCTCGCGGTAACGGTTTAAGACATCTCGCAGTAGCCGGACGCTTGGCACATCGAGTCCGCGTGTAGGCTCATCCAAGACCAAAAGTTTGGGGGCATGCAAGAGTGCTCGAGCTAGTGATACCTTCATGCGCTCACCCTGAGAAAATCCAGCCGTCCTGCGGTCCAACAGAGCCTCAAGCCTTAATAGCTTAACCACTCTGTCAATCGCGATGGCACAATCCTTGCGGCTTAAGCAATGTAAGCCACCGAAGTAATTCAAGTACTCACGGACGGTTAGGCGCTCATAGAGGCCTTCTCTATCTCCTACCACGCCAATTAGGCGTCTGGCTTCAATCGGGTTCACTGCTGGATCAAAACCATCGATACCGACGCTGCCGCCGTCTCGATCAATCAAGCCACAGAGAATTCTCAAAGCCGTTGTTTTACCCGCGCCATTTGCACCCAATAGCGCCACCGATTCTCCCTCGGCAACGCTAAAGCTAGTCCCCTTGAGAACCGGTGTTTTCGCGAATGATTTAGTGACGTCCTGATAATTAATCATTAGCTAGGCCTCCACCTAATTGTGAGCCAAAGGCATTGGTCATAAACAAAGGAGGCGGCAAGCTGTTAATACACTCGGTATCTATCTCGTCGTCTTTCGCTTCAAAAAAATGGCCGATCTGTGTCGGCATACAGGCTCGCATCGAATTCATATGCCCTCCGTAGGGCAGCACCACTTCTAATGAATTCGCCAACCGCTGAGCGCTCACTTCCGCATAGCTTGGCGGAGTCACAGGGTCAAGCGCACCGGAGATTAGTAGCGTGGGATGTTCAAGCAGGCTTGGCTCGTCGTAATCGAGCACCTCAGTGGGCCATTGCGCACAAGCCAACTGCCAGAAGTCCAACCATGATTGACCGACAAAACCCTTGCCAGCTTCGGCGTTGAAATCCGCCGCACTAACACGAGGTAATTCCTCAGCGCAGAGGACTGAGAAAGTTAGCCCGAGATACATGGATTCGGCGGCAGCGTTTTGCCCAGCTGCTAAACTGACTAGGGGCTGCCATGAACCCTTTTGTGCTTGTTCTAAAACATAAAATAGCTGCCCCGAAACTTCTGGCATATACAGCAAGCCGCGAATAATTTGTGCCAATTGGCTTCTCGTTAAGGATTGTTCAACCTGTTGACCTTTCGCTGCGTCGAATACAGAAATCGAAATCCCCTCGCCAACGGAGGCTAGGAGACTATTTAGCTGCTCGGTAGGATTAGGGAAACGCTGCAGACACTCACTATTACTGTGGCAAAGTAGAACCAATTCATCCCAAGCGCCCTGAGCGGCTTCAGCGGTAATTAAGACGGGAAGGCTCACAGGAGCGACGCCATCTAACACCATCCGATTCACCGAGGCGGGATAACGCTGTGCATAGAGTAGTGCGAATCGAGTGCCCCAGCTGCCACCCCAGAGGTTGACCGTCTCGGCCCCGATGATTACACGTAAGGCCTCTAGGTCATCGATACTGGTATTGGAATTTAGCTGCGCTAACGGCCAGTGTGATTTTTCAAAGCAGTCCTGTACCGCCGCTGAAATCTGCTCATCGCTAACCACCGTTTCATCAAGCCCGCACTGCCAGGGATTACTCTTACCGGTAGCGCGACGATCAACAAAGTACAGATCATGGTACTGATTACTTGGGCCAAAGGCGGCATCAATCAGCGCTACCAGCTCCGATGAAGCTTGCCCTGGACCACCAGCGAGAACAAAGATAGGTGGCTTGGTACCGCCTAGTTTCACTGCCGCTTTACGAGTGACAGCGAGGACTGCGCCATCCTCGAGCGTTAACTCCGCGCATTCAAGCTGCTTGGTATAGCCATCGCGAAAACACGAAGACCACGCCCCTAAACTGGCAGCTTGTGAGAGGCTTGAATAGCTTAGAGCGATAAGAAAAATACTGTTCAATAATAAGCGCAATCAAAACTCCTTGCTTAGCACCAGTTAACGATAACACCCGCTTCCGCGAACATGGTTTCGCTCAACGCAATTTTGTCCCCCCAACGAGCGAGAAACTCATCGGGTTGGGTTCGACAATAGACATTAGCGATACCGGTTTGAATGATCTTTGCCGCGCAGGTTGGACAGGGGAAGTGGGTGACGAAAATTTCACAGCCAGCCAGATCGCGTTTCGCATGCAAAATGGCATTTTCTTCGGCGTGAATAGTTTTTAAAAGCTTAACCTCTCGGCTATCTTGGCCAGCGGAGTCACTCACCCCTGACGGATAGCCATTGAAGCCCAAACTAATTACTCGGTTACCTTTGGTAATCACGGCACCAACCTGGGTGCTAGGATCCTTACTCCAGGACGCCACTAGATCAGCCATCTGAAAAAAGCGTTCCGTCCACTTAGCACTCATTTTTAGCATCCCCATCTCTATGGCGGTTGATTGGGCTATTAGTCTACTCGAAAGCAATGCTAGCGTAACCCATTTTATAGCGAGGTTTTAACTGCAGGATTCATTAGCTGATAGCGTCTCGATGGCAAAGCTATCCACCCAGAAAATAGCCGTTTTCAGTGAGCTCTTTACCGGTTCTCACTGAACTAGCTTATTCAGTGTATTAGCAACGTCCATCGAATAGCTGAGTAGAATCTATTCCAAAGTGCATACTGTCGCAAAGTCCAAGCAGCAACTCTATCCAAGAAAAAACATCGCCCACGGCATAATGCTAAGCAATCATGCTTACTGCAACTCAGGAATTAGAAAAGCTCGTCGAACTAATGCTTAGGCGCAGATAGCTTCAACGGTATGTTTGTAGCGAGCAAGACTTTCGCACTCCGCAAACCAACAGCCGCGATGATCCTGGAACTCAAGCGATGCACCGTCACGGCGAATACCAGCTAACTTTCCATAGCTAGAGGAACCAGTTACCGGGCAAGTGAAAAGACAAAAACTCTGAATTTTTGGGAGGTGATTAACAACATCCATGTGATTAATATCTCATTATTAGTGACAAGCGACATTAATCTACGCCTAAATGACACAAAAATCAAACGTTGTCATTCAGGCGTTTGCGAATAGAGTTAGTTCTCGAGTGACTGTTTGAAGAACCGTTCAATCATACGGTACTGATGAGTGCGAGTTCGAGCATCACGCATACCGTGCTTCTCACCCGGGTAATCCATACTCCAGAATGGGATCATCGCTTCCTGTAACTTACGATAAACCTGCGTGCTATTGGTAAACAGTACATTGTCATCTGCCATGCCATGGTAAATGAATAGATCGCCCACTAAATTCTCCGCATAGGGAAGAACCGACGAAGCATCGTAACCCTCAGCATTGGTGTCTGGATGCCCCATATAACGTTCAGTATAATGGGTATCGTAGAGCCTCCAATCACTGACCGAACCACCCGCAGCCCCTGCCGCGAAATAGTCACCTGCCGTGAACATGGCCATCAGCGTCATATAGCCGCCGTAGCTGTAACCGAATACGCCAACTCGCTCGGGGTCAACCCATCCGGTTGAACGCAGTACTTCAACAGCTTTGATTTGATCGCGTACTTCAACATCGCCAGTACGGAGATGAATAGCCGTTTCAAAATCCATACCACGTGCAGCCGAACCGCGGTTATCAATTGTGATAACCGCAAATCCCTGCTGCGCCATGTAGTTCAAAAACAGCGAACTAAAGCTATTCGTGACTTGCTGAGACCCCGGTCCGCCATAGAGAAAGACGAGTGCTGGATACTGCTTTGAGGTATCCAAATTCACGGGTTCAAAGAGGCGGTAATGGAGAACAGTCTCGCCGTCATCGGCAATCGTGGTCCCGAAAGTTGGTGCGATTAAGTCATCCCAGTAAGACGCCATGGGGTGATTATCATCAACTGGGTTCTCGTTGATCCATAGAAGCCGCTCACCGCTTTGGCTGTGGAGGCTGACTTGCGCTAGCGTATCAATCGAGCTAAAGGTATCAAGATAACGGGAGCCGTCACCACTAAAGGTAATGCTATGCATGCCCGGGCGCTGAGAAATTCGCTCTATTGAAGTTTCTTCCAGCAAGCCTGTTTGGTATAGATGACGCTCTAATACGGTATCTTGACGACCCGTGAAGTAAACGACATCACGCTCTAGGTCAACGGCCTCTAAGCCATCTACAACCCACTCACCCGAGGTAATCTGACGAATAAGTTCGCCGTTACCACGATAGAGGTATAGATGCTTGAAGCCATCGCGCTCGGATGCCCAAATAAACTGTTCACCGCCATTGATGAAGCGAATATCTGCATCTAAATTCACCCAAGCTGGGTGTTGTTCAACAATTAGGACATGCTCGTCATCGGCCGCGATATCATACTGTCGCAGTTCCACGCGGGTTTGCGCTCGGTTTTGCCACTGATAGGTCAGTAGACCTGGTTTTTGCCAGTTGACGCGCGCCAGATAGATATCTTTCTCTTCACCCAAATCAATCCATTTGGTCTTCGCACCCATTAGCGTAAATACAGCTAACTCAATTTCCACATTAGCAGTACCTGCCCACGGGTACTTCTGCTCAATCGTATCAACACGGTCTGCATAAATTTCGTTGCGAAGCGCCGTTGCCACCTGAGTATCATCGGTCCGAGTGAAGGCGATCTGACTTTCATCCGGCGACCACCAGTAGCCGGTCATTCGAGCCATTTCCTCTTGGGCAACAAATTCGGCCATACCATTACGAATGGCGCCACCACCATCCCGAGTGATCTGAGTTTCCTCTCCGGTAGCAATGTGCTTGATGAAGAGGTTCTGGTCACGGATGTAAGAGATGTAATTTCCCTTAGGTGAAACCTTGATGTCAGTTTCGAATTCAGGGGTGTCTAATAGGTGCGTTGCTTCATCTTCCGCTAAGTTATAGAGATAGGCGTCGCCGCCTAAGGGGAACAGCAGTCGCTCAGCACTGCCGGCCCAGGAATAACTCACGATTCCATTACCACGCAGACGCAGGCGTTCACGGCGCGCCTTCTCTTCATTAGAAAGCACTTCCTCACTGGCATTCAAACGATCGGAATCAAACAATATACGCTGCTCGCCTGAGTCCAGGTCAAACTCCCACAAATCAAGCTGCTGAGCATCGCTCTCCTTGCCCGCAAGGAAGGTAACGCGCGAACCATCTGGCGACATCTGTACATTTCGAACAGTGGTTCCGTAAATACTAGGCGAAGCGAAAATTCGCTCGATGGTCAATGGCTCTGCAGTTGTAAGAGCCGCGGTGGACGCCATGATTGAGCAAGCTAAGTATCGAAGTAATCGCATATTGTTCTCTCTTATTTTTTGCGCAAGCTAAAAGGTAAAAGGTAAAAGGTAAAACGCAGCCTACCTAGGGCTGCGCTTCTTGGCGAATCGCTTCGCCGGTTGTTTTTTGTTTTCTAGGTTTCGGCGAACCCCATTAGGTTTCGGCCTAGCGGAAGGTCGCTGAGGCCGCTTTGAGGCCTCGGGAACTAACGCATTTTCACCGGAGCCGATCAGGTCTTTTCGCCCCATGCTTGTGAAGGCTTCGCGCAGGTTGTCCCAACCGTTTTCGTCATGGTAGCGAAGAATCGCCTTCTGACGCCGACGTTGATCTAGCGTTCGCGCCGTATGAACCTGCTCAGACTTATACTTAACACGCTTCAGCGGATTGCGACGAGCGTGGTACATAGCCGTTGCTAATGACATGGGCGATGGGTAGAAAGTCTGTACTTGATCCACTCGGAACTTATTCTTCTTCAGCCAGAGAGCTAGGTTAATCATATCTTCATCATCACAGCCGGGGTGAGCAGCAATGAAATACGGGATGAGATACTGCTTCTTACCCGCTTCCTTGGAGTACTTGTCGAATAAACGCTTGAACTCATAGTAGGAGCCCATCTCTGGTTTCATCATCTTCGAGAGTGTGTTTTTCTCAGTGTGCTCTGGCGCAATCTTTAGGTAGCCACCTACATGATGCGTCACGAGCTCACGCACATACTCAGGGTCTCTGACGGCGAGGTCATAACGAAGACCCGATGCAATCGCGATACGTTTGATACCAGGAAGCGCGCGCGCACGGCGATAGAGCTGAGTAGTAGGCGTATGGTCCGTGTTTAAATTCTTACAAATGGTTGGGTAAACACAGCTTAAACGTCGACAGTTAGCCTGAATATCGTCGCTCTTACATTTCAGATGGTACATATTGGCGGTTGGCCCGCCCAAATCTGAAATCGTGCCCGTAAATCCGGGAACCTTATCGCGAATATCTTCGATCTCTTTAATCACTGATTCTTCAGAGCGAGACTGAATAATTCTGCCTTCGTGTTCCGTGATGGAGCAGAAGGTACAACCACCAAAACAGCCGCGCATGATGTTGACCGAAAAACGAATCATTTCGTAGGCAGGAATATTGGCTTCGCCATAGCTTGGGTGGGGCACACGCTGATACTCAAAGGCAAAAACCTGATCCATTTCTTCCGTTAACAGCGGAATTGGCGGTGGGTTTACCCAGATTTCACGATTGCCGTGCTTCTGCACTAACGGTACGGCATTGTGAGGATTAGATTCCTGGTGCAACACCCGTGAAGCGTGAGCATACAATACTGCATCGGCACCCACTTTTTCAAAGCTAGGCAGACGAATGTAGGACTTGGCTTTATCGAAGTCGGCTTTGGACTTCAAAGGCTGCGGAATAATGCGAATGGGTTCGGCCTTAACCTCATCAGCGTCAACTGCTGTAGCGTCTACCGCAAGATTGCCAGGCTTACCCGAGGCTTTATCGCAGTTAGCCGCCTCTTCACTCATCGCATAGGGGTTGAGTAGTTGATCGATATGTCCCGGCCAATCCACGCGGGTGGAGTCAACTTCCGTCCAGCCCTCGGGGATTTCGGACAACACCACCGTGGTGCCGCGAATGTTGCGCATATCCGTCACTGTTTTTCCGCGAGAGAAGGCTAGAGCGACCTCGATAATGGCTCTTTCTGCATTGCCGTAGAGGAGAATATCAGCGGTTGAATCAATGAGCACTGAGCGGCGAATTTCATCGCTCCAGTAATCATATTGAGCAATTCGACGTAAGCTCGCCTCGATTCCGCCAATGACAACTGGGATATCATTGAAGGCTTCTTTACAGCGTTGGGTATAAACAATAACCGCCCTATCGGGACGCTTGCCGCCTTCGCCGTTTGGCGTGTAGGCATCGTCGTGGCGAATTCGCTTATCCGCCGTATAGCGGTTAATCATCGAATCCATGTTACCCGCCGAGACGGCGAAGAAGAGATTAGGCTTGCCTAGGCGCATGAAGTCTTTGGCATTGGTCCAATCTGGCTGACAGATCAAGCCAACTCGGTAGCCCTGCGATTCAAGTAGACGACCAATGACGGCCATCCCGAAGCTTGGGTGATCAACATAGGCGTCACCGCACACGATAATAATATCGCAGCTATCCCACCCCAACTGATCCATCTCCTCACGAGACATCGGCAAGAATGGTGCGGTACCGTAGCATTCCGCCCAATACTTGGGGTACGAAGAGAGAAGTGGTGCTTTGATTAAACTCATTGTGGGTTATCGCCTAAAACTGTGCAGGCATTATCGTTCATCCCAGCGCCAATGCCAAATCAGGAGTTTCACTGGCGCCTATGTGATTACCACAACATCCCGCGATTAGCCGCCTGAGGAAATTGCCACGAATAGCTGGCGCCATTCGTCTAACTGCGTCACGAGTTGAGCGCGTTGCGGGTCACTCAAACCACTCATGAAATTAGCAATGTGACCGAAGCTACGCTGTCGGTTATCTACCTTCTTAGCTTTGTATTCCGGCGAATATAAGGTTTCGGGGTACGCCATCACCGCCATCAGCCGCGTCTCATCTCTCGTGCGAAGCGCATCGGAAAATTCGTCCAGCCAGCGGTGACGCCAAACCATCCATTCCACCGTGGTGTCCTGCTGATCCGTTACCGAATTCATCAGCGCTGACTTTTGATCCTCAGTCAGATCGCCGACCATTTCTTCGACAAACTTAATTCGCCCTTCAGCCCAACGTTCCTTCCGCTCACTAACATTATCCTCGGCCAGCGACTCGTCATCCTCATCTAAACCACGCTGAAGGTTTGCAAGTAACTCTTCGTGCTGTTCATCTGAGAGCTTGACTAAAAATTCGGCTCCCATTGGCGCGAGCCATTCTAATGTTTCGGCTCGGTAGGTAACGATTCGGGTGTACCACTCCTTAACATCCACATCGCTCACCTCGCCCAACATAATTTCAGTTTCGACATCCGAGAGAAAGTTGTAGTAAAGCGGCATGTGCTCGTTGCGATTTACCTCTAAGGCGTCTGTCATGAGCACCATGAGTTCATCTTCTTGATCACCGTTTAGCGTAACAAACTCATCCATCTCCCAGATGATATAGCGGGGGATAAAATCATAGAGAAAAGCTTGGGTACAACCGGTCAATAGAACCACTACCGTTAAGAGCGCCATTCGGGCACTCCTACGGACTCGAGCGGCGCCCTGAGCGATTACAGCACTATCCTTGCCGTGGTTTGTTGCTATCCTAGATGCGTACATATCTCTTCAAATTCTCGCTTAGCTATAGTGGGAACGTTGGCCCCCGCTTTCGGGTAGCCAACGACTAACAAGACGAACGCTCGTTCGTTGCTCGGGCGCTCCATAATTTCATTCATAAACCCCATTGGGCTGGGGGTATGCGTTAAGGTCGCCAGTCCGCTCAAATGCAGCGAACTAATCAACATCCCCGTTGCCAGACCAACCGACTCCGTAGGGTAGTAAACCTTTTGCTTAGCGCCCTGTTCATCAATACGACTGCGCTCAGCAAATACACCAATGATCACGGGCGCTTCAGTGAGAAACGGCTTATGCTCATCCGTACCCAACGGAGCCAATACATCCAGCCAGTCCTGAGGGGCTCGACTGTTGTAAAAAGCACGCTCCTCCGCTTCGGCGGCTTCCCTAATCGCTTTCTTGCGTTCTGTATCTGTGACCACAACAAAGTGCCAAGGTTGCAAATTTGCGCCATTTGGTGCCGTTGCCGCGGCTCGGATAGCATTCCAAACCACCTCCATGGGCACCGGTTCTTCACTAAAATCTCGCACGGTTCGTCGAGTTTTTAACAACCCAAGAAAGTCCCTGCTTCGCTCATACATTGTAGCCTTCGTAAGACGATCGAACCTCAAAGGCTCGGTTGGGAAATTGGCCATGAAAACACTCCTAGTTTACGTATTCTTATTAGTATTAGATTACAATAGGGCAATCAACCAAGTGAGACAACCATGGACCGTCTAGACCAGCTACTCGTGAATCAGCAACTGTGCGAATCTCGGAACCGAGCCCAGCGTTTGATTAAGCAGGCTAAAGTTCACTACCGATTACTCGATAGCGATGACTGGTCAACCGCTACCAAGCCTAGCTTAAAGCTTCCTCCGGAGGTGCAAATCTCGCTTGAGCTGAGTGACGAGGATCGCTTTGTCTCCCGAGCAGGGTTGAAGCTTGAGGGCATTCTTAGCAGTCAAGCGATTAATCTAGCGGGGCATTCGGTGTTAGATATCGGCTGCTCTACGGGCGGTTTTTCGGACTGTGCGCTACAACAGGATGCTGAACTAGTTGTTGGCATTGATGTCGGCCATGGCCAACTGCACCCTTCGCTCATGAGCCACCCTAAAATGGTGTTAATGGAAGGCATAAATGCTCGAAACATGCCCTTCGATGAGCTATTGGCCGTTGTCCCTGATGGCTTTGACACCATTGTGATGGATGTTTCATTCATCTCGCAGACACTGATTCTGCCAAACATTCACCCGCTACTAAAGTCATCGGGGCAATTGATTAGTTTGGTTAAACCTCAGTTTGAAGTCGGCAAGGCGAATATCGCTAAGGGCGGCATTGTTCGTGATAAAGGTCTTTTCGCCCAACTTGAGAATGACATCGCCCAGTGCTGTAGTGAAAATAAGCTAGTGGTTGATCACTACGAGGAGAGCCAAATTAAAGGCTCCGACGGTAACAGAGAATTCCTACTTATCGCCAGAGCCGTTGGCTGTTGAAGCTGAATCCAATCATCTGGGCGAAACGTCTAAGTTCGTAGTACATTGGTATATCTCGCTAGCCGAATGACAGTCGGCTAGACTGACAATACCGCGCTAATAATGAGGAGTTAGCTATGAAGTACTTTCGCTCACTTGCGTTAACCTCCGTTACCAGCCTTTTACTACTTGGTTGCGCGCAGCATTCAGCCATTGTGGGATTGCCTGCGCCGCTATCTAGCGAGGAAATCAAACAGGGGCCATCTACCGCCCTAATGAGAGAAGTCGATGTCGGCTTCATGGACGATTCAGCCGCCCTCACCGCCTTTGCCGAGGAGTTATTGGCAGCCAATAACCATCAAGTTTTTAGCCCGCTTCGCCTCAGTAGCTCCGGCGACAATATCGCAACCACCACCCAAGTCAGCCGAATCTATGACACCACCGTTGTAGGCACCAAGCGCGAACGAAAAGCACGCGTAGACGACATTATCAATTCATTCTATCGCAGCGACCACTACCAATTTCAATATCAGGCTGAAGGTAACTTCACCGCTACTGAGGCATTCGAACGTCAGGCCGGAAATTGCGTTTCCTTTTCCGCCCTCGTGGTAAAACTCGCGAGAGCTCAAGGACTAGAAGCCTCGTTCCAAATTGTGGAAACACTGCCAGGATGGGACGAAGTGGATACGGGTACAGTCATGTACATTCGACACATCAATGCGAATATTGGCGTCAGTGCCTATGAATCTATCAATGTAGATATCAATAATCCTCGTGATGCCGTAACGGTTCGCACACGACTTATCAGTGATCAGGAGGCCGAGGCCGAATTCCTAAATAATCTTGCCATTGGCGCGTTGTCCGAAGGGAATTTCGATCAAGCGCATCAACTTCTCTTTCAGTCGCTGTCTCTCAACGAGGATTCGGGAGGCACCTGGTCCAATTTAGGTACGCTGTATCGCAGGATGGGACACGATGAATGGGCCGAACAGGCATTTTTAAAGGGAGCACTAGCACCACATAATTTCGAGACCGCGCAGAGCAATCTAGAACGTTTCTATCGCACTCGAGGTCAACTTGCCTATGCAAATATGCTTGAGGACGCGCTTCAGGTATATCGAGAAAATAACCCTATCACGCACCAGCGGCGAGCTCGAGAGCAAATGGTTGCAGGTAACTTCGACGGAGCTATTGGTCATCTTGAGGCAGCCTTAGCAATCGCCCCGAATATGCACTCTACGCTCTACCTAATGGCCATCAGCTACGAGTTCAATGGTGACGGTGAACTGGCTGAATCCTATCAACAGGCCGCCAACAATATTGCTGAACAGCGGGATTCGCTGCGCTTTGAGCAGAAGCGCCAGGCACTTTTACGCCACCATAACCTCTAGCTTCACTCCCCTAGCGAGGCCAAGGGATTGTCCTCCGTACAGGCAAAGAACGAATCAATTAGTGTGGGGCTAACTGCACTGATGGAAGCGTGTTGCCAAGTGGGTGACTGATCTTTATCAATGACCAAAGCACGAACACCTTCGGCAAAGTCGGGCTGCTGGAGACAGCGAACACTCATCCACCATTCCATCCGAAACACCTCCGCCAACGACATCTCTCCGGCTCGATGCATCTGTTCCCAGACCAAGCAAGCGGTTAACGGGCAGCCCGAGCGATACTTTTTAGCCGCCGACTCGATAAACTCTATGCCCTCATAGCATCGTAACGCTTGATCGATTTCCGCGATATCATTGCTCGCACACAGCACATCAATGTCTTCTCGATAAGCCAAAAGCCGAGGCGTAAGAGAACTTGCCGCCGAGGCCAGTTGCGCGAGTAACTCAGAGAGCTGGCGCCGTGGTTGCTCCCAGTTCAACATCAGCATCGCCTCGGTGAGCTCAGCGTATTGGGTATCATCTAAGCGGTAATCGGCTAAGCCCACTCCTACCGCATCGGTACCGTTGATAGAGCAGCCAGTTAAACCCATAAACAGCCCCAACTTACCTGGCGCTCTTGAGAGGAAGTAAGAACCACCTACGTCTGGATATAAGCCAATGGTAATTTCTGGCATAGCTATTCGGGTACTGCTGGTTACAACCCGAAACGGAGCCTCCGCCAGCAAACCTAAGCCACCTCCCATTACGATGCCGCTACCCCAAACAACTAGAGGCTTAGAGAACGAGTGAATGGCGTAATCAAGGGCGTACTCCTTGGCGAAGAATTCTCGCCCTTGGTCGCCATTGAGGCTTAGTTCGCGAAGGTTCTTAATATCCCCGCCGGCACACAGCGCTCGATCACCAGCGCCCTTGATAATCACGGCCACCACCGACTCATCCCGTTCGCACATGCTCAGAGCCTGATGTAACTCTTCAACCATCTGCTGCGTGAGAGCGTTGAGGGTTTTTGCGGAATTTAGGGTGAGTTCCACTACGCTAGTGTTACTGGAGGTAGTGAGCTTAGATGTTAAAATTACGGAATCAGACATAGGTTTTTCTTATTATGGTTGCTAAGTTGCTATGAGTATAACAAGCTAAAGTCGAAACAATCACCTTTAACAGAATCCATTATCATGCTGAAGTTCACTGCCACCCGCATCGCCACCGCCATCCTCAATGGCTTCGAAGCTGCGATTGAAGATCACAATCGAGTCACCTTAGGCGCTCGCGAACGCTTCGAGCAGGCCGATTGGCAGGCTGCTGCCGATGCGCAAAAACACCGCGCTGATGTATATCGAGCGGGTATAGAAAAGGCCGCAGCGAAGCTGAAGCTCGTTGCCGATGAAGCCCTCCACAATCAGGCACTTTGGGCCGATGTGAAGCGTGAATTTGCGCAGATGATTGAAGATCATGACAACCGGAACATAACCCAGACCTTTTACAACTCCGTCTACAGCAATTGGTTTAGCTTCGAACGTTACGACAACCAGTATCTATTTGTTGAAGGCGAAGGTGAAAAAAATCGTGATGTGAGCGCACGCGTGTTTAATCGTTTTCGCCATCAGAACAGTTTTCTCGAGCTGGCCATTAATCTGCTAGACCGCTACCAGTTTAGCGTCTCGTGGCGCCACCTTGAGCAGGATGCGCAGCACATTGCCGAGGCCCTCGAATCGCAGTTACTACCGCTGTTACAGGCTCCCTTAGCCGAGATTGAGGTCCAGGTACTAAAATCCGTTTTCTACCGCAACAAAGGCGCCTATCTGGTGGGTAGGATCCTTCATGATGAGACCATCACCCCACTCGTCCTTCCCATCTCAAATATTCCTGGCGAAGGTGTTTTTGTTGACGCTGCCATCATCAACTCCGACGACGTGAGCGTCATCTTTAGTTTTACCCGCTCCCACTTCATGGTCGATGCGCCTATTCCACAGGCCTACGTCAACTTCTTACATACCATTATGCCCGAGAAGCATCGCTACGAACTGTACACCAGTCTGGGTTTTATCAAGCACGGAAAGACCGAGTTTGTCCGTGACTTTGTGAACCATAGCGATAGCTCCGATGACCAATTAGTTATGGCAGCTGGGACCCGCGGGATGGTCATGAGTGTGTTTACCTTGGAGAGTTATGATGTGGTCTTCAAGATTATCAAAGATCGATTCCGCCCGCCAAAGTCGGTCACTAGATCTCAAGTGAAAGCAAAGTATCGACTAGTGAGCCGCCACGATCGTGCCGGCCGTATGGCTGACACCCAAGAGTTCAATAACTTCTGGTTCCAGCAGGAGGAATTTGACCCCGATTGCCTCGCGGAGCTGTTACGAGAGTGCGCCGCTACCGTTGAACTCAAAGATAAGCGAGTACTCATTAAGCACCTCTACATCGAGCGGCGCATGGAGCCGCTAAATCTCTTTGTGAATCATCAGCCCACCGAGGCTATTGCCAGTGCGATGGAAGACTACGGCAACGCTATCCGCGAAATTGCTGGGGCGAATATTTTTCCGGGTGACATGCTGCTCAAGAACTTTGGCGTCACTCGCCATGGCCGAGTCATCTTCTACGACTATGACGAAATTTGCTTCCTAGACGAGTGTAATTTTCGCGATATTCCACCGCCGCGAAACGCCCGTGATGAAATGTCCTCAGCTCCCTGGTACTCGGTCAGCGAAAATGATGTCTTCCCCGAAGAATTCAGCTACTTTTTCAGCGGTAATCCACACGCAAAAAAAGCCTTCGAGACATTTCATTCTGACCTCTATCAACGGCAAACTTGGCAGGAAATTCAACGTCGAATTCGTGATGGCGAGAGTAGCTATGTTTACCCATACCGAGTTAATCAGCGCTTCTATCCACAGATAAAAGCGCGCTAGCTAAACTGCGTAAAAACCACAATTACTTTCATCTCATTTCACCTCGCACTCCTTAGATTTTGAACTAGGCTTTAGGTATAGAGCTAAAAATACCCGAGGAGAGCCCTATGAAGCTACTAAATCATACTGTTGGCATACTGACTCATCCCGATCAGGAGTGGGCTCAGATTCGCAGTGAGAAAGAAAACAAACTCATTGTCTTTTTAACGCACGTCCCGATTCTCGCGTTGATTCCCGTGCTAGCAACCTACTACGGTGTGACCGAGATTGGCTGGGCATTCAATGGCAACCACATGTACCTCACCCAGGAAAGCGCGGCCAGCTTAGCTGCCATCTCCTATGTGGCGAATATGGGTATGGTCTACATGTTAGGGGAATTCATTAATTGGATGACGGAAACATTCGCCGAGAAGGAAATGGAAACGGGGCGAGGCATGACCATGGCCGTTTTCCTCATGACCCCAGTCTTCCTGTCTGGCCTCGTTTTCGCGTATCCGCATCTGTGGTTGTGCGCAACCTTTGCAATTGCCGGGATCGCCTGGGCCGTCTATCTCTGCTATGAGGGCATGCCCATTCTGATGAAAATCCCTAAAGAGCGCGCCTTCATGTTCTCATCGTCTGTTATGACGGTTGGCTTGGTGCTGCTAGTGATCATGAAAGTGGCGAGTGTCATTATCTGGAGTATTGGCATCGGTCCTGAATACACCAGCATGCCTTCGTAGGCACTGCTGACCTTAGTTCATCAGATATATTTGTTTTAGGGCTCTGATGAACTAATTCAACGTCTCTCTGTTTGGCGCAACTGTTTACTCATTGCGCCTTTTTTTCGCCTTAAGAAAAATGCTGCGCGCTAACGCGTTAAAGTACACCAGTTAACCAGCTGTTCCAGCCAATGCTCCCGCGAACTGTCATTATGTACTTCGTGACGTACTCCCGCATAAACTTCGAGCTGCTTGTGCCCCACTACTAAATCCGCCAGACGATACGACGACTCCACCTCGTTAATCGCGTCTTCTGCGCCGTGACCTATTAAAATGGGTACATCAATTTTGGCGAGTTTAGTATTAACGTCAGCCAATGTTGTCAATATTTCATTCCCCCACCGAGCCGAAACCTTCCCATGTACTAGCGGGTCAGCGACATAGTCGCGAACAACGTCTGCTTGGGTTGATATCCCGTCCACTGAAAGCCCCAAGGGAAGCGTAAGTTTTGGCGCAATTGATGACAAGAGCTTCGCTGCTGCAATACGCCACCAGCTAGCCTTTGCGGCCAACAGCGTTCCACTTACCACTAGGCCATTCACTCTCAACTGCGTTGACAGCCACCAGTCCAGAACCACCAGGCTGCCCATAGAGTGCCCCCAGACAAAGAGCGGTAAGTCAGAATCATCCTGAAGTGCTTTTACCGCTGCTTCAACCGGCTCACGATAGTCACTCCAATCATTGATATGCCCGCGAGCACCTTCCGAACGACCATGACCAATTTGGTCAAATCCGTACACGGAAATACCCGCTTCGTTGAGTACTTTAGCAAGCGTTTCGTAACGATGAATATGTTCGCCCACACCGTGAATAATTAACAATCTGCTTACTGGCGTCGCCGCCAACCACTGCGCGTGATAAAGACTCATAGTTTTCTCCCTAAATGAGATACTCTCGTTCTCCGAGCGCCTCGCCAATCCACTGGCAAAGTTCCTCTAAATATTGCTTATCGGTTTCATCAAAGGCCGCTGGATCATCGGAATCGACATCCAATACTGCAATAACCTGGCCGTTTGCGTTGATCACCGGCACCACGATTTCTGAATTGGTAGATGAGGCACAGGCAATATGATCGGCTCTAGCGTGAACGTCTTCAACCAGTTGCGTTGAAGCCTGCTTGGCCGCTGCACCGCAAATTCCTCGATCAAAGTGAATATCTAAGCACCCATGGCCACCTTGATACGGGCCAACCTTTAGCTGCTGTGGCGCCACGGTGCGATAAAAACCTGTCCAGTGATAATAATCAAAGCTCTGATGAAGTTCGCAACATACGGTAGATAGCAGCGCGATCATATCGGTTTCGCCCTCACAGACGGCTTGGATTCTACGGAGCGTTTCTTGATACTGCTCGGACTTATTCACATTTGCCTCGAAATCCTTGGATTAAAGTTGGTTAAACGAGTCTTGACGATTACACTGCCAAGCTCAACTTTGGGAACAATTGTAAATGGTCAATGCCAACAAACAAGGTGTAATTGCCGCATTCGGAGCCTACTTATTATGGGGCCTACTACCGGTCTACTTTAAGTGGATTGACAACACCAGTGCGTTTGAAATTCTGGCCCACCGAGTAGTGTGGAGTGTCATTTTCCTTGCCATCATTACCTGCGTGGTGAAGGAATGGCAACAGGTGTGGCGAGCCCTGAGCAATTGGAACACCTTGAAATGGTTACTTGGCAGTTCCACCTTTATTGCGCTCAATTGGTTAGTATTCATCTGGGCAGTCAACGACGGTCGAATTCTAGAAACTAGTCTCGGCTACTATATCAACCCCATTATTAATTGCTTACTAGCAATGCTGTTGCTTGGCGAGCGAATGCGTCCTATCCAGTGGCTGGCATTTGCGCTGGCATTTATTGGCGTAAGTATTCAGATCTTCCAGGTAGGTTATCTACCTTGGGTAACGCTAGTACTGGCACTAAGTTTTGGTGGCTACGGCATCATTAAGAAAAAGCGGCCGGTTGAAGCCCGAGTGGGGTTATTCGTAGAGACTCTGCTAATGCTGCCCTTCGCAATCGTCTATCTGGCTTATCTCTTTAGATCCGGTGAGATGGTGTTTGGCGAGTCCACTTCGGCAACTTGGTTGCTTCCTTTGGCCGGGGTACTGACTGCTGTGCCGCTATTATTGTTCACCGCCGCGGCAAACCGTATGCCTTTCACCGTGCTGAGTTTTTTCCAATATATTGCGCCGTCCATGACCTTCCTACTGGCCATTCTGGTCTACGGCGAAACATTAAGCTTGAGTATGCTGATGACCTTTGCCTGTATCTGGACGGGCTTGGTATTTTACAGCTTAGATTCACTTCGACGTGCCAAGGCAGCACGCCGAAGTGACGCGGCTGACTAACTAGTCGCGAGTTAGGCGCTAGGCACTCGCTCCAGAGCGGCTTTCAGCAGCTCCCAAAAACGAGCGACGGCAGCTATCTCTACTCGCTCATCAGGCGAGTGAGCACCGCGAATTGTTGGGCCGAAACTGATCATATCCCAATTCGGGTAGATGGCACCCAGAATCCCGCACTCAAGCCCCGCGTGAATAACCTTCACCTTCGGTTCAAAACCGAAGAGGTCTTGATGCGTATCGCTCATAGCCTTTAACAACGGCGAATCCATCTTAGGAGCCCAACCCGGATAAGCACCGGTGAAACTAACATTGGCACCCGCGAGATAGAAACCTGCCGCGACTTCCTCACAGAACTCGTCTCGTGCCGAGTCCATCAAGCTACGAACCAAACATCTTACTTTGATCTTCGACTTACCAGCGCGAATAACACCAAGATTGTTTGAGGTCTCCACGATTCCCGGAAGACTGACGCTCATCTTAGTGACACCGTGCGGCGTGGCATCAATCGCTCGAAGTAGCCTCAGCACGGCATCCAGTGGAATGAAATCTGCCGGTAATTTACTGGGTACTGCGGTAATCGAGAGATTTGGCTCGGCTAACTGCCACTCACCAGCAATCTCCATGGCGATGTCATCCAGCACGGTAAGCAGTTCGTCCTGCTGGATATCCGGTACCAGCAGCGTAGCAAAGGCTTCACGGGCAATTGCGTTACGTAGGCTGCCGCCCTTGATGTCCGAGACATTCAGCTCAATACCAGCTTGAAGTAACTTGCGTAGCACACGGTTTAAAAGCTTGTTGGCGTTGCCGCGTGTTAGGTGGATATCAACACCCGAGTGACCACCCAATAGTCCTTTGACCGACAGTTGCCAGGCACTGGTCTCGGCGGGCACCGTCTCAGGCTCATAATCGAAGTCGATATTAACGTCTACGCCACCGGCACAGCCCACATAGAGTTCGCCGTCATCTTCGGTGTCTAAATTAAACAGTACACTACCTTTGAGAATATTCGGGTCTAGGTTCATCGCCCCGGTCATTCCCGCCTCTTCATCAATGGTAAAGAGTGCCTCGATAGCTCCGTGCTGAATATCGTCGGCATCTAGCACCGCCATCATAGCCGCGACGCCCATGCCATTATCTGCGCCCAGTGTGGTGCCTTCGGCCCTCACCCAGTCACCGTCAACATAGGCTTTGATGGGATCGACTAAAAAATCATGCTTAGTGTCCGCATTTTTCTGCGGAACCATATCAATATGACTCTGCAAAATAGCCGTCTGTAGATGCTCACAGCCGACCATAGCGGGCTTTCGGACAATCACATTGCCAATGGCGTCTTGCTCCCAGG
This sequence comes from Pseudomonadales bacterium, assembly GCA_040119265.1. Classification (GTDB taxonomy): domain Bacteria; phylum Pseudomonadota; class Gammaproteobacteria; order Pseudomonadales; family DSM-25080; genus Umboniibacter. Next base: position 16,951 of record JBEDTZ010000009.1, on the reverse strand, counting down.
CTAGGTCTCGCGCCTCAGCAAAGGCAACAATCCAGTCAATCACTGCCTGCTCGTGCTTAGAGGGGCGAGGAATTTGAGTCAGTTCGGTGAAAAATGACCAGACTTTCTCTGGCTGAAGCTGCATATCAACAAGCGCTGTCACGGTGTGAGTATCCCATTACTAAAAACACCATTTTAGCGTGAATCATCGCTTAGACAAAATCCGTAACACTGCCGATGTACGTTACTAGCTAGCGCTATGCTTAATCATTGGCGCGCGCGAAGGAATAGCAGTAACATGCTACAGTTATAAAAGCTCCACAAAGAGGGATACACATGAGTCAACAAATCGAATTTTACTACGATATCGCCAGTCCATTTAGTTACCTAGCTTGGCACCGACTCAATCAACTCGTCAGTGAATACGATGCCCAACTGACGCTTATGCCGGTAGCGCTGGCGGATGTGTTCACCGAGACGGGGAACCGCTCTCCTGCGCAGGTTCAGGCAAAAGCTAAGTACCTGCGTCGTGATATTGACCGCTACGCCAATCGCTATCGCGTCAACTTCACCCTTAACCCTCATTTCCCAATTAATACCAATCTCATTATGCGGGTAGCCCTCGTTGCTAAGGAAAATGAGGCGCTCGAACAATGCACTAGCGCGCTGTTTGATGCGATGTGGAGTGATGGTAAAAACTTAGCCGATGAATCGGTCATCAAACAGGTGCTTGAAGCAAACGATTTGCCGAGTAAATGGGTAGATAAAGCCAAGGATGACAGCTATGGCACTCAACTGAATGCAGCAACCAAAGCGGCTGTAGATCGCGGTATTTTTGGGGCGCCTACCATGTTTGCCAACGGCGAGATGCTCTTCGGCCAAGATCGCATCTGGGTTATCGACGAATTACTGGGCGCGCGATCACCATTCTAACTCTATAATTCCTTCACCTAAGATTTATCATTAAGAGAACACTGTGCCTCGAATCAAAGCGATCACCGAGGGGAAACGTCTATTTCACCTTGGCATCCCTCTCATTATTTCCCAAGTGGCCCTCATTGGCATGTCGGTTACCGACACCTTTATGGCGGGTCAATATGGTACCGACGATCTCGCCGGTATCGCCGTGGCGGCTGGCCTGTGGCATCCGCTATTGGTTCTGCTTCTGGGTGTCCTGGCTGGTGCCTCGCCCTTTATGGCGCAGGCCTTTGGCGCCTCTGACTGGCGCCTACTAGGGCGAAAGCTCATTCAGGGCTGCTGGCTGGGTATCTTCAGCTCCGTGATCATTATCGCCATGATTTTTTGGGTGCTCCCTCAGCTCTTCGATTTTAGTGAAGCGCCGGAGGTAGACCGAGTTGCCGATGGCTACCTCTTCGCCATTGCCTTCGGAGTGCCTGGGCTGGCGTTCGCGACTGTCCTCAGATGCTTCTGCGAGGCAAATGGTCATACCAAGGCGCCGATGATTGTTAATATTCTTGCCTTCTTCGCTAACATTGTTCTGGACTACGTACTGGTATTTGGGATTGGTGATAGCGAAGGATTTGGTGGTATCGGTTGTGGTATCGCCACAGCATCAATCTACTGGCTAACGGGCATCGGTCTGCTAGTTCATCTGCGCTTTAGTAAGAGTTATAACCATATCTGGGCAACCCTTAAACTCGAGGGACCGCATCGACAGACCATCTATGACATTGTCAAAGTCGGTCTTCCTTCCAGCATTGGCTTTTGTGCTGAGGTTAGCTTCTTCGCCGTCGTAGCTATTTTACTGGTACCTTTTGGCTCAGATACTGTTGCGGCACATCAAATTGCCCTCAATATGGCCAGTGTGATATTCATGATTCCCTACGGCATGAGTATGGCCATCTGTATTCGTGTGGGGCACCTAATTGGTCAAGGAGACCTAGACCAAGCTCGCTATGCTAGCTTTCTGACCATTGCGATTAGCTGTTCCATTGCGGTGCTAACGGCAACGGTAACCTTGCTCTTCAAAGACGGTATCGTTGCGCTCTATACTAGCGATCCTACGGTACTTACCATTGCTCGTAATCTGTTGTTTTTCTCTGCGGCGTTCCAAATTATTGATGCCGTGCAGATTATCTCGGTGGGCGCACTACGAGGTTACAAGGACACACGTATCCCAATGGTCATTCAAATTCTCAGCTACTGGGGAGTTGGCTTTACGGTGAGCTGGTCGCTCAGCCTTGGGAATATTACGGGCACTTCTTGGGAGGCCAGTGGGTTCTGGATGGGCTTTGTTGCCGGCCTGATAGCGGCGGGGCTGCTCTTGATTGCGAGGCTAAATAGAGTGTCGAAGAAGTATCGTGTTCGTGGCACCGAGTATTATCAGGGCTGATGGGCCATAAGTGACCGGAACATTGTGAAATGGCTGAAAGCGTCGCGTGCTAATCGAGTGTGTCATGGGCTAATCGAATGCGTTGCGGGCGTCCGAATGTGTCGCCAGCAGAGCAAGAGTTTGATCGAAGACGATACTTGCTCAACGCCCGCTATTGGCAGTCACGAACAAAACTATTACTCCACAAAAAAGGGCTACCTACCGGCAGCCCTCATTCTAATAAAGCATTTCGTTTTGAACGAATTACTTGGCTTTACCTTGCGCTGCAACTTCAGCCATTAGCTTTGCAACTTCTTCTGGGTCACCCACATACTCACTTGAGATTACCTGGAAGTTTTCATCTAGCGTGTAGAGCAGTGGCATACCCGTTGGGATATTGATTCCCATGATGGCTTCGTCAGAGTAGTTATCCAAGTACTTCACCAGTGCACGAAGACTGTTTCCGTGAGCCACAACTAATGGCTTCTTTCCCGCCTTCAAGGCTGGAGCAATGGCGTCATGCCAGTAGGGCAATACACGATCGATAGTGCACTTTAAGCTCTCTGCATTAGGCAGTGCTCGGGCGTCAAGGCCGGCGTAACGTGGATCATTACTTGGGTGCTCAGGATCTTCCACTGACATAGCTGGCGGTGGAGTGTCAAAGCTACGACGCCAAATGAGCACCTGCTCTTCGCCATGCTTCGCCGCGGTCTCAGACTTATCAAGACCCTGGAGGCCACCGTAGTGACGCTCGTTAAGACGGTAGTTACGCTGAACTGGCAGCCAACTAAGATCCATCTCTTCTAGAATGTTATTCGAGGTGATAATTGCACGGCGCAATACTGAAGTGAAAACCGTATCGAATTCGATCCCCTTCGCCTTCAACATCTGACCCGCTTTCTTAGCTTCGTCTAAGCCGCGCTCTGATAGCGGAACGTCCTTCCAGCCAGTAAAACGATTTTCTTTATTCCAAGTACTTTGACCGTGACGAACCAAAACCAACTGATACATGTAACTGCTCCCGTGCATGTTGAGATGCGCCGCAGTATAGCGTGACTTTCGCCGATATACGACCTTAGCGTGACTGAATTATAGGCATAGTGGCTATATCGAAGTTGTTATAACTGTTGCTCAAGACAAGCTCGGTCGAACCCGCTTACTCGCCTCGCGGATCACATTGTTAATACGTCCAGCCTCCACATCAATGCGCGTTCCCGCGCCTGGCGGAAAACTATCACCACCAAGCTGTTCAATAAACTGCTGAACCTCTTCATCGTCGCGAGCACCGGTTGCTGACCAACTTCCCGCATTAACGCAAAGCAGTGCAATGCCTTCATCCCCTGAAACTGCGCGTTGGATGGGCCAATCGTAGGCATTGGCTGGCCCATGAAGAATCCAAATCTGACGATACGCCTGCAGGGATGGGGGTAACTCCACCGTTTTATTTAGCGAACCATTAAAACGAACACTCTGTGCCCACCGAGTGAATAGCACGTAGGCTAGAATGACAAAAATACTGGGTACTGTTCCGGTATAGGCTTCGTCAGTAGTGAGGAGCACTCCCATATACAACAGCCCAAGAACAAGCATCGAATTGGGTGACTTTTCAGTTAAAATTGGAGTGCTCGAGAATCGCCTCGCCCATTGTAACTGCCCCTCAGGAACAAGAAAAATTAGCAATACGAGCAGGGCATTTAACGTGATACCATCGGAGAGATTAGTCAGTTGCCAAATTGCCGCTAACACTAATAACAGTCTAAAAATGATTCCATAGGCAATTTTCATCGCAGCCTCTTAATTGGTCATTCAGGGAGATTCATTATGGCTAAGACCATCGCCATCGTCGAGGACGAACCCTCGCTTGCCAGTAATTATCGTGACTTATTTGAGCAGGATGGTTTCCGAGTAGTACATTACCCAAACCGTCAGACTGCTGAGGATGGAATCCTTGATGAACACCCTCACCTAATTATTTTAGACGTTGGCTTAGATGACGAGCGCGACGGCGGTTTCCAATTATTACGAAAGTTACGCGATAGCGCCCCAACTATCCCCATTATTTTTCTTACTCACCGAGATAGCGATTTCGATAAAGTTGCCGGCCTCCACCTAGGCGCCGACGATTACCTCACCAAAGATATTGGTCTTGAGCATTTAAGGGTGCGAGTACGGAACCTGATTCAGCGTTTCGAAATCCTAGCTCAGGGACACTCTGATACCAGTGATGAAATTTTGGTGGGTGAACTGCGAATCAATGACAAGAGTCTACAAGTTTGGTGGCAGGATAAATTGGTTGATCTCAAGGTACCTGAGTTTTACCTGGTGAAAGCCCTAGCGGAACGACCTGGTCATGTGAAATCGAAGGACGCGTTAATGTACGCGGCTAATATGACGGTGGATGACGCCACCATTACTTCCTATATCAAGCGGATTCGCGGCAAGTTCGAACAGCTGGATAGCGAGTTTTCCGCTATCGAAACCATCTACGCTCAAGGCTATCGCTGGCGCAGCTGACGTTACTACGCCATAGCCTTAGGCTGGCACTGAAGCTTAGTCTCGGACTTGGGCTGAGTCTCAGGCATGGCCCTAACCTCGAACTTGGGCCTAGTCTCGGATTTGCGCTCAGTCTCAGGCCTAGGCTAGGATTCCAGGCTTTCCAAACTACTCTCCAGCGCGGATAACAGCAGTGTATTATCGGAGATACTGGAGACGGTGATTCGAATACAGCGCTCAAATAGCGGATGAGAGCCACAGAGGTTCTTTATCAACACGCCGCGATCTCTAAGCTCCTTACAGAGCACCGCACCTTCATAATTCGTTCGAACCACCAAAAAATTCGCCTGCGATGGGAAAACTTCAAGACCCAGCTCGGTCAGCGCGCTGCTGAGCTCCTCCCGATTCTCCGTCAATTGCCCGGCTTCCAATCCTAAAGGTGCCCAGGCGTTGGCGACAAACTCTGCGGTGGCCTGAGTCAGTACATTAATGTTGTAGGGCATGCGGACTTTGTTGAACTGATCCAACCATTCCTGCTTCGCAATCAGCATTCCTAAACGGATACCGGCAAAGCCCTGCTTCGACAGCGTCCGAACGATCACGACATTGTCATAGCGGCGAATCCACTCTAAGTGGTGGCGGTCGCTGTAGGCGTAATAGGCCTCATCAATCACCACTAAGCCTTCAGCAGCATCAACAATGGCTTTCAGATCCTCAACCGCCCAGTTATTGGCCGTTGGATTATTAGGCTGCGCCAAGAAGATGATTGCTGGCTGTTGCGTGTTTATCTGCTCAAGCATCGCTGGCAGATTCAACGAGAAGTCAGGATTTAAATCCACACCAATAAATTCAATACGGTTCCATTGGCAGAGCGTTTCGTACATCACAAATGATGGGGTTGGCGCTAACACCTTGGTGTCGTCGCTGGCGACCGCTTGAATCAAAATCTGCAGGAGTTCATCAGAACCATTACCGAACAAAATTCCTTCGGTGTCAGCTAAACCAAAGACCTCTGAAAACCGCTGAGCCGCCTTAGCAGCGCTTGGATCTGGATAACGATTCAAGGACGTACTAGAAATTGCCTGTAACCATTGCTGTTGCAGCTCGCCGCTCAGCTTAAACGGACTTTCCATGGCATCAAGTTTGAGTAAACCCTGGCTACTTTGAACGTGATAAGCGGACTGCTTCAATAGCTCTGGGCGAATAACTCGGTTAATTCGGGACACGCTTTAATCCTCTTTTCTCAACCGCGCCGATAGCGCGTGAGCGGATAGTGATTCATGGTCGGCAAGTAATCCTGCGCAATCTGCTAGGACTTTCGCCCCAGCTGGACTCACATTGATTACCGAGCTACGTTTCTGAAAATCATAAACACCCAAGGGCGAGGAAAAACGCGCGGTTCCGGATGTCGGCAGAACGTGATTTGGACCTGCACAGTAGTCGCCGAATGCCTCTGGCGTATAGCCGCCAACAAAAATTGCGCCGGCGTGGCGAATTTTCGAAACCCACTGGTCCGCATTAGCAAACGCGAGCTCTAAATGTTCGGCGGCAATCTGATTAGCTAAGTCCACCGCCTCATCCAAAGAAGCGACCTGAATTAATGCTCCGCGGCCTTCTATAGAAGCACGGATAATATCCTTGCGCGGCATGGCTTCAATCAGTTCATCTAGCGCTGTTTGAACGGCTGTTAACACTTCAGCGTCAGCACTGATCAGAATTGATTGTGCCAATTCATCGTGTTCTGCCTGAGCAAACAAATCAGCCGCTAACCACTGTGGGGAAACGGTATCGTCCGCGATCACCAAAATTTCCGAAGGCCCCGCAATCATATCTAAGCCAACGCGTCCGAACACCTGACGTTTCGCTGCAGCGACAAAGCGATTGCCAGGACCAACGATCTTGTCGACCTTGGGGACACTCTGCGTCCCATAGCATAACGCTGCAACCGCCTGAGCCCCGCCTATCGCGAAGAAACGACTAACACCAGCCAAAGCGGCAGCGGCCATCACAAGAGGATTCAATTCACCGCTAGGAGTTGGGCTCACCATGATGATTTCGTCCACACCGGCAACCTGTGCAGGTAGTGCGTTCATCAACACCGAGGACGGGTAGGACGCTTTGCCTCCCGGCACATAAATTCCCACGCGCTCCAGCGGTGTGACTTGCTGGCCCAAAGCAGTGCCGTGTTCGTCTGTAATCGTCCAGCTCTCAGCCAGCTGATGACGGTGATAGCTGCGGATACGATCGGCTGCTAACTCCAATGCACTGCGGACATCGTCGTCCAATTTCTTGAGCGCGTCTTGGCAGACTGACATTGGGACTTCGAAGCTGTTGGCATCGGTGAAATCGGTATTATCAAAGCGATTGCTCAACTCAACCAGCGCCTTGTCGCCCTGGGTGCGAACCGAGCTAATAATGTCGCGAACCGCTAGCTCCAGCTGATCATCGTTGGTCGCTTCCCAAGCAAGTAGCTCGCTCAATTGCTGTTGAAAGCTATCGTTCGAACTCTCGAGGTGTTTTATCTTCAAGCTCACTGGGCTATTGCCTCACGTAATGCGTCAATAATTGCAGTCACGGCAGCATGTTTAGTCTTCATTGATGCGCGGTTGACGATGACTCGAGAACTAACATGGCAGATAAATTCACGCGGCTCGAGGCCATTGGCCTTTAGGGTATTGCCGGTATCAACGATATCAACAATCTCATCGGCCAAATCCAAGATCGGTGCGAGTTCCATGGCTCCGTAGAGCTTAATCAGATCAACCTGCCTACCCTGCTCCGCATAGAACTGTTCCGCTACTTTGAGGTATTTGGTTGCCACGCGAATACGGCCAGTCTTAACTTCCGAACCCTTTTTCGCCGCGGTCATTAGGTCGCAGGTCGCGATACCCAAGTCGAGTGGTTCATAGAAATCGCTATTGTCGATTTCTAACAGTATGTCCTTGCCAGAAATACCAATATCGGCACTTCCAAAGCGAACGTAAGTGGGTACATCTACTCCTCTGAGAATGAGTAGCTGAACGTCTGCTCGGTTAGTCGCAAACACCAGTTTTCTGCTGGTATGGATATCTTCGATAGGTTCAATGCCAGCCTTGGCAAGAAGTGGTAGCGTTTCTTTGAGAATTCGCCCTTTGGTCAAGGCTATTGTAATGGTGCTCATTTATCCCCCAGTAATGAGCGCATCAAGTTACTTGATGCGCTCTACACGTGCTCCGAGCTGAGCAAATTTTGTTTCAATTGATTCATAACCACGGTCAATGTGATAGATACGATCAATCAGTGTTTCGCCGTTAGCCAACAGACCTGCGATAACCAAACTCGCTGAAGCACGTAAGTCCGTTGCCATAACTGGAGCAGCACTTAGTGATTCGACACCGCTTACTTTAGCAGTATTGGATTCCAATTGAATTTGTGCACCCATGCGATTCATTTCCTGCGCGGCGACGAGACGATTTTCAAAAATCGTTTCAACCACCTCGGCCTGACCCTCCGCTACCGCATTCATCGCCAAGAATTGGGACTGCATATCGGTTGGAAACTCGGGATGTGGCGCGGTAACGAAACTCACTGCCTTAGGTCGCTGGTCATTCATCGTAAGATGAATGCTAGTACCGTCAATTTGAATATCTGCGCCCGCTTCGCGTAGTTTGTAAAGTACGACATCCATCGTTTCAGGAGCCGCGTCTAGCAGAGTAATACTGCCGCGCGTGGCAGCCGCTGCGACGAGGAAAGTGCCCGCTTCAATGCGATCCGCAACAACGCGATACTCACAGCCATGCAGCGCTTCAACGCCGTCAATGACGAGCGTCTCAGTGCCAATTCCGCTTACCTGAGCACCCATTGCATTTAAAAAGTGACAGAGATCGACCACTTCGGGCTCTCGAGCGGCGTTACGAAGAATCGTTCTACCGTTCGCCAAGCTCGCTGCCATTAACAGGTTTTCGGTAGCTCCCACGGAGACCACGTCGAAATGGATATCGGCGCCATCCAAGCCGTGCTCCGGCGCTTCGGCGACAATGAAACCATCGCGAATATCAATCTTTGCGCCCATTGCCTCGAAACCCTTCAGGTGAAGATCAACGGGGCGACTGCCGATGGCACAACCGCCTGGAAATGAGACTTCTGCTTTACCCAATCGGGCAAGTAGCGGGCCTAATACCAAAATACTGGCGCGCATTGTCTTGACCAATTCATAGGGGGCGACAATTTTATCCACCCCCGTGGCGTCGACTTTAGCGACGTTGCCATCTAGATCAACTTTCGCGCCTAAACACTCGATAAGCTTCGCCAAAGTGCGGATATCGTTTAATTGCGGGACATTTGAAAGTGTCAATGCGCCATTAGGCAGAAGTGCCGCCGCCATGATAGGCAATGCTGCATTCTTTGCGCCCGAAACAGAAACAGTGCCAGCAATTTTAGTTGGTCCGTAAACCTTAAACTTATCCATAAATTAGCCCTGTTTCGCCGCCCATTGTGCCGGTGTCAGCGCTTGAATATGAAGTGCGTGAAGTGCTCCGGAAGCAATATGTTCATTTAAACACGCGTAAACGCTCTGCTGTTTCTTGACGGGCGTCATTCCCGCGAAGGTCTCGCTCACTACGCGAATTGAGTAGTGACTACCATCACGACCCACTTCAACCTGCGCTTCAGGGAAGGCGGCTACTACGATCTCTTTAACTTGTTCTGCTTCCATAATATCCTCCGGTCTGGAAAGGCCTATTGCCCCCAGTTATCGATTACCGCGTCAATGGAGTTGTACTCTGTCATCATCCGCGCGAATTGTTGATTGTAGGTTTGCCCCAAATTTACGCCATTTACACGTAGATTTAACATCACCCATCTGCCATCAGAGCGCTGCCCCATGGTGTAGATGACATTCAAACCGCCGGCAATTCCCTCAACGGTTTGCCGCACTGGCACTCTGCGTTCTCCAGCATAGCGCTCTTCTACCGGCAAGGTCGTGACACGCTCGCCGTTGTACGCTAAAAAACTCTTGGCATAGGTTGATATCATCACCGACCTAAAGCGGCTGCCAAAACGCGAAATCTGCTCGGGCGAGGCACCTTGGCGGTAACGACCCATAATTTGCGCAGCAATCCAGTCAAAATCTGCGTAGTAGGTCATTAATTCGTCGAGCCGTGGCATGAAGCCGTCCAGATCATCGCCGTTCTCCTTGGCCTCCATCACCACCTCAATGACATCATTCGTCATTTTGGCTACCGCTTCATCGGCGGGTACATCGTTAGCTACGGCTGTGTTCACTAATAGCGCACAGAGTGTAAGTACTGCGATCTGCAACTGCTTCATAATTCAAGCTTCCTATCTCTACTGATGCCATTCTACCGCTACTAGGGGTAAGTTCCAATGAAAGGACATCGAATTCTACTGACATTAACTCGTTCTAAGTTTAAAATTACAAGTTCATCTAATCATACGTTGTAGTACCTGCTTTTATGTCAACAGAAATCATCTATCAAACACTTGCCATCCCACTCGGTTTTGCCGGGCTAATTTGGAGTGCCGACCGATTCGTAGCAAGCTCAGCTTCTATTGCCAAAAACCTGGGTATGTCAACCATGACCATTGGTTTAACCATTGTATCGCTGGGCACTTCTGCACCGGAGGTACTCGTTGCGTTAAGCGCCAGCTTGGATAACTCTGGTAGCCTCGCAATGGGCAATGCGCTGGGATCAAACGTTGCCAATATCGCACTCGTTTTGGCGATCACGGCGATTGTTGCGCCCATCCCCATTGCCAAACAGTTATTTAAGATGGAAGCGCCATTTCTAGTGGGCGTTACCGCACTGCTTGGGCTGTTCATCTATAACGGCGAGCTTAGCCGACTGGAGGGATTGATTCTCCTGTTACTTATACCTGTTTTTCTGTGGTTAGTATCACGCACTCAAACCAGTCTTGAGCAAGAAGAAATTGAAAGTAGCGAAGGCTTCAAGACCTTTATCTGGTTTGTCGTCAGCCTTGTCATCTTGATTGGCAGCGCTAATACACTGGTTTGGGGAGCTAAGGGCGTAGCCCTAACACTAGGTGTTAGTGAACTCGTCATAGGACTTACCATTGTTGCCGTAGGCACCAGCCTCCCTGAACTGGCTGCCTCAGTTGCCAGTGCCCTCAAGGGGCATCACGATATCGCCCTGGGCAATATTATTGGCTCAAACATCTTTAACATCATCGCCGTGGCAAGTATTCCTGGAGTTGTCGGGCCTCTGGTGATCGATGCGGATATTCTATCGCGCGACTACTATGTTATGGCTGGTTTAACGGCACTGTTAGTCATCGCCTGTGCGTTAACACTAAAGCGCAGCGGCAGTAAGCTAGGCAGAAGCTTTGGCGCTGTTATGTTAAGCTGCTTCTGTGCCTACTATTACTTTCTTGTTTAAGGACGTTTATGACCATTGATCACCTTGCCTCAGCAAAGCGAACGATAGACCTTGAAGCTAAAGCTGTTAGCGGCCTGCTAAGCCGTCTAGATGATAACTTCTCAACCGCCTGCAACATCGTCATGAACTGTTCAGGAAGAGTTATTGTGACGGGTATGGGTAAGTCCGGTCACATTGGTAAGAAAGTTGCGGCAACGCTGGCATCAACGGGAACACCGGCATTCTTTGTGCACCCGGCTGAAGCGAGCCATGGCGATTTAGGCATGATGACCGAGAACGATGTTGTTATGGCACTTAGTAATAGCGGCACCACCGCCGAAGTCGTCTCGCTACTACCATTGATCAAGCGCCTTGGCATCAAGCTTATCAGTGTTACTGGTAATCTAAACTCTACCCTTTCGCTGGCCGCAGATGCTCCGCTTAACAGCGGCGTAGACACTGAAGCATGCCCGCTCAACCTAGCGCCCACCTCTAGTACTACCGCGCAGTTAGTGATGGGTGACGCCTTGGCTATCGCCCTCCTAGAAGCTCGAGGCTTCAGCGCCGAGGATTTTGCCTTTTCTCACCCCGGTGGTGCACTGGGACGCAAGCTCCTGTTAAAGGTTAGCGATGTAATGCATAACCGCGATGATTTACCGGTTTGTTCTCCAGCTACCACAGTGAAAGACGCGCTGTTCGAAATCACCAGCAAGGGACTTGGCATGACCCTAGTGCTTAACGAAGGTAAGCTGCAGGGAATTTTCACCGATGGCGATCTGCGTCGCGCAATGGATCACTATGACCGAGTGATGCCGGTAGCACTGGCTGAGGTCATGACTACCCAATGTAAAACCGTTGGCCCGAATATGCTGGCCGCCGAAGCGCTGGCGCTTATGGAAGACTGGCAGATCACTAGCTTGGTCGTGACGGAAGATGATCAAGTTGTTGGCGTTGTGCATCTGCATAACCTTCTTAAAGCAGGAGTGGCCTAATGAACGCACATGATCTTGCCAAAGATATCCGCTTTGTGGTGACTGACGTCGACGGCGTCCTCACTAACGGACAACTGATGTTCACCGCTCAGGGCGAGCAGTTCAAAAACTTCAACACTCTAGATGGACACGGAATTAAACTCCTTCAATCTGAAGGAATAGAAGTGGCTATTATTACCGGGCGCACCAGTGACATGGTGCTTAAGCGTGCTGCCGACCTTGGCATCAAAACCATTATTCAGGGCCGTGAGGACAAGTGGATTCCCCTTGAAGAAATGCTAGCCGAGCGTCAATTAAAGCCCAAGCAAGTTGCCTATGTTGGTGATGATTGGCCAGACCTCGCCTGCATTCGCCGTGTAGGCCTCGGTATCGCCGTTGCGAACGCCGATGGCGCCGTTAAAGACCATGCGGATTATATTACTGAACGCCGCGGTGGTGAGGGTGCATTTCGTGAAGTCGCCGATCTCATCTTAAAAGCTCAAGATCGCTACGACAGCGTGCTGGAAAAGTGGCTGTGATAAGTCATCGCGGTAAAGTCGTAACTGGCTTCTTGGCCGGCTGCGCCATCATTTACCTGCTGCTGATTGCCAATCAACCTGAACCCGCCCTGCCCGCTCCTACGGAACAGGTACCCCCTTCTTTGTTCTTGGTAGACGCGGAGATCCGTCACTACTCGGACTTAGTCGGCAACCTTGAATGGCAGCTAAATTCTCCAGACCTAAAGTATTTCGAAGCGGCTGAACTGATGGTGGCAGAACAACCTACTATGCTCCTGTTCGACCAGAGCAACCTCAGCCCTTGGGAAGTTGAAGCGGGTAGAGCCGCATTTTACCGCCGCGACGATATGATTCGCCTGAACCAACAGGTCAAACTGTTTCAGCAGCTTAGCGACGGTGAATACCAATTGATTGAAACGGCTCGAATTGATTACTATCCTAACGAAGAATTCGCTCAGGCCATTTATCCAGTGACTATCGATAGTCACTTCGGGAAGTCTCGCGGCGACCGACTCAAACTATGGCTCGCACGCGAGTATTACGAACTTCAAGGCAATGTTGAAACCTATTATGAACCTACTCGCTAACGCCACCTTGTTAATTTTGGCAGTTGTTTTATTTTCGCCTTCGAATGCCTATGGGCTTCCCGAGGATAGAGAAAAGCCAATTGAAATGTTCTCCGAGGACTTCGCTCAAGACGTCGCGCGGGGTATTACCTCATACATCGGCAACGCGAAGATCATTCAAGGGTCACTGATCATCGAAGCCGGGCGAATTGATGTATTCTATGAAAATGGCGAAGTTGTCCGAGTACTAGCCTTAGGCCCGCCAGCAACCTTCAAAGATACTCCCACGGCGGACGTGGGGGCAGTCTACGCCCAGGGCAACCAAGTAGACTACGATCTGCTCACTAACATTGTTGTGGTAACCGGCGAAGCACTATTCAGCAACAAGGGCTCCGAAGTCTCTGCCAACCGTATCGAATTCGATCTTGAACGCGGTGCCGCTAACGCATCGGGTGGTGTACGACACGTTATTCAGCCACCCGCACAAGAAGCGGGCGAGGATTAATACATGGCTACACTCAGTGCGAAAAATCTTGCGAAGAGCTACAACAAGCGACCGGTGGTTATTGATGTATCCATCGAAGTCAGTAGTGGCGAAATTGTCGGTCTACTCGGACCTAATGGTGCAGGCAAAACTACCTGTTTTTACATGATTGTCGGCCTTGTCCCATCGGACAAGGGCACCGTGACCCTCGATGAGCTAGATATTACTCAGCAACCCATGCATGGCAGAGCGATTTCTGGCATCGGTTATTTACCGCAAGAAGCCTCTATTTTTCGCAAACTCACCGTCAGTCAAAACATTCTCGCTATTTTAGAAAATCGCGACGACCTCACCCAGACCCAACGTCGTGAACGAATGAATGAGTTGCTGGAAGAGTTTAGTATTACGCACATTAAAGATGCCATGGGGATAGCTCTTTCTGGCGGTGAGCGACGTCGGGTTGAAATTGCCCGGGCGCTTGCGATGGAACCTAAATTCATCCTGCTCGATGAGCCCTTTGCGGGGGTTGATCCCATCTCAGTGAACGAGATCATGTCCATCATTGAACACGTCCGCTCGAAGGGGATTGGCATCTTAATTACCGATCACAATGTTCGTGAAACCTTGGCAATTTGTGAACGAGCTTACATTGTTGGTGGTGGACATATCATTGCACACGGCGGCAAAGACGATATCCTGAACAACGCTAAGGTAAAAGAACTTTATCTTGGTGAAAACTTTCAGTACTAGTGCTGGGTATTTCCTCATGGATGGTTTGTCATGAAACAGAGTTTACAATTAAAGACCAGCCTAAAAATGACCATGACACCGCAGCTACAGCTGGCGGTGAAAGTTCTACAACTTTCTACCCTTGATCTGCAGACGGAGATTCAGGACACACTCGATCGTAATCCGCTATTAGATATCGAAGACCACAACCCCGCCCTTCCTACCGACAGCAATTCGCTCAGTAACGAACAGCGCGACGAGAATCCGTCGGACAGCTATGCACTGGAACAGTCAACTTCTGAACCCAAATGGGAAAAGGATATCCCTAGTGAAATGCCCGTCGACAGTCAGTGGGATGACGTGTATTCGGGCGGGTCAGCGAAGGCTTCGACTGACAATGACTTTGATTTCCTCTCTAATCGCAGCCAAGACAGTAGCCTACAGGATCACCTTAGCTTTCAACTGGAGATGAAGCCACTATCGGTACGCGATCGCCTCATCGGCGACTACCTTATTGATAGTATTGACTCCAATGGCTGGCTAATCGCAGAGTTACCCTCTATAACCGACGACCTAAATACTCATGAAGCCACTGAGAATGACGAGTTCGAGGTTGATGAGGTGGAAGCCATGCTTCATCTCATCCAAAACTTCGACCCTATCGGAGTGGGCGCCAGAGATCTTGGAGAGTGCATAGCGCTTCAGCTTGGCGAAATGGATCGTGAGCATCCAACCGTCGCCCGAGCGATCACCATCGCACGTTCACATATGCCGGCCATCCTGAAGCAGGATTTTAAAAAACTCGCAAAATTATTAAAATGCTCCGAAGGTGAGCTTGATCTCTCCATTGACCTGATTCAAAAGCAGAATCCTCACCCCGGTGATATCTTTTCCGAATCGGATTCAGAGTATGTAATACCTGATGTCCTAGTGTCCCTTCGGAAAGACCTTTGGCACGTTGAGATAAATCCCGAGGTTGCACCGCGGCTGTGTGTTAATCGAGAGTACTCAGCGCTAATCAAACGTGGCGATGCCAGTGATGACAATAAGTTCCTGCGAGAGAACCTTCAGGAAGCACAGTGGTTCATTAAAAGCGTTGAAAGCCGCTTTGACACCCTATTCAATGTAGCTTCTGCCATCGTTGAGCGCCAGCGAGCGTTCTTCGACTCTGGCCCCGAGGCCATGAAGCCTATGGTACTCGCCGACGTCGCCGAAGAATTAGGCCTTGCAGAATCTACTATCTCGCGCGCCACTGCGGGCAAGTATATGCTAACGCCTCGAGGTGTTTTTGAACTCAAATATTTCTTCTCGTCCCACGTCTCATCGGACGCGGGCGACGCCACCTCAGCCACCGCTATTAAAGCATTCATCAAGAAGCTTGTTGAGAGTGAACCACCTAATAAACCATTATCTGATGCAAAATTAATGGCACTTTTAGAGGCAGATGGTGTCAAAGTAGCAAGACGAACTGTGGCGAAGTATCGTGAAGCCATTGGGATTGCACCGTCAAGTCAGCGAAAGCGTCTCAAATAATAGAATTTTTTCCCACGGTTTCGTAAAAACCTATTACCTTTAAATAAGGGAGAACAATTATTGTTTTCAAACGGTTTGCTGCGAAGACAGCCCGCCAAACCGGTTACTAGAAGGGGCCATTTCCCCAGGCTGTTCTCTTAATCTACGGCAACATGAAGAGGGTCAATACTTATGCAAGTAAACATCGCTGGACACCAACTTCCTCTCACCGACGCAATTCGCGCCCACACCATGTCAAAACTCGAAAAACTTGAACGTCACTTTGACAGCATCAATAACGTGAATGTGACATTTAGTGTTGAAAAGAACGGCCAAAAAGCGGAAGCTACGCTTCATGTTCTAGGGGAAGACATTCACGCAGAGAGCGTCGAAGATGATCTTTACGTAGCTATCGACCATATGGTTGATAAGCTTGACCGGCAAATTTTAAAGCACAAGGAGAAAGGGATAGCGGCAAGACGCCAAGGCTAAGCCCAACCTATCATGGAGTTAGCACACCTTCTAACCCCTGAAACAACCCGAGCATACGCTCGGGTTAGCAGTAAAAAAACCTGTCTAGAACTCGTTGCTAAGATCGCTTCAGAATCGCTTGGAATCAGTGATACGGACATTTTTAAAGCGCTGTTTGAGCGTGAGCGCTTGGGAAGCACGGGGCTTGGAAACGGCATTGCCATTCCTCACTGCCGAATTTCGGACTGCCAGAATATCATCGGCGTACTTCTCACGGTGGAAACCCCGATAGACTTTGACGCCCCTGACGCACAAGCTGTTGATGTCATTTGTGCACTAATCGCCCCTCAGGAGGCGACGTCCGATCACTTGCACGCACTTGCTGCCATCGCTGAGCGCTTCAATGATGGTGAATTCATAGACCAGCTTCGAAAAGCTGCCAGCTCAACCGAACTCTATCAACTAGTAAACGGATAAGCTGTAAGCTGTAAGCTGTAAGCTGTAAGCTGTAAGCTGTAAGCT
>JBEDTZ010000008.1:0-52976 GCA_040119265.1 Pseudomonadales bacterium | reverse complement strand
TAAGCTGTAAGCTGTAAGCTGTAAGCTGTAAGCTGTAAGCTGTAAGCTAACACTATAACCAAACACTGAAGACAGGCACGTTTTCAGACTAAATCTAGAAGGAACTGAAAATGACTGCGCCAACGCAGCTAGTAATCGTTACCGGCCGTTCCGGGTCCGGGAAAAGCCAAGTACTCAACACCCTCGAGGACAACGGCTTTTATACGGTCGACAATCTCCCCGCATCGCTTATACCTGATTTGGTTGATAAGGTTAATCAAAACAACGACGTCTTCAGGGGCATTGCCGTTGGCATTGACGCCCGAAATAGTCGCAGTGAGATTGCCCGATTTGGCGCTATCGTAGAGTTACTTAAAGAGCTTGAAATTCAAGTCCGAATCATTTTCTTGGACGCAAGCACTGAGATTTTGATGACGCGGTTTTCGGAGACACGTCGCCGCCACCCGCTTTCAGGGGATAGCCAAGCTCTTCGTGAATCACTGCAAGAGGAATTAACCCTCCTTGATCAACTGTCTACTTTGGCGGATTTACGTGTCGATACTTCGACAACAACGGTTCATGACCTGCGTGCCTTAGTCAAAGAGAAAATTGCCAGCACTGAAAACGAAACTCGACTCAATCTCACCCTGCAGTCGTTTGGCTTCAAGCACGGAGTACCCAACGATTCGGACTTTGTATTCGACGTTCGCTGCCTCCCGAATCCACACTGGGATGAAAAATTGAGAGCCTATACGGGACGCGATATTCAAGTCGTTAATTTCCTCAAGGACGAGCCGATGGTCAAGGCTATGCTTGAGGACATTTCCCATTTAGCAGAACGCTGGATCCCTGAGTACGAAGGCGAAAATCGCGCCTATTTTACCATTTCCATCGGCTGTACCGGCGGCAAACATCGGTCGGTCTATCTCGCCGAAGCTCTTGCAAGACGGCTCTTGGCACAACATCCTAATCTTGTCGTTCGTCATCGAGAGCGTCATCGCTGGCCAGCTACTCCAAACTAGCTAGCAAAGTCTTCAAGGATTTGGCCGTTTAGTGATAGACTAGGCAGCAATAACAATTCCAAAACGTGACTCCCTATGATTAAGAAGAAGGTTTCTATCATCAATAAACTTGGTCTGCATGCTCGAGCGGCGGCCAAGTTGACGAAATGTGCCTGTGAGTTTAGTTCTTCTGTCCAAATAGGCTACGCTCAACGAGAGATTGATGCTAAGAGTATTATGTCGGTCATGATGCTCGCCGCTGCCCAAGGCGCGGAAATTGAGATTAGCTGTGAAGGTACAGATGAAGAGGCTGCCATGCAGAGTTTAGAGGCGCTAATAAATAATCGTTTTGACGAAGACGAATAGCAGTCATGATGCACGATGATGGGCTAACCCGCGTACAGTACAGTGAGCTAAGTGATGCCGTCGCTCAGGATGACGGCGCGCGAGTTCGCAGCATTATCAAGCACCTACCGCCGGTCAACCAAGCGCGATTAATTGAAAGTTCAACGCCACCTACTCGTCGACTGTTATGGGAAAACATCGCCGACGAGGCCCAACCGGAAGTACTCACCGAGCTCTCTGAGGATATTCAAAGTCAATTTCTTGAGCGCATGGAGGCCTCGGAAGTTGCGGCGGCTACTGAAGGCCTTGAAACTGATGATATTGTCGATATCCTCCAGCAGCTTCCCGAAAACGTCATTCAAGATGTCCTCCAGGAGATGTCCTGGCAGGATCGTCATCGGGTTGAACGCGTCTTAAGCTTTGACGAGGACACCGCCGGCGGCCTCATGAATACCGATACCATCACGGTGCGGCCAAAATTTACCCTAGATGTGGTCCTACGCTACCTACGTCGTCACGACGATCTCCCAAATACTACGGACAGCCTGTTCGTAGTGAATAGCGGTGATGAGTACGTTGGTACCCTTCCCCTATCACGCGTCCTCACCTCCGACCCCAGTATGACAGTTCGCGAGGTAATGATGACGAGTATCGAACCCATCATTGCAACCGCTACGGATAGAGAGGTAGCCAATCTCTTTGAACGTAATGACTTAGTTTCAGCGCCCGTGGTAGACGAGAATGGATGTTTGCTGGGACGAATTACCATTGATGACGTCGTTGACGTAATTCGAGAGGATACTGACCACAACATGATGGGCTTGGCGGGTTTAGATGATGACATCGATACCTTCGCTACCGTCCGTAAGTCGCTTCCTCGCCGGGCGCTATGGTTATCGATCAATCTACTCGCCGCGTTTACGTCGTCCAGCGTCATCAAAATGTTCGAAGCGACCATTGAACAGGTGGTTGCACTCGCTATCTTAATGCCGATTGTGGCCAGTATGGGTGGCGTTGCTGGAAATCAGACGCTGACCGTAGTGATTCGAGGCATGGCACTTGGGCAAATCAGCAGAAGTAACTTAGGTTGGTTACTCCGTCGTGAACTTACCATGGGTTTAATCAACGGCCTATTTTTTGCAGTCTCGGTAGGATTTATGAGCTATCTCTGGTTTGGGGCGTGGACCTTAGGACTAGTCATTGGTCTGGCACTGATATTTAACCTGTTAAATGCGGCAATTGCAGGCACAGTCATCCCGCTCGTGTTAAAATCAATGAAAATCGACCCAGCACTGGCAGGTGGCATGATACAAACCACCGCCACGGATGTCCTGGGATTCCTGTCCTTCTTAGGACTAGCGACCATTTTTTACGGCTAAAACATGACCGAACAAAACGATGATTACGAAGATGATTGGATCAGTAAATCTGAAGTAAAACGTCAGATGGACGCACTGCAATCACTTGGCACTTCGCTGATTGAACTCAATAAAAAGCAGCGCGCCACCATTCCAATGTCAGAATTACTCGCGGAAGCGATTGATGAGTACGACCGTCTAAAGCATAAAGAAGCCAAACGCCGAATGATGCAGCGTATTGGTAAACTTATGCGTGACGAAGATAGCGAAGCCATCCAACATGCCTATGAGCTCACCCAACCGGGCTCTGAGGCCAACGTTCGACGCGAGAAGCAGTTAGAATCTTGGCGTGCTCGCCTGATTGATCGCGGTGACCAAGCTGTTTTTCAACTTATTGAAGAGTTCCCGCAAGTAGATCGCCAGCAGATGCGAAATCTGGTTCGAAATGCTCAGAAGTCTGCCGCGAAACAGCCAGAGGCACCCTACTCAACGAACGACGCCAAGAAGCTCTTCAAAGCCCTTCGCGATTACCTTATCGATCAAGAAACACTGTAGATAACAACGAGGCGTGACCTGTGAAGCGCCTCCTGTTCTACCTCTGCCGTCTAAATTTTTTGCTCAAGTTCTATATACCTCAAGTACTATATAACTTAGGACATAGACAGCTAAATACCATTCATGTCAGACAGTGCAGCAACCTGATCAAGCTTTCTACTTTTCTTCATTCTTTCCGAAGAAGCGCTCAAACGTTACATTAGGCTCGTCGATCGAACCATCGACCTTATAACTCAGGGTCGAGAGCTGATCTACCTGTTCTTCAAAGAGCTGGCCTGCTAAAAAGACCCCCGCAGCTGCCGGTAAGCTTACTGCGATAGCGGTGATCCAAGCCACATTATTTCCCACTGGTAAGGTGACATTTAAGCGTGAATCGACCGTGTTTTCGTTCAGGTCGGCAGTCCCCGTCATCACGAACCGTGACGACGGACTATCAAGCTCTACGGGCGTTACCACGCTGAGGTGGCCTACATCTAAGATGAATCTACCTGATAGTTCATCAAAACTAATGCCGCCTTTTTCTAAGTCGGAAAAATCCAGCTGAAGTCTTCTTGCCCAAGTATTAAAGTTGAAGAGATTAAAAAGCCGCATAGCGTCAGTACTAGCGGAAGTGGTCTCAAGTTTCCCTCGGCTAAGGCTGAACTCAACGTCCGCTGCCGCAGTAAGCAAATCGAAATCAAGTGGATCGCCAAACCAACTAGAGCGAAGAGCAAGCTCCGACTGTTCAGCTGCGATAGGGATTTCCCAATCCATTTCCGAGCGAAGCTGTCCGAAATTAGTCGTCACCATCCGCAAATTCATAGCGGTGGAATTGCCATCCCCACGTTCCCGCCACTCTATCCAAAGAGGCTCGTTAGCAGCAGGCTCTATGGATAAGCTACCATATTCACCACTAATATCCTCAAGTCGAAAACCATCATCCAACTTTCGTGTCTTGAACTGCCATCGGCCATAGTCTTCACCGCCAACGCTCAGGTCATCAACCCGAGCATTCAGCTCAGGCAGTCGGCGAAGGTCCATGGGAGACACCGTTTCCTGTCGCTGGGCTTGTGCATCTTCATTCGAAGCAGTTATCGCCGGCAATTTTAAATAGTCTAGGTTTAGTTCCCATGGCTGATCAGCGTCAGGTATTCGGACTCCGCCGGAGAACTCATTGGCATTGGCATCAAATTGCCAAGCGGCAGCCTGACGCGTCGCCACGCCTTCTACCGCAGTGAGGAGAATATCATCGGCCAGTCGGAGCTGATTAGTTCGTGCGGCAGCTCCAATAGTCAAGCCGGATACCGCTTCGCTATCGCCACCGAAGTTCGTCTGCTTTCGGCCAAACCAGTCCAAAAAGCGATTAGGATCTAAATAATCCAGCTCCGCACTCAACCAAATATCAGCTCTCGGCTCATGAAGCTCGGATTCGAGTTGTCCCAGTGAGATAGCTAATTGTTTTAATGACCCACCGGCAATCTCCATTTTGCTGCGAAAGTCATCTCGATAGTCAATCTGAACCGTATAGCCATTCTGATAGAACGGAATAGTTACTCTAAACGGAGTCTCTTCTGCGGCAGTCTTCGACCAACGATCAGGTAGATCAACGGCTACACCTACAAGGTTAGACTGAACAATAACTCTTGGCGGTGCGTCTCTTCGCAAACTAAAACTACCGTTAAGGTCGGCAGTCCCTACGCCAAATAAATCGAGGGGCTGGCCAACCCAATCTGCTAGTTCAATAATTGTGGCAGTGGTATTAAAGCCGAGAGATAGATCATCAAGATTACCACTAAGCCTAAGTGCCAATGGATCATTGTAGAAGACGCCTTCTAGGTCGGAAGATTGTAAGGTATACAGATCAGACTCAACGCGCCCAGTTAGGTCAGCGATCGAAAGGCCGACCTCATCAATTCTAAGATCGACACCATTCAGTTCAGCATCGATTAGTATCTGTGGCGTCACACCCGATGATAGTTCACTGCGAATGCTTACTTCGGCATCCACACCACCGGCAAACTGCCAACTTCCCAGATTCGATGCAATATTTGACCACACTGGCGTCTGCTGGAAGGAACGAATAATATCACCACTTTCACCGACAGTTATAGCATCAACCTCTAGTTCCATCACCCCGCGGTTATTAGGCTCTAGGTAGACCTTTTCAACTACCACGCTACCACCCAAATACGATAGCGGCTCAATATTGGCAGTCACTTGGTTATTATCGAGGATCACTCTTCCGTTTAGCCCTTCAATGGCCGGCCAACCGTCTAAATAGTTGAGCGTTGTATTCTTCGCATCAACCTTTAGCTGCACAACGTTACAGCTCGAACAGGTATTACCTAGCTCTGCGAGCATGACGAAATCAGCCTCCGCAATATCACCTGCCACCAATGCGCTGTCCAGCCAATCACGTAAACCAGGAGAGACAATAAAGGGGACCAATCGCTCATGCCAAGCTACCTGTGAGTGGTCCAAACCAATCTGCAAAGTCAGCTTACTTTTGACATTATCAATTGGCTTGGTCAATCCATCCAAATAAAAGGCACCCGACATTACTCCCATTGGGCCAAGCATTTGTAAATCGTTCGCTCCAACCTGCACACGATCAAAGCTAGTATCTACCTGCCAATAAACGCGCCCTGTGGCCTGATCAGTTTCAAACGCCGCATCATAAATAGTAGGGAAAGCCATCGTAAAATCAGTGGCACGAATCTCGACGTATCCGCTCAGAGCCGTAGCCACTAGATTCCCTGAAAGACTAGTTACCGCCGGTGCGCCACCCCATGCATCCACATTCACCACATCAAGCTTGGCAGCAATAGAGGTATCAATTGGGGAGGCGAACGGAACCTTGACCGACAAATCCCTCAGTGTACCCGAGGGGTTCAACGTGGCGAATACCTCTGTCAACTTACTCGCGGGCAACTTCGCAATAGCTTCAGCCGTAGCGGCTAAATCTACCTCTGGGATATCGAGTTGAAGAAACGCCTGCTGACCCGTTAACTCGCCCTCGATCAGTATCGTGGGTAACGAGTAGGCATTTTCATTTAGGTGAAATTCAGCATTTTCTACGAGGAGTCGACTCACGCGCTGGCCATCCCACTGCATTGCAAGGTCGGTACGGACCGAGTGCAAGCTAAACTGCTCCCAACTGGAAGGTAGAGGGATGTAGCTAAAGGACATTTCGCCCTGGGCTCGGACTTGATCGATAGAATCCCAGGCAACCCAAAGTTGACCGCCTATGGCAAGATCTTCCGATAAATTTAATTCACCAGAAAAGATACTCGACTCTAATGCGAGCGCTTTGATGTCGTCATCGATGACTTGGTTGCGAATATCTAAGTACGCCTCACCCTCGAACTTTGGCGACCAAGGAAGTCCCTCGAAGTCGGCCAAAAAATGGACCTGTCTAGCGAGGCGGCCCACCAGAAGTTCAGCTTCTATGGTGTTACCTGTCCGATGTGACTGAATATCGGCTACGGCGATAACCAAAGGAAATTCAACATTATTACGGGTGATCAACCTGACAGTTGAGTCTCGCAGGGTAAGTGAGTTTGCTCGGAACAAGCTATTCAAAAACTGCTTAACGTCAGAGCCTTCGGTTGCTTCGGTATTATCCTTCGAGAACCACAGTCCATCTGGGCGCTGTTGTAACGAAAAATCGAGCCCTACAATTTCGCCACTACGAGTTGTTAATGCACCATTCCAAAGTGAACTCAATAGATCAATCTGGAGAAATAAGCGCTCAAAGGTCGCGATAACTTCGCCATTACGGTCTACGACTCGAACACCTCTTACCTCTACCTCAGGGGCTAACCCAGGCCAGGCTGCCGACAATGAATCACTTTGAACCTCTAAACCTGTTACCTTGGATAGGTAACTATCCAGTTCAGCTCGATACTTATAAGCATTAGGAGTTAATTCTCGTGCAA
Source organism: Pseudomonadales bacterium (assembly GCA_040119265.1). GTDB lineage: Bacteria > Pseudomonadota > Gammaproteobacteria > Pseudomonadales > DSM-25080 > Umboniibacter. Next base: position 45,821 of record JBEDTZ010000008.1, on the reverse strand, counting down.
GACTAATCACCACCGCACAGATAACCAGTGAACTTAGTAAAGTCCACCAGAAGGTAGTGACTAGAAGGGGAACTATACGCTTCGTCATACTAAAATTATGTCGTATTGCTCTTGGCTGTAGAAAGGCTCATGGCGAAATTCGATGATCTTACCCGACAACTGTTCAATATCCGCTACGGCTGTAGATTCTTCATCTAAGAGGCGATCAATAACGGTAGAAGAAGCTACCACGACGAGCTTTTCGCCCTCATACTGGCGGGCGTCGCGAAGAATTTCTCGAAACACTTCATAACACACAGACTCGGCAGACTTCACAACGCCTCGTCCATCACAGACTGAGCACAAATCACAGACCTGCTGCTCTAGGCTCTCTCGCGTTCGTTTCCGAGTTAGCTCAATAAGACCTATTTCTGAGATGCCGGTGATTGCCGACTTAACCGAGTCCTTCGCCATGACCTTAGCGAAAGCACGGTGAACGGTTCTTCTGTGCTCAGGGTCTTTCATATCGATAAAATCAAGAATGATGATTCCACCGATGTTACGCAATCTAAGCTGGCGTGCGATAACGCCTACGGCCTCTAGGTTGGTTTTGAAGATGGTTTCTTCAAGCGTCTTTCCACCTACGTAGCCACCGGTATTCACATCAACGGTTGTCATCGCCTCCGTCTCATCAATCACGATATGACCACCAGACTTAAGCTGAACTGTTCGCTTTAAGGCCTTTTGAATTTCATCTTCGACGCCAAATAAATCGAAAAAAGGTGTTTGTCCCTTACTCAGCGACAGCCTCGCGGTGATGTCCGGGAAATACTTGTTGGTAAAGCGAGTTAGCTCATCGTAGACATCTTCGTCATCAATGCGAATTCGATCGATATCAGGGCGAACATAATCGCGAATAACTCGCAAATACAGCGGTAAGTCTTGATGCACTCTGCGGGGAAACTTTTGTGTGGTATCCGTAAGTTGATGTTCAATATCTAACCAAAGTTTTTGTAGGAATTTCGCATCAGATGCGAGTTCACTGTCAGCAGCCCCTTCGGCCACGGTACGGATGATGAAGCCACCGCCGCGTTCGTCTCGGCATTGTTCGGTAAGAAGCTTAAGGCGTTCACGCTCTTCATCATCGTCAATGCGTTGAGAAACACCAACATGATCAGTCTTTGGCATATACACCAAGTATCGAGAAGATAAGCTAAGGTGAGTAGTGACCCGAGCCCCCTTCGTGGCAATGGGGTCTTTGAGGACTTGAACGGCGATGCGCTTACCTTCGTGAAGTAACTCGCGGATTGGCGGCGTTGCGGAGGAGGGTTTGCGCAACTCCATGCCGTGCTGATCTAGCTCAACGACATCTTGAGCATGAATAAAGGCCGCTTTCTCCAAACCGATGTCGACGAATGCTGCCTGCATTCCCGGTAACACCCGCTGAACTTTACCCACATAAATATTGCCCACCAAACCACGGTGGTTAGCGCGCTCTAGGTAAAGTTCATGCGCTAAACCGTCTTCGACTATCGCTACGCGAGTCTCAAGCGGGGTTATGTTAATTAGTATTTCATTACTCATCGCAGTTCAGCACTCGAATTCCAAATAGAGCTAATAGCTCTGCCGTCTCTACTAGCGGCAGACCGACAACAGCATGGTAGCTGCCGTTGATACGCTCAACGAAAGCACCGCCAATTCCTTGTATTGCATAGCCCCCTGCCTTGTCCTGCGGCTCTTTTGAGGCCCAATAATAGGCCATCTCTGACTCCGTTAGGGCTCGAAAGTACACTTCTGTAGACACTACGCGGCTTACCGTTGTTACACCATCCGTAACTGCCACAGCGGTGAGAATTTCATGGCTGCGGCCTGACATTCGGCGCCACATTAAAAAGGCATCATCTCTATCTTTCGGCTTCTCCAAAACGGTTCCGTCCAGTACACCTAGCGTGTCGGAACCAATGACTACGCCTTTTTTACCCTGACTCCCCGCCTCGGCTTTCTCCCTAGCCAATCGCTCTACATAGGCGCAAGGGGACTCGTCTTTAGCTTGAAGCTCAATGATTTCATTACTCACCACCTCAAAGGGCTGTCCTAACAGCGTCAGTAGCGCTTTACGACGTGGCGATCCCGAAGCGAGATATAGCTTTTTCGTGGTCATCTTGGCATCGCTCTCTTCGGATGAATCCATCGCATAAAGGCTTTCCAAATAGGCCAGACTAAGGCCGAAGTTAACGCGGGCAGTAAATAGCTAAGTCCTGGCATCGCATCTCCGCGAATTGCGAAACCCCAATTAATGATAGCTTGAGAAATCCCCATTAGTACAAATACAAAGAGGATTCGCTGGACCCAAGTAAACATCAATAGGCGGCGATGCATCAGGATAGTCAAATAGGCGATAACACAGAAGCCCAATGCATGTGAGCCAAATAAAGCACCGGTTAAAGAATCAGCAATCAACCCACAAATAAAAGCCGTACCCAGTGAAACCTTATCTGGGAAATAGAGACACCAAAAAACCACACTCAACCCCAATAAGGAGGGACGATGGATAGGTTCAACGATTTCTGAAACCGTTAACAATACGGCAACTAGCACCGTAATTACTGCTGCCATCCATACTTGAGACAACATTAGTTCAACTCACTTAACTCTGCTGATTGACCTTCAACATCCTGAAGGTCGTTGCTAGCTTCATCAATGTGAGGAACCAAAATCATATAAAAGCGGCTTTTATTTAACTGAGCGTAGGGGCGAACACGAATCTCCATGAATGGCTGGTTTGGGTCGCGCAGAAGAAAATCAACTTCACCCACTGGATAACCCTCCGGAAACACATCCCCCAAACCGGAGGTCACGATAATATCTCCCGGTTGCACATTAGAGGTTTGCGGCACGAAGAGCAGTTGGAGCTGACTAATATCCCCTGCTCCCTCAGCGACCGAGCGGACATCGTTCTCGAGAAAACGCACCGGGAGCGCGTGACTTTGATCAGTTAGAAGAAGGATACTCGCGGTTGTCGCAGACACATCAATTACTTGCCCCGCCACCCCCAATCTATCTAATACTGGCAAACCAACACGAACACCATCATCCTGGCCCTTGTCGACAATAATTACCTGCCGCACTGGATCCGGGGCAACACCAATTAACTGTCCGGTGATGACATCATGACTGAGACGCTCCGAAGCCCCCATCATTTGTCGCATTCGATCATTTTCCGCCGTCGCCGACTGAAATAATTGGAGTGACACCTGTAACTGGTCATTCTCGGCACGAAGGGCGGCATTCTGAGCCATAAGACGCTCGCGACTTACGAGATTATCATCACCCCATTGGTCAACACGGTCCGGCAAACTACTCAGCCAATAAAAAGGCGCTGACAAAGTTGTCAGCGCCATTCGCATAGAGCTTAAGCCCACGTTCTTATCAACCGCTAATAGAATGACTGCCACGACCATGAGCCGAACAAGGTAACTTCCTAACTTGGCATCACGTTTAAACAGCGGTTTGATAAGATCACCTCAATTATGAGAACAGTAATCCAAGCTTACTATTGTCCAACATCTCCAGTGCCTTACCGCCACCACGTGCAACACAGGTTAGGGGGTCTTCAGCGACAATAGCTGGCAAACCTGTTTCTTCCATTATCAGACGATCCAGGTCACGAAGCATTGCTCCGCCACCGGTTAGTACGATGCCCGATTCGGCGATATCAGAGGCCAATTCAGGGGGAGATTGTTCCAGCGCGGTTTTGACGGCCTGAATAATTCCTGCCAACGGATCCTGCAGCGCTTCAAGAATTTCATCGCTGTTAAGCGTAAAACTGCGCGGCACACCCTCGGCTAGATTTCGTCCACGCACATCGATCTCACGTAACTCAGAACCGGCGTACGCACAGCCAATTTCATGCTTGATTCGCTCTGCTGTGGCATCACCAATGACACTGCCGTAGTTGCGACGAACATAGTTCGAAATCGCCTCATCAAAGCGATCACCACCAATGCGTACCGAATCAGAATAAACAACGCCCGAAAGAGCCAAGATAGCGATCTCAGTGGTACCACCACCGATATCAACGACCATCGAGCCGCTAGCTTCTTCAACCGGTAAGCCAGCACCAATAGCGGCTGCCATAGGCTCTTCAATCAAGTGCACTTCGCGTGCGCCGGCGCCCAACGCTGACTCACGAATCGCACGACGTTCAACTTCGGTTGCCATACAAGGCACACAAATCAATACGCGAGGACTAGGTGTCACAAACGATGATTCGTGGGTCTTACGGATGAAGTGTTGAAGCATCTTCTCGGTGACTTTAAAGTCGGCGATAACGCCGTCTTTCAGCGGTCGAATGGCAGAAATATTGCCCGGCGTTCTACCCAGCATGCGCTTGGCTTCAACACCGACAGCTTCAACCATTTTGGTGCCTTTGTGATCGCGGATTGCAACCACCGATGGCTCATCCAGGATGATGCCTTTGTCCTTTGCGTAGATTAGTGTATTGGCGGTACCCAAATCGATCGAGAGATCGCTTGAAAACATTCCGCGAATGCCCTTGAAAAGCTTCATTTATTTAACCTTTTTATATGTGTCTGACGGCTCGTCATAACGGTGAGATCTAGGCGCCAAACTTTTTTGTATAGAATGATGCAACTCTAACAACCATGGGGTTTTAGAGCAAGGAGCTAATGTGTTAAGTTACCCCCATTGGTCGGTTTTTTAGGCACGGTTCGCTTTTATGACCACAGAGTGCCAATTTCGTTCGCTTTTAAGAGGTTTTTACGCGGTATGTCCATTACTAATGAGTCCGTTCAACACGTTGCTGAGCTCGCAATGTTATCACTTGATCAACCCGCTATTGACAGGGCAACAGACAAACTCAATCAAGTCCTTTGGATGATCGACAAACTGCAGGCGGTGGACACCGAAAATGTAGAACCCTTAGCGCACCCATTGGACGCTACCCAGGTACTCCGAGCTGACGAAGTCACCAAGACGAATAATCGCGAGGCGTTACTTAGCAACGCCCCGGAAGCTCAAGATGGACAATTCGTTGTTCCACGCGTAGTAGAATAGGAACAGCGACATGACATTGCACACCCAATCCGTTACTCAACTCAGCCAACTTCTTAGTCAGGGCTCAGTATCAAGCACCGAACTTACGGAGCATTTTTTGCAGCGTATCGAATCGCTCGATAGTCAAATTAATAGCTTTATTACCGTAAACCGCGAAGGTGCACTTGAGCAGGCGAAATTAGCCGATACACAACGCGCGAGCGGCTCTGCTGGCCCGCTCACGGGCGTTCCCATTGCCCATAAGGACATCTTCTGCACCAACGGTTTGAGAACTACCTGCGCTAGCCGCATGCTGGAGAACTTCATCCCTCCCTACGAGTCAACCGTTACCACCAACATTGCCGCGGCAGGCATGGTGAACTTAGGCAAAACCAATATGGATGAGTTCGCCATGGGCTCGTCAAATGAAACCAGCTTCTTCGGCGCCTCTCGCAACCCCTGGAACACCGATCACATCCCGGGCGGCTCATCCGGCGGCTCGGCAGCGGCCGTCGCGGCAGCTTTAGCGCCTATCGCCACGGGGACGGACACCGGCGGCTCGATTCGCCAACCTGCCGCCCACACGGGACTAACCGGCATCAAGCCAACCTATGGCTCGGTTTCACGCTGGGGCATGATTGCCTTTGCGTCCAGTTTGGACCAAGCAGGGCCCATGGCCAAGTCAGCGGAAGATGCCGCGCTCCTTTTAGAAACCATGGTCAGCCATGACGCAAAGGATTCGACCAGTGTTGCGCACCCGAATGGAGCATTTAGCTCAAGTCTAAACTCCGCTGTTACAGGAGTTCGCATCGGCGTACCTGAGTCGTTCTTTAGCGCTGACTTGGACGCCGAAGTGGGCGATGCCATTCAGCAGGCCATCAGCCAACTACAAAAGCTTGGCGCCGTTATCGTCCCTGTCTCCCTAGAGATGAATCAGCACGCTCTGAGCGCCTACTACGTCATTGCCCCTTCGGAGGCCTCGGCGAACCTCAGCCGCTTCGACGGAGTACGCTTTGGTCACCGCTGTGGCGACCCGAAGGATCTCAAGGATTTATATAGCCGCTCTCGCACTGAAGGCTTCGGCGCAGAGGTGCAAACTCGGATTTTAGTTGGCACCTATGCCCTCTCAACAGGCTACTACGACGCTTACTACCGCAAGGCGCAAAAGCTTCGTCGCCTCATCAAAGAAGACTTCGAACAGGCCTTTAAACAGGTTGATATGATTCTAGCCCCAACCACCCCAAGCACCGCCTGTAAGATTGGTGATAAATTCGGCGATCCGGCGAAGATGTATCTCGAAGATATCTATACGCTAGCGGTTAACCTCGCTGGCCTGCCGGCCATGTCACTCCCCTGCGGCATCGCCAACGGCCTCCCTATTGGCATGCAGCTCATTGGTAAAGCCTTCGGTGAAGCGGGCATTCTCCAAATGGGACATCAGTACCAGCAGCATAGTGACTGGCATACACAGCGAGCGCCTTTAGCATTACAGGAGGTTTCAGCATGAAGTGGGATGTAGTCATCGGTCTAGAAATTCATGTTCAGCTAGCCACTAAGAGCAAGATTTTTTCTGGCAGCGCCACTCAGTTCGGCGCGGCCCCGAATACCCAAGTTGATGAAGTCGACATGGCACTGCCGGGCACTTTACCGGTGATCAATCGTGGCGCCATTGAGATGGCAACAAAATTCGGACTAGCTATTGGCGCGGAGATTGGCAGAGAGTCCGTTTTCGAGCGAAAGAACTACTTTTACGCGGATCTTCCCAAGGGTTATCAAACCACTCAGCTTGATAAACCGATTGTTGGTGCGGGCGTAGTCACGGTAACCCTTGAAGACGGCTCTGAGCGTCACATTCGCATTCACCATGCTCACCTCGAAGAAGATGCGGGGAAATCTATTCACACGGAAATACCCGGCAAGACCGCTATTGATCTTAACCGCGCAGGGACACCGCTCATTGAAATTGTCACCGAGCCCGACATTAGCTCCGCGGAGGAAGCAGTCGCTTTCCTGCGTAAAATCCACTCACTAATTACCTATATCGGCATCTCCGATGGCGATATGTCTCAGGGTTCAATGCGCTGTGATGCCAATGTCTCGGTAAAGCCCGCAGGGCAGGAAGAACTCGGCACACGTGCAGAGATCAAGAACATCAATTCCTTCCGCTTTGTTGAAAAAGCGATCAAGGTTGAGACCCAACGACAGATCGAATTAATCGAAGATGGCGGTACAGTTGTTCAGGAAACGCGCCTCTACGACAGCGAAAAAAATGAAACGCGCAGTATGCGCTCTAAGGAAGTAGCCAACGACTATCGTTACTTCCCCTGCCCTGATTTACTCCCGATTCATATCGACGATAGCTTCATCGAAGCGCTTCGCGAATCGCTTCCGGAGCTTCCTGACGACAAGGCCAAGCGTTTTGTTTCGGATTATCAAATACCCATCTATGATGCACAGCTCATAGCTAGTGACCGCTTACTATCTGAATATTACGAAATCGTCGTCGAGGGTTGCAAAAGTGCTAAATTGGCAGCCAACTGGGTGATGGGCGAGCTTTCGGCTGCGCTAAATCGCGACAGTATCACCATCGAAGAATCTCGGATTAGCGCCGCCCAACTGGCCCAGCTTATTCAACGAATTAATGACGGTACACTGTCTTCTAAAATCGCCAAGCAGGTGTTCGAATCCTGCTGGAATGACCAGCTAGCGCCTGACGAGATCATTGAACGCGATGGCCTAAAGCAGAACTCCGATAGCGGCGCACTCGAGCTGATGATTGACGAGGTGATTGCTAACTCGGGCGCTCAACTGGCCAATTACGCTAAGGCTGCCGCCGACAAACGGCCAAAAATGCTAGGCTATTTTGTTGGTCAAATCATGAAAGCGAGTAAGGGGCAAGCTAACCCCAAAATGGTCAATGAGCTGCTTATTGCTAAGCTCAATGCCGTGATTGAGGAGTAACCATGGCCACACCACAGGTACCTATTTCTTCGTTTACTTATGTTGCTAAGGGCCTCCGGCTCTTACTTGATAAACGTATTCGTCCCTTTGTGGTAATCCCCATCGCCATCAACGCTATTTTGTTCATTGGGCTAAATATCTATGTATTTAGCCACCTCGGTGAATGGAATCAGTGGCTGGTTGACACCTACCTACCGGACTGGGACTGGCTCCGTGCGCTGGTTGGATGGTTAGTGGCTATTCTCGCCACGCTTGGAATCTTGGTAGGCAGTGCCTATACCTTCAACTTCGTGGCAGGGCTAATTGCTGCGCCGTTTAATGGCTTGCTGGCGGAAAAGGCCGAAGAGTTGTTGTCGGGCAGAAAGCCCCCGCCAGAGAAAATCTCGTCGATGGTTTGGCGCACCCTTGGTAGAGAGCTACGTAAGCTAGGATATTTTATCCCCCGCGCGTTAGGCGTCTTACTTGGATGCTTTTTGCTAGGCTTTGTCCCGGTTATCGGCTTAATCGCACCCTTTCTAGCCTTTGCTTGGGCGGCCTGGTCGCTTTGCATTCAGTACTCGGACTACTGCTTTGATAATCATCAAATCGACTTTAATGAATCACTGAGTAAGTTGCGTAAAACTCGACCGCAGAGCTATGGCTTCGGCGCCACCATCGCCGGTGCGTCGATGATTCCCATCATTAACTGGTTCGTGATGCCAGCTGCTGTAATCGGCGGCGTTGTCTATTGGGTCGAGAGGCATCAAGACGCCCACTTCGAGGCGAATAGCAGCAATAGCGACCAGCTTAGTTAGCCGTAGGCTATTTTCTCTCGAGGCCATAAAAAAGGCGCTCCTTGTAGGAAGCGCCTTCAACACATATAGGGCATTTTGGTTTAATCTGTAGCCGCTAATCCGCAACCGCTAATTCGTGTCGATCACACGGCTACTTAGCCCAACTTAAGAGCGTTTAGCGTAAGCGGGCTCAACAGCGGCAATTAAACAATACCAACTAGTCCAGAACGTGAGTTAGCCCGTCTAGCGCCATCTGCACTGAGATCATTACCAGAATCATCCCCATCAAACGCTCTACAGCCACCAAACCTCGATCTCCCAATAGTTGATAGAACTTAGTGGAGAAGAAGAGGATGACCGCAGACACAGCCCATGCTGCAACGAGTGCCCCTGTCCACTCCAGCATCATTTCGGGGTTTTGACCCACCAATAGCATAAGGAATGCCATCGCTGACGGCCCAGCGACTAAGGGTATGGCGAGAGGAACTATAAATGGCTCACCCGATGCGTGCTCGCCCATAATCCCACCCTCCGCTGGCGGGAAGATCATTCGAATAGCAATAATAAAGAGCACGATGGCCCCGCCGATCGAAATCGTTTCGGTTTGTAGGCCCAACGCATCAAGAACGACCTTACCGAAGAAGAGGAAAAACAACAGGATTCCCAGTGCGATGAGGAGCTCACGTATCAGCACACGCTTTCTGCGCGTCTCATCGACATCACGTAATACCGATAAGAACACAGGGATATTACCCAATGGGTCCATTACCAGTAACAGTGTTAAAAAGGCAGTTAGCCAATCCATTTTAGGGTTCCTTTGTTGAGCAAATGGGCCAGACGATTTTAGGCGTTAGTCTAAGGCATCGCAGCGCTGAAGAAATGCCTGTACCTTCTCGTACTGATCCAAGCGGTTCTCCTTAAAATATAGCCCATGACCCTCTTTATCATAGAAGTAATACTCATAATCCAGGTCAGTCTGTTCAAGGGCCTCAATCATCGTCTCCGCACCTACCATCGGCGTGCGAGTATCTTCACGCCCGTGCACGATCATGAAGGGGACATTAATTTTGTCGAGATTGTGAATGGGTGAATTCGTCCGAAGAAACTCCGGGTCTGATCCGATAGCCTTGTTCTCATAACCACCCGTATTGAAACCTGAACCCGCATCCCACGTTTCCAACTGCTGAGCCAAATCGAACACACCGGCAATGATTACGCTGCAATCGTAATAGTCATTATGGCGGACAATACTTTGAGCTGAGGCATAGCCTCCGTAGCTTCCACCCATAATATAAACCTTGTCTCCCACCTCGTAGTTGGCCTGAACAAACTCCGCGCCTTCACGCATATCGTCAAGCATTCGAGTCCCCCACTGAAGGTAGCCGGCCTCTTCAAAATTAAGCCCATAGCCACCCGAGCCTCGGAAGTTAGGTGCAAACACCGCATAGCCAAGCTCAGACATCATGTGCATACGGCCATCAAAGCCAAACGGAATATACGGGCCGTGAGGGCCACCGTGGATATAGTTCACTAAACCCTTCGGCTCACCACTACGGGGCATCAACAACCATCCCTGCAGCTGCACGCCATCGGACGATTCGTAATTGATAGCTTCAAAGGAGTTCAGCCCAAGTTGATCAATCGCATCCGCAGAGCCCACCAAGAAGCGCGCCTGCCCCTTATCGGCCTCCCAAACATAGTACTCACCGTTAATCCCTGGCGAGCCTACGTGAATAGTAAAGTTTTCAGAATTGTCGTCAGCACCTGACAGGGTAACGCTATAACCCTCGAAGCTACGAACAAAACCACCAACGATTCTAGCAGCCTTGGTTTCCTGATACATTTTAAACTCAGGTTTATCCGCCACCCACTGAGCAAACTCCGGGTAGCCGTCGCGATCATAGTTAATATCGACGGACGAGACGAAGCCAAACTCATCCTCAACCGTCACTGCACCAGTTTGCAGCGCAATCTTAACCAACTGCTGTGGCGCATTCAGGTCATCGCCTATTTGCGACATCCCGAACACGAAATCACCGTCGGCCGTTACCGATTGTGCGTAGAAGCCGCCGGGTAAATCAACGTCGATTTCCGCCCAACGCTCGTTTCTACCGCGATGAAAATAGCGGGTTTCATAGTCAGGCGTCACGGCCCAACTGAAAGCCTTAGTGGCCTCACGATTCGTCAGAAATGCCGCGCCTCGAGCAGGCCCAGTCACCATCTTCTTCATATCACCAGTCGCTAGCTCTAAGCGGTAGATCGATGGACGAACACCGCCATCAGCCTTTTCCCACGGCATGATCGAAACGAGGATATTGTTTGGATCGTCGGGCAACGATGACAATACTTGCATGCCACCGCGAATCAAATCACCTCGGCCTCTCGCATTGTCTTCGTAGTTACCTTGGTAATACCAGATACGTTCGTTGTCGCCCGTTGCGACATCTAATAGGAACAGATCTCCTACGTCCTGAGGCCTTTGCCCTTCATTAATCTCGGTAAGCACCGCGTAGGCGTACAACTCGTCATCAATCCAGTAGCCATAAGACACTTCAATGTTATCGCTCTCTTCGTAGCGAACACTTTGGACTGGCTGCATCGTCTCACGCGACAGGATAATTAAGGTATTCCGTCCATCCCGTTTTTGCACAACGGAGAAGTACTCGCCGGTGGGCGATACCGAAAGGTTGCGAAAATCTCTGCCATCTAAAAGCGGTTCGAAGCTTTCTGGTAGTTCAGCGTTAACCTGCATGCTAGCAAGCGCGAGCAATAGCCCTAGGGCAATAGTTCTTATCATGTTTTTATAATTCCTTTACTTTAATTCGCAATCCATCTTGATTCACAAGAAACATTGAAGACATCATTCCCATTTCAATTGACAGCTGATCGCCTTCCTTGAAGCTTGCGTAGCTACCGGACTCCCGACGGAAAGTGCGCCCTTGCTCCGTGGCAAAGAAGACCTGACGTCGAGAATTCCTGCGCACATCACTAACAATCAAGGTCTGCGCATTGGCTATAACCTCGTCATAAGCTTCCTGTGCTTTAGCGGCCACGGCGTCGTCAACGCTGACGTCCTCTTCAGTTGCTGCAACGTCAGATTGAACCGATACGGGCGCTGGTTCAGCAGCATCAACTTGGTTGACAACTGGCGCTACTGCAACCGCAGTGGCTTCAACTGATGCTCCCTCGCTATTAGTGCTAGCCATCTCAGCAGCGGTGGACTCGACTGCCTCAACACGGTCTTCTGCCGAAGTTAACTGAGCCGGCACAAATAACGCGTCGTAGCAGGCCAGACGTGCACGGTCATCAACCTCTTGGCGACATAGCTCCACAGACTGACTCTGGGCAAACGAGGACAATAAAATACTACTTCCAATGAATGATACTAAGAGACTTCGGCAGTGATAGCCCATGCTACAGGTGCTCCTTCGTGTTCAAGAGATTGTTTGTGAACTGCTGCGAAGCCTGCCTCTCTAAATTGCTGACAGATCGCCTCGGCGCCCACTTCATTTTGGGCAACTTCTACCATCTGGCGGAAACGCTCCTTGGAGGCTTCGAAGTCAGGCAAAATTGAGTTAATACGAAGCTTTCGAGCCTTAGCATCTTCGCGAATATGTTTAAAATAGAGTAACACTTGGGTAACGAAATCGACAAGAATTGGGTTTCTGGCCTCGGCATCAACATTCATGATTTTAGAGACTTCATCGTTGATGACTTCCCTAGCGGCAATCGCCTTGGCACTCTGAGGTAATAGCGAAGGATCCCCATTACACTCATTCAAACAAATGTCGATATCTACTAACGCTTGAACCACTATGGCCATCACGATGAAGTCAAATTCACCTAACGCCTTCTCTGACATCTTGGTGATGATTGAGTCGTTATGATGAACTAAGAGCTCCACGCGACCGTTCTGAGTTAGGGTCCTTAGCCTGGGGATAGATGTTTCTAGGTTGCTGTACTCCAAACCGTAAACAGAAGCGATGATATCGAAGTTGTCTCGAGGAAGCTTGGCAACTTCAATTCCCTGCTTAGCGACAAGATCAACCGTGAAGCTACCATTATCTCGCTTGGTAACAGCATCTGACAAAGCAACATCAGCGGCATCAACGCCCACGTAGCGGCCTTCCAAGGTGGATTCAAACAACACCGGTAGCAATGACGCATTACCGCATCCCACCTCAAGCACAGACACGGGTGAGCTATTCTTGTCTATAACGGTGCGCCACCAATTATTAATGTAACCACGTGTATAGCCGTCTGCATAGTACTCGCCAAATGTAGTGCTATGACCTTTCTGCCAAAAGTTTCCCCATGCATCCATTATTATTCTCCAAAAAAAAGCCCGCTAATGCGGGCTTTATTTTATATCAATCTAGCAAGTATTAAAGCTCGATTGAGTACTCTACGAAGATAACACGGCCTGTGTTGTCGTACATGTACTCATCAGCTTGCTCGCCGAATTGGTCTAGCAACGGATCTTCGTTAAGAATGTTGTTAGCACCTACTTTAACTGTACCGTAGTCAGTGAAAGAGTAACCAACAGAAGCGTTGTGAATCATCCATGCATCGTACTCAGTACCGTTGATTGCGTCTTTAGATTCGCCAATGTAATCAACGTTCCAAGATGCAAATACGTTACCCATAGTCCACTGAACGAAACCGTTTGAACGCCACTCTGGGAAGCCAAGATCGCCCGCTGCGTTAGCAACGTTGCCCTGACCGAAGTCCTGCTCGTATTCGTAAGTTAGGTAGTAAGAAGAGTTACCACGTAGCTCGAACATACCGAAGCTAGTTTCGATCAAACCGCTTAACGAAAAGTCAACTGCTTCACGAGTAAGGTCACCTACAGCGTTCTGGTAACCAGCGCTAATTTCCTCAACTCGACCGTTCGCAGAACGAATAACCGCTGAGTTACCACCTTGCGAGTAGTAGTCAACGTTTAGCATATCCTGAGCCGAAACGTACTCAATTGAGTCAGAGATAGTTAGGTTGAAGTAGTTAACACCAACGTTCCACGCGTCGAAGAAGTTGTAGTTAGCACCCAACGAGAAAGTCTCTGAGGTTTCTGCATCAAGGTTAGGGTTAGAACCGATGTAAGTATCGAACTGACGTGAGTTACAGTCAGCTTCTGCGATACCGTTTAGCTGACAACCGTAGTAGTCAGTTGCAGTTTCAGCAGAGAACGATGTTACGCCGTAAAGGTCAGACAAGTCTGGAGCACGGAAACCTTGACCGTAAGATGCCTTGACGGTTAGGTCAGGAATCATGGTGAATGTTGCACCAAGACGTGGAGATACTGCGCTACCGAAGTCAGAGTAGTCATCGTAACGAACTGCCGCATCAATATCTAACCAATCAGTAACTGGGAAGATAGCTTCCGCAGAAAGTGCGCCAACGTTACGTGAACCTTGCGCAGAGTTACCAGCAGAACCACCAACTAGACCCGCTTCAGACTGACCATCTACGATTGCTGCGTACTTAACTTCGAAACCTTCAACTGCGAAGTAAGAAGACGCCATACCGCCTGCCATGTCGAACATATCCCACTGTAGACCGTAGAAAACCTTCTGAAGGTTCATGCGGTCGTCATTGATAGTTGTCGACTTAAGGTTAGCAACGTACTGGTCGTAATCAGTGATGTTGTAGTTGATGTTGTACTCGAAACCACCGTAGCTCAAGTAGTAAGTACCGATAGATACTGACTTGTAGTCTGAGTAGGTGTAGTAAGCTTCGTAAGAAAGTGAATCATTGATATCACCACGAAGACCTAAGTTGATGTCGGTCAAGTTATCGTTAACAGTGTTGTCACGAGTACCGATGTCAACCCAACGGAAGTAACCATTTACTGCTTGGCCGTACGGGTTCTTAGGATCTGAAGCTAATGCTGCACCTGGCGCTGCAGGAGGAGCGTAACGACCGAAAGATTCGTTCTGAGCGATAACCGCATCAGCGAACAATTCGATTTCGTCAGTTAGTTCGAACGTAGAGCTAACCCATGCGTTTACACGCTCAGAACCAGCGCGGTTTGCTGATACGTTAGCGTAAGCGTAACCACAGTAGAAACCTGTATCAGGACCGAATACTAGATCAGCCTGCATTTCGCCAACGAATGAACCGTCATCAACACAGTTGTTACCCGGGGTAACTTCCCAAGTGTCCTGATTCATTGGGTCGAAAGGCTGACCGTTGTAGTTAGGGTTTAGAAGCGTGTAACCGTAGAAAGAAACACCAGCAGTTTCACCGTAACCCATGATGTAACCATCACCGTCAAGGTCAGAGTAACGTGCTGCAGTGTAGTCACGATCCTTGTCGAATACAGGATCACGGCTGTCGTACTCAAGACCGAACGTTACAGAACCACGATCGCCTTTAGCACCAGTTAAGAAAGAGAAGCTCTTCTCAACGCCGTCATCTTCAGAACGATCACCGTAACGTGCGTTGAACTTCATTCCTTCGTAACCAGACTTAAGAATAATGTTTACAACACCAGCAACCGCGTCAGAACCGTATACCGCAGACGCGCCGTCAGCAATAATTTCTAGACGATCAACTGCAGAGAAAGGGATCATGTTCAAGTTAACAGTACCGCCACCACCAAGTGATGGAGAACCTACTGTACGACGACCGTTCAAAAGAACAAGTGTACGGCCAGCACCAGCACCACGAAGGTCGACAGTCGCGTTAGACTGAGCTGAGCTACCAGAAGACTCACGGAAAGAACCCAAAGAGTTCAAGGTAGAAGAACGAAGTGCATCTGCAACTGAGATGTCACCTGAGATCTTCATGTCATCAGCACTAATAGTGATGATTTCCTGAGAATCAGTGTTAGTTGAACGCTGGATACGCGAACCGGTTACGAAGATTTCTTCGACCTGTGCGCCGTCTTCAGCTTCCTGTGCAAACGCAGGAAGAGCAACACCAGCCAAGACTGATGCACTAATCGCCGCGCGAATAGCTTTTGATAAAGGTGCAGTTTTCATTAAATATCCCCCAAATGGTATTAATTGTTATTACTGCTTCCACCCACAAATGTAACCGAAACTAATAACAAAAAAAACCTTTTTTTTACGTATAACCCCGTAAACATCCTAGTAATTTCGTAGATACATACCGCGGAACTACAGTAATCATGACTAAAATGTCTTTTAGGGTTTGTCTTTTTAAAGCTTAAACTTCAGCATTGGTTGTACATACAATACATTCCGTAGCAGCCCACATCATTGACCAGTCCGCGGGTATCGCCATTTTTATAATTCGAAATTGATCATTTTTTCGACAAGAGGCTAACGATAGCCGACAGTCGGTAATTTCGGCTAACAGAAAAAATATGGAGTAATCGATTGAAGCTCAATAATACCGAACGATTCGAATTATTAGACCAGGTGCTCACCCAAGATTGGGCCGCGTGGCAACCGACCTTTGGTGCCAACGACAAACAATGGCTGAGCAAGAGCACATTGAAATCGCTTAAATCTCAACTTGCCCCTGCCATCACTCTAGATGGGCCATCCTTGCAAGTCGTCAGCTCAGAGCCACCAGCGGGAATGAAGCTCCGCAAGTGGCAACAAATAAAACACTTCAAAGATTGCTTTAACTCAAACGCAGATTCAGTAGTGGACTGGTGTTGCGGTATGGGGCACCTTTCCCGCTATTTAGCCCGCAACGAACAATCGGTAGTGGGCTTGGAAATTGACTCAATACTTGTCGCGAAAGCCATGGCTCACCGTGCCCCCTCTGCGACCTTTCATCAGTGCGATGTCCTCCACGAGCCGAGTCAATACTTGTGCGTAGGCCAATCCTTTGTCGCCCTGCACGCTTGCGGGTCGCTCCATACATCGTTAGTCGAGAACGCCGTGGAGTCAAACGCTTGCGACTTGCATCTTGCGCCCTGTTGCTATCACAAGCGCTTTAAACAAGGCCTTAAGATGCTCTCCCAACCAGCGAGACGATCTCCGCTAGTGCTGAACGAGAGAAATATACAACTGGCAGTCCGACAGTCGGTCACTGCTCCCCAGCGTGAGCAGTTGGCCAGAGAGAAGTTGCGTTTATATAGACTTGGCTTTGACGAATGGGTAAAGCGGGAACTGGGAATCGAACATTACACCCATCTGCCAAGTATTTCGCCGGCAGCCACTGCGAAGGGCTTCAGTGCCTTCTGTCAATGGGGCGCGGAGCAACGTGTTCCTGAGCTAGTAGATGTAACGGTGAAAGACGAATCGAGGCTGCTTTCAAGCGCTGAAGAGCGGCTTGAACTGGAGATTAGCTACGAAGCCCAGTGCGATGTCTTTCGACGGGCGCTAGAAATCCGACTCTGTTTAGATAACGTAATGTTCCTCGAAGAAAATGGGTTTCGAGCCGAGCTTATTGAATTCTGCTTGCCATCTATCACACCACGAAACATTATGATTCGCGCATTCAAGGGTTAGTTCAATCACCGCCTTCGCAGACTAACTATTGATTCGAAAGGCAATTCACATAACACTGATTCATAAATTATGCGTTAATAAGAGGCCAGCAATGCCAACCAACACGAATAATATTGAAGCAATTTTTCAGGAGCAAAGGGCCAATTTACCTGCTCTTAAGACACGTAGCGCTGCAGATCGCATCGCAATGTTGCAGCGCTTGAAACGGGCTATTCTTCGCTTTCGTAAGAACATTGTTAAGGCCGGCGCCGAGGATTTTGGCAAACCTGAGACAGAAGTTGATATCGCCGAGATCATGCCCCTCCTCAGTGAGCTTGCTAACACTACCAAGAACCTAAAGCGCTGGATGAAGCCGAAGCGAGTCAGTACCCCAGCAACGCTTTTTGGATCAAGTGGTAAAATTATTTATGAGCCAAAGGGTGCAAGCTTAGTCATTGCGCCGTGGAACTACCCCGTGTTCCTCAGTCTTGGCCCAGTTATCAGCGCGGTGGCAGCCGGCTGTAGCGCCATCATCAAACCGTCCGAGTTTACTCCGGCACTCAGCGCTGTGATTAGAGAAATCGTAGAGGATGTCTTCGAGGTTAACGAGGTCGCCGTGATTGACGGCGAAGTCGAGACCACAACGCAGCTCTTAGCGCTTCCCTTCGACCACATTTTCTTTACTGGCTCGCCGAATGTCGGGAAGATTGTGATGGGCGCCGCGGCTAAGAATCTCAGCTCGGTAACACTTGAGCTGGGCGGCAAATCTCCGGTGATTGTAGATGAAAGTGCAAATGTGGAAGACTGCATTGATAAGCTAGTCTGGGCTAAATTCACCAACAACGGTCAAACTTGCATCGCGCCGGACTACCTATTAGTCCATCGAAGTCATGAGGCACACTTCGGCGAGGACTTGTACCAACGTATTACTACTGTGTACGGGACTGATGCAAAGGCCCAGCAACAATCTCCGGATCTGGCTCGAATAGTCAATGCTCGGCACTTCGATCGAGTTCAGTCACTCTTAGTTGATGCTAAACCGAAGGCCAAACAGATTCTGGGTGGTCATTGTGATGCGGATGATCGCTTCATTTCCCCCACTCTCGTGGTTGAACCTGCCCCCGACACCAAGATTATGCATGAGGAAATATTCGGGCCGCTATTACCCATACTCTTTTTCGATGAGCTGAGTGACGCACTCAGAATTATCGAACAGCAGCCCAAGCCACTTGCGCTCTACATCTTTGCGAAAGATAACCAGGTAATCGATGAAGTCATTAACCGCAGTTCGGCGGGTGGCACCTGTATCAACACCTGCCTGCTTCACTTTATTCACTCCAACCTGCCCGTTGGCGGTGTTAATAATAGTGGTATTGGGAAGTCTCACGGACACTATGGTTTTCTTGCCTTCAGCAATGAACGCGGTGTCGTTAGGGACCATCTATCTCTGAGTAAGCAACTGTTCGCACCTTACACCCCGCGTGTTAAAAAGGTAATTCAACTGACGTTGCGATTCTTAGGCAGATAAATAATGGCAACGGCCAAAGTCGAGCAGAAACAGGCATTGCGGCGGCAGCAAATTTTGCAGCATGCGGCTGCCGCATTCAATCAGTTCGGCTACGACGGCGTTTCTATCGCAAAGCTTGCAAGCTCAATGGGGATGCGAAGCAGTAATATTTATTACTACTTTGAGTCAAAGGAGCATTTACTGACAGACTGCTATTGCGAGTTACTCAACACTTATGCCGCTAAGCTAAAGGAAATCGGCCGGCAATCCTCAAGTTACGAAGAGGTAATTAGCAGCTTCTTCCGCTTCCACTTCGCGACGTGGCACGAGATTTATACCCTAGAAAAACCGGCGTTAGCCATGATTTACGAGCAACATCTGTTATCCGCCGAGGCGTACCTTAAAGTTAAAACTGCGTTTGATATGATTCAAAGTCAGTTAGATGACATCTTCCAGCAGAGCCAAAACCGCGGCCTTCTGCGCGTATTTTGTAAGCAGGCCGCTGCCGACTTCCTCCATGCAATATTTGATTGGGGGACAGTTTGGATTAAAGACCTTCGTTCTCCACAGCAAATTTTAAAAATTAGCGAAGTAACCACCGACGTTTACTTGAATGGCATCGCCACACGCTCCGAACCTAAACTACTGAGTGAACTCCGCCACCTCGAGCTATGCGAGCAGATAATTCATCGCGCAGCGTCCCTTGAGGGGGAATCCACTTCAAAAGACGCGATAAGCCGCACCGCAACTCGTCTGTTCAACGAAGAGGGCTATGAAGCCTGCTCCATTGAGATGATTTGCGCAGAGATTGGACTAACTAAAGGATCGTTTTATCACCACTTCAAAGATAAAAACGCACTGCTAAAATACGCCTTTCGGCAAGCCTTTGCCTTCGACAAATACCTTTATCGAGAGGTCACTGAACAAGCAACGAATGGACTTGAGGCCATAAAACTACTTATTCAGCTAGATGCCATGGCTATTCACAGCCAACGTATTCAACTCCCTCTTTTCCGCCTAGCGAATAAATTAGCAGCAGAGGACTTCAGCGACACTATTGATGAAATTGACAACATTCGCAGAAGGTTTAAGGAGCTCGTTGTTTCTGGCGTTCACGACGGCTCGATTCGCAGTAGCTCATCTTCGGTAATTGCCCATTGTTGCTTTGCCATGAAACAGCGAATACTTCGCTTCCCAACTACTTTAGATAATTCTAGTGAATCGATTTTAGACGAAGCATGGGATATCTTTTTCCACGGAACTCTTAAACGCAATGCCTAAACTTTACGTTGTTCGTCACGGCCAACCAGCAAGCGAATGGAATCAGGATCCTGATCCCGGCTTATCCACATTAGGTCAATCTCAAGCTTCGGAAGTTGCTATGACCCTATCAACACTCTCCTGCCAAGATGTGGTTAGCAGTCCCATGGCTAGGGCCGCTGAAACCGCCGCGATTAGTACTCTAGATCACAGCATTAGAACAGAACAGACGATTCGAGAGATACCCAGCTATTGGGTACTATCAAGTCAGCGGAAGAACTGGCTAGATAGAGTCCTTCGATCTAACTGGGAAGACTTAGAGCCAGAAATTAAGGTCTGGAGAGAAAGTCTGATCCACTGGGCGTCGACGATAGAACATAACACCCTAGCGTTTAGTCACTTCGTGGTAATCAACGCACTGATAGCTACTGCCACAGACTCTGAAAAAGTGGTCAACGCTCTTCCTGATCACTGTGCTATTGCGGAATTCGACGTTATCGATGGACAATTACACTTTGTGGGTATCGACCGGGAATTAGACAGTGATATTATGGTTTAGCATGGGAGCTAAATTTTTTTACTGCTAATCCCCGAAGACCTCAAAACCTCAAAACCTCAGGCCCCTCGCTTCCGCTTAGCGGAAACAATACCCGGAAGCGCAACGAGTTTTGCCAACACCCTGCCAAGGTGATCAAGGGTTGGCACAACTACCGTTAAGGCAATGTACTTCACGCCACCGGACTGGTCGGCCGAATAGAGCGCTGCGATATCCACCTTTTCATCGGCTAGCAAAGCAGTAATGTCTCGTAGCAACCCTTCTCGGTCAACGGCTTCAATCTCTATATCTACGCGGAAAGTTGACGAGGCATTGTCGGACCAAGTCACCGCGATCATTCGAGCGGGCTCAGTTTCCTTCAATCGGAGCGCATTGGTGCATTCTGCTCGGTGCACTCCAACTCCCCTGCTTACGGTTACATAGCCCACGATATCATCACCCGGCAACGGGCTACAGCAACTTGCTAAATAGCTCATCATGCCGCCTTCCCCACCAACATAAACCGCCTCTTTGTTCGCCACGGCAGGTTGAGCGTTGGCCAACTTGGAACGAATATCCTCGACATCTAAGGGACGTTGAGCTCGATCAGAGGCCCGTTGTGCGGCGGCCAGAACCTGCGTGAGCTTCAAATCGCCGGCGCCTATGGCGGCACACATTCCGGCTTCATCCTTATAATTCACCAGCACAGCAAGCTTGCGGAGATTAATATCACTACTGCCAATACGCTTGAGCTCAGCGTCAAGTGCCTGCCGACCAATCGCCTCGTTTTCATCACGCTCGTCGTTTTTAAACCAGTGAATGATTTTTGCTCTAGCTCGCGAGGTGGTGATATAGCCAGAGTCACTTGAGAGCCAGTCTCTGCTTGGCCGACCATTCTTTTTCGTCAGGATTTCAATCTGATCACCGGTCTTTAGCGCCTGGTTCAATGGGATGATCTTCCCACCAACCTTCGCACCCTTGCAGGTGTTGCCTACATCAGAGTGTATTCGATAGGCAAAATCTAGCGCTGTCGCACCCACTGGTAAGTCGATAACATGGCCTGCCTTAGAAAAGACGTAGATTCGATCCGCTTTGACCACATTCGATAGCTCGCTATCCGCACCGTCATCAATTTCCTCGTGCCAATCTAGTACCTGTCGCAACCACTCCAGCTTACTTTCGTAGGAGCTCTTAGCATTCTCAACATCAGTACCCTTGTACTTCCAGTGCGCACAAACTCCCAATTCAGCCTCGTTATGCATGTCGCGCGTTCGAATCTGCACCTCCATCGTCTTTTGATGAGGGCCGAAAACCGCGGTGTGCAGACTACGATAACCATTGGCCTTAGGGTTGGTAATGTAATCGTCGAATTGTTGTGGGATATGGTTGTACAGTGAGTGAATAACCCCCAGTGCGGTGTAACAGTCCGCTAGATCGTCGACTAAGATCCGAAACGCGCGAATATCGAATAGCTGCCCAAAGGTATAGTCCTTGATCTGCATCTTTCGCCAAATACTGTAGATATGCTTCGCACGACCCGTCACCTCGGCATTACTCACTCCGGCTGCCGCTAATGCTGCTTCAATTTGCTGCTTGGCCTCGAGGATGAACTGATCACGATCGATGCGACGCTCATCAAGTTGCTTAGCCACGGAGGCATACTCGTCCGGCTTCAGATAGCGAAAACTTAGATCCTCCAACTCCCACTTTATATGGCCAATACCAAGCCGATGCGCTAGGGGGGCATAAATTTCAGAGACCTCGATGGCAATCTGACTGCGTCGATCGGGGTTGTTCTTGACCGCTCGAATTGCGCAGGTACGCTCGGCTAGTTTGATCAGCGCCACGCGAACGTCATCGGTTAAGGCCACCAGCATTTTGCGGACGTTATCTTTTTGATTGAGGTGTGCGGCAGCATCTCCGCCGGAGACTTGACGCCTTGAACGAGAGATTGCCGCCATCATCAAGGTACCGGATACGAGGTCCGCCACATCACGTCCCAAGCTATCTTCAATGTCACTCAGTGCAACAAAATCTTCCCGCACTGCGCGATAAACCAGCGCTGCGGTCACTGAGGCTTCATCAAGTTCTAACTCAATTAAGATCTGCGCCATTTCAACGCCAATCTCAAGGCAGCTCAGCTTAGCCTGCCACTCACTGGGTGTAGGGATAGCTCGCAACATAGCAATGGCCTGCTCAATTCGATCCATTGAGCGAGGGGCTCTGCTTTTCACGTACTCGAGCCATTGATCAATATCAATATTGCCTGACTCGGAGCGAATCAATGTGGGGCGAACCTGGACCATTACGATAACCTTTCTTTCAAACTCGGGTACATACGATGACTAATCAGAGCCTAGCCAGTTTGCTAGCACTAACTATATTTCAAGTTGCTAGCACTAACTATATGTTTTGCAGACTGTAATTTGTGAACTATGCTCAATTTTTGATACTTATTAGATACCACCTTATGAGCAATCACAGTGTATATTCTCGCTGCGGGCAATATCGGTTTGCCCACTGGCATTCTTGGAACAGCCAGCTGCCGTCATTAAACTTTATCGGCCTCAATCCCAGCGATGGCGATGCCGCGGATGAGCCAGTGATCAAGCGCTATATGCAACTAGCTAAACGCTGGGGCTTCGGAGCGATTTCCGTTGCCAATCTATTTGCCTATCGTTGCGCTAATCCTCTGACACTTCAAGATCACTCTGCTCCCGTTGGCGAGAACAATAGTAGCTGGATTCAAAGCCTCCACGTTGATGCAGATGTCAGCGTGGCCGCATGGGGTACTCACGGACAGCTAGCTCACCGTGCTGACTGGGCAGTCAGGAACCTTCACAACCTTTGCTGTTTAGATATTAACGCGAGCGGCCAACCCAGTCACCCCCTGCTGATTGCTACTTCCGCGACCATCAAACCACTTCGACAAGCCATCTATTTCAACCAGACTGAACCAAGCTTACAAAAACGAGCGTAAACGCCTACCAAGACAACAGAGATCAGTTAGAATATCGCCTCTAACTGAATATTTTGTACCGTTACCAAAGGCTAAAAAAAAACCATTATGCGCGCAACGTTAATTATCGGTCTCACGGCACTGCTCACTGGGCCTCTCTTTTCTGCTAACTCGCTAGCACAGCGAGCGACGACCGCGATTGTTCAACCCATTGTGTTCGCGCCGAAAACCGAGCGTTTGGAATTGACAGGTACCATTGAATCGTCCAGCTCCGTGGAGATATTTCCCGCCGTAGGTGACGTAGTAACTAACGTCTACTTCCAAGCGGGTGACGCGGTAGAGGCAGGGTCACCACTGATTCAGCTTAACAATCGCCGCGAGCAAGTTGCCTTGGAGCTTGCGGAAATCAATCTTCGCGATGCTCAGCGGCGACTAGATAGACTGAAGACAATCCATTCACAGGCCGCGGCTTCTCAGCAGGAACTAGACGCCGCCACCTTGACAAGAGACCTCGCGGCCAACCGTCTAGCTCAAGCTCAGGTTGAGCTGGACGAGCATACCGTCATCGCACCGATCACTGGGATTGCAGGACTGAGTGATGTTCGTGTTGGTGACCGAATAACACCTAGTACCGTTATTACAACACTAGACGATCTCGATCATTTATTCGTTCTTATCCGGGTACCCGAAGCGCTAACGACCACGCTAAGTAAGGGCCAAACTTTCACGCTGACCACCTGGGGAGATCAAACCACTGCTATTGTCGGAACCGTAACCGACATCGACTCACGCGTTGACCCAGTGACTCGCACCCTTAAAATTCGCTTAGCCATCGACAATGTTAATGGGCTACTCCGCCCTGGTATGAGCCTCAAAGCCGACCACCTCACTCAAGGGCAGAGCTATGCCAGCATTCCTGAGGCAGCATTACTCTGGGGTGCTAGTGGTGCTTACCTATGGACGTTAGACAGCGAGAGCAAAGCACAGCGCAGAAATGTCGAAGTGGTGCAACGCCAAACTGGAATTATCTTGGTGGAAGGCGACCTACAGCCCGGCGAACAGCTTATCGTAGAGGGTGTCCAGCGCCTCCGATCTAATCAGTTGATTACTGTGGTAGAGCAGCCATGACTGAGTTAAACAACCAAAAGACCAACGATATCGCCTCACTATCGGTGCGCCGCCCCGTACTAGTAACCGTATTGAATCTACTTATCATGGTGGCGGGTTTCGCCGCGCTATTTGGCGTTGAGGTGCGTGAGTTACCAGATGTGGACCGTCCCGTCGTTACCGTTAGGGCCGTTCTGCCTGGCGCATCTCCGGAAACCGTGGATGCCGAGGTCACAAGCCACCTCGAGGCAGCAGCAACGCGTGTCAGTGGTGTAAAAAACATCCGCTCTCAGAGTGAAGAGAACACGACGCGTATTGTTATCGAGTTCCAACCTAGCGTAAACCTTGATGCTGCGGCCAGTGAGGTGCGCGAAGCGGTTAGTCGGGCGCGTCGGCAGCTGCCGGATGCCGTGGAGAATGTGTCCGTCATTAAAGCAGACAGTGACGCTGACCCAGTTGTTAACTTGGCCGTTGCCAGCGATACCTTAAGCCGTGAAGCTCTTACTCGACGCGTAGAAACGGACATCGCACCGCGTTTAATCAGTATCGATGGCGTTGCCGACGTGCAATTGCGTGGCGATAGCGAGCAAGTGCTGATTGTCTCCATTGACCCGTTACGACTGTCCTCATTCGGAATATCAATCCTTGACGTGCGCAGCGCTATTCGAGGGGCACCTTTTGATATCCCTGCGGGAAGCTTTCGCTCTGTTGATCAGCAGCTCATTATTCGTGCCGATGCCACCGCGGATGATGCCAAGTTAGTTGAAGAGATCGTTATCCGTGACGAGACTCGCATTGGCGATGTTGCCAATGTCTACTTCGGCCCAGCCGACGTGGAAAGCCTGGTCCGTTTAGATGGCAAAGCGGTAATTGGCGTGGGTGTTATTCGCCAGGCGCGATCAAACACTATCAATATTTCGGACCGAGTATTAGCCCTTGCTGAAGCCTTAGACCAGCAATATCCGGATTTGGAGATCCGCGTCACCTCGGACGAAGCCCTGTTCATAAGACAATCGGTTAGTGAGGTCGTAAGTACCCTGCTTCTCACCGTTGTGATGGTGGTCTTTACGCTGTGGCTGTTCATTGGTTCGTTTCGCACCACCATCGTTCCAGCCCTGTCCATTCCCGTTGCCCTGGTTGGCTCGGTCGCAATCATTTGGCTGCTCGGATTTTCCATTAACATCTTGACCCTTTTGGCACTGGTCCTCGCTACTGGACTCATTGTGGATGATGCCATTGTGGTGGTCGAAAATATCCAGCGTCATCGGGCGTTGGGTGAGGGACGAAGAGCGGCAGCCGTATTCGGCAGTAGAGAGGTGTTTTTCGCGGTGGTCGCAACTACCGCCGTTCTGGCTTCCGTGTTTCTGCCCATTGCCTTTATGCCGTCAACAGCCGGTCGACTCTTCCGCGAGTTCGGTGCGGTACTAGCCTGCGCTGTAATCATCTCGAGTATCGTCGCCCTCACGCTAGTTCCGGCTTTCGCAGCGAAGCTTCCATTGCGCAAGATTTCGAAGACGAACACGCTCAGCCGAAGAGAACGCTTAGGGGCTAGTCTCAAGAATTTCTACAGCCAGTCACTGGATACCTGCCTTCGACACCGTTTCAAAGTATTACTCCTTGCGGTCGTGGCAGCCGGTGCAGCGGCGTCCTCCTACTTCAATATTGACAATGAACTGCTGCCAGTTGAAGACAGAGGGGTCATTCGCGCCTTTGCTACTGGTCCCGCTGGCGTTGGGCTCAATTTCATGAATCGTCAGGCCGAGCAGATGGAAGCCATCCTGCAGCCCTACGTAGATAATGGCCAAATTGATTCACTCTTTACCGTTGTCGGGCAATGGGACCCTAACCGAGTACTGATTACCGCTCCGCTGAAATCTTGGAGTGAGCGCGACTACAGCCAGCAGGAATTAATCGAGGAGCTGCGAGGTCCGCTGGGAAATATCCCTGGCGCTCCGGCGCGAGTATGGAGTTCAAATAGTTTGAACTTGCGTGGCCAAGGCGGCGGTTTGGAATTTGCCATTACCGGAGAAGACCATCCGAGTATTTATGAGCAAACTCGCTTAGTGGTGGACGCGCTGGAAGAACGGATTCCCAACCTCTCCGATGTGCGCATTGAATATCAAGCTACCCAGCCTCAAGTAAGACTCAAAATTGATCGTCAACGTGCTTCTAGCTTAGGCGTTCCGCTCAACGCCATTGCAACTACCTTACGTGTTGCTGTGAACGGAGATGATGTCGTGGACTTGAATGTAGGCGATCAATCTATCCCAATTATTTTGCGCTCTAGTCGCTCAACGGTGAATAGCCCGTCAGATCTTAATAATCTCTACGTAGCCAGCAATACGGGTGCGATGATTCCTATGAGTTCACTGACAACGTTTGTTGAAGAAGGTGTTGCCGCCGAGCTAGAGCGTCATGCTCAACGCCGAGGTATTCGGGTTCAACTTGGGGGGGACGAACTTACGATGCAGCAGATGATAGATATCGTTTCCGATACCACTGCCGAAATACTCCCACCTGAGTACGGTTTGGTCTTTTTGGGTGAGGCAGCGACCTTAGAGGAAACTAGCAATGAAGTGGCCCTAACCTATGCTTTGGCCTTACTCGTTGTATTCTTAGTCCTCGCGGCACAGTTCGAGAGTGTGAATAGCGCCGTTGTCGTGATGTTGACGGTGCCATTTGGTATTGCGGCGGCCGTTTTATCCCTTTACCTCACCAACACCAGCTTTAACATCTATTCACAAATTGGTTTAGTCATGCTCATTGGCCTCATCGCCAAAAACGCGATCCTCATTGTTGAGTTTGCCGACCAGCTCAGGGACAGGGGTTACGCCGTTGCCGATGCGGTTCGCGAAGCTGCTGCGGTCCGATTACGCCCCATTATGATGACCTTGCTTTCAACCATACTCGGAGCTTTACCACTTATTCTTTCCACCGGCGCTGGGGCGGAAGCCCGAAACGCCATTGGCTGGGTAGTATTCGGAGGCCTCGCCATGGCTGCTGTATTCACCCTTTACGTAACACCTATTTTCTACAGCTATATCGCCCCGCTTGCTAAATCTCGATCCAATGAAGCGCAAGAGCTCATCAGTGAGCTAAGCAAGGGCCCAAGGAACTAATTTTTATGAGTATTAACAATTCAGGTCACGCTGACTCCTATTACGCGGCTTCAGCCAATAGTAAAACACCTTACCCGCAACTAGACGGGCACATCCAAGCCGACGTAGTGGTGGTGGGTGGCGGCTACTCAGGCTTATCCTCTGCGTTACACCTTGCCGAGTTGGGTTTCTCGGTCGTGGTGCTTGAAGCGTCACGAATAGGTTTTGGAGCAAGCGGTCGCAATGGCGGCCAGATTGTGAATAGCTATAGCCGTGATGTCGACACCATCCGTGCCAAGTACAAACCTGAATTGGCAGAGCCACTGTGCGAAATGATCTTCGAGGGTGGTGATATTATTCGCGAGCGAATAAAAACCTACGATATTAAGTGTGACCTAAAACAAGGTGGCATCTTCGCCGCAAAAACCGCTAAACAATTGAAAGGTTTAGCTCAAACGAAGAAAGAGTGGGAAGCTTTAGGGAATGACCAGCTCCAGTTGCTGGATTCAGCCTCGATACGCGATCATGTTAACACTGATCTCTATGTGGGCGGACTCCTAGATAATCGTAGCGGCCATATTCACCCGCTCAATCTCGCACTTGGCGAAGCCGATGCTCTAATCCGTCTAGGCGGGCAGATTTTTGAAATGTCCCCTGTGGAGCGTATCGATAAAGGCGATAACCCGGTTGCCTACACGCAAATGGGATCGGTTAAAGCCAAGTTTATGGTACTTGCTGGCAACGCCTACTTAGGAAACTTAGAACCCAAACTAACCACTAAAGCTATCCCCTGTGGCACGCAGGTCATAACAACCGAACAGCTTGATCCGGAACTTGCCCAGTCATTACTACCAACCGACGTTTGTGTTGAGGACTGTAACTACCTGCTGGACTACTATCGTTTGACGGGTGACCATCGATTGCTCTTCGGCGGCGGTGTTGTGTACGGCGCGAGAGATCCAGATAATATCGAGAAGCTACTTCGTCCGAATTTGGAGAAGACCTTCCCGCAGCTAAAGGGTATCAAGTTAGATTATGCTTGGACTGGAAACTTCTTACTGACGTATTCACGCATGCCACAGTTTGGCCGCTTTGGTAGTTCTGTCTACTACTTACAGGGTTACAGTGGTCACGGCGTGACCTGTACGCACTTAGCCGGGAAGCTCGTTGCTGAGGCCATCAATGGTCAGGCTAAACGCTTTGACGCCTTCGCCAACCTGCCTCAATTTAGCTTCCCTGGTGGCCGCAATTTTGCCATCCCCATGTCGGCTATGGGTGCGGCCTGGTACGGCCTCAGAGACAAGCTCGGCTTCTAGACCTCAATAATTAGCCTCAAGCCTTGAAGAATAAGTTATCAACCACTTGCTTAATCTGCGTCAAAACTTGCGCATGCTGACCGAGTGGTTGCTCGTACTTTTTCCATGAGCCAACTGAGCGTTTATTGATGGGTTGTCTAACCTGACCTGAACTCGGCGTAAGAACAGGACGTTCGGACTCATAGAACTTCAAACACGCCTGCTCTAGAGGCTTCTCTAAGTAGGCAAACAAGCGCTCTATTTCGCTCTCAGGAGAATCCGTTAGGGTCTCGTAAGAGATGTTGTGGATCCTCGCCCCGTATTGCGATTGCCAGTGTCGCATCAGCGTTGCGTAGCCCTGCCAGTAGAAGGCAATCCCCTCTAGCGCATTGGTATACTCATTGCCCTTAGCAAAAAATTGTTTATACACTGCCATGGCGTTATCGCGCGGGTCACGAACGATATTAATCACCTTTGCCCTGGGAAACAGCGCAAAAATCAATCCTATGTGCAGGAAGTTAGTTGGCTCTTTATCAATCAGCGCCCCAGCGAAATCGGGTTGATGTGCCTGCGCTTGCTCAAGATAGCTCTTTGCCATGTCATCCAGCGAATTTTGATTCAACTCAGCAAACCCTTTAGGCAAGCTAGCCTGCTCTATGCGATGCGCGAAACGCCTAATGTACGGGAGCTCATCGGTTGCCTCGATAGCGCTGTGAGCCGCCAGAATTTGTTCAAGCAAGGTAGATCCAGAGCGGTGCATCCCAACAATAAAGATCGGCTCCGCAGTGCTAGCGCTTACTTTACTGTACCAAGGGGTTTGCGCATTTTGCATCACAAACTGTTGGAAGGCCGCCGGATCAAAGGGCTGTAATTGCCAGGCGATATTATTTGCGCGCTGCGCACTCTTAAATGCTTCTTCGTATTCACCGCGACTTTCTAACACCTTCACCATTGCAAAATCCGCTAAGTAGCGCACCTCTGGTTGGTCTTCAAATCGTTCAATAAATTGCTCGAGCGCAGAAATCTCCTCCACGCTAAATGGCCGTGTTTTCAGATCGGCTATGGACCAAAAGGCGACACCACAAAAGTACGGATTATCGTCCGTAATCATACTGCGATAGGCCGTTGCTGCCGCGTCGGAATCATTGAGCGCTTTGTGCGCATGACCCACTACCAACTGAACCGCTAAGTAGTCCGAATGATCACGACTAACATCGCTAAGTGTCTCTAACGCCTTCGCGGGAAGCCCAGCTTGTAGTTGGCTTCGACCGAGTTCGAGCAACGCTTTGGGAGCATTACAATCAATGGCTAATATTTGCTCTAACGTGCTGATGGCCGCTAGATAGTCTTCTTTGGCTAAAAGCGCTTCTTTGTGACTAACTAGCTTTTCGAGCTGCGACATATACTCCAAACCCTATTCGAAATTCTAAAGCATGAATAGTATCACCATTCGCGGCGGCAAGGTAAATCAACCAGCTGCTCAAACTTGGATCTCTCGCTCTACTTAGTTAACGGGAAATAAAAAAGCCAGCTCTTTCGGGCTGGCTTTTCGGTCAAACAATTACGACTGCGGCTTTACCAAATTTTAACTCGATCTTCGGGCGCCAAGTACAAGTCGTCACCCGGCTGCACCGCGAAGGCATCGTAGAATGCCGGCACATTTCGGACAATGCCATTCACCCGGTACATAGATGGTGAATGTGGATCGGTCTCAATTAAGTTGCGTAGCGCCTCGTCGCGATATTTGTTGCGCCATACCTGAGCGTAACCTAGGAACACTCTCTGCACACCCGTAAAGCCGTCAATCACCGGCGACTCATTACCGTTTAAACTCATCTCATAGGCACGCAAACCAATGCTTAGACCGCCTAGATCACCAATGTTTTCACCCAATGTGAACTCGCCATTTACGTGCAGATCTTCAAAGGGATAGTAACCATTGTACTGAGCTACTAACTTAGAAGTTCGCGCTTGGAATTCAGTCAGGTCAGCCTCAGTCCACCAGTTGCGAAGCACACCGTCGCCATCGAAGGTTGAACCCGAATCATCAAAACCATGACCAATTTCATGACCAATTACCGCACCAATCGCGCCGTAGTTTACGGCATCATCCGCTTCAAGGTTGAAGAATGGTGGCTGCAGAATGGCCGCTGGGAACACGATTTCGTTGAGCGGTGGGTTGTAATAGGCGTTAACGGTCTGAGGCGTCATACCCCATTCGCTCCTATCCACAGGTCCACCTTGACGCGCAATATTCTCCGCCCAGTTCACTTCACGAACATTACGGATATTAGCGAAGTGGTTATCGCCACTGATCTCCAGTGCCGAGTAGTCACGCCAGTTTTCTGGATAGCCGATTTTCGGCGTGAATTTATGCAGTTTATCTAACGCTTGGACCTTAGTCTCGGCGCTCATCCAATCCAGCTCGTTGATACTCACTTCATACGCACTAATTAGATTCGCCACTAAGGTCTCCATCTTAGCCTTGGCTGCAGGAGGGAAGTGCTTGCTGACGTAGACCTTACCAACCACCTCTCCGAGGGTACTGTTCACAACCCCTACGCCTCGCTTCCACATAGGCTCTTGCTCTTCAACACCGCGTAAGGTCTTGCTGTAGAACTCAAAGTTCTGCTGATCCATCGCTTGGGTCAAAGAAGAGGCTGATGCGCCGACAAGTTTCCAAGTGAGGAAGGTTTTCCAGTCATCAAGGGAAACATCCTGAAGAATAGCGTCAAGCTGGGTTGAGTAGTCCAGCGAAAGAATAACGAGGTTATCAATCTTTCCGTTCATACCCGACTCAGTGAGATAGGCATCCCAATCAAAGGTTGGCATCACCTCGCTGAGTTGATCGACTGGAATTGGGTTGTAGATCTTGGTCATACTACGCGAGTCTTCTTTCGTCATGTGCGCCGCCGCTAAGCGGGTCTCTAGCGCCATGATCATCTCGGCTGCCGAGGCTGCGTCTGCCACGTCGGCAAGGTTTAGCATCGCTTCAATATGAGCAAGGTAAGCCGCGCGAATCTGTTCGCTACGCTCGCCTTCATTGAAATAGAACTCTCGATCAGGAAGACCAAGACCGCCCTGGGCGGCATATACCATGTAAGAATTTGGATCAGTAAAGTCAACGTACTGCCCCATACCCAGTGGGTTATCTACCCCATATTTCGAGGCGTAGGCAAAGTAGCTGGCGAGGTCACTTTGGCTAGCGATATTGGCAATACGCTCAAGCTCTGGTATTAACGGTGCGATACCTAGTGCGTTACGTGC
This sequence comes from Pseudomonadales bacterium, assembly GCA_040119265.1. GTDB lineage: Bacteria > Pseudomonadota > Gammaproteobacteria > Pseudomonadales > DSM-25080 > Umboniibacter. The sequence goes on along the minus strand of JBEDTZ010000008.1, from coordinate 13,617 downwards.
GTCCCAGTTGGTGTAGGCGTTGTACATATCACCCACTTTTTGCTCGTCGCTACCGGCTTCGTGCGAAGACGCGGCGGACTCTTCAATAATTGCACGAATGTCTGCAGTCGCCTGGTCTCGCAGAAGACCAAAGACACCGAACGAAGAACGATCCGCAGGAATCTCCGCGCTATCCATCCAGGTGCCATTAACGTAGGCATTGAAATCATCACCCGGCTTTACCGAAAGATTCATGGCATCGAGGTCTAGACCGGAAATAGGAGTCAAACTGGTGACTTCCATACTCTCTTGATCCATCGTATCCGTATTAGTAGCTGATTCACCGCAGCCAAACAGGGCCATAGCAATCGCGCCCGACAGTAGAAGTTTTTTCATAACATATCCATTATTTTTGTGTGGTTTAAATTAGACTTGATACAGACTACCGAAAAGTTTCAGTCGATACTAGGTGGGGTTTCAAAGCTTCGAAAATGACTAAGCGGTAGGATCAACTTCAGCGTTATCAAGTAGCGTCTGAATGGTTTCGCAGGCGGCTCTTTCTCCCGCCGACTGGGATAGCTGAGGCCAACGCTGCCTGCGCAGCGCAGCCAGCTCGGCAGCCACGTCCACGTTACGATAGCTATCCAACAGTCGCTCGGCGAGGCGCTCGGTTAGCGGGTAATAACAGTGGCGCTGTTTGTCATCATGATTTCGCTGCTCAGGGTCCCACGTATACCAAAGTACATCATCTAAATGGTTACGAAATTCATCAAAGCTTAAAATCATACCTACCTCACTACTAGCTCTTATTATAGCTTATTAGTCAGCAGTGAGGCGGTGGCTTTGCTTAATGCACCAATAAACGCTCCAGAGCATTGGCGCGTAAATTACCCCAAAAAAGCTGATAATCCGCGAAGTGCAAGTCTCCCTCGGCAGAGACAAGTCCTCTAAAAGGTGAGGTTTCATTGACGCCTGAGACTCGTAGTATTCCATTGCGACATTCCGCGCCGTATTGACCTAGCTCAAGTTCTTCAACACTTGGAGTGACACCAGTAGCCTGATTCGCCATCGCTGCGGCTTCGTCCAGCGAGGCGGAAATCACCAGTGAACCCAAGTTAAGCTCCGCCGCCGCTGGCTCAGACGAACTCCAATTGATTGGATTGATACACAGTCGTTCTGATTCTCCTGCAGACCCCCATCCTTCCGGGTACCACAGTGGATACTGACCAGTTAAGGTCGCGCTGGGGATAGCACTATCCCAATGCAGTAGACAGCCCTGGTCGAATTCAGACGTACAGTTCTTGATATCCGAGTAAACTGACTCGGCATAGTCCTTTGGTACAGCGTAACCCACGGTATAGGCGGCGACCAGCTGAGCGTGCAGCGGCTGGTCATCTACGTACTCCTTGAGCAATCGCAGCGCATGAAGCGTGCCCTGGCTGTGACTCACAACGAAAAATGGGCGATTCTGATCTCGTTCGGCGAGGAAGACCTCAAAGGCCGAGGCAACATCTTCGTAAGCCAAATCTAGTGCCTGAACGCCCTCATCATAGTTGCGTTCAAAGAACACCGCCATCCCGGCCTGTCGGTACTCGGGAGCCCAAACCTCGCAACATTCTGAAAATGCCGTCGCCTGGGCCAATAACATTGCCTGAGTCTGCTCACTAGCAAAACTAGGAGTGGTCATTGGCGAATTCCAAGAGGTTGGCGAGTAGTAGCCGGTTGGATGAATATAGAAGGCGTCCGCCATGGCCGAGGCTAACATCAGCCCCTGCTCCTCAATACCGGTCTCGAGCATCGATTGATTACCCGGGAGCGCCGCCCAACTACTAGCCAGCTGATAATTGGGTGCCTCGACAGCATCGGACGCGGAAAACGGAACGGCCGGACTCATCGCCCATTCAAGTAACTCGCCTCGGAAGACATAAAAAATCGAAAGTGCGAGGAGGACAACTACCCCTATGGCAGAAAGAGAGATGGTAATGAAACGATTCATAGTAAAGCCGACCCCTGAAGAAAGTCTAAGACGATTGAGAAGCGTCACCAAGATAGAACTATGGTGCCATTAGCTCGAGTACAATGATGTTAACCGATTAAACTAGCTCATGAATAGTGCATTTCTTGCGTGCGAAGCGCGATGATTAATAGCCTATGTTCATGATACCCCGCGGGGTTTTGATTATCCGAGACTGATTATGCGAAGCGCACTCATGAATAGCAGAGGTCCGGACTGGGGAGCTTGAGCCTGGAGGCAAATAAGAATCCACTTGAAGAGGCCTCGCGATTTAAAGCGGTTGATCGGACTTTAGAAAGACGAAGCGGACTTACTTAATAGTCTGACAAATAGCCGTCACATCGGATAACTGAGTAGGCAGTGTTCGCCATTCCACCTCGGTTCGCTCAAACGGCGAAATATAGGTTTCCAAGATCTCACCGCTGTTATACACCCGTGTTACCTTACACACGTCGGCGCCTTGGTTTCGCAACCGAACAAAGTACTGCTCACCAATGTAACCGTAACGAACTTCAACGTCGTCTACCCAGACTGTACTGCTCCACTGATTGGCTGTTGGTGCCAGTTTAGGGACGACAGAATAGTGCCTCTCCGAATGCACGGAGCACCCGAAGAGCAATAGAACAACGAGAGTGAACGCCATTCTCATCTGAAAGTCCCTCTGACGGTCTTGATGTAAACCTGTCACTCACTCCTTGAGTGCTAATCACTTCCTTGGTAGCTGAACGAGCATTCTGCAATGATTACCCATTGCGTTGACTGCCATCTTGAACATCGCAAAGCGCTGATCTTGAGTTTGCCCATGGTAGTAACGGTAGTAGATCTGTTGAAGAATAACCAGATTACGCCAATAGCCATAGACTAAGTAGAAATTGAAATCGGTGGTATCAATTCCTGTCTTACTTGAATAGTAGGCCAAAATTTCATTGCGTGTTGGCATTCCTTCATCCATAGACGGCTGGGTGATCAGACCTTTCATGTAATCAGGGTCGTCCGCTTGAACCCAATACGCCAGCGTGTTGCCCAAATCCATTAACGGATCGCCTAGCGCTGAAATCTCCCAATCCAAAACCGCGCCAACTTCAAGGGTATCCGAATCGACAATAACGTTATCAAGGCGGAAGTCACCATGAACAATACAAGCGCCAACCTCTTTACTCGGACGATTCGACTCAAGCCAAGCCTGAACGTCTAGGAAATCATCGACATCATCGGTCTTCGCCTTGTTAAAGCGTTTATTCCAACCGCCGATCTGTCGTTCGATATATCCCTCTGGCTTACCAAACTCGGACAAACCAACGGCTTCAATATCAGTGTTATGTAACGCTATAAGCTCGTCAAACACACGGAATACCAGGGCCCGCTTTTCCTCTACTGGCAGCGACCAGTCTGACGGGAATTGATGACGAATCAAGGTACCCTCTACCCGCTCCATTACATAGAATTCTGCGCCGATAATACTCTCGTCATCCGTGTAAAATAGGGTCTGAGGTACGTGAATGGTCGAATCCTTGAGCGCCGTCATCACAAAGTATTCGCGATGCATGGAGTGCCCGCTTTTTGGTCGGGTGCCGAAGGGAGGGCGACGCAGGACGAGCGCACGCGAACCGAACTTCACTTCATAGGTTAAGTTCGAATTACCGCCGGGGAACTGGCGCACGGTCATCTCTCCCGCCAACCCTGATATATTGGCACGCAGGCAAACCTCAAGGGCGTCCCAGTTCAATTCTTCTCCCGCTTTGATATCTACGGTTGTGTTGTTGCTCATTTTGACTCCTTGAGTTGACTGACTGGCAGTCTAATACCTGATTCTGGGTTAAGTGCTATCGACTGGCGGCGTAGCTTTCTCATACCACCTACCCAACGGTCATAGTTATCGGCCTTCGCCGCAAAGAATTTCTTTACCTCGGGGTGTGGCAGAATCATAAAATCGCCGAGTTCCAATCCCGCTAATACACTTTCCGCTACCTGCTCCGGCGTCAACACTCCCGCGATATCGCTCTGTCCGTCGGCCATACCGATGAGTCCCGTTGCTACCGCCTGAGGCGCCAGCACCGACACGCCAATGCCATCATCACCGTGAGTAATCGCCAGCGATTCGGCAAAACCAATTGCCGCATGCTTGGTGGTTGAATACGCCGCATCGCCAATCTGATTTAGCAGACCTGCAGCGGAGGCCGTATTGAGAAACCAGCCCGATTTTCGAGCTAGGAAATGGGGTAAACATGCACGCGCCGCATAAACATGAGCCATCACATGAAGTTGCCACAGTAAATTCCAGTCATCGTTGCTGGCTGAAGTAGCCCACCAAGGTTCACCGTCGCCCTTCCCTGTCCCTGCGTTAGATACGAATAGGTCAATAGCACCCTCTTCAGTCTCAATCCTGTCGACCAGCCCTTTGAGTGCAACTTCATCGCAAACATCAAGGCTCACGCTCAGCCCTGCAATCTCATCGGCTACGTGTTTGGCCGCTACGGCATCGCGATCAACGATGATAATCTGTTTGGCACCTGCTGCGGAAAAACATCTGGCTAGCGCTGCGCCAATTCCGGCCGCTGCACCGGTGATAACGATTCGAGACGCTTTTATTTTCATTATTTGCTCCTGTCTAACAATTAGCTTAACACGCGGATGTACCTAAAATGCACTTCGGTAAATCATTAGCACAGATGCATCAGAGTCAAAAACTGGGTAGAGTAATGCTACAAAAATTGCTTTTTGATCGCTGAGGACATCTATGAGCTACCTACTCACTATCGACCAAGGAACCACCAGTTCACGAGCGATTATCTTTGCTGCTGACTTTACTGAGGTTGCCAGCCATCAGGTCGAATTCCAACAATTCTTCCCAAGCAATGGCTGGGTAGAACACGATGCGCTTGAGATATGGAAATCCGTATTGATCACGGTACGCCAAGCCCTTCATAAGGCGCAGCTTGCGGCCGAAGATATCGCTGCGATTGGGATAACTAATCAGCGCGAAACGGTGGTGGCGTGGCAGCAAAGCACGGGCAAACCAATCGCTCCCGCCATAGTGTGGCAGGATAGACGCACCGAGTCCGCCTGCCGCCGCTTGCGCGAGCAGAATCTTGGCGAAGGCATCAAACATAAAACCGGCTTAGTGCTCGATCCTTATTTTTCGGCCTCAAAGATCCAATGGCTCCTTGATAACACCGCGGGCGCCGAACAACTAGTTGCCGATAACGACCTGTTAGTTGGCACTATGGACACCTGGCTCATTTGGAATCTCACTGGCGGTCAGGTTCATGCTACCGACGCCACGAATGCGTCGCGAACTCAGCTGTTCAATATCCGCGAGCAATGCTGGGACGAAGAATTGACGACGCTATTTGGCGTCCCGGATACGATACTTCCGAATGTTTACGATAGCGCTGCTGATTTTGGTGAAACCGACGCTTCACTTTTCGGCCAATCCATCCCTATTCGCGGCGTTGCTGGTGATCAGCAGGCGGCGTTGGTTGGACAACGCTGCTGGCAAGCGGGCGAGTTTAAATCAACCTACGGTACCGGTTGCTTTGCCATGGCGAACACCGGTTCTAAGATTATCTACAGTGAACACCAACTTCTCACTACGGTTGCCTACCGAATTAACGGCCAAACCCACTATGCCATTGAAGGCTCAATATTCATGGCGGGTGCAGTTATTCAGTGGTTAAGGGATTCCCTCGGCATTATCTCCACGGCCAGCGAATGCGAAGCTTTGGCCGGCGCGGTTGAGATGGATCACGGTGTTGTCATGGTACCCGCCTTCACCGGTTTAGGCGCTCCACACTGGGCTGCAGACGCTAGGGCTAGCATTAGCGGCATGACCCGTGGCACCGACAAACGTCACATCGCTAGCGCCGCGTTACAGAGTGTAGCGTTTCAAAGTGCTGATTTGTTCGCGGCGATGCGCTCCGATGGTGTGGAGCTAAGGCAGCTCAAAGTAGATGGCGGTATGGTGAATAATTCGCTCTTTTGCCAGTGGCTGGCGGACTTCTCTGAACTAAGCATACAGCGCAGCGGCTTTACCGAGGCCACGGCGCTTGGCGTAGCCTACTTAGCGGCCCTCGGTGCCGGCCTCGTTAACGAGTTAGAGGCTCTACCTCAACCCAAGGACGTTGGCGATCGCTTTGATCCCAAAGTCGACCCTGCGATCCGAGAGACATTATTATCAAGATGGCATGCTGCGGTAAGTCATGAGCTCAAGCGTGTGGATAATAGTTAAGCATTTAAGAAGTTAAGAAGTTAAGAAGTTAAGAAGTTAGCTAGGTCTTAACTCGCGCTTCCATAATGCCAAGTATTCTGACAGTGCCTAGCCTCCGCGTAATGGCCGCCGCTAACTTGGAGATAACCGAGCTCCCAGTAGTTAATCGCTAAGCCAAAAAAAAACCGAGCAACTCCTTCGAGCGCTCGGTTTTGCATAACTCTATGAAGCTACCAGCTTAGGCAGCCTCTGGATGAATCATCAACCTCTGGCTACTTTTGGTAGCACCAACCAGAGCACGAAGAAGCCTACGATTGCGGAGATCCAAGAACCGGCTAATACACCTATTCGGTCAATCATGATACCCGCCTCACCGCCACCACCGGCGCCTGAGAAGGCCAGAGTACCAATGAATAGACTCATAGTTAAACCCACACCACAGATACAGCCCACACCAAACAACGCTGACCAGGAAACATCCTTAGGTAGTGTCGCCCAGCCCACAATGATGGGTATCGCGGCGAAGATGAACACGCCTAACGGCTTACCGATAGCTAAGCCCGCGGCAATACCTAATGGAATACTGCCCATCGCATCAGCTAATGGAATGCCGGAGAAACTAATGCCGGTATTCGCGAAGGCGAAGATTGGCAAAATCATAAAGGCGACATAGCGATGCACTGCATGCTCTACTTTATGAACATATCCGGTAGTACCGTCTTTGAACTTCAGTGGCAGAGTGAAGGCCAGCGCGACCCCAGCCAGCGTGGCGTGAACCCCGCTCTTCAATACACACACCCACATGATGGTGCCAACAATCATGAAGATACCAAGGTGCTTAATATTAAACACATTGAATAGAATCAGCACCGCTAAAGCGATACCGCCAGAAACTAAGGAAAGCGTACTCAAATCCGAGGTGTAGAAGATCGCGATAATAATGATGGCGCCTAAGTCATCCATAATTGCGAGCGCTAACAGAAAGACCTTTAACGCAGGAGGCACACGGTTCCCTAGCAGACTTAAAATCCCTAAGGCAAAGGCAATATCCGTAGCGGTTGGGATTGCCCAACCTGCCATAGCCGCCTCGTTACCCCAGTTAAAGTAGGCGTAAACCAACGCGGGGACTAACATCCCACCAACTGCCGCAAAGGCTGGTAATACAATCTGTGAAGGGGAGCTAAGCTCACCCTCCATGACCTCACGCTTTACTTCCAAGCCAATCATTAGGAAGAAAACCGCCATTAAGCCATCGTTAATCCAAAGGAGTAACGGCTTTTCGATGTCGAGCGAACCCACTCGAACTTGCACAATTAAATCTAACCATGCCTGATAATATTCGTTCAGCGGTGTATTCGCGACAATCATGGCCGCAGCCATCGCAATCACTAGCAGCATTCCGCCAGCGGCTTCCCAACGTAAAAAATCCTTAAGCATAGGTTTTCCTATTAGTAAGTATCGATCTAAAACATGTATCAACGCTTGGTAACTTCTAGCTCTTAGCGTGAGATGACCTCGTTTCGCTATTTCTAGTTACGAAATCACTTTACAACTTTAAGCGTTGGACGTCCTTTAGTAGTTGACGAAGGCGGGGGTGAATCGGGGTCAGGCTCGTCAGTATCGACCGCGGTAATGGTTTCCTCGCTAAGGGTGTACGGCTCAATCTCCTGCGGATCGAACAACATACCCTCGTTGGTTTCCTGAGCAACCAGCCCTAGTACAGCCCAGATTGGCACCCAGATAGTTCTTGGTATGCCGCCAAAGCGAGCATTAAAACTAATGCCATCATTGTGGAGAACTAAGTTTTGTACCGCGGAGGGTGCAATATTGAGCACAATCTGGCCTTTGCTAACGTACTCCTGAGGTACCTCTACATCTTTGGCTAATGCATTAACATACAAATAGGGAGTAGCGTTATTGTCAAGAATCCAGTCGTAGACCGCTCTACAAACATAGCCTCTATTCGGGGTCATCTTCATTGTTACATCCTTAAAGCAAAAATGGCGCCAAAAGGCGCCATCGTGAGACCGTGTTCTTAATTATAGATCACGCATCTCTTTTTCCAAATCAGTCAATGAGTTTTGGAATGACTCACGTTCGAAAAGGCGCGTCATGTAGCCCTGAAGTAACTCAGCAGACTTCCCTTCGCCCAAGTCGATACCTAACAGCGGTAAGCGCCATAGGATAGGAGCCATACAGCAATCTACCAACGTCAGCTCTTCGCTCATAAAGTAGTCAAGCTCACCGAATACCGGGGCAGTAGAGAGTAAACCTTCACGCAATCGCTTACGAGCAAGCTCCGCAACCTTCGGATCCTCATGCGTCTGGATGACACTGATAAGCGGAGCCCAATCACGCTCAATACGGTACATCAACTGGCGGCTTTCAGCACGCGCAACAGGGTATACCGGAAGAAGAGGTGGGTGCGGGAAACGCTCATCAAGATATTCCATCATGACCTTAGACTCGTATAGGGCTAGATCACGATCGAGCAAGGTTGGAACCGTTCCGTAGGGATTTAATTCGAGTAATTCCTGCGGCTTGTCATTTAAATCAACGTCGACGATTTCGACCGTGACGCCTTTCTCGGCGAGAACAATACGAACGCGGTGACAAAATTGACAAGTTGCATTAGAAAAAAATGTCATGGAGGATCGCTTAGCGACAACACCCATAGAAGTTACCTCGACTGTTCAAAATATAAAAGCACAAAAGGGCAGCTGTGAAAGCTGCCCTCGATAAATTCAGCTAAACAAGTGTTTAGTGAACGTCTTTCCAATATTCGCGATTCAGAAGATATGCGAATACGAAGAATACTGCGATGAATAATAACACAAACATGCCGATACGCTCACGCTTCAATTGCGTAGGTTCTGCCGTGTAAGCCAAGAAGTTAACTAAATCGTAAACGGCTTGGTCATATTCTTCAGCTGATAGCTTGCCCGGCTCGACAATCGCTAGCGTACCACATGGATCCTCTAGCAATGGCGCACCTGTCAACGGATCACGTTTCTGCCCGCCATTAGCGGCCAAAACAGGTCCTGGAGCACATTCGGTCAGACCTTGAAGCTCTAACAGTGCGTGCGGCATACCAACATTAGGGAAAACCTTGTTATTCACACCCATTGGACGTGAAGGATCCTTATAGAAGGTACGCAGGTAAGTGTACAACCAGTCAACACCGCGAGCACGAGCGACCAAAGTGAGATCCGGTGGCGCAGCGCCAAACCATTGCTTACCGAGGTCTGGCGTCATTGGGATTTGCATTAGCGAGCCAATAGAAGAGCCTGCGAAATTCAAGTTCTCCTGCATAATGTCGTGGGGGATTCCCAGGTCATCCGCCGTGCGCTCAAAACGCTGGAACTTCAGACTATGACAACCCATGCAGTAGTTCGTGAACAACGCGGCGCCACGTTGGAGTGACTCTTGGTCACTCACGTCAACGTTCGCAGAGTCTAGCGGGTAGCCTGAACCACCCGCTGCACTGGCCTGTAGCGGCAGCGCTGTTAATAATGCAACGGCAACTAGGCATAGGATAACTTTCATTGGACCCATGCCGCCATCCATGGTTATGCGCTCAGGCTCTTGCTTCTCACTGTCAGCCGCAACGAGCCAAGGCATGATGAAGAAGATACCGGCAACGATTAAGCCATAGACCGCTGTTGCAATCATGTGAGCATCTGTTTCAGTCGCAGACATTGTGGTTGAAATTGCTGATAACGAGATACCCGCAATCAAAACACCCCAGAACCACATACTTACGTAGGTGCCGGTAGTCTTGATACCCGCACGCGACCACCATGGCATACCCAGTAGGAACGCAAAGTAAATCGTCGTAGTCAGCTGACTTAGCACGGTACGCGACGGTGTAGCAGCTTTAACACCTAGGACACCTAGGATGATGAAAGAGCTCACGAACAGACCAAGCATAATGAACGTCACTTTACCTTTGTAGCGAACTGAACGCGCTTTCGCGCGATCAAGCCAAGGCAAGACGAACAATACGGCAATGGCGGCACCCATGACGATAAAGCCAAGGAACTTAGAGCTCAGCGGGCCAAGGTCAATGGTTACTGCACGCAACATCGCGTAGAACGGGGTGAAGTACCAAACCGGTGCAATATGCTCAGGGGTCTTCAGGTTGTTTGCTTCTTCGAAGTTAGCGTACTCCAAGAAGAAACCGCCCATCTCTGGCATGAAGAACAGTACCGCACAGAAGATAAACAGGAACACTGCAATAGCTTGTAGATCATGCACTGTGTAGTAAGGGTGGAAGGTGATTCCATCTACAGGATTACCTTTCTCATCCTTGTGCGCCTTGATTTCTACGCCATCAGGGTTGTTCGAACCAACTTGGTGTAGCGCAAGGATATGCAGTACAACCAATGCCAGTAGGACAATCGGCAACGCTACCACGTGCAAGGCAAAGAAACGGTTTAGTGTAATACCTGAAATCAGGTAATCACCACGGATCCATTCTACTAGCGCTTCGCCGATTCCTGGGATTGCGCCGAACAGGTTAACAATTACCTGAGCACCCCAGTAAGACATCTGGCCCCAAGGAAGTACGTAACCCATGAAAGCTTCAGCCATGAGCGCAAGGTAGATCAACATACCGAAGATCCATACCAACTCACGTGGCTTACGGTAAGAACCGTAAAGTAATCCGCGGAACATGTGTAGGTAAACAACGACGAAGAACGCCGAGGCGCCGGTACTGTGCATGTAGCGGATAATCCAACCGTAGTCGACATCACGCATAATGTACTCAACCGAAGAGAATGCCCCTTCCGCTGACGGCTCGTAGCTCATCGTTAGCCAGATACCGGTAACCAACTGGTTGACCAGTACGATGGACGCGAGTACGCCGAAGTAGTACCAAAAGTTAAAGTTTTTCGGAGCGTAGTATTCGCCCGCGTGTTTGTTAAAGGCCTCGGTTACCGGTAAACGGTAGTCGAGCCACTCCATAAATGACTTCATTTTCGACATTATGCAGTCTCCTCGTCGACGCCAATAATAAGTAAGCCGTCGGTTTCAAACTTGTAAGGAGGAACTTCGAGGTTAACTGGCGCCGGTACACCTTTGAGTACACGCCCAGCTAAATCGAACTTCGAACCGTGACATGGGCAATAGAATCCGCCGAACCACTGATCTCCACCTAGGTCGGCAGCACCAACTTCTGGGCGATACTGAGGAGCACAACCTAAGTGAGTACAGATACCAATCAAAACCAAGTACTCGTCCTTGATAGAACGGTAGTGATTCTGAGCGTAATCTGGCTGCATTGGCTCTACAGATTCTGGATCGCGGAGTTCGCCATCCATCTTGTATAGGTTCTCGAGCACCTCTGGCGTACGTCTAACAACGTAAATTGGCTTACCTCGCCATTCGCCTACCATCATCTCGCCTGGGGCAAGCTTGCTGATATTCACTCGAGCCGGGGCTCCAGCGGCCTTAGCTTTAGCGCTCGGGGCCCAAGACCCTACGAACGGAACGGCTGCACCAACTGCTCCTACCGCACCCACCGCTCCGGTGGCTCCGATAAGAAATTTACGGCGTGCCGTATTTACTCCGTCATCGCTCATGACGCATATTCTCCCATCACAACTTCACTTCAAACTTAGGCTCATCGCCGCGTTTACTGCACTTAAAATTATCTTGGTATGTTATAAGAAACCCCTAAGAGTAACAAGGTTATCTAGCTCGCTAATGCGATGATTTAAGACAATTTTTGACATTGTTGAAGACTATAGACGATTTGCGCCATTGTGCCCGCGTGACAGAAGCTAAAAGCTCTCCAATCCCTCCTTAAACCATTAGCTATTTAGGGTCCTCACTAACTAATACGAACTGCACCCAAATTAAGGTCAGCCGCCCATCGGAGACTTACGGTGAGGGCACTTGTAATGATGGGATGAGAGAACGGCGAACAGAGGATGGAATTCGAAATTAAAGAAGAATATGAGGGAAATGAAGCAGAAAGCGAGCTATAAAACAAACATCTCAAAACGACAAAACCCCGCACTAGGGCGGGGTTTTGAATTTTCGAATAACGATTCGCACCAGGCAAATCGCCAATAGAATCGAAAATTAACGCTTCGAGAACTGAGTGCTCTTACGTGCTTTGCGTAGACCAACTTTCTTACGCTCAACTTCACGAGCATCACGAGTTACATAACCCGCTGCACGCAATGCGCCACGTAGAGTTTCGTCATAGCTCATCAATGCGCGCGTTAGACCGTGGCGAATTGCGCCAGCCTGACCGAAAGCACCACCACCTTTAACGGTAACAGCGATATCAAACTTTTCGGTAAGCTCAGTCAACTCAAGAGGTTGACGAACGATCATACGAGCTACTTCACGACCGAAGTACTCATCAAGTGAACGATTGTTAACAGTGATCGCGCCACTACCTGCCTTCAAGAAGACTCGTGCGGTAGCAGTCTTGCGGCGACCGGTTCCGTAGAATTGTTCTGCCATTGTTCTGCTCCGATTAAATGTCTAATTGCTTAGGCTGTTGTGCTGTATGTGGGTGCTCAGCACCTGGGTATACTTTAAGCTTCTTGAACATTACACGGCCAAGAGGACCTTTTGGTAGCATACCTTTAACAGCTGTTTCGATGGTGCGCTCAGGCGCTTTCTCGATCAACTTCTCGAAAGAAATTGACTTCAAGCCACCAATGTAACCCGTGTGACGGTGATACATTTTGTCTTTAGCTTTGTTACCGGTTACGTGAACTTCTGCTGCGTTCACAACAATGATGAAGTCGCCAGTGTCAACGTGTGGGGTGTATTCTGGCTTATGCTTGCCACGTAGGCGTGTAGCGATTTCAGTTGCCAAACGGCCAAGGGTTTTACCCTTAGCGTCAACAATGAACCACTCGCGCTGTACAGCTTCTGCTTTTGCACTGAAGGTTTTCATTAAAACAAAATCCTGCTCTAGGCGGTTTCCCGCAAACTAAAAGAACACGACAGATTCTCGATAAGAGAAGAAGACAGGACAGCAGCTTCAAGCAAATTCGCTCACCCAAATTGCGTGATTAAAAAACCACAGCAATCCAGTGATAGAAATCACTAAAGTACCGTTAACGAACGGGCAAACACTTTGGTTTGCTTATCGATATGAACCGAGGCTACAGAAGAACCTTCGATTCGGCGAGCTATTTGTCTTCATGTTGTCGTGCTCAACCTTTGGCGCGGAACTATATAGAACTCAAACGCCATTGTCTAGCGTAACTACTAAAAAAATACGCCAGCGACGCGAACTATAGATGAGAAGCCGCGACCTTCCTATACGAGCTACCCGACTTAACACTAAGAATTGTACTTAATGACGGTCGATATCGATGCTCTAGACTCTAGACTCTAGACTCTAGACTCTAGGCTCTAGGCTCTAGGCTCTAGGCTCTAGGCTCTA
>JBEDTZ010000007.1:0-74870 GCA_040119265.1 Pseudomonadales bacterium | reverse complement strand
CTCTAGGCTCTAGGCTCTAGGCTCTAGGCTCTAGGCTCTATGTTCTTGAGCGAGATACTCGTGCGATTGCATCTCCAACAAACGACTTACCGTTCGCTGGAACTCAAACTGCATCTGCTCACCCACATAGAGATCATGGATACCTACCTCGGCGGCAATAATGAGCTTCACATTACAATCGTAGAACTCATCAATGAGGTAAACGAACCTTCTCGCCTGATCCTCAATTTGCGAATTAAGCTGTGGCACGCCGGATAGGATCACCGCGTGAAACTCCTTCGCCAGCTCAATATAGTCGTGCTGAGATCGCGGTCCGTTACACAGCGCATCAAAATCGAACCACGCAACATCATCGTGAACCCGCCGGCCAATCACTGTGCGCCCCAACAGCTCAATCTCTACAGCTCGCTCACCACCAGAGTGGTTGGCGGTAAGCTGTGAAAAGGCTGCTCTAAGTGCATCATCGGTCTGCTCGGGCTTACCAATATGATAGAGCTCTGCCTGGGATAGCGTACGCAGGCGATAGTCCGTGTCGCTATCAACGTTCAACACTTCACAATGCGTTTGAATCATCTCAATCGCAGGAAGAAATCTTCGACGCTGCAGGCCGTTTTCATAGAGTTTCTCTGGCGGGATATTAGAAGTAGCTACCAGGGTAATCCCTCGCGCGAACAGCAATTGGAACATACGCCCCAGTAGCATGGCATCGGTAATATCCTTGACGAAAAACTCGTCGAAGCAAATCACTTTAGTTTCCTCGGCAATCTCGTCAGCCACATGCACCAGAGGATCACTGCGCTTTTCCAGCCGCTTTAGATCACCGTGAACGCGACGCATGAAGCGATGAAAATGCATACGCATCTTGCGCTCTCCGGGAATGGCATCATAGAAGACGTCCATCAACCAGGTTTTACCCCGCCCTACGCCACCCCAAAGATAAAGTCCCTTAATAGGTGCAACCGGCTTTGGTCGTTTCAAAACCTTTCGCCACACTGATACGGGCGCAGGGTCATGCAATGCCATACAAAGATGGTCATAGACTTCGGTTAATCGGGTCACCGTTAGCTCTTGGGCAGGGTCGTAACTAAATTCGCCACTATCAACTAAGGTTTTCCATTGTTCGTAGGGACTCAAAATTGCTTGCTCCTCACACAGCGTCCAAGTGCTTCATCACGCGACGCTTAAAATCTGAAAGAATACCGTGAAAGAAATGCGAGCCCTCATCGAAGACCTCCACCGCTGGCGCAGGTGAGGTATTCCGGGCCCATTCAAAGGCATCCTCGGCATCACAAACTTCGTCAGCCGTACCCTGGAGAAGTAGTACAGGGCAATCATACTGCGTTGGATACGGATATTTCCCGGCTGGCGGAGCAACTAAACACAAATGCTTAGGCTGACACTCTGCCGCACCTCGTGCCGCCACCATCGAACCGAAACTAAAACCACCTAGATACTTCACTAAGTCACCTCGGTGTTCGTCCACCCAACGGTTAACGGCCAACAAGTCTTCAACTTCGCCATCACCATCACCGTAACTGCCGTCGGAATCACCTATCCCACGGAAGTTAAAACGCAGCGCAGCGATACCGCTATCTCGATAGGCACGCGCAAGCGTATGCGCCACCTTGTTATGCATGGTGCCGGCGTAAAGCGGGTGAGGATGGCAGACAATAGCGACACCGCGAAGACCTTTAGGGCAACCATCGATGACAGCCTCTAACTTGCCTTCTGGACCATCAATAAAAAACGTATGTGATTTCTGACTAAATAGATTGTTCATGAAGTAGTACTATAGCTTTAATGTAGATACCTCTATAATAACGGTTAATACGTTGTTTTTTAGACTTTATTTACAACTAATCAGAACCAGCCATGTTAAAAGCTAATGGAGAAAGCCGTGGATAGTTTGATCACCTCTATTTTTATTGCAATCGCCTTCCTTGTTATTGGTGTAGTTGTGGGTTACCTAACCGGCATTAACAAAGCGCAACAAAGTGTGTCAGCTAAGACTGAGAAGCCAATTGCTGACCCAACCGCTGAACTTCGCCGTGATCTGGCTACCTATTTTGATCACATGGCAGCGGCTACCGCCGAGCTGAACCGTCAGGGCGATGCGCTGAAGTCACAATTGATCGATAGCGCTCAACAGATCGCTAACATTAACCTCGTTAGCCACTTTGACGGATCTAAGCCATCACGCTCACATGCCGAGCCACCAAGAGATTGGGCTCCGAAAGGCCCTGACGCTGTGGGCACGCTCTCTGAGGAATATGGTTTGAAAGAGGAACCCGTTGAGCCACCGCGCGTTTAACACCGTTCGACTAAGCCTAAAACATAATAATATCGCGGCGCTCATCGGGCGCCCTACAGGGAAGATTGGGATGACGAAAAGCGCCCTCACGAAACACCTAAAGGACTGGCTATGGCCAATCATCGCTGGGGTTGCCCTCGGCGTTGCGGTGCTGAGTGGCGATACCATTGCCCCCAACCCCACTACCAATACTGAAACCCAAGACGGCTATCGACAGGCGGTTAATCTCGCCGCCCCGGCTGTGGTGTCAATTTATTCCCGTAAAGTTACTGAAGCCACTGAGCAGGATCGCGCTCAGGCTCAGCTCTCCCGCAACCTTGGTGTGCTCCGACAGGACGAAAATGAAAGTACGGTTCTTGGCTCGGGTGTGGTGATTAGGAGTGACGGCTACATTGCTACCAATCGTCACGTGATTGCCGATGCTACGGACATCCTAGTGGTCTTCGCCGATGGCCGCGAAGCCAGGGCGGAACTCCTCGGTGACGACGCCTTCAGTGATCTCGCGGTGCTTAAGGTGGAACTTAACGGTCTTCAGACGCTTGCCCTTGAGGAGCCTAGCGAGATTTTCGTCGGTGATATTGTTCTGGCTATCGGTAACCCCTTTGGCGTTGGCCTCACGGTAACGCAGGGTATCATCAGCGCCACTGAACGACTCAATATCAATTCGGGAGCCAGTGTTTACCTGCAGACCGATGCGGCAATCAATCCCGGTAACTCGGGTGGCCCGCTAGTTAACACCCACGGTGAACTCGTTGGCATTAGCACCTCCGTACTGGGAAGCCGTACGGAAGGAATAAGTTTCGCCATCCCAACATCCACCATTAAGTATGTCGTGGAAAGTATCATTGAGAATGGCCGTGTTTCTCGAGGCTGGCTGGGCATTTCTGGAGGCTCTCTCACCAATTCGTTGATTCGCTCCCTAGGACTTCCCACTGAGCAAGGGCTGGGAATCATTGCGGTAGCCCCCAACGGGCCAGCGGATTTAGCGGGCTTGCAGGCGGGCGATATTATCATCGGCTGGGGCGGCGCTCCGCTCACCTCGCCAGCGCTGGTAGCTCGGCAAGTAGCGACGGCTGAAGCAGGTCAAAAACTTGAATTAACGGTATGGCGTAATGGCGCATCCTTTAAGGCAGAACTCATAGTTGCGGAGCAACCAGGCGAGTAACATTCTCCACTTTGATAGCAGTTCTGCGTACCTCCCCCTCCCAAATCAACTAATTAGAATCGGGCGCTCCCTACTGTGCTGACACTCGCTGGCGCCTATCTTGAGGTTATCAGAGATTTTCACAGGGAGTGGCACGATGAAAAAGATCCCAGCACTTAGCAGATTGCTCAGCAGAATGGTTCTAGCTGGCGCGCTCTTACAATCTGTAAGTACCGTGTACGCAGAGGATCTCCGCGCCCTACTTAACGACAGAGGCTATGTAGCCGTTGAGCTAACCGAGAATCGCTTCGGACACTTTATTGCTCATGGCGAGCTCAATAACACGCCGGTAGATATCCTGGTGGATAGTGGTGCCACCACCACGGTAGTCGATCAGAGTTTCGTGAGTCGTATCAACGCCACTACACGCGAATCATCCATCCGTGCCGTTGGCCTTGGCGGCTCTCAGGGCTACCTCGAAATTGCGGATTTCAGCGACTTCAGTCTTGGCGAGCAGGCGCTGGAGGCCAGCGAGATGAAAGTGATGAATTTGGAGCATATCAACCGCGTCTATCGAAGTAATGACGTTCGTACCTTGTCGGCCATTATCGGCTCTGATTATTTGAAAGCGCACAATGCCATCATCGATTACGAGAACAACTTACTCTGGCTTCAACCCGCTACGATTTGATGCGGCGATAGAAATTCACGCAACGGTGCATCAGCAGTTCATCCAAATCCGGCAAGGTAATGGACTGAATTTCGAACTCCCATTGGTACTTAGGATGACTGAAGTTTCGCACCCGTGAATCAGCCACTAATACTGACTCCGACCACTCGCAGAAGTCATCCAGCAGCGGCAGATTTTGCGGGTCATACAGGACATCGGCCGCCAGCAGGCAATCTGCTAAGCCAATGCGATTCATGTCTGAACAGAGCACCAGGGTATTCTGCCATTCATGCTCGACGATCACATCCCAGAGTAGGGAATCCGAGCTGCCGTACAGCCGTTCATCACCATCAATAACTGCTACGCCGTTGAGTTCAGCATTAAGCTTGGTTGCCTGAAGCGCATCAGGGTCAATATCACAGGCAACAACTTTCGCCCCGGCTTTAACCGCCGCTATACCCGCCACGCCAGAGCCACAACCAAAGTCGACCACACGTTTTTCCGACACATCAGCGGGATTATCAAGCAGATACCTTGCCATGGCCTGACCGCTTGCCCAACAAAACGCCCAATAGGGAGGATGCGTCCAAGCCGCACTCACCTCCTGTTCGGTGAGCGGGCGTCTAAAACAATTGTCCTCTAGCAGACAAAGCGAAAGTTCCGGAGCGTCGGGTAGCTGAACCACCTCAAGCTTCGCCTCCGGTAAAATAGCGCGAATTCGCTCACTGAGGACAATTTGGTCCGTGATCAACCTATTTGCACCATCTCGAATTCGTCCTTACCTACCAGGCAATCAGGGCACAACCAGTCTTCTGGGACATCTTCCCATTTGGTACCGGGTGCAATTCCGTCTTCGGGCCAGCCTTCGGCCTCATCGTAAATGTAGCCACAGACGATGCATTCCCACTTTTTAAATTCCATACCTACCTCAAGTCAGTTAATGGCGCGATTTTGCCATACTGTTATACCTGCCACCAGTGCGACTTTCACTAGCCTACTAAAGTAAGCTTCCAGTGGTTCCACTGCGCCACTGCCAGGGCGGTATTTGGTTGCTGAATTGTGCACTAAGGTCCTGTATCGCTCCCGCGAACTCGGGCGCTCTGGCATTACTAGGAGTGTGGGCAAAACAATATACGTTTCGACCTTCATCTACCCACTGGGCAAAACGCTTCGCCCATTGGGTAGCGTGATCCTTAGCGCCCTGCCAGTAGGTATGAGAAATCAGTCGCACCATGGGCGTATCGGTTAGGGCATAGCCATAGGTAGGAACGTTCGGCTTTTTACGCTGCGCATCTTGGGTGATGTCGTTATCCGCTGCCGACGCTCGCAACGCCCGCGTATCAAACCAGACGCGTTCAATGCCTAGCCGATAGAGCAATTGGTTCGTAGCACGTTCGGTCTCTCCTCGATCGAAGAAGTCGGAGTGACGAAATTCAATCCCATAACTTAGCCCTACGGGAAGGCTCAGCAAGAAACCTTCCAATGACGAAAAATGAGCTTTCGAGAAGGTAGGCGGTAGCTGAATCATGAATGGCGCACAGCGATCTAAGACCACGTCCAGAACGCGAAAGAATTCGTTCAGTTCTGGACTGTTAGCCACCAAACCACCGCGATGAGTCACGGTCTGGGGCAGCTTGAAGGCAAAACGAAAGTCACTGGGTGTATCTAGGCTCCATTGAGCCACGGTTTGCAGTGAAGGCAGCGCATAGAAAGTACTGCCGGCCTCCACCGTTTTGAACTGTTCCGCATACGCTGCCAATCCTCTGCCGCCAATTTGATTAGCCCAGTCGCGGTGATGCCACTGTGCCAAGCCCATCCGCAACACCAGATTAGTTTCCGTCTCCAGCGATGCGACTCAGCTCGTCATCACTCATTGGTTCGAGCTCTTCCTCAGGAACCGCACCGCCCAGCATGATGGCGATTGAACGTGTTTCTGGGAAGTGTTCTAAAGCAATTTTAACTGCCATAGTGAGCGGCACGGATAGGAACATACCAACAGGCCCAAGGATCCAACCCCAGAGTACTAAGCTCAGAAATACCACTAGCGTACTCAAATTGAGGCCACGCCCCATGATCTTCGGCTCAATCACATTACCCATGATCATGTTCACTGCCACATAACCCAGTGCCGTTAAGGCCGCTGGCCCCACCCCCAACTGCACCACTGCGAGTAGCACAGCAGGAATAGCCGCAAGAATAGAACCTAGGTTGGGTATGAAATTAAGTAGGAACGCAACCAGCGCCCACAGAAGCGGATAATCAACACCGATAATCCATAACCACAGACCAATCACCACACCCGTTGCCAGACTGACCCAAAGCTTGAGAGTCATGTAGTGGACAACCGTTTCACCGATACGGGAAATAGAATCGCCAATACCACCAGATGAACTGCTCTTATCAATAAACTTAAGCTTACCCTTCCAGCTATCCATCTCCGACAGGATAAAGATCACCGTTACGAGGATCAGTAACGTGTTTGTCATCAAGTTACCGAAGGAACTTAGGGTATTACCCACCATGCCCAATAGCTGACTAGGGTTTATTTGTTCGCGGAGAGTCTCAGTTGATACTTCAATCCCCATGGACGCACCCGTTGCCTCAGCCCAGACTAGGAATGCGGCACTTATCTCGGTGAGACGAGCCTGATAGAAAGGTAGATCGCTAATGAATTTAGTCACTGAGCCACTAACTAAGGCACTGATGGATGCCAAGACCGCGGTTACCAGACACATAATCAAGAAGATCGACAGCCCTGTGGGAACCTTTCGCTGCTTGAGGAAAAACAGTATTGGTCCGCACAACACGGCGATAAATAGGCTTAATAACAATGGTACCAGTGCGGCCTGAGCCGCCTGCAATCCTGCTACAGCAACCACTAAGGCAGCGGCGCCAATTAAAAAACGAAGTAACGGATTTGCGTACATAAGCCCTCCTAGGGCGAAATTAAACTTCCTTGCGATGACTACAGTTGCTGATCTGGGTATTTACCTCGGTAAGGCTTCAGGGCCGTCTGAACACGTGCCATATCGGTATCTAAATCGCCGCTTAGCTCTACTGGTGGTACGAACGCGATGGTCTTGCTTGGGTAGTCAATATAAGCCGGGACGACCGGGATATTCGCCGCGTAGGCAATACGTAAATAACCTGTCTTCCAGTTATCGGTCTTCTTGCGGGTGCCTTCGGGTGCAATAGCCAGAATAGCCCTATCCATTTCATTTAGCTGATCGGCAACTTGTTCGATAAGCCCCTTGGGATCGTGGCGGACAACGGGGATGCCACCCATTGCATAGAAGAACTTCCCAAAGAAACCTTCAAATAGTGTGTGCTTACCCATGAAGTTAACACCCAAATCGGTGGCCATTACCATAGCAATAGCATGGGCGAAGTCCCAGTTACTGGTGTGCGGTGCTACCGGCGTGACGCACTTTGGCACATCTGGAAACTCACCAATCAGACGCCAGCCCGAGATTCGCAAATATAGGCGACCAATGAATCGCAGGATCGGTCTGCGCTTGATCGGGGTGTTGGAGTTTGGGGTAGCTAAATTTTTCATGCGCTCACTTCCGATGACATCTTGTTATTTTTATTGATGGCTAATTATGGCACAGCCCTGCGCCAAGATGTAAGCCTTAGATTCGGCGGTAAAAGATCGGAACTCATCACCAAAGTGCCTAATTATGCCGCCCTTCAGACGCAAAAAAGCCGACTCTCGTCGGCTCTCTTCTACTGGCTTAGCTTAAGCTAACTGAGTTGGCGATTACTCGCCCTCAATAACCAAAGCAACTGGAGCGTTTGGCGCTGCAGCGCGAGCAGCATCAGCCGCTTCAACAAATACGCCAGTGTCGGCAGTTTCAGCCGCCATAACAACAACTGAACCATTTGGGTTCTCAGCCAAAATACGACGAACGTTAGCTTCTACCGCACGGATATCAACACGACGACCGTTAATTTCGATCACGTTAGACGCGTTAATATTGATCACCGCGTTCTGTGGTGCATCGGGCGGAGGAGGTGTGTCATCCGTTGAATCAGGGCGATTAAAATCAAGGGCAACTTCGTTAATGAACGTAGCCGTTACAATGAAGAAAATCAGCATGATGAATACAACGTCGAGCATCGGCGTTAAGTCAATTTCGTTTTCTTCGTCATCAGCAGGTTTCGCAAAGCGACGCATATTAAAATCCTAATTTATTTACTTATAAGTTCTTTGAGCACATTGTGCCCATTTACCCAGTGCGATGTAAACACCCGAGGGGGGTTTTTGTTCGCAAAAGTGTGACCAACGGTTAGATATTGGTCTGAATAACCCAACTCTTAAGGCTAATAGTAGACAACAACTCACCTAATCGGTTCAAAATAACTAATTAATGTTCGCGCGTTGCTCTAAATTCTACATCCGGCCAACGCTCTTGCGTCAACTGTAAGTTAACGCGCGTTGGTGCCAAGTAAGTGAGGTGACCACCGCCATCAACGGCCACGTTCTCGCTATTCTTGCGTTTGAAATCCTCTAGCATGCGCGGATCTTCACACTCAATCCAGCGCGCGGTGTACACATTCACCGGCTCATACACAGCTTCTACTTTGTATTCTTCCTTCAATCTATACGCAACCACCTCGTACTGAAGCACACCTACTGCACCCACCACGATGTCATTGTTTCGCGTTGGGAAGAACACCTGCGTTGAGCCCTCTTCAGACAATTGCTGGAGACCTTTCTGCAGCGCCTTCATCTTCAACGGATCTTTGAGACGAATTCGACGGAACATTTCCGGAGCGAAGTGAGGAATACCGGTGAACTTGAGCTCTTCACCCTCGGTAAAGGTATCGCCAATCTGGATGGTGCCGTGGTTATGCAAGCCGATAATATCGCCCGCTACCGCTTCCTCCACATGGGAACGTTCGCCCGCGAGAAAAGTGACCGCATCGGCGATTTTGACATCCTTGCCAATACGAACGTGCTTCATCTTCATACCACGGGTATAGGAGCCCGAGCAGACTCGCATAAACGCGATACGATCTCGGTGTTTCGGATCCATATTCGCCTGAATTTTAAAGACGAAACCACTCAATTTTTCTTCCGTGGCGACAACCTGACGACTCGACGCATCTCGGTCCAGTGGCGCTGGTGCCCATTCAACGAAGTCATCTAACATTTCACGTACACCGAAGTTACCCAGCGCCGTACCAAAGAATACTGGGGTAAGCTGACCCGCCTTGTATTCGTCGATATCAAATTCGTGTGTCGCACCGCGAACCAATTCAAGCTCCTCGCGAACTTCGTCAGCGTAAACGCCGAGCAGCTCATCGGCTTCCGGTGAATTCAAACCTTGGATGCGGATATCTTCAGGAATAACCGAGCGAGATCCCGCCTTGTAGAGGTGAATGGTGTCCGTATACAGGTTGTACACGCCCTTAAATTCTTTACCCGAACCAATTGGCCAGTTGATTGGCGCTGCCGCGATGCCTAAGACTTCTTCCATTTCGTCCAGCGTTTCAATGGGGTCGCGAATTTCGCGATCCAGCTTATTGACGAAACTGATGATGGGCGTATCGCGCAAACGACAGACGTTCATCAACTTGATGGTTCGATCTTCCACACCCTTCGCTGCGTCAATAATCATGAGACAGGAATCTACGGCGGTTAGTGTCCGGTAGGTATCTTCGGAGAAATCTTCGTGCCCCGGGGTATCGAGAAGGTTCACCGTTCGGCCATTATAGGGGAACTGCATCACCGATGAGGTCACCGAGATCCCACGTTCCTGCTCCATGGTCATCCAATCTGAGGTAGCGTGACGATCCGAGCCTTTGCCCTTCACCGAGCCAGCTTTCTGGATCAACTGCCCTAACAGCAGTAACTTTTCGGTGATGGTGGTTTTACCCGCATCCGGGTGAGAAATAATCGCAAAGGTTCGACGATTGGCAATGTGTTCACTGACCGACATGGCGTTGATTTACCTGAAAAACAAATAGGGGCGCGAAGTATAACCGCTTTGGCGAAAAAAGGCACAACCGCGTTTTGGGGACGGGTACATACGGCTACCAACAGTCACTATTAACTATTCGTTGAGGTGGGTGGTTCATTTCAGGGCGCTGGATGCAATTAGGGGTCGGGTACATAACTGTGTGCGCCAGCTGTTTTAACTACCCTTTTAGCGGGGAAAAAAGGATTGAGCTAAACCGTATGTACCCGTCCCCAATGCATCAGGTAAGTTTATAAACTTTCTTTTACACGGCGCTAAACGCCGTGTAAAGCGCTAAATATAAACCAGGTCGTAGCCCGGCAGATGCTCTTTAGGGTCGGGTACATAAGTTTTGGGTCGGGTATATAAGCGAGTGCGCCAGCCGTTTTAACTACCCTTTTACGGGGAAATATTGGGTTGAGCTAAACCGTATGTACCCGTCCCCAATGTATCTACTGCTCCTGAACTAACTCAGTACGGAATTCCACTAAACTGTCAACGTAGGTATTCCAAAGCTGATCGAATTCATCAAAATGGATAGAGTCTGCATGCGAACTAACGCGAAACAGAAAATCCAAAAGTAGTTCACCCACTATATCTTGAGGAAAAAGAATTTTGCTATAAATTGGTCTCTGCGTAACCATCACCCCAGTGATTTTTATGTCGGAGTAATCTGCGGCTCTATTTATAAAGCGTTGCTGTTGGAAGAAGACTACAAGCGCGAGCACCAAAGCGGACTCAGCCCTGCCCGACGTCTTGTATTTACCGTCCCATACTCCAGCGACACTCAAGTGACGCGTCGCGGTTATTAGAGTTCCGACAACGAATCGAGCTTCATTTTCTCTAAATCGCATCAAGATCGCACTTCGATTCCGGTCAATGCGCTCGATAAAAGCCTTAAGTTGCGCGGTTACATTGCTGCGCCCAGCTGTTGACAAGAATTCAAGATCTAACAGTTCACGCATCATTTCCGAACTGTACCAAGGGGTAAGGCTAATTTCCGGGAGAAAGTAAAATGGACCAGGGTACTCAATGTAGCTCATGTACCGCGCTAACCACTCTGCCAGAGCTATTTCATCTTGGTTACGAATAATGTAGACCAGCTGCCAAAGACTAAGTGAAAGATAATCATAGTACGTACCATACATGAAAAAATACCGATAACTTTCTGCATCAAACGTTGTAGTGCCTAACCCTCGCCAGTCGATAGTGGTCAGTCGGCGATTCAACTCTTGCCAGGCTGCCGACTCGAATACCACATCATTTTCTGCAGAGGCTGCAATACCAGCAAGCTCAGAGACATCTAATTGGCGTATCCCTTCACCCGCCTCTCCCGTCGAGAGCAACTCAAGCACATCATTGTTGTCAGGGCGGAGATAAGATTCTTCGCCTAACCTCGCTTCTTCGAGTATCTCACGCCCAACCTCTTCCGCATCACGATCCACATAAGGCAACCCTATAAGCCGATAGTGCTCCGCGGATAGAGCTTCACCCTGCTGATAGCTCATCGCCAACTCTGAGGGCTGCGCATCAAATATCGGTAAGTTCAGCACAATGGCGTAAGTGATATAGGCCGCCAGAAAAAGTGTCAGCCTTTTTAACTATTTTTAAAACCTTCAACTTCGCCTACCTTCCCTTGGCTAACATCAGAATTGGCTAGAGGCTTGATCCCTTAGCTTGGTATCGAGATAGCAGTTCGCAGCCTTCGCAATTACTTTTCATCCATCATCACAAATCGAGTCCGAACATCATCAAACTCCACCTGACCATCCTCGGCACCCAGGCTTAGGTACAACTTCCACGAACCTACGGGAACAGGCACCTGCCACATCACTTCACGCCACTCAGTAGTTAACCCATCAAATGACTGACGCGCAGCTGTGTTGCGTTGATAGAGCGCCTGCCCTTCAGCATCTAGCACCAATTCGGCAGTGGCATTCGCATCACCACGAATCTTTGCCCGCACTTGAATAACTAACCCCGGCTCCGATGGTCCAGGCAGCGCATCGCCGGTGGCATCAAAACCCTGATGTACCGCCGTTCCCGCATCAAGCGTTAGCCAGCAATTGGCCTCGTCACACGCTCGTCGAGCTCGATCCGACGCATAACGCCAGCCAAAGGCATTAAAATCGCCGTACGCCACGGACTCGAAGTCGCCATTGGCAACCTGACCTTCATCTGAAAACCCATTAAAGATCAGCGGCTCATGCTGAACCTCCCAGCCCATTTGCTCGGAGATATGTGCCGCAAGAAGCCGCGCTTGACCACCGTGCTCTACCATCGAGCCATGCCATTTCTCCCACGTCCATGGATAGTGAAGGTAGGACAGATTCCCGCCCACCTCGGCAACCACTTCGGCGGTATAGTTCGCCGGTTCATTGAGGTCCCACCCATAGGCGTTGTACAGCACAATATGAACCGCATCGCCATAGGCCTTGCGTAGCTCGGCCAGCACCGATTTGAAGCGCCCCTTCACTTGCGCGCGAATCGTATCTGGGTTAGTTGATGAGGCCTGACCGAAGCCATTACCGGGTTCGGCAGGAATACGATAAATATCATTCGCGCCAGCATTCACAACACTCACCTGTGGGTCGAAATTGGTGCTAAACTCGGGTCGTTGGCTAAAGAAATCGGGCGAATAGATAAAGCGCATCACATTATTATCGCCATAGCCGCTAAGCGTTGCGCTGCCGTACGCTTGAGTGGTGGTACGAGCGCCTAACATTCGCGCAGTCATGGCTGGATAGGCGAAGTAAGCACCCGCGAACCCTGAGTCATGTTCGGAATAGTTACTGGTCCCATCCATGTTCGAATCACCGAAAAAGGCAATTCTCCTCTCGGAAGGCAAAGGCGGCGCCAATAATTCACCCTCATCATCAAGTTCAACACCATATAAGGTGCTTGGTGTGCCATCGTAAGTTTCTTTGAAAAAGACAATCTCGTGGGGTTGAGACGGATCCAGATTGGCAGCCAAAGTCACTAGCCTGCGGCCAGACTCTAGTCGCAACGGGCTGGGATTGGGAACGCCGTTAATCACTATGCGAAAATTCTCTGCCTTGACGCCTACGTCAAAATCAACAGCAAGTCCCGTTCCCCGAAATCTCAGCGCTAACGCACTTCCCGCCCAGCTCATTTGCGGTTGCTGAGCCGACCCGTACCACACCCCTCGGTAATCGAGCAGTTCGGAATCCGGTGAAATAGTCGCTGCCGCAGCGCTTTGCACCATCATGACTGGAACGAGAAAAAGCTGACTTAAGCAGATTAAATTCAGCAACCGCTGCCGCAAAGACTTCATGCCACCAGCTCAAATTTATGCATTTGGCTTGGCGGGACATAGTCGAAAATAAAAGTCGTTCTCGCTTCCGAACCCTTGTTCATCACACTGTGCTGTAGTTGATTATTTATCTCGTAAGCATTGCCAACCTGAAACTGATTTGGCCGCCCGTTAATCATAAAACGCACTTTAGGGTTGGTGACAATGGGAATATGAATTCGGTGACTGAACTCAAATGAGGCATGCTTATCCACATGCGGTTTGATAATACCGTCGGGGAGCAGTTTTGCGGCCATCGCGCGGATGATCACACCGCCTGGCTCGTAGTGATCCTGAATAATTTTATCCATCAACGGCTGGGCAGCTTCGGCCAGTAACTCATAGCCTGGCTCGCGATTGACCTTAATTTTCGGCCAGAGCTCACTCTCGAGAAAATACATCACCAAACTTTGCGTTTGAGAGTGCACTTCAAACTTACGCTGACGATACTGATTCTCCAGCCACTGCTCCTCACTCGCCCTATTGATAGCGCTTTGCAGCGGCGTGAAGTCCACTGGACCAAGGTTGCGAAGCGGTACGTCAATATTCATAAATAACCCTTAATTCGTTGTGTGAATTTTATTCAACTCGCACCCAAAAAAGATCAACCGCGTTTAATTGCCTAAACATCGGGAATTACGTAACTTGGGTTTTTATCGGGCGGGCAGTCCGAGCAGCAGTTAATTTATAAACATAAACAGTATAAAAATAAAGTGCTGAATGCAGTTGTTATGCAGGAGCACCCTTCAACATACTCTGGGGGAACAACTATGGCTCGATTCACTCCAAATCGTGCGCGTCACCCACTCGCTTCAGCGGTTAGCTTAGCGCTAGCTTCGACTTTAATGTCGGGCTCAGTGCTTGCGCAGACCGAGGAAGAGGGGGAGACCGAAGAACGCAAGGGCGGCATGATCGAAGAAGTATTGGTGACCGCCACCAAGCGTAGCGTTAACATGCAGGATGTAGCGCAAAGCATTCAAACTATGAGCGGGGAAGAGCTTACTCGCTCCGGCATGCTCAACTTCCAAGAATTCCAAGCGGCTATCCCAAGTTTGTCATCGGTATCCACTTCACCGGGTCGAAATGAGATGGTATTCCGAGGTATCAGTACCGGCTCACAGGAATGGCGTACTGACTCGTCGGTAGCGGTTTACATGGACGAAGTGCCAATGACCTCGGCGGCGCAGCAGGTTGATCCACGCATGGTCGACATGGCACGTATTGAGGCATTACCGGGTCCACAGGGTACCCTATTTGGTTCGAGCTCGCAGTCGGGCGCTATGAAGTACGTCACCAACAAACCCGACGCATCAGAAATGTCAGGCTACATCCGCGGCTCTTGGTCCACCATGAACGAAGGGGAAGATAGCACTGACGTTGAGGCAATGGTTAACTTACCTATCATTGATGATGTCCTAGCTCTTCGCGTTGTGGGTTACGACGTTAACGAGGGTGGCTACATTGATAATGTTGCCGGCACCGACCTCTTTACCGGTGCGACCAACGATAGCGCGGTAGAAGATGACTTCAATGACTGGAAACAGTCAGGTGTTCGCGCTACCGCTCGCTGGAATATTTCCGATAACTGGAACCTCGATATGATGTATATCGACCAGACATCTGAAACCACCGGTGATTGGAAGCAAGATCCAGCCCTAGATGATTTCGAGATTGTTCGCTTCCACAAGGATGTCCGCACCGATGACTGGTGGTTGGGTAGTTTAACCCTTCAGGGTGACATCGGCGATTTCGCCCAATTAACCTACGCAGCGGCAACTGTTGAGCGCGAAGTTGATTACGAATTCGACACCATGGTAAGCGACCAGCTTCGTACTCGCGCCTACGGTATCGACAACATTAACTATGCCTACAACCCGCTTTACTACCACACAGCCTACGACATCGGTACGGTAGTCAACGATCAAGAAGGTACCCGAACCTCGCACGAGATTCGCCTTGCCTCGATTGGCGATTCCCGCTTCCAGTGGATGGTTGGTGCCTACTATGAAGACACCTACGATGCCTGGGATTGGTATTGGGTAACTCCAAACCTAACCAGTACCCCAGCATGGCAGGCGTTGAACTATCTCGCTTACTGGCTGCAGAACAACTACAACACGGGCACTATTTACCCTGTAGCACCAACCGATCGCTACTACGGTGAAGAGTTTGAGCGTACCACCAAGCAAACTGCTGTCTTCGGTACCTTTGGCTATGACATCACCGATGCCTGGAATGTGGAAGCAGGTGTACGTTGGTTCGAATATGACCGTCAACGCACCGAGAAGCAGTACTGGCCGTATGGTGTGCCTTTCGGCAATTACGACAATGGTGGTGTAGATGAATATGCGGGTAAGAATTCCGATACCGTGTATAAGTTCAGCACCAGCTATAATATCAGCGATGATGTCATGGTGTATGCCTTGTACTCAGAGGGCTTCAGACTTGGTGGGCACAATACCGTCCGTAACGCTTCGAGCTTACCTAAGGAATATGGACCCGATTCACTGGTCAACCAAGAAATCGGTTTCAAGGGTCAGTTCTTTGACGACGCATTGCAGTTAAACGCCACCTATTACCAGATGGATTGGACCGAAATGCAGCGCGAAGTCGGCGATCCGACAGCGTTGGGAGCTAAAGGTCACGTCAACCTAGGTGATGCAACCTCGAAGGGTATCGAGATGAGCTTCACTGGTTGGCTAAGTGAGAGCTTCATGCTGCAAGGTACCTACTTTAATGGTTCATCCGAAATTGAAGAAACCGTCTACTTCAGTGACGTAGTGCCGAACCTCCCAGGTTGGGCTGACTACGAGCTTGCGGCGGCAGGCCAGCCATTGGCCATTGCGCCGGATGAGAAGTGGTGGATCAAGGCGGAGTACACCTTCCACAATGCGATGTTAGGTGCCGACCTGTGGTTCAGTTATGACCATTCTTGGCAGGCAGCCTACGCACACGACTGGTGGAACGCTCAAAACACCGTATCGGGCTGGGGTGGCAACACCATTCCTGATTACCAAAAAGCAAACTTCCAAATGGGTCTCTGGGCCGCTGATGATTGGGACGTAACGTTTAGCATTTATAACGTTTGGGACGATCGCTCAGTGAACTGGGTACATACTGGCGACGATTGGTTACTTGATCAGTACAACATTAGTAACTATCGCTCACTGGAAAGTGTTATCCGCCCACGTGAGTTCTCCATTGGCTTTAGTAAACACTTCTAAAGCAATGGTGTAAGTAAAAAGGCGAGCACGGCTGTGTTCGCCTTTTTATTGCGCAGACGCTACCCAATTCTAAGTTTGCCCTTTGCTCTCACGCCAATATAGGCTTATTTATCAGGGCTATGTTAGGGTAATTATCAACCAACTTAAGTCAGTGAGATGAAATCATGATTCGAATTTTCTCTGCCGCTGTGTTGTTCGCTACTATCATTTTAACGGCCTGTGATTCGGGCCAGACGCCGCCGCATTGGAATAATCTCGAAGTCATCCAAGAAAATACCTTAGCACCGCGCGCCTATTTCCGCAGTTACCCTAATGCAGAGCTTGCGCTCGCCGATGACCTCACTATTAACCCCTACCACTTGAGCTTAAATGGCTCGTGGCAATTCAATTTTTCGGCAACGCCGCCTACTACGCCGGGTGCCAACCAATTTTTTCAGCCGCAGTTCAACGCTAATGCTTGGGGAGCCATACCGGTTCCATCAAACTGGGAGCGACACGGTTTCGGCTATCCTATTTACGTCAACATCCCCTACCCCTTTGAGGCAAATCAACCTCATGTTCCTACCGAAGACAATCCGGTAGGCCAATATCGCCGGGTGATAACGCTATCCGAAGCGCAACTCGCTCACCAGGCCACATTGACGGTAGGCGCAGTGAGCTCGGCTTTCTACCTGTGGGTTAATGGGCAATACGTTGGTTACAGCGAGGGAAGCAAAACACCCGTAGAGTTCAGCATCGATGAATTTCTTGTGAATGGTGACAACCTCATTGCTATGGAAGTTTATCGATGGAGTAATGGCAGTTACCTTGAGGATCAGGACTTCTGGTCACTGTCAGGTATTCAACGAGATGTGAGTATTCGCTTTAGCCCTAGCGTGGAGATCGTTGATTACCATGCACTGGCTGGACTAACCAACGGCTATCAGGACGGTCAGCTTGAATTAACCGTGAGTGTACTCAACCACGCCGACCTTCCGGTGACACATCAGTTGGCAATGACCTTAGGTCAGCCTGAAGTCGCTTCGGAAACCAAAACCGTTGAATTGCAACCCGGCCTCAATCAAGTGAGCTTTTCCGCTAGCGTCGCTGACGTTGCGCCCTGGTCCGCTGAGATTCCGAACCGCTACCCACTTGTTATTCAATCATTCGATCCGCAGCAAGGGGAAGTTCAAGCGCTCGCCCCCTACGTTGGCTTTCGCGATGTCCGCATTGAAGGTAACGTATTCAAGATTAATGGTGAAGCCGTTAAGCTTAAGGGCACCAACCTGCACGAACATCACCCTATTACGGGTCATGTGATTGATGAAGACACCATGATCCGTGATATTCAGTTGATGAAGGCGGCGAACCTGAATGCGGTTCGAACCTCCCACTATCCGTTTCCGGAACGCTTCTATGAACTGTGTGATGAATTCGGCCTCTATGTGGTGGATGAAGCGAATATTGAAAGTCACGGTTATGGCTACGACCACGATAAGACACTGGGCAATAAGCCAGAGTGGATGGCACAGCATCTTAACCGTACGCAGCGGATGTATGAACGTGATAAGAATTTCCCATCCATTGTCATGTGGAGCTTAGGGAATGAGGCCGGAGATGGCGTTAACCTAGGGGCTACCTATCACTGGTTGAAAGCGGCTGATCGTTCACGCCCGGTGCAATACGAAACCGAAGGGGATATCAACCAAGTGGGTGAACGCCACTCCGATTTTCATTCCAGTATGTACTGGCGTTACTGGGATTTAGCGGCTCACGCTGAGACTCATCAGGACCGTCCGTTTGTGCTCATTGAGTACGCTCACTCTATGGGCAACTCTACCGGCAACCTACAAGACTACTGGGATGTGATTAACCAGCATGATTCGCTGGCCGGCGGTTTTATCTGGGACTGGGTTGACCAGGGTTTGGCCGAATGGGATAAGGATGGCACCGAGTACTACACCTACGGTGGTGATTATGGGCCAGAAGACGCCCCATCAAGCGGCAACTTTGTGATGAATGGCGTGTTGTTCTCCAATCGAGATCCACAGCCTGCCTACTGGGAAGTTAAACATGTTTACCAATCGGTAGGCTTTGAGGCCCTTGACCTCAATAACGGCGTGTTTCAGCTAGAAAATCGCTATGACTTCCTAAATTTATCCGGCTACAAACTGCGTTGGGTTCAGCGAGCTGAGGGTGAAGTTATCGCCGAGGGTGAGCGTCCGTTGGCGGATTTACCAGCAGGTGGAACGCTTAGCGTCTCGCTACCTATTTCAGCACCGATGGATTCGCGAGAACACACGGTAAGCTTAAGTCTCCATCTGTCAGCGGCGCAGCCATTATTGGAACAGGGCCATGAGGTGGCGGCAGAACAGTGGATTCAGTACAACGCCAATATCCGCGCGCCCTACTCGCCTACCGCAATGAGTTCAGCTGAACTCTCTGTAGCGGCCCTAGAATCCGGTGAATGGCAGATTGATGCGGCAGACAAACGCTACCTCTTCGACGCCTCGGGCCTGTTGGCACAGATCAGTGTAGCCGGCGAACAGCAGCTGTTGGCGCCGTTTACCCCAGATTTTTGGCGGGCACCTACCGATAATGACTTCGGCAATTACCTCACCGATTGGGGCAAGGACTGGGAATACGCTAGCCAAAATAGGTCACTTGAGCGTTTTTCTGTTGAGCAGCTTGATGATCAGCGTGTTGAGGCTACTGCGGTTTATGCCTTCCATAGCGAATCGGGCGATGAGCTCGGCAAATGGCTTGCCCGCTATACCATTTATGCAAATGGCGAGCTTAATATTAGCAATCGCTTTGAACGCGCGACTGGGACTGCAAGACTTCCGCGTATTGGCCTGCAAACCACGCTCATAGATGGCTTTGATCAGTCTCAATGGTATGGCCGTGGCCCCCACGAAAACTACCGCGATCGCAACGACTCTGCGTTTTTAGATCGCTACCAACAGGCTATTGCTGACCACTACGTACCCTATGCACGCCCACAGGAAAATGGCTATAAAACCGATACCCGCTCGCTGCGCTTGAGCGGTGAGCATCAGCTTGACGTTTGGTCTGACGATACTTTTAGTTTCGCGGTTCATCACAATACCCGCAACGACTTCACGCCGCCGGCCAAGGTAGCGGTAACGGTGCAAGATGGTCCTGAGGCACAAGTGAACGAGGAACGTCGTAATACGCACCTCAATGACATCAGACCCCGTCCATTAACCACGTTAAACCTAGATTACGGACAAATGGGCATAGGCGGCGATAACTCATGGGGCGGCCATACGCTATCGCAATACAACCTTAACGGCGATACCTTCGAGTATTCGCTGTGGCTGCGTTTTGGCGACGCACCCATGCAATAGGATGCAATTAGGGGTCGGGTACATAACTCATGACATGGCCTCCATTTCTCACCTATTCGGTGAGCTTTTCATGGTGGTTCGTTGTGTTAGGGGTCGGGTACATAAGTTATTTGCCACTGTGGTCTGCGGTCGCCTTTGCAGGCGGCGGGTGCGCAAGGATTCGTGCGATAGGGGTCGGGTACAAATACTTTGACGTTAGGTACTCGAAGATATGTACCCGTCCCCAATGGAAACTGGGAACGAGTTATGTACCCGACCCCAATGAAACACAACGAAATATTAGGGCAACGGTGACGTTATGTACCCGACCCCAATGGAAACTGGGAGCGAGTTATGTACCCGCCCCCAATACGATGAAACATATCCAGTGCCGAGCACTGGAAACAACAATAACAAGTAAGCAAGAACTTACATTGGGAGAATCACATGCAACTGCAACCCCTCGACCTCTGGGTCGCCGCGATTTACGCCATTGCGTTAATTGGCATCGCTACCTATGTATCTCGCGAAAAAGCGGGCCATGAAAAAGACACCAGTGACTATTTCCTTGCCGGGCGCGGTCTGCCCTGGTGGGCCATTGGTGCTAGTTTAATTGCGGCGAACATCTCCGCTGAGCAGATCATCGGCATGTCCGGTTCGGCCTATGTAATGGGCATGGCCATTGCCTCCTATGAATGGATGGCGGCAATTACGCTGATCATCGTGGGTAAATACTTCCTACCCATCTTTTTGAAACACGAAATCTACACCATGCCGCAGTTCCTGGAGCAGCGCTATAACCATGCCGTACGAACGGTTATGGCCGTGTTCTGGTTGGGCGTGTATGTGTTCGTCAACCTCACCTCGATTTTGTGGTTGGGCGCCCTCGCCCTTAATAGCGTAACGGGGCTTGACCTGAATCACGCGCTGATTGTCCTAGCACTCTTCACCGCGGCCTACTCGCTCTATGGTGGGCTGAAAGCCGTTGCGCTGACTGACATTATCCAAGTCGTCCTGCTAATCGCCGGTGGTCTGTTTATTGCCTACTTGAGCCTGGATGCGATTGCGCAGAATGCGGGCGCTTCGGGCGCGATGCACGGTTTCAGTATCATGCTGAATGAACTCCCCGAGAAGTTCGACATGATCCTAGATCCGTCTAATCCGTCGTACAATGCGCTGCCGGGTATCTCGGTATTGGTGGGTGGTATGTGGATCATGAACCTCAGCTACTGGGGCTTCAATCAGTACATCATCCAGAGGGCTTTAGCTGCTAAGAATATCCGTGAAGCGCAGAAAGGTATTGTCTTTGCTGCCTTCCTTAAGCTGCTGATGCCAATCATTGTCGTACTACCGGGCATTGCCGCGGTAATGTTACTGCCAGATCTCGATGCACCGGATAAGGCCTATCCTGAGGTGATGAAGTTACTCCCCGTGGGCATCAAGGGTGTGGTCTTTGCCGCGTTGATTGCCGCGATTGTGAGTTCACTCGCATCGATGGTGAACAGTATCTCTACCATTTTCACCATGGATCTCTTCACCCAGTTTTCGAAGAAGGAACACTCTCAGAAGCAGCTGGTTACCGTAGGGCGCACCGTGGGTATGGTTGCGTTGATTCTGGCGGTAATCATTGCCCGTCCGCTCTTGGGTAACTTCGACCAGGCCTTCCAGTACATTCAGGAATTCACCGGCTTCTTTACTCCGGGTATTGTGGCGATCTTCTTCCTGGGTATGTTCTGGAAGAAGGCGAGCGCCGCCGGAGCCTTGACGGCGACCTTGGGCTCAGCGGT
This sequence comes from Pseudomonadales bacterium, assembly GCA_040119265.1. Classification (GTDB taxonomy): domain Bacteria; phylum Pseudomonadota; class Gammaproteobacteria; order Pseudomonadales; family DSM-25080; genus Umboniibacter. The sequence goes on along the minus strand of JBEDTZ010000007.1, from coordinate 53,129 downwards.
ATTGAGCTTATTGCTGAAAATCTTCTGGGAAGCACTGCCGTTCATGGATCGTGTGGGTGTAGTCTTCATTGCCTGTATGGTCTTAGGTGTGGTGTTCTCGCTCCTCTTCCCGAATAAAAAGGCGGCACTGGATAACACGGGTATTAGCTTCACTACCGATAAGAGCTTCAATATTGCTGCACTAGCAGTGACCCTGATTCTGATAGCACTCTATGCCGCTTGGTGGTAATCAATCTCCGATATAACCCCTGACTTATTGGGCGCCTTTGGCGCCCTTTTTTCTATTCGTCGAAAACAGAAGCCGACCTAAAGGTACCGCGCAAGAACTTCACAACCAACGTGAATGTAACTCCAACACACTTTACATTTTTTCACTCGTTTTTATCTGTCACTCTAATTTCTTAGTGGGTACACTAATTACAAACTCTAATAACAAAAGATCTTTCCATGACCAAACTTATTGCAACATCCGTCGTCCGTGGCAGCCAACAGGGTCAAAGTCACGGTGGTGTGTTCCTGATAGACCTCAAAACTCAATTAACTGAACAGGTATTAGATTGGGATAAAATGGATATCGACTGGCAAGGTCGTGGCTGGGATCGTGGCCTTCGAGGGATTTGTATCATTGGCGAAACCATCTACATTGCCGCCAGTGATGAGTTATTTGCCTACAATACGCAATTTGAGTGTATCGGTAGCTGGAAGAACCCCTACCTGAAACATTGCCATGAAATCTTTGAATACCGCGGCACCATCTTCATCACCTCAACCGCTTACGACGCAATCATTGGCTTCGACCCTAAATCCGAGAAGTTTCATTGGGCCATCCAAATTGATACCAACGGCTTAAGCTTTAGCGCCAAACGCTTCGACCCCAATGGCGACGAGGGCCCGCTAATGCTCAATAAGATGCATATCAACAATGTGCATTGTAACGATGACGGTATGTACATTAGCGGTTTAAAAACCGGCGGCATGCTGCATTTCAACGGTAAAGACGTCAACATGAGCGCTCAATTACCGCCCGGCACCCATAACGCTCAGCCCTATCAGGACGGTGTGCTCTTTAATGATACCAAGGCCGATGCGGTGCGCTTTGCGAGCCGAGATAGCATTGAAGATGAGTGCGCATTCCCGGTACCCCAATATCCCATTTCCGAACTAACCGGGATGAATCTGGACGAATCGAAACTTGCTCGCCCGGGCTTCGGCAGAGGTTTATGCGTGGTCGCGCCCGGTATCATTGCTGCTGGCAGCTCACCTTCTACCATCTCTATCCATGACATGAACCGACGCGTGACCGGACTAACCGTTCAGCTCACTAACGATGTTCGCCATGCTATTCATGGCTTAGAGGTTTATCCGTTCTGAAGCACGAACTAGAATATCCTCAGCGTTGCTTTCGCTCGAAACAACACTGACAACGTCGTACCTGTCTTCCCTCGTGTGAGGCTAGTGACTAAAGGTAGTTGGTTCTAAAAGAAGTCTCGAAAATATTCTGAATTACCACCCGTTTTAGCAGCTAAATGAGCGGCCATTTACGCGAGGATAGATGATCAATCCTAACCATGGAGGGGAGCTTGATCATGCCACGCACTGCACGTTTAGTATCACCCGATATCCCGCTTCACATTGTCCATCGCGGGGTTAACCGACAGCAAATATTCTTTGGGCTTCACGACTATCTGCTGTACACCCGGCTGCTAGTAGAAAAAGCCAAGGCATACGATTGTGATATCCACGCCTATTGCCTGATGAGCAACCATGTTCACCTGCTCATTACGCCCCATAGCCAGCGAGCACCAGCTCTGCTAATGAAAGCCTGTGCCCAACAGTTTGCTCAATACTTCAACACTGCCTTTGAACGAACAGGCCCTCTTTGGGATAGTCGCTACAAGTCCTGCTTAGTCGATAGCGATGAATATGTATTGGCCTGCTATCGCTACATTGAAGATAACCCGGTCCGCGCCGGTATGGTGAACGCACCGGGCGGATACCCCTGGTCAAGCTACTTGGCAAACGCTGAGCAAGACCACTGCCCCTGGCTCACACCCCACCCCAGCTTCCTGGCTCTGTCAGATCACAAGCAAACTCGTTGCGCTGCCTATCGCAGTCTGTTCCAAACACCCTGCAGCCAAACGCAGGAGGACATCCGCAAGGCCACCCACAGCAATTTCGCCTTTGGCGCTAAGGACTTCGTTGAGAAGCACCTTGCCGCCGACAATCGCCGAAGAATTGGCTCGCGCCGAAAACCCAAAAAGCCACCCAAATAGGGTGGCTTTTCTTTGTGCGCCACTCCGATAGGGGTCGGGTACATAACCGTTTCCGAGGGGCATGCAATTTGGGGTCGGGTACATGACTACTTCCGAGGGGCATGCAATTTGGGGTCGGGTACATAACCGGTTTCGAGGGGCATGCAATTTGGGGTCGGGTACATAAGCGTTGAGCTGAATTAGATGTGACTATGCTAGAGAAATCAATGGCTAGCGACGGACAGTATGTACCCGACCCCTAATTGCACTCCCTTGCAGGCCCCTAAAAAACCAACCCCGTGGTATGTACCCGACCCCTAATTGCAAGTTATGTACCCGACCCCTAATTGCAAGTTATGTACCCGACCCCAATTCCCACCCAGCCGCATCCAGCACGGATTCGGGGCACGCTTCAATCACGTCCTTGAGTTCCTCTTTCCAGAGGTCCAAGTTTGCTTCATAGCGCTGCCACAAGCCTAAAGCTGAGGTGTAAATAGGTTGGCGAACCTGCTCCGAACTCGCGGTTTTCACCGCGCGTTTATTCTCGTAGTAGCGTAAGCACTGCTCCTCGAAGGGTAACCCACAGAATTCAAGTAGCCGACGAACCTGCCATTCCAACCGAGTCACCGTATCCTCATAGTGAACATCAAGCACTTCACCCGGAAATACCTGATGCCAGTGATCCATGATCTTTACGTACTGCTGATAATATTCCGCCAGCTCGAACTCGTCGTAGGTGAAATTCTGGCCTTTGGCGAATAGCTGCTTGTGCGCCCCCAACAAGCTGTCCAAAGGGAAGCGACGAGTATTGATAATCTTAGCGTTGGGTAGGATCAACTTAATCCAACCGACAAAGCTAAAGTTGTTCGGCATTTTATCAATAAACAACGGCGTACCTTCCACACGGTGATGCTTCACCTGTTGCAAATATTCTTTACCGTATGCCGCCCAATCGCGCGCTGTCAATTCACCTAGCGTCTCGGGGAACGTTAAGCCATCACTTCGGTATTTTGCCGTTGAATAGGCGATGTTCGCCGCATTTGGCAACTCAGATGTACCCTCAACCTGAGAGTGGCTTGATAGAATTTGTTCCACCAAGGTTGAACCGGAACGCGGTAATCCCACAATAAAAATTGGATCCGGCGCGTCATGCCCCAACCCTAAATGCTGTTTAACAAACTCGGGGCTAAATACCGATTGGATGCGTGTCTGTAGTAGCTCAAATTCAACGGGATCATAATCCACCAACCCGCGGTTTTGGTGATTACCAGCACTGTAGTGCTGCCAGGCACTTTCGTAGTCTTTTCGATCCTCGTAAGCCTTTCCTAGGGAGAACTCAAAGTGAACGCGAGCCTGCTCGCTCAGCTCCGCACTCTCTAGCTGAGCCTCCATGGCCGAAACCTCTTCATCCTCAAACTTGAAAATCTTCAAGTTCGCCATGCTCCAATAACTCTCGCCCAAATCAGGTTTTAGGCGAATAGATTCACGATAGGAAGCAAGCGAATCCTCTAGGCGACCTACCGTTTTATACATATGCGCCAATGACATGTATACGCCGGCCGACTGCGGATTAATGCTCAAACTCTGTTCGAAGGCCGAAATCGCAGCATCAACATCACCTAAGTTCGAACTGGCGTTACCCAAGCCCGCCCACGCCAGATCATCGTCAGGTTTCAGCGCCACCAGCTCTTTAAAAGCGTTCACTGCTTCTTGCCACTTTTGGCTATCAATGAGCACCGAGCCCAAATTATGCCACGCCTGATGAAAGTCCGGCGCTATCTCTACCGCTCGGCGCAGCAAGGCTTCGGCATCAATAATTTTGCCGCCCGCCTCGTGATAACAAATAGCCAAAAAACGCATCGCATTAACGTTTTGAGGGTTCTCACGGAGTGCATTTCGAAAGGCCTCTTCCGCCTCTTTTTTACGCTCGGCGCGCCAGTGTTCGGCTCCCATTGCCACCAGTGCGGCGTCGTTGTCTCTATCCAAAAAGCCCATGAAGGCTTCGTCCGCTTCATTGCCTCTTCCGGCCGCCACCAGGGCTTGAGCCAACTTCTTATGGAATCGCGGTTGTTTAGGATCCATCTGAATAGCACGTTGCAGTAAGGTCACCGCTTCATCGTACTGCCCTTCAATACCCGCCACGCTGCCCAAATCCTCGTAAAAGGCGGCATAGTCCGGCGCCAGCTTGATACCGAACTCAATCTGCGCTTTGGCTTCATCAAGGCGATTCATCTGAATCAGTGCATGTCCAAGGACCTGAACATGGGGAATACTGCTGGGATTTAATACCAGAAAATCTTTACAGACGCGTTCAGCCTGCTGCGGGTTACGCTGCTTCATCGCCCCAACGGCTTCAGCAATACTGGTTTGTGCTTCGTGATTAGGTGTCGTGGTTGCGGTCATATAGCCCCCTATGCCATCAATGGCTGCAACTGAGAATCTTGCGCCAACGCTTCAAGCAACCATGCTCGGAAGAGGCGAATTTTCTCATCGTTCATACGTTCCTGCCGGCACACCGCATACCAGTCGCCACCAGCTCGAGAGCGCTGACCAGGGAAAATTTCCCGTAACATGCCAGAGCGCAAATCTTTATCTACGTAGGGCTGCATTCCTAGCGCCACACCTAAACCCTGCATAGCAGTTGATAGCGCATGGTCGTAACTGTCGAACTGCAGGCCTTCCGATGAGTCAATGTCCGTCACACCATGATCCTCTAACCAAATTGCCCAATCATGGGGCGAAGGATGCACATGTAAGATGGGGCAACCCACTAAATCATTAGGCTCCGTCAACTGGTGCTCGGCAATCAACTTGGGTGAGGCAACGGGGAACATCTCGGAGGTAAATAAATAGTCATAGTGCAGATCCTCGCTAACCCGCTGACCAATCATGACGCAGACGTCTACATCGTCGTGGCTAAAGTCCACGTCCACCTGAGATGTATTCAAGCGTATCTTAATGCCAGGATAAGCCGCGTTGAATTCAGGTAACCTGGGAATCATCCAGCGAATAGCGAAAGTACTGTAGAGCTGAACAGTAAGAATGTCGTGGTCCTTCGGCTTAAGGATGAGCTCGGTGCCCTCGGCAATTCGGTCAAAGGCTTCGCGAATAATGGGGTAATAGGCCTTACCCGACTTCGTGAGGTGCACCGCTCTAGCCTTGCGCTCGAACAGACTTATCTCTAGGTAACTCTCTAGCAACTTAACCTGATGACTAATGGCAGAGTGCGACACAAACAGCTCAGCGGCAGCATCCTTAAATGAGCCTAATCGAGCCGCCGCCTCAAAGCTTTTTAACGCTGTCAACGGTGGTAAACGCTTACGCATAATTCATCCCTAATTCGTTATTATTAAATTTATAGGTGAATAAAATTTGATATATTGAGTTTGAAGAATTGTGACTGCCATGTCAACATGGTCGCCTAGACCCCAATAGAAATAATAAAAATTGAAGGAATTATCTATGAGCAATGCGCACACTCAAAGCCTAAAGGAAGCCGTTTTTCATGCGCAATCGTTGATAGATAATAACCAATTCACCTTGGCCGAAGAGCAAGCTAGGGAGATTCTGGTAGTGGTCCCGGGTGATATTAATGCTCTGCGCGTACTGGGTACCGCACTGCGTAAACAGCAGCGCAATAGCGAAGCTCAGCAGCACTTAGCGCAGGTTGTTCGCCAACAGCCCAAATTTGCCCTCGCCCAGCAGGAGCTAGGTTTGTGTTTAGCGCATTTGGGCGAATTCGAAGCCGCTGTACCTCATTTAGAAGCAGCCACCCAACTCGATGCATCACTGTCCGCCGCCTGGCAAGGCCTTGCTAATGCCCACGGTGCCTTGGGTAACGAAGACGCTAGCCGCGCCGCACTGCATCAACAACTTCAGCATTCATCACAGGCTCCTGAGCTAGTGGAAGCCATGCAGGATTTTAATGCCCGTCGCATCGCCGAGGCCGAGCAAAAGGTGCGTAACTACCTAAAAACCCACCCTACGGATGTCTCCGCGATTCGCCTCCTGGCCGAAATTGCGATCAAGCTGAAACTCTACAAAGATGCGGAAAAACTGCTCGAACGAGCTCTAGAGCTGGCACCGGACTTTCATCTCGCTCGTTTGAACTACGCGAGCGCGCTGCACGGCAGGCAGCGACCGCAGGAAGCGCTGGAACAAATTGCCATCCTAGAGAAGAACGACAATGTAAATCCCGCCTACCTCACCCTGAAGGCCGCCGCGCAAGCTCAACTAGGCGAACTCGAGGAAGCAGTACTTACCTACAACTACCTCATTGAACACTACCCAGTTCAGGCCAATATCGTGATGAGCCTTGGCCACACGCACAAAGCGATTGGTGCGCAAGAGGATGCGATTGCCGCCTACCTAGACACCATCAAGCTCAACCCAAACCTCGGTGAGGCCTACTGGAGCTTGGCGAATATGAAGGTATTCAAATTTAGCGACGAGCTCCTCGCTCAAATGCACGAGCTTGCCAATGGCGGCAAACTCACTCGTGAAGATGCCTACCATCTTGCCTTTGCCTTGGGTAAGGCCTATGAGGATCGCAAGGAGTTCAAGCGATCATTTGAGTACTATGAGAAGGGCAATAACATCAAAGCGGTGATCGAACGCTACAGCGCCGATGCCAACCACGCCGACACCCAGCGCTCTATCACCACCTGTACGCCCGCGTTATTTGCGGACACCTCGCTCGGCTGTCAGCGCCCTGACCCGATATTTGTTGTCGGCTTACCACGTTCTGGCTCAACGCTGATTGAACAAATTCTCGCCTCGCACAGCCAAGTGGATGGTACCAAGGAGCTGCCTGATATCATCGCCATGGCGCGACGATTAGCTGGGCGAACAAAGAAAACCGACGCCTCCAAATACCCAGAAATTTTGGCCGAACTTAGTGCCGAAGAACGTCTACAGCTGGGCGAAGAGTATTTGCAGCGCGCCGCGGCGCAACGCGGCAATGCCCCCTTCTTCATTGATAAGATGCCCAACAACTTCGCCCACATTGGCTTAATTCAGCTTATTTTACCGAATGCGAAAATTATCGATGCCCGCCGTCACCCTATGGCGGCCTGCTTTGGTGGCTACAAGCAGCTGTTCGCTTCGGGGCAGCGATTTAGCTACCGCCTTGAAGATATTGGCCGCTACTACCAAGACTACGTTCAACTTATGTCACACTTTGACGAAGTTTTACCCGGGCGAGTTCACCGCGTTTGCTACGAAAACATGGTGAATGACACCGAAAATGAAATCAAAAAACTCTTAGATTACTGCCAGCTCAGCTTTGAGGAGACTTGCGTGAATTTTCATCAGACTGAAAGATCCGTTCGAACCGCTAGCTCTGAACAGGTTCGCCAACCCATCTACACCAGCGCCGTTGCACTGTGGAAAGAGTACAACGAGGCGCTCAGCCCGCTGCAAGACTTACTTGCACCTACCATCAAAAGTTACGAGAAAGCGATTTAAGAAAATGGCTTTCTATCCGAAATTTGCATTGGTTGAAGAGGTGAATTTATCTCATCTATAAGCGAATTTTCCTCGTTTGCTTTAGCCCATGTAATGCCATTGAATATGGAAACACTGCTAATTTTTGGCAGGGTCGTGATGTATCCGCTTCACTGTGGATTCGACCTCCATTATTCAATAACTATAAGAACGATTCTGGAGACAATTAAATGACTAACACACGCTTGCCGAGTCGCAAGGCCTCTAAGGCCCTAAACCGCGCTCTAAATATTCAACTGAAACGCAAAGACCTTGCTATTGGTATCAGTGCCGCCGTGGCGAGTACAGCCGCCTTCGCACAAACCGAAGCACCGGTTGCCGCTCAAGCTTCCGCGATTGAAGAAGTTCTCGTTACGGCGCGAAAGCGTACTGAGAGCCTTCAAGATGTGCCAATCAGTGTTCAAGCGCTTAGCGCTCGCGATTTGGAAAATCAAGGCGTTAGCAATTTCAATGATTACGCTTTAATGCTACCTAACCTCAGCTACCAGTCAGCAGGTCCTGGCCTAGCGCAGGTATACATGCGCGGTGCATCGGATGGTGGTGACGGTAACGCATCGGGTCAGCACCCAAGCGTAGCCATCTACCTTGATGAGCAGCCCGTAACAGCTATTGGCCGTAACTTAGATGTTCACGTGTACGATATTGCGCGTGTTGAAGCACTAGCAGGTCCACAGGGCACATTCTTCGGTGCATCGTCTCAGGGCGGTACCTTGCGCATCATTACTAACCAGCCAGACACCACTCAGTTCGAAGGTGGTTTCGATGTCAGCTACGCCAACACCAAAAATGGCGAAGACAGCTACTCCGTAGAGGGCTTTGTTAATATTCCACTATCTGAAAGTGCGGCGATTCGCCTTGTTGGTTGGAATAAAGAAGATGGTGGTTACATCGATAATGTCTACGGCGAGCGCACTTACGCTCTCTTCAACCCGGCTACACCTATCGTTGTTGAAGACAACGCGGATCGTGTTGAAGAAGACTTTAACGATTTAACCAACACCGGCGCTCGTGCAGCACTTAAAGTTGACCTCAACGACAGCTGGACAGTGACCGCTAGCGCGATTACCCAGAAGCAAGAAACTGAGGGCGTTTGGTTCCATGATCCAGAGAATCCAAATGGCCAGGTTGGCGATCTTGAGATTCAGCGCTTCAATGACGACAGCAGCGTTGATCAGTTCACGCAGTTCTCACTTGTCGCGGAAGGTGATCTTGGTTTCGCAACGGCTACCTACGCGGGCTCATTGTTAGACCGTGAAGTTGAGTACAACAACGATTACTCGGACTACGCTGATTACTACTCAACGAGCTGGATCCAGTACTACAGCTGTGAGTACTACGGCAGTGCACCAGTAACCAGTCCTTGTACTAGCAACAACATCATGTACGAAGAAGACAACCAGTATGACCGTAGCACGCACGAGTTGCGTTTAGTGTCTAACTCGGAAGGTCCATTGAACTACAGTGTGGGTGTTTACTACGAAGACAGTGACCACAGCTACCGTCAAGAGTGGATTCAGCCTGGCATGGCACAGGGTGCGGACTTTGTTCAGCTGGACAAAGCAAACCTCTGGTACCTCACGGATCAGGTTCGTAATGATAAGCAAACTGCAGTATTCGGTGAGCTTTCCTATGACCTCACTGACAAGCTAACGGCTACTATGGGTCTTCGCTACTTTGATACCGAAAGCTCATTATCGGGTGTTTCTGGCTACGGCGTTATCGCCCCAGGCTTCCCTATTTTGAACGTTGACTCTTCGGTAAGTGATTCAGATGTATTGAAGAAGTTCAATGTTGCCTATGACCTCACTGACAACGTCAACCTATTCGTTACTTGGTCTGAAGGTTACCGTCCAGGCGGCATCAACCGTGACGAGACTCCTGTTGTTGAGCGTACCTACAAAGCGGATTTCCTAACTAACATGGAATTCGGTTGGAAGACCTCTTGGGCTGATAACACGGTTCGTTGGAACGGTGCTATCTACAGCATGGACTGGGAAGATATGCAGTTCACCAAGTTCGATTCAAGCTTCGGTTCACCAGTTGGTCTAACGCTTAATGTGGGCGAAGCGGAAATCCAAGGTCTTGAGACAGATGTAACCTGGGTCCCAGTTGACGGTCTAACACTTTCGGGTGCCATGGCTTACAACGACGCTTCCTTCGCTGAAGATTTCGTCATTGGCGGCAACTCTTCACCTTCGGGCACGGCACTTCCGCATGTTCCTGATGTGAAGTGGAATATGTCTGCTCGTTACGAGTTCCCAATGATGGGCCTTGATACGCACTTACAAATGGCCTACGCCAACGTGGATCAAAGCTATAATGACATCTTCAAGTATGCAGGTGGTAACACCAGCATGGATCAGCGCAGTGTGCAGGCGGGTTATGACAACCTGAACCTAACTGCCGGTGTTGAAACGGATGCTTGGGGTGTTGAAGCCTTTATCAATAACGCAACGGATGAGCGTGCAGAAATCACACGTTTCACCAGCAGTTACGATACGTCGATTACCACTAACCGTCCTCGTACGATTGGTGTGCGCTTCAAGATGCGCTTTGAATAAGTCGAAAGACTGATCAAGGGCGCCGGTCCCGGCGCCCTTTTTACTACATTTTAGGAGTTCACATATGGAACCACGAGTACCGGGGCTATCGGCTGGTAGTACGGTTTTTATCTCGGCGGGTGCTTCGGGCATCGGCTTGACTATGGCAAAGCGCTTTCTCGCTCAGGACTGCTTAGTCCACGTGTGCGACATTAATGAGCAAGGCGTAGCGGAGTTTATCGCCTCACACCCTAATGCAACGGGTGATGTGGTTGACGTGAGCGACTATCAACAGGTTAAAACGATGTTCGAAGGTATCGCAACGCGCTTCGGTCATCTTGACGTACTGATTAATAATGCTGGGGTCGCTGGCCCAACGGCATCGGTCGAAGACATGGACCCCGACGAATGGGATAAAACCATCGCCATTGACCTCAATAGTATTTTTTATGTTACTAAGGAAGCAACGCCGCTTATGAAAGCGAAAGGCGGCGCCATGATTAACATTGCCTCCAACGCAGCGCTGTTTGGCTTTCCCATGCGCGGACCTTATACCGCCGCCAAGTGGGCTGTTCTAGGCTTAACTAAAACCTGGGCTATGGAGCTAGGCGTCAATAAAATTCGCGTTAATGCTATCTGTCCTGGCAGTGTCAACGGTCCCCGCATTGAGGGTGTGATCGAACGCGATGCCGCCGGACGAGGCATGACCACTGACGAGATCCGCACGGTTTATCAGCGCCAGAGCTCAATGCGATTGTTCGTTGAAGCCGACGACATCGCCAATACGGCGCTATTTTTAGCGAGCGATATGGGCAAGTCGATTTCTGGGCAAACTATTGCCGTAGACGGCCATACCGAAGGCCTCTCAAACTTTTTAGAGCCATAGTTTGCCGACGCTTAGCTATCTTTGCTAAGTCTGAGAGAACGCTTTGGCTTTACAGCAAGCGAGAGCACCAATTTTTTAAGTACTGGGCGGCAACGTTAACGCCGCCAATGACACTATTTAGGAGCGACACATGAAAGCTGCATGGTTTGAATCATTTGGAACAGCTGCGGACACACTCATCATCGGTGAGCAGGAAAAGCCTAGCCCGGCTGCTGGCGAAGTACTCGTCAAATTGGAATATACCTGTCCAAACCCTTCGGATGTAAAGAAGCGCGCCGGCGCCTTCCCAAACTTGCTTGATAACGGCCCCGTTATTCCTAACTCAGATGGCTCGGGCGTCATTGAAGCAGTCGGCGAAGGCGTTGATGCCTCACGCATTGGCGAGCGAGTGTTTGTGTACCAAGGGCAGTATGGCCGCCTACTCGGCACCGCCGCGGAGTACATTGCCATTGAGAGCAGCCGAGCGCCAACATTACCAGACGAAGCTCCCATGGAAGTGGGCGCACTGATTGGCATCCCTGTCATGACGGCCCATCGCTGCGCTCACGCTGACGGCGACGTCACTGGCAAGACCATTCTTATCACCGGCGGCGCTGGCCGCGTTGGTTACTACGCTATTCAGTGGGCCAAGGCAGCGGGCGCCAAGGTTGTGGCTACCGCTTCAAACCCTGCAGACGAAGCGACCTGTAAGGAAGTGGGCGCTGACTTGGTGGTGAATCATCGCGAAGCCAATTGGGGCGAAGCTGTGGTAACAGCCTTGGGTGGTGAGAAAGTTGATCGCGTTGTGGATGTGGAATTTGGCGCCAACCTTCCCGAGGTACTTAAGTGCATCAACATTAATGGTGTCATTGCGACCTACTCCTCTACACAAGTTAAAGAGCCACAGCTGCCGTTCATTCAGATGATGTTCATGGATCTAACACTTCGTATGGTCATTGTTTACGCCATGCCAGAGGAAGCTAAGATGCACGCTATTGCCGATACTCAGCGAATGTTGAGCGAAGGTAAACTCAAGCACCGCATTGCCCATAACCTGCCGTTCAGTGAGATGGTTCAGTCTAACGAACTGATTGAGCAAGGTGGCTTCGGCGGCTGTGTCGTAGTACAGGTGACCGCGTAATCGAATGATGTTGTTGCAGTTAGTTAAGCGCATCGCTGTCATCGCGGTGCTACCGAGTGTGCTCTTGGGTTGTGGAGACGAAGAACTAAATTCGGTTAGCACCGCGAGCGGCGGTACTTACACAGGTATTGTGGAGGCCCAAACGCTTAGCTTCCGCGGGATTCCCTTCGCCAAGCCTCCGGTAGGAGAACTTCGTTGGCAGGCACCGCAGGCAATTAGCCTCAGCGGTGACTACAAAGCCACTGAATTTTCCAGCGCCTGCGTTCAGAATGACGGTAATGCTAATTGGTATCAGAGTGTGGCAGACAATTTCGACGGCCCCGCCGGCGTTATCACTACCCCGACTATTAGCGAAGATTGTCTCTATCTCAATGTTTGGACGCCAAAGCCCATTTCGCCCGACGCTTCGCTACCGGTGATGGTATGGATTCACGGCGGAAGTAATGTCAACGGTTGGGGCTTTGAACCGAATTACCTCGGAACTGAATTCGCCAAACGCGGCGTAGTGTTAGTTTCCATTAACTACCGCTTGGGTATTTTTGGCTACTTCTCACACCCGGATATGAAGAGCTCGCAAACGGCGCAAAACAATTTCGCCCTGCTCGATCAAATTGCCGCCTTGGAATGGGTGAAGGGCAATATTGAAGCCTTTGGCGGGGACGTTAATAACGTAACTATTTTCGGTGAATCCGCTGGCGCTGCAAATGTAGGATCGCTGCTTGCGGTGCCTCAGAGCGACGGCCTATTTCACCAAGCTATCAGTCAAAGCGGTGGTTTTCAGCTATTGGATAGCGCTACGCTGACAGAGGCCTATACCCAGGGCGAATCCATCGCTGAGAATGCCAACACTAACCTAGAAGGTTTGCGAGCGCTCACACACCAACAGATTTCCACCCTAGCTGCAGAAATTGGTGACTATTCGCCCGTAGCTGGCGGCCCTACACTTCCGCTCACGGTGGCTGAAGCGGCAGACTCTGCTCAGCTTCGTAGCGTGCCACTCATGATTGGCACCAATCTAGATGAATGGTTGATGTATTTGCCGGCTGAAGTCACTGAGCAGGACGTTGCTGAGTTTCGCGCAACCTACCTTGCTGATGCAGAGTTAGCCGAAGTAGATCTCGCTTTAGCGGGTTTAAGCCCTCGTCAGCAGTTAGACCGACTAACCACCGCTCAACAAATGCTTTGCCCGAGTTTGGAATTTGCCGACTATAACGCTAACGCCGCGCCTACCTACGTGTATCGCTTCGATCGTGCCCGCGAACATCCTAGCAATCAGATTGGCGCCTATCACGGGGCTGAAATTGCCTATGTGTTTAACACGCACGACGATTGGTTACCGACCTCAGCGGTGGATATTTCTCTTAGCGAGGCGATGATTCAGTACTGGGTCAACTTTGCCTACACCGGTGATCCTAATGGCGATTCCTTAGTAAATTGGCCCCAGCTCAGCAGCGGCCAGCAGGCTGTCTTCAATACATCAGTGGAGAGCGAAGTAATTCAGCGCGCAATCTGCGATAATCTAATTACAGAATAATAAAAGCACCCATTAGGAGGTTGCAGTGACTCAATCAACGCAAGCCGTATCGCGCGTCGATCGCCCTTTGTTTATCGCCACCTTGGCCGCTATTTTACTGGTGAGCATTCCCATTATCGGTTTCCATGAGACGGCTGGCGCCGTTATTAGTCAGCTCTTCACTTTGCTTACGCAGCACTTTGGCGTCTTCTATATCTGGTACGGCTGTGGTGCTGTCGTGATTCTAATTTGGTTAGCGTTTGGCAAGTATGGTGATATCAAACTCAGTGACGTTGAGCACGAACCTGAATTTTCACTGTTCAGCTGGATCGGTATGCTCTTTAGTGCTGGTGTTGGCGCAGGGTTGCTGTATTGGGCGGTAATTGAGTGGGGTTTCTACATTGACTCCCCGGCACGAGGATTCGCAGCCAGAAGCACCGAGGCCATTGAGTACGCTGCCGCCTATGGGGTGTTCCATTGGGGTATCACGGGTTGGGCAATTTTCTGCCTACCCACGCTGGCCATTGCCTATCCCTACTATGTTCGCAAGGTTCCCTACCTTCGCTTAAGTACAGCCTGTGTGGCGCATCTTCCAAATGGCGTTAATAGTAAGCGCGGACGATTTATTGACTTCATCTACATGATTAACCTGATTGGCGGTTCCGGTACTTCACTAGGTCTCGCTACGCCGGTCATTGCAGCGAGTTTGGCCAGTATCTTTGGCATTACTCATGACTTCGCACTGGAAGTTGCTGTGGTGGTACTATGTGTTGCCATTTTCGGCACCAGTGCCTTCCTAGGCTTAAGTAAAGGCATTAAACGCCTTGCTGATTTGAACGTTTTCGCGGCCCTCGCATTACTATTTTTCGTGCTAGCCGTGGGCCCTACGCTGTTTATTCTCAAAATGGGTACCAATAGCGTTGGCTTGGTCCTGCAGGAATTCATTCGCTTTAATACTTGGACTGATCCTGTAGAGAGCAGCGGCTTTGTAGAAAGTTGGACAGTATTCTATTGGGCTTGGTGGATAGCCTATGGACCGTTTGTGGGTATCTTTGTCACCCGCATTTCCCGCGGCAGAACCATTCGCTCGGTGATTTTGAATATGTTGCTGTGGGGCTCGTTGGGTGCGGCACTGTTCTTCATTATCTTTGGCAACTATGCCATGTACCTAGATATCAATAACATCCTGAATGTTACCGGCATTATGAGTGATCAATCTCCCGAAGCGGCCATCACTCAGGTTTTCCTCACTCTACCTGCTGGTGAATGGGCGCTCATTCTCTTCGCATTGGTCGCTATTATTTTTGTTGCCACCACCTATGACTCGGCGTCGTATACGTTGGCTTCGGTGGCCACCGACCATCTCCATGCTGGCGCACACCCAGCACGCTGGCATCGTATTTTCTGGGCAGTTGGCGTTGGTATCTTACCCTGCGCACTGATGTTCATTGATGGCGGCATTCAGGTAATGCTCTCCACGACCATTGTGGCAAGTCTACCGCTGTTAGTTGTTGGTGTGATCATGACAAGCTCACTACTGAAAATGCTCCGCGAGGACTACCAACTCTACGGCTGCATGACGACACCTGCCGCCCGCCAGCGCCACGCCGCAGCGCTAGACCGTAACTGATGCAATTTGGGGACGGGTACATACCGTCCCATGCAATAGGATGCAATTAGGGGTCGGGTACATAACTAATGCCCCTCTGCTGATTAGCTCAACTAACGGGTAGCTTTTCTAAGCAGGCGATGGGATGCAACTAGGGGTCGGGTACATAATGCCGCCAACAGAGGTTGGCAAAGTTGAGTGATTTGACAGTCCTTTTTCTTGGCCTTTTTATACGCATTTTGCTATAATTTGTTTTACTATGTATTACATTTGCTGCAAAGGTGATTTATGAAGACTGAAATGCTAAGTACACGCATAGACCATGATACCAAGTTAGCATTTACTAGCGTGTGTAATGATATGGGTCTAAGCACCTCACAGGCTTTAAAGCTATTTGCAAAAGCTGTGATTAACTACGGTGGAATTCCCTTTGAGCTAAAAGCCAAAACACCAAATAATTTGACGGCAGCTGCAATCGATGAATTAGAAGCTGGAAGAGGAAATACCTCGAGCTCTGTTGAAGAATTATTTAATGATTTTGATTTGGGTCAGCTTAAATAATGCGGAGCCTTGAATATGCTACGCAATTCAAAAAAGACTTTAAAAAGATTGCGAAACTACCTATACCTGATGTGGTAGAAGTTGGGCACGTAATTAAGCAATTGCAACTTGGCGAGACCTTAGCTGAAAAGTACGTGGATCATCCATTGTCTGGTAATTGGCAAGGTTATCGTGACTGCCATGTGAAACCCGACTTGGTTTTAATCTATAAATCTGATGACACTTCTTTAAAGCTTGCACGAATTGGGACTCATAGCGAACTCTTCCGCTAGCACTTAACTACTACCCCAGTACTGATTAGCCCACCCATTGAGTAAGTTTTCTTAGCAAACAATGAATAGCCGCTGAACACACATAGATGTGCGAATAAGCAGGAAAAGCTTCACTAGGGGATGAAATCAATCAACCCTCTCACCTTTTAGGTAGCTATTCAGTGGGCAAACAACGGTTATGTACCCGACCCCTAATTGCATCCTAACTGCATTCGTCCAGGCGGGTGAGGGCCATGATGATGGCGTCTTCGCGGCCTTTGCGATTGCAGGGGTAGTAGTTGTCGCGCACGCCCACTTCTACGAAGCCTAGTTTGTCATA
Source organism: Pseudomonadales bacterium (assembly GCA_040119265.1). Classification (GTDB taxonomy): domain Bacteria; phylum Pseudomonadota; class Gammaproteobacteria; order Pseudomonadales; family DSM-25080; genus Umboniibacter. Next base: position 36,552 of record JBEDTZ010000007.1, on the reverse strand, counting down.
GAGGTTAATCGCCGCGCGATTGGACTCGCGGACTTCCAGAAATTGCGTTTGCGCGGCGGGAAAATACTGCCAGGACGCGGTGATTAACTGTTCTGCTAAGCCACGGCGGCGAAAGGCCTTCGCCACGGCAATATTCTGCAGGGTCATCTCATCCACCACGCCGTCGAACACAGCATAGGCGGCTAACTTACGCAGGTCAGAAGACAGCAGTCCTAGCACAGTAGTGCGATTACCGCTTAGGGCGGACATAATATTGGCGTCGGACCAGGGGTGCGAGTGCGCCCCCTGTTCAAGCTGCTTTAGCCGCTCAAAATAGGTGTCATCTAGGATATGTAGAGTGAAGTCATCAGCCATTAGAAAGCGAGTGTTCTACCAGTTGATTGGCTAGTTTGAGCCTAAGCTCCGCATCCCCAAACAGCGCCGAAAAATCTGCCGCCGCGATAATATCCAACGAAGATAAAGCCAGCAGCTCATTGGCATCACCACCAAAACAGAGCACGAGCTTCGGCGCTCGCACATCCACAAAACCATTCAAAATAGCTTGGATGTGATCCCACCTGTCCTGATTGCTCGCGGTATGGGGAAGTGTTTGCTGAATCAGCTGGCTATCAATTTCATCTTCGCTGACATTCTCACGCCTAAAGCTGGGCGAAAGAATACGTAGCGCATCATTGAGTAAGACTCGGTGCGGGTACTGCAGCCCTTTGACGCCATTTTGGATAGGCTGTTCCGCCACCAGCAACACATCGTCCACGCTCAACAGTGACAAGGACGGAATCTCGCGAACGACTTCCGCTTCGGAACTAGCAGACTCATCAGGACTTGCAACGGCTACCGGCTTTTCAACTGATTTAGCCATCGGCTTCATGGATAACGATGCTTTCAGCGCATCAATGGAAGCCGACACTGATTCAGCGTTAGCCGCCTGGTTAAATTCTTTTGGTGCGGTACCCAGCGCATTGCGCATCGCGGCCAAACCGGAGGCCCCCTCTAGCGCTCGCTCCTTGCAGGGCTGTTGCCCCTGAGGCACTAGGCGAATGCTTGGCTTCGCCCCAGGCAGTTGCTCACGCGGGACCCATGAGCGAATACCCATAGCCTCTAAATACGCCAGTCTTGCCTGTTCGTTAATCACGTGAGCACCTCAAATCTAATAGCATTAGGGTAACTGAATTGCGGGGAATTTGCGATGCACACTGCGGCGAACTTAGCACTAGATCGCCAAGCGTAAACCGAGCTCTCAACCTTAGCAGTGGCCGAAACTACATCAACCCCCATAGAGTGCCATATACGTAACATTAAAGCAGTTTAAACGGATTACTGTTAAGTATATGGCACCTTATAGCTCTTATGCACACTTCCTAAAAAGTAAGTTTCAGCACATCAGTAAGGCCGAAAAAGCGAGTACTGAATTGCCGTTCAGTCGGACGAACTACGCCCATACCAGTCATCAAAGCGAACAATATCATCCTCACCCAGATAATCACCGGACTGCACCTCAATTAGCTCCAAGGGCTCATCACTGGGATTCTCCAGCGAGTGCTTCTGACCTACCGGAATAAAGGTGGACTCGTTCTTATTCACCAAATACACCTCATCGCCATTGGTAACACGCGCCACGCCACTGACTACCACCCAGTGCTCAGCGCGATGGTGATGCATTTGTAAACTCAGCTTGGCATGGGGCTTCACGGTGATGCGCTTCACTTTGAAATGTTCGCCCTCATCCACGGCATCGTAGGTTCCCCAAGGGCGAGCGACCTTACGATGATTCAGTGCCGCAAATCGATGATTATCATTCAACGCTGCAACCACCTGCTTAACGGCCTGGGCGTTATCCTTGGCAGCTACCAACAGCGCGTCGGCGGTATCGACTACGAGCAAATCAGACACCCCCACCGCAGCAATCAGGCGGCTCTCGCTATAGAGCAAACTGTTCTGGGTATCAATCTCAATGGTCGGCCCGGCCTTAGCGTTGCCCGCCTCGTTCTTTGGCAACACCTCCCACAGGCTTGAGAACCCCCCAATGTCGCTCCAACCGGCATCCAACGGCACCACGGCCGCATTAGGCGTATGCTCCATGACCGCGTAATCAATGGACTCGCTTGGACAGGCTTCAAACGCCGCTTGATCAATCCGAAGGAAATCCAAATCCTTTGCCGTATTGGCCAACGCTGCCTCGCACTGGGCATAAATCTCCGGCTGTAAACGCTTCAGTTCCGCCAAATAGACGCTGGCCTTAAAGCAAAACATACCGCTGTTCCACCAGTAGTCGCCGGAGGCTAGGTAGTCCTGCGCAACCGACAATTCTGGCTTTTCAACAAAGGTATTAATGGCGAAACCATCACCCATGGCCGAACCGCGCTGAATATAGCCATAACCCGTTTCGGGGTGGGTGGGCACAATCCCAAAGGTGACGAGCTTATCCTGCTGAGCCAAACCTTGCGCGCGCTTAACGGCTTGCTCGAAGGCCTCCGAATTCTCGATATGATGATCGGCGGCTAGGACTAATAAAATAGGATCTGCGTTGGAGGACAGCGCATGCAAGGCCGCCAAGGCAATCGCCGGAGCGGTATTGCGGCCCACCGGCTCGAGGATTAAACCGTTGTGAGTACTCACTTTCTGAATTTGCTCCGCGGCAACAAAGCGATGCACTTCATTACACAAAACAATCGGCGCCTGTTTGCTCACCCTCGCCGCGCGTTTAAGCGTAGTCTGCAGTAGGGTATCTTCACCAAGAAGTGGCAGAAACTGTTTCGGGTATTCGGCGCGCGAAAGTGGCCATAAACGGCTACCGCTGCCGCCAGCCATAATGACGGGTTGAATGGAGGACATGAGATTCACTCGTTGCTTAGTGCATTAGCTTCACTATAACGAATTTTAGGGGGATTCGAAACGATACTTGCGGTGCTGACTGGCCAAGTCTGTGTCCGAATTACGCCAGCAACAAGAGATACGAAAAATGACCTAGGTCGAACGCTAAGCCAAGCAATTTATAAAGCTCGAACCCGGGTAGCCTTAGCGAATCACACCGCGGGAAACTAGCTGCTCAACAACCGCTTCCGCACACTGCTCAATACTCAACTCAGCAGTTTTGATATGAATATCAGCAGCTGCCGGTGATTCATAGGCAGAATCGATACCGGTGAAATTCTTAATCTCACCCGCACGTGCCTTTTGGTACAAGCCCTTCGGATCACGTGATTCACACACCGCCAAGGGTGTATCGATGAATACTTCGAGGAACTGGGCGTCACCGATTAACGCTTTAGCTTGCGCTCTGTCCGCAATAAAGGGCGAAATAAAGGCAGTTAGAACAATCAGTCCAGAATCCACAAAGAGCTTAGCCACTTCGGAGATACGACGAATATTCTCAATACGATCCGCATCACTGAAGCTCAAATCTTTATTTAAGCCAAAGCGAACGTTATCACCGTCCAGTAGGTAGCTATGGGCATCACGGGCGAACAGCAAGCTTTCAACAGCGTTGGCAACGGTAGACTTTCCCGAACCACTTAAACCGGTAAACCACAGCACTACCGGCTTCTGCTGTTTCTGCTCAGCGCGCTGTTGGTGGGTGATTTGAGTGTTGTGCCAAACGATATTGGTGCTCATTGTTGCCTCGATGGTACTAGTTATAGAGAGTTTTTTGCTGAGTTGTTCATTGGGGTCGGGTACATAACACCAGTTATGTACCCGACCCCATTGTGGAAACGCTTATTACGGCGTGGTAGGTACCGGCCTCTAAAACGTTCCGGCGACCAGAGTTCACAGTCTAAAGCTTCGAGATATCCTTCGCACCCCAGTGCGGATAGAACTTGCGAACATAGGCATTCAGCTCTAGTTCCTGTTCGCTGAAGGTGACTCGTGGAGCATCTTCTTGCACTAGCTCTGCAATCATTCCAGCACCTACCGTATTATTAGTCAGTTTATCAATAATGATAAAACTACCGGTTTCACGGTTGTTGGCATAGAGATCAAACAGCACGCTAGTATCTAGATCAAAAACAACGCGACCTATCTCATTCAGGCCTAGCTGACTTGCTTCGGCTTTCACCATGGAGTTGACATCAACCTGATAGTCAACGCGCTTGGCATGACCTACGGTATTTTGCACGCCCACTTTGATGAGGTAGTCTCTATCCACCGTCAAGGCCTGCTCATCCATCCACACTACATCGGCAGCGAAGCTTGACGAACTTAATGGCTGCTGATGAGGCCTAACCAACATATCGCCACGTGAGCAGTCAATTTCATCCTCAAGCGTCAAGGTAATCGCCATGTCTTTTCTTGCGATTTCCAACTCGCCGTCAAAGGTCACAATGGACTTCACTTTACTTGACTTGCCCGATGGCAAACTCACTACGGTATCACCCACACGGATTTCGCCTGCGGCAATAGTGCCTGCAAAACCGCGGAAATCTAGGTGTGGCCTATTTACGTACTGAACCGGCAAACGGAACTCGTTAAACTCGCTGGCGGTGGAGCTAACATCAACACTGTTGAGCAAACGCATCAGCGTTGCCCCCGGGTACCAGGACATGTGCTCACTTTGATTGACTACATTGTCACCGCGCAGCGCCGACATCGGCACGAAACGCACGTCCGAGAAGTTTAAATCTTCGGCAAACTCGCGATAGTCATTCTTAATCTTCTTGTAGACGTCCTGGCTGTAATCAACCAGATCCATCTTATTTACCGCAATCACCACATGCTTAATACCCAGTAGGCTGCAAATGAAACTATGGCGACGGGTTTGCGTTTGTACACCGTGACGGGCATCAATCAGGATAACCGCCAAATCACAGGTGGATGCACCAGTTGCCATGTTGCGTGTGTACTGCTCATGCCCTGGGGTATCGGCAATAATGAATTTGCGTTGTTCGGTAGAGAAATAGCGATAGGCTACATCAATAGTAATGCCCTGCTCACGCTCGCTTTGCAAGCCATCTACTAACAGCGCTAAATCAAAGTCTTCGTCCGTGGTATTAAAACGCTGAGAATCCTTCTCAATAGCAGCCATTTGATCTTCAAAGATCATCTTCGAGTCAAACAACAGGCGGCCGATTAAGGTTGATTTACCGTCATCCACACTGCCGCAGGTAATAAAACGCAGCATGTCCTTGTTTTCGTGAACCTTGAGGTAGGCTTCAATGTCTTCTGCTATAAGTTGTGAACTATGTGCCATCTTAGAAGTAACCTTCCATTTTTTTCTTTTCCATTGAGCCTGAAGAATCGTGATCAATCGCACGACCTTGACGTTCGGATGTGGTGGTGAGAAGCATCTCTTGAATAATCTCAGGCAGCGTTGCCGCTTCGGATTCAACCGCGCCCGTGAGCGGATAACAACCCAAAGTACGGAAGCGAACACTCTTTTCCATCACCTCTTCACCCTCGGCAATCGGCATGCGCTCATCGTCAACCATGATCAGCATTCCGTCACGTTCAACAACTGGTCGAGGTTTGGAGAAATAGAGGCTAGGGATATCAATATTTTCCAAATAGATGTACTGCCAAATATCTAGCTCTGTCCAGTTACTCAATGGGAAAACACGAATGCTTTCACCCTTCTCTACCTTGGAGTTATACACATTCCATAACTCGGGGCGCTGTGCCTTCGGATTCCAGCGGTGCTTTTTGTCGCGAAACGAATAAACTCGCTCCTTCGCCCGTGATTTTTCCTCATCACGACGCGCACCGCCAAATGCCGCATCAAAGCCGTACTTATCTAGTGCCTGCTTTAAGCCCTGAGTTTTCCAGATATCGGTATGCTTCGAGCTACCATGGTCGAACGGATTGACACCGTGCTTTTTACCCTCTGGGTTCTGATAAACCAGCAGATCAAAGCCATAGTCTTTGGCTACTTGATCACGAAAGGCAATCATCTCATTGAATTTCCACGTAGTGTCTACGTGAAGTAGCGGAAAGGGAATCTTACCGGGGAAGAATGCTTTGCGAGCCAAGTGAAGCAATACACTAGAATCCTTGCCTACGCTGTAGAGCATGACAGGCTTATCGAATTCCGCCGCTACCTCGCGAAAGATATGGATGGATTCTGCTTCCAGTTGTTTTAAATGGGTGATTCGTTCGGGTGATAAACTCATTGGGGTTAACTATCCGTAACTGCAGTAGTTTTTAGTTTGCAGAACTGTATCACAAGTTGCCAGAAAATTAACTCCCTAGATCAGCATTTTTGGTTATGGTGTTATACGTTTTGCAAAGGCTAAGAGCTAATTTTTAAGCAAAGCCTCCTCTCGCCCAAAAAATTCGTTTACACTGAGCCTTGGACCCACCCCCTGTGAGAAAACATGGATCATCAACTACAACTGGTTTTAATTATTGCGCTGCTACTAGCGGGCATTATTTATGAGCAGCGCCGTGCCAGCGCCCTGTTCGCGCTCGCTGCGCTTAGCTGCTATGCACTAGACCTTGTAGACACCACTAAATTACTTGGGGTGCTCACCAACCAAGGGGTCATCACGCTCGCATTGCTTTTAATTGCCTCCTTCGCACTGGAGCGAACCGAATTTATCAGCATTGCTAGCCGAAAACTCTTTAGTCGCAAGCCTAAGCATATCAAGGTCAGTGCACTCAGCCTAACCGCCGTACTCTCTAGCATTCTTTCCAATACCGCTGTAGTGGCCGCCTTCCTGAGCCCTATCCAGCGAAATAGCAAGCTCGCCCCGTCGAAGCTACTCATTCCGTTGAGTTATATCTCTATTGCCGGCGGGACGCTGACCTTAGTGGGCACCTCTACCAATCTGATTATTAATGCGCAAATGGTGGAAGTGGGTATGGGCAGCCTGGGATTCTTTGATTTTACCCTAATAGGCTTAGCGGCAGTGGCTGCCGTAGCCTTAGCGATGCTTATCATCCACCGCTTTCTTCCCAGCACCTGGCCGCTTACTACCGAAGACAGTCATTACTTTGTGGAGGCCATTGTTAGCAAAGAATCTCCGCTAATAGGTCGTAATGTGGAGGAGAACGGACTACGTACACTGGAGCACTTTTTCCTCGCGGAGATTATTCGCGAAGGCAGACTTATTACTCCCGTTCGCCCCTATCATCATATTCGCGAGGGTGACCTACTGTTATTCTCTGGACAGGTGAGTAAGCTTGATTCACTGGCGATTGTTGAAGGTATTGAGATTTTTGCCCACCGAGAAGGCTACCCTACCGATAACCTCGTAGACACGCTCATCAAGCCCGGATCCATCCTCGTGGGCAAGAACCTGCGCACTACCGGCTTTCGTTCGCGCTTCGATGCTGCTGTTGTGGCCATTCGCAGGCAGGGTGAAACCCTCTCAGGAAAGCTGGGCGAAGTGAAGCTAAGAGCGGGCGACGTGCTTACGCTAGCAACGGGTGAGGATTTCCAGAGCAGACCCAACCTGCAGCGAAACTTCTTCGTCTTAAGTGACGTAGCCACCGAGAAGGTGATAACCGGCTGGCGGCAACTGTTAGCGCTTGGCGGCTTTATCGGCGCTTTGGCCTACAGTATCACCACGGGTGTGCCACTGATTAAACCGCTCATTTTCTACATTGCGGCGTTGTTAGTTACCCGGACCCTAGCTACTAATGACATAAAACAGCGCTTCCCCTACGAACTCATTGGCATTGTGCTAGGAGCGCTCATCATTGCCGCCGCGTTTAGCAGTACTGGACTGAGCGCCAGTATTGCCACCGCCGCGCACACCGCGCTGGAAAATAAGGCACCCTGGATAGCGTTATTGGGTGTTTATTTGATTGCGCTCATCACAACTGAGTTGATCACTAATAACGCCGCGGCGGCGATGGTGTTCCCGGTGGCGCTTGGTGTTGCTGAAGGCCTGGGCTTAAACGCTATGCCGTTCATTATGGCTACTGCTTTTGCAGCCAGTGGTAGCTTCATCAGCCCGTTTGGCTATCAAACCAACCTGATGGTTTTTAACGCTGGGCAATACAAACTGAAGCATTTTTTGATGTGTGGTGTGCCTACCAGCTTGCTGTATGGCACGGCGGTGTTGTTGGTGATTCCGATGGTGTTTCCGTTTTAGATCTCGGCAACACCACCTCAAGAAACAGCCCGCGTTAACTGTAATAACGCTGCACCACCGCCAAGAAATCATCAATCGCATGCTCCGGCAAGCTATTCACTCCCGCCGCCGCCGCTCGGCCACCGCCGGTTGGGAACTGACTACAGATATCACCCGCGCCCTGCTTGTTTTCCAATGGTGCACGAAGGCTCACAGTAAGCGTGCCATCCGTATTGTCACTAAATACCACATGAGCACGATGTGGGCATTCGTTGGCAAGTTCATTGCCAAAGACGCCACTCACTCGCTTCGCCCACTTCTTGTTCGGCAGGCGGAAGGCACCGAGCGTATGATTGCTCAACAGCGGCGATATGGCATCCAATTCTGCCATATCGGCCTGGTAGGCTTCCTTGAGTTGGTAGAACACAGAGTTAGGATCTTCCTTCAGCTCAAAGGGCGATAGGTGGGCCACTAATTGTTGGTAGAGGTCGGCGGGATGAAAATGCAGATCCTGAAGGGACGCGCCATAACCGTTGTAATTCACTAAGGTACCTAGCTCCTTCAGGAACTCGCGCTGTGAAGGTGTATACTCGGCCTTCGCCACCAGCTCGTCGGCCTTCGCAACGAGGTTATCGCCATAGGCCGCGGCAATCGCCCAGGCGTGATAGGTGCGATTTAGCAACTCATCCACAATCAACGCCGTGCACATATTGGCATCAAGATTGATGTGCGCTGACAGCGAACCGTGAGCGGGAATATGCCCCGCTCTGTGGTGATCAATGTAAGTAACTTCTGCGCCAATATCTAACACCGCATCCAAGGCTTCGGCGTTTTTCTCCATGGAGATATCCAGCACGGTGATAGTATCGCCCACATCGGCGTCCACTTGCTTAAGTAGACTGATGTCGCGCTTTACACCCGTGACGAGCGTAGTTTTCATGGGGTGCGCCAAGCGCAATTGAACCAAACTCAAGACGCCATCGGCATCACCATTAAAAACATCATAATGAGCCATTACGCTCTCCTGTTAGATTCAAAAAAGATCAATTAATTACTATAGCCGTTGGGGTTATTACGCTGCCAACGCCAAGTGTCTGCCATCATTTGCTCTAGGCTGAGTTCAGCCTTCCAGCCGAGTTGCTGTTCGGCTTTGGAGGCATCGGCCCAGAAGGCATCTAAATCACCTTCTCGCCTTGGCGCAATCTCAAAGGGTATTTGCACCTCAGAGGCCGACTCGAAGGCAGTGATCATCTGCAATACACTAGTGCCATTACCCGTACCTAAATTAAACGCCTCCGCACCGCGGTGAGTTTGCGCCCAGGCTAGCGCTTTAACATGGCCATCAGCCAAATCTACAACATGCAGGTAGTCGCGAAGACAGGTTCCATCCGGGGTGTTGTAGTCATTGCCGAACACGCTGAGTTTATCACGCTTTCCCACGGCCACTTGAGCAATAAATGGCATTAAGTTATTGGGAATCCCAAGTGGGTCTTCACCAATTTCACCGGAGGGATGAGCGCCAATGGGGTTAAAGTAGCGCAGCAGTGCCGCCGAGAAGCCACTGTTCGCAACGGCAAAGTCTCGAATCACCTGCTCGACCATAAACTTGGAGGTGCCATAGGGGTTAGTGGTGCCGCCAGTAGGCTGACCTTCGTGATAGGGGACTGAGGCGGCCGTACCGTAAACGGTTGCCGAGGAACTAAACACTAGCTGCTCTACGCCTGCCGCCTTCATAGCTGTCAGTAACACTAGCGTGCCGTTGACATTGTTGTCATAGTATTCCAGTGGTTTGTGGACGCTTTCTCCCACTGCCTTCAGGCCCGCAAAGTGAATGACCTCGGTAATAGCATGCTGGTTAAACAGCTCTGTTAACGTCCGCTGACAACGAATATCACCTTCAACAAAGGCTACCGGGCGCCCCGCTAGCTTTTCTACCCGCGAAATAGCCTCGGCACTGCCATTACACAGGTTATCTAGGCCTACTACCTCATGGTCCGCCTCGAGTAGGGCCAATAGGGTATGGGAACCAATATAGCCGGCAGCGCCGGTTACCAGAACAGCCACAACTACTCCTTAGTTAGTAACAATGTTTGCATAGTGAATTTGCCATACGATGTGAAGCCCGCCTACTAGGAAAGCCCCCCTTCGAAACGGGAAAGAGAACCCCCATAAACTGTCCGTACTGGCAAATGAACAACGCTGAGTGTAAACACATTCAGGTTCTTGCGCACCTGAAGCTTATTCACCCAAGGATGCAACGCCTTCAAGTACGGCGCTTTTGAAGCCCGGTTCTCGCATTGCGTAGGTTACAAAGGCCTTGATATACCCTTCCTTGGAGCCGCAATCATGGGACCGCCCTTCCATACAAAACGCCTCTACCGTTTCATGCTGGATGATGTGATCAATAGCGTCCGTTAATTGGATTTCACCACCTGCGCCAGGGAGTGTTTTCGCCAACTCACTCCAAACCGTGTGTGACAGCACATAACGCCCCACAACCGCTAGGTTTGATGGTGCTTCCTCAACCTTAGGTTTTTCAACCATACGCTGAATAATCGCCGTTTCACCCCCATTTAGCTCAGCGCCCGCGCAGTCGGCGACGCCGTAGCTAGAGACCTCTTCCATGGCCACCGGCGCGACCATGATTTGTGAGGCGCCTGAACTCTCAAAGCGAGAAATCATTGCTGCGAGATTGGCCGTTTTCTGGTTAGCGGTATATTCGTCCAAAATTACGTCCGGTAACACCACCACAAAGGGGTTGTCGCGCACAATAGGCTGGGCACACATAATGGCATGCCCTAAGCCCTTCGCTACGCCCTGGCGAACATGCATAATAGTGACGCCCTCAGGAGTGATACTCTGCACTTCATCCAATAACTGACGCTTTACCCGCTTTTCGAGTGTTGCTTCTAGCTCAAAGGAGGTATCAAAGTGGTTTTCAATGGAGTTCTTGGAGGAGTGGGTTACTAGGATGATCTCTCTGATACCCGCGGCTGCACATTCATTGACGATAAACTGAATTAACGGTTTATCAACAATGGGAAGCATTTCCTTGGGGATTGCTTTGGTGGCTGGGAGCATACGAGTGCCGAGGCCGGCGACGGGGATGACAGCGCGGGTGACCTTGGTGTACGGAGAACTCATGTTGAAATCCTATTCAGCATTAGGGTGTATGGGTATATTATGCACTAGTGGTCACTGAAATTCATATGCCGCAAAAATTGGTTAACCCACAAGATATACAAATCCGCAGTGAGGCTTCAAAGGCGCCTAAATGCTGTTATGCTTTCGCCTAACGCTCCTTGCCACTCTACTGAAAAACAATCCGACCTCAGCTTAGAATTCTTCGGCCGAGTAGCTTTAGTTGGGTATTGATCACTAGCGATGGCATTGACCGTCACATCTGCATCAGCCACCCGGAAAATCTCACGAGCAAAATCACACCAGCTCACACCCGGGTTGGATTCAAGATGCTGGATCCCAACCGGCGCCTCAGGACGAAGATCCTGCGCTCGCTCAACCAGCACTCGAGCAATCTCCGATGCTGATGTTGGCGCGCCAAACTGATCTGCCACCACCGATAGCTCGGAGCGTTTTTCGGCAAGGCGCAGCATAGTTTTAACAAAGTTATTACCGTACTGACCAAACACCCAAGAGACGCGCAAAATCATATGTTTAGCTGAAGTTTCCTGAATGGCCTTTTCGCCCGCTAACTTAGACGCACCATAAACCCCCGTTGGGCAGGGCATGTCATGAATACCGTAGGGCGCTTCTTGCTCACCATCAAAGACATAATCCGTAGAGATATGGAGCATTAGGGCATCATGCTTAACACAGGCCAACGCTAAATGACGCGGTCCCGCCTCATTCACAAGGTAGGCTTGCTCTGACTCATCCTCGGCTAGATCAACCGCCGTATAGGCAGCACAGTTGATCACTACCGTGGGCTTATAGCTGTGAAAGACTTTATCAACCTCGACAGCATCAGTGATGTTTAGCTGCGCTGAGGTCACGCCAAGGTGATCAATACCGCTGCGCTGACACAAATCAGCTACTTCACGACCAACCTGCCCCGCGGCACCGGTAATGAGGATCTTCATTCAGCATCACCATTTTGTAACGATGCCGCATACTCAAGCAGTGATTGACTATTTTGGTCCTTCTCGGACAGCTTTGGATTGCTGATTGGCCAGTCGATATTTACCGTAGGATCATTCCAGACAATCCCGCCCTCATCGGTTGGGTCATAGTAATCCGTGCACTTGTAGAGAAAGTCAGCCGTTTCACTTAGCACACAAAAACCGTGCGCATAGCCTGGCGGCACATACAGCTGAGTGTGGTTCTCGCCAGAGAGTACTACGCCCACGTATTGACCAAAGGTTGCCGACGTTGGGTTAATATCCACGGCCACGTCATATACCTCACCTTGAGTAACGCGGACGAGCTTACCCTGTGGTCGCTGCTTCTGAAAATGCAATCCTCGCAGAACACCCGCCGCAGAACGTGAATGGTTATCCTGCACAAAACGTTCTTTGATGCCCATTTCCTGGTAGCGTTGCTCGTGGTAAGACTCAAGGAAAAAGCCACGATGATCACCAAATACCTTGGGCTCAATAATCAGCACCCCTGGGAGTTTCGTCTCAATAACTTTCATACAATTAACATCTCTTTCTGTAGGCGATCGAAGCCATTTTTTGCGACATCACTGAGGTACTGCCCATAGGCGGTTTTACCCAATGCAGCAGCGCGCGTTTCTAACTGGTCCTTGGTAATCCAACCATTGGCGAAACCAATTTCTTCCAAACACGCTACTTTCGCGCCGGTTCGGTGTTCTACCGTTTGGATAAAATGACCGGCTTCCATCAGGCTGTCATGTGTGCCCGAATCCAACCAGGCATGACCGCGCCCTAGTAGTGATACATTTAAGTCTCCTCGCTCTAGGTACACCTGATTCACACTGGTGATTTCCAACTCGCCGCGCTCTGAAGGCTCAATGGACTTAGCAATACTGATCACGTCATTGTCATAGTAATACAAACCGGTGACCGCGAAGTTTGACTTAGGCTGCTCAGGCTTCTCTTCAATTGAACGCGCATTACCCTGGTCGTCAAACTCCACCACGCCAAAGCGCTGCGGGTCACGGACGCGGTAGCCGAATACCGTAGCACCCGATGGCCGTGATGCCGCCGCGCTCAACTGGTTGGTAATCCCATGACCGTAGAAGATGTTATCGCCGAGTACTAAGCATACCGAATCATCGCCGATAAATTCTTCACCCAAAATGAAGGCTTGCGCGAGGCCATCTGGACTTGGCTGCTCGACATAGCTAAACGTCACACCAAACTGACTGCCATCACCCAAAAGGCGCTGAAAGTTAGGTAAGTCCTCAGGAGTGGAAATAATGAGAATCTCGCGGAGACCTGACAACATCAAAATGGAGATAGGGTAATAAATCATTGGCTTGTCATACACTGGCAACAGCTGCTTTGACGTCGCTAACGTTAGCGGATGAAGTCGAGTGCCAGAACCACCGGCTAATACAATACCCTTCATGACGCTTCCCCTTGACCTAGGCGCTCGCGGCGATACGAACCGTCCTGCACGTTTTTACACCACTCTTGATTATCTAAATACCAACGAACCGTTTTCTCGATGCCCGTATCAAACGTTTCCTGCGGCACCCAACCCAACTCTTTTTGAATCTTTTGCGCGTCAATTGCATAGCGCTGATCATGCCCTGGGCGGTCTGCCACATAGGTTATCAGGTCCGAAAAATGCTCAACACCTGCCGGCTTCTTGGCCACTAGGTCATCTAGAATTTGACAAATGGTCCTCACCACTTCGATGTTTTGCTTCTCGTTGTGACCACCAATGTTATAGGTTTCACCCAAGTTACCCTCAGTGACGACCTTGTAAAGTGCTCGGGCGTGATCTTCAACAAACAACCAGTCGCGCACTTGATCACCTTTCCCATAAATAGGGAGCGGCTTACCCTCTAGCGCGTTGAGGATCACCAACGGCACTAACTTCTCTGGAAAGTGGAAGGGGCCATAATTATTGGAACAGTTGGTTAACACCACCGGCAGGCCGAAAGTACGCCCCCAAGAGCGAACTAGATGATCGGAGCTTGCCTTAGACGCTGAGTAAGGTGAGCTTGGCGCATAGGGCGTTGATTCCGTAAACAAATCATCGGTACCGTGAAGGTCACCATAAACCTCATCCGTAGAGATATGATGAAAACGAAACGCTGCTTTGGCCTCGCCAACCAGAGACATCCAATACTCACGCGCAGCCTCAAGCATCACAGCTGTGCCCACTACGTTAGTTTGAACGAACTCCATTGGCCCATCAATTGAACGGTCCACGTGACTCTCTGCAGCCAGGTGCATAACATGCGTTGGCTGAAAACTAGCGAACGCCTGCTTCATGGCCTGACCATCACAGATGTCGGCTTGCAAGAATTGATAGTTTGGTTGCGATGAAATGGACGCTAGCGACTCTAAGTTGCCCGCGTAGGTGAGCTTATCGACGTTGAGCACGTCAGCTTTAATTTCGGATGCTAGGTGGCGAACCAGCGCGGAACCGATAAAACCCGCCCCGCCGGTCACAAGAATTCTATGGGCCAAAACTGGACTCCCCTCTAAATGTTAACGATCTGTAACTAAAATAATGTAGTGGCTTTCAACCCTTAGGAAGTTAATTAAACCTATTTACACACAGCTGAAAAGTTTGGATTAACCTAATTCCAGCCAGAACCTCACTCGAAAGACTTACAAAAAGGTCTAAGCTAACACCAAGAGAAACTTGGTCCGTAACAATCCAAAACATACACCTCCTTACGCGCAAAGGTTGATACAAGATGCTAATACCGTTTAGTCTGGCAGAGTGAAGTATAATCAAGGAACATTCGTCCCAGATTTAGCGTAACTCGCATGCTAACAGAATCATTCCACATTAGTCATGCAAGTGAAGCCTATGGATTAGCAAGACTATAATCAACCGATTAACTCATATTGATCGGAAGTTAAAAAACCATCCGTGAACCGAATAATGAGTATACCTTCTTCGATTTCTACATCCCCAACCTTCATAGAATCATCGCGACTCTCCAAACCGCCAATCTTTGCCCGCCAAACTCTAACTTTGGATGATTCATGTATTATGTAAGCACCTGGAAACGGAAACGAACAAGATCGAACCAAATTATAGGCAGATTCAACAGACTGGTCATCGGGGAACATCTCACCTGAACCCTCTGAAAGTTTCGGTAATTCAATACTCGGATGATTTGGTTGAGCTCTCAACGGAATAGCGCCCGATTTCGCGAAATTGACTAGTCGTAAACTCGAATCCAAAATATGTAGTAACGCCTTATCCTGAATATCCGCTATATATTCATCACGCTCGACTGGTATTAATTTTGATTCGAATACATCTCCAGTATCCGCCCCGGTGCCATATCTAAAGCAATTATGATGAATCTTATCTAACCCTAATCTTAGGCTCCAGTTCAACGGGGAACGCCCCCTGCCATTCGGAAACTCAAACCCACTACCATGCCAACCGAAGACACCGAACTTAAATGAATCCAATATACCATCGGGTATCAATCGCTGCCATCCCGTACAGATTCCAAGATCAAAATTCTGACCACTAAAAAAGTCGAAATCTCGCTTATCCAAAAGCCTGTAGGATAAAGTTTGGTAAACGTCCAAACCCGATCCTTTGGCAAACTCCGGGAGCCCCTTCGCCCCTCCGGCAATCTCCACCGTCTTCGAAACCTCTGAGCTTAACGTAACTAGATGACTTATCGAGACCCCATTTACAACAAGATTTCGAATTAACTCAGTCGTCGAAAGCTTATTACCAAAAACGCAAATTTTCATATAAATCTACTCTTATGCTTCGCAAAGTGTTTGGTTTCGTTATCTAATAACTCTATGAATTCTGCACTTACTTCTGCGGCCAAACTTGCAAAGAATTCGAGCTCGGAGCTATCGCCTTTATGTGTCCATTCATCTGGGTGCAACAAAATTTGAAGTTTTGGAAAATTAAGGAAGTCCCTCGGGTAGCCATATGCCCACCTATGCTGACTATCAGCAATGTATTTAATCTTGGTTGGGTTGTTTGAATACTCGAAAAAGCTCTCACCGTAAGCATTTAGCATACCGAGCCTTAAATCGTCTCGATCCTCAAGCACCCAACTTGGAGGCCGATGAAAACTAAACTTAGTACAACTAATATCTAGCCCTAACTCGAACATTCTACTTTGCCTTTCAAGCTCACGATCCAAACCTAGATAATCTCCCTCTGCCAAATGAGAGACATAGAAATGGAGACCAACATCATGACCTAACTCAATTATTCGTTTGATCTTGACGATATTATCTGGAGAGAATGGATTATAAGCGCTTGACGCTACTTGGAAAAAGTAAGTAGCTTTGACAGAATGCGTGTTTTCAATCAGAGCTAACCGTAAAGCTCGATTTACACTAAATTCTACATCATGCCTTAAGATCAAAAAGTCTCCCGAAAGCGCATCTTCGTAAAAACAATCTCGACCTCTCAGCGGTCGCACCATTGCCTCATATTCAGAGTAAGAAAAACCATTACTACTCATAAAATAACTCCAACAATTTTAGACTTCATATGACTTACCGAATATACCTTCTAACTACCGCGCCTTACAGAACTGATAAGAAAGGCATATCATTAAACTAATCTGCGTTTCTTACCCTCAAAACGAATTCGAGAAACCTCTTAGAAAACACATCATAACTGAACTCTCTCTCAAACATGATTCTTACATTCTCAGAGGAAACTGCACCTATCTGTATGTCTTTAACTAACAGCCTAAGTTGTTCACTGAAATCATTTTCGCTAAATCCGCGCCCGGCACGATAGTCGCGGAGTAGATCGGTAGGCGCTCCTAACTCCCGCCAGAAAATTGGCTTTCCAGCACACGCGTACTCCGCAAACTTGTTCGTGAAATGGTCATAAAAGTTAACGGAATTTTTGTATGGGGCGAATAACACATCTACGCACTGGTATATACTCTTCAGCTCATCCGGCGAAACTCGGCCGTGAAACCGGACGTTGGCGAAGCCGTTACAAGCCGCTTTTAACGATGATAACTTTGGACCATCTCCGAATATATGAAAGTCGTACTCGTCCAACTCACCCTGATGAAGAGCGTGTAGGAAGGGAGAAAAGTCATAGATAGTCACACCGAGCGCACCACCAAAGGCTACGGTAACTCGATCGCTGCCAGCTAACCTCTTTAATAATGATTCGCTAGAACGGCCAGTGGTGGCTGACGCTCTATCTAAGTAAGGAATCTTAAGTATAAAAGGCTCGACCTTTGATCCATTCGACTTAGCCCACTGACTATACCCTTTATTAGCAACCAAGATCTGGTTTGCGTTCCGGAGTGTATATCCTCTCATAAATATCCAAGGGCTAGCTATCACCTTAAGCAAAGCAACCCGCCAACCCTTCCCATCATACAAATTATCAGGCCATAGATCACGTATATCGACCACCACCTTGAAAGACCTGATTTTACTGACTAATGTAACAATAAAAGCGCTCTCGACGGTTGGATAAGAAACAACCACTATCTCTGTATCATTTTGCCTTACTAAGTGCTTAAATAGTCGGACTGAAAACACTATATGGTCAAACAACCGTCTTAAACTAATATTATTTCGATATCCCGGTGAAGGGATAAGCGTTAATCCAGCTTCTTCAGAGTTGCGACCCGCTTCATTTTGGGGTCTTTGAATTTTATTATAATGATCAAAAGATGAGATCATCCACTCATACTCGACACCAGCTTGCTTGAGTGATCGAACCATTAGCCCCGAACGCCATAGTCGCCCATTTTGGTCAGATGGCAAAACCTCGGAGTTCCGAACAATAATTACTTTACTCATTTCGAACCTCGATATAAGTTAGAGAGCGATGCTTTCTCAAATAACATTAAATTTTCCGCCATAAATAGAGCGCGTTAAAGCCTAAGGACTGGCGTACAAACCAAACGCATAGTAGGTTTTGCGTAGTGACGGCGCAAGTCGTAACAATGGCAGCCCCTAAAATTCCGTATAAAGGGATAAGGGTCAACCCTCCAATAATTGCAACGACAGCGCCTACCAGCACCCCCTTTCTCATGGCGGCTTCTCCGTCAGTCATCTGTAATATATAACCAACCGGGCCCGTTGCTGCATTAACAAACTGCCCCAGAGCCAACACTCGAAGGACATCTCCTCCTTCAATGAAATCAGAACCAAAAAGCAGGATTATTTCGTCTGCCCATAACATAACAAGGGTTAACAATGGTGCAGTAAAAAGAAACGTAGCGCGCGAAATCCGGAGGGCCAAGCGATCTATCGATGTAATATCTCCGTGCCCATATAAGGCTGCGAATGTAGGAGCTGCAGCTGCGTTAATCGCCACAAGAACGAACGAAATCAATGAAGCTGTTTTAAGCGAAGCAAAAAATATAGCCACGTCAGACGGCGCACTATAAATACCAATTATTATGACGCTGGACCAATGTACGATCTGAGTAGTGACGACTACTGAAAGCATAATTTTAGCGGACGCCAATGCTGACAAGAAGTCAGCTTTATAAGAGTTATGCAGAGTGTAGCAGCTTAAATTTATGTTTAACCGCGCGACATTAAACCATCTTAGCATGGCAACTATAAGAGTCGCTAACAATGCATATAAATAGACAGTAAATAACTCCAGCGCAGTCGTTGGTTTAAGCAACAGAATCGCTAACAGAAATACACTACTGTGAGCTAGCGATTCAAACACTACACGTTCAAAAATAAACTTTAAACCTTGGAAGCAAAATGCATGATAAGTAATGATATTCAATAGAATGATGCAGGGCGCAGCAACGACTAAAACCACCTCTAATAATTCATTAGAAAATATAGCACTTCCAATTAAAACTCTTAAGGCAAATATAATAATAGCAATAACAGACGACGACACAAAGATCGTCGCCAAGACATTCTTATACAGCGCCCAAATACGCCAGCTCTCACCTTTCGAGTGATATCGAGAGAAAACTTTAACTATTACATTATCAAATCCGAGACGAGAGATAGCAACTGCAATCATAACTACGGTCTGCACCAGAAAGAACATACCCGCTTCGTCTACGCCTAAAGTCCGACTAACTATAATATTTAATAGGAATAGAACTCCGATGGCCAAAGCCTTGACGGCAAGCGCTAACACCGTTTTCTGACCCAATTCAGAAAAACCGAAGCTCATATCCTTCTCCGCTTAGCTAGTCTTCGGCGACTCTTCCACTTCTCATATACGTAAATAATAGATTCATTTCGAATAGGAATCTCGTCTAAATTTACGAATGAAGATGAACCGTCTTCGTGATGTAGAACCTGGAATCTATCATCATACCTAACCTTAGCATCAAGCTCATAAATCCTATGAGCTAAATCTACTTCCTCAGAGTACAAGAAAATTCTCTCATCGAAGGGGTCCTCCAGCAGATCCAAAAGGGTACGACTAAATATTAGAAAGGAACCGTGAAGTGCATATACAGCAGGCCGCTCTGTGGCTGACGTCTTTGCGCTGAACCAGAGACGAGCAATTTTATTAACCGCTACTCCTGTAAAGTAGAGCAATTTCGATCTCCACTTACAACCGAGCCAAACAAAAAAATCTACGACTGGAATATAATATGGCCAGTATGGGTTTTGATTCTTTGCTGTTCCCGTTCTAATCAACGGCCCTAAGAGTAACGGCTCGTTACAATCAGCCAGCAATTCATGGGGGAAAAAACAAATTTCCACATCGGGGTTTGAAACAACCAGAAATTTGAAATCATAGTGCCTACGCGCAGCCCGAATACCCGCATTATTACCGGCACCATAGCCGTTGTTTTCGACCTCTTCGAATAGCGCGCCATTCTTAGCAGCAATCTTGCGAATCTTCGCGGACGAGCTGGAATCATAATAACTATTTACAACAATGAGCCTATAGCTACAATCGACATTCCTTTTGATCGAGTTCAAACAATTCGGCAAGTCTTCACTATTAGCGTAGGTCAACAGAACAAACACTACATCAACTTGCTCAAGACGATGACACATCTCATTTACTTTCATAATTACCAACTTAATTTGACGATTCAAGGCTCTTTAAAGATCGAAGCATCAGAGTACAACAATAAAACATACTAACGCCTCGTCTTACATGCGAAACAGTAGACCAAATAAAGAACAAACATAGTCATGAAGATGCTCGAATATGTATAAAACGATGACACGAAGCCCCAGATATGCGCGGAAAAAATTACTATAATCAACGCTAGTGCCACTCGGCTAGTTCTCGCTAACGAGATAAGTAGGGTAACAACGACACCGTAGAAAAAAGCGAAAGCCAGCGCACCGTAGATACCGAAGTCTATAATCAATTCAGCGTATATCATATCAACATTAGTCACTCGACCCTCCTCTACATACTTAGGCAAAGTTGCTGACGCGGGTGAAGGATCCATATGAGCAAAATATCGAGATAGCCCGTGAAACGAGGTGGAACCAAACGTTAAAGAACTGTTTAACTCTTCATAGTGGTCGAACCAAAAGCAAAAGCCGGAAAAATGACTCATTCCGTAAGTAATTAGAATGGTATCAAAAACTTCGAAAATACTTGTCGCATGATGTCTTTGGGCATGCATGGCTAGTAAAGCAAGGAACAAAAAGACCAGCAACCCCAATATCCGAAGCAACGCCCCCGATGGGAGCACCCCCATAACGGATCGTCCATTGCTCCAAACTATCGAACAATAGCCCGCACCAAAAAATATAACGCTATATAAGATGGAAGCCTTGGCGTTTTGAACCGCGCCAAATAGAATGATTGAGCCCATCAGTAAAATGGTGAAACTCTTTATTCTAATTGACAAAGGCAACCCCTTGAAGCGATGGACCTGGCCCCAATAGCATCCTGCCAAGCAGATTGCTGCGTATGCTACCGCATTTAAAGCACTCTGAATACTTGATGGATAGTTTCCATACTTGTACCTTTCACGCGCGTTCTCGATACCTATCTCGTTAAATCCAGTAACGATTCTAATTACCGCACGCTCCCAGCTTTGCTCACCGGTGGAAAGAATGACTGAGGTTATAGCGCAAAAACAACCAAGAATAAGAACTTTTAACACCCTGGATTCATCCAGTCGCGGTAACAGAACCGAGCCTCCTATCGTATCCGAATCTGAGTAGACTCTATTTAGGATAAACAGCATCACCGCCGAGCCGACGAAAAACAAAATACTGTAGATCGTTACCCAAATAAAAGCGTCAAGACTTACGTATAACTGAGGGTACATAACCGCAGGCAGCGTATACTGAACAACCGAAACGAATAAGAACGCAAAGCAAAATCTATTTTGCTTTCCGATTACTACCCACGCAACACCAAGAAGACCTATATTGATAGCTAAAAGAAAGAACATTAATTAGCCCATGGAACTTCACCGACGAGGCACTCTAGTTGCTCTATATCTTTCTCAAATAATCGTAATAGCACTTGACGATCTTCATCACTTAACAGAACGCTATCGACTCGGGATATCGAATACCGAGTCTCCCACAAATAAGCAATCTTTGCGATTCGTTTTGCACCAAAAACAGCCTTAATCAACTCCTTTGGCCACTTCGGTAAGGCTCTCAGCCCCTTATAAAATCTATAGATTAGAGGGAACCTCGAAGTCCCTCCTACATGAAAATTCTGGGATACATCGAACTGCGTTAGCTTCTCAGGGATCCCGAGAAATCGTTCAATACTCGTAATCGTCGCCAACGGTTCGGTCTTTAGATCCGAACTCCACAAAACTAAAATATTACTATGCTTGAAGAACTGAAAGTAAGGTTCGAGCTGCGCTCCGTACATACTATTTGCAATATATTCATCGTAGGTTTCGGCTGATCTGTAATCCTCCACTAGCTCGGGGAGGGTTCGCAATTCATGCCCGCGGCGCTTGTTCATCATAAAATGAGAAAGCGCTCGCTCCACTGGATCGCGAAGAATGCATATAATCTTAGCATCTCCGTTGTACTCACTAATCCTTCTAGCAGCTTTGGGCTCGTACATATACTGAGGAGATATATCGCCCCTTAACTGGCACTCGCTAGCCTGATTAAACTTGACGTCGTAGGATTCCGAACCCTTAGAGTAAAGCGCATCAGACGAAAAAAACTCGAGCTCCTTGTTATCTGGTATATAAATATTCGGATGGCGGCGTAAGTACTCAAAAAGAGACGTTGTTCCCGATTTTTGAGCACCCACTACAAAGAAATCCATAAACACTCCACTAAAGCTGTAACTACCATGGTCACAAACTCATTCTACAAATCAAAAAAATGTTAATTAACAAAGACCTCGGTAAAACGATCGATTCAGAGCTCGGTAAATCGCGATTCATCTAAATTGTTAACTAACGGGGGTGATTAGCCGAAGAGAAACCTAAGCTCCTCAACGCTCAACCCTTCGCGGTATACCAATCGATAACGGGAACATTAATTACAACCTCAAGTCTGCTTCACCAGGGCCAAAAATATTCTTAACATCATAGACAACATTTGACGCCTTAGCTAAAGACCGAATAAATTCTAACCCTAAATCTTTGAACTCACTATGATCGACTGCAATAACGACCCCATCATACTTATCGACCTCAAGAGTACTAATAAGTCTAATACCATACTGCTTATAGACCTCCCTACTTGATGCCCAACTATCGTAAACGTCAACTTCGATATTAAAATCTTTTAACTCCTTAACGACATCAATAATCTTGGTATTGCGAACATCAGGGCAATCACCCTTGAATGTAAACCCTAAAACTAAAACCTTAGCCTCGTCGATATGAATCTTTTTACTGGAAAGCTTCTTTACTAGCTGAGTAGCAACGTAGGCACCCATACCGTCGTTAATACGGCGACCAGCCAATATCACTTCAGGTTGGTAACCAAGCTCTTGCGCTTTATGCGTCAAATAATATGGATCAACACTTATGCAGTGACCACCCACTAGCCCAGGTTTAAATTTTAGAAAGTTCCACTTGGTGCCTGCCGCATCCAAAACTTCTTCAGTATCAATGCCAATGCGATTAAATATCTTAGCGAATTCATTTACAATCGCGATGTTAAGGTCACGCTGTGTATTCTCAATTACCTTAGCAGCCTCCGCAACCTTAATTGAGCTAGCCTTGTGAGTCCCAGCCGCGATAATCGCAGTGTATAGACTATCTACTAAGTCGGCTACTTCTGGAGTTGAGCCCGAGGTTATCTTCATAATCTTAGTAAGCGTATTTACTTTATCGCCGGGATTAATGCGTTCGGGGGAGTAACCTGCGTAAAAACTTTCGTTTAGTTTTAGGCCTGAAATGTTTTCGATAATCGGCAAACATACTTCCTCTGTTGCCCCAGGGTATACTGTCGACTCATAAATGATAACGTCGCCCTTGGAAATAAACGGCCCGAGCATCTCTGACGCCTTTCTTAGAGGCGTCAAATCAGGCGAGTTGCTGTCATCTATCGGAGTGGGAACTGTGACGATGTACACATTGCAGAATCCCAAATCTTCGGCATCACAAGAAAACTGCAAACCTTTAGCAGAAATCAATTCCGCCGCATCAACCTCTAGAGTTGAGTCTTTCCCAGACTTTAACTCTTGAATTCGACCTTGGTTTATATCAAACCCTACGGTAGGGAACTTCTTCCCAAACTCCACCGCCAGCGGCAGACCAACATAACCTAGACCTATAATCGCAATTTTTGCATCTTGCAGCTTTAACATCTCAATCTCTCTACTTAAAATTCTTCTTTGCCTAAAACCGCGAGACGGCATCACTCAACCGTCACACTCTTCGCCAAATTCCTCGGCTGATCCACATCCGTGCCCTTAATCAGGGCCACGTAATAACTCAACAACTGCAACGGGATGTTATACACCAACGGCGCAAACAAATCGCTCACGTGTGGCACATCCATTAGGGTAATACCGTCACCGTTACTAAAGTCCGCCGCCGCATCTTTAAACACAAACAACTCGCCACCGCGGGCACGCACCTCTTCGAGATTACTCTTCAACTTGTCCAGTAACTCATCATTCGGCGCTACCGCAATTACCGGCATACTTTCATCAATCAATGCCAGCGGGCCGTGCTTCAATTCACCTGCGGCATAGGCCTCAGCGTGAATATAGGAAATCTCTTTAATCTTCAGCGCACCCTCCATCGCCACCGGGTATTGCACACCCCGCCCGAGGAACAATGCATGATCCTTATGGATAAACTGCGCGCTCAACTTCTCAATACCTTCTGCCATCTTCAGCGCACTGCTTAGCACCGCTGGCAGCTTGTGAAGTTCATTACACAGCGCAACCTCGTAATCTTCTTTCATTCCACGAGACTTAGTCAGTTGCATAGTGACCAACAGCAAACTAACAAGCTGAGCGGTAAAAGCCTTAGTGGATGCTACGCCTACTTCGGTACCGGCTCGGGTCATAAAGGCCGCATCACTCTCACGCACCAAGCTACTGCCTGGCACGTTACAGATAGTTAAGCTACTTACGAAACCACGCTCCTTCGCCACACGAAGTGCTGCGAGCGTATCAGCGGTTTCGCCACTTTGGGAAATGGTCACCAACATCGCATTACTCGGCGGCGCAATCTTGCGATAGCGGAACTCACTGGCAATCTCTACGTTACAGGGAATGCCCGCTAGCTCTTCAATCCAGTAGCGCGCCACTAGGCCCGCATGGTAGCTAGTACCACAGGCAACAATGGTGATGTTTTCAATATTCTTAAATAACTCAATGGTGTCTTGCTCGAACGCCTGCGGCAGCAAACCCTGGGCACCAATACGCCCCTCTAGGATGCGCTGCACCACACTTGGCTGCTCGTAGATTTCCTTAAGCATAAAGTGGCGGTATTCGCCCTTGCTTACTGCCTCATTGAATTCTGTATCGCGTGCCTGATCACGCAGCACATGTTCACCGCGATCATTGTAAATCTGGATTTCGGAGGTGGTGATTCGTGCAACATCGCCCTCTTCAAGGTAGGTGAAGTCGGAGGTATGCTCAGCTAGAGCCAATGGGTCCGATGCCACAAAGTTCTCGTTATCACCATGACCAATCACTAATGGCGAACCACTGCGCGCTACCACCATCTGATCTGCCTGATGCTGATCTACTATCACCATGCCGTAGGCACCATGAAGGATACGCGATGCGCGCTGCACTGCCTTCAGCAGAGAAATATCGTCAGCCGCTAAAAGACTGTGAACTAAATGCGCAATGACTTCGGTGTCGGTATCCGAAGTAAAAACGTAGCCCTTGACCTTAAGCTCTTCACGTAATTCCGCGTGATTCTCAATAATGCCATTATGGACCACCGCGATGTTGCCGCTAATGTGCGGGTGGGCATTCGCCTCACTCGGCTGACCGTGAGTCGCCCAGCGAGTATGTGCAATGCCAAGAGGGCCAACCACGGGTGATTGCTTTATTAACTCCGCTAAGTTCTTCACCTTACCTACGGCCCGGCGCCTAGCTAAACCGCCATCCTGAAGAAGTACCACCCCGGCGCTATCGTAGCCTCGGTACTCTAACTTCCGCAGCCCCTCAACTAAGAGTGATGTAACATCTCGGTGCGCAATAGCGCCTACAATTCCACACATAGTATTTGGTAATTACCCTTTGAAATTCTTTTATATTTTTTCTTAACATTGGCGTTAAGGACCCTGTTAAGTCTTCACAGTAGCAATCACTGCGAGCACACCTAATAGTAAAGTGACCTAAGCCTAAAACAAACTGCGAGGCGGGTTATCAATCTTTAAAACCAAAAGCCCGAGCGTCTTGCTCTTCCATCGACCTGTTAATCTTCACTGAGTAACAATCACTGCCGAAGTTCCAACTCTCTACAAGCTACGCAATGTTACGTAGTTAACATTTTATTTCAAGTAAATTGTGACATTTTCAACTTAAAGAACGCGCGGCAGGATAAGTAGGGCGAGGAAGACTGAATATACTTAAAATATTCAGCCTGCCGAGACCACAACTAGAGCTAACAGTAAATCTTTTCCTAGCTCTCAACCTACCCTAAATCTACAGCCCTAGGGTCTATTCGGATTCTCCCACTGTACTGGGGAGCGTCCCGCGCTAACACCGTGGAGTTTCGAACCAAACCCTAGCTTTTGACCACCATCTCGCGTTAACGGCGCCCAGCCAATATTCGCTCGGCTATTGGTATGTTGGGTAGTAAACAAATCAAACGGCATAGAGATAAAGAAGCCCTTCGTGAAAGAGCCTTCACCATATTCTGCGGCCGAGAGATCAGTCTTGGTAGCAAAGGCTCCAATAACCACTCCGCTATCAAATGCTTTAGTAAAGTTAACCGTTGCACCTACATCACCCGCCAAGTACTTACCAAAGCTTAGCTTGGTACTAACACCGTTAAGCCACTCTTGGGGTATACGGTAATGGAGATTCACATGCCCGGTAAAATCACCTGTTATGACCTCATAGCAGGTCGCACCCTGGCACTGAACACGCTCGTCAAACAAACCTAGCTGAGTTTCCGGATCGCGCTGAGCAACATAGGCCGCTTCGAAGCCCACCGCCCAACTTGCATCAACTTCGCGATACAAATACTCCACTACGCCACCGGCATACATCTGCTCTAGATAACCACCGTGAAGCCCAATGAAATGGTTATCACCCAAACGGTCATACCAAGCTAACTTAAGCGAATCAATTAGCACCGTATTATTTTCCAGATACTGACGAATCAGAGTTCTTACGCGCGGAATGGAGGTTCCGTCACTTGGCAGTGTGTATAGAAATTTATCGTAGTTATCGTAGAGGTTAAGATACGCACTGCTCGAGAACTGAAGATTATCCGTCAGCCAGTAGGAGGCAGAACCCGAGATACCAATATTAAACAGATAGAAATCTTCGGAACTACCAAAGCTTTGACCTAAGGTCGGCTCAACAGAGAACCCCCAACCACTATTACGCTGATAATAATCCGTTGAGGCGGCAGGCTCAGTTGGCACTGCGCGCTGCTCAAGCGACTTATATTCCATATTCGGCGCTGCCTGATTGGCATAAGCCAACAAGTCCTCACGCTGAACTGAGGTTTCCACCACCTCAACACCATGACTTAGGGTAATAATCTTATACTCATTCACAGTAGGTTCAGCATTGGCCATCAACGTTACAGCCCGCTCGTTCGCCTGATAACGGTCACGATACTTAATCTGCTGCGCCGAAATAACTAAGGCATCATCCTCACTGCTAATACGATTGACCACGTAGCCGGCCTCATTTTGTAGATCACGCATTAACGCGCGGTAATGCGCATCCTGCTGTTCCTGAGAAACCTGCTGGGCATTCGCATTCAGGATAGGGCTGGCCGTATCGTTCCAACGCCGACTCGTTGAGCCGAAGTCAGCCAAAAGATTAAAACCTACCGAGAAGGTAGTACCGCGTTGGTAACTCAGCGTGAACTGCCCCCAGTCATCTAACGCATACACCGCACCAATATTCCACGGCGTGTTGTATTCAATCTCTTTACCGCGGCGCCCCGGTGACTCATTCGAAAAATCGTTGCCATCATATTCAAGTTTTAAGGTTAACGGTGAGTATGGGGTCTGGTAGCTCATCCCGCCAAATACACCGACACAACCCGTAAACCAACGATCATAATCCACTTGACCGCCGTTACCGCCGTAGCTACCGCTTCGACCACATGCAGCATCGAGTGATCGATCTCCAGCTAAGTTTGCTGACTGACCCAAGTAGCCAAAGCCCATCCCTAGACTAAGGTCGAAATTCTGGTAACGCTTGTTGGCAACAAGGTACTCGCCAGCAAAAAGCCCTGTCCCCCCGATGTCCCGAACCCCTACAGCAAGATTGGGCAGGTAATCACCCTCTTCCAATAACCTTAATTTGATATCAATACCTTTATCGGTCAGCTCAGTATCACCACTAAAGCCAGGATCTGAACTATAAAGAATATCTTTAACAATTGTGTAGCGGATACTAGTTTCAAGCCACGGAAACAGTTGCACATTGGTACTATAAAAGATGTAGTCATCATTGGTGCGCGCACCCAAGCTAAACATCCCCTCACCAGCCATTCTAGCGGTGGGCGTCTGCAACAGCCCCACCCCACCAAAGTCACTATAACTGGGATTGGTGTAACTTAACTGAGGCGCATCAAATTCATCGGCAATCGCAACCGTGGACAATCCGATCAATGTAATCGCCAGCGCAAGCCTTGGGATTCTCACTGCATTATTCATTCAATAAACCCCGCCACTTCGACAATCTCACGCTGATATAACTCAAGCCCCTCTCGATTCAGCCCATCAAAATGGGGGAAAATCACCGCGCCGGAGGGTAAATTAAGCTGCGTAGCGTTCCAGGCAGCTACACCAACTTTATCAAGCCGCATTTCTCCCGAATAAACCCAAACCCAACTATCGCTTGCGCATCCCGCTGTATCCCACTCATAACCTTCGGCTTTTGTTCTCGGCGTAAACGCCAGCTTGACCACACTGCTCTCAGCTGCCTGAACAACCTCGTCGTGCGCTACACTCGCACCGACCACTCGATCAAAACCGACTGCGGTAAGTTGCTTGTCTGACGCCCGTAAGTTCAGCACGTAGTCACCCGCAAGAATGGGATTCAGCCCTCGGCGAAAGCGCACAACATCGAGATCTATGGAGGTATTAACACGCTCGTAAAGCGGCAATGTTGATAGGTAGTTAGCTAGGGACGATGCAGCGCTGCAATCTAGATCATCAAGATGGTCAATCAAATCCAGCCTAGCCTGCACTCGCTCTTCATCAGGCGACCCTCGATAAAGCGAACTATATCGCCAACCGATCATCAAATCCGAAGGCCCCATGGATTCATCCTTCTGCGCAAACGTTTGCATTACATACTGAAGCACCTGAGAGAGTCTTGGCGCCTGAGTAACACCAATAGTTTCATCTGTAGCTAAGACCTGATTAATGATCCGTACCGTGGTTACATGCTCTACCGGCGGAGCGAAGGAGATTTCTGCTGACGGAGACTGTGGCTCTGCGCTAACTAAAGAGCTACTACTTAGTCCCAGCAAGCCAAGCCCCAAGGCTAAAATAAACATTTGATTCTTCATTCGGATACCCCCTCAGCAACGGAGGCATTAACCGGCCTAGCAACCTCAATTAAGATTGAATCGCCATTTGGCGTAATCATCTGCTCCGACTTCAGAATTTGACCAGTAACAGCATCAACCCAATAACGGTTGGTATAGTTCACACCGATAAGTGGAATATTAACTACCTCTTGATACGAAACGACAGCAAAGCTACCAAGCACTAAATCTAACTGCTGCTCACCTACTAGGCTATAACGAGCGCTGAAGGGATAGAATTCATGATTACCTGGCTGCCAACTCAGTTCACCTAAAAACTCAGCGCCATCGGTGATATTAAGCAAGCCGACTGCAAAAGGGTTAGAGGTCGAAAATCGAGTTCGAGTCCTATCCGAAAGCAACCCCTTAGTTGCAACTAACTGCCCGTGCTGGGTGATAATGATAACGCCGTCTGCCGACAGCCATTTTTGAATCGAAGTTAAACCACCGACCCCATCAAATGACTCAGGCAACATTTCATCGACAGCCAAGGCGACAAAGATAGTGTTTTGTTGGTTGATGGTAATGAATATACTAGGCAGCTCGGTTGTCTCCACTACCGCGGCGGTTCGCAGCGCGTCGCTGCCGCCAAGAGAATCCTCGAATGTCGACTTTATCGCACCAATGCGATTTGAACAGCCGCCAGCAACAGAAGTCACCACTAATAACACGGCAAGCTTAAGAGTCAGCTTCATGCAAACAGTTCCATTTATAATTTTAGCTATTGTAACCTGCCTACCCCAGAGATTGCAGCAGGAATTCGCCTGATAGACAGCTGCCCGCCCAAAATCTGAGCCAAGGAATCAGGCAAAAAAAAACCGCTCATAAATGAGCGGCCTTCCTTCAACTAACTTTAACAGCCAATAGATTAGGTGTTAGTAGTTGTAGTGGTTGTTACAGGTGGATCAACTTCTTCACCATCATCCGGTGTAGTTGAATCATCAGAAGCGATAGATACTGCTGTACCAACAGCTACTACACCAACAGTTGCAGAAACTGCAATAGCTGTACCTGAGCTAGCGCCCATAGCTACTTGAGGAGCTACTGGAGCCAACTCAACAGTTTGAACATCAGCGAAAGCGCCGCCTGAAACTAGTGCTGCCAAAAGCACAATGCTTGATTTTTTCATGGATAACTCCTTTTAATGAAACGTGTTTTGCGAAGATTAGCACTTCAAAAAGAATAAATAAAGCCTAATTCCTTACTAAGTTTATTACAGAAGCGGAATTTTCACCCTCGCCCGGCGAAGGCTCGTCGAAAGCGGGTGAATTAAACTTAGGCGCGCTAAGATTCGCATTGTGCAATTCAAGATATAACGCATCACCGATATCGTCCACCGGATTGAAATCGGTCGGCAGATCTAACAGTATCCTGCGAATCTTTGAATGATTGAAATCCTTACATGCAAGGTCTAGAGCACTCAACAGTTCATTCAGTTGTTCCCATTCCATCATCTTTTCTTTCGCCGACATAACCTTGGGGTGCTCGGTACCAAAATTATCACCACCCACTAGCAGCTCTTCATATAATTTCTCGCCTGGACGTAGCCCGCTCACTTGTATATCAATATCACCGTGACCAGTCACGGCATCAAAGGGCTCCAAGCCACTAAGGCGAATCATTCGCTGAGCAAGATCGTCTATGCGGATAGGTTCACCCATATCTAAGACGAAAACATCCCCACCCTTTGCCATGGCCCCAGCTTGGATCACAAGCTGAGCCGCCTCCGGGATGGTCATAAAGTAACGAGTGATTTCACGATGAGTAAGCGTTATAGGCCCCCCTTCATGAATTTGCTTGCGGAATAACGGCACAACAGAGCCCGATGAACCCAGAACGTTGCCAAAGCGAACCATGCAAAAACACGTATGATGGGTCGTTGTCGCCAACCCCTGAAGAACTAACTCGGCTGACCGTTTTGTCGCGCCCATAACATTGGTAGGCCTAACCGCCTTGTCAGTTGAAACTAGCACAAACTTATCAATACCTGCGGCGATTGCAGCCTCTGCACAAATTTTCGTACCAAAAATATTATTCCTAACACCCTCTATGACGTTGAGCTCAACGAGAGGAACGTGCTTGTAAGCAGCTGCGTGATATACAGTTTGCACCCCAAAGGACTCCATCACTGCCTTCATTCTACTCGCTTGCTGAACCGACCCAAGCATTGGCACAACGGTACAATCACAACCACTAGGCACCAACCCCTGCAGCTCTTCATTGATGCTGTACAAGGCAAACTCACTTTGCTCGAACAGCACGAGCTTAGATGGGCATTGTCTAATAATTTGACGACACAATTCTGACCCAATTGAGCCACCGGCTCCAGTAACGAGAACTACTTTATTGGTAATGTCTCGATGGAGTAATTGATCTACAGGTGGGACCGAGTCCCTCCCCAAAACATCAGATATGCTAATCTCATTTAACTGCTCAAGCTTTGCCTTTCCGGTTACCAAATCATGAAGATTAGGCACGGTTAAGAGTTCAACATTTAAGGGTTCAATACGCGCAATAGCTTCACGTCGCTCCCTTGAACTAGCATTGGGAATTGCCAGCAAAACCTTCTTTGCCGAGGTTCGAATGATCACTTGCTCCAGTGTTGACGGCGAATGCACCTTAACCCCTTCTACCTTGAGGTTATGTAACTGAGCTGCGTCATCGATAAAACCAACTGGAGCAAATTGATTCGAATCGGAGAGGGATTTTGCTAACTGGCGCCCGGTTGAACCTGCGCCGTAAATTAATACTGGTTCGGCACCTGATGGAGACGAGGTATTAAAAATTTCTCTAGCTATATGTCTAACCACCAAGCTTCCCGTGAATAGCAGCACCACATAAAAGGTGACGCCCACAGGGTTTAGTTGATGACCCATTAAAGAAGACATCACGGCCAGAATAATGCCAGATGAGATCGCACTCATCGCAAGTGAGCCCACCACACGCTGATGCAAATATCTTAATACTTCGTGATATAGACCTATCTTGGCATTTACCAAAACAAATGAAATTGCCAACACCGCGACGAAAACTATTCCTTGACCCAATCGCTCGTATTGATTTATCTCAAGCGAGGCCAGATAAGACAAAAATAAAATAGTGCAATCGGCTATAACCGCGATCATTCGTTTCAGACGTCGAGGTAACGCTAGTATATCTCTAATCATAAGCAGCTTAGCTCCACAGCCAATTAAGCATCGGAACTCTCGTAATTATAATGATAATAGGAATAGTTATAGCGGCTACGTGCCGTTTCTTCCACCCCATTTAACACAAATGCGTTTAATTTCACACCAGATTGCTCAAACCGATGATAGGCAATCTCGACTTCCTTGAGAGTAGTTAAACCAAATCGACCAACTAGAAGGTTCACACCCGAATACCTACCCACGATAGTGGGATCCGTTACTGCCAATACAGGCGGCGTATCAATAATAACAATATCAAAGTCTTGACTCAATGTTTGCAAGAGCAAGTCCATACGTTCATGCATGAGTAACTCACTTGGATTCGGCGGTACATCGCCACGCGGTATAAAGCTTAGCGAGTCTACACCCACGCTATGCTTCACTAGCTCCTCCAACTCACAACCGCCTTGAAGGTAATTGGACAAACCGGGAGATTTCGACTGAACCAACTCGCGCTCCATATGCCCTTTACGCATATCAGCATCAATGATCACTACTCGCTGGCCACTCTGCGCCAAACTCATCGCTAGGTTTGCAGAAACAAAGGACTTACCAGCCGCCGGCGACGGACCGGAGATCATGACAATATTATTTGCCGCATCCATTAGTGAGAAGTGTAAACTCGTTCGTAGCGAGCGAATTGCCTCTACCGCCAAGTCCGCAGGATTCGCTAAACTCAGTAGCCTCTCCTGTATCGTTTTACCTTTGCCAAGATCAGCCTGACCAACTGAAAGCGGAATAGAGCCGTAAACTGGCAAACCAAACGCTTCAACACCGTCCGTTGATTCAATGCCGCGCTTGATGAAAGCTCGCACTAATACCACCGCGACACCCAGCATACCACCTAGCAATGTTGCGAGTACTGCAATTAATGGCTTCTTGGGCTTAACAGGTTTTAGCGCACTCTGAGCTGGATCCAATATACGTACGAAGCCAACCGTGCCGGCTCGCACCACGTTGAGCTCCTGGGTGCGGTTAAGAAGCAACGTATAAACCTCTTGATTCACCTGCAACTCTCGGCTTCGGCGTAACACTTCACGCTGCGTCTCAGGAAGGTCGCGAACACGCGAGTCCAGCTCAGCACGTTGGTTTTCGAGAGTTTTACGATTCTCGAGGAGGGCTTTGTAGGCTGGGTGCGAGGTGGTGAAGCGCTGCGAAATCTCTGCTTCGCGGAACGCGAGGTCATTAAGCTGACTCTCCAAGTCAACAATCACCTCTAACAACGCTTCTGCTTCGCGGTTCAAGTCGACACTTTCGCGACTTTGTCGATAGTCATTCAAAGCATTCTCAGAACTTTCCAGCCGCTCACGCACGTCCGGTAATTGCAACTGAAGGAATTCGATACTCTTTTCGGCCTGCTGCGATTCTCTTGCTACGTTTTGCGCTTCGTAGTTGCGCGCGACATTGTCTAGAATCGCCTCTATCTGAGCTGCATCTTCACCCTCTAGAGCTAGCGCCAAGATTCCCGTTGCCTTACCTCGCTCACTAACAGACAGATTCTTTTGCAACTCGGTGACAACTTCTAGCCAGTATTCCTTCTTGATACTAAATTCATCACCAACACTCGCGTCAATGGCAGCCACTTCAATCGCAACGCCCTGCTGATTGACCAACTCGCCAACCTGCGCGTCAAATAGCTTTTCACCGTCTAAACCAAAGAGCGCATAGCGATCATCACCTAAGTATTCAAGCGTTAGACTTTCCCCCAACAACTCATCTGCAACACCCAATGTCGCCAGATCCACGCTCATAGGCGAACCGAAGTATCTATTTAACCCTCTTCCTATAATAGGAAAATATTGAGGCGTCGCGACATTGGTAAGCCCTAGCTCGCTGACCGTTTTACCAATCACCATTCGGCTCTTAAGAATCTGAATTTCGGTAACGGCAGAGCCCTCGGTGGCGAACATATCACCCAAACCTTCAGTTAGGCCTGACAAACCGGATGACTTTTCCTCTACCTGCAACAGCGCGTCCGCGCGGTAAATTGGCGTGGATAGCAACGCAATCAAAACACCTGCTATGGCAAAAACTGCTGTAAAACCAACCACCCACCACTTACCGTCTAGCAGGGTTCCAAAAAGAAGACCTAAATCAATCTCGTCATTTTGCTGAGTATTTTTATTGGCGTTGTTGTTAATATCTGTCATGAAATTCTCGTAATAACGGAGGTCTACAACCTCAAAATTCATTTACTAGCGTAGTCACTAAACTGTTGATTAGCCGCCGAGCTTCTTAACCCAGGTGGCACACGCTTGATCTAGTAGCTTATAGGCGTGCTCAAAGGCTTCCATTTGCTGGCGGTGCGGATCAGGTATCTCATCAACCCCAATCCATTTACCCATCAGCATGGTCTTTCCCGAGGCCTGAGGGAACCGCTCAGCAACATCACGAACGTGCTGAGGCTCCATCACCAAAATCAAGTCATTCTCTGCGCAAATTTCGGCGGTTAAGCGTCGAGACTTGTGACTGGCTAACTCTAAACCCGCCTGCTCACAGAGCTGCACAGAACTTGGATCGGCCGGTAGGCCATCTTTAGCGATAATACCCGCTGACGAAACTTGTTTCGCAGGCAATCCCTTCGCCAGCATAATCTCACCTATCGGCGAACGGCAAATATTCCCCGCACATACAACTAAAATTGAATTAAACATTAGTTAATAAAATCGTCACGCGTACGACCTATGTAATAAATGGTCTGCGCAGTTGGTAGCAAATTGGCAATCAAGCGATTCCAGACGGCAACAGGCTCAGTCGCCACGTACACCACATCGCGACTTTCCAACTTGAACTCACTAGCAAGAATCAGGCTCGCCGAATTCTCCATATTAAGTTGGTAGATATTGGCGATCTTATCTCCGCCTTCATTGCCACGAATAACGAACACACCTGACGCATCGGCAGTTAACTCATCTAACCCACCTGCGTTGGCCAACGCCTCGGTTAGCGTTAACTCGCTGCGATTGATATCGACCACAGAGGTCTCAGCCACGGAACCCATAACGAAGACTTTTGCGCCATCGTTACGTGCCACATGAACAATATCACCATCCAACAGGAGATAATCTTGGCTTAGATCACCAGCTTGCATCAAGCGCTGCAAACTAACTGGTGTTTCAGTCGCGCCGCGTGTAAGCACTACATCATTCCAATCCGCAAACTCAGCTAAACCGCCTGCTCGGTTCACCGCCTCTAAAAGTGTTAATGGCACATTGGTAACGGGTAATCTTCCTGGATTTCTGACTTCGCCCGTTACATGAACCTTCTGAGAACGGAACGCAGAGATACTTACATCAACCTGCGGGCTTTCGATATATTCAGATAGGCGTTCAGCAATATCATCGCGAACCTGCATTACCGTTTTACCGACTACAGCAACGTGACCGATATACGGATAGAAAATTGTGCCATCCGCATGAACCCAGTTACCTGAGCTTTCAGCGGAGCGATAGGATCCAGCCGGAATAGTTAATTCAGGGTGATCCCAAACAGTGACATTGAGTACGTCGGCTACACCAATGCGATAATCATAGCTCGCGATTTGCTGATCAAGCGCTTTATTGTCTTGCGCCGCGGGCGCAGCTTGTTCAAGCTTTAACTGCTGCACTAATTCAGGAGTAATAGGAACAATTTGCACCAAAGACTCAATATCAACTTCTTCAGTTTCTACTGTATCAATCCCTGACGTCTTTAGATTTGCACCTGGAATGGAGCACGCAGAAAGCGTTACCGCACACACAGCCGCAAGCGGTAGTTTAAATATTGTTCTTGATAGCATGAAAACGTCTCTACTTTTATAGCTATATTATTATGGGTTAATCCCTATTTGGGTATTGTAATAGAAACGCCATGGAGGGTGAACTGTTAATTTGTAAGAAGATGGCGCTAGATCGCAAAAGTGGGGTGTTTTGGGTTTGGAATTTGGAAAGCTTCGTGACAGACGATGAAAAGGACTGGGACACCGACTGCTTCGCAAGCTCGCAGGCCGGTGATCAAGCATAGCTTGATCCCGTTCGAACCCACAAAGCGCTTCGCGCTTTAAACGTGGGTTCTCAACCTACTATCACATGGGGTGTCACCTTCGGTGTCAGCCACGTGAGTTTGGTCTCACGGAGATTCTTTCAGG
>JBEDTZ010000006.1:0-61791 GCA_040119265.1 Pseudomonadales bacterium | reverse complement strand
TCAGTGACTTGTTTGACGGCCTGGATTTTAAATTCTTCTGGATAACGCTTTCCGCGCATGACAACACCTCATAAATCTGTTCAGATTATATAACTATGAGATGTCTAGTTCACTAGGACCGTACCACCGGGCGTGTCTTTACAACGTACCGGGTGCTTCCCGATTTTCTCTAGCAAATCCATGGTTTTGAGATCCGCGGCTTTAGTAGTCTGTATTCCGGGTACGACTTCTACTAATGGGCTCAGGTGGGCAGGGATAGTCCAGTGGGCTGTGATGGCCCGTTGCGGATAATCCATGCCCTGTGAAATATGTGAAATGCTCATGGACGAGGTATTAGATGCGATGATGACATCTGGGGCACAAATTTTATCGCATTGCTCAAACACAGCCTTTTTTTGAGCCATATTCTCTGGAACCACTTCCATAACAAAGTCGGCGTTGGCCAGCGCACCATCCCATTCAATCGTGCGTACAATAAGCTGTTGTGCTTTTTGCGCGCAGTCTTCCTCCACTAAACCACTTTCAATCATCAATTTTAGACTTGCTTTTGTTCGATGTTCGGCGATTTCAATTTGTTGCTCAGAAACATCCACAGCAGTGACCTTATAGCCGGCAAGAGCAAAAGTGATGGCGATGTCGACACCCATAATTCCCTGACCCAACACAGCAATGCTCTGAATATCTTTGCTAGATATTCTGGTTTCTAATTCCATGGATTGTGTCTGCATAGATGATCTCTTACTCGCTAATAGCCCCATTGAAAAATAGGATGCTCTGTTGTCTTAATAGCCGACTTGGGTGCCATCGGGTTCAAGAATGCTAATTCCTCTGCTGGCGGCCGACTTCACAGCGCTTAGTATCGGTAGTTTCTGCCAGCGCATTGACGGAATACATTGTGTGGGGGTCTACTCCCATGTCAGATGACTCCATTCAACAGCCCCCTTAACATTCCATGCTTGCTTAGTCTCGAATTCCGTTGGGAACAAAGTCGGGTGTTGGTGATCAATCGCTCGGGACTTGGAAGTACTACTGGGCATCTACAGCCTCTCGAGAGTATGTTGCCATCAATCACTGGCTTTATTTCTTTGCTATTAAGGTTACTGGAAATCGATAATTGATTTCGTTAGTTGTTGAAATCTAACAGCTAGAAACCTGTAGGGCAACTGGTTTATGGTCTTAATTCAAGCTTAAGATCAGGTTTAATAGCTGATTGAATTCGGCGATCAGTGATCTTAGTGCCCGTTAAACCTGTCTCACCGAGCCTAATTACGTTAGGCGATTAGCCCTGAGCATTATTTAGGTTATTAAATCAGTAGAGCTGCAGATTTAGTTGCATTAATCGGTCATGTCGGATAGTTTTCGCGCACAATATTTATAAAGCTGAGATCGTTAAATGAGTCTGTTGGATGAAACCCAAAGTCAGGTCAAGGTTCGCCGTCGCGTCCAAGCGCGGACCGAAATTGCCCGTTCGAAGTTAATAGATGCAGCAACGCCAATGTTTGCCGAGCAAGGCTTCGACGCCATCTCGGTACGAGATATCGAAAATGCAGCCGGTGTGAAGCGAGGGGTATTGTCTTACCACTTTGGAACCAAAGATGGCCTCTGGCGAGCGGTGACGGATGCGCTATTTAACCCGCTTATCGCGGCACTTGGACAACGCTTAGATATTCTACGGGATCTTTCTTCCCGTGAGCGCGTCGCGTTACTAATACGATTCCATGTGCGCTACTATGCTGAAAATCCATTATTAAGTAGGTTGATGAGTCAAGAAGCACGTCAGGATACTTGGCGTATAGCTTATCTAAGTCAACACTATGTGGGCCCCAGTGTCGCAGAGATTAAAAAGCACATCGCAGATGAATTGGAGCTGAACGAAACCGAATTTGCCCATTGGTATTACATTATGGTGAGTGCTAGCGCGACGATTTTCTCATTCGAGAGTGAGTGTAAAAAACTTTTTGGTTTCAACCCCAGGACAGATGAAGCAATTGATCGACATGCGGATATGCTAGTCACTATGCTAATTAAGCCGGTAAACGGCGACTAGGGAATTGTGGAGTTTTCAAGACGGTTAAAATGGTCGGGGTAGAGAGATTTGAACTCCCGACATCCTGCACCCAAAGCAGGCGCGCTACCAGGCTGCGCTATACCCCGAAGTCAGTTTTCGGCTGACAGGCCGTAATAAGCAGAACTTATCAAAAATGGTCGGGGTAGAGAGATTTGAACTCCCGACATCCTGCACCCAAAGCAGGCGCGCTACCAGGCTGCGCTATACCCCGAAGTCAGTTTTCGGCTGACAGGCCGTAATAAGCAGAACTTATCAAAAATGGTCGGGGTAGAGAGATTTGAACTCCCGACATCCTGCACCCAAAGCAGGCGCGCTACCAGGCTGCGCTATACCCCGAAATTGTATTGTTACCAAGTAACGAATCTTAGTTACGAAACGGCTGAGTAATTGGTTTACTCTTGGGATTAACTGCTGTCTCGTCAATACGGGCGCCATTATAGGGACGAAGCCTGCCCCTGTAAACCATTGATTCAATGAAACTTTTGCTTTTTTATTTGGCTGAAATACTCGGTTCAAATATTAGGTATTTCACCGTATTATAGTGTTTTGCCTCAACTAGGGTCTAAGAATGCAACAACATCAACTACAAAGCCTTCTGTCCATGCAGGATGCGATGAACTCGAAGGTGAACGCCAATTGGATTGAGCTCGGCCACGAGTGGTACCGAGCTATTTGGATTGAGTGCGGTGAAATGCTGGATCACTATGGCTGGAAATGGTGGAAGGCGCAGGAGTGTGATTTACCCCAGGTCGAGCTTGAACTGATTGATATCCTGCACTTTGGTTTGTCTGACTTAATTCAGAGAAATGGTAATATTCAACAGTTGGCGGCTGAGTTAGCGGCAAACTGGCCAGCGGTCCAGAGTGGTAGCAAGTTTGAGAATCAGCTTGAGGCATTCGCTGCCGATTGTTTGATGACTAAGACCTTTAATCTGGCATTATTTGTTCAGCTCGCCCACTCAATAGATATGACTAGCGACGATCTTTATGTAGGGTATATCGGAAAAAATGTCCTGAATCGCTTTCGCCAGGATTACGGCTATAAATCGGGTGAATATATTAAGGTCTGGCACGGAAAAGAGGATAACGAGGTACTTGTCGAGCTCTGCGCTACACTAGATGTGGCGAGTGAGTCATTTCAAGAGCAACTCTATGATGGCTTAAAAGCCGCTTACCCAGTTTAACTAGGGGTAATTTCGGTAAAGACATTTGCGCGGGAGCTAGGTAGAATATGCCCGCTTGAAACAACCTGACCAATAATGGAGTCAAACCGTGAAACAACCAGTACGTATTGCAGTAACCGGCGCGGCCGGTGGTATCTCTTACAGCCTTCTTTTCAAAATCGCCGCTGGCGAAGTGCTTGGCTCAGATCAACCAGTGATCCTTCAGTTACTTGAAATCACACCCGCTATGGACGCGCTTCGCGGTGTAGCTATGGAACTTCAAGATTGTGCCTATCCGCTGTTACAGGGTGTTGTACTTTCTGATGATCCTACGGTTGCTTTCAAGGACGCAGACTATGCATTCTTAGTTGGTGCTCGTCCTCGTGGACCTGGCATGGAGCGTAAAGACCTGCTAGAAGCTAACGCTGCTATCTTCTCGGTACAAGGTAAAGCGCTTAACGACGTCGCTAGCCGTCAGGTTAAGGTCCTTGTAGTGGGTAACCCAGCGAACACTAACGCACTTATCGCTGCACGTAATGCTCCTGACTTAGATCCTACACAGTTCACCGCAATGACTCGCCTTGACCACAATCGTGCTGTCGGCCTTGTTGCTAACAAAACTGGCTTCGCTACGCCTACCATTAACCGCGTCACCATTTGGGGTAACCACTCGGTCACTCAGGTACCTGACCTTTTCCACGCTGATGTAGCGGGCGAAGACGCAGTTGATGCAGTTGGCGAAGACTGGTATAAGAATACCTTTATCGAAACGGTTCAAAAGCGCGGCGCTGCGATTATTGATGCGCGCGGAGCGTCAAGCTCAGCTTCGGCTGCACAGGCTGCTA
Organism: Pseudomonadales bacterium; assembly: GCA_040119265.1. GTDB lineage: Bacteria > Pseudomonadota > Gammaproteobacteria > Pseudomonadales > DSM-25080 > Umboniibacter. The sequence goes on along the minus strand of JBEDTZ010000006.1, from coordinate 57,716 downwards.
TCGATCACATGCGTGATTGGGCACTAGGCACCTATGAAGGTGATTGGGTAAGCATGGCGATTCCTTCGGATGGTTCCTACGGTGTAGCGAAGGGTATTATCTACTCATTCCCAGTTCGCTGTGCATTCGGACGTTACGAAGTCGTTCAAGGCTTGGAAATCAACGATTTCGTTGCCGGAAAAATGAAAGCTTCAGAGCAAGAGTTGGTTGAAGAACGTGATGCCGTGGCGTCATTGCTACCTGCCGAAACTGAAGCGCATCTTGAAAATGTCCAAATTGCAGATCGCAGTAACCGTGAGCTAAATGCTCGTGGCCTGAACGAGGATGCAAAAGCCGTATTTACCGAACGTTTCTAAGCGCGGGTATAAGCGGTAAACTAAACGGCGGGCCAGATGGCTCGCCGTTTTTCGTTGGAGAAAATAACTATGGAATATCCTAAACTTGATGAGAAGGCGCCAGATTTCAAACTACTCAATCAGGAGGAGCAGACGCGATCTCTTGCTGACTATGCAGGGAAGTGGCTAGTCCTCTATTTCTACCCGAAGGCAATGACTCCAGGCTGTACTACTCAAGCGTGTGAGCTACGTGACCACAAGGCCGAGCTAGATGCTGTTAACGCGGTAGCGGTTGGATTAAGCCCAGACGCGACCAAGCGATTGACTAAGTTTACCGAACGCGATTCCCTTAATTTTGACCTGCTATCTGACGAAGATCACGCCGTAGCAGACGCTTATGGCGTTTGGGGTTTGAAGAAGTTCATGGGCAAAGAGTATGACGGTATTCACCGCACCACCTTCATCATCAATCCCGAGTCCAAGCTTGTCTGTGTCATGAATAAGTTCAAGACTAAGACTCATCACGACGACGTACTTACGTTACTCGGCGAGCTTCAGGGCAAAGTGTGACTATAGTAACCACGCTCAATTGCAACGGATTACGCTCGGCTGCGCGCAAGGGCCTTTGGCGCTGGGTAAAGGAGCATTCTCCTGATGTCCTGTGCCTGCAGGAAATTCGTATTCAACATCATCAGCTCCACGAAGCTGACGGTTTTCCAAAGGGTTACTTCGCCTACTACAACCCCGCGGAAAGACCGGGCTATGCGGGCACTGCCATCCTTAGCAAGGAGAAGCCTGAGCTGGTAACTTTTGGTGCCGGTTGGCCTAGAGCCGATTCCGAGGGGCGTTGGACCGAGGCTCACTACGCCAGTACAGTAATCGTTTCACTTTACGTGCCCTCTGGTTCTGGGCTTGGTGCTAAGCAGGTTGCCAAAGAGGACTTCATGGAAGCGTTGCGTTGTCGAATGAAGTCGTTAAAGACAATCGGCAAGCGCGTTGTCATTTGCGCTGATTGGAATACCTGCCATCAGAATGCAGATATCAAAAATTGGAAAGCGAATCAAAAGAACAGTGGCTTCCTTCCGGGCGAGCGCGCGTGGTTGGACAATCTAATCACCGATGAAGGTTGGCGGGATTGTTTTCGTGAGCTTCCACAGGAACCCGACACTTACAGTTGGTGGAGTAACCGGGGTAGGGCATACGAGAATAACGTGGGATGGCGACTCGATTACCAACTTATTAACTCAGACGACAGTACGGGCTTATCTAAAACCGTCATTGATCGCGATGCTCAGCTATCTGATCACGCTCCCGTCACACATTGGTATGAATGGGAGCTTTACCCCTGATACCTAATTGATATAATCGCTAAATCATTAATTCACTAAAAAGAGATAACTATGAGTTTATTAATTCCTGAAGCAGTAGCACAAGACGGCGCACCACAGCAGGGAGATCCGATGATCACCCTTTTAATGTTCGGCGGCCTATTTGTGTTTATGTGGTTCTTCATCATTCGTCCACAGCGCAAGCGTCAAAAGGAGCACAAGAACCTAGTTGAATCGCTGACTAAAGGTGCTGAAGTGGTAATGACTAGCGGTATGCTTGGGAAAATTACTGCAGTAGACGATGAGTATGTGGTAGTGAAGTGTGCCGACAACGTAGAACTTAGCTTCCAAAAGGTTGCGGTTCATGCGGTACTGCCAAAAGGCACTATCAAAGGTATCAACCAAGCGTAAAAGTTTGGATCAAGAAGAGCGACATAGGTCGCTCTTTTTTTATAACAATAAAAAATAGGTTGTCATATGTTAGAGACTTTCGTTGGCCTAATCCAAACTTTAAATGCGATCGTTTGGGGCCCGCTCACCATTATTCTAATTCTCGGTACCGGCTTATATTTAATGCTTGGCCTCCGTTTAATGCCAATCCGCAAGCTCGGCTATGGCTTCAAACAGCTCTTCTCCGGAAAGAAAAGCGGCGCTACTGGTGAGATTTCGCCCTTCAATGCGTTGATGACTTCGCTGTCTGCAACCATCGGAACGGGGAATATTGCTGGTGTTGCAACGGCAATTTTCGTAGGTGGCCCTGGCGCACTATTTTGGATGTGGTGTACTGCACTCGTGGGCATGGCGACTAAATACAGCGAGGCCGTTTTAGCAGTTACCTACCGCGAGAAGGATGCGGAAGGAAAGTACGTTGGTGGTCCCATGTATTACATCCGCAACGGCCTCGGTAAGAAATTTATCTGGCTAGCGTTTGCCTTTGCGTTTTTGGGAACCTTCACAGGGTTTGGCATTGGTAATACGGTACAAGCTAACTCGATGGCCGCGGCATTAGAGAACTCGTTTGGCGTTGAGAAGTGGGTCACTGCAGTCGTGCTTGCATCGGCCGTATTCGTTGTCCTGATCGGTGGTTTAAAGCGCATTTCTGATGTAGCTGGTAAGGTCGTACCCTTCATGGCTATCGCCTATCTCTTCGCTGGGCTTACCGTGCTAATTCTTAACGCTAGTGCGATTCCAGCTGCGTTCTCGACGATCATTGAGTCCGCGTTTACAGGCCATGCTGCGGCAGGCGGCTTTGCGGGCGCGGGCATTATGTTAGCGCTGCAACAGGGTGTTGCCAGAGGCATCTTCTCCAACGAAGCTGGTTTGGGTAGTGCGGCTATCGCTCACGCTGCGGCACAGACTGATGAACCGGTTAGGCAGGGTGTTATCGCCATGCTAGGAACGTTCATCGATACAATCATCGTCTGTAGCATTACCGGTTTAGCGATTGTTGTGACCGGTGTTTGGAGTGGTGGTGACACAGGTGCGGTATTAACCTCACAGGCGTTCGATCATTCGTTAGCGTTTGGTGGTGATGTGATTGCACTAGGCTTAATTGTCTTCGCGTTTACAACCATTCTTGGTTGGTCATACTACGGTGAACGATGTGCCCAATACCTTTTCGGAACTCGAATCGTCATACCATTCCGTTTACTTTGGATTGCTGCACTTCCGTGTGGTGTATTGCTGGAGTTAGACGTGGTTTGGTTACTAGCGGATACGCTTAATGCGATGATGGCGTTCCCGAACTTAATTGCATTGTTGTTACTATCGCCGGTGGTCTTTAAAGCGACTCAGGCGTACTTCAACTCAGTTGATCGTGATAGCGAATAAGCACACGAGACGTTAAGTTCAGTAACAGTTCGTAGGCGATGGTTCCGGCGTTGTCAGCAACGTCGGCCACCGCCAACGACTTACCCCAGATCTCAGCGACGTCACCCACGTTTATATCATCCTCACCAATATCAATGGTGGTTAAGTCCATGGAGACTCTACCCACAATAGGGTAGCGTTTGCCGTTAATCATAATGGGCGTCCCTTGTTTCGCATGCCTTGGGTAGCCATCGCCGTAGCCAATTGAAATAACCGCTAGGCGCGTATTCTTGGGAGCAGTCCACACCTGTCCATAGCCAACACTTTCTCCCGCTACCACCTCGTTGACGGCTATTACAACACTGGTTAATGTCATAACTGGCTCGCCCTGGAAGGGGATATCTTGTGAAGGACTGATGCCGTACATAAGTAACCCCGGCCGAATCCAATCACGATGACTTTGAGAGTAACGGAGGATCGCGGCACTATTGGCGACACTTTGTGGGTGACTAAGTTGATTGCAGGCCACGTCGAAGCGATTGAGTTGATCAACACTGAAATCGTTATTAAGTTCGTCTGCACTTGCGAAGTGCGTCATAGTGACCACACCATCTACGACTTCAAAGCTCTCAAGTTGAGCAACCTTTGCTGCGAAATCGTTGGCGAAGCCAAGTCGATGCATGCCACTGTCAAATTTCGCCCAGACACGAATTCTATTGCCGCCGGTAAGGCGTGCTAGTAACTCAATCTGAAAATCTTGGTGTACGACGACGTCCAAACGGTTGTTTTGTGCAAGAATCAATTCATCGGAATCTAATACGCCGCTCAATAAAACGATAGGGCGCAGATAGCCCGCTTCACGGAGTAATATCGCTTCTTCAATTCGCGCAACCGCAAGGGCATCGCAGGCTGCGAGGCTAACAAGAATCTGCTTGATCCCGTGGCCGTAGGCATCTGCTTTCACCACACCTAAGACCTTGGAGTTAGGGGCTAGCGAGGAAATTAGCTCTAGGTTCCTTCGCAGGGCTCCTAGATCAATGTTAGCGACGACGCGTGGAATCATTGTATAGTACTATTGTGATGACGAGCCGACAGTTTAACTAATCTTTATTTACTTTGGCTAGAAGGATTATCAGGATGATCGAAATACCCGCAAAACCGCTTGTTATTGGTGTGACTAGCCGAAGTCTTTTCAACCTTGACGACAGTCATATGATCTTTGAGCAAGCCGGTGTTGAAGCTTTTGCGCAATATCAGATTGAACACGAAGAAGTGCCACTGGCTCCAGGCCCAGCATTCGCTTTGGTTCAGAAGTTTCTCAATTTGGTCGTTGATGGCAACCCCCTCTGCGAAGTAGTACTGTTGTCGCGAAATTCTATGGATACTGGATTACGGGTGTTCAATTCAATTGATCATCATGGGCTAAAGATTATCCGAGCGGCATTCTGCGGCGGTAACGAGCCCTGGCCATATGCCCGAGCATTCTCCTGCGATCTCTATCTTTCCACCGAAGCCTCTGATGTGAGGCGAGCGCTGGAAGTGGGTCTAGCTGCCGCACAGTTGATAGGCGATCACAAGGACGCTGGTTCGCCGGAAGTTCGTATCGCTTTTGATGGTGATGCGGTAGTTTTTTCCGATGAGGCGGAGCGGGTTTTCCACAGCGATGGACTGAACGCATTTCAGGATTCTGAAGTCGCTTCGGCCCATGTACCGCTGACGGCAGGTCCGTTCAAGGAGTTCCTATCCGCATTGCATTCACTACAGGCGCATTATCCGCCTAATGAATCTCCTATTAAGACGGCGTTGGTTACCGCTAGATCTGCGCCGTCTCACGAACGAGTGATTAGAACGCTCAGAGAGTGGGGGATTCGTGTGGACGAAAGTGTTTTTCTTGGTGGTCTACCTAAATCCGCTTTCTTAGAGGCGTTTAACGCTGATATCTTCTTTGATGATCAGCGTATTAACGTAGAGCGTGTGGGAAGTGGAGTAGGAGCTCATGTTCCCGCCGGAATCAAAAACGAATAAAAGCCTTGCTTTCTTATATCATTTAGGTATATAACGGAGGTATTAAAATAACCTGCTAGAGGCCTTTCGTGAAACTACAGCAACTGCGCTACATCTGGGAAGTCGCCCATCATGATCTAAATGTTTCGGCGACAGCACAGAGCCTATTTACTTCGCAACCTGGAATTTCAAAGCAAATTCGTATGCTTGAGGATGAGTTAGGTGTCGAAATTTTCAGTCGCTCCGGTAAGCATTTAACGCGAATCACGCCCGCTGGTGAGGCTATTCTGTTAGAAGTGGGTGAGATACTTAATGGTACTCACCGTATTAAACAGCTCGCTGAAGAGTTCTCTGATGATCGCAAAGGTGTGTTGTCAATCGCGACAACCCATACTCAAGCGCGTTACGCATTACCCGGTCCTATCCGCGCATTTATTAATCGCTACCCCAACGTTACGCTGAATATGAACCAGGGTACGCCGATGCAAATCTCAGAAATGGCCGCAAATGGTACGGTGGATTTCGCCATCGCTACCGAAGCCATTGCGCTGTTTAATGACCTCGTCATGATGCCTTGCTATCGTTGGAATCGCTGTGTTTTAGTTCCCAAGGACCATCCATTGGCTAAGGTAAAACGTCTCACCTTGGAGGATGTAGCCGCCTCGCCAATCGTTACCTACGTATTCGGTTTTACGGATCGTTCGAAGCTAGATCGTGCGTTCAAGGACAGGGGCTTAGATCCAAAGGTTGTTTTTACTGCCGCGGATTCGGACGTTATTAAGACTTATGTTCGACTTGGCCTTGGAATTGGAATTATCGCTGAGATGGCGGTCGATGAGCAGGATACTGATCTTGTTGCATTGGATGCGAGTCATCTCTTTGAGAGTAGTACCACGAAAATTGGCTTTCGACGCGGCATTTTTCTTCGCCGTTATATGCTGGAGTTTATTCGCGAGTTTGCACCACACCTCAAACCGGACCTCGTTCTAGCCGCAAGTAAGGCGAAGAGTACGGCGGAGATTGATGATCTATTTAAGGATGTTCGCCTACCGGTCTTCTAGGTCGTCGTCATATTCCAGCTCACCACCTAGGGCGTTTACGAACGCTCGAATCTTGTTGCGAGATTCCGCTTGTTCTGCATCGGCATCGGAATCTGCAACGATTCCTCCGCCACCCCAGATATGCAGTTCATCGTTATCTTTAACAAGCGTACGAATTGCGACGTTCGAATCTAGATCGCCACTGGCATCGAGGTAAAAAATAGTCCCGCAATAGGCTGAACGCCGAGCGGTTTCTAACTCCTCAATAATTTCCATTGCTCGGATCTTGGGCGCGCCGGTAATACTCCCCCCAGGCAGCGTTGCCTCGAGCAAATCTATCGCATCATAACGCTGATCTAGCTTTGCTTTAATGGTACTAACTAGATGATAGACATTCGCATAGGGTTCAATGTCAAAGAGCTTGCTAACTTCCACTGTGCTTGGCTGAGCAACGCGTCCAATATCATTCCTTAATAGATCGACAATCATCAAGTTTTCCGCGCGATCCTTTTCGGACTCAACGAGTGTAGTCCTTGATTCCTCATCCGCTATTGGATCGTCATAACGTGGCATGGTGCCTTTGATGGGCTGTGTTGTGATTACCCCATTTGTTAGTTGAACTAAGCGTTCTGGGGAAACACTGATCACAGCTTGATCTATCCCTACTGGAATCAGCGCGTTGAACGGTGATTGCACCGCAGCCTTGACGCGCTTGTAGATCGCTAGTGCAGGTTGCGTATAAAGGGCGGTAAAGCGTTGAGTGTAGTTAACTTGATAGCAGTCGCCGGCATCGATGTACTCGTGAATCGTATCGATTGCCTTTCGATAAAGCGAGGGTGAGGTTGCTGCGGTCCACTTAACGGCTTCGCCATTAGATTCAGTACTGATTTGTCCCAATGTGCTAGGGCTAGATATTTTGCCCGCGAGAGAAATTAGTTCCTGGTGTAGAACTCTGTCTTCACCAGTGAACCAGGCCCGTTTGCTTCGTTGGCATTGAACGATGGCCCAGTCGTAGCGGGAGACTACGGCGATGGGAACGTTTGGCTCATCCTTTCCCGCTGCTGCCGACACAGAATCAAGGACTTGGTTTATGTCATAACCAATATAGCCAATCATTCCTCGGCTAAATGGAAGTTTGGCACCCGTATTGCGTCCGCCCTCAGCTGAGTGAGTTGCGTGAAGGCCCCTGAGTACCTTAAAGAAGTCGTCAGACGGCAGCTGAGATACCTTGTCACCGTCGCAAAGCTCTAAATGGTCATCCCAGAGCATAAGCGTCGCGCTTGGTGCGGCAGCAATGATGTCGTGATTGGCGCGCGAGTGGCTAGCCCCATCCAGCAATACCGGACGACCTAACGGGGAGATTATTTCAAACCAGACCGTAGCATCGTTAAAATAGGGTAACTCAAGTGTACTCAATGAACTTTGTCTCCAGTGCCTGCCAATGCTAGCTAGATAAACCTACAGCATCTTCCTCTTGATCCCGACCTCAGCAAGGATTCTAGTGGAAATCTCTTCCACCGAGTGATGTGTCGTATTGATGCTCGGGACACGGTGCTTACGATAGATAGCTTCTACCATTCGTACCTCATCCGCACACTGTCGCAAGCTTGAATAACGACTATTTGGGCGCCGCTCATGACGAATGGCCGCAAGCCGGTTAGGAGCAATGGTCAAACCGAACAACTTCGCTCTATACGCTTGAAGCGGTCTAGGTAGATTAAAGTTATCGGCATCGTCTTCGGTGATGGGATAATTGGCCGCTTTAATGCCATATTGGAGGGCCAGATAGAGACAGGTTGGCGTCTTACCACATCGCGAGACGCCGACTAAGATGATGTCAGCATCGGCGTAGTTCTTGATTTGCGCGCCGTCATCGTTATCTAGGGAATAGTGAACCGCGTCCATCCGGCTTTGATATTTTTGCTCGTTCGCAATGTTGTGGGTTTGCCCCATTTCGTGATTCGATAAGGCGCTAAGCTCTTTCTCAATAGGCCCTAAAAATGCATCAAAACTATCTAACATCAAGGCATCTGCACGCTGAATAATCGCCCGAATCTCGTCGCTGATGATCGTCGATACCACTATGGGACGTTCAATGCCACGCTTCGACTCGTTAATCATCGTAACGGCACGCTCAGCTTTTTCTGGCGTATCAACATAGGGTAGCGATAGCTCTTCAAACTCAATACCCGGAAACTGGGTTATGAGACTGCGGCCAACGTTCTCGGCAGTGATACCTGTGCCGTCGGAAAGAAAGTAAGCGTAGCGTTTTGTAGTCATGTAGTCGGTTTCCCATAAACCCGATGTATGGATTGCAGAAATGTATAGATTCGTAGCGCTATTAGCAAGTGGAATAACTGCACTATAATACCTCCATACACTATAGATGACTCCACACAAAGAGGTGCTCCCGTGGCTGATAATGTGCTTTGGTTTAACGAATTAAATATGTCTGATGTTGATCGCGTTGGCGGTAAGAACGCCTCACTCGGTGAGATGATCAGCAACTTAGCTAACGCTGGCGTAAACGTGCCAGGTGGCTTTGCTACCACAGCAAGTGCATACCGAAGCTTCCTTATTGATACGGGCCTCAAGGCGAAGATCGATGCAGAGTTGGACGCATTAGATGTCGAAGACGTTAACGAGCTAGCTCGAGTTGGCAAACAAGTGCGTGACTGGGTTATGGAGCAATCACTCCCAGAGACGCTTGAAATTGATGTACGTAAAGCCTACGAAGAGCTTGCGGTTAACGGCGTGGATGCGGTGGTTGCTGTGCGTTCTTCGGCTACAGCGGAAGATCTTCCGGACGCGAGTTTCGCGGGTCAGCAGGAAACCTTCCTTAACATCCAGGGCTTCGATAACGTCATTTCTGCCATGCGCGAAGTATTCGCTTCGTTATTTAACGACCGAGCAATTGCCTACCGGGTCCACAAAGGCTTCGATCATTCGGAAGTTGCACTCTCCGCAGGCATTCAACGTATGGTTCGCAGTGAGACAGGCGCCGCTGGTGTAATGTTCACCATGGATACTGAATCGGGTTTTGATGATGTTGTATTCATTACCTCTAGCTACGGTTTGGGTGAAACGGTGGTTCAGGGTGCAGTGAATCCTGATGAGTTCTTCGTACATAAGCAAACACTCGCGGCAGGGCGTCCCGCAATTATCCGACGTACTCTCGGCTCGAAAATGATCAAGATGGTTTATGGCGCTGCCGCAGAGACCGGTCGCTCAGTTGAGACCGTAGGTGTCGATATTGCCGAGCAGCAGCAGTTCTCGCTCAACAACGCTGAGATTGAGTCGCTCGCTAAGCAGGCGATGATTATCGAAAAACACTACGGTCGCCCAATGGACATCGAGTGGGCGAAGGATGGCGACGACAACGGCCTATACATCGTTCAAGCTCGCCCAGAGACAGTTAAGTCGCGAGAGAATATCAATCAGCTTGAACGCTATGTCATCAAGGAGCAAGGTACTGTAGTAGCTGAAGGCCGTTCTATTGGCCAGCGTATTGGTCAGGGTAAGGTTATTAACATCACCGATCTATCACAGATGGATCAGGTAGAGCAGGGCGATGTGTTAGTCACTGACATGACGGATCCCGATTGGGAGCCGGTAATGAAGCGCGCTTCGGCGATTGTGACCAACCGTGGCGGCAGAACCTGTCACGCAGCAATTATCGCTCGCGAGCTGGGTATTCCCGCCGTAGTCGGTTGCGGTGACGCAACGAAGATCCTGAGTACCGGCGATGAGGTAACCGTTTCCTGCGCCGAGGGTGATACAGGCTTCATCTACTCTGGGCTACTTCAGTTCGACATTAATCGAAGTGATTTGGCGGCTATGCCAGAGCTACCGTTCAAAATTATGATGAACGTCGGTAACCCTGATCGTGCGTTTGACTTCCAGGGTCTACCTAACGCCGGTGTTGGTCTAGCGCGCTTAGAATTTATTATCAACCGAATGATCGGTGTTCACCCCAAGGCACTGTTGAACTATGAACTAATGGCTGCTGATGTTCGCGAACTGATCGACGATCGAATGGCAGGTTATGAATCACCGGTTGATTTCTACGTACAAAAACTCGTTGAAGGCATGAGCACCTTGGCTGCCTCGTTTGCCGATCAGCCAGTTATTGTTCGTATGTCAGACTTTAAGTCGAACGAATATGCCCACCTCATCGGCGGGATGGACTTTGAACCGGTTGAAGAGAACCCCATGCTAGGTTTCCGTGGCGCGAGTCGTTACCTTGCACCTAGCTTCCGCGACTGTTTTGATCTTGAGTGCCGAGCGCTGAAGATTGTGCGCGAAGAAATGGGTTTCAAAAACGTACAGATTATGGTGCCATTCGTTCGTACAGTGAGTGAAGCCGCAGATGTTATTGGGCTTTTAGCCGAGAACGGTCTGGAGCGTGGTAAGGATGATCTAAAGGTCATCATGATGTGTGAGCTTCCGGCAAATGCGCTGCTCGCTGACCAGTTCCTTGAGTATTTTGATGGTTTCTCGATTGGTTCTAACGATCTCACTCAGCTAACTCTTGGCCTTGATCGTGATTCAGGTCTTGTTGCACAGCTGTTCGACGAGCGAAATGATGCGGTAAAAGCTCTACTCAGCATGGCTATTAAAGCCTGTAAAAATCAGGGTAAGTATGTGGGTATTTGTGGACAGGGACCTAGTGACCACATCGACTTCGCTCGCTGGTTGATGGAACAGGGCATTGATTCAGTATCATTGAACCCTGATTCAGTTCTTGAAACCTGGCTCTACTTAGCAGATAAAGACGCCTAATGTCGCCAAAGTACCCACAGAGCTGATTCTTTGTGGGTACAATAATTCTTAAATGCCGCGCTTCATTGCCCACCATCTGGGCTTGTGGCATACTTTGGTGACTGCTTTTAGGATCTAATTATCTATGAATATCTCTCGGGTCGACCTCAACCTTCTTGTTTACTTTGATGTATTACTTGAAGAAAAGAACGTCACTCGCGCTGGCGCTGTGCTCGGCATCACTCAGCCCGCTATGAGTAACGGCTTACGTCGTTTGAGAGAACTCTTTGATGATCCACTACTAGTTCGAACTACTGAGGGGATGACGCCAACCGAGAAGGCGTTATCGATCCAGCCACGCGTTCGACATATCCTTACCGAAATAGAACAGGTGTTGCAGCCGACAGAGGGCTTTGAACCTGAATTCTCTAGCAGAATGTTCCGTATCATTGTCGGCGATTACGCCGAATCTACACTCATTCCGGAAGTTCTTAAGCGCCTGCGTCGTGAAGCCCCCAATGTTGTTCTAGATCTGCTCACTCCCAGCGATGCTTCGATTAGTGATCTAGAACAGGGCAAGGTTGATTTGGCGATCAATCGCTTTGATGAATTACCACAGAGTTTCCACTCAGTCGTAGTATGGCGAGACAGTTTCTCATGTTTGATGAGTGCCAATAACCCGCTATCGGAGAACTTGAATCTCGATACCTATCTAGACGCTCAACACATTTGGGTTAGCAAAACTGGCGTAGGCCGAGGTACGGGTATCAACGTTGAAAACTACAACAAGCTTGGTTGGGTAGACAGGGCGGTAGAGAAAGCAAAGCCGGGTTGCCGAAGGAAGATCGCAATCTTTACTCGACACTATCAAATGCCTGGCGTATTGATAGCGCGTGATGATCTTGTGGCCACGTTACCAACGCGTGTCGCCAAACGTCATCATAATGACGGTAGCTTTTTCGTGTCGGAGCCACCATTTCCAATCCCGCCAATTGAGTTAAATATGGCTTGGTCTCCACTACTGCAGCACAACCCCGCCCATAGATGGCTGCGCAGATTGATTATGGATGTGGCGAGTACGCTTTAATCGTTTATCGTTGAAGCGTCGTCAGATCATTAGCCTTCGGAAGCGCTTATCGCTGCGGCTTCGCTCCCAAATTTGCTTGAAACGTTGGAGCTGCGTTTCAAGAACAGGGGATCCAGCGGCAGCTTGAGACAAGCCCTTCGCCTGTTTAAATTGTCCAGCAAACCCAGGTATCAGCCAACTCGCTCCAAGTTCCGCGGCATCAGCTTCTGATAATACGCGATAATGAACCCTTGAATTTAAGCGCTGAAGCCAATTGAAGAATTCTGGGCAACGTTCAATCAAGGCGACCGATTCGAGGGAAAGAACGAAGATTTCGGCCCTAGCATTCTCACGCAGTAATAATGTGAGTTTTGCTGTTATATCAGCTAAGTCATTGGACATTGCACTGAAATCTAATTCAGCGATGAAGACATCTCGCCTTGCTTTCCTAACAAGCTGAAGGCGATTAGCCGAAAAGGCAGAGGGAGTGATGGCGCCATCACGAGGAGATAGCTCTAAATTCATGGTGACGTGCTCAATACCCGCTTCCAGGTAGCTATCACCATTTACTTGAAAACCTGCACGTTGATAGAACCCTGACGCATGCGCCTGGGCGTGAAGATAGAGGGATAAAAAGCCGGCATGCCCACCTATTTCAACTAGTTTTGTTAGGAGCAGGGCGCCAATACCTTTCCCGCGAGCGCTCTTTAGTACCGCCATACGACCAATCTTCCCGGATGGCATTAGACGGCCGGTGCCGACGGGTGTTTCGTTATGAAATGCCAAAACGTGGACACATCTTGAATCCTGGCCATCCCATTCAATATTTTCCGCGACGCCCTGTTCCTGAACAAAAACTTCATGGCGGATAGCATGAACTTCCGCTTCATGCTCAGGCCAGCGTACACGAATAACACGAAGATCATTCATAGAGGTGGTAATGACCCTGTTCCAATAACTCGTTCATCCACTCGCGAGTGCTTTCGTCATCAACCAGTGCGCTAACTTCTTCAAGCGACAAAACTGCTTCGTTGGCTAATCGTTCTGCAAGTATGGCGCAGGACGGATTCAACGACTGAACTTCGCCATTACAAAACCAGAGAAACTCATCTTCGGTTTGATAGTAAGCTACTCGGGTCACAGCATCTCGTACTAAGCACTCTTCATAGGCGCCATCTACGTCAACGCGATCAACAAGAGGGAGAAGTTCATCGCGCTTCGGCTCGGTCATAAACGAACCGAACCAATTGGCAATGACTTTAGGGTCCGCGACGTGCTTGGCTAAAATCTGCTGAATACGGTCTACATCCTGCTGGGCGAGCTCGCCCGGTGACTGACTGAGAGCACGTTTGGGGTCACTGAAGCGGGTATCATTGCCAAGCAGACCTTCCAGTTCCTTTCCGAAATCCTGAAAGACTTCGCCAACGCTTGGAGCGCGAAAGCCGATGCTAATAGTCATCGCGGACGTCTTCGCAACGCCCCAGTGAGCCACACCTGGAGGAACATAGAGCACATCTCCGGGCTTCAATAGGTGCGTTTCCTGAGCGTCAATGTTGGCGAGTAGATCCAGTTGATCATTTTCTGCTCGTTCGGTCAGATCATCACACTTAGGACCTATGGTCCATTCGCGCTCGCCCTCTGCCTGTATAAGGAACACGTCATAGTGATCGTAATGCGGGCCAACTGAACCACCCGGTACAGCGAAACTAATCATGACGTCGTCGCGGCGCCAATTGGGGATAAAGGAGAACTGCTGTAGCAATTCCCAGATACCGAGATTCCACTGATCCACAGCCTGAACTAACAGCGTCCATTTTTCCTCTGGAAGCGTAGCAAAGGTTTCATCCGAAAAGGGACCGCTCTCCATTGTCCATTGATTAGGAGTCGCTTCTTGGACCAGCCGACTCTCGACCTCATCCTCTAGTGCTAACCCAGCTAATTCATTTGCGTCAATGGGGGGCTCGAAGTCCGGAAAGACTTGTCTTAGTACGGCGTGTTTCTGCTGCCAATACTGGAGAAGAAACTCCTCAATCGAAAGGTTACCCAATCGATTGAGAGGCTTAACGGAAGGTTTAAATTGCGTTGGCTTGATCAACGGCATTTCCTATGTAGTTAGCAGGGGTAAGAGCTTTCAATTCCACTTTAACGTGATCTGGAAGTTCTAAGGTGTCAACGAACACCGCCAAAGTCTCGGCGTTGATAGTCAAACCGCGAGTTAACGCTTTAAGCTTTTCATATGGCTCATCGATGCCATAGCGACGCATGACTGTCTGAATTGGCTCAGCGAGAACTTCCCAGCTTGAGTCAAGGTCAAATGCGAGCTGTGCTGCGTTGAGCTCAAGCTTAGACAAGCCTTTCAACGTCGCTTCGTAAGCAAGAAGGCTGTAGGAGAAGCCAACACCCATATTACGTAGTACGGTGGAATCCGTTAGGTCACGCTGCCAGCGGGAAATTGGTAGCTTCTGCGCCATGTGCGCCAGTACAGCGTTCGCCATACCAAGGTTACCTTCGGAATTTTCAAAATCAATTGGGTTGACCTTGTGCGGCATGGTAGATGAACCCACTTCGCCCGCAACAACCTTCTGTTTAAAGTAGCCCTGAGAAATATAGCCCCAAATATCACGATCCAAGTCAATTAGAATGGTATTAAATCGAGCAACCGCGTCGAAGAGTTCAGCAATATAGTCGTGCGGTTCAATCTGAGTGGTGTATGGGTTCCAATCGATATCAAGGCGTTCCTCAATGAACGACTGCGCGTTGGCTTGCCAGTCAATGTCATTGTAGGCACTTAGGTGTGCGTTGTAGTTACCCACCGCGCCATTGATTTTACCAAGGAGCGGTGTTTCAACCACTTGCACAAGCTGGCGACGTAGACGGTAGACAACGTTTGCTATCTCTTTACCAACAGTAGTAGGCGAAGCCGTCTGTCCATGCGTACGGCTAAGCATGGGCACAGCGGCGAACTCGTGGGATAGGGCGGTAAGCTTGTCAATTAGCTTCTGCATAGTTGGCACGAGCACATCATCGCGGCCAGCGCGAAGCATCAGTGCGTGCGAAAGGTTATTGATATCTTCTGACGTACACGCGAAGTGAACGAACTCGGAGACTGCAGCGAGCTCTGCATTAGAAGCAAACTTGTCCTTTAGAAAGTATTCAACCGCTTTAACATCATGGTTAGTCGTGCGCTCAATATCCTTCACTGCCTGGGCATCAGCCGTACTGAAATCGTTTAGCAAGGCCTCTAAGAACTGATTCGCCTCAGCACTAAGTGCAGGAACCTCGGTCACACCTTCAAGTTCTGCGAGTTGTTGTAACCAGCGCACTTCAACGAGAACGCGATTAAAGATAAGTCCGTACTCTGAAAAATGTTCACGAAGAGCAACGGTTTTCGAGCCGTAACGACCGTCAATTGGAGAGATGGCGGTGAGCGCGCTTAATTCCATGTTAGTAGCTTATCCTAATGATATGAATGATGAGGCCATTTTAGCCGAATCTTGATGTGTTCGCATGGCGATTTCAGTGTGAATAGCACCAACGATGTTAGTGCTCGGTGGCTAGCCAAGCCTCAAGTTGTCGATTGATTTTTCCCCGCTGAAATAGCAGCTGATACCTTCTGCCGTTTAAATTACGCCAAAGCATCGCGGCGCGAATTCCAGCAAAGAGTAGGGCGCGTATACGACTGGCGACTCGATCTTGGGTTAGCCAATTGGCGTCACCAACCACTTGTATACGATGGCTGAGGGTTGAAAAGGTAGACTGATAAAGATTACTTAGGGAGCCGCTAACAGAGTCATGCTCGTAGCCATAGAGTTCAACCTGACGACGACTCAAAGTGAGTCCTTCATCAATCCTCGGCATGAAGTCCTTTCGCGCGCGCATCTGCTTCTCTAACTGGATCATGCCCATGACGTAGATCATAAGGTTCTGGTAGTTCGCCTTTTGCTGCTTTGCGATATCTACGCAAACCTGGGCGCCGTAGCGCAAATTGTTAACGTCTACGTAAACAGCTGCGACATTATCCGCGTCATTACTAAAAACGCTTTTTATAACCGCAAGGTATGCTTGCTCGTCACAGCGTCCGTGACGAGCTAATTCACTAATGAGATCAGCGCATTGAAACATGCCTGCAACGGCGAGGGTACGAGACTCCATTCAAGTCGCCTCGTTATAGAATTTATTAATGACGGCGCCACCCAAGCACTGGTCACCTTGATAGAACACCACGCTTTGTCCCGGCGTGATTGCTCGCTGCGGCTGCTCGAAGCGCACGATAAGCGTATCGCCTGCTACTTCTACTCGGCAGCGTTGATCTGGCTGACGATAGCGAGTCTTCGCCATCAGCGGTTTAGATAAGTCCACTGATGAGTTGATCCAAGTGACCTGGTCGGCTTCCAGCGTGGTATGAAATAGTGCCGGGTGGTTAGTGCCTTGAACCACAACTAATTCATTGGTTTCAAGACGTTTCTGCGCCACAAACCAAGGATCATCGGATGCGCCGGCCATCCCTCCGATACCCAACCCCTGACGTTGCCCGTAGGTGTAGTACATCAAACCTACGTGCTCGCCAATCTTAGTACCGTCCAGGGTAATGATATCGCCCGATTGATGGGGTAAGTAGGTATTTAGAAAGTCGCTAAAGCGGCGCTCGCCGATGAAACAAATACCCGTGCTATCCTTCTTTTTTGCCGTGACTAACTCGTATTTTTCAGCAAGTGCCCTTACATCGGTTTTATCCATCTCCCCAATGGGAAAGTAACTGCGAGCAAACTCGTTAGTGGTAACCGCGTGGAGAAAATAGCTTTGATCTTTGTTTCCATCCAGGCCCTTTAGCAAGGTAGTTTCGCCATTCTCGTTGGTACCGCGGCGCACATAATGACCAGTCGCGATCGCACTAGCGCCTAATGCTTCTGCATACTCAAGAAATACCTTGAATTTAATCTCGCGGTTACAAAGAATATCTGGGTTTGGCGTTCGGCCAGCCTTATATTCTTCTAAGAAATGTTCGAAAACATTGTCCCAGTACTCGGCAGCGAAGTTTGCAGTATGAAGGGTGATACCGAGCTTATCGGCCACAGCCTGGGCGTCAGCCAGATCCGCCATAGCAGTACAATATTCGCTACCATCATCTTCGTCCCAGTTTTTCATGAAGAGACCTTCAACCTGGTAGCCTTGCTCTAGCAGTACGGCTGCAGTCACGGATGAATCGACACCACCGGACATTCCTACGATCACTTTCTCAGTCATATCTACTCTTAGCGCCTAGTGCGCATTCTTCCTCTGGTTTTAGTTCTATCGGTCTTGCCCCGGCTCGTTTTAGCCGTATTAATCGGCATATTAACCGTTAACTCCCGGTACTCTCCGGGAAGCAATTGATCGAGATTCCACGGCCCAATCTGTATGCGTATTAAGCGCAGCGTTGGATTACCTACGGCAGCCGTCATACGACGAACCTGACGGTTTTTTCCCTCACTGATAGTAAGTTCAATCCAGCTTGTTGCCAACCTTGGATTTACCGGCGGATCCCGCTCCCAAAGTCCTGTTGGGCAGGAAATGCGTTTTGCCTTAGCAGGCCGTGTTAGGCCATCCTTGAGCTCAACACCTTTGGAGAGTTGTTCCAGCGCTTCGTCGCTAATATTGCCTTCAATCTCTACCTGATAGGTTTTGCGCTTGTTACTCGATGGGTGGGCTATCTGATGTTGTAGCTGGCCATCGTCCGTAAGTAGCAACAGCCCTTCGCTATCTTTGTCGAGTCGACCAGCAGGATAGACCCCAGGAATGGCTAAATAGGATGCCAGCGTAGTTTCATCAGGCGTACCCGTAAACTGTGAAAGCACGCCAAAAGGTTTGTTTAGAAGAATTAACTTAGCCATTCACACCGTCTATTTGCTCAAATTGAGCGGTATTCACACTCGTTGACTCTATGATAGAGTATTTCCACTGTTAGCACTGCACTGAGAAGCACCTATTTTATGACGTTCCAGTACATATTACCGCCAAAGTCAGGCGAAGCCATTGGCCATACCGATGATAATCAGATGATTGTCCCTGATAGACCCATTATCCCATACATTGAGGGAGATGGCATTGGTATCGATATTACCCCGGTCATGCTAGAGGTCGTCGACGCTGCGGTCGCTCAAGCCTATAAGGGTAAGAAAAGTATCGCTTGGATGGAAATATTTTGCGGTGAAAAGGCGGCCGATATCTACGAAGGGGATTGGTTTCCACCGGAAACGCTCGCCGCTTTAGAGAAATACTCGGTGGCCATCAAGGGGCCGTTAACAACCCCCATTGGCGGTGGCTTTCGAAGCCTCAATGTAGCACTGCGCCAAGAACTTGACCTCTATGTTTGCCAGCGACCCATTCAGTGGTTCAAGGGCGTGCCTTCTGTAGTGCGTAAACCTAACGCCGTAAAAATGGTTATCTTTCGTGAGAACTCCGAGGATATCTACGCAGGGATAGAATGGCGAGCAGGTAGTGAAGAGGCGGCAAAAGTTACTCAATTTCTGCAGGAAGAGATGGGGGTAACAAGTCTTAGGTTCTCTGAAAATTGCGGCTTAGGGGTAAAGCCCATTTCCGAACAGGGCTCCAAACGGCTAATCCGTAAAGCAATTGAGTATGCCATTAATCATGATAAGCCTTCAGTCACAATGGTGCACAAGGGCAATATCATGAAGTACACCGAGGGCGCATTCTGCGAGTGGGGCTATGAGGTGGCGTGCGAAGAATTTGGAGCCACTCAAGATCCAGAAACTCAGTGGCTCACGATCAACAACCCAAATACCAACCAGCCGATTATTATTAAAGATGTGATCGCGGATGCCATGATGCAAGAGATCTTGATGTACCCTCAAGAACACTCTGTGATTGCCACGATGAATTTAAATGGTGACTATCTTTCCGATGCGCTGGCTGCGCAGGTTGGAGGCATTGGTATTGCACCGGGAGCAAACATTGGCGATCGAATTGCGTTATTTGAGCCTACACACGGCACTGCTCCGCGATTAGCAGGTCTCGACAGGGTTAACCCATGCTCGCTATTACTATCGGCTGAGATGATGTTGAGGCACATAGGGTGGACGAAAGCGTCTGACCTTATTGTTAAAGGCGTGAAGTACACAATTAGTGATCGGACTGTAACCCATGATTTTCACCAGATGATGGAGCATGCCGAATTACTCTCTACCAGTGAATTTGGCATGGCGGTAGTGAAGAATATGAGGCGGCGCTAAAAGGTCACCTCTAAAGAATTAGGTAGCTATCGGAGTAAGGCTTTGTGCGGCTTAAGCCATCGCCTCTTCGTCTACGGTGATGTTGATAGCGTGGAGACCCTTATCTCCGGGCTCAACGTCAAATCGCACCGGCTGACCAGCTTTTAGGGTTTTGTAACCGTCCATAGTAATGGTTGAATAGTGCGCAAAAAGATCATCGTTACCTTCGTCAGGAAGAATAAACCCGTAACCCTTTGCATTGTTAAACCACTTAACAGTTCCCGTTGCCATATCTAACTCCCTGTTGAAATAGCATTATAATTTTTAGATTGTCACTTCACCACCATAACGGTGTTTAGTCCATTACTACCATTGCGTGACTGGTTGGTCAAGTTGAATTTACGGAAACCCGTCATAAAAAAGTTATATAGTCGCCCGAAATTAACGCTATCCTGCAGTTATGACACTCGTTTCTTTACGGTGCAATGATTTGGTAGAATAGAGCAATCTAAAACGAATTTACCAGAGTATATAAAGTATGAGTGACGAGTTAATACATTTTGACGGCAGTACTGCAACGTTGGCCGAAAAGCCCGCGCTGAAGAAACCGCCAATGTATCAAGTAGTAATGTATAACGACGATTACACACCAATGGATTTTGTCGTTGATGTGTTAATGCAAATATTCTTTTTAGATGAAGCAGCGGCAACAGCGGTGATGATGGCAGTACACCAGCAAGGCAAGGGTGTAGCAGGTATCTATCCTAAGGATATTGCGGAAACTAAGACCATGATTGTTAATCAGGTAGCGCAGGAGCACGAGCATCCATTGAAGTGCGAATGCGAAGTTCTTCCTGATGACAGTGAATGAAAGCGAATAGCGGAGTACTCCTATGCTGAGTAAAGACCTAGAACTAACGCTAAACAACGCCTTTCGGGGCGCTCGCGACCGTCGGCACGAGTTCATGACGGTGGAACATCTATTACTAGCGCTATTGGAGAATGATTCGGCGGTGGAGGTACTCAGTGCCTGTGGCGCATCCTTGGCACGACTAAGAGTCGAGCTCGATGAATTTGTCAATACCACAACCCCATTAATACCTGAGCATGAAGAGCAGCGTGAGACGCAGCCTACGCTGGGCTTCCAGCGCGTACTTCAACGGGCAGTTTTTCACGTTCAGTCATCCGGAAAAAGTGAAGTAACGGGTGCGAACGTTTTGGTGGCGATCTTCAGTGAGCAAGAAAGCCAAGCGGTTTATTACCTCAAGCAACAATCAATCGCCCGTATCGATGTCGTGAATTTCATCACCCATGGCATCTCGAAGTTTTCTGATGCCAATGAAAGTACTAATCCCAACCAAATTGAACAGCAGGAGGCCGAGACTGAGCAGGATACGAGTAACGATCCGCTGGAAGCCTACGCCACGAACCTCAATGAAGTTGCATTAAAAGGGAAGATCGATCCACTTATTGGTCGTGATAAAGAAGTGGAGCGTGCCGTTCAAGTTTTGGTTAGACGACGCAAGAACAATCCTCTATTGGTTGGCGAATCCGGCGTGGGCAAGACGGCGATTGCTGAAGGATTGGCGCTCCGCATTACAGAGAATGCGGTACCAGCGGTGCTTAACGATGCGGTTATCTATTCGCTAGACTTGGGTTCACTGTTAGCCGGAACTAAGTATCGTGGCGACTTTGAGAAGCGCTTCAAAGCGCTATTGGCCGAACTCAAAAAGCGCGACGGGGCGGTGTTGTTCATTGACGAAATTCATACGATCATTGGCGCAGGTGCTGCCAGCGGCGGTGTGATGGACGCATCTAATCTACTAAAGCCGCTGTTGAGCTCTGGCGAGCTGAAGTGTATTGGTTCGACAACCTTCCAGGAATACCGAGGTATTTTCGAGAAGGATAGGGCACTGAGTCGTCGCTTCCAAAAGATAGACGTTAATGAGCCTTCAGTCTCCGAAACCTACGAAATCCTCAAGGGACTTAAGCCTCGATTCGAATCTTTCTATGGCCTAGAGTATAGCGATAGTGCACTGCGTACTGCGGCAGAGCTGGCGGGAAAATATATCAATGAGCGCTTCCTGCCCGATAAAGCCATCGATGTCATTGACGAAGCGGGCGCCTATCAGAAAATTCAAGAGGAGCAGAATCGGGTTAAAACCATCGGCACTGCTGAAATCGAGCGGATTGTCGCGAAGATGGCCCGAATCCCTGAGAAGAATGTTTCTTCCAGCGATAAAGAGTTACTACAGAAGCTTAATGATTCGCTCCGCATGGTGGTCTTTGGTCAAGACGAAGCGATTGAAACAATTAGTGATGCCATCAAGCTCAGCCGTGCTGGATTAGGAAGCCCGGAGTCTCCGATTGGTAGCTTCTTATTCGCTGGGCCAACTGGGGTGGGCAAAACCGAGGTCACCAAACAGCTAGCCCAAGCGATGGGCGTAGAGCTTATTCGTTTTGATATGTCTGAGTATATGGAGCGCCATACGGTGTCTCGGCTTATTGGTGCACCGCCAGGTTATGTCGGTTACGATCAAGGCGGGCTGCTAACCGAAGCTGTTACCAAGGCGCCTCACTCAGTAGTGCTACTCGATGAGATCGAGAAGGCACACCCTGACGTCTTCAACCTGCTATTGCAGGTTATGGATCACGGAACCTTAACGGATAACAACGGTCGCTCAACCGATTTCCGAAATGTAGTGCTCATTATGACTACTAATGCTGGTGCAGAGCTTATGCAGCGTGCAAGCATGGGCTTCACTAAGCAGGATCATAGCAGCGATGGTATGGAGCAGATTAAGCGTGCGTTCTCGCCAGAGTTCAGGAACCGCTTAGACTCTATTATTCAGTTCTCACCTTTGACGCTGCCGGTGATTAAAACAGTTGTCGATAAGTTCTTGACCCAGCTTCAAGCACAGCTCGATGACAAGAAGGTTCACCTTGACGTTGATGAACCTGCACGAGAGTGGCTAGCGAATAACGGCTACGATGAAGCGATGGGAGCTCGCCCAATGACTCGCTTGATTCAAAAGCTGTTGAAGAAACCGATGTCGGAAGAGGTGCTCTTTGGTGCTTTATCTGAGAATGGCGGTACTGTGCATGTCTCCGCGTCAGATGACGGGTTAGTATTGGAGTATGAGCCCGCTGAAGAGCATTAGTGACTTTATGTTGGGGTTGTTCTTTCTGAGTTAGATTGACCGATCCCAGCTAACAGGTTCATCCAGCCTCGAATAGCAGGCATAAAAAAAGCGGACTAGAGTCCGCTTTTTTTTATCGACGCTAGCTTAACGAGCGCGATAGGTGATACGACCTTTCGTTAAGTCGTAAGGTGTCAATTCGACCTTCACCTTGTCACCCGTCAAAATACGAATGTAGTGTTTGCGCATTTTACCTGAAATATGAGCCAAAACTTCGTGGCCATTCTCCAAGCGAACGCGGAATGTGGTGTTAGGGAGGGTATCAACTACCTCGCCTTCCATTTCAATATGGTCAGTCTTTGCCATTAAGGATACTTCCTACCTGTTTAACTATTAAAAGTTGCGTGTTTCAAAACGCCGTCATTTTGCCCGAATACAAAGCCAGTTGCAAAACTATTTGGGAATCAACTGCCATTTACCATCAATGAAACGCTCCTGAGGGTGATGATCCGCCTTGTAGTGCATCTTTTGGCATTGATCGACGGCATACCCCAAGTAGAGGTAAGGTAACTTCAGATCCTGGCTAAGCTGGATCAGCTTTAGGATTAAGAAGCGTCCTAAACCGAAGCTACCTTTGTCAGGATCAAAAAAACTATAGACGGCTGAGAGACCGTCATTGAATTGGTCATAAACCATTACCCCAACCAGCTTGTCTCCCTCATAAACAGCAAGATAGCAGTTAAAGTCAAACATTGGCCCAAGGAATGACTCAAATTGCGCATAGGAGGGCGGAAACATATCGCCATCGGCGTGTCGCCGATTGATATATTCTGCGTAGAGGGGATAGAACAGTTCGTCGTTGAACTCCGCAGCCCATTCGATACGCAACTTAGCGTTGTTCTTAAGGCATCGCTTACTAGCTCGGTTTAGCTGATAGTCAGCGACACCAACGCGGGTTGACTCACACGCAGTGCAAGCTCCACAGTGCGGACGATACAAGTGATCCCCACTGCGTCGAAATCCATTAAGGTTTAAATGGCTCGCCACTTGCTTATTAACAATTTCTTCCGGCCAGAGGACAATATTCTGCGCTTCATTCCCTGGGAGATAAGGGCAGGGGTGAGGCGGTACTACGCCGAATTTATAGCTCAATAGTTCCTCCTACTGAAAGTTGCGCAACGGGTGAGGTATCAACGTTGGTGTTGATGAGCGTATTGAACCAAGTATTGCGATCAATCTCCTCAACGCCCAACGAACTGAGGTGGGGCGTTGGCATCTGACAATCAATCCACTCAAAATTAAGCTCACTCAATTTTAAACTTAACGCATAAAAAGCGAACTTACTTGCATTAGCGCTTCGGCTGAACATGGATTCGCCACAAAAGAATGGAAATATAGCAATACCGTAGAGCCCTCCGACAAGCTCATCATCTTCCCATACCTCCACACTGTGGCACCAACCTAACTGATGGAGTTCCTTATAGGCCATTACCATACGTTCATCAATCCAAGTGTCTGGACGATCAGCAGTGGACGTCCTGCAGGCGTCGATTACCGCATCGAAACTGCGATTGAAGGTGGCTGTCCAAGTATTGCGCTTCGCACTTTTGCGTGTTGACCGTGAACAATGAACCTGAGCTGGTGAAACAACAGCACGCTGCGGGGGACTCCACCAAAGTAAGGGGTCGTCGAAATTGAACCACGGGAAAATGCCTTGGCGATAGGCGTTCAGAAGTCTCTGAGGAGAAAGATCGCCTCCTACAGCGAGTAAGCCATCCTCTTCAACTTCATCCGAAATTGGCGAGGGGAAGCCTACGTCATCATCTAGGAGGCGGTAGATAGTCATTACTGTTCGTCGAGGAACTTCTCTGCGTCCAGTGCGGCCATACAGCCGAAGCCAGCTGAGGTAACAGCTTGGCGATAGACTTGATCAGCTACGTCACCGGCGGCGAATACGCCAGGAATACTAGTTTGAGTGGCATTCCCCTGCAAACCACTTTGGATTGTGAGATATCCCCCATCCATGTCTAACTGATCGACAAACAACTCGGTGTTAGGTCGGTGGCCGATGGCAATAAACAGGCCGGCGATATCAAGGTTTTTGCTCGTATTGTTCTCAAGATCATTTAAGCGAATTCCGTTAACGCCCATCTCATCACCAAGTACCTCATCCAAGGTGTGGTTCCAGAGGATGTTGACGTTGCCGTTCTTCTCTTTTTCGAAGAGTTTATCGGCGAGGATCTTCTCGCAACGGAGTGAATCGCGACGATGAATTAGCGTAACTTCCGAGGCGATGTTAGAGAGGTAGAGCGCTTCTTCAACCGCCGTATTACCGCCGCCTACTACTGCAACCTTCTGACCGCGATAGAAAAAGCCATCACAGGTTGCGCAGGCGCTGACGCCTTTACCCTGAAACTCTGTTTCTGACTCAAGGCCTAGATACATCGCCGATGCGCCAGTGGCGATAATGAGTGCGTCGCACGAGTAGGTTTCGTTGCCTTCGAGTACGAAGGGACGTTGGCTCAAGTCAGCTTTCAAAATATGATCAAAGATGATTTCGGTATCGAAACGCTCAGCATGCGCTTGCATACGCATCATCAACTCAGGACCTTGAACGCCCTCGGCATCACCCGGCCAATTATCGACGTCTGTGGTGGTAGTTAACTGGCCGCCCTGTTGCATACCAGTGATAATAACCGGATTAAGATTGGCGCGAGCTGCGTAAACTGCTGCACTGTAGCCGGCTGGGCCCGAACCTAAGATGATTAAACGATGATGTTTGATATCCGACATTGTTGCCTCTAAGAAATTGGTATAAATACAATAGGGCGTCAGTTTAGCGTGTAGCCAAGGTAATAAACAAGCGATGGCATCTTCGGTTTTCACGATAGGTACAAACGTTGATATATCGTCTAACTGCGTAGAAGTCGACAACTCTATGTTGTCTAGCCACGCTTTTGCGCGCTTCGGCTATAACTAGGGGCTTTTTTACAAAAGGTTTGATAGTATTTAGCACAATAACAATAGTTAAATGAACCACTTAAGGGCATCGCTTGTGAGTAATTCTCCGGTTAACAGTTCAAGCCAGTTAGTTGAGCGCTTCGCGAAGGAATCCTTAGCTATTCTGGTCATCGCCTTCGGGTCACTACTTCTCGTTGCACTGTTCACTTGGACGGCTACAGATCCAAGTTTTAGCAATTCGAATACTGGGGCACCGGTACAAAACGCGATTGGCATCGTTGGCGCACGAGTTGCTGATGCTCTGTTTAGCCTGTTTGGCGCAATCACCTGGTTGTTCGCGGTCTTAGTGATATGGCGTGGTGTATTAAGTTTCATCGCTTACCGTCGCAATGAAATTGAGTTCAGCAGTGTGACACTCGCGATTCGTTTTGTAGCGCTCCTGATTACCTGCATTAGTGGGTGTCTCCTAGTGGAGCTGGTGTTTGATGAGTTAGTCACCGAGCTTCCGTTCGGCGTGGGTGGGATAATCGGCGAGTATCTGTACGCACCCACTATCGAATGGCTTAATCTTTTTGGTGGGGTATTGCTTGCCAGTGCCTCGTTTCTGATAGGTGTCACACTTTTCGTTGACTTTAGCTGGATTCAGTTACTCAAAAGGCTGGGTAACTGGGCCGTGCGGTTCCTGAGGGCAACCTTCAATCTGCTTAGGGCAGGCTTAGGATCACTAGTAGGTGCTATAAAAGCCCTTTTTACGCGAAAGCCGAAGAACAACACGGTGCCAAAACGAGCTGTGAAGGTGATGGCAGAGCCCATGGAAGTGAAACCCCCTAAGCCAAAGCCAAAGATTGTTCAGGCAGCACCACCTAAGTCAAAAACTGATAGTGCCCGTCTTCAACGAGAGAAGCAGGTTTCGATTTTTGAGGACGAAGCGGTTGTCGGAACGCTGCCGACACTAGATCTCTTAGATCCTCCGCAAAATAACGGTAAGCCCGCGTATAGCTCGAACACATTGGAAGCTATGTCGCAGCTCCTCGAAGCGCGCTTAAAGGAATTCAATATTGTCGCGACCGTTGAGGCCGTTCTTCCTGGCCCAGTGGTAACTCGCTTCGAGATTCAACCCGCCGCAGGTATTAAGGGCGCGCGCATTACCTCGTTGGCGAGAGATCTTGCTCGGTCCCTAGCGGTAAAGAGCGTTCGCGTTGTTGAAATCATCCCAGGTAAGTCCTTTGTTGGCATTGAGATCCCTAATGAACACCGGCAAATGGTGATGTTGCAGGAAGTGCTCAATTCAACCGTATTCGATCAGTCGAAAAGCCCACTGACGTTGGCACTAGGCCATGACATCAGTGGTCAGCCTATTGTTGGCGATTTGGCAAAGATGCCTCATCTGTTGGTAGCTGGCACCACCGGTTCGGGTAAGTCAGTAGGCATCAATGTAATGATCTTGAGCTTGCTATTTAAGTCGACGCCAGACGAGGTAAGGCTGATTTTAATTGACCCTAAAATGCTCGAGCTTTCCGTTTACGACGAGATTCCGCATCTACTAACACCCGTCATTACTGATATGGAAGACGCTGAAAACGGGCTACGGTGGTGTGTTGGCGAAATGGAACGCCGCTACAAACTGATGTCGAAACTCGGCGTTCGTAACCTTGCTGGTTATAATCGTATGGTCAAGGAGGCCATCGCGAACGGGGAACCTATCGATGATCCATTATTCAATTCCGAGACGGTTTACGTTCCTGAGGGCGAAACGCTAGAAATACCCAAACTAGAGGCGTTACCGAGTGTGGTTGTCATTATTGACGAATTTGCCGATATGATGATGATTGTTGGTAAAAAGGTTGAACAGCTTATCGCTCGTATCGCCCAGAAAGCACGTGCCGCCGGCATTCATTTGATTCTTGCTACGCAAAGGCCTTCCGTAGATGTCATCACCGGGTTAATTAAAGCCAACGTTCCCACACGAATTGCCTTCCAAGTATCGTCCAAAATTGACTCACGAACTATCTTGGATCAGGGCGGTGCTGAGCAACTCTTGGGTCATGGTGACATGCTCTATTTGGCTCCGGGTACGTCAAATACGCAGCGAGTTCACGGTGCGTTCGTTGACGATCACGAAGTGCATGCTGTGGTCGCAAATTGGAAGAAGCGAGGCAAGCCGAACTACATAGATAGTATCCTCGATGATCAATCACACATTGCGGTACCAGGAATGAAAGAGGATAAAGCGGACGCCGGAGGAAGTGGTGATGAATCTGATTCACTCTACGATGAAGCGGTCGCTTTCGTTACCGAAAGTCGCAAGGCGTCAGTGTCGGCCGTTCAACGACAGCTTCGCGTTGGCTATAACCGCGCCGCTCGGCTTGTTGACGCGATGGAACAGGC
This sequence comes from Pseudomonadales bacterium, assembly GCA_040119265.1. GTDB lineage: Bacteria > Pseudomonadota > Gammaproteobacteria > Pseudomonadales > DSM-25080 > Umboniibacter. The sequence goes on along the minus strand of JBEDTZ010000006.1, from coordinate 29,673 downwards.
CGGAGTCCTCTCCGAGGCAGGCCATAATGGGGCGCGAAAAGTACTCGCTCCTAAACCAGTAAGGTAAAACTATGATGTTGTTACGACTACTGTCAGTAATCATAATTGCAAGCTTTTCTCTGCAAGTAATCGCACAGGAATTTAGCGGATTGTCATCGTTGCTAGGAAAGCACAGTGCTTTTAGTGCACAGTTTGAGCAGTCTAGCTATGACGAAAACGGTCAGCTGATGGCCACCTCTTCGGGTACGGCAGATTTAGCTTCTGGCCAACGTCTTCGCTGGGAAACTCAGTCACCGTGGCCGCAGCTACTAATCGTCAACGGCGCTAGCGTTTGGCTATATGACCCAGACTTAGAGCAGGCTTCCTACCGAACTATCGAATCTAGCAGCCCGGTAAACCCCGCTTTACTTTTCAACGCTGACGTTGAAGCTATCGCCGAGGTTTTTGAAATTACGGAGTTGGCTAATGGTTACAAATTTACGCCGCTAACAACTAGTCAATTTAGTTTGATCGAACTAGTACAAGATGACGACCTCATCGCAGGGCTTAATTACGTAGATTTAATCGGACAGCGAACCGAAGTGGTCTTTTTTCAGCACAACTTTAGTGTTCCAGAAGATCAGGTGTTCGAGTTTACTCCCCCAGAGGGTGTTGAGGTAGTGACGGGTGGCTAATGATCTGTTTGGCGAGAGTACGCCACTGGATCAGCCCTTAGCCGCTAAGCTTCGTCCTAAGTCCCTTGATGAGTACGTAGGGCAGTCGCATCTGCTAGGCAGCGGCAAAGCACTTCGCAAGCTCCTTGATAGGCGTAGGCTGCATTCCATGATTTTTTGGGGGCCGCCTGGCGTGGGGAAAACATCGCTTGCACGGCTTCTGAGTCAGCAGGTTGATGCAGAGTTCCTTGCACTGTCAGCCGTCCTTTCTGGGACCAAAGAAATACGTGAAGTGGTCGCTCAAATGGAGCAATACCGTGCCCACGGTCGCAAAGTTGTGCTGTTTGTAGACGAAGTTCATCGCTTTAATAAAGCGCAACAGGATGCTTTTCTGCCATTCGTGGAGGACGGTGATCTAATTTTCATAGGCGCCACCACCGAAAATCCGTCCTTTGAAGTCAATAATGCACTGATCTCAAGGGTAAAGGTTTATCGCCTTAAATCTCATTCAGCCGAAGACCTAGGTTTCCTATTACAACGTGCCTACGATGAGCTCAAATTACCCAGTGAGTTCATGACCCCTTCACAGCAGGATGCACTGATCGCGGCGGCAGATGGTGATGCGCGCCGCTGCTTAAGTTTTCTCGAGATGCTTATTGATGTCGCTGATGATCTTAAAGTGTCGGATGCCGACTTGCGTGATGTAATTTCTAGTGCCGCAGTTCGCTTCGATAAGGGCGGCGACTATTTTTACGATCAAATCTCCGCCTTACATAAATCTATCCGAGGGAGCTCACCTGATGGCGCAATCTACTGGCTAGCGCGGATGCTCTCGGCAGGCTGTGAGCCACTCTACATTGCCCGTCGGCTCGTTCGTATGGCTAGCGAGGATATTGGCAATGCCGATCCCCGTGCGCTTGAATTATGCCTTGCAGCGTGGGAGTCTCAGCATCGACTAGGCTCGCCAGAAGGCGAACTGGCTCTTGCACAGGCGGCTGTCTACCTTGCGAGCGCGCCGAAGAGCAACGCGGTATATAGTGCCTGGAAAATTGCTCAACAACTCGCCCAAGCCGGGAGTTACGAAGTTCCTAACCATCTTCGTAACGCGCCAACTAAGCTAATGCAAGAGGCTGGCTTTGGCGACGATTATCGCTATGCTCATGATGAGCCAGAGGCCTATGCCGCAGGAGAAAGCTACCTTCCTATTGAACTCCATGGAACTCGGCTTTATGAGCCAGTTGGGCGAGGTCTTGAGGCGAAGATTAGTGATAAGTTGAGGCATCTCCGTGCGCTTGATGTAGCGAGTGACCGGCAGCGATATGACCAAGACTAACAGTCGGAGTAACTATTGATGTGGATGTACCTAGCAGTTGCCCTTGGTGGTGCCTTTGGAGCCGTAGCTAGGTTCTCTGCTTCCAAGTATGTTGCGGAAAACTTTAGTGATCTCAGTTTTCCGCTCGCCACCTTTAGTGTCAACATGATTGGTAGTTTTCTGCTGGGCTTTAGCTATGTGTTAAGTGCGGAGAAAATGTCACTCGAGCCGCACGTTGCAGCTGTCATCACCGTGGGCTTCTTAGGTTCATTTACGACCTTCAGCACCATGAGTTTGGATTTTTATCACCTGCTCGCTGAAGCTAAGTATCTACTTGCGGGCATTTACATAGCCAGTAGTGTGTTTTTAGGTTTAATTGCTGCCGCACTCGGTATTATAATGGCGCGACTTTTTTAACGATATTTAATACAAATTTTCAATATTCGGATGTAACCATGTTAGACGCAAAATATGTGCGCCAAAATGCGGCAGCTGTCGCAGAGAACCTAGCTAAGCGCGGCTTCGATTTTAACTCTGCAGAGTTTGAAGCCTTAGAAGCTGAACGTAAAACCCTTCAAGTTGATAAAGAGAACCTTGAAGCCGAACGACGTCAGCGCTCTAAAGCCATTGGCCAAGCCAAAGCAAAGGGCGAAGATATTCAGCCGCTGCTTGATGCTGTCGCCGACATGGGAACCAAAGCCGATGAAGCGAAAGCGCGCCTAGCGGTCATCCAGGATCAGCTAGACGAGATTCTATGGTCGACCCCCAACACCCTTGCTACAGAGGTACCTGAGGGCAAAGACGAGAGCGAGAATCTCGAAGTGCTGACGTGGGGAACGCCAAAAAGCTTTGAGTTTGAGGCACAGGATCATGTAGACCTCGGCGAGCCGCTAGGGCTGGATTTTGCCACAGCGGTCGACAAGCTTGCCGGTTCACGCTTCGTTGTCATGAAGGGGCAAATTGCAGCGCTTCATCGTGCTCTTGCCCAGTTTATGCTGAACACTCATACCAACGTACATGGCTATGAAGAGATCAACGCACCATTGCTCGTTAATAGTAATGCGCTGCGCGGCACCGGCCAGCTGCCAAAATTCGAAGAAGATTTGTTCAAAGTAGCAGGTGAGTCTAATTACTACCTAATCCCGACTGCCGAGGTTCCGGTTACTAATATCGTTGCGGATACTATTCTTGAAGCGTCTGAACTACCTAAGAAGATGTCCTGCCACTCTCTTTGCTTCCGTTCAGAGGCGGGTAGTTATGGGAGAGATGTTCGCGGGATGATTCGCCAGCACCAATTCGAAAAAGTTGAGCTTGTCCAAGTTGTAGCGCCAACGGATTCTGACGCTGCGCTTGAGGAGTTAACCGGTCACGCTGAGGCGATCCTACAAGCGCTGGAGCTACCTTATCGTAAAGTTCTTCTTTGCGCAGGTGATACGGGCTTCTCAGCGGCGAAGACCTTCGACCTTGAAGTTTGGCTGCCGGCACAGAATACCTATCGAGAAATTTCTAGCTGCAGTAATTTCCGAGATTTTCAGGCGCGCAGAATGCAAGCTCGATACCGTAATCCAGAGACAGGAAAACCGGAATTGGCCCATACCATTAACGGTTCAGGTTTGGCCGTTGGCCGTACGCTGGTCGCCGTCCTCGAAAATTACCAAGAGGCTGACGGAAGCATTCGCGTGCCTACAGTTCTTCAGCCATACCTGGGTGGTAAGGAACGCTTAGCGATATGAACTATCTGCCACTTTCACTAAACCTTGCGGACAGAGATGTCTTAGTTGTTGGGGCAGGGGAGGTGGCACTTCGAAAGCTCAAATGGCTACTTAAAGCCAAGGCAGCTGTTCGAGTGGTAGCCCTTGAAGCGGATCCAAGAGTTGAAGCGCTATCGTTAAACTTGAGTTTAAGACCCGTATCACTAGGTGATCTTAGCGGAGCATATCTAGTTGTTGTCGCTACTGAAGATACGGCTCTCAATAAAATGCTTGCCGATGCCTGCTTCGAGCAGAATATTCTGGTTAACGTAGTTGATCAGCCCGCCATTTCTACCGTTATTTTCCCTGCGATTATTGAGCGCGATGAATTCACCATAGCGCTATCCAGCGCTGGGGACGCGCCGGTTCTCACGCGCTATTGGCGACGTAAACTCGATGCTTATATTCCGGCTGAGCTAGGAAAGTGGGGGCGTTTCTTGGGCCGCCAACGCGATAAGGTTAAGACGCTGTTAAGCTCTGGGAGCCAACGTCGTAGCTTTTGGGAAGACACTATCGAATCTGAACTCGCCGAATTGTGTTATCAGGGTAGTGACGATCTACAGAACCGATTCGATCGAAATCTCGAAGCCTATGCTAGCGATGATAGTTCGAAAATGGGGGCGGTTTATCTTATTGGCGCGGGCCCCGGCGATCCAGAACTCCTTACCTTTAAGGCAATCCGGCTGTTACAACGCGCCGATGTTGTCCTCTATGACCGTCTTGTCGATCCTCGAATTGTTGATATGGCCAGACGTGATGCGGAGTTCGTTTATGTCGGGAAGCGCGCTTCAAACCATACGCTTAGCCAAGACGAAATTAATGACCTCATCTACCGCGAAGCGACAAATGGTCGAATTGTCGCGCGCTTAAAGGGTGGAGATCCCTTTATATTTGGTCGCGGTGCAGAGGAACTGGAGCTGCTTGTGGAACAGAAGATTCCATTCCAAGTTGTACCAGGAATTACCGCGGCTAGCGGTTGCGCGAGTTATGCCGGCATCCCCTTAACGCATCGTGATCATGCTCAATCAGTACGCTTCGTTACAGGACACCTCAAGGACGGTTCGCCGGAACTCGACTTTTCCTCATTACAGGACTCTCGGCAAACCCTTGTATTCTACATGGGGCTTTTGAGTTTAAATGCCATCTGCAAAAGGCTTATCGGTGCGGGACGAAATCCGCAGACGCCAGTGGCGCTTATCGAGCGAGGCACCACCGAGAACGAGTGCGTTTATACCGGTACGCTAGAAAATATTCATTCACTGGTGAGTGAGCATCAAGTTAAAGCACCAACCCTTATTATTGTTGGTGACGTGGTGGGCCTTCATCAAACGCTAAAATGGCGTGGCAAAAGTGTTAGCGCTAAGGAAACTCTATGAACTACGATTTCGATCTCTTTGTTATTGGCGCCGGTAGTGGCGGTGTTCGCTGTGCCAGAATGTCAGCGGGTTTTGGCGCCAAAGTTGCGGTATGCGAAGATCGCTACATGGGTGGAACCTGTGTCAATGTAGGTTGTGTACCTAAGAAGCTTTTCGTCTACGGTAGCCAGTTTAAAGAAGAGTTTAGTGATTCTGCCGCCTATGGTTGGGACGTTGAGGTAAAGGGCTTCGATTGGGATAAGCTGCGTGACAACAAGACGCACGAAATCGATCGTTTAAACGGAATCTACCGCAATATGCTAGGCGGCGCAGGCGTAACAGTCATCGACGGAAGAGGGCGCATTACTGGACCAAATACTGTTGAAGTAAACGGCACCAGCTACACCGCAGAACGCATTCTTATTGCTACCGGTGGCTGGCCAACACGCCCGTTAATTCCGGGTGCTGAACACATGATTGACTCTAATGAGATCTTTTACATTAAGACATTCCCTAAGCGCTTTGTGGTACTTGGTGGCGGTTATATTGCTACTGAGTTTGCTGGTATCTTTGCCGGCTTAGGTAGCGAAGTAACACAAATCTACCGTGGCGATCAGATTCTACGAGGGTTCGATAGCGAGATTCGTAGCGAAGTCAGCGAGGAGATTGTGAAGAAGGGCGTTAATCTAGCGCTTAACTGCAACATCGTTGCGATTACCAAGCATGGCGACGAGCTCAAGGTCGAACTAACCAACGGTGAGACCATCACTGCTGATGCGGTATTAACGGCTATTGGTCGCCACCCAAACCTAGAAAATCTGGGCGCGGTTGAACAGGGCGTAACGCTTAACGAAAGCGGTTATATTGATGTTGATCCGGTTAGTTTTGAAACTAAAGCGCCAAACGTCTATGCCGTTGGTGACATCATTGGTGGCATGGAGCTAACACCTGTTGCGCTGGCCGAAGGTATGAGTCTTGCTAACCGCCTTTACAATGACAATGCCTATGAAATCGATTATGCGGATATCGCTACCGCAGTGTTCTGCCAGCCTAATATCGGTACTGTTGGGCTTACCGAGGAGCAGGCTCGCGAACGTTTTGACAAAATCAGAGTCTATACCAGCAAGTTCCGCCCTATGAAATTCACCGTTTCTGGACGCGAAGAGCGTAGCTTTATGAAGCTTATCGTGGACGACGCGTCAGACAGAGTCGTCGGTTGCCATATGGTTGGTCCCGATGCCGGTGAAATAATTCAGGGCTTAGCCGTTGCCATGAAGGCTGGCGCTACAAAAGCAGTCTTTGATGCGACCATTGGTATTCATCCAACGGCCGCTGAAGAGTTTGTCACGATGCGCCAACCAACTCGTAACTAAGTTTTCGGTCTATAACCGAGATCGATAAAACAAAAATTAGGGCAGAGACTTTTTAGTAAAGTCTCTGCTTTTTTTTTGCTTCATTAATTACTGAGAAACTTCCTCTAAGGGTTCACTAAATGCGGCTGACGGCAACGCAGTATTCCCGGATAAAGCCAAAGTACTGGCGATAGCTGTGGTCGACACTTCACGAACAACTCTTTCTCTAGTAAGTCCGAATCCAGCGAAATATATTGGGACGTGGGTATCGTAACGCCACGGCGAACCGTGTGTCACCGGGACAATTAACCCATCAAAATCATTGATAAAACGCTGCGGATTGAGCACAAGAAACAGCTCGCCAGATCTAGCAGGATGAAGATTATTTAACACACGTCGCTCCAGCTCAGAATTAACAGCTCGGTCGCCCGCCAATAACGCATCGACATCAATAGCCTGATAGACCGCATCGTGGCCACTAAGAAAGTCCTGTAATCTCGTAACGCCCTCAGGCTTGCTAATTCCTGCCTGCGCAATGGCCTCATGATTCAGGTAAACAAAAGGAAAGCTAAATGCGCTTATCGTGTTGATCGGTAAGCCGATTTCAGTCAACCACAGTCGAGAGTTTTCCGCGTTAAATAGACGATCAACGTCGGTGCTCACGTCATTGAAGCCATATTCAGTCAGACGCCCAGCTGCACGGGGACTCCCATGGTCAGCGGATAGCACGATCAAAGTGTTACTTAGACCAACTTCTGCTTCAATATACGCAAAGAAATCGGCTAGTAGGGCGTCAAGGCGTCGCAAATTATCCTCCTGTTCTAAGCTACCATGGCCAAAGACATGGCCAATGTAATCAGTAGAAGATAGGCTGAGAGAAAGATAGTCGGTCACTGCATCCGAACCTAAATTTTCGGCCGATATGATTTCCTTTGCGAAGTCGACCGTTAGCTCATCACCCGCAGGGCTTACGGTCAATAGCGTCGTGAAATAGGGTGAATCACTGCTTCCATATCCATGTGGAAAGGTCCTAGAAAAACCTGCCAAATCGGCTTCCCATGCCTGGTCATCGTTAGCACCAAACAGGTACGAATCGACTGGTCCAGAAAGCGTCCAACTGGTGTTTTCGTAACGACTCGGTAACTCTTGCGCGTTAAGCTCAGCCGCCCAATTGGGTAACTGATTATAGTAGTAGCTACTCGAAACAAACTGAGCAGCCGACTTACTGAACCAAAAAGCCTTACCCGCGTGGCCAGCCATGGTAATGGCGCCACGATCTTTAACCGAAACTGCAAAGATCTTTGCAGCGCCATTCGTCGCCAAGCTTAACTCATCAGCAAAGGTTGTCACCGCTAGGTTTCGGGGTGAGCGGCCATCTGCGTTGGCAATTTTTTGGGTGGGATCAATCTCAGTATCCTGATCAATACCTGATACCTTTGGTACGAGATGGTAATCAGCGTCTTCTACGTTATAGACCAGTTGACCTGTAGTTCGATCAAACCAGTTGTTGGCGATCATGCCGTGATGACTAGGCCATGCTCCGGTCGCGAGCGTAGCGTGTCCCACAACAGTTTCAGTGACTGCATGGGGGTGATGAGCATTGAGGTAACTTACTCCTTGCTCCAGGAATAGGTTGAAGCCGTTCTCGGAAAAACTTTGCTGATATCTTAAAGGAAGGTCGCCCCGAAGCTGATCCACGGTAATCTGTACAATGAGTTTAGGCTGAGGCGTCTTGGTTTCATTTGTCGGGGAAAGGCCTTGGTTTGAAGTGTCAGGAAGAACTTGCGGCTCTGATACGTCACTAAAACAAGCTGACAAACTTAAACTCAAAAGAGCTCCCAAATAAACGGCGCAACGAAATGATCGGACTTTCATCTAAGTTTAACTCCTGTAATGTTTCATTTATATATTCTAGACCAGCCCTTAGGGAACTAACGTTTTAAAATGCCGAGATAGCCGCAACTCCTTCCAAACTTCACTGCGCATAATGTATATTATGTTAAATTTAAGATATTAAGAAAAAGGTCTGGTGTTAGCCAAACCCTCTCTCTTGCATCGCTGCAAGTATGACTGCGCTGATACGCGCAGCCTTCCTGATGGTTGAAATCAATCTCTTGCTTCGCGAATACTGATCTCACCTACGCCCAATTCAACCTCAAGACGCGCGTCACCTTCTCCTCTCCAGGTAAGACTTTCGTTCACAAACCAACGCTCACTCTCAGTAACGCGTCCGTCGTCTAAGCGAAGATCAACTTCACCAACACCTACGTCAGCATCTATTCGGCTGAAATTAGCGCTATCTACACGGATAGTAACTTCACCAACGCCTACGGTGCTGCGGAAATTATCCCCGGCAGTCGCCTTTAACTCACCGACGCCCATTTCTACCTTTGTCTTCAGACTGCGCGGTGCAGTAATGGTGAAGTCAGCTACGCAGTCTTGATGATCAACACTAAGTTCAAGTACATCACCTCGTAGCTTCGCTTCAACCTTCGGATCAGCTTCACTGTCTCCGGTGCAATCGTCACCCTCGATGAATGCGGTGATCGCCAGCGAATCGCCATCTGTAACATTGAAATCTAATTTCCCAACGTCTAGTTGAAGTTGCAGTTCCTGAACATCAACAGTTGTCAAATCAAACGTCGAGCTGAATTCAAATTCCTGATTCGCAAGCGCCGCCGACGTACCCATTAGCAAAGACGCAATAATTGCTGCCTTCATCGTTGTGTTACTATCCATAGTTAATCCCTCTAAGTTAAATTCGTAGTTAGTTATATGGTTTTCTAGTTCTTAATTACACGATTAGTTTATTATTCAGTTACAAATAGATGCCCTAGTTACGCAACACAAGTGCCTGCCTACAAGCGTCAGTTCAAATTGTTTTAGTTTTGCTTTGTATCTGCCTTCTCGGCCACAAGTCTGGTCACGCCCATTGCTTGAAGTTCCTCAGTCGTAGAGCGCTGGGTTATAGCTTTAACCACATTCTTTAGCTTAGGTGGCGAGTCGTGAAACGGAACGGGTCTGACGGCATTCAGCGCCTCAAGCCCTAGACGAGACATAAGAATCCCCGCGCCAATACCCTGTCCGACTCGTCCAAGTAGCTGAGAGCCCATACCCAGTCCAAGTTCTGGCAGGATTGTCTGTAAGCCTATTTCAGAGGCTCCCACGGAGAAGGTGTTTCGCAGCATTTTCTGTGCTAACTGATACCGCACTCGTCCGTTTGGCTGTAACCCGTATATTTTCGCAATACCGTCGACCAGTCGAAGTGAGTGCCAAAATACCAGGATCATGTCTAATGTTGCGAAGGGGCTAATTCCAACTGCCAATGCCGATTTCTTTGCCGTTTCCGCAATGAGTTTTTGCGCCTGTTTGTCTTGATCTATAGTCAATGCCCGGTCAACCGCTAGTATGAACTCGCGGCTGTCACCGTAGTCCCCTGCCTCGGTCGACACTTTCGTTAGCATTAACTGCATATCAGGGTTATTGAAATACCGTTTCGCATCCTTATGCCAACCGTTCTTCAGCTTCACTGAACGTTGGACGAGCGCCCGCTCAGCGTCAGTACGGAGTGTCTCGTAATTACTCAGCTGTTTTCCAGCCAGGCGCCAACGCCACAGCCTAAAGCCTGCTGCACCAACTAAGCCTGCGATTAACCCCGTTATGGCTACTCCGAAGACGGCGTTAACCCCCCACGCGAAATTCAACAGTCGGTAGCCCTCGATGACGACGATTGTTGCAACGCCAACCGAGAACCAGCGACTCCAAAAGATAACGCGGCTTTTAACCGTTGTGCCTTTAGATTCCTTTGAGTCTGCAGAAATTGCCTGGGTTGTCGGCCAGGAGTCACCCAGTTCGCTGCCCTGCGTGGCAGACAACACGTCAGTAGTGGACTCCACAGTACCTTCGCGATGGTTAGTCGCTGGCATCTCGTCAACTTTCGAGAACTCAATATGTCCAGTTCGCTTTTCGCTGCTCATCGTAGCCAGTCTCCCAATATTTGTTCAATTGCCGCATCCATTCGCAGATGTTCTGGGACACCGTGCTTAACCCTGGGCTGTAATTGCGGCAAGGCATATTTCTTGAAACTATCGTAATTAAGTGAGTCAGCGCCGATTAGTGTTGGGTTCTGAAAGCGAACAAAATCTCCCTCCGCGGTCTTTGCGGTTAAGAACTCGCCGCCCTCTTCCATGCTGCACCGTGTGGCTCGCATCGCTGCGACCGCCTCCACGTGCACACTAGCACCCTGCGTTTGGGTATAGCGAATGGCATCCTGTGCCACCTGCTGAACCACGCGGCGCATTTCCTCATGGTCTTCAGGAAGGACTAAATCGGCCTTAGTTGCGTAGATCATGATCTTGTCCACGTGCGGACTTAACCAGTTCATAAGGGAGTGCTCGTCAGTGAACATCACCTGCCCCATGATTAATGCCAATGCTTCAGACACTTCTTCCTTGCGTTCCTTTCCGTGATGAAGCACGGATTGAACGTCCACGAGAAGTACCTGCCTATCTAACCCTTTGATGTGATTCTCATAGAAGGGTTTAACCGATTTCTTCACATACTCGATGTAGCGGGATTCCATTAGCGCTAAAAGCGCTTTGCTACGGTCTGTCTCGTCGACATTGAAGACGGGAAGCGGGAATGCTTCAACGCTGTCATTCGGGACGGTTACCTGCCCTGGGGTGTAGAGCGTGCCGCCCGACTCTGAGCGTTGGGACTGCAGAAAGCTTCGATATTCCGCAAATACCGTATCTAAGTCATCGCTCGCAAAACTAAGCCCACTGGCTTCAGAATTTGCCGCATCCCCACTCGCTTCGCCCGCTCTATCTGCCTCTAGCTGAAGCCGTCCGAGCATCTGAAGAATCTCATTTTGCTCCGCGTCGCTCCAAATTTTAGCTTGCCAACTATTCCACTCGGAGTAACTCATCTCAAGTAGAGCGGTATCCACAAGCCATTCACCAGGAAAATCGGTGATTTCTAGAGTTAAAGCCTTTCGCTTACCTCTACGGCTCACGTAGTTAATTCGAACATCTATTGCGCTAGGCTGTTGAGTAGACGGCGGAAAAGCAGGCACTTCCGCCGCGAGTCCGCTTAGGTATAGCTCCACTGCAAAGGGCGTAAGCTCTTCGCGATGCTTACTGGGGGGCAGTAGTTCGACTGCTCGTAGTCGTCCTTCGACGTTCGCTGACAATGACGTTAGCGTCGCTTCGTCGAACCCGCGCAGCTGCGCGATCAAACTGGTAATGAACGTTGACTTGCCGGCACCCGATAGTCCAGCCACTCCAACTTTAAGGCGCTGATGTCGAAGCCTCTCCCAATGGTGATTCGTTAGGCTTTTGCCTTGATCGACCAAGTCGTCAAGTGACGCGCCGGCTTGACTAAGTGTTCGCCGAAGCGATGATTTCGATAGTTTCATACTCATATACTTTATTTGACGTGCATGGAGGCCGTTTGGATGCAGCGAGTTACTGATATATTTTTGAATCATTAAAGGATAACCATAGCGCTCAAGCGATTAGCAGGCAATCTAGGTTTTATGTTGAAGTATCAACGTATCGGAGTGTGGAGGTGGGAAACTATCTTTAGAGGCTTGAACTAGCTATACATTGCAACACGTGGGCGAATACCGTTGCTCTGAAGTTCGAATAGGGAAACAACTACTAAGGTAGATTAACGTATCGGTGCTCGGTTCGAGCACCGATGATTTCTGCCTAGAACTTCTCCGGGCGAAGGACGAAGACTTCGTGACTATAGGTAATCATGGCAAAGTTGTCGTAGTACTTATCCTGTAGATGATTCATGAGTTCAAGGGCAATTTCCTCGCTACAAATAACCTCCACCCGGATATTGCTCTCTACATCCCAGTCGCCACTCCGAAGCCCCCTTGCGCCCTTCCCTCGAGCGTCAATGATGGTATAGCCATGAACACCAAATTCATCGAGTTCCTTGGCCAGCTTGCTTTCCAATGAAGCCTCGGTGACGATAGTAATTAACGTGCGATTTGTAGCTTGCATATTAGGCTCCAAAGTACTGATGGGCGACCACGGCGAATTCGTAGTAAAGCGAGATGCCGATTAGGACATTAAAGGGAAAGGTTATACCAAGTGAAGCGGTTAGCGACAGCGTTGGGTTCGCTTCAGGTACTGACAAACGCATCGCCGCGGGTACAGCGATATACGACGCACTAGCGGCCAAAATACCGATCATCGCCGTGCCACCCACTGATAACTCCAGAAGCAGCCCCACTCCGATACCTATCAGTGCCGATAATATCGGCATTAGGATCCCGAACAGGAGTAGGAAGAAACCGTATTGTCTCAGCGCACTTAGCTTCGAGGCTGCGATAATCCCCATCTCAAGGAGAAAGAGCGCTAGTATGCCCTTGAATAGGTCAAAGAACAGGGGTTTGATCGACCCCAACGCTTCTTCGCCGGCTATCCAGCCGATGAATAGACCACCTAAAAGAAGGAGTATTCCTTTACCCGTGAAAATTTCATGAGCCACTTCGCCCCATTTTGTCTGCTTTGAAAGACCTTTAGCTAAGACAATACCGACAATGATTGCCGGTATCTCGAGAATTACCAGCAACAGCGCCATGTACTCTTCAAAGTAGATATTATTCGTACCCATAAATGCAAGGGCTACCGCAAAGGTACCCACGCTCACCGAACCATAGTGCGCGGCGATTGAAGCGGCGTCAGCACGATTGAACTTACCGAGTATCTTAAGCACGGGGAAGGCAATGAAAGGAATCACAACGCCCATTAGGAACACTGCGATGATCTGAGGGAGGAGCGACAGAAACGGTTGCTTAGCAAGCTCGATGCCGCCTTTCAGGCCGATAGTAATTAATAGAAGCGTACTGACGAAATCGTAAACCTGAGATGGTAGGCGCAGCTCGGCTTTCATTAATCCCGCTAGCACGCCAAAAATAAAAAATAGAATGATTGGCTCAGTCATTTACGCACGTTTCCCCTTGATATACCTGAAAGTAAACCGATCGGCCGCGTTTACCCAACTCATATTTCAGATATATTAAAACTAATCGTGTAGAGATCAAATGGTGATTTAACGTAGTTGACTACTTAGTCACTGACAGATATGTAGATTGATAAGAACCGCCTTTATGAACTTGCCCGACTAGTAATAATAGATGAAGCCTGTCTGTCATCAGTAAGTATCTAGCTTGGTCCTCAGCTCTGAAGATTCATGGCTCGAACCGTTAAGCCCCCTCTCCTGTGATAGCGTGGTTCGAACGCCTTATTAAGCCGAAACGGTACTTTTAAGGCGCTCGTGCTGGGGTATTTCCTGTGGGTTGATTTAGTCGAGCATCCCGCCAGATAAAGCACTTTCGCCAACTACAGCTAACAACTTCGCAACGTCAGCTTTAAAGGCAACCAGGCTTTGATTGCTAGCTCTAACCAACGTGACATGCCCCACCTTTCGGTTAGCTCTATCTGACTTACCGTAAGCATGGAGACATGCTGCTGGAACGACTGCTAATAGTTCCTGTTCTGGGACAGTGCCAATTAGATTTATCATTGCGACGTCTGTGCTGACCGCTGTTGAACCAAGCTTATGGTCGGCGATAGCCAATAGGTGATTCTTGAACTGAGACGTTGCCGCGCCTTCTATAGTCCAATGGCCAGTGTTATGAACGCGCGGGGCGAATTCATTAGCAAGAAGTTCGTCGCCGACTTGGAACAGTTCAAGCGCAATAACGCCCACGTAATTAAGCTCTTCCATCAAACGCTTAACCATGCTTTCGGCTTTAGCTTGCATCGGGTCGTTCTGAAGCGCAACGGAGAGCCTAAGAATGCCTTCGCGATGGCTATTCTCGCTGATTGGGTAGTAGGCGATCTCACCACTGGGCGAGCGAGCAGCAATGACCGAGATTTCGCGATCAAAGGGAACCATTGCTTCAAGGATACAGGGTACTCCGCCTACGCTATCCCACGCTGCTGCAATATCGTCGAGTGAACGAATCACCGCCTGCCCTTTCCCGTCGTATCCTTCGGAGCGGGTTTTTAGAATACACGGGCGAGCTAGCTCATTAAAAGCATCAACAAGTTCCTCCGCTGAGGAGACTGCGCAAAAGTCAGCGGTGCCAACTTGCTGCGAATTGAATAGGGTTTTCTCAAGTAACCTGTCGCTAGATACAGCTAGCGCCGAGGATGACGGATGAACAGGAACCTGAGTTTCGATATTAGCGACAGCTTTACCGGATACATTCTCAAACTCGTAGGTGACCACATCGGCCCATTGCGCAAGCTTATTCTGTGCTTCAACGTCATCGTAGCTCGAGACGATTAAGTCTCCGTATGGGGCTGAGCAAGAGTTTGGATCATCACTCAGAAATCTGAACTCGTCGTTAACTTCTCTACCAGCTATTGCCATCATTTGCGCAAGCTGACCAGCACCTAAAATTCCAAATTTCATAACTTAAGCTTCTCGTGGGTCTGGGTTACTCAGGACGGTATCGGTCTGGTTAGCGCGGAATTCGTTCAGCGCGGCTTTAATTTCAGGGTACTTATTACCCAGAATACTCGCTGCCAATAGGCCAGCGTTGGTAGAGCCTGCCTTGCCAATCGCCAAAGTTGCTACCGGAATACCACCAGGCATCTGCACAATGGAAAGCAGCGAATCCATACCATTTAAGGCTTTAGATTGAACGGGAATCCCTAACACTGGCAGCGAAGTCTTTGCCGCGACCATACCTGGTAGGTGAGCAGCGCCGCCAGCACCCGCAATAATCACCTCGATGCCGCGTGATTCAGCTTCTTCTGCATAGCTGAATAACTTATCTGGAGTACGGTGTGCCGAGACCACTTCCACTTCATGGGGAATTCCAAATCGCTCTAAGATGGCAACTCCGTGGCTCATTGTTTCCCAATCCGACTTAGATCCCATAATAACGCCAACCAAAGGCGTGGTAGATGTGCTCAAAACAACTTCTCCATACAAAGCTAAATTCCAATCTTCGGCAGCTTACTCAGTTGAGTCAACTCGATTGGTTCTCGCGCGCTAGCGTCGCCAACGCACTGTAATAAAAATTTCCCGCCAGTCATCATCGTGCCTACTTAAAGCTTGTCTATGCAAGCGGAGAGTGAAACTCTGCTAGGCAATACAATCACTTGGAGCGGCTTGCTAACCAACAGCAATAAGGCTGAATAGTAACAGCTACTGCGCGGATATGAGACGGGGGATGTAAAATTCACACTTATCACTAACCTCTTCCGTCTAGAGCCGTTGTAGCTGCAATCTGAACGATAAAAAGCTGTTTCCCATAGGTTATTCTAACGGATTACCGCAGAACTTCGGTTTATACATTGAGCGGAACGAAAACATTCATTAGGCTGTCTATATGTATAGATAATTTAGACTGCGTCTGATTTAGGAGTACGCTGTGATTAAAGTTTCCTTCAAACCACTTGCTATTGCTTTAGCAATCTCGACCTTTAGCATTGGTTCTGCTGTTGGCTACGAGCAAAATGATTTTGAATTCACGTCGGTTGAGCAGGATACACTGCAAGATATTGCCGAAATGCTTGAGGCAGAACACTACTCAAGACAAACTCTCAACGATGCGTATTCGGAACGCTGGTTCGACTTATACCTCAAATCGCTTGACCCTAGCAGACTCTTCTTCACTCAGAGTGACATCGACGATTTCGAGCAGTTCCGCTTTACCCTTGATGATCATACCTTATCGGGCTCCCTGGAGCCGCTTGAGTATATTAACGCGCGCTACAATCAACGTACTTTTGAACGCTATGAATCAATCCAAGCATTGCTCGCTGAGGGTGTCGAACAGTTCGATTTTAATATCGATGAAGGCTTAGAGCGCGATCGAAGTGAGGCTGCGTGGCCAGCCGATATGACTGAGGCAGACGATCTCTGGCGCCGTTACCTCAAAAATGCCGCGCTGAGTCTTAAACTCGCAGGAAAAGAGCCGGAAGCCGCTACCGAAACACTGCAAAAGCGCTACGATAATCAGGCAAGACGCCTTTCACAGCTTAATGCAGGTGACGCCTTCGACCAATACGCTAATGCGCTAACCTTGGCCTATGACCCCCACTCGTCCTACTTATCTCCACGGGCTCTCGAAAACTTCGAAATTTCAATGCGGCTTCAGCTTGAAGGCATTGGAGCAGTGCTGCAACAGGACGGAGAGTACACCAAGATTGTTTCCTTGGTGAATAACGGTCCAGCCGACAAAGAAGGAAACCTCTCGCCCGCTGATCGAATTATTGGCGTTGGCCAAGGTGACGAGCCATTTGAAGATGTTATCGGCTGGCGCCTTGATGATGTCGTAGATTTAGTTCGCGGTGATTCAGGTTCAACCGTTCGCCTTCAAGTTCTTAAGCGCGGTACTGATGATATCTCCAGCGCAGTAGCAGTAGCCATAGTGCGTGAAGCCGTCCAACTGGAGGAATCCGCGGCATCCGGTGAAGTCCACGATGTATGGGATGGCGAGCGCATCCGCAAGGTGGGCGTAATCACCATTCCAAAGTTCTACATGGATATGGAAGCCTATCGAAATAGAGATCCAAACTTCCGTTCTACCGCCAACGACGTCTTCGATATCCTAAGAGATATGGAAGCGGAACGCGTAGAAGGTATCGTCATTGATCTACGAAATAATGGCGGCGGTGCGCTTATCGAAGCAGATCGCCTCACCGATCTGTTCATTGATCCTGGTGTTGTCGTGCAAATTCGTTACGGTGATACCCGAGTATCACGCCAGCATCGTGCCCGTCACCCTATGATCTATAGCGGACCGTTAGTTGTCATGACAAACCGCCTGTCAGCTTCGGCATCAGAAATCTTCGCCGGTGCGATTATGGACTACCAACGTGGTATTGTTGTCGGCACCCCAACCTTCGGTAAAGGCACCGTGCAAAGCATTGAATCCTTTGATGGTGGCGCACTCAAAGTGACTGAATCGATGTTCTACCGAGTAAACGGACAGAGCACCCAGTTTGACGGCGTGGTTCCACATATCCAGTTTCCATTGCAGTACGACCCAAATGACATCGGCGAGAGTGCCTACCCTCACGCGCTAGCGTGGGAGCCAATTCATGCTGTGGATCATAATGTTTGGATTGATACTCACCACTACGCTCCGATGCTAGCGGCGCAACATCAAGCACGTACGGCTGAGGACGGCGATTTCAACTACCTACGAGAACGCTATGATTGGATGCAGACACAGGGTCAACAGGCCGAAGTCACCTTGAATTACGAGCAACGTCTTAAGGAAAAGGATGAGTTTGAAGCGTCCGCATTAGCAATTGAGAACAATCGCCGCGCGCTAAAAGGCCAGGAACCGCTAGCGTCGCTTGACGAGCTAGATGAAGAAGTTGATGACACTAATGAGGGAGATGTTGAGGTTGCCGAGGAGAGTGAAGAAAATTCTCCACCCGACTTTATTCTCGATGAGTCCACGTATATCCTAGTCGACCTAATCAATCTCACACGTTCAGAGAACATCGGTCGCTGGGTTCAGCGCGACGACTAGTCGTCCTTTACATGGCCCCTGTTCTCTTCAGGGGTCAGCATGCGTTTCATCAGTTTTAACATCAATAGTGTCCGAGCTCGGCTTCATCAACTAGAGGCCATCATAGAGCGCCATAACCCCGATTTTATTGGTCTGCAGGAAACGAAGGTTGATGATCCTCAGTTCCCACTCGAAGCAATTGAAGCCATGGGCTATCACTGCATCTTTCATGGTCAAAAGTCGCACTACGGCGTAGCGCTACTGTCGAAACTTCCGCCGCTTTCAGTCATCAAAGGTTTTCCGTCCGATACAGATGAAGATCAAAAGCGCTTCGTTGGCGGTAGCTATGATGTCCAGGGGGAGATTGTCCACGTTTACAACGGTTACTACCCTCAGGGAGATAGTCTTAGTCACCCAACAAAGTTTCCTGCTAAGGAGAAGTTTTACGCGGATCTCACTGCGCAAATGCAGGCGCATGATTTATCCAAGGAAGCGGTGATGCTCATGGGTGACAACAACATCGCTCCTGCAGACATTGACATTGGAATTGGGCCGGATAACCAAAAGCGATGGCTGAGAACAGGCAAAGCGAGCTTTCAGCCTATTGAACGTGAATGGTTAGCAACATTAACAGACCTTGGCTTTGTAGATAGCCATCGATTCCTAAAACCCGATGCTACAGAGTTGAGTTGGTTTGACTATCGCAGTCGAGGGTTTGAGCGCGACCCTCGAACCGGTTTACGTATTGACCTGATACTAACGTCGAACTTCCTAACCGAAAGCCTAAAGCAGTCTGGGGTCGATTATGATATTAGAGCAATGGAAAAACCCTCTGATCATGCCCCATGCTGGCTTGAAGTCGAGCTATAATCTGCGCAGAAGTGACTAGACGAATATTTAGGGTCGGGACTAGACAAATTTTGCGACACTACCGTCATCCTAGACATATAATCAAACTTCCATCTATTAACAAGAGAGTCCAATGACCGCTGACTATCAAGCTAAGAAGCAGTTTCTCGCGTCAATGATTAGCGTATATGGCCGTAAGCCAGCTTTGGAGATGTTAGAAGACAAATCCCTGTCAATTCATCGGCTGCATCTAGCCGATAGCAATAAGCCTCAGGGGATTATCAAAGATATCATTCGGGCAGCTGAGAGTCGTAACGTTGAGATTCTGTACCATGACCGCAAGGCGCTCTCACGTATTTCACGAAATATGAAACAGGACCAAGGTGTTGTGGTAGACGTTCACAATGCCAAGATGAATCTATTGAGTGCTGGAACGCTTAAGAGTGAGTCCGCCGTGGGTCATTGGTTGCTTTTAGATAATGTTACCAATCCTCAGAACGTAGGAATGATTATTCGTAGCGCTGCTGCCGCTGGTATAAACGGACTTATTATCCCTCGCCAAGCTAACGCTAGTCTTAATGCACTGGTGGTTAAAAGTAGTGCTGGCACCCTATTCAAAGCCCCTATTTTACTATGCGATACCGTAACTGAGGCGTTGGAGGTCATTCAAACCCAAGGGCTTAATATCGCTGTTTTAGCGGGTGAAGCGGATGACAACCTATTTAATTACGCCGCCAAGGATAAAGTTGGTACCGTTTATGTAATGGGTAACGAGAGCGATGGAGTCTCCAAGGAAACCCGTCGCGCTGCCACCCATGCGTTATCTATTCCAATGCACAATGAAGTAGAGTCATTGAATGTTGCGGTTGCCGCATCACTTGTAGCGTACGCAACGCAGATCCGTTAGCCGTGCAGCGCTCGGAGAGCTCAAGTTAAACTGGGCCATCTACCGTTTGAATGATCACTTCATTAGCTGTGACCCGAAACTTGAACTCTACGCCCTCTAAGCTCACTCCGTAAACGCGCGAATCATCGCTGTGATAGGAAGGTCGCGGATCCTGCGCAAGTATTTGCTCTACGGCCGCTTGGTCAATCAACACTAGTGAAGGCCTAATTAACTCGAAACTGCTGCTAGCCTCGGTGGTCCATGTTACTGGTAATCGGTCGGGCTGATTACCGGCAAGCGTATACTCGGCGTGATTCACCGAATCCACATAGGGTGCGTACGGTTTGATGTCTAATATCGGTGTGCCGCTAACCAAATCTACGCCAGAAACATGGAGTTCAGTCCGAACTCCACATTCAACGCGATCTAACTTCACTACCGACAGCCCTAGGGGGTTGGGCCGATGCGTTGAGCGCGTAGCGAAGACTCCTAGACGCTCATTCCCGCCCAGTCGCGGTGGCCGAACGGTAGGCTTACTGGAAGCACCAACGAGATGGAAGACGAAACTAACCCAAATATGTGAACAGCGCTCCAGCCCTAACACGAAATTCGGATCGGAATAGCCTTCATCGAGGACGATCACTCCGCGTGTTGAGGGCGCTAAACTAGGTTGGCGAGGCACTGCAAACTTACTATCAAACGGCGTGCGAATGACGCCGATTTTAGTAAAGCTGAAATCCTTAGAGGTCGTCACGGCGAGAGGTCCACCAACGCAATAACAACGCGGCAATACTTCCTAGCGCAATGACGAATAGAAAGAACGGCGAGACTTCCTTAAATAGCGCAAACATTTCGCCATAGCTAACGTGAAAGGCTCGGTGAACACCCCAAAGCATTACCGCCATGGCAATGATTCCCAGTACCGGCGTTTTGAACTTACGGAATATTTTCTTCATTTAATAACTCGTCTCATGTAGCCATTCACATTTCACGGACATTGCATTACTGCCGGGGCGATGATGGTCTCCATCAGGGGTCCATACAAAACTATGAGTGCCTCGTAATTCGGTTTCGAGATGAACGGTTGCCGAAACCCAATACATCTTCGTTAACAGTGCTTCAAATTGCTTAATCCACTCGTCCCACTCATACTCGATGGCACCATAGGATGAACCGAAATGCATAACTTCGGTAATGAAATCGCCACGCGGCTGAGTATGCTCCGGTACCGAAAACATCTCTCGGTTAAGAAACTGCCAGGCTTCGTTGGCGGGTAAATGCGCCAACGCGAGTCGGTTCTGCCGTCGTCGTTCAACGTCCAGCGCCGGACTCGTATCTGTTATGCAGCCGTATACAATAGATTCTTGCATTACTCTATGACCTCTGAGTCCAATGTGGCGAATAGTTGAATTAAGTCTTCTTCGGTAAACACCTCAACGCCCAACTGCTCGGCTTTTGCTAGCTTTGATCCTGCTCCGGGACCCGCGTACACGCGTGAGGTTTTAGCCGATACCGAGCCCGCCACCTTCGCACCAAACGCCTGTAATCGCTGCTTGGCTTCGTTGCGATTCATCGCCGAGAAACTGCCCGTTAAGACAATCGTCAATCCCTGCAGCGCCTCAGGATTACCGGACGAAGAGGACTCCACTTCCGGCTTTACTCCCACTGCGAACAGCTGATCAATAGTAGCTCGATGCTTAGGTTCAGCGAAGTAGGTTAAAATATGCCCAGCGACGATAGGCCCTACATCATCAATAGACTCTAAGGTTTCACGAGATGCCTCAGCTAAGCGATAGATATCACCAAAGTATCGCGCGAGCTCCAAAGCGGTCGCTTCACCCACCTCGCGAATGCCAAGGGCATAAATCAACCGCGCCAAGGTGACCGACTTACTCGCCTCAATCGCCGCGAGTAATTTGGTCGCGCTCTTCTCGCCGAAACGCTCTAGGCTCACTAGCTGTTCGAACGTGAGCGTGAAAACATCAGGAAAATCAGTAAGTACTTCATTGGTGACGAGTTGATCGATAAGTTTGTCACCAAAGCCATCGATATCAAAGGCTTTACGCGAGGCAAAGTGAATTAAACTCGCTTTACGCTGCGCCGAACAAACAACGCCACCAGTACAACGGGCCACAGCGAAGTTATCGTCACGCTCTACCAGCGATTCACACACCGGGCAGCGCTGGGGCAACTCCGGCTTTTCCCCTCTGATAGTATCTTCAGGCGCTAACGCAGCGGCAATCTGAGGAATCACGTCGCCTGCTCGACGAATCACGACTCTGTCGCCAATATGGAGACCTAGCCGTGCTATCTCATCCATATTATGTAAGGTTGCGTTGGAGACAGTAACTCCACCCACAAATACCGACTCCAAGCGAGCTACCGGTGTTATGGCACCTGTCCGCCCTACCTGAAACTCAACATCGAGTAACGTCGTCAAGGCCTCTTGAGCGGGAAACTTACGGGCGACGGCCCACCGCGGTGCTCTAGCAACAAAGCCAATTTGCTGCTGTAGCGTTAAATCGTTGACCTTATAGACGATACCGTCGATATCATAGCCTAGGGCCGAACGATCACGATCCGCTTGCTCGTAGTACTCAATAGCCTCGTTCAGTGATGAACAGATTCGAGTGGTCGCATTGACCGTTAAACCAGCACCACGAATATACTGGAGTTGCTCAAAATGGCTATTAAAGCTCTTACCTTCTGATATATCGCCAACACTATAGGCGTAAAAAGCTAAAGGTCGTGCAGAGGTGACAGCCGGATCTAGTTGTCGCAGGCTACCAGCTGCCGCGTTACGAGGGTTAACGAAAGGCTTAGTATTGTTTAGCACGGCACGTTCGTTAAATTCTTTAAAACCCGAATGGGGCATAATTACTTCGCCTCGCACCTCTAAGCGTTCCGGCGGATTATCCAGCTCTAGCTTAAGCGGAATATTACGAATGGTCCGCACATTACTTGTGATATTTTCACCCGTAGTTCCATCTCCACGCGTTGCGCCCTGCACTAAAATTCCGTGCTCATAGACAAGGCTGAGCGCCACACCATCTAATTTGTACTCGCAACACAACTCGAGATCTTGTCCACCGACCGCCGCCGTGCAACGGCGGTAGAAGTCAGCTAAGTCCTCATCCGAAAATGCATTATTGAGGCTGAGCATGGGTTTAAGGTGCGTAACGGACTGAAATCCGTCTAAGGGCTTATCACCTACCCGTTGCGAGGGAGAATTTGGGTCTAGCCATTCTGGATGCGTCTGCTCTAAGCCAACTAACTCTTGATAGAGTTGATCGTACTCTTGATCAGAGGCAAGTGGCATATCATGCGTGTAGTATGCGAGGGACAGCTGATTGAGGCGATCAACCAGCGACTTATAATGTGTTTGCTTGGTCATTCTGCGGTGCTTTCACGCTGCTTACGCATCTGTGCGCGCGTAAATTCATGAAGTCGGTTCTCATAATGGGTCAAAGTCTGCTGAGTGAAGACCGATAGGTCCGAGTCAAAGACCTCGCCGTCCAACGCTGTAGCGGTTGATCTTGCTGCATCGACCATTGTACGTAGCGCCATGTGCGGATGTTCTTTCGGCAGCGACATGAAAAAGATCAGTCCAGTCGTTGAGAATTCGCTCAGCGCTTCGATATCAAAATAACCCGGCTCAACCATGTTCGCCACGGAAAAGCTGACTTCGTTCTTAAGCTTGTCATCAAAGTGCGCATGGAAGATCTTCTTGCTACCGTAGTTAACGCCACTACGAAGTAGTGCTTCAACTACCTCATGACCACCGAACTGAGTCCCCTTCCGGGCTCGGACAAAAATGGTTAATACGTCGTCGCCAGGCTCTAGGTTGTGCCCTGGTTCCTGTGATGCAAGTGGCGCCGTAGCCGGTTCCTCAACCGATTCGGTGAGTGTTGGAACGTCTTCCAGATCAAACTCTTGGGTGTCAGTCGCAATACGTGAGTTTGCTTCCTCAGCTTCTGGGAAGTCAAATTCCACTTGGTTAGGCGTTACACCTAAACTAGGTTCTCCCTTAGCTACTTCATCGTAGTGGAGGTTTGTGAGGTCATCGCTTAAAGTCTCATCTTCACTCTCCGGATAAGCGTGCTCCTCTTCACCGTCGCGATTCACAACGCGAGCACCACCCGTTGGCAGCTCGTGCGAAAGTTCCTCAAGGACATCTTTATCCAGGCCATCTTTCAAATTCAAATTCATCCTAATCTCCGAGCGTCTAGCTCGAATTGAACGGCGTAAGCCATCTAGTGCCAGGACTAGCAAAATAATTACGCCGACTAAGATTGAAATGTTTTGAAGGTTAAGTTCCATGTTATATCTCGGTTATGCCTCAGCTAATGCCACGGCTTCATCAACATCCACAGAAACCAGGCGGGAAACACCCGGTTCATGCATCGTGACACCCTGCAACTGCTTCGCCATTTCCATGGCGATCTTGTTGTGGGTTATATAAATAAATTGTACGTTTTCACTCATTTCTTCAACCAACCTGGCATAACGGCCTACGTTGGCATCATCAAGGGGGGCATCCACTTCATCTAGCATACAGAACGGCGCAGGATTTAGCTGGAATATAGAGAATACCAACGCAATAGCTGTCATCGCCTTTTCTCCGCCGGAGAGCAAATGAATCGTACTGTTCTTTTTACCCGGTGGCCTTGCCATAATGGAGACACCAGTATCTAAAAGGTCTTCACCCGTCAACTCAAGCCACGCTGCTCCACCTCCGAAAACCTTCGGGAAGAGCGTCTGCAAACCTGCGTTCACTGTATCAAATGTCGCTTTAAAACGGGCACGTGTTTCTTTGTCAATCTTATGAATTGCGGCCTCGAGCGCCTCTAAGGCTTCGTTGAGATCCGCATCGTGGGCGTCGAGATAGTCCTTACGTTCTTTCTCCTGCTCATACTCATCAATAGCCGCAAGGTTTATGGCTCCCAAACGCTTAATACGCTGTTCAAAACGAATGAGCTCCGATTCCCAGGCTTTAAGATCAATTTCTTCGGGTAAGCTATCCAAGACCGCTTTTAGGTTGATTTCATGTTCTCGTAGTTGCTCAGCTAAGCCGCCCAGCTTGACGTAGACGGTTTGACGCTCAATACGCTGGTGCTCTAATCGTTCGCGAAGCTGTTCAACCATCCGCTCTACATTGCCACGACACGCCTCCAGGTTACGAAGCTCGTGCGCAACATCGTCGGCGCTTTGCTTTGCGGCAACCAGTTCAGTCTCCATGATTAAACGCTGCTCGGCGAGCTCTTCAATCTGCAGCGGCAGTTCAACATTCTCCTCTGCGATGAGCAATAGTTCTTCTCTTAATTCAGCTTCGCGTTCGTGACGTGCTTCAATCTGTTCATCAACTCGTGCAAGCGCAGCTTGGGACGAATCGATGGTCAAACTATAGCGTTGGACATCCAACATCAGCTTTTGGCGTGTTGACTCTGCCTCGCGATGTTGGTTCATCAATAACTGCAATCTTCCTTCGGAGGACTCTAGTGCTCGTGTTAGCTCCAATTGAGGGTCTTCCTGAGACTCCTCTATCAATAACTCCAACTGCATGGACAGCTCTTCACGGAGTTCTGCGGCTAGCAGCTCACTCTCTTCGAGCTCAGCCTCGTTACGTTGAAGTGACAGTTTTTGGTTATTGAGCTGCGAATAGGTAGCTTCAGAGGCTCGAAAATCCGCTTCGGCTTGCGCTGTGAGATTCTGTTGCGCAATGAGTGCCTGGCGCTGTGTTTGCAGCGAAGCCTCTAGTCCACTAAGTTCTGCTGTGAGGCTCTGCAGATGACTTGAGCTATCCTCAAGACACTCTGAATTCTCACGAAGTTTGTCACTAATTAATCTTTGCTCTTCCAACAGGACCAGAGGATCAATGGCGGCTTGCTCCCCCAACATGGTTTGGGTGTTACGACTCAACCATTCACCAGTTTTACAAACAACACTTTGTCCAGACGCCAACGAGCGACGCATTGTCCGAGCCTGAGCTAAATCATCAGCTACCAAAATATTATTGAGAAAATCAGGAACCTGCCCTGCTTCAACCAACGACGCTAAGCTTCCAGCCATTGGGCTAAGTGATGAACTAACGACGAGTAAATTGGGCGCGACGACATCGTGCCCCTGATTTGAGCTGCTAACTCGCGCGTCAAGCCAAGCGCCAAGTACCCAAGAGAACACAGCTTGCCAGGCTTCAGGGACTTTAAGCTGACTCATCAAGGTCGGCGAATCGTGGAGATTGTATTTCGCGATCACTGACGCCAAATCCGAAGTTTCGCGCTCCGCAAGGAGTAGTCCAATGGCCTCTAGTCGCGACTCGAGTTTCACACTGGTATGACTTAGTTCGCTCTGCTCCGTTTTAGCTTTGTTGAGTTCTGCTCTAAGTTGATCACGAAGGTGCTGTGTATCCGCAACTTTCTTAGTCATCATGGCTAATTCTGAACTTGCTGCGTCACGTTGCTCAGCAAATAGCCTAAGGTCACTGCTCTTTAATCCGAGCTCTACTTTTTCCAGCTCTAATGTCAGCGACTGCTTGCGCTGAGCAATTTGCTGTATCGTTGTATCTTGCTGGCTAATCTGCTGCTGGACGTTGGCTTTTCGCTGTTCGAATGTCGCTAGGTCACGTTTACACTGCTGTAACGCCTCGAAGACCTGCTCGCGAACCGCGCGCTCTTCATCAACAAGGAGCTGCTGCTCAGCTAGGGATTCGTCAAGTATCATCAAATCCGGTTCTAGAAGCGCTAACGAGTTTTGAGCCTCAGATAACTGCTGTTGATCGCCCTCGCGCTGGAGATCGATCGCACTTCGTGCAGCCGAGGACTGCTGTAACTCTTGCTGCAGCTTGCTGGACTTATCCTCGCTAAACTTGGCACTTTGCTCGAGTTGAGCCATCTTTGAGCCTAATTGGAAATAAGCCTGCTGAATAGTCTGATAGCTCTGCTGTAACACTTCACTTTGGTTACGAAGCAAATCAATTTTGCTTTCCGCGCCCATCTTATTTGCGCGAACATCTTCAATCTCTTTATCGAGTTCGGCGATGCGTGCGTCATACTCTACCAACTTCTGATCGAACTCGTTCCACTGAACTGCGATGACCATGGCTTTTAGCTCACGCTCTTCAGCACGGAGTTTACGATATCTTTGCGCTTCCGATGCTTGTCGAGCCAGGCGTTCTAACTGTCTGCCTAATTCATCGCGAAGATCCGTTAAGCGTTCAAGATTCTCACGGGTTCGTTTGATGCGATTCTCGGTATCGCGACGGCGATCTTTGTATTTCGATATCCCCGCCGCCTCTTCGATAAACACGCGCAGCTCGTCGGGCTTCGATTCAATCAACCGAGATATCATCCCCTGTTCGATGATGGCGTAGCTTCGCGGACCAAGACCGGTACCAAGGAAAATATCAGTGATATCACGACGGCGGCACTTAGTCCCATTGATGTAGTAAGTGTTTTGACTTTCGCGGGTGACTTTGCGTTTAACGGACACTTCGGCAAATTGATTCCATTCACCCTGAATGGAGTGATCGGAATTATCGAAAACTAGCTCGATGGAAGCCTGACCGACGGGCTTACGCCCACTTGAGCCATTGAAGATGACGTCGGTCATCGATTCACCGCGGAGGTTCTTAGCAGACGATTCGCCCATTACCCATCTGACTGCGTCAATGACATTTGACTTGCCACAGCCATTCGGCCCCACTACAGCACTCAGATTCGAAGGAAAATGAACGGTAGTCGGATCAACGAAAGACTTAAAGCCTGCCAACTTGATCGATTTAAGACGCATG
This sequence comes from Pseudomonadales bacterium, assembly GCA_040119265.1. Classification (GTDB taxonomy): domain Bacteria; phylum Pseudomonadota; class Gammaproteobacteria; order Pseudomonadales; family DSM-25080; genus Umboniibacter. The sequence goes on along the minus strand of JBEDTZ010000006.1, from coordinate 2,226 downwards.
CGGCGGAACCAGCTCCTTGCAAACAGTGGGCGCCTTAAGCGCTCCAATTATTATTAGCTTAACTTCTAATTTATTCGACTTGACGGTCAATGACAACATCTAGTGCTTCAATCTCACCATCTACACTAAATGTAGCACTCTCCCAATCGCCCTGCTGCTTTCCCGCCTGACCCGTCTGGCTGAGTACCGCATAGACGATAAACTGTTCGAAGTTAGCTATATTGTGGCCACTAATCATCTCGTCTTGTGCGCTGAGAACCACTTCTGCGGGAAGCGATGCTGCCGAGATACGCTTCACCGCAAGCGGAGCGCCGTGACTATTAGGACGAGCTACCACAAAGACCATTGCGGATGGTGACGCGACAATTTCATCAGTACCTTGAACGAAGACCGTAACGGAGCGAGCTGATGTGTCAATTCCCAACTCACTAGAAACTTGATTAACGGCCTCAACAATCATCGGACGGCTTGGGCTATCCATAGGCAACACCTGAAGTAGTCGCTTCCAGTAGCTAAGGGCGATTTCAGGTTGTTGATTCTGGTAGTTATGCACTGCTAATAGCGCCAAAACAGGACGACTCGAAGGATCAAGCTCTAATGCGCGGTCCAAACGAGCCTGAATAACGGGTGTCATAATCCCGCGGTTTGCAAAGTAACTGACCTGGGCGTACTCAGCAGCTACTTGAGGATCATTCGGCGATAACGCCTCCATTTGTGCAAATCGAGTCTCAGCTGCTTGGTATCGCCCTGCCTGTTTATCGAGCGTTGCGGCCAAAAATAATAGGCGTTCCTGATCTGGCGTAGACGCCAATGCATCGTTGATCCGCGCACTTAGCTCAGCGGTAATTGCCGTAGCATCTGCCCCCGTATTAACCGCTTCCGTCCACTGCGCTGCGAGTGAATCGATTTCAACGAGGTGCTGACTCCCAGACGACTGATAACCAAGTACCCCAACCAACGGCACTAAGACCACCGCAAAAGCTAGTAGTATCGCTGACAGACCTTTACTCCCCGCTTTATCTCGTTTAGCAAGTTGCCAAACTACCACACCACAAACCAGTAACGTGGCAAGCACCACCAAAGCCAAAGACATCATACTGAGGTACCCTCATCATCTGCTATATCACTATCGTTTCGCCGAACAACGACCACTGCAATGCTTACCACCAGAAAAAGGAGGACAAAAGGCCCTAGCCACAGGACATAGTTCACGCCCGTCATTTCGGGGCTATATAAAACGAATTCTCCATAACGGGCAACTAAGTAGTCCTTAATCTCAATATCCGACTTATCGGCCATCAGCATCTCATAGACAATATCCTTCATATCCTGCGCAATCGGTGCATCGGAATCTGAAATGGCTTGATTTTGACACTTAGGGCAGCGCAACTCGGCAGTGAGGGACTCGAAGCGTATGCGATCTAAATCACTGCGAAACTCATAGAGATCGATTGATCCATACACCGCAGAAGTAATGAGTAGTGAGACAACGGCAAGTAGTTTTTTCATATTAGGTTCCGTTAGAACTTTCGCACTGAATGATTGAATATGGCTGCAGTGCCAATTAATAACACGAATGATACCATTTGCCCTGTCCTATAGGTACACTTGCGGTAGGATTTTTACCCTAATTTCAGAGGCAGTAAAAATCGTTAGTTTGTTGATTTATTTAGTTTTTTTAACTTTATAGTTGACAACTTTCCCCGTCTACGTAAAATGCGCGGCGTGCTTGGGTGATTAGCTCAGCTGGGAGAGCGGCGCCCTTACAAGGCGTAGGTCACAGGTTCGATCCCTGTATCACCCACCAGTTTCAAAAGTTTAAAATGCGGACCGGTAGTTCAGTTGGTTAGAATACCGGCCTGTCACGCCGGGGGTCGCGGGTTCGAGTCCCGTCCGGTCCGCCACTTTGAAACTAAAAAAGCACAGATTGTTTGTATTGCGGACCGGTAGTTCAGTTGGTTAGAATACCGGCCTGTCACGCCGGGGGTCGCGGGTTCGAGTCCCGTCCGGTCCGCCATTACAAATGATGAACAGCAGTTTTTTGATTAGACGCTATAGTTTGATATCGTGTTTCAGGAAAAGATTGTTGTATCCGAGAATACTCGGGTGATTAGCTCAGCTGGGAGAGCGGCGCCCTTACAAGGCGTAGGTCACAGGTTCGATCCCTGTATCACCCACCAGTTTTAAAAGTTTAAGCGCGGACCGGTAGTTCAGTTGGTTAGAATA
>JBEDTZ010000005.1:0-13184 GCA_040119265.1 Pseudomonadales bacterium | reverse complement strand
ACAGGTTCGATCCCTGTATCACCCACCAGTTTTAAAAGTTTAAGCGCGGACCGGTAGTTCAGTTGGTTAGAATACCGGCCTGTCACGCCGGGGGTCGCGGGTTCGAGTCCCGTCCGGTCCGCCACTTTTACTTTATTGTTTTACAAGTTGTTCCGAGATTACTCGGGTGATTAGCTCAGCTGGGAGAGCGGCGCCCTTACAAGGCGTAGGTCACAGGTTCGATCCCTGTATCACCCACCAGTTTTAAAAGTTTAAGCGCGGACCGGTAGTTCAGTTGGTTAGAATACCGGCCTGTCACGCCGGGGGTCGCGGGTTCGAGTCCCGTCCGGTCCGCCACTTATTCATAAAAAAACCGCCAATAGGCGGTTTTTTTATGTCTATAATTTGCGGGCTAAGTTCTGAGGTGGTCACCAACGGAGTAAAACAACTTTTGCTAGTGTTTCTGATCGCTAAGCAGAAGAATCTGCTCCTGGCATCAAGCTACTCTAGAGACCTGCCAAATCCTGTAAAGCTAACCCAGGACACCTAGCTCAGCAAACACGCTTCACATGCTGGCCAGCAACTATATCCTGTGGCTTCGGGATACTATTGATTTATCAATGGAAGGAATTGAGCCTCCCATACGGCACGGTCGAGTACCCCCTGATAACGATGTAACACCACTCCATTCGGATCAACTAGAAAGGTTTCCGGTGCACCAGTGACACCCATATCAAAGCCCAGGCTACCTCTAGCGTCAAAAATAACCCGCTGATAGGGATTGCCGAGTTCATTCAGCCAGCGCTTGGCTGGAGCAAGCTGATCTTTGTAATCCACACCATAAATCACCACACCCTGAGCTGCTAATTCAAGCAGAAATGGATGCTCCACATGGCATGCCTGACACCAAGTACCCCAGAAATTAATCAACGAATAGCTGCCTACCAAATCATCTTGACTGATTAGCAGCGACTCGTCTTCAACATCAATGAGTTGGAACTCCGGAAGGGGTTTGCCCACGACAGCCGATGGGAGATGGGTAGGATCGTTAGATAGGCCGAACACCAGGAAACCTGCAATGCAGGCAAAAATTGCTACCGGGATAAAGCGAACTAAACGAGTCACTCCCCTACCTCCATGGTCTCACGTCGACGTGAGCGGCGCCCAAAGGCCGATAGCAATGCGCCGAAGGCGACAAGCCCGCCCCCGTACCAGACCCAGCGCATAAAGGGCTTCACTTGCAGACGCATCGCCCAATCGCCGTTATCCAGCTGCTCTCCCATTGCTACATAGACATCGCGCGTAAAACCCGCATCGACGGCAGCTTCAGTCATGATTTGTCCGCTTGCTAAGTAGCGACGTTTCTCTGCGGTTAAACGCGTAACGGAACTACCCTCATTAACGATAACATCCGCCGCTTCAGCCGCGTAATTAGGCCCGTCTAGGCGGTAGAATCGCTCTACGGTAAAGGATACGTCACCAATAGCGACAGGCTCGCCAGCGCCCATTCGAACGTCACGTTCTACGCTTTCGAGCGAGGTCATGCCAACACCGACTACACAGACACCTAGGCCAGCATGCGCGAAGGTCATCCCCCAAACGGTAGCGCGTATCGATTTGAAACCACGTTGCTTCGAGCGGCTATACCAAGGTACGGAAGCCGAAGCTAAAATAATCGCCAGCCCGGAGAACCACACCAAATAGCCCTGCCAGTGATAACCGCCACTAAAGCCAATAACTAGCGCTAACACTAGGGCGAGAGCAAGAGGAACTATTATCCGGCTTGTTAATCTATTCGACTGGGTCTTCTTCCAATTTAAGAATGGCGCCATTGGCGCGGTAAGAACCGTTAACGCGAAAATTGGCAGCGCAACCCAGTTAAAGTACTGTGCACCCACCGAAATTTTACCCCAATTCAAGGCATCGGCAATCAATGGCCACAGAGTACCAATTAGCACAGTAAAAGTGATGACCACTAAGAACAGATTATTCAGGAGCAGGAAAAACTCACGGGATAAAAGGCCGTACTTTCGCTGAACAGCCTGAGTAGGCGCTCGCAACGCAAAGGTAAACAGTGAACCGCCCACTACAAGCAAAAGAATCCAAAGAATGAACATTCCTCGCTCTGGGTCCGTTGCAAAGGCATGAACGGACGTAATAACCCCAGAGCGAACTAGGAAGGTTCCAAGCAAGCTCAAAGAGAAGGCACTAATAGCCAATAGCACTGTCCACGATCGGAATATACCACGCTGGACATTTACAGACAGCGAATGCACTAGCGCTACGCTCACCAGCCATGGCATTAGAGAGGCATTTTCAACCGGATCCCAGAACCACCATCCACCCCAGCCAAGCTCGGCATAGGCCCACCAACTGCCGATGGTAATACCGACGCTAAGGAATACCATCCCAACCAAAGCCCAAGGCTGAGCCCATTGTGCCCACTTATCGTCATCGCGGCGCTCAATCAGTGAGGCCATCGCGAACGCAAAGGCGACCGCTGTTCCAACATAACCCACATAAAGGAGTGGAGGATGAATAATCATCCCGAAGTCCTGCAATAACGGGTTGAGATCTGATCCTTCATTGGGGGCAAAGGGCAGCAGTCGTTCGAAGGGTGAAGACGTGAAAACAATGAAGGCAATGAGCGCAAGGGTCACTAACCCCAAAACACTAAAGACCTTGGCCTTAAAGGCCAACTCAATAGATCTGCCGCCTAGACTCAGCGCCAACAACCAGCAGCTCAATATCCACACCTGAAAGAGTATCGAACCTTCGTGAGAACCCCAAACGGCGGTGAGTTTATAGTACCAAGGCAACAGCGTATTGGAGTGATTAGCTACATAAGCGACACTGAAGTCATCCGCTAAAAATGCGGCGCCGAGGGCAGCCACACTCAGCGAAAGCAAAGCAAAGACCAATGCAGCAAACCAATTGCCCAACAACATCAGGCTTGGGTTTTGCAACTTAACACCCAAGGCAGGAAACAGCGCCAGGCTGATGCTTGCACCAAAAGCTAACCAAAGCGTCAGTAAACCGATTTCAGCTGCCATTACTCGTAGCTACCCTCTTCAGCTTGCTCTCTCATCGCATCGGCCACCTCAGGAGGCGTATAATTCTCATCGTGTTTTGCGAGAACTTGAGTCGCGACGAAGACGCCGTTTGTGAGCTGACCCGTCGCAACAGCGGCTTCATCCTCAGCAAATAAATCAGGAAGAATGCCCTCGTAACTTACAGCAACTTCGGCCTCCATATCATAGATAACGAAGTTAACGGCTAGCGATGATTGGTCTCGCGAAACGCTACCAGGCTTAACTAAGCCACCAACGCGGAAGGTTGTATTCTCCGGAGCCTTCCCAGCGGCTACGTCACGCGGGGGGAAGAAAAGATTCAAATTCTGCGACATCGCCGTCACGATCGCAGCAGTAGCGACACTAACCCCTACTACCATCAAGACAATTAACAATAAACGTTTTTTACGTGCGGGATGCATTACGCTGGTCCTTCCTACGTTGTTGAATACGAGCTTCATTAGCCGCGGATTTTCTAAGCGCCTTTAACTGGCGACTAGGCTGCAATATAAGAAACAGCATAGTAAGTAGCGTTACGCCGTAGGCCGCCCATACGAAGGGGCCGTGGCCACCCATGCTGACAAATGCTTCCCAGGAATCGAAGTACATTCTATTCTCCCAAAAGAGTGTCTTTTGCCCACTGCTTGTTGCGTTCGGTTTGCAGCGATTGTGCCCTCATGTGCTTAATGAGCACATAAGCATAAAACGCATAAAACCCCGCAATCATAATCATTAGCGGTACAAACATCGACATATCCATGGATGGAGCCGAGGTAAACTTAATGGTGGCTGGCTGATGAAGTGAATTCCACCAATCAACCGATTTGTAGATGATTGGGATATTAACGGTTCCCACCAAAGCAAGCAGTGCGGAAGCTTTGTTACCAGATTCTTTCCGTTCAAAGGCATCAGCCAGCGCCAACACGCCTAGATACAGAAAAAAGAGGATTAGCATCGAGGTGATACGTGCGTCCCAAACCCAATAGGTTCCCCACGTAGGTTTACCCCAGACCGCCCCAGTAAACAGTGAGACAAAGGTTAACGCAGCCCCGATCACTGCTGCCGATCGCATGGCAATAAATGACAACTTCATCTTCCAAATTAGGCCTATAGCACCAGCGATAGCCATCATGTAGTAACCTGCGAGCGCCAAGAACGCCGCCGGCACATGAATGAAGATGATCCGATACGAATTACCCTGCTTTGCATCCTCCGGCGCTATAGCCAAGCCCCACACGGCCCCGACAACGAGCAGACCCGCAGCTAGGAAGCCCAACCAAGGTACCCATCGAGTGGTCTTTTCATAAAAGCTTTTTGGAGAGGCTAGCTGATGAAACCACTCCCAACGTGACTTAGCCATTTTCTAAACTCATTCTTAACGAAGCTGAAATTGCGAGTGGTGCGAGACTCACGGATAAAACCGTTAAGCCGAACACCACCAATAATAATCCATCTGCATCTAGCCCATCTGCCGCAAAGGATACCGATGACGAACCGAAGATCAGAATAGGTGTATAGAGCGGCATCACAATCAACGACAACAACATACCGCCGCGCTTTAATGACACCGTGAGCGCTGCGCCCACTGCCCCAACGGCCGTCAGATACAGGGTGCCAAGGGTAATGCTAAGTATAAGGGTGCTGTATGCCTCGGCGGGCATTGATAACATCAAACCCAACAGCGGACTAAACAGACTCAAAGGTAGCCCTACACAACACCAATATACGAGCAAGCGGACTAAAACGATTAATGCTAAGGGCGTCTCACTCAGCGCTAGTTGTTCCAAACTGCCGTCTTCATAGTCATCGCGAAAAAGCGAGTCCAATCCCAGCTGGACGGAAAGTAGCGCGACAATCCATATCAAACCAATCGAGATGGGGCCAAGAACCGAGGCTTCTGGTGAGACGCCTAAGGGAAAGAAGCTCACCGCAACAACGAAAAAGATGAGCGCATTACTGACGTCAGACTTATTGCGCCAATAGAGGGTGAAGTCGCGTTTGGCAAGCATACTCAATCGCACGACGCATACTCCAGGTCTACGGTAACCAATTCATCTATTTCTAGAGGTTGATGAGTGGTGAGAATAATTAGGCGCCCCGATGCAGCTTCGCTCTGAAAAAGCTCGGTTAACGTTTCGACAGCTACCTTATCGAGCGCGGTTAAGGGCTCATCAAGTAGCCACACGGGGTGTTTACTCACGTAGAGTCGCGCAAGCGCAACACGTCGTTTCTGGCCCGCCGAGAGTTTCGCCGCTGGGATAAATTCATAACCGAAGAGCCCTACTCTATCTAACGCTTCCATTAGCGGAATATCTGCAACCTCATACTCCGTAAGCCAACGCAGGTTTTCGAGTGGCGTTAGCCCAAGTTTGATACCACCCTTGTGGCCAATGTAGAGAAGATTTGAACGTTGTTCTGATACATGAAGACGAGTCGACGAATCGTCAGTGCCCTGGCTAAGCCATTGAATAGAGCCAATTGTGCCGTGAAAAAGACCAGCCAACGTTCGCAGCAGCGTAGTTTTCCCTGCGCCATTATCCCCGGCGACGCGGTAAACACTGCGCGGCAGGAAGCGATGATCAAGCGCCTTAAACAGCGCGACGTCATCGTGGGAACAACTGAGCTCTTGTAAATGAATACTGATAGACATTGCTGCGCTTCAACGAGGATTCACCCACTAGTATACGGCAATGTGCGTGATGATTTGAACTAAATAGTTACGCGATGAAGCGAGTTTTATTTGCTAAAACAATTTAGTCCGATGTCTTGGGTAGGTTTCGCAACGAAGTCGTTGCGCTGAGCCCGGGCTTCGAGAAGATAAGCAAGCGCTTTACTAGGTCTAATTCGGGTTGAGAAATAGCACAGATCTCGCAGATACGTGCGTCATCGAAATTTTCGCTCAATAGCTCAATAGCCCGCGTATACGGGCGATCATTAGTTTGGTTTGACATAATTACCTCAAAATACCTCGTCGGCTGACTAACAGCCATAATCACATGCTCTACATGCAATTATAGCTAGGAATATTGAGGCGCAACTTTTTATTCCCCTAAAACTAAAAATCCCCGCCAAGGCGAGGATTCTTTTGAGGTTACTTAGTCATCAAAGCAATACTGAGCGACGTTGCGTTGAAGGCGCATCTCGTCGAGTTTATCTTCGATCATGCGGCGCATATTACGCTCACGTTCCGTTTTTTTGCGACGACCGCGTTTCTTAGGTTGTTTAACTGCGACTTCTTCAGCTTGAATAGCAACTGTGTCCATAAGAGAACCCCGCTTTTTTTGGATGCCGATACTTGGCGAATTTTTTGTTTTTATTGTGTATCTGAGAGTCTAATTTATAGCTATTAGATCGCTCATCAACAAGTTACCGATTTCCCTACATAAGGTCAAGTACTTATTCGCATCCGTAATGACAACTAATTTACTAAGTATGGTAACATTGTTGACCTCTCAAGCAGTCACTACTTTGGAAGATTCATGCGCCATATTAGCTATCTCGTCATCGCTCAATTACTCAGTTTCTCCGTTGTTACGATGATGGTGGTTGCTAGCAGCCTTGTGGGTCTAGAGCTTTCGCCACTGCCCGAACTCGCCACCCTGCCACTTAGCCTGCAAGTTGCTGCCTTCGCCGCAGCGCTCATACCGGCCACACGATATATGCAGCGATATGGGCGGCGGATAGTTATGTTAGCCATGAACACATGCGCCAGCGTGAGCTTAGTGGGCTGTATTTTGGCAGTACTAAGCCAATCGTTTGTATTATTTTGCGTGGGTTCTGCGCTTTTGGGCGCGTCGCTAGCATATATCCAGCAACTACGATTTGTAGCCATCGAGTCCGTCACCGAATCGCAGCAAAGCGTGGCCTTGAGTTGGATCATGATGGCAGGAATTGGTGCGGCATTCCTGGGGCCGGAACTTACAACAATAGGTCAGCTTATTACTGAACTAAACTGGATTGGATCCTATGGCCTAGGAGTCGTTTGCCTCGTTCTAACTTTCCTACTTCTCTTTCGTTATTTACCTGCGACGGCAGTGAGCAATAGCCCGAATGAACAGATCGCGAAGTCGACGGTGAACCCAGCCCTCATCGTTGTACTTTGCGCAGGTGCGTTAGGAGGAGCACTCATGACGCTGATTATGACCGCCACCCCTATTACCATGCACCATCACAACGGTTTTGATCTTGAATCAACAACACGCGTCATTCAGTGGCACATTGTAGCGATGTTTGCTCCATCACTACTGACCGCCCGCCTACTTGAGGTTATCTCTGTTCGCCAGATGATGGGAGTCGGCGCATTAATCATTGCTGTTTGCGCGTACATTGGCTTCTACGCTGCAGACTATAGCCAGTTTGTGATATCACTGGTGCTGTTGGGTATTGGCTGGAACTTCCTCTTTATGGGATCTACATTGTTACTACCCACGTTGAGCCCAAGCAACGAAAAGCTCCGTTTTCAGGGCTACCTAGACGGTTCCGCGGCCACCCTTCAAGCTATCGGTACCTTAACCGCTGGCGCACTACTGCACTTTGCAGGTTGGACGTCAATATTGGCGTTTAGCGGCTTGATTGCAGTAGGTGTAGCGCTGTCGTTGAGCATTAAGCGTTTTCATTAAATTCGGGGATTGCTATCGAGGTGGTAAGTCCATTATCATTCGCGACGCGTTGTTCTTCATCACTAACCGCCCTTAGCTCAGCTGGATAGAGCGACCCCCTCCTAAGGGGTAGGCCGCAGGTTCGACTCCTGCAGGGCGGGCCATATTTTCTGGTGATCACAACGTCAATTCGTAAGCTGACTGCTGCGCAAGACTTCACTTGAGCTATTAGCTCGGAGGAAGCTCTCTTACCAAACGAAAGCCTATACTATTTACTCTGTCACTAATCGTTCGCCAATCGCGATAGCTAACCGTCAAAAACGAAGGGTATAGAAACCAGGAGCCGCCCCTTACGACTCTTCTGCTGCAATCTCCCTCTAGCCAAACTATGCCGAACCGAGGGGCACCCAAATAATTCTCATTCCAACAGTCCGCAACCCACTCCCATACATTGCCGCTCATATCGAAGAGGCCGAAGCTATTCGGCGCGAAACTCCCTACTTCTGCCGCTGCCATCCGGCCATCGCAGGCATAAGCTGCTCTCGTGCAATCTATCTCATCCCCCCAACTGTATTTAGCGGTACCTCCCGCCCTCGCAGCATACTCCCACTCAGCCTCAGAGGGCAGTCGAAACCAGCCCACATTCTGCTCGTTAAGCCACTGAATATAGGCCAACACATCCTCATAACTCACATTGACGACTGGGCTATCAGGGCGGTGCCGCGATGAAGCTCTAGGTGCCAAGCAACGCCCATCCGCAACACAATAAAAGTACTGTTGCCACGTTACTTCCGTCGCCTGTAAGCTAAAACCCATGACCGATACGGTACGAATTGGCAGCTCTCGCTCAGAAGCAGTTTCGGAGCCCATGGTGAACTCGCCCCCGGGAACTTCTACGAGCTCCCCTACAAGCTCATTACTTCGCTTTAGCCAGCCCTCGCGCTCAGCTATCGACTCACTAGCAACCGAAGGAAGGCCTTGGACTAGCGCCATCGCGGTAATAGCGGCAACCGCAAACTTCCTGCGGCCTGGGAAGTAAGCGCTAAAATAGTTAGTCAAATCAGGGGTTCCCCTTTTAGATCTGTGTGACGAACGAGGCGCATTAGTTAGTCTTTTGTGCGCTGTTATATGCGTCTATAAAAATATAGTTTACGTCGCAAAGGTGCTACTATCCAGCCATGACGAATCAATCTCCATTGCACCCAAGAAATCCCCATCGTGGTCGCTACGACCTCTTCGCCTTGGGTAAGACACATAAGCCACTAAACGGGTTTATCCAGCGCAACCCAATGGGTGGAAAAACCATTAACTTTGCAAACCCCTCTGCAGTGGTTGCGTTAAACACGGCACTGCTAAAACACTTCTATGGGCTCAATGACTGGCACATCCCCAAGGGATTTCTCTGCCCACCTATTCCTGGCCGGGCGGACTACGTCCATCACCTTGCTGATCTTCTGGGTGAAAGTAATTTTAACCCGAATATTCGAGTATTAGACATTGGTACTGGTGCAAACCTGATTTACCCCATCATTGCCCAACATAGTTACGGTTGGCAGGTCGTTGGCTCAGATATCAACCCAAAAGCGTTAGCCAACGCTCAATCTCTCGTAGATGATAACAGTCTCTCAGCTAGAATTTCCCTGCGCCACCAAGCTAATCCGAAAGCCATCTTAGAGGGCGTTATTCAACCAGATGAACAATTCGATGCAGTGCTTTGTAACCCTCCGTTCCACCGCTCCGCAGAAGAAGCCAACGCTGGTAGCGAACGAAAAACCCGTCAGTTAAGTCGACATAAACGCAAAAAGATGCCGGTAGGGCTAAATTTCGGTGGCAATAATGCTGAGCTTTGGTGTGAAGGTGGCGAGGTTTGGTTCGTTAGCCAAATGATTAGTGAGAGCGTTAAATTCGCTAGCCAGATAAAATGGTTTACCTCGTTAGTCGCTAAGCAGGAGGACATGCCGCCAATTCTTAAAGCCCTAAAGCGGACTGCTGGTTGCGAGTATAGAGTCGTTGATATGGCACAGGGCAACAAAGTATCTCGTTTCATCGCATGGCGCTTCACATCGCTCACAGCAAAATAAGCTGTCACCATCGTTCTCTCTAGCACTCTCACACTCACTGCGGACTATTTTTCAGCTGTCCCTTGGCTTTTAGGATCAGGGCCTAGTTAAACATTACAGATATCGTACATTTTTTATACTAATTTGTTATATCACAAGAACATTTTGATCTGCATTCAAAGTCATTCTGACACATGGCAAATTTATACCGCCCTTCATAAAAGCGTTAGTTATCAAGGATCGCCACATCACTTTTGTGATTGACTGCGCAACCGAAATCCTCAGTACTATTCGATACAATTTTCCAATTTTGTAATTTTTATGCTTTAGAGCGCTAAAAGACGGCAATAATATGCAACGCGAAATTTGGACATAACGACCGTCCTGACTAATTATTAAACAGCTTTACGTGAAAACCGAAAATACAAAAAACAATTATAGAATGGAGTCCAATCATGAAGAAACTGCTTGCTGTAGGTGTCACTAGTCTGACGCTTGCGATTGCTTCCTCGGCGGCTGTAGCAGCCCCAGGCGGTAGTGGCAATGGAAATTCAAACGGCCCGCAAGGTGTTGCTAACGGTCATGCTAAGTTTGATACCGATCGACTTATCATTACTTTCTCCGATAGCGCATTAACATCCTTTGACCAAGGCAACGGAAGAGCTAATGGCGTCGCTAACCGCGTGCGCGGCGCAACGGGCCGCGGCGCGAATTTCGTTCGCGAGACCTTCAACGGTAAAGCTGTCGTCAAACTTGATCGCAAGCTTGACCACGGTTCTATGCGCGAGCTCGCTCGTCTACTCGAAGCTGAAGCCGATATCGTGTCGGTTGAAGTTGATGAAATGATGTACCCCATGGCGACCCCTAACGATCCTCTCTACAGTGATCAGTGGCATTACTTTGAACAAACTGGTGGTTTGAACGTTCCGAACGCATGGGATACCGCTACTGGTTCGGGCGTTGTCGTTTCGGTAATTGATACGGGTTACCGCCCTCACGCTGATCTTAATGCTAATCTCGTTGCCGGCTACGATATGATCTCCGATGCAGCAGTAGGTAATGATGGTAACGGACGCGATGCAGATCCCTTGGATCCAGGTGACTGGGTAAGCGCTGGTCAATGTTATAACGGCTCACCAGCATCTGGTAGTTCATGGCATGGAACTCACGTCGCCGGTACCATCGCTGCGGTGTCCAACAACAGTCAAGGTGTTGCCGGTGTTGCTTACGACGCGAAAGTTATGCCTGTTAGAGCACTAGGTACCTGTGGTGGCTACACCTCAGATATTGCCGACGCAATCGTATGGTCTGCCGGCGGTAACGTTTCCGGTGTACCGTCTACTTCTACTCCTGCGCAAGTTATCAACCTAAGCCTTGGTGGCGGCGGATCATGTAACTCGCTTACCCAAACAGCGATCAATACCGCAAGAGGTCTTGGTGCGACTATTCTGGTTGCTGCAGGTAACTCGAACGACAACACGGCCAACTACTCGCCAGCGAGCTGTAACGGGGTGGTAACTGTTGCGGCGACTAACCGTCAGGGCGGAAGAGCTTATTATTCTAACTACGGCACAGCGGTAGATGTAGCGGCTCCTGGTGGCGCGCAAAGCTTCGCCAATGATCCAGAAGGCGTACTTTCAACGCTAAACTCTGGCTCAACTACACCGGGTACCGACACCTACGAATACTATCAAGGTACTAGTATGGCGACCCCGCATGTTGCAGGTGTTGTTGCGCTGATGTATGAGGTAAACCCAAGCATCACTCCGGATGAAGTTGAAGTTGCTCTTGAGAACACCGCTCGTAGCTTCCCTGCTACCTGTTCTCAGTGTGGCTCGGGGATCGTTGACGCAACGGCAGCAGTTGCCGCGGCAGACGGTGGTGATACAGGTGGTCCTGGACCAGGTACTGGTGGAGAGACCATTACCTACAACAACCTTTCAGGGGCACGAAGATCTTGGCAGGGTGCTTCGATTGAGATTCCTGCTGGCACTTCGAGCTTTAGTGTAGTGATGTCCGGCGGTACGGGAGATGCAGATCTTTACGTTCGTGAAGGCGCGGCACCGGCTAAGCGTGCTTATGATTGCCGACCATATAACTCTGGAAATGATGAGGTTTGTACCTTCTCTAATCCAGCAGCTGGTACTTGGTATTACAGCATCTACGGTTACCGCGATTACAGCGGCGTGACGCTTGTGGTTAGCTACGACTAAGCTGTAATCATCTAGCTAAACTAATAACGGCGCCCTAGGGCGCCGTTTTTTTGTGCCATCATTTTAAACAAAGACCACTCGATGTTATGTGACTACGTAGAGCGGTCTATAGCTATGAAGGAAGTAAGGAATACACTAAACTAAACCTTCGATTCAACGAGCAGCGGTTATGATAAAGAAATTGATCTACGGCACAGATGACGCTTCGTTTAAAGCTGCCGGTGAGCTAGAGGGGCTAACTAAGCTAAGCCAATCCTTCTACGGCTATATGGATACCCTCGCAAGCGCACAAACTATCCGAGCCATGCACTCCGATGACCTAGGTGAGTCGGTGACGAAACTAGCCTACTTTTTATCGGGTTGGTTAGGTGGGCCGAAACACTACTCTGCGCACTATGGCCCCATTAGGATACCCGCTGCACATCAACATCTTGCGATTGGACATAAGGAGTCGGACGCGTGGATAGAGTGTATGCAACATGCGGTGAATGATCAGCCATACGACGCTGACTTTAAGGAGTACCTGATTACCCAATTAAAAGTGCCCGCCGAAAGAATTCGTCAGGCATGTCAGAGGATTTAGCCCTGACTATTACTCTGAGAATACAAACTACCTATACACTGGGTACAACCAGTCCTATCTCCGCGCGGTTGACCATTACAGCTTAGATACTTCAACACATCGGCATCCGCTCTACCCGCTTTCACGCGCAGATCACGTCGCGCTTCGTTTTCACTTCGGTTGATTAGTGTGCCAATGGATATTGTCGCCACTTCGTCACGATCGGTTTCACAAGCCAGCGATGTGATGGTTCTCATAAAACGTAAATTTGGATCAACCGACTGCTCTTCGTACACAACCTCTACACCGGCCTGTTCCTTAAAATCTGGATCTATTGAAATAATAGGCCCCTTCCCATCGCTGTAATAGGATACTTTACAGCCACTCATAGCAACAAAAGCCAAACTCAGAA
Organism: Pseudomonadales bacterium; assembly: GCA_040119265.1. Lineage (GTDB taxonomy): Bacteria > Pseudomonadota > Gammaproteobacteria > Pseudomonadales > DSM-25080 > Umboniibacter. The sequence goes on along the minus strand of JBEDTZ010000005.1, from coordinate 289 downwards.
CCATAACTAGACGTTTCATCTTTAACACTTCCCTGGTTAATAATTATGTAACAGCTCCACGATCAAAGTGATCGCTCGATAGCATCAAAACTTCGTATGCCCTTTTCATCAATCAGCACGTATTCGTTAGGAGCAAGATAACCTCTGGCCGAATAGAGGAGCACCAGCGGATGACTATACTTCTTTGAGCCAACTTGTACGGTTAATAACATGCTTCGAGTTGAGGAAGCCGCCATCAACATAACGCTTCGAGTCTCCTCGATAGCCTCAAGACTAAATTCACCGTGCT
>JBEDTZ010000004.1:0-102776 GCA_040119265.1 Pseudomonadales bacterium | reverse complement strand
TCGCCGATGGTAGTGTGGGGTTTCCCCATGTGAGAGTAGGTCACCGCCAGGCACTTAATACAATGAAGAAGGCTCAACCGTTAGGTTGGGCCTTTTTTATTGCCTGAAAGAATCTCCGTGAGACCAAGCTATGCTTGATCACCGGCCTGCGAGCTTGCGAAGCAGTGGATGCCCCAGACCTTTACATCATCTGTCACGAAGATGTTCACGTCTTCGGCGAGCAACGTATGACGCTATGCTTGATCACCTGCCTGCGAGCTTGCGAAGCAGTGGATGCCCCAGACCTTTTCATCATCTGTCACGAAGATGCCCACGTCTATAGCGTATCAACACCACTTTGCTTGAGCTCACTCCTCGCAGCCCGTAAACTAACAAGCGTTATCCATAATAATGTTTTAGGAAGTCTTCATGCGCGGTATCCTGCTATCCCTCTTACTTTTTATATCTATTCCTAGCTTAGCGAATGACGATGTTGCCGATTTCCTTCAGGTTGCGCTGCCCGCGACAGCGGCCGGCATTACGGTGATGACGGATGACTACGAGGGTTTAGAGCAGTTTGCCTACGCGCTAGGTTCAACGGTAGCGACTACCTATGCGCTCAAATCGCTGGTTAGTGCTGAACGACCAAACGGGGAAGACAATGACTCCTTTCCGAGTGGCCACGCGTCAGTAACCTTTAGCGCAGCCTCATTTATTGATCGGCGATATGGGCACGAATGGGGCATTCCAGCCTACGTGCTAGCCAGCTATACAGCTTATTCTCGTTATGAGAACGACCACCATAATGTTGAGGATGTGCTAGTTGGCGCTTTGATTGGCTATGGCTTTTCCCATCTATTTGTAGATGAGTATTCTGATGTTCAGGTGGGTGCAGTGGTATCGGAGAGCTATAGTGGGTTATCAGTTTCCTATGCGTTTTAAAAGTTTGCTCCTGACGCTGCTGGCTGGATTGCTCGTAGCATGTGATAGTAGTCAGGTAGCGCCTTCAAGTTCAGTGCCGCGCACAACCGAGGCGCTCTATTACCAAAGCTGTGCTAGTTGTCATGAAACTGGCCGAGCGGGAGCTCCTCAACGAGCCAAGCTGGTTGATTGGCAGCAGAGGTTGGCTAAGGATGAAGAGGAGTTGCTTGCTTCCGTTATCAATGGTTTCCGTGGGATGCCGGCGAGGGGGATGTGCTCGGACTGTTCTGACGAGGAGCTCCTTCAGTTAGTCAAGTTCCTGATGCCAGTGGAGCCCACTGCCGAAGCTGCGAACTAGCTTAACCTTTCAATAAGTGCTGTGGCAGCCTTTTTCGAAAAGGTTCGTTCACGCTCATTACGAAAGCGAATGGTGATATATACCCTATCCTCGTGGACAATTTCGCCATAGCCATAATGGCTATGTATTACTGCGGGGAGCGCTTTAACTCCTGCTCTAGGAGGCCCTTTCGGCTGCTCCTTGGCCTCCTCTACCTTCGGAAGATCAATTTCTTGATGCGCGGCGAAGGCAGACCAAGCCGCGTGCTGAGGTTTGCTCAACGTTAGGTTCTTAACCGCCCCCGAGATCACTTCGCGCCAACGATTTGCCTGTGTTAAACCGAGTTCAGCCTGAAAGCGACTCGGAAGCTTCTCGCCCGTGCCGTTCGGCACCAACAAACTGCAGCTGAGCTTTGCTCGGGTGATCGCCACATAGGCAAGTCGTCGCTCCGACTCCTCGGCTGTGGCGGACAAACTGTTACCATGTTGATATGGGAAGTGTTCGTCATCAAAGTTGCTGACAATAACATGGTCCCATTCAAGACCCTTCGCTCGGTGGATAGTAGTAAGGCTAATCTGATTATTCTGCACGCCTTCAGCGCGCTGCTGTTGTAGGTTATAAATTGCCTGTAGCGCCTCAGCCGGAGGATAGCGATGCTGACCCAGGTAATCCGTAAAGGCTTGAAGGATCGCGACACTTTCATCGCCACGCTGCTTGGAGGTAGCGGACTCCCTCAGCGCCTCAAGATACCCGCGGCCTACGAAGAAACGGTTTATGAGTGACTTGGCGTTGGTGTTGGGGCGTTCTAGATCCGCAATCAATCCGGCGAAGCTATGCAATTGTTTCTTTTCCCAGCCGTTAAGACTGTTTGCTAAGGCGCGTATTTGTAGCGAAAAATCACCTTGGCTATTCGCCAGCTGATTCGCAACCCCATCAATGATGTTTTGCTTGATCTTCAGGTGCGGCGTTGTCATGAGTTGGCGCCAAAACTTACTATCATTGCGCACGGTAGCTGCGGATGCTCGCTGATTGACCTCTAATAGACCAGTAATGATCTGTAACTCGCGGCGTGTTAGCACTGAGTTACCGCCATGCAGGGAAAAATCGATACCACGCTGCATCAGTGCTAATTCGATGGGTGCCGCGTTTGACCAGAGCCGGCAAAGTACTGCAATAGTCTGCGGCTGAGCAGCAGATCGGCTATTACTCAGTAACTGCTCAATATGGGTTAGTGCCGCCGCTTGGTCGCTAACGCAGGGAATAGGGTTAATCTGGGTAACGGCATCTATGCTAGCTGGGATGCTAAAGTGCTCATGTCGATTACGATTGTGCGCAATCAGTTGGTTAGCGGCCAGCGCGAGTGGGTAGCCGTAGCGAAACGTTGTGGTTAGCGGAAGTTGTTGGCTGTTCGGAAAGGCGCTATCAAAATGCCTGAGCATAAAACTTGGACTGGAGCCGCGAAATTCGTAGATCGTCTGGTCAGGATCACCTACGGCAATAACCTGTGCGCGGTTTCCCGCGATGATTTCAACCAGCCGCTGCTGAATGGCGTTGATATCTTGGTATTCATCAACCAGAACCAGGTCCATATGGTTAGCAAAGTGCTCAATCCAATGTTGTTCGCTATCGATGATATTCACGCTGTCATATAACATGTCAGAGAAACCGATCAACTTGGCGTCTTGTCTTACTTCTTCGTAACGCGCATGTGCTTGAAGAAGGTTGCGCCACTTTTCGCTGAGCTCAGCCTTTTCAAAGGCGATATCGATATTGTCGAAGCCACTCTTATAGTGTTCTTGAAGTTGCCAGAAAGCCTCTAGGGCTTCGCTGGGTTCGTTTTGAATATCTCGCTGTTGATCGGGATGAACGCTCTCTAGGATTGCTTTGAGAGCCATTCGATCACTGATATAGCTGGGCATGGGGTTCCAGTTGCGCGCGTCACAGGCCCCAATGCTTGCCAATCGCTTGTACATTCGCAGCGCTAGCGAGTGAAAGGTTCGTACTTCTGGAAGTATTTGATTGGGTAGACGTTGTGCAAGTCGTGATTCGAAGTCGACTTGAGCACTTTTGTTGAACATGACGACCAAAATACGCTTAGGATCCATGCCCGAGATCAGGCGCTCGGCGACCATTTCGACAAAAGTGGTTGTTTTTCCTGAACCCGCCACGGCAACAACACGAGCAGGGCCATTGCGAAAGGCAACGATATCGGATTGTTCGGGCGTAAGTGGCATGGAGAGTCTACAGTTAAAACGGATGCCTAGTGTAGCGCTTGTGCGTCATCTATTCACCTAACTATCGAGGCGATTTTGGTGGATTTTTTTGAGTAATTAATAGGCAAGTAGTATCATCGCCGCCCATCGGAATTTGTGAAGTGTGAGTAACATGAAAGTAGTGGTAATTTATTCAGGGGGCATGGACTCCTTTACGGTATTACACCGAGCGATTAAGGCTGGCCACGAGGTGTTGGCGGTATCATTTAACTATGGTCAAAGGCACAACAAAGAGCTGGACTATGCGCGAAGCGTTTGTGCGGAAGCGGGTGTTGTTCACGATGTGGTTGATATCACAGCCATGCAGTCACTGATGTCGAACTCCTCGTTAATGGCAAATAGCGCCGACGATATCCCAGAAGGCCATTACGCTGCCGAAAACATGAAGTCTACGGTAGTACCCAACCGCAATATGATTCTGATTTCGTTGGCAATTGGTTATGCGGTCAACGAGGGCGCATCCGAAGTCTGGTACGGCGCGCATTCGGGCGATCACACGATTTATCCAGATTGTCGCCCTGAGTTTGTGGAGGCGATGCAGGATGTTTCCTTACTGGCCAATTTCGACCCCGTCAAAGTGGTCGCGCCCTACCTTTACGATGACAAGATAGTGATTCTCAAAGACGGTCTGGAGATGGGATTGGACTACGCCAAAACCTGGACTTGCTATAACGGCCGTGAAAAGGCCTGCGGAAAGTGCGGCTCCTGTGTAGAGCGGCTCGAAGCGTTCACCCTGAATAATGCGCAAGATCCTCTGGAGTACGAAGCTTAATGTACACCGTTAAGGAAATGTTCTACACCCTACAAGGCGAGGGTTCGCATACCGGTAGAGCGGCAGTATTCCTGCGCTTTACCGGGTGTAATCTATGGTCTGGCCTGGAAAAACATCGCGCAGAGGCAATTTGTAACTTCTGCGATACGGACTTCATTGGTACCGACGGGGTGAATGGTGGTAAGTTTAAAACCGCAGCGGAGCTCGCCGATGCGGTCGCTAAGCTCTTTCCGACAGAGCAGCATCGTTTCGTTGTGTGCACTGGCGGAGAACCGCTGTTACAACTGGATAACGAGCTTTTACGAGCGCTGCGCGAACGGCAGTTTGAGGTGGCGGTAGAGTCGAATGGAACCCTGCAGCCACCAAGCGATGGTGTTGATTGGTTATGTATTAGTCCGAAAGGCACTGCTGAGGTAGTGGTACAGAGTTGTGATGAACTGAAGCTCGTATTCCCCCAGCCTGATGCTATGCCCGAGCGATTCGCCCATATTAAGGCGGGACTTCGTTATCTAACTCCTATGGCGGACCCTCATGCGGCAAGTGACGATGTCATCTACCGTGATAATAAGACCCAGCAGACCATTCAGTATTGCTTGGACAATCCTCAGTGGCAGCTTAACTTACAGTCACATAAAGTCATCAATATAGCCTAAATAATTGGCCTTTTTGGCGCCGAGTAAACTTATCCACAGGCAAAAAAATGCCGCCCGAAGGCGGCCAAGAGCCCAAGTAAATTAGTTTTAGCCTTCCGTCACAACCGCCGCGGTGATCGCTACGTTTGCCGTGGCGTCTTCGCTTGTTTCTTCCGCGACTAGCTCGGCACCAATAATGGCAACTTTAGTTCCTGAAGAAGCGCGGCTCAGTGATGAAGTAATAATCGGAGCGCCCTGCGGCAGCTCGTTGGCACTGATAAGAATCTGCATGTTGCCCTCGTCATCTTCGCGTGAACCAATACGATCGATCTGTACAGCCTTCAGTACGTCATCTTCCACGGTGTAAATAATCTGATCGCCGTAGATGCTCTGGACGGGCACTGCCAGGAGGTTGTCTTGGCTAGGAAGTGTGACGCGCACTTCAAGCGCACGACCCAGCGCAACTTTACTATTCTCAGGTAGCGCCAACAGTAAATCCGTTCCTGCACGGCCGCTGCGAACCTCGGCGCCCACCTCTAGGAAGCTCATTTCTACCCAATTACCGCCTAACAACGCTTCTGCTTTTACATACTGCGCGTCGGTTAGCGCTCCAGCAATCAGCTGGGCGGTATCGGCGGGAAGCGATACCCGGACTTGGTGATTATCTTCGTCGAATAGTGTGATAACCGGCTGGCCAGTCGCAACACGGCGACCAATCGCTGCGTTTACTTGAGTCACTTTGCCGCCAAAGGGCGCGATGATTGCCAATCGTTCAAGATTGAGCTCGGCTTGCTCTAAGTTTGCGGCTGCATTCTCAACACCGGCAACCGCTGAGACCATGGCGGCCTCTTGGGTGCTAATCACCAACTCCTGCTGGTTCAGAGTGATTTCCTGTTGCAGGCGTTGTTGTTTGAGGTCTTCAAGGGCAGAGAGTGACATCTGTCCATTGCCATACAAGGTTTCGTAGCGTTGCTCTTTGCGGCGTGTGATTTCGTAGAGCTCCTTTTGCGCATTGAAGTTGCGACGATCAGCAATTTGTTGGGAGTTCAATCTAGCAAGTGAGCTCTGTGCCTCATTAAGCGTGGCCTCGGCACGACGCACTAGCAGTCGGGCATCGCGAGGATCGAGCTGAACTAACAGCTCACCAGCCTCTACCGATTGGCCTTCGCGAACAAAGACCTCTTGAACGTAGGCCAAGGTTGAAGCTTCAATGGTGGTCGTGTTTGGATTTTCAACACGGCCGTACACGGTGACTTCCGGGGCGAGCGGAGCGTGTTCCGCTGACATCGCCGATACCGGAATGGCCTGAATTTCGGCCTCGCCTTCGCCCTGAGCACCGCCGGTGGCGGCGAGGGTAAACATGATAACGAGGAAGCCAACAATTAGGCTGACAATTTTGCCCCACATTGGCATGCCGCGAAAATTCTGGCCTGCTGAAGTGCGACTAAGACGGTTGCCGAAAGGCGCCAATTGACGCAGCGGCTTTAGATTTAGGAATTTCATGCTTGAGCTCCTTCGCGATCGAGACGTTTGATCTCGGCAACGCGGTTACGGTAAATAGTCCAATTAGTTTGAATAGTGTCCAACGCGGACAGCATTGCTGGGATCACCAGCAGAATGAGTACGGTGCCGTACAACATGCCGAAGCAGATAACGGTCGCTAGCGGGATGAAGGCTTCACCCATGAGCGAGGTTTCCATCATCATTGGTACTAGGCCTAGGCCTGTAGTGAGTGAGGTCAGGATTACTGGACGAAGGCGGTTACGCACGGCCTCAACCAGCGCATCGTCCGCAAAGAGACCTGCCTCACGATGTTCCTTGTAGGAAGTCACCAGGATGATGGAATCGTTCACAATTACCCCCGTAAGGGTAAAGATGCCGAGGAACGCCATTGGAGTAATGTTAAAGCCCATGACGAACAAGCCGAAGAATGCACCCGTTAGGCCAAATGGAATCGCGGCCATGATAGCAAGTGGCCAGCTGGCAGACTGAAGAATCCAGGCCAAGATAATGAAGATCAAAATCAGCGTGATTAAGAAACCAATCTGCATTTCCTGAAGTAAACGAGTCTGTGAACCGGCCCAGAATCCCTTACCGCTCTGAATGCCATACTTCTGAGCAATCTCCTGCAGAGGACCCGCTTCTAGCTCATTAATGACCGCATCAGACGTAGTGATAGACTTGTCTGGGTAGGCACGAATGGAAACTGTTTGCACACCATCAACGTGGTTAATACGATCAATACCACGGCGACTTGAAATGCTGGCAACGGTAGCTAGTGGCAGAATCTCGCCATTGGCAGCCACAATAGGTAGCTTCGAGAGGCTGCTTAGGCGACGACGTTCATCACGTGGCAAGCTAACCCGAACTTCGAGCTCGTTATCACCTTCGGTGAAGAGCTGAACACGGTAACCTTCAAATGCGGCGCGAACCTGTGAGCCAACCTGCGACGCGGTGAGGCCAATTGCTCGGCCTTCAGGCGTTAAGCTAAAGACCCACTGATCACGGCCATAGGGGAGGTCATCGTGGATGTTGTTAACACCCGGGATGGTAGCCATCACTGCTGAAATCTCATCCGCAGCTTGCTTAAGGGTAGCGGTGTCGCCACCACTGAAGGTCACCTCAATCTCAGGCCAAGGCTGATCACCTTGCTCAATTTGCAATTGCTCTACATAAGCCACTGGAGGAATGCTCTCCTGCCAGTGCTTTAGGAATTCAGCCAGAGTAACTTCACGAGTTTCTGGAGACGTTAACTCTACTTGGAAGTTCGCGAATGATGGGCCACGCTGATAATCGTTGCCAATCTGCGCGCCGTTTAGTTCGCTCCAACCAGCTACGATGTTATTGCCGCCAAAGTGTTGGTTAGTCGCATCCATTTTCTCTTCGAGTAAAGCGAGGTATGCCATACGTTGATCGTTATTGGCATCCGGCGTGAACTGAATATTCGCCTCGGCAAATTCGAAGTTAATATTCATATTAAGATCGAACTTCACGTGATTGAAGGCAACCAGTCCCGCGGCGCAGATAAAGGCAAAGAAGGCGCCCAGAATGGCAATGCGACGCTGACGTAATACCGACTTAATGGTTGGGATGACCCAATTCTCGCGGAAGGCGGTGAAGCGCTTATCGAAGGCATCACGGAATGGATGAGTTTTAGTATCCTTTTCCATTTTCCTGAAGGAATGCTTTAAGTGACCAGGCATGATTAGGAAACACTCGATGAGTGACACAATAATCACACACAGCATCAAGATAGGAATCTCAACAATTTGATCGCTATCCACCACGATTAGCGGAATAAATGCAGCCAGGGTGGTCAAACTTGATGCAGTGATAGGCCCAAGCATACGGCGCGCTCCAGTAATGGCGGCCTCCTCAGGGGACTTACCCTGTTCAAATTGATAGAGCGAGTGTTCGCCCACCACAATGGCATCATCCACCACGATCCCCAGGGCCATAACTAGGCCAATCATGGAGAGCATGTTGATCGATCCGCCTACGCTATGGAATAGCAATAGTGCGCCCGCAAATGATACTGGAATACCTACCGCCACCCAGAAGGCAACACGAAGGTTGAGGAATAGGAACAACATGGCGAGTACTAAGATTAGCCCTGAGACGCCATTCCAAAATACCAGTGACAAAGTGTCCTTGGCGAATTTCCACGCCTCGAGGAATACTTGAACCTCAATGCCCTGTGCGTTGAGACGGCTTTCGTTACCTTCACGCCATTGCTTTAAAATATCCGCGGCGTTAAAGGTGTCCATACTGTCACCACGACGGAGACGAATCTCAATGGCAGGTTTACCGTCGATGAGCTTGAGGCGTTGATTGTCAACCTGACGACGTTCTACCGAAGCAATGTCCCCTAATTGAACTAGCTGATCGCCTCGGGTAGAAGCAATCGGCATCTGCGCAAAGCCTTCGACCGTGCGCTGCTGATCCATGGAGCGAATCTGACGTTCGCCTTGACCGATACCAATGGTGCCGGCTGGGATGTCGCTGGAGAGGCTGGCAACGCTGCGGGCTATATCGGCCAGCGAGGCGTTCATTTCAACCAGCGTAACGCCGTCAATTTCGATGGCAATCTCTTCCTGCGGCATACCGCGAAGCTCAACCACGTCAATGCCCGCTCGACGAAGATCCTTTTCAATCTCCTGAGCGTACGGCGCTAATTCTTCGATTGATTCAGGGCCAGTGATGAAGATGGAGGCAACAGTTTCGTACCAGCGGTTGATCTGTACCGTAGGTGGTTCGATCTCTGGGGGTAGGCCGCGCACCTGTCCGAGTAGCTGTTTTACTTCATCCACAGCCGCTGACATATCCGTGTTGCGATCGAAGCGAAGGTTGATGTAGGCAACACCATTGCGAGTCCAAGAGCGAAGATTACTCAGCCCTTGAATGCCGCGCATTTGATATTCAATAGGGTTAGTGACAAGTACTTCAACATCTTCAGCTGACGCACCTGGCCACACCACTCTAATCTCAGCTTGGTTCCAAGATTGATTGGGATTCATTTGGACATGCAGCTTCATTGCACCCCAAACACCAGCGAGCAAGAGAATGACCATTAATAGATTGGCAGCGAGACGATGCTGGGCAAGCGTTGCAATCCATCCTGAGCTATTTGTATTCACGGTTCTTCCGCCTTTTATAAATGTTCTATCACTTATACGGACGAAGCGAGCGAGTGTTTGGATGCAGGAAAATGAAAAAAACTTTCATTCTGGTGAAAAACAGCGATGGAGCAGTTAAACTCCACAGCAACTAAAGAAGGAGTGAACCGTGGCTGAATCAACCTCACTGAAACCTCGCGAATTAGATAAGCTGGTGGCAGCATTAACACCGGATGGATCCTTCGATAGGTATCAATTACGCGGCTACCTGAGCGCCGTAGTAGTCGCGCCGGTAAAGTGTCCCGTTGAAGCTTGGTTAGGCGTGTTGTTGGCTCAAGTGGAGGTTGAACAGCTGCCGACCATTAGCTCAGCGTTGCTAAGCTATGCGCAGCAACTTGAACAGCAGATTTCCAGTGGCAGTTATCGGCTGCCAACACTCGGTGAGACAGAGTCGCCATTCGAATCCCTCTATAGTGGCGTACGCCAGCCACTACTTCAGTGGTGTGCAGGTTTTCAGGCCGGCGCTACAGACTTCAATGAATACTTTCGGATGCCGAATAATGAGCACGCGGCAGTTATTCAAGAGAGCTTGATGGCGTTGGGCTGTTTAGCCTTCCCGGAGAGCGTTAACTATCTAGCTGAGCAGCTTAGGTTGTCGAACGATGACTTTATTACTCATAATCGCTCGCGCATGCCGAAAGCGCTCAAGCATCTCCATAGCCTCAAAGCGACCGAACACTCAACCCCCACACCCCTGGTGGCTCAGGATGAGCGGGTAGCAGCAATGCTAGAAGCCTCTCCGGCCGATCAACGGACCATCGCTCAGGCAATTGTGTTGGATAACGCAGACTGTGCGGAGGCGTGGGAAATCCTTGCGAGGTTAAAATCCGAGAGTGTTACGCAGACGATTCAATGCTTAGAGCAGGCGGTTCGAGCTGCTGAACAGACTCTGGGGCGAGAGTATCTTGAATATTATCGAGGCCAGCTCTGGGATCAGGAGCCCGCGAGAGTACTAATCCAAAGCTTGGTAGGTTTGGGTGCTAGCTACAAAAAAGATAAGCAACTGAAAAAAGCTGCCAGTTACTTCGAGAAAGCACTGGTAGTAGATCACTCTGATGTGGTTGCAGCAAGAGCTGCGTTGCTGACGATCTACTTCGAACTTGGCCAGTATGATGCGGTAGCGAATATCCTCTCGCGTTACGACGAGCAAAATGCCTGGGTAGCTTATAGTCGAGCCCTTCTCAGTTATGTCCGTAACGGGGATTCCGAGGCGTCGCGCTTTTTGCGGACGCAGGCTAAATCATTGAATTCTCATGTGCCGGCGCTAATGAGCCAGCGTAAGGATGCGCCATCAAGCCCACGACTAGACCACGCAGTGGGTAGCGTCGATGAGGCAGCTTTCTATGTGAGCGATGCACAAAATGCGTGGCGAAAGGTGATTGGCTCAATCGTCTGGCTGGTGGACGGTTGATCGGCGAACGGATGAACCAAGTAAGCGCTTGATGCGGCGACGTTCCGCCCAAATAATATAGCGCTGGAGGCCGATAATGGCGGCAATAAGGAAAGCGCCCGCGCAGGCCAAGGCAATTTCACTGCCGTATTGACCTTTAAATAGCGATGATTGTGTCGCCCATTTCCAGCCAACCGCAATCGCGATACCTAGCGCAGGCAAGCCAAGCCAAAAGAGTATCTTGAGAAGGTGTTTAATGGATGGTGTGTGCATGGAAGTCCGCTAGCGGCTATAACGCTTTAAAGGCCTTCCTGAATCTTCAAAGATTTCGATGAGATAGTCAAATTCGTGTCGCCCGAGCAGCTCGGTAAGTTGCTCGAAGGCGGTAAGGTCCTCGGTCCCGTAAGCTCTTCCCATCGTCAGGGAATCATCTTCGAACTCAAAGGTCCAGCTCAGGAGTGCGAAGTGAATGCATCCAGCCTGAATACGATGCGGCAATTCCTTTAGTAGCGCGTCAGTGTCGCCAGGGAATAAGGTGAGGAATGCGTTTCGCTCAGCAGCCACTCCTAATTAGACTCGGAAAAACGCGAGTACGCTTTCGAAAACTGTCTGGGCACTCGCAGCAAGCATGACGCTGAACTCGCTCTGTTGAACCACGCATACCAGCTGCGTGTCAATTGCGCTAAGATCGAGATTCAAGTATTGGCTTGCAGTGGCTAGGCCAGCAACCAAAGTGGTTGTCAAAAGAACAAAGTGGTCTTCTTTCATGGGGGCTCCTCCTGAGAAATTCGAATATAGGGGAGGCAGCCCTGCAGGTAAAGGTGTCTGCGGAAATTACTAGGGGATACAAAATGGCAAAATCACAGCGAGCGGCGGCCCGACATATCTTAGTGAAGACTGAGAAACAGGCCTTAGATCTAAAGCGACGACTCGGGCAGGGTCAGGATTTTGGCGTGTTAGCTAAACGCTTTTCAACCTGCCCATCTAAAAAAGCCGGTGGCGACCTCGGCGAGTTTGGCCGCGGTGATATGGTTAAGGCCTTCGATGATGTGGTATTCAAACAGCCCACGAATCAGGTTCACGGCCCAGTTAAAACCAAATTTGGCTTTCATCTTATTGAAACCATCTACCGAGACTAACAGAGTAGGCGATAGTCGCTTCGAGCGACGCCGCGCTGACAGTCTGGCTTGCTAATTACCGTGCTGCGCAAGATAAGGGAGATAAGCTATCGCTGTGGATAGCAAAGTTACCTATAATTGCGCCTTTCAGTCACCATTGCACCGGATTTGCGATTCGGTCAGCGAGGTTAATATGTCAGCTATTGTAGTATGTGCACTCTATCGCTTTACGCGATTAGAGGATTTCCAATCCCTTCAGCAACCGCTCTTAGATGTGCTCAACCAGCACGATATTCGCGGAACCTTGCTGCTCGCCCACGAAGGTATAAATGGTACCGTCGCCGGTTCACCGGCATCAATTGATGCGCTGTTAGCTTGGTTTGATCAGGATGAGCGTTTAGCGACTATCGATCACAAACTCTCCTTCGACGACGAGCAGCCGTTCTACCGCACTAAGGTTAAACTCAAGAAAGAGATTGTGACCATGGGTGTTGAGGGTATCGACCCCAAGCGAGTTGTGGGCACTTACGTTAAGCCTAAGGATTGGAATGAACTGATTAATCAGCCGGACGTTGTGCTGGTTGATACACGTAACGACTACGAAGTGCAGATTGGCACGTTTAAAGGCGCACTCAACCCTAACACCGAGACCTTCCGCGAGTTTCCTGAATACGTGGCTAAGAACCTCGATCCAGCGGAGAATAAGCGGGTTGCGATGTTCTGCACGGGTGGAATTCGCTGTGAAAAATCCACCGCCTATCTCAAAGAGCAGGGCTTCGAAGAGGTTTACCACCTGGAAGGCGGTATTCTCAAATATCTTGAAGAAGTGCCCGCTGAAGAGTCAACCTGGGAAGGCGAGTGCTTTGTTTTCGATAACCGTGTGGCCGTTGATCACTCCCTAGAGAAAGGGAGTTACGACCTGTGTCATGGCTGTCGTATGCCAATTACGGACGAGGACAAGCTTGACGCTAAGTACGAGCAAGGCGTCTCGTGCCATCATTGCTATGATGAATTAAGTGATGATCAGCGTGAACGATTCCGGCAGCGAGAGCTACAACTGCAATTGGCTAAAAAGCGCGGCTTAAATCACATTGGTGATGGTGCCAAGCTGTCAATTGAACAGCAACGTGAGAAGAAGCGCCTGGCTAGAGAAGCGCAACGCGCGAAGTCTTAATAGCCAAAGGAGGGCGTGGTTGAGGCTGCGCCCTGGTGATTTCTGCGAGAATACGATTTTCACGTGGCTAAACTCATGCTTACACAGCTTCAATAGTGACCGTTAGGGTGTCTTGGTAGGAGCCCGCTCGCTTCCCAGAAGAATCTTCAAGATCAAAGTCCAGCTGATAATTCAGGCCGCTGGAACCAGTGCAGTCATACTCGCTGGCACCAACCGAGGTCATGGTGTTTTCGGTCACTCCGTTACCAACCTGAGTTCTCGTATCGTTTTGCCTGAGATCAATCAGATCAATGTTATAGCCAATCGTCTGGGCTGGGGTGCCGCCATTGGTCTCTAACATTCCGAAGTTATACAGTCCGCCACTGGGTGCAGGCTGTAATCCGCTTAGGGTGATATTCACGTCATCGCCCGCAAAAGACCAGATGCAAAAGTTGGCACTATTCTGGGTGTTTAAGTCAATTGACGGCGGGAGTTGAGACAGGTAAACACTGGATGAAATGGTGATGCTAACGGTGAATTCCGTAGGGTCAGATTTTGCCGCGCCGTTATACTCCGTAGGATCAGCGACCAAATCGAAGACGCCAGTAAAGGTAGAGAGCGCATTAGCTCCTAGACTGGCGATATCGGAGCCCAAGATCTGAATGGAGAAGTCAAAGGTATCCGCCGTACAAGCGGCGTTTTGGCTGGCAAACTGAGTGCTCCCGTTGAGTTCATTATTCTTAGTGGCTGCCGGATCGGAAAAATTTGATGCGGGTGCAACGCCCGGAAGTAACGGCACTGCATCAGGCGTATTGGTGGTGTTGCCAGCTTTCTTACTAAGGTTGAAGTTTATCGGTAAGTTAGCGCCATTGGTACCCAAGAGGCTATAGGCCGTGCCGGCACTTGTTTGCTCAACTGATAATGCGTAGTTCACGCGAAAGAAACCGGTTCGTTTTTTGTTAGAAAAAACAAAACAAAAGCCTTCGTCAGCAATAGGTATTACTGTCCCCTCTGCTAAATCCGCGCCATCCCATTCGCCAAAATCGACATCTTGAATCTGAAGCAGCGCACTAAATTGATCTTTATCGTTTTGCGCCCATAGCAAATTGGACCAGCATGCCAGCATGAATGCAAAGAGAGTGATCGAAATTCGGTAGAGCATCTTCAGGCCTCTTGAAAAGACATTGTGACCAGCGTCACACTTATATTCATAGTGCCACAAAAATTTTTTGCATCCAAACGTTAAGTCCATGCGTCTATGTTAGTGAATGAACAATTTATCAAGGATAGAATCATGTACCGTTTAATCAGTGTTTCAGTAATTTTAATGTTGTTATCAGGTTGTGCTAGTGCGTTAAGTGTTCTCGCTTAACGTCATTTAGTCTAATATTTATCAGAGTTAAAGCATTATTGCTTTTAAGTAAGGGGAAGAAATGAAAAAACTAATTGCGATTGCTGTTATTGCTACGCTTTCAACAGGTTGTGTCTTTGCAGTAGGAACTGGTGGTAATAAATCAAGCAATTGTACTATTACCGTGAATGAGGATGACTCAGTCACTATGCGCGGCGAATGCCCGTCTAGCATGCGTGTGAACGTGAAGAAGCCTGCGCAGACCATAGAAATTGAAGAAGTTTCCGAAGTTGAAGTGGAAATGGGCGAAGCTGAGTAAATACTGAGTCTTTAAGCCCCAGCAAAAAGCCAGCGTAAGCTGGCTTTTTTGTTTCCGATTGGATTCAAAAATTTACGAAACGATACAAATGAAAAAACTTTAGGTATTATATTGGGCAATCTAAACTAACTATTAATCTCCACATTAGTTACCCAATAGCTAACATCTAAGAGGCTTGTCTGCCATGAGCAAAACTACCCCACTGTATAATAAGCATGCCGAAGCAGGCGCAAAATTCGTTGATTTCTCGGGCTGGCAGATGCCAATTCACTATGGCTCGCAGGTTGAAGAGCATAATATTGTTCGCACCGCCGCCGGTGTCTTCGACGTGTCTCACATGGTTGTAGTTGATATAGAAGGTGCGCAGGCAACCGAATTTCTTCAATATTTGCTCGCCAATGATGTGGCTAAGCTACCTGCTGCCGGCCAAGCAATGTATACGCCGATGCTAAATGAAGCAGGCGGTGTCATTGATGACCTTATCGTCTACAAAACATCCTACGGCTACCGTTTAGTTGTGAATGCCGGCACTGCAGAGAAAGATCTCGCTTGGTTCAACCGCAATACTACCGACTTTGAAGTCAGCGTAACGTCCCGTCCAGAGATGGCAATTCTTGCGGTTCAGGGGCCTGAAGCCCTTGCGGCAATTTACGAGCTCATGCCAGCTATTAGTGAAGAATTGAAGGGATTAAAGCCATTCCAGGGCATGCCTTTGGCTGATGGTGGATACATCGCTAAAACCGGCTACACCGGTGAAGCTGGTGTTGAAGTGATCGTTCCGGCGACCGAAGTAGAGGAACTTTGGGATGCATTGCTTGGCGCAGGCGTTAAGCCAATCGGCCTAGGTGCTCGCGATACCTTACGCCTAGAAGCGGGAATGAACCTTTACGGCCAGGATATGGATGACACGACCTCGCCGCTCACCTCAAACCTCGCGTGGACGATTGCCTGGGAGCCGGCAGACCGAAACTTCGTTGGTCGAGACGTCATTGCAGCCGAGCGCGCGGCAGGAACTACCCATAAGCTGGTGGGCTTGGTACTTGAGGATCGTGGCGTGCTGCGTGCAGGCCAAACGGTTGTGGTAGAAGGCGAGAGCCTAACTGGAACAATCACCAGTGGTAGTTTCTCGCCAACGCTGGGTGTTTCCATTGCTTTAGCTCGTGTACCAAAGACCATTGGTGACTCTGCGGTGGTAGAGGTTCGCAACAAGCAGTTAAAGGTGCGCGTGGTGAAGCCATCATTCGTGCGTAACGGCAAGTCGCAGATCAGCTAGAACCCAGCGCGCTTTGCAAAACTAAAACGGAGCACTAATAATTAGCGCTCCGTTTTTTTTCGCCACGAATTAAAGTTGCTTCCTCTGCTCAGCGGCGTTGCGTATTAGCCTAGTTTAGGTATTACTTTGGGTCGCTGCTATCCACTGTGGTGTGAAAAAGGTGATTGAAAAGAGCTTCTATTGGCTGAATGCCTCAATCACCGATGCAGCCGGGCTGGTGATGACCACTACATTGTGATAGCCAAGCTCCACAAGTTGCTTGGCTGCGAAGGTCGCTCTTCCGCCCGTGGCACAGTGAAGGTAGATCGGGGCGTCGGGATTGGGCAGCACCTGCGTAAGCTTCATCTCTAACACGCCACGGGGAATGTTAATAGCGCCCTCCGCGGAGGCTTCATTGAACTCTCCTGGCTCACGAACATCAATCAGGGTTCCACCGGTTGCCTTGACCTGTTCTGCGGCCATGCTCGAATCAACACAGTTGAGCTCAGCTCGCATTTCTTTTATCCAAGTTGGTAAGTCTTTAAACATTGTAGTCTCCCGATAGTCACCCTAGGGCGACTTATGATAGCGTGATAGTCTACATAGATTAGCAGTTTCAAACGGTAGCGAAAGTTTCGGCTAACCGTTAACGAAGAGAATGAAATGATTGACCTACGAAGTGATACGGTAACTCAGCCCTCAGCGGCGATGCGTGAGGCTATGCTCGAAGCAGAGGTTGGCGACGACGTCTATCGAGATGACCCTAGTGTACTGGCGTTAGAGCAGCGAGTAGCCGCAATGCTAGGCAAGGAAGAGGGACTCTTTGTGAGCAGTGGTACGCAAGCTAACTTGCTAGCACTGCTGAGTCATTGCCAGCGCGGCGAAGAATATATTGTTGGACAGCGCGCTCACGCCTACAAGTATGAAGCAGGCGGAGCGGCTGTGCTGGGGAGTATCCAGCCACAGCCGCTATTGTTGAATACTGACGGTACGTTTAACTTGGATGAGTTGGTGGCCGCTATCAAGCCCCGCGACATCCATTTTGCGAGAACTAAGTTGGTCTGCTTAGAGAATACTATTGGCGGTGTGCCCCTGCCCCTAGGCTACCCTGAAAAGGTTCGCGCGATCTGCGATCAGCATCAACTGGCACTGCATTTAGATGGAGCCAGGCTGGTGAATGCTGCCTGCTACCATAAGGTGCACTTGAGCGAACTGGCCGCGCCCTTTGATTCTATTTCGCTGTGTCTTTCGAAGGGCTTAGGCGCTCCAATTGGGTCCGTGTTGGTGGGCAGCCAACATTTTATTGAAGAGGCGCGACGCTGGAGAAAGATGCTGGGTGGTGGTTGGCGTCAAGCCGGGTTGTTGGCGGCGGCTGGACAGCTGGCGCTCGATAATATCGGGCGTACCGTACAGGACCATGACAAGGCCGAGCAATTAGCCGCTGGCCTGGCCGAGATTGAGGGGGTCAATGTGCTGGGACAGCAGTCCTACACTAATATGGTGTACGTAGAGATCGATCATAACCTGCCTGATTTAATTCACTATCTGTTAGCCAACGGCGTACGCGTATCATCGGGAAATCCGATGCGACTAGTGGTTCATCTTGATGTCTCCGCTACGCAGATAGACGAAGTCGTCGCGCTGGTCCGAACTAGAATTCAACACACCGCTTCATAGGGAATATGAGTATGAAAAATTGGTTGTTAATAGTCCTGTTGTGCCTGTCTGGGGTCACCGTGCCAGTTTATGGAAATCAAGAGGAAGTTGAGCCCATACCTGCTGAGCAAGAACAAAGCGCTGAAGAACAGCAGGCGCGAGCTGCGGCATTGGCTGAGACCGAATTCGAGCAGCCGCTATACAAGCCGTTCATCGAGCGATACGTCTTGGATGAAATCCGTGCATTGCGCATAGAGATGCTGAATAACCGCGTAGAGATTAGCCAGCAGGTTGCCGCTAACCGAGTGGAGGCGAACGATAAATCGATCGCTTACACAGCGGAAACCATGATGATTTTCTTCTACATCATAGCCGGCGGTGCTGCACTCTTGGCTTTGGTTGGTTGGAATTCGCTGCGCGATGTTCGGGCTCAGGTTGAGGGGCTAGTCAACAGCCGAGTAGATAAGATCACCGCTGAGTATGAACGTCGTCTCGCCGAGGTGGAGGAGGGGGTTAAAAGGCGCTCGAACCAACTCGCTGAGCTGACGGCCGAGTTTGAAGAGCGAATGGAAGAGGTTGATGTCAGGCTTAAGAAGCGATCTGAGCAAATCATGGAGGCGCAGGAGGATATCTCGCGCACCAATGAACTGCATGCGCTGTGGCTTCGCGCTGGTTTGGAAATAGGGATTCAAGCCCGAATTGATCTCTACGATCAAATTTTGAAAATTAAGCCGGATGACATCGAGGCCATCACCTACAAGGCGGATCTCGTCTTGGAAAATGGTGACTCTGAATGGGCCTTGAGTTTGTGTAATCAGGCTATCGATTTTGATCAGGAATACGCCTATGCCTACTGGCAGCGAGCCTGTGCCAACGCAACGTTAGGGCGAACCAAAGAGGCACTGCGAGACCTCCATATAGCGCTAGAAAAGTCACCGCGATTAATGTCCGAGCTGGAGACCGAAGATGCCTTCGCGAGCCTTCGCGAGAATGAGGCTTATGTCGCACTGATTAATGAGTTGACGGAAGAAGTTCTATCGGAGGATAAGGGAGCATGAAACAATTTATCATTGCAGCAACACTATTATCGTTAGCGGGTTGTGACGCCGCGCCAAAACCCGCTGATACAGTGGTATTCGGTGGGCCAATTCACACCGTAGACGATAGGCAACCGTTAGTTGAAGCGTTGGCTGCGCAGGACGGAAAGGTACTTGATGTTGGCTCCTGGGAGGAGATTGAGGCTTTGATAGGCCCCAGCACAGAGGTCATCAATCTAAATGGTAGAGCCATGTATCCTGGCTTTGTAGAGGGCCATGGTCATTTGGCAGGACTTGGTAAAGCCCTGGTAACCGTGGATTTAAGTTCGGCATCAAGTTACGAAGAGGCCATCGCTCGTGTCGCTGCCGCAGCGGATGAGCAACCAGAGGGTAGTTGGGTGATGGGTTGGGGTTGGCACCAGAGCAAGTGGAGCAATGATGAGTCCGAATATGTGGGCGGTTTCCCAACGCATGAGGCACTCTCGGCTGCGGTTCCTAATCACCCGGTCGATCTTCGCCATGCCAGCGGGCACGCCACATTAGTGAATCAGTTGGCCATGGAATTGGCAGGAATAGAGCGTGAAACGGAATACGGTGTGGGCGGCGAAGTTGTAAAGAATGACAGCGGTGAGCCGACCGGCGTGCTCAACGAAAACGCGACCTACCTAGTAGATTCCTTTACGGCCTCATCAACGGCGGAACAGGCGAGTGAGGACATTGTTCGAGCGGCGGAACATGCTTTAGCGAACGGGATTACGAGCTTTCACGACGCCGGAACACTACAGCACGAGCTCGAAGCGATGATGATGTTGGGCGATACGGCTCAACTTCCCATCCGAGTGTATTCCATGCTGAGTAGCTCCCAGCCTGAGCTGGTCCAAAGCTGGCTGCAGCGCGAGCCGGTTGTTGGGTTGTATAACAACCATCTGACGGTTCGCAGCATAAAAATTCATGCCGATGGCGCCTTGGGGTCACGCGGAGCTTGGTTGCTCCAGGCCTACTCCGATGCTCCCGATGTATTTGGTATGCCAACCTATCCAATGGAAGGTGTTGAGTCGCTGGCACTGGCGGGCTTGGAACGCGGTTACCAGGTAAATGTTCATGCTATTGGCGATAGAACTAACCAGGAAACCTTAGATCGCTTTGAACGTGCGCTCAGGCAATTCCCAGATACTGACCACCGTTTTCGGATTGAACACGCTCAACATCTGCACCCAGATGATATTAAGCGTTTTGCTGCGTTGGGTGTAATCCCATCGATGCAGGCCATTCATATGAGCTCGGATCGGCCTTGGGCGATCGATCGATTAGGCATTGAGCGTATTGAGAGCGGTGCTTACATGTGGAGTGACCTGATTGATTCAGGCGCGATTATCGTCAACGGCACAGATGTGCCAATTGAACCAATTAACCCCATCGCCAATTTTTACGCGGCAGTTACACGCCAGACCTTAGCGGGCCAGCCCGATGGGGGTTATGAAGCCGCTCAGAAGATGACTCGTGATGAGGCCCTTAAATCGATTACCTTTTGGCCTGCTGTTGGCGCCTTTGAGGAAAACTATAAAGGTCGCCTGAGTGAAGGCTATTTATTCGATGCGGTGATTCTATCTAGCGATATTATGACGGTGGACAGTAGCGAACTGCTTCAGGTCGATGTTGAGCAAACCATTGTGGCGGGACAAACTCGCTATCAGAGGTCACTTTAATGATGTGCATGCGCGTTAAGCATCGGCTAGTTGGCTTTGCGCTAACAGTGCTCACACTAGCTGGCGCGAATAGCGTGCTCGCGGGTGCGGTGGCGATGCCCGAAAAGCATGCAGCGTTGGTTGCCAAAGAAGTTATTGAGTCAGGCGGGAATGCCATTGATGCGGCGGTTGCTGCAGGGTTCGTCTTAAGTGTTACCTATCCTGAGGCGGGGAACATTGGTGGTGGCGGTTTTATGCTACTACATATGGAAGGAGTTAATGACTTCCTAGACTACCGTGAGACAGCGCCTGCCGGTGCCTCTCGGGATATGTATTTAGATGCCAACGGCGATGTGATACCCAACGCATCGCTCACCGGTGGGGCGTCATCGGGTACGCCGGGAACCGTCGCGGGACTTTGGGCGGCGCATCAAAAGTATGGCAGTCAGCCGTGGCGAGACTTAGTCATGCCGGCCGTAGAGCTTGCTCGCGATGGTTTCGTTGTGGAAGCTCATCTGCAGCAAGAGGCAGTCTATTTCATGGAAACAGCCATGGGAAAGAACTCCAATTTCGATGAATATTTTGGCTCTAAGCTAGTTGCTGGAGAGCGTTTTATTCAGCCCGACTTAGCCTCAGCGCTTCAGCGCATAGCCGATGATGGCCCTAGCGGCTTTTACCAGGGCGAGACAGCTGAGTTGATCGTTGCTCAAATGGCGCGTACGGGAGGGCTAATTAGTGAGCAGGACCTTGCTAACTACGAGGCTAAGTGGCGAGCTCCGTTAATGGGCGAATGGCGAAATACTCAGGTGGTGACGGCGCCTCCTCCAAGTTCAGGGGGCATTGCACTGCTGCAAATCCTGGGGATGTACTCGGCAATCAATAGCTCACCGCGGCATAACAGTACTGAATACGTTCATCTGCTCGCGGAAATCTACAAACGAGTCTACGCGGATCGAGCTGAATACCTAGGTGACCCCGACTTTGTCGACGTTCCCCAGCAGGCACTTCTGGCAAATAACTATCTTCACGATAGAGCTGCGGAAGTAAACCTCGCGGCTATCTCTGTTACAGCTGATGTAACATTTGGCGCGCTTGAAAGCCCTCAGACCACCCACTTTTCGATTGTCGATAATGCAGGCAATGCCGTTTCGAATACCTACACCCTGAATTGGTCATTCGGCAGTGGTAATGTGGTAGAGGGAGGCGGCTTTCTGCTGAACAACGAGATGGATGATTTTTCAGCTAAGCCCGGCGTGCCAAACATCTACGGGGTAATCGGCGGGGAGGCGAATGCTATCGCCCCCAACAAACGCATGCTGTCGTCAATGACGCCTAGCTTGGTCTTAGTTAATGGGAAGGTTGATTTCGTTAGTGGTACGCCAGGTGGCTCGACTATTATCACCAGCGTGGCGCAAACTATTTTGAACCGTTATGTATTTGGCCAAAATGCGCTTGAGTCGGTTTCCAGCTCACGATTCCATCATCAATTATTTCCGGAAAATCATCTACTGATGAGTGAATCACTGCCTGACGAGGCGATGAGTGAATTGAGTGATCTTGGTTATAGTCATTCAGTGGAGTGGTTGGGCGATCTTCAGGTGGTTGCGAAGCAAGGCGACACCTATGAGGCGGCGGCGGATCCGCGCGGTCGCGGCGTTGCGCTTAGCTTCTAAGGAGTCAGTGTAAAGCTTACTATGTTTACACTCCTCACCGCCGGATTGAAAAAAGGGCACTTTCATCTCAGATGAAAGTGCCCTTTTTGTATGTGTTCAGAAGGCTTAGTGCGGTATTAGCTCTGCGCTAAGCTAGCGGATCATTGAATCCGCTTAGCACTGCGATTTCTTTCCCGCATAGAGTGCTAGCCCGCCCTGGGACGTCTCACGATACTTAGCTTGGATGTCTAAGCCCGTGTTGTACATCGTTTCAATGACGTTATCCAAGGATACTTCGTGGTAGCCGTTACCGCGCAACGCTAAGCGGGCTGCGGTAATGGTTTTAATTGCTGCCATGCTGTTGCGTTCAATACATGGTACCTGGACAAGCCCACCAACGGGGTCGCAGGTCATTCCTAGGTGATGCTCCATGCCAATTTCGGCCGCATTCTCTACCTGCAAAACAGTGCCACCCATGACTGCGGCTAAGCCGGCAGAAGCCATGGAACAGGCTACGCCAACTTCGCCCTGACAGCCTACCTCTGCTCCAGAGATTGACGCATTCATTTTGTAGAGCATGCCGATTACGGCTGCGGTGGCCAAGAAATCTCGTACCCCTTGGTCACTACTCTTCTTGTCGAAGCGTGTGTAGTAGGCGAGCACGGCAGGTATTACCCCAGCGGCGCCATTCGTGGGCGCGGTGACCACTCGGCCACCACAGGCATTTTCCTCATTCACAGCCATCGCAAAGAGCGTCACCCAGTCCATGATGGCGAAGTGATCGCTTAGCATAGCCTCAGGATGCGCTGTCAAGCTGGTCATCATGTCCTTGGCGCGACGATTAATTCCACTCACTGGTAGCTGGCCGTCCATTCGCATGCCGCGATCGATACAGGCTTTCATTACCTCCCAGATATGATCTATGCGAGCATGGATCTCATCTCGAGATAGGCCGCTGATTGCCTCTTCGTTTTGATAAGCCATTTCGGCAATACTAAATTGCTGTGCTTCGCAGATAGCGAGAATGTCGTCACCGTTGTCAAAGTCCCAAGGTACGTCAACCTCAGTGTCCTCAGTCGACGAGCCCTGATGGAATTCATCAACGCTGATGACGAAGCCTCCGCCGGTGGATAAGTAAGCCTTTTCGAATAGGCCTATTCCGTTGTGGTCAACCGCGTAGAAGCGAATTCCGTTGGGATGCTCCGGGAGCGCCTCATTAAAGTGGAAAATCATATCGCTTTCGTAATTGAAATCGATGTCGCGAAGATCGTTAAGACGAAGCTTTCCTTCGGACTTAGCACGGTTGAATACTTCGTCGGCAAAGTCAGGGCACATGGTGTCGGGAGCAAGTCCAGCAATGCCAAGAATAGCGGCTTTATCGGTGGCGTGACCGAAGCCTGTAAGCGCCAGCGAGCCATAGAGACCGACCTTGATCCGCGCCACCTTTTCGAGTTCATTGCGATTGATGAGTTCGTCCAAAAAATAACGGCCTGCCCACATGGGACCGATGGTGTGTGAGCTGGAAGGGCCAACGCCAATCTTAAAAATGTCGAAAATGCTTAAAGCCATAGGAGTCTCTTTTAAATCCGTCGAAATTTCCGATAAGAAATTTTGTTTACTGGTGCGAACTATAGCAGCTTCAGGTTTATTTAGCCTAGACCTAAATTTGTTTCGTTGCCGAGCGCGAAAACTGTTAAATTAAGCATTCGATTTATTTTCAGGTTGGTATGCATGGCGAAGAAGGACTTTACTCAGGGGAATGTGCTCAATCACATTTTAGTGATGTCAGCGACCTCCACCATAGGCTTGTTAGCCATCTTCGGCGTGGATTTGACGGACCTTATTTTCCTCAGTCAGCTGGGTGATCATGACATTTTGGCTGCCATCGGCTTTGCTGGGGTTATTCTGTTCTTTACGCAGTCTATTGGCATTGGCTTATCCGTTGCGATGTTAGCGCTGGTCTCCAAGGCGATTGGCCAGGGTGACGAAGAGAAGATGAAAGCAACCGCTTCGAATATCATGCTCTTCTCATCCATTATCGCGGTCGCCATTGCGCTGATTACCTTTCCCCTCCTTGAGCAACTACTAGCTTGGTTGGGCGCAACGGGGCGAGCAGCGGATTTGGCCTATAGCTACAGTGCTTGGTTGTTACCCTTCTTTCCCGTGATGGTACTTGCTACTTCAGCTAACGCCATTGTCCGAGCGTTAGGCGACGCCAAGCGGGCGATGTCAATGATGCTGGCGGGGGCACTGGTAAATCTCATTCTGGACCCTATTTTCATTTTCTATTTTGAGTGGGGTATCGAGGGCGCAGCGATGGCTTCGGCGGCAGCGCGAGTGACCATGGCTAGCTTTGCGCTCTATGCCGTCTTGAAAGTCCATCCTATGCTAGCGCGAATCAACTGGCAGCAGTTCCGAGCAGAAGCTGGAGTTATCGCACGATTTGCACTGCCGACAACTCTCACGAACTTTGCCACACCAATTGGTATGGCCTTACTCACCTATAAGCTGGCAGAAATTGGCACGACTGCCGTGGCGGGCTCGGCGATTATCTCAAAGATTACGCCGGTTGCGTTTGCGGTGTTCTATTCCCTGTCCGGAGCGGTGGGGCCCATTATTGGGCAAAATGTTGGCGCTGGCTTGTACCCACGGGTGATCGAAACTTTGAAAACATCGGTGAAATTTAGCTGTGTTTATACCGCAATACTTTGGCTGCTGATGGTGCTTAGCTTGCCTTATATCTTGGCGCTTTTCGGAGCAGAAGGGCAGGTTGCCGAGGTAGTTAGGGCATTCTGCTACTTTGCGATACCCCTAACCTGCGCCATGGGTGCATTATTTGTAGCTAACGCCGGATTCAACAATATGGGCCGCCCTGGCTTTGCCACAGCGGCAAACTTCTTGAGGAACAGTATTGGGGTAATCCCCTTCGTTTGGTTGGGATCTGAGTGGTTTGGAGCCGAGGGAGCTATTGTCGGTTTCTCATTAGGCGGTTTCGTGTTTGGGGTGTTAGCGATTTTCTACTGTATACGATTGGCTAAGTCTCGATTGGAGAGGCAGCTATTAGCGGAGATGAAACATGCAGATTGAGATGCTTATCTTGGCAGGGGCCTGCGCCTTACTTGTGATAACAACGGCGACCATGGCGCTGCTTTGGCTTCGACAATATCAGCGCTCCAACCAGGCGCTGAAGGCGGGAGAGCTAGAGCGTCAAGCCCTGCAATTGAGTGCCCAAGAGGCCGACAAACTGACGGTGGAGTTGCAGGCGCTGCAACAAACAAACCTCGCGAATGACCGCCAATTGCAGAGAGCCAAAGCGCTGCTAGAAGCTAAGGAAGCCGAGCAACAACGTTTATTGGAGCGAACTGAAGCCAAAGAGAATGAACTCCAGGCGCTGCAGTTGAGCTATTCAGAAGCCAAGGAACAATTAGCAGAGCAAGCGGCGACGGCGAAGGAAAGAGAGGCCAGTTTCGCTCGACAGCTAGCGGATTTTAAGGCTAGCAGAGAGCAGCTTAAGACGGAGTTCGAGCAACTTGCACAAGAAGTCCTAGAGAAAAAGGGGCGGGCTTTCAAATTGCAGAGCGAAGACTCGATTAAACAGTTACTTCAGCCTCTGCAGATAGACGTTAAGGGCTTTCGTGAGAAGGTTGAGTCAATCCATGTGGAAGAATTGAAACAACGCAGTGCGCTTCGGCAGGAACTCATTGGGCTGCAGGAGTTAAACCGACAAATCACCGATAAGGCTGATGCATTAACCAACGCACTTCAGGGTCAGAAGAAATTGCAAGGTAACTGGGGTGAGTTGATGTTAGAGAACGTCCTCGATAGCTCGGGGCTTCGTATTGGCACGGACTACACCCGAGAGAAGAGCTTTACCGATGGGAATGGCCGCCAGCAGAGACCAGACGCCATTGTGTACCTGCCACAGGGGAAGCATTTAATTATCGATGCCAAGACATCGCTGGCTGCCTATACGCGGTTTGTGAATGCTGAGGATGATGAGGTTCGAACGATGGCTCTTGCGGAGCACGCGGCGGCGGTGAGTGCGAGGATCACCGAGCTTGCTGATAAGAGCTATTATAATCTGCCTGAGTTAAACTCGCCTGAAGTCGTGATAATGTTCATCCCTATCGAATCCGCCTATGTGGCAGCCCTAAAGCATGATGAAACACTGTATCAACGTGCCATTGAACAAAATGTCTTAGTGGCAACGCCCACCACACTTTTAACGAGCTTAAATATCGTTAGGCAACTCTGGCGATTTGAAGATCAAAGCAAGCATAGTGCCGAGCTTGCCAGCCGTGCAGCCAAATTCTACGACAAGCTAAGGCTATTTCTTGAAAGTATGTCCCGAGTTGGGAAAGGCATTGATCAGGCACGCGAGCAATATGACAAAGCGTTAGGTCAGCTATCAACGGGACGAGGCAATCTTATTAAACAGGCAGCGGAGTTTAACGAACTCGGAGTGTCGGTGACGAAAGAGTTAGATTCGGAGCTAGTGGGCAAAGCAAATCTTGAGTTGCCCGAAGCGTCGGATTCAACTAGCCAAGAAAGTTGATGCGTTTTCTACTTTTATTTTGATCACAACTGATGTACACATATTATTTAGAGCTCTCTAAAACTACCCATGGAAGGTGACGTTACAATGGAGCGGTTGCTCATAAAAGCCAAGCATAGCCAAATTCAGGCTGTGTCCAGCGAGACTCATCACGAGGAATGGTTGCCATTTCTCGGTACTCGCTGTGGAAGTTTCCTCGATATCGGAGCCGCTAGCGGGCGAGATGTGCACTGGTTCGCGTCGCGTGGATGGCGGGTTACCGCGGTGGAGGACAACCTTCAGTGGGAGCGACTTTACGATGGCGACGCCAACGTAGAGTGGATCCACGATAAATTACCCAACTTACTCTCCCTTATCAGTAAACCTCAGTATGACGCCATTTTAGTCAGCAACCAGTGGCCGCGACTTAGTCGGATTGAACAGCAGCAGGCATTGCTTCGGCTTTTTGGCTTGTTGAAGCCTGACGGCTTGCTGGTGGTAACTTGGTCTGAGGGCGGGGAATATAAAAATGCGCATCCTGTGGATCTCCTCCCCTTTAGAAAGGCGCTGATTGTAGAAGGGCCGGATGCCATTGACCCCTCAGCCATTATGTATACGGCCATTTTTGGGGCTAATCAAAGTTTATAACAATAATACAGGTTTAGTTTGATGCTAGATGTCGTCGTTATTGGTGGTGGTCACAACGGTTTGGTGTGTGCCTACTACTTGGCCAAGAAAGGCTTAAAAGTGAAAATCCTTGAGCGCCGGGGCATTATCGGTGGCGCTGCGGTTACCGAGGAGTTCCACCCGGGGTTTCGTAACTCGACAGCGAGCTATACGGTGAGTTTACTCAATCCTAAAGTCATTGATGAGATGGGCTTGTATCGTCACGGTCTAAAGATTCTTAATCGACCAACCTCGAACTTCCTGCCTATAAATGACAGGGAGAGCTTACAATTAGGCTCAACCTTGGAAGAAGCTCAACAGGAGTTCGCCCGCTTTTCCACGGCAGACGCCGAAGCACTCCCCGCTTATTACGATATGTTAGAACAGGTCGCCGACTTTCTGCGGGGGATGTTACTGGAAACGCCAATTGAGTACGGCGCCGGCTTCGCCAATATTATGCGTGGCTTCCGTATGGCTGGCTCACTCAATAAGATCAAGGCATCGGGACGTCGAGATGTTATTGATCTATTCACTAAGAGCGCTGCCGAGGTACTTGATCAATGGTTCGAGAATGACCATGTGAAGGCGATATTCGCCTTCGATTCGGTTGTTGGCAACTATGCTAGTCCTTATACGCCGGGGTCAGCGTATGTATTACTGCACCATGTCTTTGGCGAGGTAAACGGTATTAGTGGAGCTTGGGGTCATGCAGTGGGCGGAATGGGCTCCATTACTCAGGCAATGGCTGCGGCGGTCACCGAACTGGGCGTAGAGATACAAACCTCTGCTGGGGTTGATGAAGTATTAGTAGAGCAGGGTAGTGCAAAGGGAGTAAGGCTTAGCGGCGGCGAGATCGTTGAGGCGAAGCGCGTAGTGTCCAATACTAACCCCAAGCTGCTGTTTCAGCAGTTGGTCGCACGTGAACACCTTCCCGCTGAATTTAAGCGCCGGATTGACGGCTATCGATGTGGTTCGGCCACCTTTCGGATGAATGTTGCCTTGTCTGAACTACCAGACTTTAAGTGTAAACCAGGAACTACCATGCAACCTCACCACCAAAGTGGTGTAGTGATGTCACCCACTATGGACTATATGCACCAAGCCTATCTGGACGCCAAGGCAGACGGCTGGTCTGCCCGTCCCATCGTTGAGATGTTGATTCCTAGCACGGTGGATGACAGCCTAGCACCACCGGGTATGCATGTGGCATCGCTATTTTGTCAGCATTTTGCTCCGGAGCTCCATGATGGCCGTAGTTGGGATGATTTTCGGGAGGAAGCTGCCGATTGCATTATTGATTTAGTTAGCGAATTCGCCCCGAATTTCAAGGCGGCGGTCATTGGGAGAAAGATTCTCTCGCCATTAGATTTAGAACGTGATTTCGGCTTGATTGGTGGCGATATTATGCATGGATCGCTGGGACTTGATCAGTTATATACCAATCGCCCTATTCATGGTTACTCGGATTATCGGACCCCCATCAAGGGCTTGTACCTCTGTGGTTCGGGTACTCATCCAGGAGGAGGGGTAACCGGTGCACCAGGTCATAACGCGGCCAACGAGATCTGGAGAGACGCAAAGAGTTGGTGGCAGCGATAGGGTTGTAGCGTGAGTAATGGCTCACACTCCGTGGTTTGAGCACGTCAGAAATGTAGGACATTAGCCAGTTTTGTAGATGTCCGCTTGAATAAGTAGCAAATGAAAGATAAATATAGTTCTTTGGATACCGTATAGAAGTAAAGAAAGTTGAAATGATAAGGCAGTGAAATGCATGCAAAGTGTCAGTCAGTTTAAAATCATCGGCTGCGGTAATTCCGAGTCAATTAAGCACTTCAATAATAATGCTCTACTCTGCAGTGCAGATGGTAACCTGCTCATCGATTGTGGGTATACCGCGAAACTCGCATTACACGAACAGGGATATAGCTGGTCTGATATTGACGCGGTCTACATTACTCATGTACATGGAGATCACGTTTTTGGCCTTGAGCGATTGGCATTCGAAAGTCGTTTCAAACTGAACTTCCGTCCTAAATTATTTCTCGAGCCTTCGCTTGAGAAAGAGCTATGGGAGCAAACTTTGAAGGGGTCACTGGGCAATATTAATGGTAAAGACCAGGTGTTAGCGGATTACTTTGACGTCCAATTCATTCAAAATCATGAGTTCAGCTTTGGCCGCCATCACATCCAATCAATACCGGTTGATCATGCCCCGGATAAGTCGGCGTTTGGAATTCTTATTGATAACTATTTGTTCTATTCTGGCGATACCAAGGCGATCCCTCAGGTGGTCAATGAACTCGCCTTTGAAATAGGCTTTCATGATGCCTCAGTGGCCGAAGTTAGCCCCGTCCACGCACATTTTGAATCCCTTAAGTCTGCCTATTCGGCGGACGCATGCAAAAAGCTCTATCTAATGAGCTATGAAGATGATTGGCAGTCAGCAGCAAAGGACATTGACGGCACTTTTGCCGGTCTAGCTCAGCAGGGGCAAGAAGTTAGGTTGCCATAGGATATAACGCAGCAAAAGATCCCTGTTTTTCTCGTGGCGAATAAGGCCTTAGGTTAATTGAATCACGCTATCGACTCGGGTTACTCTAGTGGCATGAATACTTCTCCTGAAAGCCTAAAAGCTAGCTTAAAGTCACTTGCGATTAGCGGGCCTCTAGCCACTCGACTTCATCGTGCGATTAGCTGGCTATCGAGCGCAAACGATAGTGATTCTGATGACCTTCGCTTTATTTCGCTATGGATTGCCTTCAGTGCCTGTATGGGGGTTGCCGATGAGCAACATACCAAGCTTGGCGAGCGTTCCCTCTTCCAGTTATTTATCCAACGGCTGATTTCAAGGGATGAGCAAAAGCTGGTGGAAGGAGTGATCTGGAATACCTATCCCAATGCCGTGGCATCGTTACTTGAGAATCCCTATGTGATGCAAGAGTTCTGGGAACATCAGCGAAATAACAATCCCGAGTGGAATGCCGTGCTTACCCGTCATCGCCTCCGAGCTTCCCGATATTTTAGCGAGCGGGAGGGGGCGAAGATACTCGGCTTAGTATTGGACCGCTTAAGTGTGCTGAGGAACCAAATCATGTTTGGCGGTGCTACCTTCAGGAGTTCGGTGAATCGCTCTCAGGTTGCAGAAGGTGCGCTATTATTAGAGGAGTTGGTTCCCGCGGTCATTTCGGTGATGCTACAGTCTGCCGATGACGATTGGGGGGAAATCTATTATCCTGTCATGAGCCAGCTTGCTGACTGATTGTTATTACTGCTGTTATTGCTGCGAGACAGCTGTTAAATTTTTTGAAGATCTGAGGAAAACGCTGTGATTTTAATGTGTCCACATTGTTCCGGTTTAAATCGAGTTCCTGAGGATAAATTGGGCGCGGGGCCTCATTGCGGGATGTGCCGACAGCTAATCTTCACAGGCGGGCCGGTAAGTTATAATCGATCTCAATTTCTCCGTGCGAGAGATAAATCCGATCAGTTACTTGTCGTAGATTTCTGGGCCGACTGGTGTGGTCCCTGTAGAAGCTTTGCGCCAACTTTTAAACGAGCCGCCGAAGTGCTTGATCAGCAGGCGCGCTTCATCAAGGTGGATACGCAAGCCGAGGAATTATTGGCGAGAGAACTCAATATTCGCTCCCTGCCGACCATTGCGGTCTATCGCAATGGTAAAGAACTCAATCGTTTGGCGGGTGCTTTAGACTTAGCCCAGTTTACCAAGTGGTTAGCGCCTTACCTCTAGCGCCCTTCATCCAGCGCTTTAGCTCGAATGCCTTGCCTTTAGAGCGAAAGGCTCTCTGCTGAAAACGCGCAGCAGGCGGCTCACATCACCTTACTACTGTCGTTATGTGGCCTATCGTCAGGCAAAGGTGTCACCGCCTTGCGTTTAAAAATTACTACCTGACCAATAATAATTAGCAAGACACCAAGATAGTCGGTGCTCTTCCACACTAAATCCTCAAAAACCGTTGAGATTAGCAGTGCTAAGACGGGCGTAATCACCGCGATATAGCCGGCTTT
Organism: Pseudomonadales bacterium; assembly: GCA_040119265.1. Classification (GTDB taxonomy): domain Bacteria; phylum Pseudomonadota; class Gammaproteobacteria; order Pseudomonadales; family DSM-25080; genus Umboniibacter. The sequence continues at coordinate 71,347 of JBEDTZ010000004.1, read as the reverse complement.
GCTTGGCCCCACATTTTTCATCAGAGACAGGTAGCTGGTAAACGCAACGATTGAACCGAAAATGGCTAGGTAGAAGAGTGACGCCAAGTAGCTAGGTTCCCAGGAAAAGCTAAAGCTATTTCCAGTCAGCGGCACGGCAAGTGCAGTGAACACCGTGCACCAAATCATCCACCAGACATTGGTTGTGATAATGCTATGCCCAGCGTTACCATTTTTAACGGCCACCATATTGGCGCTTGAAGCGGCTAGTGCGGCGACGATGGCAAAGCTCACACCAATCGCGTAGCGCGGCTCAAAGGCAATTAGATCTGGAGCGAAGAGGACCGCAATGCCTGCTAGGCCAAGAAGTGAACCAATCGCCAGTTGCCGAGTGATCAGATAGCCGAAAAGTACCCGCGACAGCACGATATTAAAAAACAAAATACCGCTACCCGCCACCGCAACCAGCCCCGAGGAGATCTCCGCTTCAGCTCGATATACCGAGATATAGTTGATGGTATAGAACAGCCCCAGCAGTGCCATCCAAAGTTGTGTGCGCCATGACACCCTAATATCTACTCGCTGCCATTTAGCAATGATTAACATCCCAATAGAAGCAATGGCAAAGCGATAGCTCACCGAGGCTTCGGGTGCAACGTCACCTAACTGGAAGGTAATGGCAATCCAGGTGGTGCCCCAAATGAGGGAAGCGATGATAAAGAGAGCAATGCTATTCACAATATATCCTATTTGATGAGGTGTGCATTAAAGCGTCATCCTCAACGATAGGCAAGCTTTGATCAGTTGAATCCCTAAGTGGTTTACGAAGGTAGTTTAGAGGAGGTAATCATGAAGCATAGAGTCGCTCAGCGGGTTGATACATGACCCATGACGCAAGTACATACTTCGTTTGTGTCGCTGAGCGAAGACCGCGATGGGTGTGGGTGAAGCCGCAGGGTGCTAACACCAGTGCGCCAGCTTCGGGTTGAATGGCAAGCTGCTGATGAAAAAATTCGGTCGCTCCACCATCGTTAATATCATTCAAGTAAACTAACACTAGCAACACTCGATGGAGCGATTTTTGGGTTGGGTCGCTAGGGTGAGGGAATTGTTCACTGTGCCAGTGATGGTAGCCGCCCACTTCGGGTGAGTAGCGCTGCATGTTAAAGCTATCAAGGCGGAATATCTGTTTGATGATTTGACCAAGGGTTTGATCATTGAGGCCGGCGAGCTCTTCTGCGGTAATTGAACGCGGCTGACCTGATTTAGGGTCTATGATTGACGGCGCAATGGCTCCCGTTACGATGTGCGGATAACTGCGGACATAGTCCGTTAGAGCAGCCATAACACGCTGCTCGATGACTTGTGTGTAGGGTTGCCACGTTGCGTTGGCTGAAATGTTTAAATCCAGGCTGTTCTTCTTAGATGGGTCCACACCGCTGCCCGTTCGACCAGGATGATGGTCTTGAGATTGCTCAAATAACTCGATCAAATCGGTGCATTCATCGGGGGAAAGTAGGTTTTGAAACTTAGCGATAAAATGTTCAGTCATAATAATAGGGGGGCCTAGAGCCCCCCTTACCTTAAATCCTTGGCGACACTAGATTATAGTGACACGATTGGATCAGGCGTACCATCATTGTCGTTACCAGCGAAGCCGCTAGTTGATGGGTTACCGTTGCGCATCATGATCACTGCACAGGCTGCTGGAGCGGCCATCGAGGTACCAGACATAGTAGCGGTTCCGCCACCCTTGCCGAGTGACAAAATACTCACACCCGGAGCCGCGTAGTCAACTGGCGGGTTGCCAAAGTTTGACCAAGAGGCCAAGTTGTCATTGATGTCGGTAGCAGAGATCGTGAAAACGTTGTTGCCGTTGGCGCGAGCAGGAGAATGATTGTTTGCATCATCGCCATCGTTACCCGCTGCTAATACAAAGAATGCACCGGACTGCTGAGCTGCCGCAATAACCGCGTCATCAAGAGCTTGTGTCACACCGCCACCAAGGCTCATGTTAACGCAATCGCCTGGCTGAGCATTGGCTGCTACGTGGTCAACACCAGCAATAACGCCTGACCAAGAGCCGCTGCCACGACGATCAAGTACACGAACAGGAACAACGGTTGCGCCTGCAGCAACACCAATTACGTCTTGATCGTTATCCAGCGCTGCGATGGTGCCGGCAACGTGGGTACCATGACCATTATCATCATCCATCGAGCAAGTGCTGCCTTTACAGATAGAGCTAAAGCCACGAGAGCTGTCGATGTTAAGGTCGCCGTGATCAAGATCAATACCTGAGTCAACTACCCATGCTGTATAGCCAGTGCCATCAACGGCTCCGCCTACACGGGTGACGCTCCAAGGCACAACTTGACCGGCAGTGCCACCGCCGCCACCTGGCTTACCGCGGGAGGCAGATACAACACCGTCTGGCTGCATGCTAGCTACTTCAGCGTCACCACCAAATGCATTCGCAGCGGCGTGACATGGCATACTAACCGTGAAGCCTTTGATCGAATTTGAATACACGTGACGAACTGAAGAGTTGCCGCGACGAGCCATGGCGTTAGCCAGACCAGTAACTTTGTTGGTCGCTACAGAATCGTTGAACTGAACAATACAACGGTTCTGTACATTGGCAACTTCATCGCTCATTGAGAAAGTAGGCGCATCAGCAGAAGCTTGGGCACCAACAGCGGCGAGAACCGCTGAAGCAAGTAGTTTTTTATACATAAACAATAACTTTTGGGTTGTGGAACACCAACTAAAAATCCCTCTAGTTGATGGTCAGCGCTCTAATTAGTTTTGTTGCTGACTCATCAACTATAGTGGAAGTTACCTAGGTAATTGTCTTAAATTTGAACAAATGTGATCTGTTTCACATTCTGTCCGTCAGGTGACTTCGAAACGGATCGCCACTAAAACTTATAAGCCGCCTCACAGCCCAGCAAATCCGCGAGGTCCGTGAGCGCGTCATAGCTCTCAACCATCAGCTCAGGATCCGCTAAGTCCGCAGGTGCGAGCTCGTCTCGATAATGCTGATTAACCCAATCGCTAAGCGCATCAAGCTGCGTTTCGGTCGCGATAGAGTTGGGGTTCACTGCGGCAATTTCGTCGTCACTCAACAATACGCGCAGTCGCAAACATGCAGGGCCGCCGCCGTTACTCATTGATTGTCGGACATCCACATAGGTTACGCTGCGAATAGGCTGGGAGCTATCCTTCACTAAACGCTCTAAATAGGCGAAGACCGCTTTGTTATCTCGGCACTCGGTAGGGGCTATAAGATGCATCTCATCCGTTGACCCGTCCGGATTGGCGAGTAACTGGCTATTGAATAAGTAGCTGCTGATAGCGTCGGCCAAACTCACCTCATCCCTGGAGACGCAAATAGCTTTAAAGGGCATCTGCTCTGCTAATGACGAGAATATCGCAGTTTGTTGCTCGGCTACGAAGGCATCTTCATGGAAGAAGAGGGCAGGCCCATTACCAACGGCAACTACATCGTTGTGGAAGGCGCCGGCATCAATGGCAACCGGACTCTGCTGCAGGAATAGCGCATCGCGCGTACCATGCGAGCGCGCCACGGCTTGGCTAGCTTTAAGTGTTTGGCGCGCAGGAAAACGAGTTAAATTCGCTTGACCGGAACGGCCGTACACAAATAGGCCAACACCGGGCTCCTGATAGGTGCCGCCCAAGCGAGTGTGATTCGCGGCGCCTTCATCGGCGAACTCACTCTGACCATAGAGTGCCGAGTGAACCTTAAAGTATTTGCTGTTGTTGAAGACCGTTTTTAATATCCGTTCTGTTTGTGGGTGTTCGATGGCCCGGTGGGCTGTAGTCAACAGGTTCGCGGGCGTAAAATGCACCTTGCCGTCTTGCGAATCCAACGAGGGGGTGACCGTCGCCGCGTTAGCTGCCCACATACTTGAGGCACTGTAGACCATGCTCAACAACTCGGGCGCCTGCTTGGCTGCCTTGTTGATAATTTGGCTATTGGTTCCGGTGAAGCCGAGATTTCGCAGCACGCTTAGATCCGGGCGAGCGTTGGGCAAGAGAAAGCCCTGCTTATAGCCCATACGAACCAGCGCACGCATCTTTTCGATACCCTGAAGTGCGGCCTCTCTGGGGAATGACGTATTTTTAGCATTCTTTGCCGATGCCAAGTTACCTACCGCGAGGCCACTGTAATTGTGAGTAGGCCCAATAAGGCCATCAAAGTTCATCTCATGAAACGTCATTTCGTTAAACCTCGTGTAATTAACGATTGAGAACGGGTTGCCGCACCGTGCATTGTTGCCTGAGGCCACGCTACATAATCGGCAGCGTAATAGGCACTAGGGCGGTGATTACCGCTGGCGCCAACGCCACCAAAGGGAAGGGCACTCGACGCCCCTGCTGTCGGTGCGTTAATGCTGGTAACACCTGCGCGAATATTGGCCAAAAAGTTAATTTGCTCTGCTTCGTCGTTGGAGATCAAGCCAGCGGCAAGTCCATAGCGAGTTTGATTGGCCTTAACGATGGCCTCTTCGACAGAGTTGACACGAATGAGTTGCAGCAGAGGGCCAAACAGTTCTTCATCGGGAACGTGAGTGGCGTTCGTTACATCGATGAGCCCTGGGCTGAGACGCACCTCAAATTCATCAAGGGTCGACATTGTTTGCAGCGATACTCCGCCCGCTTCTACCAACGCTGCTTGCGCATCGAGCAAGTGCTGAGCTGTTTGGCGATTGACTACCGGCCCCATGAAAGCTTCGGCACTCTGGTCCGCGGCACCATCTACAATCACGCGCCCCATCAGTTCAATCAAGTGATCAGTGAACACATTACTTGTTTCACTCTCTACTAATATAAGACGGTTCGCACAGGTACAGCGTTGACCGGCCGACAAGAACGCACTCTGTAACACGAGTTCTGCAGCGTGAATAGGGTCGCTATTGGCCGATACAATAATGGCGTTATTTCCGCCCATCTCCAGCGCTGCAATAACCTCGGGCCGACCTCCAAGATTGCGGTGAATGGCGTTGCCGGTTGGCGACGAGCCCGTAAAGAGAACGCCGTCGATATCGCCGTTAACAAGGGCCATGCCGGTGTTCTTTGCGCCATTAACAACGTTGATAACACCTTCCGGTAATCCTGCGGCGTGCCAACACTTCATGGTGAGCTCGGCAACGGTTGGTGTTTGCTCGCTTGGCTTGAAGACAACGGTATTGCCAGCCAAGAGGGCTGGAACTATGTGTCCATTGGGAAGGTGGCCTGGGAAGTTGTAGGGGCCGAATACGGCCATTACGCCATGAGCACGATGCTGCAGCTCAAGGTTATTGTTGCGGGTGTGACCGGTACGCTCGTGATAGGCTCGTATGCTAATGGCCACTTTGTTAATCATGGCGGTCACTTCAGTATCCGCTTCCCACTCGGGCTTGCCAGTTTCGCAATGAATCGTGGTAGCAAGCTCGCTTCGTCTCGATTCGAGTTCGGACGTAAATGCCTCAAGTACTGCAATACGCGCTTCAAGTGGGCTTGCGGACCAGTTGGGGAAGGCCAGCCGAGCGCTTTGAATCGCTTCATTGACATCGGCCTCGGTTGATTCATTACCCAGCCAAATTAGGTTGCTCTCGCACGGAGTGAAGGAGCGCATCTCAGGACCGTGGGCGACAGTCCAAGCGCCATTGATAAAATTACTCATGAAGTCTTACCTGTATCAAGCAAGTGAATTTGGTCGCCATTGGCGATGTTAAGCTGCTCAGCGGAGGCCTTCGTGATCGCGGCGGTCTCACCGTTCATAACGGCCGCCTCACACACCACACGGAAGCTCTCAAGGGAGCTATTAGCCAGCATATAGATAGAGTTCGGCGAAGCGCCTATTTCGTCTTCAATCGTCGCTGCTCGATGGGCGGTGGCTTTGACACTGAACAGATTGGCAACCTTTGCGCGAAGAATCGGACCACCGTCAAAGATGTCTATCATCTTGTCGTATTCAAAACCTTCCGCCTCTAGTAGTTCGACGGCACGAACTGTATCAACGTGAGGCTTGCCCAGTACCTGCTGAGCCGAATCGGCCAGCATACAGGTGTAAATAGGATGCTTCGGCATCAACTCGGTAATAAACTGGTTGGAGCCTATGCCGCACAACCTATCAGCCTCTTCAAAACTCATATCGAAGAACTGACGCCCGATAGCCTCCCAAAATGGGCTGACGCCCTGTTCGTTTAGCCAGCCACGCATTTCCGCTATCACATAGGGTTGGAAGCGGTGCGAATGCTGTCCCATTAGAAGGTAGCGCGAGCGTGATAGCCAGTGACCGTTGCCTCGATAATCAGGGTCGAGGAAAAGGGTGCCAACCTCAGCGCAGTCGGTATAGTCATTACTCAAATGAAGCATTTCGGCCCGAATTTGCTTGTCTAGTGAGTGGGAGTGATGAGTAACGGACATGAGACGGTAGGCATAAAATGCCTGGCGAGTTCCCGTGGTGCCGTAGACAGCTGCTGTGCCAACAACGCGAGAGGTAGCCGTGTCGAACATCACTAACAGAAAGTAATCGTCTACATGATTGTGCGAGCGCGCAAAACTCTCAGTCGAAAGTTGCACTTTGCTTGCTAATGTCTCGTGATCTGGAGGGAGGGAAGTCAGGCCTTTTCCAGCCTTCAGCGCAAGCGCATAGAGGTCGTCCACGTCACCTAACTCCGCGGGTCGGATAACTAGCATACTATCTGTCTCCAAGTAGCGAGTTGAGATTGGGAATGGACTTCTCCGCGAGTGCCGCGATGAGCAAGGCGGATAATTGCGCGCGTTCGGCAAAGCTATCGAGGCAGGCAAATTCTTCGTCCGAATGGATGAGACCTCCGCGCACGCCAAGGGTGTCAATATTGAGTAACCCTGCCGCTGCCAAATTGTTACCCTCACAGCAGCCGCCAGTCGGCTTCCATTGAACGTCCAGACCTAGCTCAGCACCGCAACTCCGAAGTAGCTCAAACATTTCCAGCTGCTCATCAGTCATCGGCTTGGGTGGGCGATTAAAGTGGCCATGTAACTCGAAACTGCAGCCGGTTTCTTTCGCTACCTGGTTTGCAAGATGGTTAATCGTATCAATGACACGGGTATCCTCAGGCTGATCAACACGGATGTTGAAGCGAACGATGGCGAGCTCTGGAACCACATTGACTGGGCCACCACCTTCAATTTTGCCAACATTAACCGTCAGACCATTCTCGCGATTACTCAGAGCTTCTATCTGCGTGGCAAATTTAGCCGCCGCGGTGATCGCATTTTTGCCCTCGAAGAACTCTCTACCAGCATGCTTTGCCAGTCCTTTGACGACCATACTAAAGTTGCCACTACCCTTCCTGGCGCCTGCTAAAGTGCCGTCAGCGAGTGCCGGCTCGTAGGTCAGACCAAAGTGCTTATTCTGAGCTAGCTTAGTGAGTTCGACAGCCGAGCGAGGCGAACCGATTTCCTCTTCGGGAGAGATCGCCACGGTTACGCCAACTAACGAGTCAAGTGGCGTGAGCGCAACTGCCTTGAGCGTTGCTAGCAGGATCATGAGGCCACCTTTCATGTCAGCAACGCCGGGGCCACGCAGGTGATTACCTTCTACCCAAGTTGTTTGGAACGTACTCTCGGCTGGGAAGACGGTGTCGTAATGGCCGGTGCAAAGTAATTGCAGGGGGGCCTGCTCATTGCGCGAGAAGATCAGCATCGGCGACGTCTCCCAACGGTCTAGAGTGCCGTCAGCAGCAACCGACTCGATCGCCGGTAGGGTCCGATGCTCGGTATTATGGGCCCAATTGCCAAACAGATGAGTTAGCTCGTTCGCGACCAAATTGAGACCGTCGACGTTAGTCGTGCCAGAATTTAATTCGGCTAGTCTTCGGGTATCGGCTATTATCCAGTCAGCTTCTAATTCAAGCGTAGAAAGCAGTGACGATTTAATAGTTTGTAATACTGTTTCGGTCATAAGTTGCTCAGATCTATATCGGTAAATCTAGTCTGCATCAAAATGGCACGTAATAGTTGCGGAAAAGAAATTGATAACAGAATTAAATTCGTTGAAGAAAGCGGCAATATGCCCCAGAATCTAAGCATATCAAAAAGTGATTTACCGCTTTTTTTGACCAATTGATTGCCAGTTGATTGAATAAAATTCGTATCAGTACAGTCATTCGTAACACCAGCTCGGTGTTCTGTTAGGAGATTAGACGATGAAAGAAAATATGGCGAACTTGATGGCCAAGGATGCAGAGGTTCTGTTACATCCGGCTTCTTCGATAACCGCGCTGCTGGCAAATGGGCCAGATATGATTACTTCAGCGAAGGGTTCCACAGTCACTGATGCGAACGGACGAGAATTATTGGATGCTGTGGGCGGTTTGTGGTGCGTCAACGTTGGCTATGGAAGAAAGGAGCTAGCGGATGCCATGCAGCAGGCTGCACAGCAGATTAGCTACTATCACACTTTTTCTAACGCCTCTAACCCATGGCAGGTCGCGCTAGCTGAGAAACTTCTCAGTAAAGCACCCGAGCAGATGACTAAAATCTTCTTTGGAAGCTCGGGTAGCGATGCCAACGACACCATTATTAAGTTGGTATGGCACTATTTTGCCCTGAAGGGGCAGCACAGCAAGACTAAAATGATTGCGCGTGAACAGGGCTACCACGGAACTTCAATCTCCACAGCATCCTTGACCGGACTCGGTGGTTTTCATAAAGAATTCCCGTTACCGCTTGATTTTGTCCTGCGGACTGAATGTCCTCACTTCTACACTCGAGGTAAAGCTGGGGAAACGGAAGAACAGTTCTGTGATCGACTCATTGATGAAGTGGCTCAGCTAATTGAGCGTGAAGGTGCTGAGAATATCGGTGCGTTCTTCGCAGAACCTATTCACGCCGCGGGCGGTGTGATCGAGCCGCCAAAGGGCTACTACCCAAAACTGCAAAAACTGTTGAAAGCCAACGATATTTTGCTTGTTGCGGATGAGGTAGTTTGTGGCTATGGGCGCTTAGGAAAGTGGTTTGGTTCACAGGTTCTTGATATTGAGCCAGACTTTATGGCTACGGCTAAAGGCCTTACAAGTGGCTACTTCCCAATGTCTGCCGTATACATGACTCAGGATATTTGGGACGTGATGAAATTGGGTTCAGAAAAGCTGGGCGCGTTTTCACACGGCTATACCTATAGTGGACATCCCATTGGTGCAGCCGTTGCCCTCGCGAATATAGAAATTATCGAGAAGGAAGGCTTAGTGGAGCTGGCTGGTGAAACCGGTGCCTACTTGCACGAGCAGCTGCAAGCAGTGATTGGCGATCACCCCCATGTGGCCGAAATTCGCGGACGCGGTTTAATTGCTGGTGTTCAGCTTGTTGACGATAAGGCGAATAAGGTACTTCCTGATCCCGCTGAGAAGTGGCCGCTTAAAGTTGCTAACGCCTGCCGAGAGGCTGGTGTTATTGTTCGACCACTTCCGAGTGTTGGAACCTTGGCAATCTCGCCACCGCTTGTCATTACCCGTGAAGAAGTTGATCAGTTGGTATCGGTACTCAAGCAATCAATTGATTCGGTAACATCGAATAGTTAATGCGGGAGCTTCGCTATGTTAGATAGGCTGGATCTGCGTATTCTGAGTCTGATACAGGCTAATGGTCGCTTGGCAAATAAGGAATTGGCGGAGCTTGTTAATTTGTCGCCAAGTGCCTGCCATCAGCGATTTCAGCGCCTACAGGCAGAGGGTTGGATAAAATCCTTTAGCGCCGAAGTGGATGTCGAACGACTTTGTTCGCCGGTGCAGTGTGTTGCGTCAGTGAGTCTCAGTAATCATTCACCTGATACCTTTAGAGTGTTGGAGGAACAGGTTGAAGCTACGGCAGAAGCGTTGGATGCGTTCACAGTAAGCGGTAATTGCGACTTTATCATTCGCTTTGCCTGCGCCAATATGACGCGGTATATGGAGTTAACGAGCCAGCTGATTGATCGCTGCCCTGAGATTAACAACATATCCACGCATGTCATCATGCGTGAGAGCAAGCGTTTTAGAGGCTACCCACTGGCCGATCTCGTGGCGAATCCATTGTCGCGATGAAAGGCTGAGCCCAACAGGTCGTTGCTAAGATTAGGGAAGGAGTAATACGCTCGCTTCCCTTTTTTAACTCCGATTGATGTTGCTAACAGCGATCGATGACTAGGTAGCTAGCGGAGTTGATCGAGGTCTTCTAAGGATGGGTCGATTTTTGGAGCGGTGGCCAATGCCACGCTCACTTCATCTAAATCCTTCATCACGAAACAATCTCGGCCACGAGCTTTTGCTTCGTATAGCGAGGTATCTGCAACCCGGAGCACTCGAGAAGTGGAGTACTTACTTGAAGTCAGGACTGCACCACAGCTGTGGCTAAATAATCCGCCTATTGCCTGTCGGTTGGCATGAAAGATATCTTGGAGTGACTGTTCTAGTTCGTTTAATGAGTCAACGCGAATAATGGCAGCGAACTCGTCGCCTCCCAGCCTAGCGAGACACGCATCGTTACCAAAAGCTCTAGATAATACCGCTGCGAACTCTTTGAGTAAGTCATCACCGGCCTCATGGCCTTTAGTGTCATTGACGCGTTTGAAATAATCGATATCGAATAGCAGTACGCCGAGATACTCGTTTGCCTTGAGTCGGCCCTTACGTTGTTCAAATTCGTTTTCAAAGGCACGGCGATTGTAGAGCCCAGTTAATGAGTCGGTGAACGCATACTGGCTTAATTCTTCGCGCAGCATCTTGTTCTCAAGGCGCTTCATTCGCATCCGCTCAGTGACTCTACCGCTGTAGCCCCAAAAAACCCAAAAGGGAATCACCTTTCCCACTTCAGCCGTCAGGTTAATGGGGTAGCCCGTTTGAGCAATTGCATAAACGGCTAGCATATAGCCAATCCCCATAGCGAAAGAAAGTATCAGGGATTGGCGGAACGTCATCAGCCCGCCACCGAAAAGTAATACGGTAAACCAGCCGCCCAGAACTAACATACGCAGGTCCGGCATTAGATAGGCAAAGTAACTGATTAGTAGAACGGCGCCGAGAGCTGGGATTACAAGAAAATGCGGATCAAAGAAGGCAAGGAATCGATCAGCTTTGGTAACGATGATAAGTAGCATTGTACTCCATACCATCGTGCAGACTGCAACGGCGCTAATCCAGTCGTGAATCGAAAGCTCGATCGCATTCAAAATGGATAGCGGAAGGATTACGGCGAGTAGCAGAAAAAACCCTTCCGCGGCGCGAATAATCGATTTTCGCTTTCGCCGGGACCTCTCAGCTGGCGAAAATGAAAATTGCTGTGGCGTAAATGCTGGAAGATCCTTCTTCGCGCTACTCATTAGGGTTCGTAGATTACGTCGACTTGAGTGCCAGTTCGTTGGTAAGCGTCAACGGTCGGCTGATGGCATTTTTCGATGGCATCGCGCTTGAGCTTCATCGTTGGCGTCAACAAACCATTCTCAATAAGCCATGGCTGAGAACATACGATAACCGCGTCTAAGCGTTCGTGCGCCTCTAGCTTGAGGTTGGCCTCGCCCGCAATAGCTCCAAGCGTTTCGGCATTACAGGGAATGCCTTCAGCAAGGACGACCAGTGCAATAGGTTGTGGTAGACCACTTCCCATAACGCAAACCTGCTCAATCTGAGGGAACGCTGAAAGGAGTGATTCAATGCCAACCGGAGAGACATATTTACCCTTAGAGGTCTTAAACTGCTCTTTTACTCGGCCAATGATTTCAAGCGCGCCACTTGCTCTGAAACGTCCAAGGTCACCGGTCTTTAGCCACTCACCGTCCATTGTTTCGGCGGTCGCCTCGGTATTCTTATAGTAGCCAGGGGTAATGAAGGCACCACGGATTAGGATCTCTCCGTCCTCCGATAGCTTGATGTCAGCACCGGGCAGTGGTCGACCAATGGAGCCAATATCCTCGACCCGGAAGGGTAGGTTGATGGTGCCGACGCAGCTTGTTTCAGACATCGCCCACCCCTCAGAAATCGGCAGGCCTACTTGGTGATACCACTTGAGTACGTCAGGCGAAATGGGTGCCGAGCCAGAGATAATGACTCGCGCTTTATGGAGCCCGAGAGTTTTTCGAACCTTCTTGGCGAGTAGCTTGCCTATGATTGGGATCTTAATGAGCTTAGCAAAGCGATCTGGACCAATTTTATCGAGTACCTGGAGCTGAATTTTTAGCCAAATTCGCGGCACTGCGAAGAAAACGGTTGGTTCTGCGTGACAGATATCTTCTCTAAAGGTATCCAACGACTCTACGAAGAAAATCTGCATGCCTGAGTGAAGCGCGGTGAGCTCTACGAGCCCTCGCTCAGCAATGTGAGCTAGTGGCAGGTAGGACACCACTCGATCCTCGTTGGTATAAACTTCACCAGAAAGCTCGGCTGAGGCAACGCCAATCGCCTGACAATTACCAAAGGAAATCATGACTCCCTTTGGTTTCCCAGTACTACCGGACGTGTAAATGATGGAGAGCAAGTCTTCGTCAGTAGGTTGGTAGGGGCTTTCCGTGGGGGTTGTTGACGCAATAAGATCCTGCCAGCGAAGATCGCAGGCGGGCATTGGATATGGAAACGAAATAGTCTTAATGCCGCCAGCAAATACGCCCGCTACGTGATCATAATTATCGAGCTTACCAACGAATACTGCCTTGGCTTCACTATGCTCGATGACGTAATCGATGGTATCTGCACCGGCGCTAAAATAGATAGGGACGCTGATTAAACCGGCTTTCATGATCGCCAAGTCAGCCATTATCCATTCGGCGCAATTTTTGCCGAGAATCGCTACTCGATCACCTTTTTCTAATCCGAGCTGGAGCAGTGCAGCAGCCATGCGGGAGCTTTGATCATCGACTTCGCTGAAAGTATATGAGGTCCATTCACGGTTTAGCGGCTGGTGTAGAAAAGGGGCGTTTGGCTGAGTAGCAACGTGCTGAGCAAAGCTGGCTAGCGGGCGATAATTAGTCATAAGCATCTCACCATAGGGGTCATTATTATTATAATTTTAGTATGCCACATCTCCCCGCTGAGTAAACCCTCGAAGAAGGTAGTCCTGCCTAGCTACTGGCAGGCCTAAACGGAACGACATTGTTAGCGGGGAAGACACTAAATTGCACCGCGCAACCAATGTGCTCGTTAACCGAAACGGCTTCGATGAGTGCGCATTCGGGATGGCGAATAATGCGATAGTTCTCGAAGGACGCCTGATCCAATTTGAGAATTTGCTCCCAAACCTCGCGGACACACATCAGGGCAAAATCAAAGGGTGAATTAATGTCGACGTGTACTTCGACTTCCACTAGATGATCTAGTAAGTCCTCACTTAGGCTAATTTTAGTCTTCTCGTCGATGAAGGGCGTTGAAGGGTCAATGAGTGACAGATTCAGCGCAACCACAAGGTTGTTTGCCTCTTGTGCCAGATCCTGCGGTTCAAATCTAGCGAGTAAGTGTCTTGCTTCGTTCATGTAACAAGCCCCCTCGGTGCACCAATCAATAATTCAGGGCTGAAGCAGTATCGTCGCCCCAAAAGTGAATACTAACCTAATAGTAGTTGAGATGATGGGGTAGTCAACAAAGAATTTGCACCGAGACACACTATATTGTGTACCTCGGCCTTAGATTCTACTAATTGTAGTGATTTGTAGGTTAATCGCGGAAGTTATTAAACTGAAATGGCTGACCGAGTTCCGCGGATCGGACTAGTTGCATGGTCTGCTGCAAATCGTCTCGTTTTTTTCCGGTCACACGAACTTGATCGCCCTGAATAGCAGCTTGCACTTTTAGCTTTGCGTCCTTGATGAGCTTTACGATTTTTTTCGCGACGTCGGTTTCAATACCCTGTTTGAATTTCACATCCACGGTGAAGGCCTTGCCTCGGTGCGTGGGTTCAGGCTCGTAATCCATCGTCAGTGGGTCGACTTTACGTTTAATTAGTTGTGAGCGAAGAATATCGAGCATCTGGTCACACTGAAAATCACTCTCCGCCGTTAGGCTGATCACATCATTGGCGAACTTTACCTGGGTGTCGACTTTGCGAAAGTCGTAACGATTAGCAATTTCACGTTCGGTATTCTGAGCCGCGTTTAAGAGTTCGGCTGACTCAACTTCGGAAACGATATCAAAGGATGGCATAGTCAATTAACCTCGCTGTATGTGTGGCAGAAGATCTAGCACCGTGGCTAACATATCTTTACCTAATTGTTGGCTACGTTCGCCGTCCCAACCGAACTGAGGGCAAGGATCGTTAGCATTGTCTTTAAATGGCATTTCTAAGGTCAACGCAAGCGTCTTGAAGTGATTGCCCATCCAGTTACTACCTACGGTATGATTCGCCTCACCTGGGCCATCCACATCGTAACCGTATTCAGTCTGAAATTGATCGCTACGTTTGAGCAAACTTTCACGGAAGGCATTTTCAAGCTTGGCCATATACGCTGAGTAATTCGCCACGCCTTCACTCGCCGCCACAAAGTTATACGGTAGTGCCTCGTCACCGTGAATATCTAAGAACATATCACCGCCTGTAGACATCATCTTTGCACGCACCCAAAAGACCTCAGGACTCTTCTCTATGGATGGCGATTCCCACTCACGATTAAGGTTCATACCTGCAGCATTCGTTCTAAGATGGCCGCGCACGCTGCCATCTGGGTTCATGTTAGGAATAATGTAGAAGACGGCTTGAGAACGGAGCGCTTTAGCTAGCTCAGAGTCGCTAAGTAATTCGCGGAGTAAGCCTTCAATGAGGTGCTCGGCCATACTTTCGCCGGGGTGTTGGCGAGCCGTAACCCAGATGATCGGCTTAGCATCAGCGGGGGAGCCAATCTTCAATAGGTCAATAGGGCGGCCATCAAGTGTCAGCCCAAGCACTTCGTGAGTGACATCGTCGTGTTGTTGCGCTCTGCCGATCAGTGCGAGATGCTGCTCGTAGGAAAATGGCTCGAAGTAGGCAAACCAGATTGTGTTGCCGCTGAGTTGCGTTTCAAAACGAAGATTCTGGCCATCAAAGCTAGTATCTAGGCGATGCCAGGTCTTGCGGTCGTAGCTGAAACATACTCGGTACTCAGGCCACCCTTCGAGGTAGGCTGCTTGCCCCGCATTACGGATACAGCATTGAACCGTTGAGCCCTTCGCTCCGCTTACCGAAAAGTGAAACCATTGGAAGTATTCAGAGTAGCGATCATGGCAAATCTCCAGCAGAAGTTCCCCATTGGACTCCCCCGCAAAATGAATATTGCCGCTGTCGAAGTTACTATTGACCGTAAACATATCTATTCCTTGGTAAATTAGCTGTTTGCATTATATTTTACATACTGTAAGGGTAGGAGAAAAATCTCAGTCGTTATTTCCAGTTCAAGTGAAATCAGGAAGCTAAGGATAGTATGGGTAGAAGTTCAGCATATCAACAACCGGATTATGAATATCTGGTCGAAAACTCGAACGCTATTATTGTGTGCTTTAGTACCGAAGGCGTTATCACCTACGCCAACGACTTTGCGCTCAACTTCTTTGAGTTTTCAGCTGAGGAACTTATTGGCGCGAAGGTGCTGGAAACTATCACGCCGCCAACTGACTCCGCCGGTTTTAATCTAGAGGGGATGATTCACGAAATCAGTCACCTGCCCGAAGATTATCGCATCAACATTAATGAAAATATGAAAAGTTCTGGTGAACGAGTCTGGGTGAGGTGGACAAATTGTGTTCAAGCCGACGATCAGGGAGAGATTGTTGGTGCGATGTCGATTGGTATTGATATCACCCGACAATTGGAGCTCGAGCGGCAGGTCAGTCAGATTCAGAAATTAGACGCATTAGGTATTTTAGCTGGCGGCGTCGCGCACGATTTCAACAATATTGCACAGGGAATGTCTGGCTTCGCTGAAATGATAAAGCAAGAGGACGATCCTGAGGTGATTGGGGAATTGGCCGATAGGCTAATCAGCGCCGCAGCGGATGTTGGTAGGCTCACCACTAACCTATTGGGCTATTCGAAAACCACTAAACCTGCCTTTGAGCTCTGCGATCTCGGAGCTTCAGTGCAAAAAGCCATCAACCTCGCTGAGATAAACTTGAAGGCAGGGGTATCAATTCACGTGAGCAATACCGTGCCTTCTGCTCAGGTGCGTCTAGACCGTTCTGGGTTAGTAAGCGCAGTTATTAATCTTCTTCTCAATGCGAACGATGCGAGTGCTCCCGGTGGTAGGATTGATGTTCGAATTCATAGAGCTGAGGTGACGACACCACTGACTTTGAAAAACGGGGTTCGACTCAAACCGAGTGACTATTGGGTCGTCGAGGTGATAGATCGAGGTGTCGGTGTACCCGAGGAAATTGCGCAAAGAATCTTTGATCCATTT
Source organism: Pseudomonadales bacterium (assembly GCA_040119265.1). Classification (GTDB taxonomy): domain Bacteria; phylum Pseudomonadota; class Gammaproteobacteria; order Pseudomonadales; family DSM-25080; genus Umboniibacter. Next base: position 54,987 of record JBEDTZ010000004.1, on the reverse strand, counting down.
TTCACTACCAAAGTTCGTAATCAGGGCACCGGCCTCGGTCTCGCAAGCGTCTTTAACTTCGCGACCTCCCATCAAGGAAGCGCCGAGCTAGTGAGTGCTGACAATGAAACTTGCTTCCGGCTCTACCTCTGCGAGGGTGATGTTGGAGATGGTATGGAGGCAGACGTAGAGGCAGAGGCAGAGGCTGAGAGTCGAGCTCCATCCATCATTCAAAATACTACCGAGCTAGCCGAACACCAAGCTAAGGAGTTGGTTTCTAGGACTAAGGTTTTGCTAGTAGATGATGAAGCCTTCGTCCGTCTCTATGCTGAGAAGATTTTTACTCGCTCCGGCTTTGAGATCCGAACCGCAGCCAGCCGTGACGAGGCCGTAGAGCTCGTACAGGGTGAAGGTTTTCACTTTGATGTGGCGATTATCGATATGGTGATGCCGGACGTTACAGGAGTTGAAACTTGGGTGAGCTTGAAAGCAATAAGGCCCGATGCGAAGGCAATTCTGGCCACTGGCTATGCGTCTGAAGAACAGTTTAAGCGGGCGGAAGCAGCGGGATTTTCACTCTGTATTAGAAAGCCCTTTACGTTCGACGACGTGATTAATGCTCTGGAAAAACTCTAAAAGAGCAGGCTTAAACATTAGTGACACGATCAATTCACGCTTCAAAAAACGCTGTAGATGCTGTGATACGCTTTTAATGAGTCAGCTTTTTAGGGCTAGTTTTCTCATTGGCTCGCGACGTCGCAATAACAATTTTGGGTCGATCAGGACAGCGAGCATGCTTCAGGCGGATGTCCCTAGCCTTCGCAAAGGCATCTTCGTAGGGGTCACGATCCCGATTCATCTTTGTTAGTGGCATCTTTATACCTCCTTGTACGTACTAATTCATAATAGATCACGTTTCGAACTTTTGCCTACTTGTGCGATAATTCGTTGCTATCAGCCAGTGATGTCTATACTTGGCTACATGAACACAATGTATTCCAATCCCTTCAATTAGCATTAAAGTGAGAGCAACGACCCATGAGTCAATGTGATGTGGCATTAATTGGTTTAGCAGTAATGGGCCAAAATTTAGTTTTAAATATGGCTGACAATGGCTATTCGGTGGGTGTTTACAATCGCACCTACGCCGTGACAGAAGAGTTTCTATCAGGTCCTGCAAAGGGAACGAACGTCTCTGGTTTTGAAAGCCTAGCGGATCTGGTTAATGGATTGTCTAAGCCGCGCAAAATTGTCCTGTTGGTCAAGGCGGGCGGCGCGGTCGATGCGGTTATTGAAGAGTTGCTCCCACTGGTTGATGAAGGCGACCTTATTATCGATCTGGGTAATTCTCACTTCCCTGACACGCAGCGTCGTTGGGAAGCAATGCAGAAGTCAGGCGTCCACTTCATTGGCTCAGGGGTATCGGGCGGCGAAGAGGGTGCGCGGACGGGGCCATCTATTATGCCAGGCGGTGACGCAGCGGCGTGGCCAATGATTAAGGATGTATTCCAGTCAATTAGCGCCAAAGTCGATGGCGAGCCATGTTGTGACTGGGTGGGTTCAGGTGCCGCTGGTCATTATGTAAAAATGGTTCATAACGGTATTGAGTACGGTGACATGCAGTTGATCTGCGAAGCCTACCAGCTGCTTGATGAGGGTTTGGGGTTAACCGCCGACGAATTACATCAGGTCTTTAGTGATTGGAACAGCACCGAGCTAGACAGCTACCTGATCGAGATTACCGGGCACATCCTTGGTTATCGAGATGAAGACGGCGAGCCGCTCGTTACTAAGATTATGGATAAAGCCGGGCAAAAGGGTACCGGTAAGTGGACAGGTATCAGCGCACTCGACCTCGGGATGCCGGTATCGTTGATTGGTGAGTCGGTATTCGCCCGTTGTCTTTCAGCGTTAAAGCAGGAGCGAACCGTTGCCTCCACTGTATTATCGGGCCCTAATCCGCAGATTAATGTTGAGGATCGCGCAGCCTTTATCAATGATGTTAAAGAGGCGCTATTCGCCTCGAAGATTATTTCGTACACGCAGGGCTATATGTTGCTTCGCGAAGCGTCCAGTGAATACGGTTGGGATCTAAACTTCGGCGCTATTGCTATGATGTGGCGCGGTGGCTGCATTATTCGAAGCCAGTTCTTAACCGATATCAAAAAAGCGTTCGATAATAATCCAGCGCTCACTAACCTTCTGTTAGATGACTACTTTAGAAGTGCGATCGACCGCTGCCAAGGCGCCTGGCGTCGTGTTATCTCTAAGGCAGTAGAAGCGGGTATCCCAACGCCGTGCTTCAGTACCGCACTTGCTTTCTATGATGGCTACCGCCGTGAACGTCTCCCAGCTAACCTGTTGCAGGCTCAGCGTGATTACTTCGGCGCGCATACCTATGAGCGAGTCGATCGTCCAGCCGGTGAATTCTTCCATACTAACTGGACCGGAACGGGTGGCGACATTAGTTCGCAAACTTACAATGTTTAAGTTGTAAAAATAGTTTGAAATTTTAGCGCGCAGGCACTACTATGCGCGCTATCGAGCTGGTGTAGCTCAGTTGGTAGAGCAACTGACTTGTAATCAGTAGGTCGTAGGTTCAACTCCTATCACCAGCTCCATATCTTTAAAAGCAGGCGAAAGCCTGTTTTTTTTCGCCTGTATGTTTGCTATTTCGAAGTTTGCCATTACTCCGCTTGGGTGGGCTATCTTGAGATGGGCTATCTTGCGGTGAGTCTATTCTTCCGTTAGCGTGGCATTATGAATCCATTTTTTTATGACCTGATGCAACCCAATCACTTCGCCAACCTGAAGTGGCTTGTCAATCCCGATGGTTATTCGCTTTGGGAGCCAACGGCTGAGGTTGAGCGGTTTGACACGCGATCACTCTTTGCTGCAATTGAGCAAGACAGAGACCTATCCGCGAGTCTGGAAAATCTCGAATCGTTGCAACGTACCAGTCGTCTTGGCAAATATTGTGAATACCTCATCACCCATGCTTGGCAGAGAGCTCTGCCCGAAGCGGAGTCATTAACCGCAGGCTTACAGCTTCATCACGAGGGTAGAACGCTCGGTGAGCTTGATTTTATCCTCTCGTCGCACGCCTCCCCTGAGGTTACCCATATTGAGCTCGCTGTGAAATTCTATCTGGCTACTCATTTTGAGGGCCAGTTACATGCCGTTGGACCCAACCTGAAGGATAGTTGGCGCCTGAAGCGAGCACATCTAATCGAAAATCAATTCCCCCGCGCACGCTCACCGCAAAGTCCGCTGGCTAACCTTAAGGGCGAGCTAAAACAGGCAGCCCTTTTACCCGGAAGGGTTTTTCAGCCCTCATCGGGACGGTTGGATGAGAGTTGGATGAGTCAAGAGCAGTTTCTGGATTACAGTGCGGGCGAAGAGTGGGTGGTTGTGCCACGGCTATGCTGGCCAGCGCCTCGTGAAGCCAAGTTGTTGAAAGTGCTAAGCAAAGCAGAGTTGATGAGTCGGCTTACTGAAGTGCCGGTCATGGTAGCTAGTGTTGATGCGGGGCAGCTGATTGAGATCGGCTTTGTGGTAGCTAATGATTGGCTGCAAAAAGCTAATGCGGCGCTTGCAAACAACACTATTTGAAATGAGCCTTTTGGCTCTTTAGCTGGTCTATTAAGTTGAATGAGAGGATTGTTAACAGGTATTGAGTGGGATCAATCTAGGGAAGAATATGGCGAGTGGGTTGCCCCGACTCGCGCTGTCTATAATGCTTTATTAAACGGCGCCTACTTCTATTCGCTCTTATTATTTATAGTTTTTGTGTTGCTATTCTTATTGTTATTTATTGTTTTTATGTTGTTGTAATCTATTTTTATTATTTATTGTTTTTATTATATTTGTTGTCTTTTTTTATTATTTATTGTTTTTATTCTTCGAAACGTCATTGTTAGATGACACGTCCTGCCAGAGTATTAGCTAAAACCGTGCCAACTTTTTAAAAGCCAATGTTTATAGGGGTTTGCGTGCATTTTGTTGTTTTTGTGCGCCGCGCAAATTATGTCAGTAATGTTACCTAGTTGATTGATTTGTTACTGATTGGCGACTAGCGGTCGATAGGTCTGTAGCCATACCAGGTTGGCCCTTGCGTAACTGCGGTCTCATCGGTAACCAAATGAATGTAATGGCGATCCAGAAGATTCACCTCAATACAATTATCAACCTCGTAAAGGTCGTCACGATGACTCTGTTCGTAGCTTGCAAGAAGCTGTTTCAGCGCAACCTGCTTAGCCTCGTGACTACTGTGGCAACCGTAAAGACCGATATCATGAAACTCGAGGAACTTACCGGGAAGGTAGCCACCAACGTTCACAAAAAAGAGCTTCGGCGAAGTGGGAGCCGGAGGCTGATGTGAAACCTCGATACGATATCCTTCCACCGCGGTCACTTCGGTATAGCTATCAAGATGTAAACCTTTCGCATCCCCATACCATTCTCTGCGTAGCTGATCTAAGCAGCCATCAATTGATTCGCCCACCACAAAGCGGACGTCATGCACTTCAATATTAGAGTTGCCGCAATTGCCGCCCAATACGGCCATAAAGAGTTTCATCTCGAGTTTCTCCGTTAACTAGTGTTATCGTTACTATATCGTAATAGCGCATAGATGTTGCTACAGGAGATAGATCAGGATGAAGGTATTTGAAGTAGCTAAGCAGGAAATCAGTCGAGGTACCGTGGTGCAATGTTCGCAGCGTGCGGCAGAGGTAGACGAAGTTCGCCTCAAGGTCGAGAGCTTTAGCCTTACCGCGAACAATGTGAGCTACGCGTTGGCGGGCGATAGTTTGAAATACTGGGACTTCTTTCCGGCTAGTCGGGCCGAGAATGGTCGAGTGCCAGTAATGGGGATTGCAACCGTGGTCGAAAGCCGCTGTGAGAAGATTAAGGTGGGCGAGCAGGTTTGGGGTTGGTTCCCTATGGCCGACGAGATTATAGCCCTCCCCACTGACATTAAGGCTTCTGGCTGGGTGGATAGTCACCCGAAGCGCGGTGCTAATGCGCCCATTTACCGCCATTACGAGCGACTTCCTTCTGGTTTCACATATAGCCACTATGAGCACGCGCTAAAGGGGTTGTTTACAACTAGTTGGCTGTTGGCGTCATGGTGGCGCAGCGAGGCTTTCTTGGGGGCGGAGACGGTATATGTCACCAGTGCTTCGAGTAAAACTGCGCTAGCCTTGGCGCATGCTTTGAAGGGCGATGATATTCGTTTGGTAGGGGTTACCTCTCCTGCGAATGTTGAATTTGTGACGTCGACAGGCTGTTATCAAGAGGTGGTGACCTACGACGATGACTTATCGCTAGTCACGGACAGCCTGGTTGCTGATTTTGCCGGGCGAATTGACTGGGTAGATAGCTTAGCTGACACTTGCCCTGCGAAACTCAAATGGGCGTCGCTTATTGGGGCGACTCACGGTACACCGACAAGTCGCGGTAAAGTGGTGCCAGACAGGACGCAATTCTTTTTCGCGCCAACGGAGTTCGAGCGCCTCAAAAATGAAATAGGTGGGGGTGCGTTAGCGACGGCTCTGATCTCATCACTGAAAGAATTTGCGTCGTGGTTTGAACCGTGGCTTGAGTTAACGTTGATCGATACGTTAGAGCCGCTGGTGGAGTATTTTGATTCGTTAGTAAATGGAAAGGTTGCACCCTCAACGCTGTTGATTGTGCAACCCAGTAAGACTAGTGACTAGCAGTCATCGGCAATCATTGCGGCTACGATGGCAATTTCGTCAACGTTGGTCGCAACCCGTGCATCACCTTTTTCAGTAGTAACCTGGTCATAGCGGGAATCACCTGGTTCAGCCACGAATAGCTGACCAGAGGCGTCGGCCACGTAGTAGGCAACGTCGTGCTGTTGTGCAGCGCGACGGTCTGAATGATTTACACGTTGGTTATCGAGGTCTGATCTAAGCTCACCAGATGTACGGAATAGCGCGGCAGTTTCAGCACCTACAGGGTGGCTAACGGTAACCTTGCCGCCGTTTCGGCCATCAGATAGTGAATCGTGCGTGGCATAGTAACGGTCGTTTAGTTCATAGACCTCACCAAGAACCATGGCATCGGAACTAATTGAGTTTGGGTTGGCTTCATTGAGAGTGGCGATGATGGCATCTTCAACCGAGTCGTAACCAGACTGGCAATTATCAGCCAAAGCAATATTTGAAGTCATTAGTACAGCAGCAGTAGTAGCAATCCAAGTTTTCATGATTATCTTCCTTAACAAGTAACAAAGGGCGGTGAGTCTCGTGACAACCGTTGGGGGACCCTTTGTAGAAAAAGACGCACGGGGTTTCGCTTTGGATGCAAAAAAGTTTAAAAATAACGAAAAAAAATGAAATTAGATCATTTTGAATCTAAATGCTGCTACTGCTCGTCTACCTTGATTGGGCGCTATGAAAGTTAGCGTGGTTCACGCTATAGTCTTAAGTTAAAACAGCCATTAGCTATGGATTCTCATGACCGACGTTATTCTCTCTGCAAAGCACGTTTCCAAGCACTATGCGGAAGTCACTGCTGTCGATGATCTCAGTTTCGATATAAAAGCGGGAACGTGTTTTGGGCTTCTTGGCCCGAATGGTGCAGGCAAGACTACAACTATCGAGATCTTGGAGGGTATTCAGCTGCCCGACGCCGGAGAGGTGCTGTTCCGAGGTAAGCCAATTAGCCGCGACTATGCACAACGTATTGGGATTCAGTTTCAGAGTACGGCATTACAGGACTTCCTCACGGTTCGTGAATCACTGGAATTGTTCGCAACCCTGTATCATGAGCATCTTCCTTTGGAGCAGTTGATCGAAGACTGTTCTTTGAATGACTTCATTGATCGCGATAATCGCAAGTTGTCGGGAGGTCAACGGCAACGACTCTTGCTGGCAATTGCGCTAGTTAACGACCCAGACTTAATTTTTCTAGATGAGCCTACTACTGGCTTAGACCCTCAGGCTCGACGACACTTTTGGGAGCTAATTGAACGAATTAAGGCTCGTGGCAAGAGTATACTTTTGACGACTCATTACATGGACGAGGCAGAATTCCTGTGTGATGAAATTGCTATCGTTGATTCCGGTTCTATCGTCGAACAGGGTACGCCCAGAGAATTACTGGCGAAGCATTTCGATGGCTCACTAATTAAGTTACCAGCTGGAACTGATCTTTCGAGTTTGAATATTCCGTCGGCAGTGATAAACGCCGGTGACTTTCTACAGTTCTCAACCTCGCAGGTTGGTGAAACGGTAAATCAGTTAGCTGCGAAGGGTATTCCATTGGATGGCTTGCGGATTGAGTCGCCAACGCTTGAGGATTTGTTCCTACTATTAACCGGCCACTCGCTGCGAGCTTAGGAGATAAGATGAAAGCATTTTTAGCCATTCTTAAGGCTCGTAACATCGAATTCATCCGAGATCGAGCTACATTGAGTTGGAACCTACTCTTTCCAGTATTGTTGATTGTTGGCTTCGCCTTCATGTTTGGCAGCGATGATAAGGCGCTGTATAAGGTTGGCGTGGTTGAAGCGGTGAGTAGTGAGACGCTGGTGGCCGAAGTAGCCGAGTTAAAGTATCTCGAGGCTGTCCCATATCCTAATCTAGAGTCTGCGATGCAACGGCTTCAGCATCATCAGATTGATATTATTTTGGGTGACGGTGACTATTGGCTGAACAGTGATTCGCCGAAGAGCTACGTGGTAGAGCGCATGATCCTGTCGGTAACCGATGCCCCCTTAGAGGCGAAGCCGGTCACTGGTGAAGCCATTCGCTACTTAGATTGGGTAGTCCCCGGAATTCTGGGGATGAATATGATGTTTAGCTGTTTATTCGGGGTGGGCTACGTGATCGTTCGTTACCGAAAAAATGGCGTGCTGAAGCGATTTCAAGCTACCCCGGTGAGCGCTTTCAGCTTTTTGGGCGCGCAGGTTGTTTCGCGCTTAGTGGTTGTCACCCTGTTAACCAGTGTGATCTTCATCGCCATGGACCTCATGTTTGATTTTGTAGTGTTGGGGTCGCGTTGGCTGATGTTGCTGGTTGCCGTCTTAGGGGCCGCTTCCATGATTAGTCTGTCGTTACTGATGGCCTCGCGGACACAAAGCGAGGAATTAGCGGGAGGGTTATTAAACTTGATTACCTGGCCGATGATGTTGCTATCTGGAGTTTGGTTTTCTCTAGAGGGATCGCCTGACGCTGTGCATTGGTTAGCCGCATTGTTCCCCTTGACGCATATGCTCGAGGCGGCGCGGAGCATCATGTTGGATGGAGCAACCCTCTCGGACGTCGCGATACCGCTAGCGGTCCTATCGGGGATCACCGTTGTGGCGCTTTCGCTAGCGGCTCGCCTATTCGTTTGGCGGCAGAATTAGCGAGTCTAACAATTTACCTTACAATAATTGTGGTTATAATGGAGCCACTTTTATCAAAGGTAGAGTCATGTCAGCAGCGGTCCCGTTTAGTACCCGTCTTATCGAGAAGTATGATCTTAGTGGGCCGCGTTATACGTCCTATCCTACCGCCCTCGAATTTTCTGAAAAGATTGCAAATCCCGCGTTGATTGCGGAAGCCTCAGGGCGAACAGGCGACTTCAGCCTATATGTACATATCCCGTTTTGTCACAAGCTTTGCTACTACTGCGGCTGTAATAAAGTTGTCAGTAATTCTTCGGAGCGTGCTCAGCGCTATCTAATGTCGCTTGCTCGGGAAGTAGACGCTCGCGCTGATCTTTTTCGAGGCCGACAGGTACGGCATCTTCATTTGGGCGGTGGGACGCCCAGTTATCTGACAAAAGCGCAGATGAGCGAGCTGATATCGATGCTTAAACTAGCCTTCAGCTTTGCGGATAATGCTGAACTGGGAATAGAAATCGATGCCCGCGAAGTGGACGAAAGCTATCTAGCTCATTTGTATTCGCTGGGGTTCAACCGGCTGAGTATTGGCGTTCAAGATACCGATAGCAAAGTTCAAGAGGCTATTAATCGTACTCAAAGTACTAGTCATATCGCTCGGCTAGTCGGCGCCGCTAAAAGACTTGGCTTCAAGTCGGTCAGCGTAGATCTAATCTATGGTTTGCCGAAGCAAACTGAGTCTACATTCAGTCAAACTCTTGATGATGTATTGGCAATGAAGGTGGATCGAGTTTCGCTCTTTAGCTATGCCCATATGCCATCACGTTTCAAGGCTCAGCGGCTCATAGCTTCCAGTGAATTACCGGATGCGCCATTGAAGTTGGCGTTAATGGCGCAGGCGATCACTAGGCTCAGTGCAGCAGGGATGGTCGAGATTGGCATGGATCATTTTGCCAAGCCTGAGGATGAGTTGGCCATTGCCGCTCAAACGGGGCGGTTGAAGCGCAACTTCCAGGGTTATTCGGACCATGCGGCAGTCGATTTGCTAGGGTTAGGTGTTTCGGCTATCAGCCAAGTGGGTGCAGTCATTTGTCAAAACGCTAAGGATTTAGCGGGATATCATGCGGCCGTTGCCCAGATGGGTGTCGCGGTTGAACGCGGCGTCCGACTGACCCGAGACGATGAAATTCGTAGCGCTGTGATTCAAGCGGTGATGTGCCAACACAAGGTCGATAAAGCCGAAGTGGAACAGGCATTTGGGATTGAGTTCGATAGCTATTTTGCAGCCGAATTAATCGAGCTTGCTGAACTTGAGAAAGACGGCTTACTTACTATCGAAGCTAACAACATTGCTGTCTTGTTTGAGCACCGTCTTTTAGTTCGACGCGTAGCGATGGTGTTTGATGCGTATTTGCAGGCACATCGAACTCAGCGCTTTTCTAAAATTATCTAGTTACCTTTGCCTGTCACTACGCTAACGATTAAAAGTGGCTTCCAAGGTAGAAGTAAAAACTGTCAAAGCCGCCTTCAGCCTTTGCGTAGGCCAAATAGATGGGGCCTAGCGGGCTATCGACACCGGTAAATATCGAGCCGGACTCAATCAAGCTCTGATGATCAATTTGTTCTCGCTTGTCCCAGACGTTACCCATCTCATAACTTGCGCCAAGGTAGACCGGAGACTTGAATAGGCCAAAGTCATTTTCTAGCAATTGATATTTGTAGACGATGTTTGCAGAGCGAAGGTGGTTGCCGGTTAAGCTGGAAGGCGGTAGTCCTGATAAATTTAAAAAGCCACCGAGTTCAAACTCTCTGATCGTAATATCAACCTCATCCGACCTGAAGCTTTCTGCGCGCACTTGGGCACTGAAGGTATGATCGCCAATGGAATAAACCTCCACCCATTTGGTCTCAAAGGTTTGCGGAGTTCCGCGGTCACCATCGATAGAATCTCTGCGGTCCTCGAAGCGCATTTGGAAGATGCGTCCACGCCGGGCAAAGTCCGCGTTATCTAAGCTGTCGTAGAAGTATTCAGCGTAAAGGCCTCGACTGTTGTATTGAACACGACGGCCGTTGAAAACAGGGTCGCCGATATCGGGCAGGGCGACATATCCATCGGTGTAAAGCACGCCAACCTCAACACGTGACTTGTTACTGAAGTTCCAACCTTGCCCAAGAAAGGTAGTAACATCACTTTGAATACTGTTAGCGAGCAGACTATTACCCGTATCAATATAGAGCTGATTGCGCTCGTAGATGACGCCACTGCTAAGGTAATGGTTGAGGGGCGCCCACGCCAATGGAAAATAGACGTCCGTAGCAATGAGTTTATCGGTGCCGCCCACGACAATAGTTCGCCACTCGGCGCCTAGATCATTAAGGTTGGTCATCGTCCAAGCGGCCCCCAACGAGAATTCGCTTGAGCCTTTATAATCGTCCTGCATTTGGAACTGAAAGTCTAAATACCCAGGGCCCCAGCTCTTTTCGGTGGCGGCTATATGCAGAACTTGACCCTCGGGCGCATCTTCAACATGGTAGTCAATACGTTCGAACACATCCATCGCATAGGTGCGATCGACTCCCTCCTGTACAGCGTTTGGGTCAAACTGCTCGCCAATCTCAAGGCCGAGACGTTCGATGATAAGGCTGTCACGAAGTCGGGAGTTGTTCTCTACATTGATGGCGACAACTCGGAGTTCGGGCTCGGAGATCGCAGCGCGTTCTTCGGCAAAGCTTGCCCAAGCCGAAGGTGGCATCGCAATAGCTGCGACGGATGCCCGGTTGTTATTCGCCTCGTCGTAACCCACCTGAATGGAGTTTGAAAAGGCGTCGAAATCGAGCATGTCGACGTCATCATTCCTTGGAGTTAATAGGATGTCGTTTTCGCCAAGGAGCGACTTCTGGTATTCGACATTGTCTTTAATTAGAAAATCAACTAACTGATTGAGCACAGCAACCGACGAGGTAAGTTGGTCTCGGGTAGGCAGTGCTGTGCCGATATCGACGGCAATAATGATGTCCGCACCAAGACCTCGAACTACGTCTACGGGTAGGTTATTTGCAATACCGCCGTCGACCAGCAAGCGGCCTTTGTATTCGAAGGGTCTAACAACTCCGGGGATGGACATGGAAGCTTGCATTGCGCTAAAGAGCGCGCCGTTATCAATGACGACCGCTTCTCCGGTTTCGATATCGGCGGCAACAGCTCGGTAGGTGATCAGCAGGTCATCGAAGCTCTCAAGATCGGGTAGACTTCCAACGGATCGTTGAATAAGCTCGCCCATTCGTTGCCCTTGGGCCACTCCTTTAGGGAACTTGAATTCCGTGCCGTTGAAGCCAACTTCTGGATTGATAGGGAAGGCATCACTTTGGCGTTTTCGCCGAAATGGCATATCCTCGCGTTCAACCGAATCATTGAGACCCTCTTCCCAAGAGGTTGAGCGGAGAATTTCCTCAATTTCTTCGGGCGTCTTACCCATGGCATAGAGGCCGCCGATAAAAGAGCCGATACTCGTGCCGGCAATAATATCAACGGGGATACCCTCTTCCTCAAGCACTTTTAGCACGCCCACGTGGGCACCCCCTCGCGCTCCGCCGCCGCCTAGTACGACGCCAATGCAGAGTCGCTCTTCGGCTGGTGGACAGTCAGCAACTGCGTGGGGTGAAGTGAAAAGTGTCAGTATCAGTGGAATGAGGAAGAATGAGCTTCGCTTAATTGTCTTCACGATTTAATTCTCGGCAGCGTATAACCTCTGCAGACATTTTTCCCTGCAGCATATAAGCAAACATTTTGAAATCACCCAAAAGTGACCAAAGTGGATATTGAAAGGTTGCCGGTCGGTTTCGCTCAATAAAGAAATGGCCCGTCCACGCTAACCCATAGGCAACAAGAGGAATAATGAAAAACCAATAACTACTGGCGCTAAACCCAAGATAGAGTAGGGGTAAAATAAGCGAGGTGCCTACAAAGTGTAGGGCGCGAGTTGACGGCTTCGCATGTTCGCGAACATAGTGCGGCCAAAAATCGTTAAAGCTGGTATAGCGTTTCACGAAATCCCTCTCATCCGTTAGACCAATTATGATGTTATATCGTACAGTAAAGCTTACTGAATGCAAAAAGGCGACCCTTCACATGATGTTTAAAAAAATCCTGCTGGCTACGGCCATAGCTATTCTGCCTATCCCCCACTCAACTGCGCAGCCTGTTCCCCCCGCAGAAGATATGAGGCTCTATGATATTGGTCAGGCGGCTAGTGCTGAGCGACTCCACCAAGATGTTGAGAAGTTGGTAGGCTTCGCCACGCGCCATAGCCTCAGCGAAACGGAATCCGATACGTCAGGAATTGGTGCGGCTAGGCGTTGGATTGCCGATGAATTTGCGGCAATTTCGGCTGCCTGCGGGGGCTGCCTTGAAGTCCGCATAGTTAGCGATACGGTTGAAGGGCGACGGATACCAACGCCCACAGAGATCGTCAATGTCATCGCAGTCCTCAAGGGGCGTGAAGATTCAAATCGTTATGTCGTGATGTCAGGGGATATCGATTCCCGCGTGAGCGATCCGCTAAATAGCACTTCCGCTTCGCCAGGGGCCAACGATAATGCGTCGGGGGTTGCCGGTGTTATTGAGGCTGCTCGGGTCCTCTCGCAGTATGAATTCGACGGTAATATCGTCTTCGCGGCACTGTCGGGCGAGGAGCAAGGCTTATATGGCGGCAAAATATTAGCCGAATATGCTGCCGCGAATGACTGGCATCTGCAGGCAGTTATCAATAACGACATGATTGGTAACATCGCGGGTATCAATGGCGTCATCGATAATCACAGCGTCCGAGTCTTCTCGGAGGGGGTGAAAATCAGTGAGACCCCTGAAGAGGCTCGTGAGCGTTACTTCAGCGGTGGAGAAAATGATTCCGCCTCTCGCAATTTGGCACGTTTTATCAAGGTTCAGGCCGATCAGTACATGACCAATTTAGATGTGATGCTAGTATACCGATTGGATCGCTTCGGGCGAGGTGGTCATCACTTTCCCTTCAATCAAGCGGGCTATCCGGCAGTGAGAATCATGGAAGTGAACGAACACTACGACCGCCAACATCAGGACCTGCGCAATGAAGATGGCCGGCACTATGGCGATACCATTGAGTATGTGGACTTTGATTTTAATGCCAAGCTGACGTCACTGAATACATTGTCTTTAGCTGCCTTAGCCTGGGCGCCTGCACCGCCTGCTCAAGTTGCAATCTCTGGTCAAGTAGCGCCGAGCACAACCTTAAATTGGCAGCCGGTTGCGGGTGCCGTTGGTTATCGTGTCCACTGGAGGCTAACGACGGAACCTGAATGGACGCATTCACGCTGGGTAGGCGATGTGAGTGAGTTCACTGTTGAGAACATGGTCATTGATAACTATCTATTTGGCGTGAGCTCGGTGTCAGCAGAAGGGCATGAAAGTCCCGTTGTTTTTCCCGGGGCTGCTGGTGACTTCTATTAATTTAGCGGTCTCTGGAGCCAGAGCTGAGTCTGGCTCTGACAGCTAGTATTAGCCAACTCCGCAGGGCGACCTCAGAGGTATGGGTTGGATCACAGATCATCACGACGATGACCTGTGATCTAGCTATTGATCAATTTAGATCGATGAGGTGCAGAATGGACGACCTGATTTCGTCCTCGAAGCCTTCGAGGGAGTCGTGGTGGGGTTTGCCGTAGCCAATTTGGTTGGTCAGCCCATCCATCAATGCGGTAATCATGCGGGCAATATGATGCGCCCTACGATCGGATAATTCAGGAGCGGCCTGTTGCAATAGTGAACTCAGTGATTCCAGATAGCTCTGGTAGAACCTGTCCATGACATCCGCCATTTCAGGGTCATGTGGTGCAATAGCCCAAATAGTGTACCAAATGGTACAGGTTGACTTTAGCTTGATATCCTCAAGCAGAAACTCAACCATGGCTAAAATCTTAGCCGACTTAGTGGTCGCATTTCCCATCATGGAAGCATATGTACCACTGTACTTGTCGATCTCTGGAACTAGCACTTCCCAAATTAACTCTTTCTTCGTTGGGAAATAATATTGTAAGTTGCCAGGTTGGATGCCCACGTTTTTTGCTATTTGGCGGAGCACAAAACTATCATAGCCTTCGTCCACTAAAATGCGCCGTGCTTCGTCCACAATAGCCTGACGAGTTCGCTCGCCCTTCTTTCGGGCGGCGGGGCGGGCGATATGTGCTGAAGAGTTGCTAGTATTATTAGTCATTTTTATTGTAGATCGTCCATAATTTGGTCAAGTCTAACGTATCATGTAAGTTTTCTTAATAGTTTCATGCACTCTACAGGTACCTTTCCAGTCTTTTGGGAAAAATGCAGCGGTATTTGGCTCAATCTCAATCACTTCTCCAGACTCATGAACGTAAGTTGCTCTGCCTTCCATGAAGTGACAGAATTCGTCGGAAGTTACATGGCAGTTCCAATAGCCAGACGTACAAATCCACAGCCCTGTCTCAGATTCACCATTCTCTCCCTTATGAAGCACTACCCCAGACACTTTAGATTCGCCTTCAATCATGGTGGGAATTACTCCCCAGTCAACCACGTCAGTTACGGCTAATGGATTGTTGAGTGTTTTAGCGGACTTCATAGCAGCCTCCGAGGGTAAATTGATTTCTAAGTCACTGAGCATGTAAGCATTTTGTAGCGTTTCGTGTACCTCGCAGGTGCCGGCCCAACCCGCTGGGAATAGGACGCAACTCTCGGCGCCCACCTGGATAACCTGGCCCTGATCACTGCGATAGGTAGCCTTACCTGAGGTGAAGTGACAGAACTCATCGCGAGGGATGCTTAAGCGCCAAGTGCCAGGGGTGCAGCGCCAAAGCCCTGTCTCGAGGCTAGCGTTATGGTTTTTGTAAAGCAGGATGCCACTCGACTGTGAAGGCACACCCTTACAGTCAGGTTGTTGTCCCCAGTCATTGAGGTCATCGCGATTTGGTTCTGTGGAGTGATACAGATAATTCGCGCTGCGACCAAGGGCCGTTGTCTTGCTCATTAGGCCTCAACCTCCTGCAGAACTTCATTAATCACCTTAGCAGCCTTCTTGGTGCCTTCACTACGTTGCATATGCTGTTGAACCGCAGTCAGTTTTTCCGCCATACCGATGTCCGACAGGCATGCTTCGATACTGTTGATAAGCTCATCTTCCGCCCAGCTGTAACGAGGTAGCTTCTTCCCATAGCCTGTGTCATCGATACGTGAAGCGTTATCGTGGCCATCCCAGCAGTACGGCATAATAATTGCCGGCTTACCGAAATAAAGCGCTTCGTTGAAGCTATTATTGCCGCCGTGATGAATAAAGAGGTCTACCTGTGGGACTACCGCTGGCTGCGGGTACCAGTTTTGCAGGTGAACGTTGGCAGGCTTGTCGTAGACGCTAAGGTCTTCGCCCACTTTCATCAGGAATCGATACGGCAACTTTGCGAAGGTTGCCAGCATTCGCTGATACAGCTCCACATCGGCGTCACCGAGCGAGCCGAAGGCAACATAAATCAGCGGTGCATCCTGCAATACCTCTGGGAAATCTGGAACTAGATATTCGCCATCATTACGAACGCATCCTTCTAGGTATTGAAACTGCGACTCGGGCAAAGGATGGGCCCGCTCGAACGCTAGCGGTTTAGGATAAAGTAAAAAATTCATTGTTGGCGAAGGTTCGAAGAATTCGCCCGCAGGATAAGGGGGCAAATCTTTAGCGGCCAAAAAGGAATTGAAGTCACTGTGGGTCTTGGCAACCGCCTTTTCGAAACGAGTTTGGAACTGATCAAAACCCTTAACGTCGCCCTGCGAACAGCCGGAAAGATGCGGCGGCACTAAAGGATCGGTAATCTCATTCTCTGAACATGAAATGATACGAATCCAAGGACATCCCGCTTGGGTGATAGCCGGGAACATGATGACATTGTCCACGCAAATAAGATCCGGTTTGATAATGTCGAGCTGGCGCTTTAGGTCATCTTCGGCGCAAATAGCGCTTTCAACAATAGCTTCCCAAACCGGCGCTACGTACGTTTCAATCTGATCAATGGGACTTAAATGAAAGTGTGGGAGGTGGTTGGCAATAAAGTCATCCCAGTAGTTGGCAACCTCTTCATCACTCATATCTCCCGACATATTTACGAGATATTCTTTGAAACCATACTCGGCAAAAACTCCTGCAAAACCTCGATCACAAACAAAGACAGGGTTGTGGCCCATTTTTTTGAGCTCTTGTGCAATACCTACGCAGTTAAGCGCCGGCCCAAAGGCTGCTTCAGGGAAGAACGCGATAGTTTTTGCAGTCGTCATAGTTGGAAGCCTCCTAGGCAGATTTGTCCGTTTCCTTTATAGCAATAGCACGCAATATTAATTAGTTCAACAAACTATTAGTGATGGTTTAAAAATAGTTCACTAAGCATCTAAAAATGTGATCATTTTGTCGTTAAGCTCTAAAAACACTAAAAATGTACTTGAAAAGTGTTTATTTATAGTACAGGGTAATATTTAGTTTCTTGTAATAAAAACAAAATTAAGAAACAGTTAATCGGGAGGAAGTAGGTGCCCAATGTGTTTCGACGGAATGAACTAAGGGGAAAAAAATGAGTGCGACTTTCAGCAAAAAACGCACGTTACTAGCTACGGCAGTTGCCGCGGTTATCGGTCTTCCAGGCTTGGCTCAAGCTCAGGTAATGGAAGAAGTGGTAGTGACGGCGCAAAAGCGGGAACAGAATCTACAGG
Organism: Pseudomonadales bacterium; assembly: GCA_040119265.1. Taxonomy (GTDB): domain Bacteria; phylum Pseudomonadota; class Gammaproteobacteria; order Pseudomonadales; family DSM-25080; genus Umboniibacter. Next base: position 37,894 of record JBEDTZ010000004.1, on the reverse strand, counting down.
ATGTTGGTGTATCGGTTTCAGCGTTTACCGGTGAGCAAACCAAAGCATTAGGTTGGGATAGCAGCGAGGATATTGCAGCGCAGACCCCAGGATTAATTGCTACCTCATTTTCTGGGGATTCATCGGTCTCTATCTTCACACTCCGCGGTGTGGGTCAAAATGACTTTGCTGATCATCAGGAAGCGCCGAGCGCGATGTATGTGGATGGCGTCTACATTTCCGCAACGGGTGCTGCCGGCGCTCAGATGTTCGATGTGAACCGCGTCGAAGTGCTTCGTGGTCCCCAGGGTACGCTGTTCGGCCGAAATGCGACCGGTGGCCTAGTTCACATCATTAATAACAAGCCAACTGAAGAATTCGAAGCTTACATCAACGCAACAGTAGCTAGTTACAATCAGCGTCGGGTAGAGATGGCGGTTAGTGGCGGTATTACTGATTCCGTTATGGGGCGTTTTAGTCTGCTTAAGGATGATGCTGACGGATACTTCGATAACCTATCTGGCGAAGATGCGCGAAATCGCGATCTGTTGAGTATGCGTGGGCAACTAGCCATCGAGTTTGCTGAAGATATTCAACTTGATCTAAGTGCTTGGTCGAACGTCGTGGATCGCAACGTTGCGGGTGCCTACGATTTCCGCCCAGCTTATAAAGAAGTGGGCGACATCGACACTGACTGGCAGGGAACACCCGATGAATCCCCAGCTCCGAACCAAGGTTTCCAGAATCCAACGGGTGTTATTGATAAGGATGCGAAGGGTTATACGGCAACGCTAAGCATTGACTTTGAGTCGATGACTTTTACCTCAATCACCGATTACCAGAATCTAGAAAAGTACTATCTTGAGGATTCTGACGGCAACTCTGATCGCACCTTGGAATACTGGTCTGATCAGGATACGAGCCAATTCTCCCAAGAACTTCGCCTAAATGGCAGTAACGACAAGCTAAGCTGGACCACCGGGCTCTACTTTTTGAATATTGACGGTGAGTACGCCTCAAACATCGATATGCCTACCTTCGGCGGCGCGACGACCAATGACTTCACGCTTGAGACAACCTCATGGTCGGCGTTCGGTCAGGTGGAATACAGCCTCACGGACGCTTTGGCGTTAACCGTTGGCGGCCGTTACGTGGTTGATGAAAAGGACTTTGTATTAGATAGTTACTGTACCCCATCCGCGCTAGGCGCACCGGGTGCGGTGATGCCGCCATGGGGCGCTATCAATGACTGTAGTGGCTTTACATCCGGGGATCCAAACAACCCAATCGTAGCTGAAATCCCAAATCCGGTGGCGCTTGATCGCTCCGATTCGGACTTCTCTGGAAAGGTACAGTTGGATTATCGCTTGAGCGACGATACGTTGTTATACGCTGGCATTAGTCGCGGTATGAAAGGTGGTGGCTTTACCGCTCCGCTAGATGGCTTCCTGCCCGTTTCAGAATTAAGCTTCGAACCCGAGATTCTCACTAGCTATGAGGCTGGATTTAAGTCTCGTTTGTTTGATGGGGCGGGTCGCTTGAATGCCAGTATCTTTAGCTATGATTATTCGGATTATCAGGCGTTTGTATTCCAGGGCCTAACGTCTGTCGTGAAGAATCATGATGCTTCAATCACAGGTGGTGAAATCGAGTTCTACGTGTCACCCGCTGAAGGCTGGGATGTGTCGCTTGGTACCGCATTCCTTGATGCACGTGTTCACGATGTTGAGCTAACTCCAGGCGGCGGTAACTTTGCCGATCAGGATATGATTACCGCGCCGGACCTAACCGCTAACTGGTTGGTACGTAAATCCTTCACCATGAATAATGGCGAACTCGCATTTCAGGTGGATGGTAGTTATACCGGTGAACAGCAGTTTAATACTACCAATTCTGCCCTTACCCATGCGGATGCGTATACCCTTTGGAATGCTCGCGCGAGCTACGTTCGCGAGAGTGGCAGTAACTCCTGGGAAGTTGCCGCCTTTGCTAAGAACTTTGGTAACGAAGAGTATTTAACTTACGCTTTCGACCTAGGTGAGTTCTTTGGTTATACCCTTCAGGTGTATGGACCGCCACGTTGGGTAGGTGTTGAGTTGCAATACAGTTTTAATTAAGCAGAATAGTACCCTATGTTATGCCGCACTTCGGTGCGGCTTTTTTTGCAGTATGGATGAGTTATGTCAGAAGCTATAATAATGGAAAAACCAGTTACCTTAAGCCGTGATGATCTTCGTCAGGATTTCTTAGATCAAAGTGCATGGTCAACATGGCACGTGGAGGCTTTAAAAGCAGACGCGTCGTTCCGCTGTTACTTTCGACTTACCCATGGATCCTCAAGTGTACTCTTGATGGATGCGCCACCTGCCACTGAAGACTTAGCTGCGTATATTCGTATTGCCAATTATTTAACTGATTGCGGGCTTCGCGCGCCACGTGTTTTGGAGCAGGATCTAATCAACGGCTTCGCTGTCATTGAGGACTTTGGTTTTAACACCTATACCGTTCTGCTCGATAAGGATTCGCCAGCCGAGCCGCTATATAAGCTTGCGGTCGACTCCTTGATTCAGCTCCACAAAGCTTACGGTCAATCGGCAATCGACGTACCGCGCTATGATGCCGGCTTCTATGATGATGAAGCGGCATTGTTTGTTGATTGGTACATGCCCGCCAGGCTCGGACGAAAACTCACAGCGTCAGAGCGTGACGATTTTCTGGCTCGCTTCGCCAGCTTGATTGATAGCGTCAGCACTCAGGAAGAGTGCTTGGTATTGCGTGACTATCACGTTGATAACTTGATGCTAGTTGATGGTGCAGAGGGTATTAACGCCTGCGGCCAGCTGGACTTTCAAGACGCATTAATTGGGTCTAGAGCCTATGACTTGGTATCGCTATTAGAGGATGCAAGGCGCGATGTCTGTCCCGAGATGACCGAACGTTTACTTGATCATTATCTCGCTGAGATGCCGTCGACAGATCAAGCTACCTTCCTTCGTGACTATCGTGTTTTAAGTGCTCACCGCCACGCCAAGGTTATCGGCATCTTTGTCCGTTTATGTGTTCGTGATAGCAAGGGCCACTACCTCAATTATTTGCCGCATGTGCAGCAGCTTTTCGAGCGTTCCTTGCAGTCAGAGTATTTGGCGCCCATAGCAGAATGGATAGCAATGCATCATCCCGATGCCATCACCAAACCCTTGGTCTTTGACGCGCAAGCGCTCAGAGAGCTCCTAGTCTAAGGATAGAAAAATGATTGACCTTAATAAGTACTCGACCTGTTACTACCGGTCGGGAGGGCTCGTTCGTTCTGAATCTGAGCTGATGCTCCCCGTTATTAACCCTTTCAATCAAGAGCAGTTAGCGCAGATCGCGAGTTGCACTGAGGCGGAAGTAACAGCGGTGATAGATGAGGCGAATACTGCCCAGCGCGGATGGGGCAAGCTTGATGCCAAGGCTCGCTCAGGCTATTTACATCAGATAGCCGACGCTATTGAGAACGCTGATCATCGGGAGGTTGCCGAAGCCATGGTGCTCGAAATGGGTAAGCCCTACCCTGAAGCCCTCGGCGAAATTGCGAACATTCCAGGCGCCTTCCGCTACCTAGCGGAAATGGCGCGTGATGAAGGTGGCTATATAGCAGGAACAACCCAGGCCGGTTCGTTTCAGTACTGTCGCTATGAGCCGTTGGGTGTATCCGTCCACATCATGCCGTTTAACTTCCCACTACTGCTTATGGCGTGGACCGTAGCCGCTTCGTTAGCTAGCGGTAATGCGGTCATTATCAAGCCGTCAGAAGCGACCTCGATCTGCACCCTGCTATTTATGAAGCACTTCGACAGCTTGCCAAAGGGGTTAGTGCACTGTGTAACGGGTAATCATACGGTAGGGAATCAGTTAGTAGCCTCAAGAAAGACCCATGCAGTGGCCTTTACCGGTTCGGTTGCCGTTGGCAAGCTAGTGAACGTGGCCTGCGCCGAACAAATGAAGCCCGCTGTGATTGAAGCGGGTGGTAACGATGCGTTTATTGTTTCCGCTTCGGCCCCAATCAAGATGGCTGCGGCCGCAGCAGTTACTGCAGCGTTTCATCTAAGCGGTCAGGTGTGTACCTCGGCAGAGCGCTTTTTCGTTGCTGAAGCGGTTCACGATGAATTTGTTACCGAGTTTGTAAAGCTAACGGACCAGTTGCGTTTGGGCAGTGGTTTCGATAAAGCGGAACTGGGCCCTGTAGTCAATAGAGCCGCTCAGCAGCGTATTCTCAAGCTTATTGATCAAGCTCAACAAGAGGGCGCAAAACTAGAGTTGGGCGGTGGTATTCCTAAGGGATTTGGCGAAGGTGCGTTCGTTGAGCCAACAATCCTTAGCAACGTCTCGCCGACGATGCAGGTGATGAATTCTGAGGTCTTTGGCCCAGTGGCCGCAATTTGCAAAGTCACTGACGTAGCAGAAGCTATTGAGTTAGCGAATAACTCGGAGTTTGGTTTGGGCGCATCCATTATTACCACCGATATGCGTGAAGCGCAGCTAGCCAGCGAAGAGCTCGTATCGGGGATGGTTTGGATTAACAACCCGCTGATTGATAACGACGCGCTGCCGTTTGGCGGACGTAAGTTATCGGGTGTGGGGCGCGAACTGGGTAGGGAAGGCTTGAATACCTTCCGCGCCAGCAAGATGGTAATTCAGGACGCTGATCCGGTGATTCAAGATTGGTGGTATCCGTACAATGACGACGCCTTTTACCCGCACGGCAACAGCTAATCACTGAAGTTAAGGTGCATCGTTGTGGCTGAAATGACGATGCACCTAATTTACCGTTTTCTATTCTAGAGATTACTCGAAGTAACGCACATCCACGACTCGGTCATTCTCGATCACTGCCATTTTGACGTACTCAGCTTGCCCGCCCGAGCTGATACCAATGCCGGTTGAGGTTCGGGTAGAACCACCCCCAGTACCCACTCCGAAGCCAATACCAACCTGCGGCTTGTGACTGGTGTAGCCCCAAACAATTCGCTCGCCGCCTTCATAGACCTCGCGAGATACGCGATCCGCCTTGCCCCAGGCCATTTCGACTTGCTCTAGGGTAAAGCCCGGCTTAATTTCGCCGGCTTGAATAGAGGCTTGGACATCGGCTGGGTAGGCATCGAATGCTGCTTGATTCGCCGAAATTCGGTTAGCAGGTGTGCTGCTACAGGCAACAAGAAATAGTGCTAAGGCTGTAATAATCAATTTCTTCATAATAGGACCCTGATTAGTGTCTTAATTAGGTTTAGTTCAGTTATTCGTGCTGAGCAAATTGAATCGATCAGCGCGAATAGTCTCCGGTGACTGATACGCTAAGTTAAGCCGATTTTGCGAAGATTTGCTTCGCAAGCTTTAGCGATTGACGACCTCCAAGTTGAATCGCGCACAGTACACCGCCCATCATGGCGCCCACCACTCCGCAGGTCATCACGTCCTGCCCGGAAAGATATAGGCCCTTAATAGGGGTTTTCGGCCTGAGCCAAGCTTGGTCAAAGCGTTTAGGGTCATGGTTCAACCCATAGATCTGCCCCTGCTCGTAGCGACAGAAGTAATCCGTAGAAAGCGTGGTTGAAAGCTCATAATAATCAATCTTGCCGCGAAGCTGTGGCAGCTGATCATAGAGCTGTTCAAGCAAGCGCTGAGAAATAGACTCCTTGAGTGCCTCGTAATCCTCGCCGCGATTCCCCCAAGGTTTATCAGCCCAAGGTGCGAAGGTCTCATGTAATCCCGGGGCGACTATTTCAATGGTCGCCCTACCCGGATAGCGATTGAGAAAGTCAGGATCTTTAGCCGATGGGAAGGATATATAGACGAGTGGGTGGGGACTTTCAGGATCCTTTAGGAATTCGTCTACGTGCGCTTCAAAGCGTTCGCTGGGGTAGAGCCATAGATTGGTCTTGGGTAGTTCGAGCGCCTCAGCGGTTTCCTGTAAACCAATATAGAGACAGACACTGGCCATTGACGGTTCAACATGGCGCATATTCTCGACTACCTTAGGCGGAACCACTTCTGGCTTCAGTAGTTTTTGGTAGGTGTTAATGACCCCGGCTGCGCTAACTACGGTGGCGCAAGGAATGGTATGTCCATCGGCCATGCGAACCCCGGTGACTCGGTTGTCGTCTACTAAGATTTCCTCTACCGAAGCGTAGGTGAACACATCACCGCCCGCCTTTTCGATAGTGGGGATAATCTCGGTTGCCATGACGGCAGAACCGCCAACAGGGTAGTAACCACCGTTGATATAGTGGTGAGCGATCATCGAGTGAATAACAAAGCTCGACTGTGCTGGCGGTAAGCCACAATCACCCCACTGCCCAGCTAGCACGGCAATGAGCTTTTGATTGGACGTTAGACTCTCAAGGACATCCCGTGTTGGCCGATTCAAGTCATCGTCAATCCTACTAGACAGAAATCGCTGGGTACTTTTTAGCAGCCAGAGTGGCAGTAGCTTGGCAATGGAGTAGAGCTTAACCGCCTTGCGGACGCGGTAGAGGCAATCAATGTATTGGTCAATAGCGTGTTCTTCGCCGGGGAAGTCATCCTTGAGGGATTGAATATAAGCGTCTTTTCCCGCCACGAGGTCATAGGATTCGTTGCCTAGAAAGATTCGATCAAAGGTGCTGTCCATTGGAGCCCACTTAATGCGCCCCTCACTGATGTAGTCGAAAGCGCGGCGTCCCATGGTGTTCTCGGTGCCCATGTCTCCGATATAGTGAACGCCTACGTCCCACTCGTAGCCATTGCGTTGGTATGTATGGGTTAAACCGCCAGCCGTATAGTGTTGCTCTAATACGCAGACCTTTTTACCCATTTTAGCCAAACACGCTGCAGTGGTTAGCCCGCCGATACCTGAACCAATGACCACTACATCATAGGATTCCTTCAATCGATTAGCGCGATACCGCCCGCCAACGCGAATAGAGCTTGGAGTGAGAGCCATGGTTCTTCCTTATTATCATTTAACCTCAGTGTAGCGAACTCGCCGATGGCCGCGCAAACTAAACTGGCAGATCTTGATAGTCTAAACCAAGATGAGAGGAGAGAGTGGTTAGCAAGATTGAAGGAAGCTTTGCTTAGCAAGAGAAGAGGCGTGCGTATGAATAGCAAGAAATCGAGTTTGAAATTGCGAGTTGCAGTGGGGACTGCGCTGGGTCTAGTGCTTTCGGCCTGCACCTTCATTGCCCCTGCCAAGGCGCCAATGGATGTGGTTGTCTACAGCGACCCGGAAGGCAGCGATACGCTGGTGGTGATGTTACCGGGTGCCGCTCAATGGGTAGAAGAGTATGAAGAGCAGGGCTTAGTAAGTCTTATCGAACAGTGTAACGCCGACATCTCGCTCGTTGGGGCACAAGCCTACTTTGGCTACTATCGAACGAAGACTATTGTTACCCGCCTGCGCGAAGATATTATTCTGCCCGCCATGGCCAGCGGGAAAACCAATATTTGGCTATTGGGTACCTCCATGGGCGGCGTCGGAACGCTACTTTATAGGGCGAAGCATCCAGAAGAAATCAGCGGCATTATGGCGATGGCACCTTATGTGGGTGACGAGGATGAATTGACGGCTTACCTGAATGCCGAGGAGAATGCGGATGATAACAAGATGGCAATCATCTGGCGTGATCTACAGGCTAGTGCCGGCGACAATCCGGAAATTGTGTTGGGTTATGGCTCCGAGGATGGTCTGGGCTTTGGTATTCGCTGGCTAGAGCCTATGCTGCCACCGCAGCGGGTTCATCAGCAAAGCGGTGGGCACGATTGGGAAACATGGATGGCGTTGTGGCCAGCAATGCTTGAATCCGCTGGAATATGTAGCGCTGCTGATAATACCGCCGCGTGACAAGTTCGCAGAAACACGGTTAACTAGACCTAATTGCCGCAGAGATTGCATCGTAGCCTACCCGCTACCATCCACTATCTCTCGATAATTACTTTCTAAGACTTATAACAACAATAAGGAGTCTGTTATGGCTGCACCAAAGTGGCTACTGCCGGTAGCAATCGTTGCTGTTTTATGGAATTTGATGGGGCTATTCGCCTTTGTCATCGACCTAATGATTACCCCAGAGTTAATTGCCGCATTACCCGAGGCCGATCAGGCTATCTACGCGGCACGCCCAAGTTGGATGATATTTGGCACAGCACTGGCTGTGATTGGCGGGACATTAGGTTCAGTAGGGTTGGCGATGAAGAAGCTGTGGAGTATTAAATTCTTCGTGATTTCACTCGTTGGCTTAGTGATACAGGATATCGCCTTAGTCATGATTGCAATGGAGGTAACGCTTGCGCTAGCCGTTATTATTATGCAGTCCGTGGTGGCTATTGTGGCGATTGACCTGTGGTTTATTGCCCGTAAAGGCGGCCAAAAGGGTTGGCTAGTTTAGCTGACGCCTTGTATTCGGCATAAAAAAGGGCGGTGATTCCACCGCCCAAGCTCCGAGTCTTACGGATTCAAAAATTCCAACTACCAGCTAAAGCCAACTTCTATTTCAAACTGACTCATGGTGAGCTCGATAGTTTGCGTAGGATCAAACAAGCTAGTTCCTTTGACGGACGATTCAGGTGCGTACATTAGCGCCACCGAAAGGGTCTGATTGTTTGCTAACTGCTGCGAGACACCAAAGGTGAAATGCTGTTCAATTACCCCGGGTGCCAGAATGTTTAGCAGTACATCTTCGTTGCTAATAGGTTGGTCGGCATGGCTGTATCCGCCGCGGAAGGTGGTATTGGCCATTCCTTCAGGCTGCCAGGTCACGCCAAGCTTAACTGCATCAACGTCACTCCAACCAAAACCGAAACCGTTAGCGCCGCCAGCACAGTTGCTGACATTGGTGCCACCTTGTCCTGCGGTAGGGCAGTTAAAGACGAGGGTCGATGAATTGCTGACTGACGCAACATCGCTGTAAAAGGTGCGCTCGCCATCTAAATGGATGCTTAGCTGCGAAGAGAATGCATAGCTGGAACCAACTTTAAATGAGGCGGGGATGTCAAAACTTCCCCCTTCAGCAAAGAGATCGCTGTACTTGTCAAACTCACTCATAGTGATTTTGCTTTGATAGCTAGTAGCCAGAGATAGGGCGTCCGTTGCCTGCCAAATTACCCCAGCTTTGGCGCCATAACCGTAGCTATAATCGCTGCCGTTATTGGTCAAGTTGGTAGGCGATACCGTACCGCCACTCGCAGCGAAGCTCGCCGTGTAGGGGCCGAATGCACTCAGTCCAGTGGCTTCGAAACGCTGGATGGCTACCACTGGAGCGAGACCAAGGGTTAGCGAATCGAGTTGGACAGAGTAGGCGGCTTCGATAAACATCTGACTTAGATTAACGCCGGTGTCTCCCGAACCAAAGGTTCCAGGGTAAGTGCCTACACCAGCAGGGCCTGGTCCGTCAGGGTCAAAGGTTGCGCTGCCATCAGTGTAGTTGGTGTTCATTCCTCCACGCCCGTAGAGTGAAAAGGTTACTGCGCTGTCTTCGCTGAGGCGCCAGTTCTTCGCTAGATAGGGGATAGCAAACCAATTACTTTCGCTCTTAACCGTACCGGGCTCGAGGGTGAATGCCCCACCATTGCCATTCGCTAAGCTCGACGACGCTGTGTATTCACGGCGTGGAGAAAAGAGCGCAAGGCCGGCATTCCATTGATCGTCTAGTAGCGCACCCGCCGCAGGATTGCTTGCGGCATCAATAGCCTGAGAGGGCTGGGCAAGACCTGCGCCGGCAAGCGCTTTGTTGTGGCTGCCAATTCCGTGGGTAAAGTAACCGTTGGTGGCGTTTGCTCCGGCGGAGATGGCCAATAGCGAGATAGTTGCGGCAAGAGGTAAAGCTTTCATACTACTAAGATCCAATACATCAATAATTAACAGTGATCTTATATTCCTAAAAGGTATAAATAAATTAAATCAATAGATCTTTTGGTGATAAATAAATAACTGTTTTTTTGCGGCGTTGTGCACTTGAATGCACTATCGAGGGAAGAGATAGAAAGTACGTATTGAGCGGGTGCCAAGGCGAAAGCACCCGACGAGATTTACTTGCTTGCTTGTGAAGAGGACGCCTAGCTAGTCACTGAGTTGAAAGGCGGAGATGTTTACCGCGCTAGCGAGGTTCATTGACTCAATCGCGCCACAGCCAAGGATGGAATAGGGCGATGCATTGAGCGGAGCCAAAACTTCGTGGGGTACGCCTCTCGCCTCGTTGCCGAAGATATAGCATTGATGCTGGTTGAACTCCGGTGTGCGAATATCCTTACCATTAATATCTAGGTAGGCGATTTGTTTGAATCGAGACGAGAGATCCTCAACACTCACATCAAATTCCATCGGCACATGAAAGATTGCTCCCATGCTCGCTCTGACAACCTTTGGGTTGAAGGGGTCAGCGCTGTTCGGGCTCATGATGATCTTAAAGCCCCCAAACCAAGCTAGTGATCGCAGAATAGTGCCTAAGTTACCGGGGTCTTGCGGCTCATACAGATAGATAGCTTTTAACGACGCATCAGTCTCGGTTCCAGAGCGAGTCTTATCGGGTAAGGGCACGCGAGCAATAATGCCCTGAGGTGTCTTGGTGTCGGAAAATTGCGCCATCCGAGTGTCAGAGACCTCGATGACCTCAAAGTCGCTCTCCCAATTAGCGTATCGCTCGGTGACATAGACCACCGTTTCTAAGAGCTGTGGTTGCTCCTTCGCTGCCTTTTGTAGCTCCAGAATTAAATGCTCGCCTTCCACCAAGTAGTAGCCAAAGCTTTGACGATACTTCTTGTGCTTCAATTTACTTAAGTCATTGAGTTTCATTGCGCGAGCGTCCATGTGGAAAGAGGCGTTAACATTGAGCAAGTAGTTTGGCTTGCAGTATAACAGGGCTAAAGCGAAAGTGACTATTTTAGGGTTTGTGACTTGGAGTCGTCCTCTGCTGAGTAGAGTTAGGCTACACTTTCGAACGTTATGACAGCCTGCTCAGCCAGAGTAGTTCTGATAAATGCCAATGCGCTGATATAAGCAGCTTCCCGCTTTGATCAGCTTGTCATAGCTAGGTACAATGCGGCAAAACCCTTTAACGGATGAATGTCTATTCATCGTCCACGCGAGTTGAGATAAAAAGATGGCCCGATCTAAGACCAGTGCTAAGTGGTTGCAAGAACACGTTAATGACCCCTACGTTAAGCAGGCTCAGGTAGACGGTTATCGCTCGCGCGCAAGTTACAAGCTGATCGAAATCAATAAAAAGGACAAGTTGATTAAGCCAGGCATGCTGGCGATTGATCTAGGTTCAGCGCCGGGAGGCTGGTCGCAAATCATGGCGCCGTGGGTTGGCTCGAAGGGAAAAGTGATTGCCTCGGATATTTTGCCTATGGATACCTTAAATGATGTCGATTTCATTCAGGGTGACTTTACCGAAGATGAAGTCTTCGAACAAATCATGAGCGCGATTGATGGTCGGCCAGTAGATGTTGTGGTGTCCGATATGGCGCCCAATTTAAGTGGTGTTAATGCCGCTGATCAATACTCGTCCATGTATTTGGTGGAGTTGGCATTAGATATGGCCCGTAAAGTACTCAAGCCTGGCGGTAGCTTCTGCGCCAAGGTCTTCCAAGGCGTTGGCTATGAGGAATATCTCAAGGATGTGAGAGAATCATTCGATAAAGTACTGATTCGCAAGCCAGCCGCATCGCGACCGCGTTCACGCGAGGTTTACTTAGTCGGCAAAGGATTCAAGGGTTAATTGATGTTTACTAAGACCGATACCCGCCTTAATAAGTACATTAGTGAGAGTGGTCTGTGTTCCCGCCGCGATGCTGATAGATTTATCGAGCAAGGTAATGTCTACATTAATGGCAAGCGCGCATCGGTAGGTGACCGGGTAAATCCGGGAGATCAGGTTCGCGTCAACGGTCAGATGATTGAGCCGCCGGAGCACGATGAGTTCGTTTTAATTGCTTTGAATAAGCCGGTGGGTATTGTTAGTACAACCGATAGTGATGACCGTAACAATATTGTTGATTTTGTGCGCCACAGTACGCGAATTTTCCCCATAGGACGTTTAGATAAAGATTCTGAGGGGCTGATTTTCCTTACTTCGAACGGCGACCTGGTAAATAAAATCCTTCGCGCGGGCAATAACCATGAGAAGGAATATGTGGTCACCGTACACAAGCCAGTTACCGATAAGTTCATTGATGGTATGGCGAATGGCGTACCCATCCTGGGTGAAGTGACTAAGAAGTGTAAAGTCAGCAAGGAAGGGCCTAATAGCTTCCGTATCACCTTAGTGCAGGGCTTAAATCGTCAGATTCGTCGCATGGCCGAATACTTTGGCTACGACGTGGTTAAGCTGCAGCGTGTTCGAATTATGCATGTTGACCTCAAAGGTTTACCCGTGGGTGAATGGCGTGACTTCAGCCAAAAAGAGCTGGATGTCCTCGAAAAAGCGATTGAAAACTCTTCGAGTGAAGCACAGCCCGGTAAACGGAGTCGTGCGAAAGGTGGGCGTTCAGCCAATAGATCGAGCGCTGGCGGACAGGCTGCCCGCAACGGCTCGCCTAGCAGTAGGAATAGCAGCAGAAATAGTGGCTCAAGCGCCAAGTCAACGGGCCGACGAGGTGATGGCACTCCCGCTCATCGCAATGGCTCAGCAGCTAAAAAAGGCGGGTCTCATACCAACAAAGCTGGTGGTCGAGCCGCCGCAGGAAAAGCAGCGGGTGGGCGCAACGCCGCAGGTCGTTCGAGTGGCGGCAGAGGGGCGGGGCCGGCCAAGGCAGGAGCTGCTTCACGAGGCGCAGGCGCTGGTCGTGGCGCACCTAAAGGAAGGGCTGCGGGTGGCCGAGGCGGCAAGTCGAGTCGCCGTTAAGCTAACCCTGTGCCTTCCCGTTCTATGCGAATCACCTAGCACACTACCGATAACTGCTAACTTGTTCATCGCCGCCGCTATCCGTATAGTGGCGCCACATTTACTATTGGCATCACCCTAATCCTACGTTGACGGTGTTCGCCCACAAGGAATTCCCTTTGATTACTACCGCAAACATCACCATGCAGTTTGGTGCGAAACCGCTATTTGAAAATATTTCCGCTAAATTCGGTAACGGCAACCGCTATGGCCTGATTGGTGCGAACGGTTGCGGCAAATCAACCTTCATGAAAATCCTCAGTGGCGAACTGGCTCCAACCTCCGGTAACGTTTCCTTTGAGCCAAACTGTAAGCTGGGTGTGCTAAGCCAGGATCAGTTCGCCTATGAAGCCTATAGTGTGGTAGATGCCGTAATCCAAGGTGATGCGGAGTTGTGGAAGGTTAAGAGCGAGCGCGATCGCATTTACTCGCTGCCAGAGATGAGTGAAGAGGAAGGGATGCTAGTCGCTGACCTTGAAACTCAGTTCATGGAGCTTGATGGCTACAGTGCCGAGAGTCGTGCTGGTGAGATTCTTATTCAAGCGGGTATTGAAGAGAGCTATCACTTCGGTCCAATGAGTGAAGTAGCGCCGGGCTTGAAAGTTCGTGTGCTCTTGGCGCAGGCGTTATTCGCTGATCCCGATGTGCTGCTCTTAGATGAGCCAACCAACAACTTGGATATTCACACTATTGGTTGGTTGTCGAATGTCCTGAATCAGCGTAAGTGCACCATGATTATTATCTCGCACGATCGTCACTTCCTAAATTCAGTGTGCACGCACATGGCAGATATTGACTACGGTGAGCTTCGCGTTTACCCAGGGAATTATGATGCCTTCATGGAAGCTTCCACAATGAAGCGCCAACAGATGTACGCGGACAACGCCAAGAAGTCTGCTGAAATTGCGGAACTCAAAGCGTTCGTCGCGCGTTTCAGTGCGAATGCGTCGAAAGCCAAGCAGGCCACCTCGCGAGCGAAGAAGATTGATAAAATTCAGCTGGAGGACATCAAGCCGTCTAGTCGCCAAACGCCATTTATTCGTTTCGAGCAGCATAAAAAGCTACATCGTTTAGCGCTCGAGCTAGAAAATGTGGGGCATGGCTATGAAGAGGGACTTCTGTTCTCCAAAGGCAACGCTATTATCGAAGCGGGTGCAAAAATTGCAGTGATTGGTGAAAACGGAGCGGGTAAAACTACACTGCTTCGCTGTTTAATGGGTCAGCTAAGTCCTCAACAGGGTAACGTTAAGTGGGCAGAAAATGCTGAGATTGGTTATGTCCCACAGGATGTCACCGAGCACTTTAGCAATGATCTGACGCTGTTTGAGTGGATGTCGCAATGGCGGACACCAAAGCATGACGATCTGGCGGTTCGGGCAATGCTTGGCCGATTGCTATTTAGCTCGGACGACATCAACAAGAAGGTTTCCGTCTGTTCAGGTGGTGAAAAGAATCGCCTGTTATTCGGCAAGATGATGATGCTAGATATCAACGTATTGATTATGGATGAACCTACCAACCACTTAGATATGGAATCCATTGAAGCCTTGAACATGGGACTGATGGGTTTTGAGGGTACGTTGGTATTCGTGAGTCATGACCGCGAGTTCGTGTCTAGCTTGGCAACCCGTATTATTGAAATCAAAGATCACAGTGTGGTGGATTTCCAGGGTACTTACGACGAGTATCTGTCTAGCCAGAACGCCGAGTTCTAAGGCTAAAAAACCTAAATGCACTAACGTCACAGTGAGATCAATCTAGGCGAATGATTCGCCTAGATTGATAGTAAGAGCAAGTTCTAGTGACTAGACTAACTTCATTAACTGTTCGCGATTAAAACCAACGATTTCGTCAAAGCGTCCATCGCGCAACTTAGTTGCCCACTCTGGATCAGCAATAAGCGCTCTACCTACCGCGACGGCATCGAACTCGCCAGAATCTAAACGCTCACACAGCTCATCCACATTGTGCGCCTCGGAAGTTGTGTCGTTTTCAACCATATACTCCATAAAGTCGGAATTTAGGCCAACACTTCCCACGGTAATCACCGGTGCGTTAACGAGCTGCTTCGCCCAGCCCGCTAAGTTTAGGTTCGAGCCTTCAAACTCTGCTACCCAATAGCGACGAGTGCTGCAATGAAGAATGTCCACGCCTGCATCAATTAAGCCCTGAAGGAATGCCTGTAGTTCTTCTGGCGTTTCGCATAAGCGAGCGGTGTAGTCTTGCTGTTTCCACTGTGACCAGCGGAAGATAATTGGGAATTCTGGGCCCACCGCTTCGCGGCATGCCGCGATAACTTCTCGGGCAAACTTAGAGCGAGCCTCAAGGTCACCGCCGTAGCTATCGGTACGCTTGTTGCTTCCCGCCCAGAAGAATTGATCTATCAGATAACCGTGCGCGCCATGAAGTTCGATGGCGTCAAATCCTAAAGACTTGGCATCGGCCGCGGCCTGTGCGAAGGCTGCTACCACTTCATCGATGTCTTCTTGAGACATCCCTTTGATGAGCAGCTCGCCGTTCTTCTGCAACTCAGAAGGGCCATATGCGGGTGCTTCAGGGAAAGGCTCGACACCTTTGCGGCGAACATTCCCCACATGCCAAAGCTGAGGTGCGATCTTGCCGCCAGCTGCATGCACGGCGTCAACAACTTCTTTCCAGCCATCTAAGCCCTGGCCGTAAAACTGCGGCACATTGGGATAGCCATTTGAGCCCTCGTGGTTCACCACAGTTCCCTCGGTAATGATCAGGCCCACTTCGTTCTCGGCGCGGCGACGGTAGTAATCAATCACTAACTGATTGGGAACGCCACCTGGTGAAAAGCTGCGTGTCATGGGGGCCATCACGATGGCATTTTTTAGGGCGAGCGGCCCAAGTTGAACCGGCTTAAATAGTGAAGCGCTTGAAGACATGGAAATTCCTTAGATTCGTCTCATCATGATGACGAAGCATTCTACATGGTCTGCGAAAAATTGGATTAGTCTATTACCGAGGGGAGGGTCGAGCCTAAATTATAATTTAGGCTTTCGATTATAGAAAATATTGTATATTAACGAAATATCCTATACTTTATTCGGTATATTTAAATATAAATAGAATAAAAGCAAGGTATAGCTATGAGCGATAAGAATCTATCGGCAATGAAGAACCTCTCCCCGCTGCGCAAGACCAGCCATGCCCAGTCGGCCCTAGAGCTTGCTCGGGAACAGCTGCAGCACTTTGGTATTGACCCTAACAGCGAATATGGTGAGGCACTGATCGCCACCACAAATCATCTTTATCAGGCTCAGGGCAACTTACAGTCGCTTTGGGACGTGACTACCGCAACCCTGCCTGCGCTAGATCAAAGTGACCGGATTCGTTACTTCAATGCTAAAAAATTCCTCGCCTTTCAAATGGCGAAACTGCTGGATAACCTTCAAAACCCATTTCGCTCCGTCTATCAGCAGTTTGACTTCGGTCCTGCTACGCAGCTTTCGAAGGGTAGCTATCCCATTTTCGACAATGTTCCGGCGCTCTTTTCTGCAACCCCGGTGGTTGTTAAAACGGCAACCTATATTTATGCCTGTACCGAGTGGGTAGATGATGCCTTCACGGGTAGAGAACCAACGCATCAAATTTATAGTCGCCTGCTCAATCCAACCTCCATCGCGCTGGCTAATGCCATTGTTGATTTAGAGGCTGGCCCATTTACTCAGGAATACTTGGCTTGGAACTATAATTCCGGGATGGCCGCCATTGACGGAATTTTGAGTAATAAGCTTCGCCTGGGCGATGTGTTGATTGTATCGCGTAACGTGTATGGCGGCGTGCACCAACTGCTGGTGGACTATTTTGCTCAGCGCCAACGCTTGGATATTCAGATTGAATGGTTTGACGAACTGGATGCCGAGAGTTTCGAGGTCTTCTTGCACGATGTGAAGGCGCGTCATGCTGATCGACTGCAGCAGGCAAAGCTGCATGTGTATCTCGAGTCGCCCTGCAACCCCCACGGCTACGTGTTAGATGTGCCGAACATCTGTGCGATCTCCCATCGCGAAGGCCACTGTGTCATCCTAGATTCAACCTTGGCAACACCCTTTTTACACCAACCACTACAGCGGGCGAACCCCGATGAGCGGCCCGATTATGTAGTGCATAGCTACACCAAGGATCTATCAGGTGGCGGCTCTACCACCGCAGGGGTTGTGATTGGCAAGATCGAGACCATGTTTATGCCCAAGGGCGAAACCATTAACGGAGTTAAGTGGTCGGATACCATGTTTTGGGACGTCTATTACATCAAAGGCGCCTTCCTTGACGCAGATAAAGCGGCGGAGGTGATGAGCGGAATGAAGACACTGGAGCAACGCATGCTTCATAAGGGTATTGCTACCCGGGTGTTTACCGCGTTCTTGGCGTCAAACCCAATGGTAAGGGTGAATTCCAATGCCGTGCCGACTCATGCTAATCACCAACAACTTTTAGACAGTCATTATCTTGGCTTGCCCTCACCACTGTTTACCGTCGATTTTGAGAACGCGAACGTAGATGTGGCGGCGTTTAAACGCTTTTTTGATGCGCTGGAGCCCTGTTTTAGTCACCAGGTAAGCATTGGCCAAACGAATACTCTAGTTCTATGCCCGGCGCTGACTTCCCATTCTGAGCTGTCCGGTGGTGCATTGGCTGACGCTAATATCTATCCCACCACCATTCGGATCTCGATGGGGACAGAGGATGTTCGGGAGCTGATGGCTCACTTCTATCTGGCTGCGAAAATTCACATTGATCCGCTATGCGAGGGCTTCAGTAGTGGCTTTGATATCGACAATATGGATGCCTTGCTGCTGGCCGAGACTAAGCGCGTGTATGAGCAGCACGTTGGGGCAGGAAAGTCCCTGAAAAAACGGTTAGCATAGATCTTTTACTCTGAGGAAAGCTTTGATGAGCACATTAGACTCCGTGGATGCCAAAATCCTGCAGCTACTCGGTAGTGATGGCAGAATGACGAACAAGCAGTTGGCAGCCGAGCTAGGAGTTGCTCCGTCCACGGCGCTGGAGCGAGTTAAGCGCTTAGAACAAAACGGGATCATCAAGGGCTATCGCTGCGAGGTTGATCCTCATAAGTTAGGTGCTCACTTACAGGTCTTGGTCTCTATTCTGTTGAATCATCATACCCGTGATTCAGTGATGAGCTTTCTGAATTTTCTCAATGAGCATGAAGAGGTGCTAACAAGTTTTCATACGGGCGGTGATTATGACGTGGTGGCCCATGTGGCACTGGCGGATACATCCCAGTTGCGAGAGTGGATTTTCGATACCTTGACCAATCATCCGGAAGTGAAGGGCGTGCAAACAGCAGTGGTGTTTGGCTGAGGCCGAGCTGCGGTAGCAGTCGGCTCACTGTGAGTTAGGTTTACATCTGAAATCTAACGCGAGTGTGTACACCAGGAGTAGCAACGGCCTCACCATTGATAAATCGTGGTGCGTAACGGAATAGCTTTGCGGAATCTACCGCAGCATCCTCGAGTCCACCTCCGTATGCTGTATTACGACCATTTTTTGTGAACGCTGACGCCACTACTTCATGATTTCGAGTTATTCCCTGTTCATCCACTGTATACTTCACGGTAACCCATCCTTGGATATGTGATCGGCTAGCGGCGCGTGGATACTCGGCGGGAGCCTTGAAAATAGGCTGGTAATTATCAGTGCCTTCAAAAGGACTTAGTCTGCCTATAGCCAAGCAGTACTCAGTAGCCAAATCCTCTTCACCAAGCTGCGAGAAACTTTGGACGAGTAGCGCTAGGGTTGCCATTCCCATCTGCGTTCGACCAGCGTCTTCGCGTACGTAGGATTGCTTTGCGACCTCGAGGTGCTCAGTAGCACGCTGATAGGACCCACTGGTATAGTGGATCTTTCCAGCAAGAAACTCTGCATAGCCACGGCTGGGGTCTTCGGGTGGTAAATGCGCTTCGTAGATTTCCACTGCATCGTTAATGACGCTTTTTGAGCGTCTATCCCTTAATGAGTAATAGAGCACCTCAGCTACTGCGGTTAAAAGACCTGCGCGGGTAATGCTCTCGTCGGGGTAATGCTCGTCGATGATGTCGAGAGCTTGGTTAATATCTCTGCGGGACCGCGACCTTCGGTCTAAATCGCGTATGCGGTTGTCCAGAGTCGATCGGTCTAGTAGAGGTTGGATCAGTTTGTCGCTTTCGTCACCGTAATGGGCTTCTATGACGTCGACTTCATGAGAGATGATAGTTAAGGCTTCTCTAGCAACTGAAAGGCGACGATCACTCCCTAGAAGTAAGGCTAAATTATCGGCCGAAGTGATCAATAGATCGGGATTGCTGATTTCCACAGAATTATCCACCGCCAGTTGGTATGCCAAGCGTGCGCTCTCTAACGCGGCGCTGTTATCACCTGAGGCCACGGCCGCTTCGTACTGCTGATGTGCTTGATTTATTTGAGCCGCAATCGTCTCGGCTTTTACAGGGGACGTCAGGATAACGGTGGCTAATGTGGCGGCTAATAAGCTCTTCATTCTGGGCTCCATACTTAAATAGTTCGGCAAAATCCATTTTTAGTTGATGAGTCATCATACCTATAGTCATGTTTTTTTGGAAGTTGATTGCGCCAGCAATTAGAAGCTGATTTGAGGTTGAGAGACGCAGCACGTTTCGGAAAAATTAGTGGCTTTGCATGAGCCGCTCGATGTTCTTCCAAGGTGATTCAATTTAAGGTGCGAATTAAATAATCAAGTTCACAAATACCATTATCCAGTAAAGATGGTTACCTACGGCTATGGCGCCTGCATTGATGCTGGGGTTGGTGTGTCGGAGGTGTCCTTGTCCTCAGGGCTGAAATACCTAATCGATCCGAAGCGACAATCTCCTCGCACTAGCTTGCAGCCCGAATGTTTTGCTATATGTAGGATTCAAAATTGTGCAATACGGTCGAAACACTTGAAGCTGAGGTCTCTGAGCTCCCCGAACTATCTTCCTCGGGAGAGCAGGCGCTTAAGACGAGGGCTACAGCCATAACTAAAGCAGGTTTTGCGAAGCCTGTGAAAACCTGAGTCATCGCTAACAATTTCGCGAGCAGCTCAAGCCCTACATCGAGGTCATTTTCCAATGATCATTTACAGTGAAAACGGCCTAATCTTAGCTGATGCTATTCAGGATACTGTTTTACCGGAGTTGAATGTGGAGGTAAGTCACTGGTCGATTAGAAATTGGTCCCAAAAAGCACGTTTTAGCCCACTATAAAACTTTGCGTCTGGAGGTGCTGGAGCTTATGGATCAATAGATGGCGTTTTTTAATGTAAACGCACTGACGGTGAAGCCGGTATTAATAGGCTATTCCATTTCTAATTTAATCAATTCCTTTCCTTGTTGAGGAAATTTGACTACGGTTAATAAGCTACATGGTTTACCTGAATAAAGGTCATCGAATTCCTAAATAAAGGACATCGAATTGAAGGCTACTATGGCTACCTCGGCAATGTACACCAAGCCGCTTGATTTCGGGTAATCGCTAGGGTTTGTCGCCACAGCTGAAATGTAGGTATAGGCGTCTCCGTCATTACGAGCATCACGTCTCCGCCATTCGGGCCGCTTAAAACGCTCTGTAGGCTAGGACTAAGACAGACCAGAACGGCGGGTGAACTAGTGAGTGTATTAGGAGAGGGTTCTATGTTCGTCAAGATGAAACTTAACTTCGTGATCTATATGTCGACTGCATGCTTCCTTATTTTAGGATGTGCGTCGAGTAACGACGAGAATACTTCTCAACTAGATATTGTTATTAATGATATCAAGCCAAGTCGTTCGGCTTTAAAGTATTTTGATGCGTCGGATGGCTGCCCCTCATACAACGATATTCCGGGGGCAGCTGATTATATCGGGCAATCTAAGGTGAAAAATGCAGAATCAACGATGCAGCTTCCTCTTAATCGTAAAATCCACGTATTCTATTTCAAGCCGAGAGAAACGGCGACGATCATGACTCGCGGCGGCGCTGCAGAGATCCGAAGACGAGCCGCTCAAATTACGCTTACCGGAGGCTTTGCTAGTCTCAATCTTGAGATTGGTGAGGATAATCAAATCAAATGGTCTGGTTCGGGTGGTGTAGAAGTAGAGCAAGCAATTGCTTGTGAAGAAGCGAAGGAAAATTAGATAGGGAGAACATATGGCCCGCTCGGCGCGATTCGAACGCGCGACCTACGCCTTCGGAGTGCGGAAATATAGGGTGTACATCAACCGTATATATTTCGACCTTAATTGATTCATACTTACCCTGCCGCTGAAGCACCTTATTTTACTAGCTTGTTGCTTAACGTCGATTGTGACATTTTAGTGAGGACCCAGAAGCAGTAAGAGTTTGTTTGCTCCAAATGTCACAATGGATGCCACAAAATTGATGGGGCTAATCACTAAGTAAGGCGAGGCAAGTCGTTTAGGCAAATACAGAATTTTTAATACGCATTCGGCTGCTTACAACTTGTTCAATATTCAACGACATCTATGCTCGGCGGCGCTAATACGAGTGCGCCGCGATAGGGCTTTTGTTTTGCGTTAGATAACTGAATGCTGATGGACTAGGCAACTTGCTGCAGGCTGGGTTGTAATAGTTAACTTGCCAGAACCTAGAAAATTCACATAATCTAATTTTCCGACAATGTTGACTTGACAGCTATGCTTCTTGTTTATTAATTTCTGTAGACGCGGTTTTCTCCTCGGTTAGCATGAGCGTATCCATGAGTTAATTCGTAATAAGCGGCTTTTGACGCAAGCTAGTGGTTTTGAATATTCAAGCGAACTGTACGATTGCTCGTCGTTGTAATGAAATTTAAATACCCAGACGGGTGAGATGCTGAGAAGCCAGTTCGTGACGAACGTATATATTGTTGGCTAGTAACGGCAATCGCTCCACTCTAAATGCTTAATGTTTAACCCCTTAACTGACAAATTTAACGAAATATTATCTAGGCGGTCTTTTTTACCATGGAACGATCATTTTACTGTAGTTTACAAATTGACAAATGGTCAGCTCAAGGCTCAAGGCTCAAGGCTCAAGGCTCAAGGCTCAGGGCTAACGTCGGCTGTGTTGATTTTCTCTTTAAGTATAGCTGTCACCGCAGCGGACGAAGGCAACGATGGATTTCAAATTAGGTCTGAACATATGAGGAAGGCCACTGGCGTATATACGCAGGCATATACGGATGATCATCCAGGTTTAGCAATCGATTCTTGTCTTAACGAATACGTTCGACAAAGCCACAATCCGAGTGAACCTGATATTAGTCATCAGAGTTGGGAGAAACTTAGCGGGTTATTTGGTGGATCTGATTCGCAACCAGGATTTCGTACTGTTTATGCGCAGAGTGGCGATAGTTTTCTCCCGCTAACGCTGGAAAGAGCGTTTTCTGCGCGACCGGGGGGGTATGGTGGTTACGGTCTAACTTGGCGGTATTCTACCGATCAATTCATCTGGGGGCTGTCGGACGCAAATGTCACGCAACGATTCGACTCGTGGGATACAGAAGATAACTATAATCGCTACACCGGCATCATGCCTTATCCGAGTTGTGACACAATTCAAAAACGACCAATTAAAGTTGAAAACGGTCTGGGCGAGCTAGATATATTGTATGCTGGGCTCGTCGAAGCGGAGGAGGATGATTGGCATATCGCTACTGGCACACCCGCGTGGAGGGAGTGGCAAAACGTTCGTTGGGACAATCGAGAGTATACCCCAAGAATTGCACAGCTAAGTCAGGACTCCTCTGGAGAGTGGATCTATACCGATAGAAATGCGGTATCGAGACGATATTATTCACCCAGCGGGCAAATGCTGAGAGAAGTAGATCTTCGAAGTGGCGCTTCAATAGAAGTCGAGATTAATACCTCGTCTCCTACAGTTTTGAAGTGGACTCACAGTGATGGTAGCTGGATGCAGTTAACGCACCAGGAATTGAGTGATACAAGTAATGAAGTTACGTTTCAACTCTCGACCGGGGACGAAGTTGTCTTTTTGGAATCGTCGATGCCATACGACCTGCTGAGGACAACGACGACATCGCCGATAATGAATGAAACGTATGACTTTAGGATCAACGATGCCTCCCAGTCTTATAATGTTACCAGAACAAATGGCTCAGCCGCTCGGCGGGAATTTGGATATAACGTCGAACAGGTGGTTCGAACATGTGGTGCCAGCAGATACGAACGCCACCGAGTCAGAGAAGTATTAGATGCCGGTGAGGTTGTCACTAGCGTCACATGGAGTGACGTCTGCAATCTCGACAACGCCGCCCCAACTTTTACCACGAGTCTCGGTGCCGTCCGATCGATGACCTACGACCATTTAGGGAGGCTTGTCGGGACAGCAATGTCCACTCCCGACGGACGGTCGAGCTCGGAAGTCTATACCTACTTTACACATTGGCAGAATCGTATCGAAACTGAAACCGACACATTTGGCAATGTGACTCGATATGAAATCAATGATCACGGAGAGGTTGTCAAAGAAATCGTTAAAGAGGGAACCGCTGAAGAATATGAAGTTACATACGAAAAGCTGCCTTTATTCAATATTAATAAGGTAATAGACTCTCCTCGTCAGCGAATTACGCGTCAATTTTATAACGAGTCATCGAGGCCGCTCATTACTCAGGAATCACGACTAGATAAGGAGACTGGCGAAACATTCGTGACTAATATTTCGTATAGCTTTCACTCGACGGGCCTATTGAAATCGATCATCACTGATGGGCCTCTCAGCGGTTCATCTGACACCAGTGAACGCCACTATGACAGTCGAGGAAGATTGATTCGAACAGTAGATGTAGCTGGTTTTGAAACGTTGTTTGGAGATTTCGACGGATTTCAGCGAGCTCGTCGAATTGAGACGTCAGATGGCACGGTTGAAACACTGAGTTACGATATCTTAGGGCGTGTTGTAACACGCAGTCGATCCAACGAAAGTGGTGCATTCACGGAAAGTTTTGAGTACTACCTCAATACCTCAAATACCATTAAGCACTCTCGCTTTAACGGATCTGAACTTCACTCACGATACAACGACAAAGGCGAACTAATTGCGAGTAAGGCGGTTGCCGCGAATGGCGAAGTGTTGTCGGTTGTTGGTTACCAATACGACGTGATGGGTAACCGTACAGCGGAAGTAGGGTTCGATAAGTCCACGACACTTGATGCCGCAGTAAGTCGCTTAGGGTCGTCGATTAGCTCAATGGATGTGATCGTGCACACTCCGGCTGCCCCGCCGGAGATTATCTCGTTCTCAGCCACGCCAAACTATATAACTAAGCCGCAAGTCGTGAGCGTTTCTTGGCATGTTCAAAATGCTAATACGTGCGAGCTCAGACGAGGCTCAATCTATTCCAACAGTGTAGGTAGCTCAGGTTCGGCTGACTTTTTTGTAGATGAAAGCTCGTTCATAACCCTACATTGCCCGGATCCAACAGGCGGGGAGGATATTGTCGATGCGATTTTCATCAAGCTGACAAGGTCAGGCCCAGGCGGGCCAGGGAATATAGATATCCGCTAGGTGTTCAAGAACAATATGAGAAGAAGAACGGATTATGAATAGAATTGAAGAAGCGCTTCGCCTAGTGGTCGGTATAGGCATACTAGTGCTGACGGTATCCGCCGAAGGGGCCTCGATCACAAGTTTGACACGCGTACAATACCATGCTGACGGCTTGGTTAAAGCCGTTGAGATCGCCCCCGACTCATATCTTTCCAGCGATTACGATGGTAACGGCCTGTTATGGCGACAGCGCATTGGTGGTGTCGTGGTAGAAACTACAACCTATGATGAATTTGGCCGAGAAATCAGTTCGACCAATGCGCGAGGAGCTACAACATATAAAACGTATACTCGTTACGACCAATTAGAGACCATGACTGATGGTGCGGGGCGTATTTTTCGGTTCAGCTACGATGGTCACGGGCAGTTGATGTCGGAATTAAACCCCGCGACGGTCGGAGCAGCGCTTACACGTAATGCAAACGGTGACGTCGAACGAACTAACTATAGCAATGGTGATGTTTCTCATACAACGTTTGATAGTTTAGGACGAGCTGATAGAGCATACGACGATAAGAATACTTATAGCTATGACTTGAGTTATGGAACAACCGGATTGGAGCTGAACCGAATTGTCCGAAATACCTATCAAACTAATGGGCGATCAGGCTATGAAGAGTTTGATTACAATTCGTTTAATCGCCAGTTAACTCATAAACAATCGGTCTTTAACGGACATACGCTTCAAAGCTCATATGAGTACGATGCTATCGATGGCCTGACAAGAACAACATACCCAAGCGGAACAATCGTCGATTATGATCGCGAGGGTGGAACTCACGTGAAGTCCATTAGTATCGACGGGCGAACGGTACTGAGTAATATTATCTACAATTCTAATGGTGCCCTGCAAAGCTACGATTACGGTAACAACACGTTTGCGCTGGGCTACGATACCACTGGGCAGCACGTCGCGAATATCAATTCACATGTGATGAACGTCAATTACGTTTACGACAACCAAGGATTGTTGACGGATTCTATCGACAATAACTTCGCCTACGCGACGCTCTCATACCAGTATTACGATGATCAAACACTACGAACCCAGTCTGAGGGAGAAAATAATTCAACGCTGACCGAATTTCAGCTCGATTATCGAATATCTAATCGTAACCGAGAAAGGGTTACCGCAGCCGATGGTGGAGTTTTCGAAACGTACTTGTTAAGCGACTCAGTACAGCGCCTAGGTAGTGTAGATGGAGTGTCGGTTAGTCACGATAGCCGGGGTAATCTAATTTCAGATCGTTACCATAGCGATGTTGGCGTAGCGAGTTTAGGTACGGTTACGCGAACCTTCGACGGCAGAAATCGGATAGCGACGTCGCGCGGCGCCAGCTCCGTAAACTATTTTTTCAACTCAGCTAATCAGCGTGTCGCCAAGCAAGTTGACGGGGTGTTTCACTACTATCATTATAACGAAGACGGGCGTATTCTTGCCGAGTCGGCAAACGGATCGATTTCGAAGGAATACATATACCTCGATACGCTTTTGGTCGCTATTAAAGTAAATAACGCTGTTTATTTTGTTCATAACGACCGTCAAAAGCGCCCACAGCTAGTCACTAATGAAGCGGGCACGATCGTTTGGCACGCGACTAATCGTGCGTTTGATCGCGTCGTTGTACTGGATAATATCGATGGGATGAATATTGGTTATCCGGGCCAATATTACGATACCGAGACGAATACCTGGGACAACGGTGTTCGCGTGTACGACAGTGAGACGGGTCGATATTTACAAAGCGACCCACTCGGTCTAGTAGACGGGCCGAACACCTATTTATATGCTGGTAATAACCCGAATCGGTCGACTGACTCTTCAGGTTTGAGCATGAAGCACGATGTGATTCTGAATAGCATGGAGCGTCGAGTAAATGCAGGAGATCTGACGCGTGAAGAAGTAAATCGAATCCACGAGGGCCGAGGGCAGATGGCCTTGGTATCTATGGTAATGTTGTCGCCCGTGGATGAGGGCTCACTAGTTGTGGGAGCAATTGGCTATACGGGTAAACAGATCTTTTCGCGCTTGATGAGCTTGTCGAGGGCTGGGAGTGTTACAAAGAGTGTACGTCATGGGCCTACAAATCCTGGCCCACTAGCAGATGATGTCGCCGCAACGTTCAGAGGAGGCTCATATACAGCTACGACAACATCAGAAACTACTACTTTATACAGAGTTTATGGCGGTAGTGCAGGAAAGCTAGGGCCTTATTGGACAAGAACTAAACCTAGCGGCCCACTTCAGTCTCAACTTGATTCAGCTCTAAACCCTCAATGGGGTAATACTGCTAACAATGTCGTAAGTATTAAAGTACCGAAAGGCACGCAAATTTTTGAAGGTGCAGCTGCCCCGCAACCGACCGGCGTTGGTCAAATTCTGGGGGGTGGCAATCAAGTGTACATTCCTCGCGTAAATCCTAAATGGATTCAATAGAAGAGGAATAAATGATGAAGACTTTGATTCAATTACTGATAACTTGTGAAACATTACTGCGATCTGTCGGGGAGCAATTTTGGTCTGATAAGATTAGGAAGGTTTTGGATAAAGGTGGAGACAGTTTAGACCTTTACTTACTTAAAGAAATATTGTCATGGTATGGGGGCATGGGATCTTTTAATGACCTCATGATTTCAGAATACAATGACCATGTTTTAAACGGTAAGGATGAAGATAAGCTTAATGATGAATTGGCAAATATAAGAAGTGATATTTATACAGAGGTGGTACGTCTAACGCGGGGTTAAAGGTTTGTTGTTACAAAGGGAATAAAAACCCCTTGGGGCGTTGCAGATCAAGCAACAGACGCCGCATCAATGGCTGCAAGAGCTCAAGTACAAGATGGGGCAACCCTTTACCGAATTGGAACGGCTGGAAAAAGCCAAGCTGCTGAAGCACAATTCTGGTCATTAGAAAATCCACTCAGTGCAGGTTATGCACAACGCTATGGTATACCGGCTTCTAATGTTAAAAATGCTAATTTTGACCTTTCCCCTCGATTAGCACCAGCCTTCCGATGAGATAATCCATATTAAGCAACCTTCTTCGCGAAGGCTACCGGTGTCAAATAATTCAGCGAACTATGTGGTCGCTCATGGTTGTAATGTTGCTGCCACTGGGCTATTTCGTACCGTGCTTCCTTTAACGATCTGAACCAATGTTGATTCAAGCAAGCATCCCTGAATCGCCCATTGAAGCTTTCAACGAAAGCATTTTGAGTGGGCTTACCTGGTTGGATAAAGTTCAGCTTAATGCCGATCTCCTGACTCCAGAAAAACATCGCCTTACTCGTAAATTCAGTGCCGTTGTCACAGGTAATACCGCTAGGCTTTCCTCGAGCCTCAACTAAGTCGGATAGAAACCTTGCTACACGCACGCCTGAAATAGAGTACTCCGTCAGTTGCCCGACAATCTCGCGAGTGTAGTCATCAACAACGTTCAATATTCTAAAGCGTCGATGGTTGGCCAATTGGTCTGAGACAAAGTCCATAGACCAGCTCTGATTAGGTCGAGTCGCAGGGTCTTGAACCACTCGCGGGCGGGTTAGTTTCTTGCGTTTCTTCGTTCGGACTTGGAGCTGCTCTTCCGTGTACACACGATACGTGCGCTTACGGTTGACGACCAAGCCTTCCTGTTTCAATAGCGCATGGAGCATCAAGTAGCCATAGCGTGAGTATTTCGCAGCAAGCTCTTTAAGCCGCGATCGAAGCTGTTCGTCGCCATATCCTTTGGATTGGTATCTAAAGCCAGTCCGACTGACCTGGACGAGCGCACATGCACGGCGCTCTGAGAATCCAAACCGATCGATCAGAAAACTAACGATCGGCTTGCGTTCGGCTGGCTTTACCACTTTTTTGCGACGACTTCCTTCATCGCTTCAACTTCTAGTAGTTTGTCAGCCAAGAGTCGTTTTAGCTTGGCATTCTCCGACTCAAGCTCACGCAAACGTTTTGCTTCGTTTACCTCAAGACCTGCGTATTTAGAACGCCAGTTATAAAAGGTCCCCGACGATATGCCCATCTCTCGGCAAATATCATCGACCTTGGCCCCAGCTTCGTGCTGCTTAATGGCGCGTATGATTTGTTCTTCTGAGTAGCGTTTCTTCATTTTTATGAGATCTCCCTTCGGGTAGATTAACTGGAATTCTCATCGATGTCGTGGTTCTAATTACCGGGAAAAGGTCAAGATAAGCAAGGTCTGATACTAAATGATCGAGATGATCTTTTATTTGCGACTCGATAATGCGGTGGACGTAAGTTTGAGTCGTCGAGTCGATACTCGTGTGCCCTAAGAGTTTCATCGCAGCAGTGACATTCACCGCACGGTGTGCCGATGAATGTCTTAAACTATGATGGACTACTAAGGGGTCTCCGGAAACTTCAAGGTAAGACTGCCTAAGCCGGCCGAATAGTTGATCCGCCTGGGCAGAATTGGCGCAGAACATTCTAACATTTCGATTGTTTCTGATTTTTTTGTCAAAGTATTCGAAGTGATGTTCTAAAACTGAAGCTTCTTCTTCAAATAAATCGCACAGAGCAACCTCTAGCTTTTTTTGCCCGCTTTTTAGCTCGCGCGCACGTGTTGGAACAAGACGGAGGACGGCCATTTTCATATCAAACGAGTAGAAGAAATCCCGAAGGCGAAGATCACGCGCTTCATTCTTTCGTAGAGCGAAGCGAAACATCAATATAGCGGCGAGCGCTTCTTCAAAACGATTGGTTTGGACAAGCAAGCGTACTAGATGCAGATATTCGTACTCGGTAAGTGTGGAGTTTCGAGAGACTTGGGACTGATCGCCGGAGTACCATTCGTGCCGCAGCGGCAAATCGAATAAAAATTCGCGGTTTAGAAAAGTGAAGAACGCGTTGAAGGCGGCGGCGGGCCCGTCGGGTCTTTTTCGAAAGTAATCGATAAGCTTTGAAGATATGGATTCCTGATCATCCAAGCTCATGAATGTTTCGCTAATAATTCGGTTAACACTGCCGAGATAGTGCGCGATAGTGGAGGTTTTGAGTGATGTTTTTTTCTCGCCTCCGTTGTCAATCATCTCAATTGTCCAGTGGGCGAGATGAAATTCGATTTGGTTAGTCGAATGACTTGTTGCTTCGGCGAGCTCTCTAATCTTCTTCTTTCGTGTCGCGGCGGCTTGGTCCAGATCGGAGATTTTCTGTAAAGTTTTTATAAAATCACTTGCTGACGCTCTGGTAGAGCTGGGTAAAACGGTGCCAGAGAAACTCGTAGCTACCGGCTGATACACAAGGCGCATCGAATTTGTCTCGCGAAAATTCATGTTGACGCTAAGTGGAGTAGCTCCACCTCCATCAAGGAACCGAGCGAGCGGATACGGAAGATCAAATTTATTAGCGGATCGGCATTGACGTAAAAGTAATTCGACAGTGAAGTCCGAGAAACGTTTATCTTGCAGTGAGAGAAGCTCGTCAGTTTTGAGCTCGACGGCCTTACTGGTTTCGAGTAGTCGTCGACACACCAGAATCACGCCTTGATCGAACTCGAACGCATAGGCGTCTTGCGCACCAAAACTTATTACGACGGTTGTGATCTTCTCTTTGATCAACTTATTGATGAGAGTGGCTAGAAGCTCCGCGTTAGAAATTCTATGTCGAATAATAAGAATGATGGCAAGAACGAACAGTTTTGTGTTGAGGCTTAAGTGCGAGCTCGTTGAACGTACATGCCTAACAATATCATCGAAGCGTACGGGTGCGAAAAGCTTTGCTCGGGTGAAATCGCTACGATTCACAGTGCCGTAGTTCTTATTGAGCGATTTCGCTTTGTAAGATTTGAGAGCACGATCGAGCTCTACTTGATTGATGGACTTCTGACTACAAAACTCAGATTTAGGAGTCGAGATTTTTAACGATAGGTACTCGACAACGGCACTGTCCAAAGCGGAAGAGGGCTTCACTTGTCTAGGGCTAGTAGCCTTGCTATCCTGGCCGAATTTACGAGCCAAATTCAGAGTTTTCTCCGGAAGAAAAACTCGATTGGGAAGCTCCGACTCCCACACCGTTAGGTCAAGATCCCGTAATAGTTTCTCTTGTACCTTTTTTAGATCAGAGAGTCGTTCTTCCTTGAGGTGATCGTGTTTTCCAAAAATTTCCGGAACGACGTCAGCATGACCTAGGACCTCCCGGCAAAAGTTCGGTGAGACTTGCTCGTAGAGGTTGTGAGCCAGGAGTTTTCTCGCCCAGTTATGCGGAATCTGCTTGCCAAACGAGAGTGAAGTTGGGCTAAGTGGCTCTAACTTAATATCTCTCTCATCACTAAGTCTCAGCGTAAAAAACGGCATTCGCTTTGAATTTTCTGAAAAGCTGGCCGCCCAAATTCGAGCGATGATGCGCGGTGGGATAGCCTCAGTGTTGAATTTAGACAGGCGGCTTGCTAGTCGTTTCAGGTGGATTTTTAGTGACTCGACCTGACGAACGGCGGTATCGCACAGTAGCACAACGCGGAGCGAGGCGGCTCCTTTATCTTGCAGTAATACTCGTCTATTACAAAGGTCGAAATTTGCCCAGCTGCCAAACCATCCGCGAATTGGGCGGACGCCCGTTGCCGTCGCAAACGCCGCAGCGCAGTAAGTTACGAAATTATTGTGGTATGTGATTAAATCCTCGACCGACCTGCCAGTAGGGACTCGGAGTCTCGAAATTTCAGACTTAATTAATGGAATGAAAAGATCGGAAAATCGGGTGCCATAGACGCCGTCGAGTAATTCAGGTGGGTATTTGGGCACGCTGAAACCTAGCTGCGTTTGGATCTGTGCCCATCGTTCTATAACTGCCGACTCACTCAACGCCACGTAGTGCGCCAAAAGCGGTGGTTTAGAGTTGCCGAGTCGACCAACTATATGAGTGGCTATCGTGCAGCGCAAGGTCTTGGACGTTTTTAATTCGAGTTGTGAGCTGATTCGTTGGAGCTTAACGTTTTGAAGTGCTGGATGAAGCATACGTAAAACTTCTACACAGCGTTTGAGTCGATCAAGGCTAAATGAGACATCTTTTGCGTTGAGATCGTCAGCTAGTGTAATGATTTCGGAAGGGACGGGCAGGTTAATCTTAGTTATAGGATCGAGTAAGAGCTGGCTCTGGTAGACATTGGCCGGCATCGAAAGGTTAATCGAAAGCTTGTCGCTTTCGAGCGGGAGCCTTTTAATCGCGGCATCTGGAGTTAATCCAAACGAAAGCATAATCATGAATACAACGCGTTCGGTCGGCGCATTGTTGAACGATTCGGGCAAGTAGTGATGAATGGCTGAAATCTCATCCTGCGTCAGTTCTTCGAATTCTTTAAAAATAGATGGCGAGACGCGTGATTCGTACGAACCAGATGGGAGAACTTCAGCTTCGCTCGGATCTGATAGTTCGGAATTTAAAAGGTTTGTGATTGCGTTTAATAGAAATGTTAGAGCGTTGCAGTCGCCTACATGCGCCGATATT
Organism: Pseudomonadales bacterium; assembly: GCA_040119265.1. Classification (GTDB taxonomy): domain Bacteria; phylum Pseudomonadota; class Gammaproteobacteria; order Pseudomonadales; family DSM-25080; genus Umboniibacter. Next base: position 5,963 of record JBEDTZ010000004.1, on the reverse strand, counting down.
TTTGCTAAAAGTTCGTCATAGCTTGCCAAGCTGAACCATTCGTCTCGCGATAATTCTTGCGACTGGAAGAATAGCCGAAGCTGTTTAAGTGTCTCAGAAGTGACCGTTGGGTCAGTTATCACAAGTGCAGCGAGGACTACGTTCGCAATGTCAAATAACCCCAGTTCAGAGAGCGTCACCAAAAGTGATGTAAATGGGTGTTTCGCTTTCTTTTCTCGCAGCTGAGCCTTCAGGACTAACAGAGCTTGTGTCTTCTCGCGCTCAGTCTTTGATGAGCCAATCGCGCTTAAGAGCTGGTTTGCCAATTCTTCTCGAAGTGCACTTGCGGAAATGTTGTCGACCTGGCGCAAAAGATCAGCGATTTGAGGGGACGTTGCTGGTGTTAGTTTTAGGTATTTTGAGAGCAGTTTCATTCCTTGCACTCCTCATCCGGGGAGATGGAAATTAACGTAATGGCCGTGATCTGCTCATTAAATGTGGACCGGGAGATCGTGACGTCGGCCTCGGCTTCGATGCAAGTAATTCGCCGGGCAAAAATCTGAGTCATAGTATCGAAATGATCCGGATTTAGTTGGGTTGAAACGAAGTGTTGTACACCAGTAATCTTGGCTTTTAGTTTCATGTTGGTGTTTAGCAAGATGGGTTCGAGTTGGATTTTCTTTCGTTCGGTTATCTGGCTAGCTTCGAAAGTCGGAAACGTTAAGGTGATGTTTTTTTTATCAATGGTAATTGACAGTGTCTTATCCCGATCAAAGGGACTTTGTAGATAGCGTTCGACGAAGTCCTTTGCGGCCTTTGATCGAAAGCAGATCGTATTCGCGCGCTCTAAGTCAACCGAGTTATCGACTAACAATAGTTCCACGCAGTTGTTTTTTATCTCCTTATATTGATTAAACGCTTGCTGGATCTCGCGAAAGGTAGCGAGCAGAACCTCTGAAATTGAGTTATCGAAGAGCGTCTCTCTAGCTATTTTTTCCGAAAGGAAGATCTCGAGAAAACCGCCCCTAAATTCAATATTGAAGATTTCTTTCTTTAGCTCGTCGTGGACGACGGGCCGAAGCGCGTTTTTCACGACCTCGATCACGAGATTCACGTCTTGGCTTACGGATTTAAATTGGCCGCCGAGGCCTCTTCCGCAAAGTGGCGGTATTTTGACTTTTAGAATAGGTGTTTGGCGCATTCGTCGATCCTTTTTTTACAGTCGACACCTATTAGATACGTTTTTTATGGGGCCGTCACAAGCTACTCTGCCCAAAAGGGGCAGAGCAAAGTAACTTTTTCTCTCTTCGGGCTTTAAGTTGAGATTAAGTGCCCCTGAAGGTAAGTTGTCTTAGAAGCCCAACCTGTCAAAGTTGACCTACATAGGATGGCAAATTTAGCTCCGAAGAGCTTAGGAGGCTGGTGTATAGAACATCGTTGGCTGCTCAACTTCATCGTTTCCCCGCTCTAGATCACCGTGGTTTAGAGTATCTCAGTTACATTTCATTGATAGCTCATAGACGAGTAATAAGATTTCGACCGTATATATTCGTCGCCGACGTTATTCTTCTACCCAGCCAGCTTCGCGACCAAGCTGTCGTACTGAAACTTCTTTCAGGCTAGTGTCCTTTGGTGTTGATTTAGATGAATTGAGCGCGTTGATTAAGCTCGATGCTCAAGCGCTCGAAGCATTGCTGGAAATCAAGATCGGAGGGCTGCTTGATCAACCATCGCCGTATCGCCTCTCGGTCATTGCAGCTGATCGGGTCACAGCCCAGAAGCACTGCCACCGTTCCCGGGGGAGTCTCACTCAGGCATTTGTAAAGCGTTTCGCTGAGCTGGCTTTCGCCAATACAGGTTGAGATTGAGCGTGACGATAATCGATTAATGAAAGTTACGTTGTTACTCGTCATTATTTCCGTCCTTGTGTGTAGTAATTTGACTTAGGATTAAGGTTTCAAACGCGCTCCCGTCCTGTCGCGTGACGTTGGGGATAAAACGGCTGTAGACTCGAAATAGCATTTCGGTCGTTGCGTGGCCCATTTGGCGGGCAACCCATTCAGCGTTCTCGCCGCTTGCGAGCCAAAGGGTTGCAGCAGTGTGTCGGGTTTCGTAAGGCCTGCGAAGACGAAGGCCTAAGTGGCGAAGCAGCGGGTACCAGACGCGCTTTGTGAGATTGTTATTATTCAAAGCATTGCCATTGGCGGTACAAAAAACTAGGTCAAGATGCCCTGTTGAAGCGTGCTGGCAACGTAGGGCATCGAGCACTATTTGCGACATCTGTATTTCACGCTGAGATGAATCCGTCTTGGTATACTCTGTTCCCGTTCGGGTATGGGTCTCGCGAATCAGGATAAGCCGACGTTCGAAATCGACATACCGCCACTTAAGCCCATGAATCTCTCCACTTCTCATCCCCGTAAAGAATCGAGTGATATAGTAGTCTCTGAAATCTGCTCTGACGTGATTGATAATAAGATTGATCTCATCAAGGGTGAAGGGATCGACATCCTTCTTCTCGGTCTTGAGCGACTTAATACTTGAACCAGGTGCGGTGAAATCATAGCGAGCAGCCGCTTCGTTTAAGATGCTATTGAGAATTTTGATGTGCCGATTGATGGTGTTGTTGCTCAGCCGATTTCCCTTCCGTCCTTCCTGCTTAGTAAGAAATAGCCTGAAATCTAGCAGGTCAGCCCGTCTTATTTCGTCAATTGGAGACTGACCGAAATATGGGATGAATCGCTTGAAAATCATGAACTCAATGGTTTGGCGGTAACTGGTTCGCCATGACACCTCGAGCTCGTTGAACCATAGTTGTGCAAACACTGAAAATGCTGGAGCAAGTGCCCGCCTCTCAGAGATTTTGCCTTTCACAACATCGATAACTTTGACACGGGGGGAAGTAGGGAAATACTTGGCATAGTTAAACGTGCCGAGCGTGATCTCAGCTTCGATTCGCTCCATTAACATTTCGACCTTTTTACGGTTGTGAGGCGTGTCGAGCAGATTAGTTTGTTCGCGACAGCGGATATTCAAGTAATTGAAATCAAGCTGGAGCTTGCCTGTTTCTTTGCGAGTGCGAACCTTACCCACGGATTACACTACCATCGGCCATTGGTATGGCGAGAGCCTGTGCGGACGCACACGACATATCTGTCTCTATAGCTTCCCATAAATATAGGATCTTTCGACCACCAAAGGGGCGTATGTAGTGAATACCTTCCAATAAAACGGAATCTTTAAGGCTATTTCGTATAGTTCGAACGTCATACTTTATCCGAGCCGCTAATTCTGATGTTGTCAAATAAGTGCTTTGCATGTTTGATGCTCCAACGCATGATTTGATGCGTTTGTGTATCATTGGATGGATATTATCATCATTATTGATGAATGCAAGCTTTCTTTGATGCGTTGGGTTATCATTTGGTAAAAATGAACGAGTGGGCTGAGATGTTACGTTTTAAGATAAAAGAGTTGATTGCTGAAAAGGAGTTCAAGGAAGGGCGTCGCGTTACCATCGGCGAAGTAGCCGACAGCACAGGAATTCATCGAATGACTATCTCCAAGATGATTAATCAGCGCGGCTATAATACGGGCACAGAAAACATCGATCGTCTTTGCGTATTCTTTAATTGTGAGGTGGAAGACGTAATACAGCATATGCCAGTTCACGACTAAGCCTAGGGTGGGAGTTAGATTACCCCACACACTACATAGCTCGTTCTGTCACGTATTTGGCACATATATGTCACAGCATCGAAAATTGAGCTTGTGACAAAGAAAAGCGAAGGTCAAAAATGATGAGGTGGAAAAATTGGCCCGCTCGGCGCGATTCGAACGCGCGACCTTTGGCTTCGGAGGCCAACACTCTATCCAACTGAGCTACGAGCGGGTAATAGGTTGAGCGTGTTTGACTGTCGCCCTCAGTTATTCTCTGCTACCCGACCTACGCCTTCGGAGGGCGTCACTCTATCCAGCTGAGCTACGAGCGGGTAATTTCGCCTCACTGAAATTGATTGTAGAGCAAACTCTTTAAATCAGTTGCGAAGCGCCGGCGATTATCGCTGACAACGAGAGAGCTGTCCACCCGAAGTTGGCAATTACTGTGGCACGCTAATGCCTCGTTTGATCCTTGAGCACCCTCCGAAATTACTGCACGCTAGTGATTCGATCATAATTTTCATACACTCTTTCCCAATACTAATAAGTTAAGTACAGCTAAAAGGTAACCATCATGCTTCTGCGAATTGCGGCCGTTCTACTGTTAATGATCATTCATTCGCTTGCAGAAGCATCGCCCACTGGCCTGCATAAAGAGGGTGCTACCTTTTACCTCGGCGTGGAATTCGCTGAGGCCAAACGTTGGGAAAGAGCCGAACTACTAAGCTTCGACGAGCATGGCAGCTACCGCACTTTTGGCGCCCGCTGTCCGCAAAGGCTGGGTAATGATGGCGTTATTCAGGGTGAAGAGCGCTGCCTATTTCTAAATATCGCCGTTCCGGAGAATGTTTCCGCAGATGCGCCGGTGATGATGTGGTTCCACGGCGGTGGCTTTACCGGAGGGAGCGGCAATGATTGGATTGATCGTAGTAAGCGATTTACCGATGCTGGGATTATCTTTATCAGCCCTAACTATCGTCTAGGTCTTCTGGGTAATATTGATTCGCTGGAGTTTAGTGGCGGCTTTAGTTTGACGGATATGCAAGCTGCCCTTCGCTGGACGCAGCAGAATATAGAGGTGTTTGGTGGTGATGCTAACAAGGTGACTATCGGTGGCGAATCGGCCGGCGGTATGGCAGTGCAGATGCTGCTCGCGAGTCCAGAATCTCAGGGGTTATTTGCTCGCGCTATATCTCAAAGTGGCTATGGTACCTGGCCAATGGCTAAACTAGGAGAATCGGCTTCGGCTGAGGTGATTAACCTCCTAGGGTCGGAACCTCAAGCTGATATGTCAACCGAGCAACTGGTTAATGCCGTAACAGGGTTCCTTGTGCCCTACTACGGTGATGAATACCTACCGATGACTCCAGCGACCGCCTTTAATGAGGGTAAACAGCAGCAAGTCCCACTTATTATTGGCGCGAATAGCTACGATGGTAGCGTATTCCCCGCCGCTGGCCTGACGCCTGAAAGTGTCTTTGCTCTTCTCGGTGAAGCTGCTATGCCTGCTTACCAGCGTTACCTAGCAGATTTTGGCAGCCAAGAGTTGGCCTTTACCATGATGTTTGGCGAGCTCCGCTACGCGCTATCTGGCTGGGAAATGGCCGAAGCTCATGCGAACGCCAATTTACCCACGTATCACTATTACTTTGATTACCTGCCAAGTTTGCTTCGCAGCAATCTTTCTGGTGCGCCGCATGGTATCGAACTACCGCTCTTGATGGGTTACGACGGAGGCTGGCCGCAACCCACTGGTGGCGACCCCGTTGGCAATGAGCTGGGCGACTCGTGGATTGAATTCATCATTACGGGTGAGCTACCCAGCGTTGGAAGCCCGGTTGAGTTGCCTGAGCGAGCTATTAAGCTTCATCATATTGGCACGTTGAATGACGTGGCTAAACATACCGAACGTATGTCGATGCTTCGTAATGCACTAATTAGTGAATAAGTGCGAGTTGAAACGCTATAAATTCGGCTTCTGATCAATCTTTAATCAGTGTTTCGCCGCCTTTATAGGGGGTAGCTCGCATGCCAAGCAATCTCTCGTAAGTAATTATAGTAAATCGAGTTTTTCGAGGTTGCTATCCGCTCAATATGCGCCTATTATCCATTTCCTTGCTTGACGGCGGTAACCCGTCGCTAGTCAGATGTTTTGGCTAAGAGCTGCAGTATCGCGTGTAATTTCACCTAGGCGAAACGCCTTAAAAAATCACCTTTACATTGAGTTGGAGCGCCCTATAATGCGCACCATCACAACGCAGCAGCGAGTGATTAAAGCGGATTGAGACGCGGGTTTGGAAGTTTGAAAAAACATTTCAAATCAA
>JBEDTZ010000003.1:0-105499 GCA_040119265.1 Pseudomonadales bacterium | reverse complement strand
TCATTTTGCTTCAGCATTGCCATGATTTGACTATCGGTAAAACGTGACTTTCTCATAGAAAACTCCTTTCCTTCATTTTAATGGAATTCTCTACTTAAAACCGCTGTCTTTTTTCGGGGGGATTACAAACCCAAGTGATCGAAGTACGGATAGCGCACGTTATCGTTGCTTCCAACCCGCTCGACTTCAGCCACGGTAGTATTTGCGATTGCGATGTAATCGGTGGCGGTATTGGTCGTTGAGTTTAAGCGGTGAAGTAAAAGGTTGCCCACTACAAAGCCCCGCGAGTTCGAGGCTTTGAATTCAAAAACTTGAGGTTTAAACCCTATTTACGGACCTTTTGAGCACGTTATGCGTTCCCCAAAAAATCATTATTTGTAATGCAAAATAAATTCCAAATTCATACAAAATCCTTAACGAAATATGCAAATTCGAAGTTAGGCTACTAAGCTGTGAGCTGTCAAAAAGTACGATTGAGCAATACCAAGTATCGTAAGGAATAAAAGCTATCAAAAATGACAATGAAGCGATAATTACCTTTAAATAGTTAAAGCGATTTTCTACAAGCCATATCGTAAAAATGAACAAAATAAAATGCCAAACTTGATAGGAAAACCAAACGTATGATGGCTCATATAACCAAATTGTTCTAAGAACAACCAAGAAATTAGAAAAACAGAACAAGCCAACCAAAACCGTTTTTTGTAACCAATTCAATTTAGAAAATAAGTTAAGTATTGTCACTCTCTCACCTTTTCGATAATAGCCTTGGAATTATCACTCCACGCTGACTTTGCAGCACTAGTTGCGCCCGGTGCTAATTGTTTCCAAGCATTGCCTTCACCATAAGTAACAATTTTAAAACCGCCACTTCCATTAGTCATCACTTGCCTAATAACAAAGCCAGAGTGTAATGTATGATTTTCTTGAGTAACATTAGTTATAAAAGACTGTCCACTAGAATCTGTTCTCACAGTAGAAGTAACGTTATCTATCAAAAAAGGTCCCGTTATGTTGACATCTATTGTTGCCCCACTTGTCGTTGCAGCACCTTCAGCAGGTGTAGGGGAGGCAATTAAACCTTCGGTCAATGCACTACCAAAATCTGCGCCACCCGAACCTGCATCTTCCTCTTGTGGGTATGCGTGGAACGATATATCACTTGCCTCAAAGTCGGTCCACCCTTCAGGTGTATCGAATGAAAACGATTCAAATCTGGAATCTTCTGGCTTACAGGTAGTAGTACCGTCAGCACTTGTGCAACTTCTACCATCAGGATCTATATATTTGTATGGATTATTGTTGGCATAAGCGTACCTGTTAAACCCATGGACATTGCCTCTTGACAGAAATGTTGCTGCACCCACCGGATCATTCGAATAAAACCGCCCGATCACCGGATCGTAATACCGTGCCTGCATGTAAGTTAGGCCAAGCTCGGTATCATCAACATGGCCGGTAAAGCCGCGCCCATTCGCCGCTTGATTTGTTGTACCCCATCGCTCACCAAAAGGCAAAAAGATGGCTTGTTCGCTGGATATGAGCCCGCCACTGGCATTACCCATTTTCACCGCTGAGCCCAAGTGATCGAAGTACGGATAGCGCACGGTATCGTTGCTTCCAACCCGCTCGACTTCAGCCACGGTAGTATTTGCGATTGCGATGTAATCGGTGGCGGTGTTGGTCGTTGCGTTTAAGCGGTGAAGTAATTGGCCTTGGCTTCCGTACACTGAGTAAATTGTTGTGCCGTTCACCGTTTGCTTTACGCGACGATGATGCCCGTCGTAAAAATAGCTCGCATTAACACTCTGGCCGTTGCGATTGGTGCCGGTAATCGCGGTGGGTTGATTCGCGTAATCGGTAGTAAAGCTGAGAGCACCGGAGGCCGTGACGTTGCCTCGTGAGTCATAGGAAAACGATCGCGTCACACCGTTGTCGACGTAGTTCGATACTCGGTTAACGCTATTGTAATTAATGGCAACAGAGCGGCCGCTATAAGCTCGTGTTCTGAGATTACCCAAGGCATCATAGTTGTAACTTGCGGTACCCCAATGGTTAGGTGCTGACGCGGTTTTCAATCGACCTAGTGCGTCGTAAGTCATTGACCGTGAGAAGGCTGACTCATTCGCACTGATTTGGGTAAGCTGCTTTGCGGCATCGTAGTGATAGGTCCAGGTAAACGCGCCTTCGTGATATACACGATCGATTAACTGACGATCATTTAGACGCTGAGAAAAATCGCGACCATTACCCCGGCTAAATGAAGCGATTTGCCCGTTGGGGTGGCGAGTCACACTACTTGCGTAATTTAAGCCGTTGTAAGTTGCACGTGTTGCACGACCGAGCGCGTCGGGGGAGTGCGTCACACGCCGCCCGGTTGGGTAGGTGGTAGCTGTCAGCCTATTGTAGCTATCGTATTCATAGCTCGTAGTAAAGGTTTGATTGTCGCTCGAAATCGTTAACTGTTCAGACTCTAGTTGATCGACGGGTGAATACTGATAGTTCCAGTTGACGCCGTCTCGACTCATAGACGTCAAATTACCGTTGTCATCATACGCCATCGCAATGATCGAATCTGGATAAGCAATCTGCGTATTCCGGCCCAGTGAATCATATTGATAACTAATACGCGTGGCGCTAGGTGCCGAGGGGCAGACTGCCGCCCCTCCCTCATTTCCTTCTGACGTTCCGGTAACTTCATTGGCGTTGTTATATTCAAATATTGTCCACCGTGTTTCCGGCGTGTAGCTTCGGCACACCCTCTGTCGGGAGTCGTAAATAAAGTGTTGTGTTTCATCGACGCTATACCCTTGAGTTCCGAACTGCCGAATCGTTTTGACGTTCCCAAAATCATCGTAGGTAAATCGTGTCGAGACGCCTTCAGGTGAATCAATTGCGGTTACTCCGCCGTCATAAGGACCTGAATAGCCTATTCTTGTCGTTGATGTTGAATGCCCCAACGCATTCGTTTCGATGGTTCGGTTACCCGCGAGATAATCGATTGAGGTGCTTGCGACATTCACACCGGATATGCGTTCGTTTTTTGAGGCGACACGTCCCAGTGCATCGTACAAAGTCTCGATCCCATCTGATGGGTTGCTGAGAGTTGAGGGCAACGATGCAAAAGTCGTCTGGCCATTAAAGTCATATTCAAATCTTTGTCGACTCACATTGGAACCATCGACACCACTTGCGGTTACAAGTAATGGGCGATAGAAACCATCAAGTTCCGATACCGTTCTAAGCAAGCCTTCGGTGGTCGTTTGGGTAATACCCCCACTCAGGTTTTGATAGCTGATACTTACATCGGGTAAGCCAGTAGGGCGATTAACCGCCGTTACCCAGCCAATATTGTTTCGCGTAATAGTCGTTACTTGACCATTCACATTCGTGGATGAGGTCACCCATCCATTATTGTCAACGGTAGCTGTAAGGACTCTGCCATCTGGGCGAGTTAGCGTCTGGGGAACCCCGCGCTTATAATTTGAAAACCTAGTCAGACGACCCTGTGCATCTCTGACCCAAGCGATTGCTCCACGGGTAGTGTAGCCAAAGGTTCGCCACGTTTCTCCAAAACGTTTATAGCTAACTAGCCGTGCGAGACTATTGTAGCCGTAGTTTTCGATTTCTGTCCCGTTGTACTCTACGGTTTTCGGTAACCCTAAAGCCCAATGTGATTCATCGTGAGCATAGGTTATGTCTATGGTGCGGGTATCAGATGCCACTCCATCAAGTGTCGACCAATGCTCCTCTTTTATCGGAAAACCGTAGCTAAACTGAGAGCTTGCAAGGTCCGAGTTGTAGGAATACTTTTGGTTAAAGATATCAAGGCCGTCACTTTCGACAATCGTGCGCGACACTTGTGAGCGAGCGACGGGTACCTTTTGTGAAGCTGGTGTCAGCGTTGGGATGTATCCCGGTATTGCATTAGCTCCACTCGCCCCAACAAGTTGATAGCTGTAATCGATCTGTTCCATCAATCTACCATTCGGTGCATCTCGCCGCTCTGATCTAGCAAGCTGGCCGCCTATAGACCTATAGTGATTCCAATAGTGGAAATAGGTGATTTCGGTTCCATTAGGATCGATAACTTTAGTCCAGTTTGTTGGATCATTTGCTGAATGTGGAATAGGCAAGCCATCGCTTCCTCTCGGCCAGTCGACATCTTCCTCATATTGGTAAGTCCAGGTCATCAACTCTAAGCCAGGTCCAGATATCGACTTTGACGATACAGCCATCGTTTCAACCACTAGTGGGTAAACATCGTCGGCTTGTGGTAGACCTGGGATGTCGGGAATGCAGCTCGAAAATTGAATTCCCGTAGCCTCCCCAAGACGATGCGCTCGCTCTTGAAGCTCAAAAGTCCCTATAGCTCCGGATGGATGCTTGATAATAACGTGGTTGAAGATTGACTGGGTCTGATAACAATTTAACCCTTTAGCTGGGTTCAGTAGGGTGGCGTAATTTTGCATCTCCCATGTGGAGCTGTCGGGAAGGATTACCTTGTGAAGCCAAGCTTGCTGATATGGTATAGCTAAAACATCTTGCGACTCGGAAATCGATGCAGTTAGATATTCATACTCCCAGACTCGTCCATTTGCAGTCACTGAGCTTACCAATTTTGAGCTACCCGCGTAGGTAAGCGTTATTTGCCGACCGTCATTGGCGTGAATCCTTATTAGCCGGCTGTTGCTATCGTATTCGTACCTAACCCAATTTCCATCGATGTCAGTTACCTCTGTTGCAAGCAACTCGTCTCTTTGCCGTGAAAGATTGAACCCATTCCAGGTACCACCACCAACATCAAATCCAACAGACGTCTGATACCCCATATTTGGATAACCATAACTAACATACTTAGAGAAAGTGTAGCGCGTACCATCTGGCCCATGTGCAATCATTCCCTCATTACTAGTACTACCCATGCAAGTGATAAACCAATTGTCTGGCGTGACAAATTGCGCATTCGATGGCATCGGTGAATTTGAAGATGGGATCAGTAGTGGCGACGATGTCTTTCCCGGAATCGTAAGCACAACTCCGTGGGAGTATTCGCGCGCCCTTACCGTTTTGGGGGTTTGCATTCCGTCTGGGTGCTCGGTGCCACCCCATCTCGGCCCCTCGTCCACTGCTGTCGTGAACTTTGACTGTAAGCCCGAACAGCGGTTCCCCGTCCATGGGTTCTGTCTGGCGGTAACGACTGAAATTCTTGGTATCGAATACTGCCAATCTCCGAACTCATAACTTCCTTTAATATTGGAACCTGGGGCCTTTTCACGAATAAGCGCGACTTGCAGGCCCGAATTACCTGGAATTTCGACGTCCAAATGACTGAAGCTTAGCGAGCCTGTGTGAGGATCGATCGAGTCGCCCAACAAAGTATGGTCTAAGTGTCCTAGTTGCAGGCTTGGTTGCAGCTTCTTATCCCATTCCATCGCGGATGCGGATATTACATTAGACGCCCCATAACTGGGTGCATAACCGAGGCCTCCGCCTCCAGGCGACCCAAACTGCGCAACAGTTGGAGTCGTCAATGAGGCTAACGATATTACAATTGTAGCTAAACTAAACGATCTAAGATTGAGGCTTGAGGCTTGAGGCTGTCATTTTTCTGTCCATGAAAAAAATTTAATTCCTCATTTAACAGATATTTAATATATTAATCAATAATATCAATTACAATTATGTTGGCATATTTCAACTTTGACGACTCGATCACTAAAAGCTTTATGTGTAGGACGATTATTAACTTAGCAGCATCAATCCAGAAAACGCCAAAATTCCCAGTACAGCGGCCAACAGTGCGCGCTTGGTCTTGAACGCCACGGCGGCGGTGACGAGCGCACCGACCAAGTAAGGATTGAAGAGCGAGACCACTAGCTCCTGCTCTTGAATAAAAACAATGGGAGCCCAAATAGCTGTCATTACCGCTGGAGCGGTGAAGGAGAGGAAACGCTGCGTTCTGGTCCCTAGCCGGATGGGTAGTCGAGGCTCCAGAAAGACGTATCGGCTGGCGAAGACAATAGCCAGCATGGCAAGAATGATCAGCCAAATCATTGCTTTCGCTCCCAGCTATCTACCCCGTAGGCGCAGGCCATTGCAAGCAAACTTGCCAACACAATAGCGGCAGGTATCGCGAAGAGACTAAATACTACCGAGAGTACTAGGGAGACAATCACCGCGGTCACCGTTGCCCAAGTTTTTACCCCCGGCGCGACCATGGCGATAAAGATGGCAGCAATGGCAAACTCCAAGCCATACTCGGAGAGCTCCGGTACTTGAGAGGCCAAAACAATGCCCGCCATGGTTGATAGATTCCAAGCAATATAGAAGCTCAATCCAGCACCTAGGGCAAACCATTGATTGAAATCTTCATCTCGCTGCATACCACAGACTGCAAACAGCTCATCGGTTAGGAGAAAACCCAGCGAGAGGCGCCACTTCAGCGGCCTGTTGGCTATTTTTGATCGCATTGCCACGCCATAGAGGAAGTGCCGAGAGGTAATGAACAGAGTAGTGAGAAGGATGGTAAAGATCCCTGCGCCGGCTTTGATTAACCCCAGGGCTACCAATTGCGCGGCACCGGCGAAAACCAGCAGGCTCATCGCCGCGGCACTCAATTCACTTAGCCCCGCATCCATTGCCAGTGAGCCGGTGAGCACACCCCAAGGCAGCACAATGAGGCTTAGCGGCATCATCGCGAGTGAGCCGCGCTTAAACTGTTGCGAGTTGCTTTGCATTAATTCCCCGTTCGCCCTCGGTCTTGAACTTAAGTCAGCGGTGGTTAGTGGTAAGCTGCGCTGCCCGCTACTTTTTCAATCCAGAGAGATCAATAATCTGCACCGCTGACTGCTTCTCTTCTTCGGTACGATTTACCCGAGTTTCTAACTCGCCACCGGCAGAATGTATATGCATCTCATCCTTAAAACCACACTCTATGCATTCGCGATAGTTAGTTTCATCCTCGCGATACATTACCAGCCGATCCTGCGCCTTACATTTAGGACACACGGCACCCGCAATGAAACGCTTATTTGACTTAAACATGAGCTTCCTCAATTCCGCTATGGCGAAGTAGGGCATCGATCGTTGCATCGCGACCTCTAAACTCTCGATAGAGATCCGCTGCTGGTTCCGATCCACCCCGGCTTAGAATGCAATTAAACAATTGAGCTGCGGCTGCCTCGCTAAAGATCCCCAACTCCTCGAAAAGCGAATAGGCGTCTGCTGACAACACTTCCGCCCACTTATAACTGTAGTAGCCGGCCGCGTAACCACCGGCGAAAATATGCGCAAATGATAGCGGAAAAGCATTCTCCGCAACGGCAGGAACAATGGATAAGCGGGAGCGAATTTCCGCCAACTTTTCCATCGCATTGGGTGTTGCGTCAGCCCGCGTTTCTGCATGAAGCTCGAAGTCGTAAATCGCAAATTCCAACTGGCGCACCATGAACAGCGCCGACTGGAAGTTCTTCGCAGCGAGCAGCTTCTCCAGCAACGGTTGAGGTAAGGCTTCGCCACTCTCGTAGTGAGCTGAAATGAGCGGAATGACCTCTGGCTCCCAGCACCAGTTCTCAAGTAGTTGCGAGGGAAGCTCAACCGCATCCCAAGCCACGCCGTTAATACCTGATACGGCGGGCACATCAATTTCGGTCAACATATGGTGTAAACCGTGGCCAAACTCATGGAATAGTGTGGTGACTTCGTCGTGCGACAACAGGCTCGGAATTTCATCACTTGGCGGCGTGAAGTTACAAGTTAAGTAGGCCACGGGAAGCTGAGTGCCGGTTGAGTCCACACGACGCACTCGGCAATCGTCCATCCAGGCACCGCCACGCTTGCCTTCACGCGCAAAGAGATCAAAGTAGAAGCTAGCAATGGGCTGCCCCTGTTTAACGAGTTGGTAGTATCCCACGTCCTGGTGCCAGGTCGTTACGGTGTCGTCACGCTGGATATCCACATTAAACAAACGCTTCACCACTGCGAACAAACCACTTACTACCCGATCAACCGGGAAGTAGGGGCGAAGCTCTTCCTGTGACAGTTGGTAGTTCTGTTGACGAATCTTCTCCGAAACGTAAGCCACATCCCAGGGCTGAACAGGGGCCAAGCCCAGCTCTGCCGCAAAATCTTCGACCTCGGCGAATTCTGTCTTCGCCTGCGCAGAAGAACGCTGCGCAAGATCATTTAGTAGGTTGAGTACCTGCTCCTCACTTTCGGCCATTTTGGTGGCAAGGCTGAGTTGCGCATAGTTGTCAAAACCTAACAGCTCAGCGAGCTCGCCACGGGCGGTTAGGATCTGCTGTACGTTGTCACTGTTATCGGTTTTAGCATCATGATGTGGTGCACTTGAAGCACGGGAAACAAAGGCTCTGTGCAACCTCTCGCGCAGCGCGCGATGGTCAGCAAACATCATGACTGCCATATATTGCGGGGCATCTAGAGTCAGGAGGTAGCCAGCTAGTGATTTGGCTTCAGCCGCTGCCTTGGCTACTGCCAGGTTGGCCGCTGGCAGGCCCGCTAGTTCGCTAGAATCCTCATGGTGCTCGGTCCAAGCTTGGGTACAATCAAGCAAATTATTGGAGAAGTCATTACTCAGTTGAGCCAAGTTTTGCTTCAACAGGGCAATGCGTTGCTGTTGTTCAGCGGGCAAGCCGATGCCCGAGAGCTTAAACCCACGAAGCGTGTGCTCAACCGTGGTGCGTTGCGCCACTGTGCCGTCTGTTCGTTCCGCCAACTGTTGATAACACTTGAACAGCTTTTCATTTTGACCGCGTTCGGTGTGCCAAGCTGTTAATGCCTGAATGCAGTTATCGTGAGCGCTACGTAGCTCATCAGTAGAACAGACATTATTGAGATGAGAGACGGGCGACCAAGCTCTGCTCAGTTCGTCATCGAGCGCCTCTATACGCTCCAACCAATGCCAATCAATGGTTTGCTCCACTTCAAACTTCGCTACCTGTGCGCGCGCATCGCTGAGCATTGCGTTAATAGTCGTCTCTACCTGATCAATTGGGAATTGATTGAAGGGAGGTGTTGCTTGCGGACCAATGAGTGGATTCGTCATAAACAGCCTTTTCAGTTTTTTGTCGTTTGCTTACAGGTTATTATGGGGGCAATTAGTCAGCTTACAATGGGTGCAGTATGAAAGAAGCCATATCTAGCCATAAAGGTAACCAACCAGTATTGGGAGCACGTGTATTGGTTGATGATAGCTCACGAATTATCGGTGATGTCATACTCGGTGACGATTCCTCGGTTTGGCCAATGGCTGTTATTCGCGGCGATATGCATCGAATTCGTATTGGCGAACGCACCTCGGTTCAAGACGGCGCAATTTTGCACATCACCCACGCTGGGCCCTTTAACCCCGATGGTTACCCGCTTACTATTGGGAGCGACGTCACTATTGGTCATCAAGCGTGTTTACACGGCTGTACCATTGGCAATGAGGTACTGATAGGCATTGGTGCAACGGTATTAGATGGCGCAGTTATCGAGGATCAGGTGGTAATTGGTGCCGGTACCTTGGTACCACCGGGGAAGCGACTTGAATCAGGCTATGTGTACATGGGAAGTCCCGCCAAGCAGGCGCGCCCCTTGACTGACAAGGAGCGTAAATTCTTCAAGTATACTGCCGGTAACTACGTCAAACTCAAAGATGACTACTTGAGTGAACGCGCTGCGGGAAACTAAAGCTTAAGTTTTTCGCGGATAGCATCGAAGACGGGGCGAGTATCCGGTGCTTGGTTGTGCCAAATGTTAAACGACAGCGCTGCCTGTTCAACCAGCATTCCCAATCCGTTGCTTACCTCATTCACGCCACAGCGCTTCGCCCACACCATAAATGGTGTCTCGGCTACCTGATAGAGCATGTCATAGCACTGTGTCTGTGCCGTCACAATCGTTGCTGGTAGTGTGATATCCGAACCATCTAAGCCGGCACTGGTAGCGTTGATAATGAGGTCAAAGCTGCCTTCAATTTGGTCAATGGGCTGAGCGTACACGCCAAATTCAGCTGCCAACTTCTGTGCCTTTTCAAGGGTACGGTTTACAATCACCACCTCTTCTGGACTTGCCGATAACAGTGGTTGCAGAATCCCTCGCACCGCTCCACCGGCACCAACAATCAGAATGCGCTTATCTCGCACTGACCAACCTAAACGGTGAGTGATATCCTGGAGTATGCCGCGGCCGTCAGTGTTATAGGCGTGTAGCTCACCGTTTTTCATTTTTAGGGTGTTCGCCGCTCGTGCTGCCTTCGCACTAGGGCTAACAACATCGGCTAGGGCAAATGTTTGCTCCTTGAAGGGCAAAGTAACATTAAGCCCTTCGCCGCCTTCGGCAAAGAAGGTTTTCACAAAGTTGGCGAAGTCATCAAGCGGCACTTCGGCTTTGTCATAGCTGATTTCCAACCCCAATTGCTGAGCAAACTGCTGGTGAATAGCAGGTGATTGCGAATGTTTGATTGGGTTTCCAAGAACAAGAAATTTTTTCATGACACCTTTAACCAATTTTGTGGTTTTAAGAAATACTCGGTTAGTTTCGCTTCCGCTGAGTCAGCTTCCGGCTGGTAGTTATATTCCCAGCGAGCGAGCGGCGGTAGCGACATCAAAATGGACTCGGTTCTGCCGCCCGACTGCAGGCCAAACAAAGTACCACGATCGAACACTAAATTAAATTCCACATAGCGCCCTCGACGATATAGCTGGAAGTCACGCTGAGCTTCGGTGAATGGCATCACGGCACGTTTGCCAAGAATTGGTACGATAGCCGGGATATATGCTTCGCCCACGGATTGAGTGAACGCAAAGGCCTGTTCAAACCCGCCTCGGGTCCAATCATCAAAGAACAACCCGCCGATTCCTCGGGTTTCGTCACGATGCTTTAAATAGAAGTAGTTATCACACCAGGTCTTCAATTCAGGGTAAATGTCCTCACCGAACGGATCACAGGCATCTTTCGCCACTTGGTGCCAATGAATACAGTCTTCCTCGAAGCCATAGCTTGGGGTGAGATCAAAACCACCGCCAAACCACCAAACCGGATCCTCGCCTTCCTTTTCAGCCACAAAGAAACGGACATTCGCATGCGAAGTGGGCGCTTTCGGGTTATGCGGGTGAATGACTAGGGAAACACCCATGGCCTGAAATGATCGTCCAGCTAATTCTGGGCGAGCTGCGGAAGCGGATGGCGGTAGGTTGTCACCAAATACGTGGGAGAAGTTTACGCCACCCTTCTCAATAATATTGCCGCCCGTAATGACACGAGTACGGCCACCGCCGCCGCTGGGCTTAGTCCAGGCATCTTCTTGAAAGGTCGCTTTTTGGTCGCAAACCTCTAGGCCTTCACAGATAGAATCCTGCAGGGCAAGCAGCCACTGCTTAACCGATTCAATGTTGATTGAGTTGTTCATAGGTCTCCTAACTCAGCTGCGTAAAATCGCGCCGGATTGACTATCAATAATCTGTGAGGGGCGGGGATCATCTCCCAGGCTGCCACTCACATAGTAATCTACACCTTCACCGAAATAGGCTTTTGCCTCGGTTTCAGTCAATGCTTCTGCCAACCCAGCTGGATTGGCCGAGGTTGAAATGATTGGACCGCCCACGCTTACACACAACAATTTTACTAGTGGGTGAGTGCTAAAGCGAACTGCTACTTGAGTGTGTGCGCCGCGAACCCAGCTTGGCATAGACGCCGAGCAGGGCACCAACCAAGTGGTTGATCGCAGCTGTGCTGTGGTGATGCGAGCAATAATTTCCGGCGTTAATTCAAGCTGCGCCTCCAGCTGAGATAACTCGGCCGCCACAATAATTAAACCCTTATCCACTGGCCGTTTTTTTAGTGCCAGAATCCGTTCCACCGCAGTGCGATTGAAGGGGTTACATCCCAACCCCCAAACGGCTTCCGTAGGATAAGCAAAGACCCCATCGGATTGGTAGAGCTCAATAATTCTTGCCCGATCAGAGGCGCTTAGTGGGGTGCTACTCATACTTGCCGTTGTCCGTCATTCTGGTACTCAATTTTCGCCGATGAGAGATTGTAACACCTGTTGCGGGTTTGTGGGCGATGGTCGAATTGCGTTGTATCTACGAACGCACGCGCGGTGCCGCCCTCATCTGGGATTCGGAGGTGAGCTAGCTGCTCAGGCGCTAGGTTGGCTAGCGTCATTAGCGCTTTCATCTGAGGCGCTGTTAGCCAGCCGATGAGGTGCTGTCAGTCTTCCAATAGGGAAGCGGCACCAATTAATGGAATGATCCGGAATAGCACCTCCTTCATCACTCCTATTTCCGCTTCAACAATCTTCTTTGCTTTACGGTCTTTCCAAGACAATGTCTGGATTAAGCTTGCGGCGACAACACTTGGCTGATCTAGATTACTGATGGGCACCTCCGTTGTCTGGCCACGGATACTAGTACTAACGGGGCAGCATATCAGTAGTCCCGTCTGCCTGTTGTACTCCTTGCTAGAAAGTACCAGTGCAGGGCGATACTTGCCAACTTCCTTGCCTCGTTTAGGCTCGAAATCAAGCCATATTATGTCATTTCGTTGCGGGATATAGGTCAACACTAGTCGCCAAACTCCCCATTGGTTAATGTGGCTAACTCATTGGCATGGGCTGATCCCGCATCTAAGCCCTGCAGCAACTCATCCTCGCTAAATGGTAATCGTTGCCTATTAGGTCCAACCGCCTCGATGATGATTTTATTTCCCTGCGCTTTAACCTCAAGCTCAGAACCCTCAACGAGACCGAGTTGTTTTATCACTGCCGCTGGAATGATATTGCCCAAACTATTGCCTATTCTTCTCACTTGAGTTCGCATAAACCACTCACTATATTGCCACACTGTTATAACTCCTTAGCTTAGTAGAAAGACTATCCGTGTCAACAAAGTTATAACTCTGTCTCCCGCTAGATCGGGTGAGGGCGCTAGCCCACATGCGTTGGAAACCACAGGCCACTTCGGTGCTCCACTTTGCCTTCGGCCTCTAAGGTTGCCAATTCTGCAATGACATCGGGCATCGTTAACGCGGTGTGATCGGCAAGTTCATCGCTTGAAACACCACCGGAAGCCAAGGCGAGCAAAAGTTGCTGGGTAGGTTGATTATTCCAATGGCTTTGCTCCAGGACACTTTCAATTAGGCAATCTGGCGATAGTGCTGGGCGAGCGCCACTCCGGATAAGCTCAAGACAGCCTAGCGCCGCAGCATCGAGTGGACTAGCGCTCACCGCTAGGACTTCTCGCCCAAAACGCGCCGCTAAATCCGCAGTGATTAAACTACCCGATCGAAGTCTCGCCTCGACCACTAAGGTACTAGCAGCTAAGCCAGCAATAATGCGATTGCGACGAGGGAAGTCAAAGTGTCGTGGCGGGACGTTGCCGAGACGCTCACTCACAAGACAGCCATTTTGAATAATCCGCTGGTAGAGATCCTGATGCTGCGGCGGATAACAGTAGTCGATGCCCGAACCCATTACGGCGATGGTTGCTCCGCCTGCCGCTAACGCAGCTTGGTGAGCAAGACCATCAACACCTAGGGCCATTCCACTGGTGATGACAATATTTGCCTGGCAGACCGCCGGCAACCAGCGCCGACAAACAGCCGCGGCATGGGCACTGCAACGCCTACTCCCCACCACCGCTAACTGCGGCAGATTGAGTAGCTCCGAATTACCTCGAACGAAGAGTGCTACCGGCGCATCGCTAAGACGGGCTAGCTGAGACGGGTAAGCCGGCTCACCCAAAAACAGGGCACTTAGCGTCTTGCCAGCTATCTCCTCAGCGGCTTTGCTTAGCAGCGGGTAGAGCGGGTCTTCTTCCGGACTTCGCTGCCAGCCAAGATAGCGTTGCTTAAACGCGAGTGGCACATAGGGCAAATAGCCCAGACGAAAAAAATCCCGACGCAGGGCATCGGGAATTTTGGGGACACTGCTAATCCAAAGCTTCGTTAGTAGTAAGTGGCTCATAATCTCTCCGAGCCACCTGCCACTAGAACCTAGGGGGTGCGGACAAAATCACCCACTTTGAGTGGTCGATCGGCCTCTAGCACTAGTGCGTAGCTCATTTTATCGAAGGGTTTAAAGATCATTAATACGCCAGCGTATTGCTCTGGAAGCTGAACAGGATCGCCGGTGACGGGATCTCGAACCACTTCACCTGCCTTCCAAATTGCCAGCACATGGCCGGGCTCTAAACCTTCACGGGCACCTTTGTTTACGGTTACCACGCTCATATTACCTACCTGACTGACACCGCCATCAACCGCCAGAATCAGGGCATCGATATCGGCATTTGGTGCAGCGGGATAATAAAGCGGTGTTAGGTCTTCTTGGTTTAGCTCAACCACGCGATCCGCAGGGCGCATTTCCATTCGACTTCGCGTTACTTCTAAGCGCGCGATGTCATCACCTTCATCTAATACGCTTAGGGCGCCAATCTCTACTGCCTCAAAGCCTAGTATTTCTTCGGTGACAGGATCTACTAAGGTATTACCACCGCGATATACACCGTAATGTTGAGCCTCTGCCGCCCAGCCCGATTCGCCGCGAGCGAATACCTGCTGCCCGACACCAACG
Organism: Pseudomonadales bacterium; assembly: GCA_040119265.1. Lineage (GTDB taxonomy): Bacteria > Pseudomonadota > Gammaproteobacteria > Pseudomonadales > DSM-25080 > Umboniibacter. Next base: position 90,918 of record JBEDTZ010000003.1, on the reverse strand, counting down.
ATCAAGTTCTGTTGCGCGCCCTGGATCATGTAAGGATTAGCTAGGAAGCTTTCCTCATCGGAGAATATCTGAGCTCCCTGAAGGAAGGCTTCAATATGCTCTAGCGGGATAGTGGTCACTGGCGCTGCGGATTGAACAACACGAACCTCAGGGCTCATTTTGATAGTTCGAACCACTTCAAGTACCGGCTTTCCGTCACGATAAACCAAGCGTAACTCATCGCCCGGGTAGATGAGGTGAGGGTTTTCAATTTGATCGTTGGCAACCCAGATCTCGGGCCACTGCCACGGTTGATCAAGAAAAATTCCGGCAATATCCCAGAGCGTATCGCCCTTTACCACCGTGTAGGTGTCAGGGTGGTTATCAGCTAGATCTAACGCTGCGGCGTTAGCCCCTAGAAGGAAACCTGCTGCCAATGCTAATGCTTTCGCTTTCATTCAATCATCCTGTTATTGCAGTAGTCCGCGATTGTTGGGATTAGTGTATAATGCGGTAGAGACAATTAATGTCGTTTAATTCGCAATTCGCCAACTACATATTGGCTTAATTAATACCATGTTAGCAACGCCAACGGCGTATTTACTAGGAGTTTGTCACACAGTTTATGGCTATCTTAGATATTTTAACGTTCCCAGACCCTCGTCTGCGTACTATTGCAGCGCCCGTTGAAGTCTTTGACGAGGCATTAGAGTCACTCGTTCAAGACATGATCGAAACGATGTATGAAGCCTCAGGCGTCGGCCTTGCCGCCACTCAGGTTGACGTTCATCAGCGCGTGGTCGTCATCGATGTGTCAGACGAAAGAGATTCTCCACTGGTATTCATCAACCCAACTATTGAAGTGATGGATGGCCCCGAAGCACCCTATGACGAGGGCTGCCTCTCCGTTCCAGGTTTTTACGAGGAAGTAGAGCGCCCCGAGAATATCATTGTGAAAGCCTATGACGCTAAGGGCGAGCCATTTGAGCTCAAGCCGGATGGACTGTTGGCAGTCTGTATTCAGCATGAACTTGACCACCTGAACGGTAAGCTTTTCGTTGATTATGTCTCTGCGATGAAGCGCAATCGTATTCGCAAAAAGCTTGAGAAGCAGCAACGTTTGGAAGCTAAATAAGCATGCGCATTATTTTTGCCGGTACGCCGGATTTTTCAGCCGCACATCTTCAGGCGCTACTTAATCTTAGCGAGGTTGAGGTAGTGGCCGTCTACACCCAGCCCGACCGTCGTGCCGGGCGAGGAAAGAAGCTGGTACCTAGTCCAGTGAAGGCGCTAGCTCTGGAAGCTGGCCTGCCCGTAGAACAGCCACTTAACTTTAAAGCGGATGAAGACGTCACTCAACTGGCTGCGTATCAAGCTGATTTGATGGTCGTTGTTGCCTATGGCCTGCTGCTACCTCAGCGGGTGCTAGACACCCCAAGATTAGGCTGCATTAACGTTCATGCATCACTCCTTCCTCGCTGGCGTGGTGCGGCACCTATCCAGCGCTGTATTGAAGCTGGAGATCAGCAAACTGGCGTAACCATCATGCAGATGGAGGCTGGCTTAGATACCGGGCCGATGCTAAGTAAGTTGATAGTAGATATTTCCGCAACGGAAACTGCAGGCAGCTTGCACGACAAGCTAATTGATGCGGGAACCGTTGAGCTGCAAGAGGTTGTGAAGAAACTCTCGAGCGGCCCGCTAGAGGGCGAAGTTCAAGATGATACTCAGGCCAACTATGCTCACAAGTTAAGTAAGGAAGAAGGCGAGATCAATTGGCAGCTTCCAGCTACCGAAGTTGAGCTCAAGATCCGTGCCTTTAACCCATTCCCCATTGCTTGGACCTCGTTTGCGGGCGAGGTTATTCGTGTCCATGCAGCCTCAATTCTAACCAACACTAGCTCCGAAACCGACCGTGCCGGTACCGTGATCTCGGCCGACAAGTCAGGATTAGTAGTTGCCACGGGGCAGGGCAGACTGAAACTTACTCAACTTCAGCGTGCCGGAAAGCGAGCTATGGCGGTAGCAGATATTATTAACGGCTCACCTGAGTTATTCACGGCAGGTAAACACTTTGGCTAAATCCTCGGTTCGGCTGCGCGCCGCGCGCATTATTAGCTCTATTTACCAACACAAAGGTTCACTTACTGGGCTATTAGCTAATGCGACAGGAGATTTAGAGGGGCGCGATGCCTCGCTACTGAAGGCTCTTTGCTATGGAACGCTTCGGCACTATCGAGAACTTAGCTACCTCATTGATCAGCGCCTTGATAAGCCACTTAAGCCGAAGGACTCAGATGTCCAGGCGCTATTAATGTTAGGCGTTTACCAACTGCTTCATACCGATGTCCCCGCGCATGCAGCCATTGGCGAAACCGCTGGTGCCGCGAAAGCGCTTAAGAAGCCCTGGGCAACCGGACTGATCAATGGAGTACTGCGCGGCATGCAGCGTGAGCCGGTAGCGGCTCCTAGCATCGATAAAATGCCCGGCTTCTTCCACAATCATCCCAATTGGCTAGCCCAAGCTATCGAGGCCGATTGGCCATTACAGGTAGCGGACATTTTCGCCGCCAACAATGGTAGAGCGCCCATGACGCTGAGGGTGAATGTACGCCACTGCCGTCGTGACGAGTACCTCAAATTGCTTTCAGAGGCCGAGATTGCCGCTGAGCCTGCTGAGCACTCTCCGGAGGGTATTTACCTCGCGAACCCTGTTGGTGTGGAACAACTGCCCCATTGGCACGATGGCTGGGTATCAGTCCAGGATGAGGCCGCCCAGCTCAGTGCTACACTGCTTGACGTACCAGAAAACGCACGCGTCTTAGATGCCTGTGCCGCACCCGGTGGTAAAACCTGTCATTTGCTTGAACTGCAACCCAACCAACGCCTGCAAGCTATTGAACTTGAACCTCATCGCGCTGTTCGGATTGATGAAAACCTTCGTCGGCTTGGCTTGGAAGCTCAAGTGAGCATCGCCGATGCAGGTGATCTGGATGCGTGGTGGGATGGTGAGGCCTTCGACCGAATCCTGCTTGATGCTCCGTGTTCGGCAACTGGTGTACTTCGCCGTCACCCCGATATCCGTATCCTCCGACGCAAGGCTGACATTCAAACGCTCAGCGAACTGCAGTTAACCATCCTCGAGAAAGTTTGGACTACGTTGAAACCTGGCGGCAAACTTCTCTACGCAACGTGTTCGGTCCTCAAGGCCGAGAATGAGCAAACTATTGCAACTTTCCTAAAGAAGGCGGATGATGCTGTTGAAGAGGCAATCATAGCCTCGTGGGGCGCCGCAGCACAGCATGGGAGACAACTGTTTCCTGTCGATGGCGGCCACGATGGATTTTACTACTGCCTGTTACAAAAGCGTGCTCAGTAGGCTAGGCTACTAAATCATGAAAATTATCATTTTAGGCGGCGGTCAGGTTGGCGGAACATTAGCCGAAACCTTAGCGAACGAACAAAACGACATCACGATTGTCGACACTAATGAAAAGCGATTGCGTGAATTGCAGGAACGCTTTGATATTGGCGTAGTGATTGGTTGCGGCTCCCACCCTGATATCCTTCAGGCGGCTGGCGGCGCTGATGCTGAGATGCTCATTGCGGTGACCAATAGCGACGAAGTAAACATGGTCGCCTGCCAAATTGCTCACTCTCTTTATCGAACTCCTACAAAGATTGCTCGAATTCGCAGTACCGCCTACACCCTAAAAGACGAAATCTTCTCCGAAACCAATATCCCTATTGATGTCCGAATTGCACCGGAAGATCTCGTCACCCAAGCCATTCACCGGCTCTTGATTAATCCCGGTGCGCTGCAGGTACTGGACTTCGCCGATGGCATGGTCTCATTGGTGGCCGTAAAGGCGCATTTTGGTGGCCCCCTAGTGGATCAGAAATTGCGCAGCATTCGCGATCATATGCCCTCGGTTGATACCCGTGTCGCGGCTATTTTTCGCCGCGGTGAAGCGATCATGCCGGAAGGTGACACCATTATTGAGGCCGACGACGAAGTCTTCTTCATTGCCGATGCCAAGGATATCACCGCGGTAATGAGTGAGTTGCGCCGGCTAGATAAGCCATACCGACGTATTACGATTGCCGGCGGCGGTAATATTGGCAAACGGTTGGCAGGGTTAATTGAAAAGGACTTTCACGTTAAGCTTATTGAGTTTAACCCCGATCAGGCCTATAGCTTATCCGAAGACCTGTCGAAAACTGTGGTACTGGCAGGTAGCGCTACCGACGAGAAGCTCCTTAAAGAGGAGCATATACAGGACACTGACGTATTCTGTGCGCTAACCAATGATGATGAAGCAAACATCATGTCTTCGATGCTGGCTAAGCGACTGGGAGCGAGTAAGACGATCACCCTCATCTCTAACCCCTCCTATGTGGATCTGGTCCAGGGTGGCGAAATTGATATCGCAATCTCGCCGCAGTTGATTACCATCGGAAAACTGCTTCGCTACGTCCGCCGCGGACACTTCGTGAATGTTCATAGTTTGCGCCGTGGCGCGGCTGAGGCCATTGAAGTGGTTGCTCACGGTGATCAGAATTCATCGAAGGTTGTTGGCCGTAAGCTCTCTGAGCTTAAGCTTCCTCCCGGCACAACCATTGGCGCACTGGTGCGAGAAATCGATGGTAAAAAGGAAGTGCTCATTGCGCACGATCATATTAGAGTGCAATCTGAAGATCACGTGATCATGTTCTTGGTCAACAAGAAGAATGTGGCGGATATTGAAAAGCTCTTTCAAGTGAGCTTTAGCTTCTTTTAGGTGAATAGATGCGATTTGCGGTAATTGGACGTGTTCTTGGATTAATGATTTGGCTGTTCTCAGCTGTCGCTTTCCTCCCCGCCATCGCGGTTTCAGAGCTATATGGCGAAAGCCATACTTCGCTCTCCTCAAGTTTCTATATCTCTATCTTTGTAGGTGGAATGCTTTTCGGCACCGCCTCAACCATCCGCTGGGTGATGAAGAAGCAAGTTCAGCGCTATGAACTGCGAGTTCGAGACGGCTTCATCATAACAGTACTCTTCTGGACCACCTTAAGCCTGCTTGGCACCTTGCCATTTGCGCTATCGGAGGAGCTTAATATCTCTTGGGTGGACGCCATTTTTGAATCCTTTTCTGGATTGACAACCACCGGTGCCACGGTGATTTCAGGTCTCGATACCATGGAACGCGGCTTACTTATTTACCGACAGCTGCTTCAGTGGATTGGCGGTATCGGTATCATTGTTATCGCCGTAGCCGTTCTCCCAGCACTCGGCGTGGGCGGCCTTCAGCTCTACAAGAGCGAGACACCCGGCCCCGTAAAGGACTCCAAGCTCACCCCGCGCATTGCGGAAACCGCCAAGTCCATGGCGTCAATATACATAGCCTTAACGATCGCCTGTGCGGTCTCGCTATATATCTCCGGGATGTCCAGTTTTGACGCTATCGCCCATGCGTTAAGTACCACCTCAATTGGCGGCTTCTCTACGCACGACGCAAGTATTGGGTTCTATGATTCAAATACTATTTTGTGGGTAACGACAATTTTTATGGCGCTATCGGGTATCAACTTTGCGCTTCACTTTATTACCTGGCAACAAAATAGCCTGCGACACTATTTCCAAGATAGCGAGTGTAAGTTCTATCTCTGGCTACTTGCGGTGGGTATTGTCATAACCGTTTGGTATCTCTGGCTTACCGAGACGCTGCCGCTTGAAGATGCGTTTTACCATGGCGCCTTTATGCTGGTTTCCATAGCGACAACTACCGGCTTCGCAACTCAAGACTTCACCAGCTGGCCACTATTCCTACCCTTCCTACTTTTTTTCATGGCTTTCGTAGGTGGTAGTTCGGGCTCAACGGGTGGTGGTATGAAGGCAATGCGGTGGGTGCTACTAGTTCGACAAGGCCAGCGCGAGCTTTATAGACTGGTTCACCCCAACGCAATTCGACACATCAAGCTCAACCAAAAAGTTGTTCCATCTAGAGTCCTGGAATCGGTTTGGGGCTTTATCGCAATCTACATGCTCACCTTTGTCATGACCTGGTTAGTGCTCATGGCCATGGGTTATGACTTTCTGACCGCCTTCAGTGCGGTGGCCGCCTGTATTAATAACTTGGGCCCAGGCATGGGTGACGTTGCGGCCAATTATCAATCATTGGGGGATGGCGCCAAGTTGCTGCTGTCGTTCACCATGCTCATGGGTCGTTTAGAGGTATTCACACTGCTAGTGCTCTTCACCCCAACGTTTTGGCGCGACTAGAAACTATTTCAGCAACGATGTTAAAAACGTCATTAAAAACGATAGTAATGGACGGAGGGGTCTTGGAGTTTGCGAAAGCGCTTGTACTCCCACTGGTACTGCTCCGGGTGGTAACTCACCAGCTTTTCAACTGAGCGATTCATCGCCGCGACTGAGGTGTATACGTCATCACTATAGATCTCAGGGTCAGCTTCTTCTAAAACAATATCCCAGCCCTTTTCCCCTTGAAAACCAGCGGCCATAACTACCTTACAACCCGTTCTGCTAATTAATCCCGCTGCCAGTTTCATGGTAAAAGCATCAACATTGAAAAACGGCGCATGAATACCGCCGGTACCGTCAGGGACTTGATCGGGAAGAATAAAGACGCTCTCATTCTTCTTCAGCGCGCGGGTTAGACCAATGACACCCTTCGCGGTAGCGGGAACCATCTTTACACCATGACGCTCTCGCGCGTTGCGAATAATTGGTTCAAGAACGACCTGTTTCGGTGGTGCATACATAGCAGTCATGGCAACCTTCGTAGCAATAACCTGACCCATCGCCTCCCAATTACCTAGATGTGGGGCCAAAATTATAACGCCTTTGCCCTCTGGGCAGGCTAAGAGTTCTTCGCCTTGGAAAGAATGCACTTGGCTCTGCAGCCATTCGCTGCTGGCGCTCCAGGTTATGGCGAACTCCGGCAGCAAGCTAAACATGTGCTGCAGCGAACGCTTCGCCAAACGGTCTTTGTCAGCCTGATTCATTGCGGGGTAGGCAAGATCCAGATTTCTCAGCGTGGCCTTCTTCGGACCACCACCCACTCGCCAAACTATTGAGCCCAGAACTCGCCCAAGCCGTCTGGCTTGGCGTAAATTTAGCTTCGAAAGAAGTTTTAAAAGCGTATTTACTACTATTTTTTGGAATTTCATCTGTCTCAAGCCGATAATGAGTCAATTATTAGGCAGTAGCTGCCATCCTAAGTATAATGGCAGCACTTTTTTTAACACTATTTAACTAGGAGGCGGCGAAGTCTGTGTCTGCCAACAACCGCGTCGATATTAACACGTTTCAGGGCTTAATCCTTGCCCTTCAACAATACTGGGCTCAGCATGGCTGTGTCATCATGCAACCACTTGATATGGAAGTTGGAGCGGGTACATTCCACCCAGCAACCTTCCTTCGAGCCATCGGCCCCGAGTCATGGAATGCTGCGTATGTTCAGCCATGCCGTCGACCTACTGACGGTCGTTACGGTGAAAACCCCAACCGCCTTCAGCACTACTATCAGTTCCAAGTAGTCATGAAGCCTTCGCCGGATAATATCCAGGAATTGTATCTTGGCTCACTCGAAGCGCTAGGTGTTGATTTAACCGAACATGACATTCGTTTTGTTGAGGATAACTGGGAGTCACCCACACTGGGCGCCTGGGGCCTTGGTTGGGAAGTTTGGATGAACGGGATGGAAGTCACCCAGTTCACCTATTTCCAACAGGTAGGTGGTCTTGAGTGCTATCCAGTGCTTGGCGAAATCACCTACGGACTAGAGCGAATCGCAATGTACCTACAGGGTGTAGATAGCGTTTATGACTTGGTTTGGACTGAGAGCGCCGAAGGCGTTGTAACCTATGGTGACGTATTTCTGCAAAACGAAGTGGAAATGTCGACCTACAACTTCGAGCACGCTACCGTTGATACGCTGTTCCAGCACTTCGATGACTATGAAGCCGAAAGTGCTAAATTGATTGAAGCGTCTCTGCCGTTACCGGCCTATGAATGTGTAATGAAGGCCTCACATGCGTTCAATCTTTTAGATGCTCGCCATGCAATCTCGGTCACCGAACGTCAACGCTACATTCTTCGTGTTAGAACGCTAGCTCGGGCCTGCGCAGAAGCCTATTTCGCCGCCCGTAAAAAAGCGGGTTTCCCGTTAGCTCGCCCGGATCTCCGAGATGAAGTGCTGGCCGCGCAAGGGGAGGAAAAATAAATGACTACCCAGAATATTTTGCTTGAGCTTGGTACCGAGGAGTTACCGCCGAAGTCTTTAAAAGCACTTTCCGACGCATTTACTCAAAGCATTCAGGACAGCTTAACTGCTGCAGAGTTAAGCTTCGAACAGGTTGAAAGCTTTGCTGCACCTCGCCGACTTGGCATCCTAATTCATAATGTGCAAGCTACCCAAGCTGACACTGAAGTTGAAAAGCTAGGCCCGAATGTTAAAGCAGCTTTCGACAAGGAAGGTAATCCATCCAAAGCGGCTGAAGGTTTTGCTCGCTCCTGTGGTACCGAATTCGACCAGCTGATTGAAGTCGAAACTCCAAAGGGTACCCGTTTGGCTTTCCGCAGTACCCAACAGGGTCAGTCTGCAACATCGCTATTACAAAGCTTTGTAGAAAAGGCGCTGCAACAACTCCCTATTCCTAAGCGCATGCGCTGGGGCGCTAGCCGCTCCGAGTTCGTTCGCCCGGTAAAATGGTTACTCGCTCTCGCCGACGACGCCGTTGTTCCTATGACCGTCCTAGGCATTCAAAGTGGTAACGTGACTCGCGGGCATCGCTTCCACTCCAGTGGTGACCTTACGGTACCTACGGCACTAAGCTACGAAGCACTCCTACTTGAGGAGGGGCACGTCGTAGCCAGCTTTGAGAAGCGTCGCCAGCTTATTAGCGATGGTGCCGCAGAGGTAGGTGCTGTTGCGAATGGCAATACGGTAATTGGGACCGAATTATTAGATGAGGTGACAGGCCTAGTTGAATGGCCGGTACCTATGGTTGGTACCTTTGAAGAAAGATTCCTCGAGGTTCCTGCAGAAGCTTTGATTTCAAGTATGCGCGAGCATCAGAAGTACTTCCATGTTGTGGATGACAACGGCGCCTTACTGCCACTGTTCGTGTTTGTATCAAATATCGTTTCGTCGAAGCCATCATCAGTAGTAGAGGGCAACGAGAAGGTTATTCGCCCAAGACTCGCGGATGCCGATTTCTTTTACAAGACAGACCTTAAGACAACACTTGAATCCAAGGCTGAAAAACTTGCGAAGATTGTATTCCAAAAGCAACTAGGAACTATCGCCGATAAGTGTGATCGTATCGCGTCCTTAGCCACCTCTATCGCTAACGTTGTGGGGGCACAAGTTTCTGACGTACAGCGTGCAGCGAAGCTTTGTAAAGCGGACTTGAGCTCTGAATTAGTATTGGAATTCGACGACCTTCAGGGACTTGCAGGCGAATACTATGCCCGTCATGACGGTGAAACCGAGGAAGTGGCTAGTGCGATGAACGAGCACTACATGCCAAGATTTGCCGGTGACCAGCTGCCTACAAGTGCAACGGGTACCGCCATAGCTATCGCAGACCGTATGGATACTCTTGCAGGGATCTTTGCTATCGGTCAAATTCCTAGTGGTTCGAAAGATCCTTTTGCTCTGCGCAGAGCGTCTATCGGACTGCTCCGCTTAATTGTCGAGAATGACCTCAACTTAGATCTAGCTGAATTGACGGCTGCAGCGTTGAGTGAACTTCAGCATGTTGAATTCGATGAACAGCAAGTGAGCAGACAGATTGTGGAATATGTATTTGAGCGGTTCAAGGCTCGATACATCGAAGAGGGTATTAGTGCTGACGCCGTTAATGCGGTACTTGAAAAATCACTGACCAATCCTGTCGATTTTAACGCTCGCGTGCTCGCGGTTACGGACTTCGCTAAGATTGATGCCGCTGAAGCGCTTGCCGCAGCGAATAAGCGGGTAGGCAACATCCTGGCTAAGGTTGATACCGTTAAGGACGAGATTGATGCATCGCTAATCAGCGAGGCTCCAGAGCAAGCACTTTATGACGAATTGCTGCGTATTGAGCCCGTTGTCCAACCGCTACTAGCACAGAAGTGTTATACGGAATCCATGCTAGCACTCGCTGAACTTCGTGGTCCGGTTGATGCATTTTTTGATGGCGTAATGGTCAATGCAGAGGACGAAGCGATTCGCGGCAACCGTCTCGCTATCCTGAAGAAACTGTCAGGGCTATTCGGCGCCGTCGCTGACATCTCTCGCTTAGTTTAAGCTTTGAAAGAGGGGGAAACCCCTCTTTATTTTCCCTTGGTTCTTACATCAAAAGATGGCATTCTATGCCAATATAGAACTGATTAGTCACAAACTGAAAAACATAGTTTGTAAGCACTAACAAACCCCTCAAGGACCAATAATGCTGTTTCGATCTACCATTTTTTACATAGGCTTAGCGCTAATAACTATTATTTACGGCACTATAGCACCAATCTCCGCACCGCTAATGAGCTATCGAATGCGGCTGCGTGTAGGTTGCCTCTGGTGTTGGGCGGTAGTAGGTTGGCTTAGGCTATCTTGCGGGGTAAAGCTTGAGATTGAAGGGCGGGAAAATATCCCTACGGATGGTAGTACTGTTCTGGTTATGTCTAACCATCAGAGTAGTCCTGAGACCTTTGTACTGCAGTCTCTATTCTTTCCGGCTGTGCCGATATTGAAGAAAGAATTACTGAAGATTCCATTCTTTGGTTGGGGTGCCTGGGTAAGTAAGCCAATTGGAATAGATAGAGGCAAGCCAAGGCAAGCACTAGCTCAGATGATGGAAAAGGGTGAGAAGCGTCTTACCTCGGGAACGAGTGTTATTATTTATCCAGAAGGCACTCGCAACGATTATCCGACCATAGGTAAATTCGCCCGTGGCGGCGCTCAATTAGCTAAGCGCGCAGGGGTGAAAGCCATCCCAGTGGCGCACAATGCGGGCGCGATTTGGCCGGCTCGCACCTTTAAAAAGTCTCCAGGCGTCTTTAAAGTAATTATCGGAAAGGCCATCGATACCGATGAAGCCTCGGTAGCAGAGATCACTCAATCCGCGCGCGATTGGATCATCGATCAAAAGCTTTAACCCTCCAGAGCTTTATTTTCCCAAGTCTTCTAGCGCTACATTGAGTGGCGCCAACACCTACGTTCAGTCTTGATTCATCCCCTTAATCCTCTTACGCCTTACGGCTTACGGCTTACAACGAACCATACTCATGACACTGATGCCGCCCAGCGAGTACTCGTTCAGCATAGATTTGAACAGGTTGCCTGGCGATAGTTTTTTGCCGAAAAAAAACCATTCACTCAAGGAGTAAATGGTTTCTTGTTTTAGAAAACGCGGTAGGTCACGCGTTCCTAGATAGTTCTTGTTAGCCGTTAAACGTCTAAGTTTTCTACCATCAATGCATTCGATTCGATAAATGCTCGACGTGGCTCAACATGATCGCCCATCAACGTATTAAACATTTGATCTGCGCCGATAGCATCGTCAATAGTGACGCGCAACATTCTACGAGTACCGGGATCCATTGTGGTCTCCCATAGCTGCTCAGGGTTCATCTCACCCAACCCTTTGTAGCGTTGGATATATAAGCCCTTGCGAGAATCACCGAGTAGCCAGTCATAGACGTCGCTAATATGCTGAACATCGATGCGACGCTCACCACGCTTAACAAACGCTCCGTCTTCAATTAAGCCAGCTAGGCGCTCCTGCAGAGCAACCATCTCTCGATAGTCCTTACCCGAGATAAATTCACGAGTTATAACATATTCACGATTAACACCATGCTCAAGAAGATCAATCACAATAAGGTGCTCGCCACGCTCTTCGTCAAGCCTGGTAGAGATACTCCAACGCACATTATCAGTGTTAGCAGAGAGCGCTTTCTCAAGTGATTCAGCCCATCCCGCCATGAATGCTTGATCCTTAAGGGCATCGAGAGTCAAAGGAGCCTGATCGATCAGTTGTATCAACATCTGCTCTGGATACAAACGGCTTAGCTTTTCTACACGACCCAAGTTATTGCGGTATGCCTTAACCAGTGACTCTAGCGCTTCGCCAGCAATGGCTGGTGCGTCTGCATTAACGAATAGCTCCGCGCCCTCAAGAGAGTTTTGCGTTAAGTAGTCTGTTAACGCCTCGTCATCCTTGAGGTACTGTTCCTGCTTACCTTTACCAACCTTATATAGCGGTGGTTGAGCAATAAAGATATGACCGCGCTCAATGAGCTCTGGCATTTGACGGAAGAAGAAGGTCAACAGTAGCGTACGAATGTGCGCTCCATCGACGTCGGCATCCGTCATGATGATAATTGAGTGATAACGCAACTTCTCAATATTGTAGTCATCTTTACCAATACCCGCACCCAGTGCAGTAATCAGCGTTCCGACTTCCACGGAAGATAGCATTTTATCGAAACGAGCTTTCTCTACGTTAAGAATCTTACCCTTAAGTGGAAGAATCGCTTGAGTCTTACGCGCACGCCCCTGCTTTGCAGAACCACCCGCTGAGTCACCCTCCACAATGTATAGTTCAGATAGGGCAGGGTCTTTCTCTTGGCAATCAGCCAACTTACCGGGTAGGCCGGCGATATCTAGCGCACCTTTACGACGGGTCATTTCCCGCGCTTTACGGGCAGCTTCTCGCGCTCGCGCAGCCTCAATCATCTTATTGATGATTTGTTTAGCTTCGGCAGGGTTTTCCAGAAGGTGATCGGCGAGGGCGCGGCCCATCTCTTGTTCTACAGCTGACTTAACTTCGGATGAAACCAATTTATCTTTAGTCTGAGATGAGAACTTTGGATCAGGAACTTTTACCGAGATAATGGCAGTCAATCCCTCACGAGCGTCGTCACCCGTAGCGGATGTGACTTTCGCATTCTTACCAAAACCTTCATTTTGAATATATTGGTTCAGCGTTCGTGTTAGTGCAGCTCGGAAGCCCGCCAAGTGGGTACCGCCGTCACGCTGTGGAATGTTATTGGTATAGCAGAGAATGTTTTCCGCATAGCCATCATTCCATTGAAGTGCTACTTCAACGCCAACACCATCTTCATGGTCCGATTTAATGTGGATAATTCGGTCATTAATGGTAGTTTTATTTTGATTGAGATAGTCAACAAACGCCTCGACACCACCTTCATATTCGTAGGCTTCTTCCTTCCCGGTTCGCTCATCGTGAAGCACGATACGAACACCTGAATTAAGGAAGCTCAATTCACGAAGGCGCTTTGCTAGGATGTCGTAGTGATACTCAATATTCGTGAAGGTATCTTCAGAAGGCTCAAAATGAACTTTAGTTCCGCTGTCAGTACATTCGCCAATAACAGCTAGAGGTGCTTGAGGTACACCGTGAACGTAGATCTGTTCATGAATCTTATTGTGACGTCTTACTGTTAGCGTTAGCTTTTTCGAGAGCGCATTCACCACCGAAACACCAACGCCGTGCAGGCCGCCAGATACTTTGTAGGTGTTGTCGTCGAACTTACCGCCGGCGTGTAATACAGTCATAATTACTTCTGCCGCCGAGACACCCTCGTCATGGATATCAACAGGAATACCGCGACCATTATCCGAAACAGAAACGCTGTTATCTGGATGAATCGTTACACGTATTTCTGAGCAATGCCCAGCTAGTGCCTCGTCAATCGAGTTATCGACGATTTCAAAAACCATGTGGTGAAGGCCTGTGCCATCATCGGTATCACCAATGTACATACCTGGACGCTTACGTACTGCATCCAAGCCTTTTAGTACCTTAATACTCGACCCATCATATTCTTGTTCGCTCATAGGAACCTCAATGTCGGTGCTTTCTCAGAAGCATTTAATTTATTATTTAATACTACCATGTTCCACGTGGAACACAGCTAGGTTTGTCTCGATATCAGACGATTTCAACCCTTCAGAGACAGTCGCTTCAAGCGAAGCATCAACGCCGGTAAGAAAGATTTGCTCTCCCAACTCAGCCAGGAGCGGAATAAGCTGCAAAAAATTACTTGCGTCAAGCTCGCTGGATAAGTCATCCAATAGAAAAATCGGCTTTCTTCTATGCGCCTCAAAGTAGACACCAGCCTGTGCTAACTTCAACGCAATAATCAGCATCTTCTGTTGGCCTCGCGACAGAACCTTTTCCGCGCCAAACCGACCGCTCCGAAGTCTTATATCTGCTCGATGAGGGCCTACTGATGTATACCCTAACTGCCCATCCTTCTGTCTATTGGTAACAAGTAATTCAGCTAAGTCACCTTTATATCCAGGTGAAAAACTTATACTCGGTAACTCCCAGCCTGAAAAGCGTTTAATAATTACTTCAAACTGCTCAAATAGCTTTTCGAAGTAGGCCTCTCGAAGACTGGTGATAGCAGCCCCACAGGCGCTCATCTCAGCCTCCCAGGGAGCTAACTCTAACTCGGACAGTATACCACTTTTAAGTAGCTTATTCCGCTGATTTAACGCCCTTTGGTAACGCTGCCATAACTTTAAGAACGAGTGTTCCACGTGGAACACTCCCCAATCTATAAAGCTACGGCGGACTACCGGACCGCCATCCATCAAGACAAAAAGTGCAGGCTCTATGAGTAAAACTGGCAGGGTCCGCGCCAACTCCGATGGGCTTCGAAAGTTCACCTCATCGATCCGGTAGAGCGATTCATCGGAACGACTCTTTTTTACCGCGATTTTGTGAGTTCGCGCCTCGTCAACAACCACCTCAGCGAAGCACACAGTCTCTGTCGCTTCATGGGTGATAACAGGCTTTATCTGCCTACTGCGGAAACTGCGCCCGGTTGAAAGGAGGTGGCAGGCCTCAAGAAACGAGGTCTTGCCCGAGCCATTCGGCCCGATAATGAGGTTAAAATGAGAGAAGCCCCGAACATCTGCGTTAGCGATATTACGGAGCCCCTGAATAATAAGCCGGTTTAAGCGCATTAAGTAACGTTCTTATAGACGCATCGGCATTACCACATACTGTGCATCTGTCGAGTCGCCTGCTTGAATAAGTACGCTTGACGTTGAGTCAGCCATGATGAGTTTAGCCTCATCGCTACCTAACACCGCCAATACATCAAGAACATAATTAACGTTGAAACCGATTTCAATAAAGTCGCCGTCAAAATTAACTTCCTCTTGAACCTCAGCCTCTTCTTGCTCTGGGTTATTCGCAACAACCGTCATTAGGTTATCTTTAACACTTACACGCACACCGCGGTATTTCTCGTTCGAGAGGATCGCTGCACGCGAGAATACAGAACGGAGCGACTCACGATTTCCCAATACGATATTCGTCCCACCCTTAGGCAGCACGCGGTTGTAATCCGGGAACTTCCCATCAACCAACTTAGAAATAAAGGAATACTGATCTGAGACCATGTGAATATGCGAAGCGCTTAAATACAGCTCAACAGTGTCATCCGAATGATCAACTAGACGAACTAACTCCATGACACCTTTGCGAGGGAGAATACACTGAGACTCTTCGCTCATACCCGTCGACATCGGCTCTGTTGCCACCGCCAAACGGTGACCATCCGTAGCAACAGTTCGAATGAAAGTCGGCGTTAATTCAAACAACATACCGTTCAGATAGTAGCGAACGTCCTGCTGAGCCATAGAGAATGCTGTGGCATCAATAAGCCTACGGAGCACGCTCTGGGCGATAACAAGCTTACTTCCATCTTCACCCGCTTCAACCTTCGGGAACTCTGATGCTGGAAGCGTGGACAACGTAAAACGACTTCGACCACATCGGACAACAACCTTAGCATCGTCTTCTGCGAAATGAATTGGCTGATCGTCCGGAAGCGCCTTACAGATATCCAGAAGCTTCTTTGCAGGGACGGTAACGGATCCAGCCGCCTCGCAACTCTCGATTTGGACACGACCACTCATCTCAACTTCGAGATCGGTACCGGTAAGAGACAAAGAATTACCTTCAGCCGAGAGCAATACATTTGCAAGAATCGGCAATGTTTGGCGTTTCTCAACAACACTCGCAACCTGTTGAAGTGGCTTAAGTAAAGCATCACGCTGAACTGTAAATTTCATTTAAATGAACTCCCCTGTGCATCTATTTATGCTTATAGCTTTAACTGGTTAAACTGCGATGAAGCGTCTCATAGTCATCCCGTACATCTGAATCCGATAACTTGAGCTCTTTGATTTTTTTACAGGCGTGTAAAACGGTTGTGTGATCACGCCCCCCAAAATACTCACCAATCTCTGGAAAACTATGACTAGTAAGCTCTTTAGCTAACGCCATAGCTAACTGACGCGGCCGAGCAATTGATCGCGTTCTGCGCTTCGACAATAACTCTGACAATTTTAATTTGTAGTAATCCGCCACGGTGCGCTGAATATTATCGACGCTGACCTGCTTGTCTTGAATTGCCAGAAGGTCTCGCAGGGCATCACGAATCAGCGCTATCGAGATAGGTTGACCGACAAAACGGGCATGAGCCACTACTCGCGTCAAAGCGCCTTCAAGCTCGCGGACGTGAGAACGAATTCGCTGAGCTATAAAGAAAGCGGCATCATCCGGAAGAACCATCTTCTGCAAAGCTGCCTTCTTCATTAAAATAGCAACCCGGGTCTCTAATTCCGGTGGCTCGACGGCGACCGTCAGTCCCCACTCAAAACGACTCTTCAAACGCGCTTCTAGGCCACTAATCTCTTTCGGGTAGCGATCACTGGTAACAATAATCTGCTGACCACCCTCGAGTAAGGCATTAAAGGTATGAAAGAACTCTTCTTGAGTCCTATCCTTACCAGCGAAAAACTGAATATCATCAATCAACAGCGCATCCATTGAACGGTAGTAACGCTTAAATTCAGACATTGCGTTTAACTGTAGGGCCTTCACCATATCTGCAACAAAGCGCTCAGAGCGAAGGTATAGCACTTTTGCATTAGGCTTTTGACGAACTATCTCATTACCCACCGCCTGCATAAGGTGAGTTTTCCCCAAGCCAACGCCACCATATATAAACAGTGGATTGTACTGCCCTGCAGCGCCTGGATTTTCAGCCACCTGTCGAGCCGCAGCCGCGGCCAACTGGTTAGATTTACCAATAACGAAACTATCGAAATCAAAGAGAGGATTGAGTAGCGAATTATGCGCATCCGGCGTTGTCTTAGGTTGTGGTATGGCCACCGATGCTGTTGGTGCCAACTGGAAAACCTCCGCAGCTGCCGGCGTCTCTTTCGGAGCGTTAACCGCGCCAAGTTCTAACAACCCCCCGCCAATAGCTGCTACATCTAAATCTGAACTTAAGGGTCCTGCGGCTGGCGATTGATCCTGTTGTTCCTGAGTGACACTTTCGATAATCTCAGGTTTGTGAGTGCTAACAAACCCTGTGGAGCCTTTATTAATTGCGATTCTCTTTCTATTCCGTTTAAAGACAGGGCGTTTACTCGCATTTTTTTCCACTACAGCGACGGTGAACACCACTTGCTTAGGTTGGCCTAACGAAGCAAGAACCGCCTCAACGTGAGCACTAAACTGCTGAGTAGCCCAATCCTGAACAAAACGATTAGGGGCCGCTAACGTTAGTGTATCGTCAGTTGACGACACACAGGCAAGCGGTGCTAGCCAAGTAGTGTATTGCTGCTTTGGTATCTGTGCCTGCAATTGTTCGAGGCATGACGCCCACAAGGAAGAACTCACGTAACAACGCCTTAATTATTATTGGAATAACTTACCCACAATTGTGCCACAAGCGCTACGATTTATACACATTTAATACGGCAAAAAATAGTACTAAGTAAGGGGTTTGCGCTACTGTTATCCACAAGCACTTGTGAGTATACTGTGTGCATTCTGTGCACATACTGTGCGCGAAATATTTGCTGTTTTTTTCAACAAAGTCGTTGCGCGGGGCAGTGATCTGCCATACAATGCGCGCTCAATTTTTTGAGCTTCGCGTGATTCGCAACTATAGGAATCTATTATGAAACGCACATTTCAACCAAGCGTTCTGAAGCGCAAGCGTACTCACGGTTTCCGTGCTCGCATGGCAACAGCCAACGGTCGTCAGGTTATTAACCGTCGCCGTGCGAAGGGTCGCAAGCGTCTCACTGTCTAATTTCTTTTAGACATTTTAATCGCTAATTGAGTAGGTAGAACAGTGGCCGAATTAAACTTTGGTAAGCAGCTCCGTCTACTCAATTCAGCCGATTATCAATCCGTTTTCGATGCTGTAAAACACAAAGCCTTTACTAAAGAGGTAATGTTGCTTGCAGCCGAAAACGGCTTTGATACTCCCCGCTTAGGTATCATCATCTCTCGAAAAGTCTCTAAACGCGCGGTTGATCGAAACCGAATAAAGCGTCAGATTCGTGAACACTTCCGCTTAAAACAACATGAATTGCCCGCAATGGACGTCATTGCGTTGGTTAAGCCACCTGCTAAAGGCGCTGATAATGCCTTTCTTCAACAGCAACTTAACTATCTTTGGCGAAAGTTGAACAAAAATGTGCAAAAAGAAGTCAAAACACCGCATAATTAAGCGCTTGTTCGCGCTCTATCGCTATCTATTTAGCCCCTGGGTTGGGAACAGCTGTCGATTCTATCCCACATGTTCTGCTTATACAGAGCTTGCAATAGACCGCCATGGCCTGATTAAAGGTAGTTACTTGGGTTTTATAAGAATCCTAAAGTGTAACCCTTGGCATCCTGGTGGATTCGACGAAGTACCAGATAACAAAAAACTCACTAACAAAGAGCAGTAGTATTTTATGGATTGGTTACGTAACACTTTACTAATCGGCATGGTTGGCGTTGTCATGGCACTGGTTTTCCAGTGGTCAAACTTCACCCCGCCTGAATCAGCCGTAGCGCAGTCGACCAATAGTGCAGCAATGCCTAGCGACACTCCAGCTACCAATAGCGCTAGCGATGTGCCAAGTGCCATTAGCAATGAACAACAACCTGAGATTCTGGTATCAACGGACCTCATTAAGGTAACTACTCCTCAACTCTACGTGGAAATCAACCCCGTAGGTGGTGATATTGAAACCGTCTCCCTGATTGACCATACCCTGGATCAAGAAACCGGCGACCCTTTGCCACTTCTTCTTAACCGCCAGGGAAATGTTTATATCGCTCAAAGCGGCTTAATTGGTCCTAATGGTACCGATGGCGCTGGCGCTCGACCCACCTTTAATAGTGAAGCGCGCGAGTACACATTAAGTGGTGACTCACTCTCAATAGATCTGACGTTTGAACAAACATCAGGCGTTACCATTATTAAGCGATTCACCTTCACCGAAGGTGAGCACACTATCGATGTTAACTATCTAGTTGATAACCAAGCTTCCACGGAATGGCGCGGCTACTTTTACGGCCAGATAAAGCGCGATACCTCAGCACCATTAATCGACAATGACGGTGCGATGCAACCCTTCTTAGGAATGGCGACGACTAAACAGGATGAGAATTTCGTTAAACGCGATTTCGAAGACCTTAGCGAAACCAAATACAGCGCCAATGTTAATGGTGGTTGGGTTGCTATGGTTCAGCACTATTTCATTAGTGCCTGGGTACCAACCACCGCAGGGACTAATCGTTTCTATGGCGAGCCAATGGCCAACGGTTTCTACCGCCTAGGGTTCACTAGCGATCAGCAAATCATCGCCGCCGGTGAATCAGCGAGTTTTGGTGCTACCTTCTATGCTGGACCAAAAGATCAGGAAAAACTTTCTGAACTTGGTGAATACCTTGATCTCACCGTAGATTATGGTTGGTTGTGGTGGATTGCTAAGCCGCTATTCGTAGCATTGGACCTTTTCCATGACTTACTTGGCAACTGGGGCTTCGCTATTATTGCGCTAACTATCCTGATTAAGGGTTTGTTCTACTACCCGTCAGCAATTAGTTACCGCTCGATGGCGACCATGCGTAAGTTCACCCCTCGTATCCAAGAAATTCGTGAACGCTACTCCGATGACCGCCAGCAACAGCAAAAAGCTATGATGGAGCTGTACAAACAAGAGAAGATCAACCCAATGGCTGGTTGCTTACCTATTCTCTTGCAGATGCCCGTATTCATTGCCTTATACTGGATGCTCGCGGAAAGTGTCGAACTTCGACATGCACCGTTCGTATTGTGGATTCAGGATCTCTCGGTGAAGGATCCTTACTTTGTGCTTCCCGTTGCAATGGGCGTAGTCATGTTCTTGCAGCAGCGTTTGAACCCAACTCCTCCTGACCCGATGCAGGCGAAGATTATGCAGTTTATGCCTATTATCTTTACCTTCTT
Source organism: Pseudomonadales bacterium (assembly GCA_040119265.1). Taxonomy (GTDB): domain Bacteria; phylum Pseudomonadota; class Gammaproteobacteria; order Pseudomonadales; family DSM-25080; genus Umboniibacter. The sequence continues at coordinate 70,622 of JBEDTZ010000003.1, read as the reverse complement.
CTTTATGTTCTTCCCAGCGGGTCTGGTACTTTACTGGTTGTTCAACAGCTTGATCTCAATGCTGCAACAGATCTATGTCTATCGTGGTATTGAAAAGGATGCTGCTAAGAAATAGCGGCATCAGCTACACTGAAAGAATCAATCTATAGCCGCTTCATTAGCGGCTTTTTTACACAGGTACTAAAGCTTACTATGAATTTAGATCACGACACTATCTGCGCTATTGCCACGCCACCTGGACGAGGTGGAGTGGGTATTGTTCGATTGTCGGGCCCCCTTGCGAAGACGATTGCCTCTGAGTTAGTGGAGCATGAGCTTAAGCCACGATACGCCCATTACGGCCACTTTGAAGATGGTGAGGTGCTCGATACCGGAATCTGCATTTTCTTCCCAGGCCCCAACTCATTTACCGGTGAGGATGTGGTTGAATTCCAGGGTCATGGCGGCCCAATCTTGCTAGATAGGGTCATTCGAGCACTTATAAAGCGTAACGCGAGATTAGCTCGTCCGGGTGAATTTAGTGAACGCGCCTTTTTGAATGGCAAACTAGACTTAGCTCAGGCTGAGGCCGTTGCCGACCTAATCAACGCTTCAACCGAACAGGCTGCTCGAGGTGCTTTACAGTCCTTAGATGGCGTGTTCTCTGATCGCATTAATGCGCTGGTAGCACAACTCACTTATCTCCGCGTTTACGTTGAAGCTGCCATCGACTTTCCCGATGAAGAAATCGACTTTCTAAGTGATGGGAAGATTCAGGGTATGGCTGAAGCCTTACGCGATGAGTTCAACAGTGTATTAGCTACGGCCAGGCAGGGCGCACTATTACGTGACGGCATGACAGTTGTTATCGCAGGGCGACCCAACGCAGGTAAGTCCAGCTTACTCAACGCGCTAACGGGAAAGGATAGCGCCATCGTTACGAACATCGCCGGAACTACCCGAGATGTTCTCCGCGAAGTGATCGATCTTGATGGGTTGCCGGTACATATTGTAGATACTGCAGGACTCCGCGACGCTCCTGACGTGGTTGAGCGAGAGGGGATTAAACGCGCCTATGATGAAATTGAGCGCGCTGACCACATCCTATTAGTTCGCGACTTAACCACACCAAGTGACGAGCCGGACTGGCCTAGCGACATCCCTCAACCTCAACATATACCGCTAACAACCGTTCTCAACAAGTGTGACCTCGCAGCAGTTCAGCCCGGCATCAACTCCTGCAACCAGCAAGCGAAGATTACGCTCTCGGCAGAAGGCGGTGAAGGGGTTGCCTTGCTTCGCCAACATCTCAAAGACTCGGTTGGCTTTCAAACAGCAGGTGAGGGCGCCTTTATGGCTCGACGTCGACATATCGATGCCCTAGAGCGGGCGTTAGCTAGCGTTGAAGACGGTCTGTTCCAACTTTTCGAAGCTCATGCTGGTGAGCTGCTCGCCGAGGATCTTCGTTTAGCTCAGAAAGCACTCGGGGAAATCACCGGGCAAGTGACTAGCGACGACTTGTTGGGTCACATCTTTGGTTCGTTCTGCATTGGAAAATGATGGGATAAGCCAGGTATAACTCGGTCGTTTAGCTGTGAATTAAGCGAGGATGAAAATGTGCACAACTTAGGGGTTTACCAGGGTTGTGTATAAACACCCATTCCATCCCCAGTTTGTACCAGCTTATCACCAGTTACTTAGGTAGCTTAGCAACAGGAAAAATGGCGCTGTAGGCCTCTATTTCATTAGCTAATTGTAAGTTACCCACAGAAAAAGGCTCCCTTAATAACAAGTAACAATAAAAACTAATCAATAATCCTTAAAAATAATCTTACTTAATAGTGTATTTACAGATTATGTGCATCTTCTTGCTTAGCGTATAATGAAGTCCCCAAAACCTCATGGATTGATATCGTGATACACCCAAAGTCATTTGACGTTATTATCATTGGCGGTGGCCACGCTGGCACCGAAGCCGCTTTAGCTGCTGCCCGAATGGGATGCGCGACGCTGCTCCTAACCCACAACATTGAAACGTTGGGTCAGATGTCCTGCAACCCAGCCATCGGTGGTATTGGTAAATCACACCTGGTTAAAGAAGTCGACGCACTCGACGGCGCGATGGCGCTAGCTACCGATAAGGCGGGTATTCAGTTTCGCGTGTTGAATTCACGCAAAGGCCCAGCGGTTCGAGCTACTCGTGCGCAAGCGGATAGAACCCTCTATCGAAATGCCATTCGCGAGCAATTAGAAAACCAAGAAAACTTAACCATTTTCCAGCAGGCGGTTACTGACCTGAGAATGGATGGCAATCGTGTCGTGGGCGTTGAGACTCAAATGGGGTTGAGTTTCAACGGTAAGACGGTTGTACTAACAGCTGGGACCTTCCTCGGCGGAACAATCCATATTGGTCTTCAAAATCAATCGGGTGGTCGTGCGGGCGATCCGCCATCCATTGCCTTGGCTGAACGTTTACGAGCAATGCCACTGCGAGTGGATAGGCTCAAAACAGGTACTCCTCCACGGATTGATGCCAAGACTGTCGATTTCTCAAAAATGGCTCAACAGTGGGGCGATACACCTAGGCCGGTGATGAGTTATATGGGAAACCGTGCCATGCAGCCCGAGCAAATTTGCTGCTACATCACTCACACCAATGAGCGCACCCACGATATTATCCGTGAAGGTCTTGATCGCTCCCCCATGTATACCGGGGTTATTGAGGGGGTTGGACCACGTTATTGCCCGTCAATTGAAGACAAGATTATGCGTTTTGCGGACAAGGATTCGCACCAAGTATTTGTTGAGCCAGAAGGGCTCACAACGCACGAACTTTACCCGAACGGGATCTCAACGAGTTTACCATTTGATATTCAGTTGGCTGCGGTACAGAGTATGGTCGGTTTTGAAAATGCACACATTACCCGCCCAGGCTATGCCATTGAGTATGACTTCTTTAACCCGCAGGACCTCAAGCCAACGCTAGAAACCCGCTGTATTGACGGTTTGTTCTTCGCGGGGCAAATTAACGGTACCACGGGCTACGAAGAGGCTGCTGCCCAGGGACTTCTAGCTGGCGCCAACGCAGCAGGACAGGTAAAGGGCTTTCAACCACTGATCTTCCGAAGGGATGAAGCTTATACCGGCGTGTTGGTAGACGATTTGATTACTCAGGGAACTCGCGAGCCTTATCGTATGTTTACCTCTCGGGCAGAATATCGACTACTGCTGCGCGAAGACAACGCCGATCAGCGTCTAACGGACATGGGTAGGCAGTATGGGCTAATTAGTGACGCCCGTTGGGATGCGTTCTCGCGCAAGCGCGATGCGGTTGCTAGCGAGATGGAACGTCTTAGAACGACTTACGTCCACCCCAATACGCCAGCTGCTACGGATCTTGCAGAGCGTGGTGAGGCAATTCAGCGTGAGCAGAGCCTACTCGATTTGTTAAAACGTCCTAAGCTTAACTATGCGGCTGTCGGCCCCCTAAGCGGTGAGCCGGTTATGGACGAACAGGTTGCGGAACAAGTGGAGATTGGCGCCAAGTACGCAGGTTATATTGCGCGCCAACAGGAAGAGATCGATCGCTTGCATCGTTCGGAGGAAATTAAGATTCCAGTGGAGTTTAATTATGACACTGTGGATGGACTTTCGAATGAGATTCGCCAGAAGTTAAATGACGTGAAACCGCTAACCCTAGGTCAAGCTGGACGAATATCTGGCGTAACCCCCGCGGCGGTTGGTTTGCTGTTAATCTATATAAAACGTGGAGCAAAACGCAGTGCGTGATGTGATACAGCGCCAAATCGAGGCGGGTTTAGATGAATTAAATCTAACCGTTCCGGCCACCGACAAGCTCGCTCAGTTTGTGGCGTTAATGGACAAGTGGAACAAAGCTTATAATCTCACCTCGGTGCGAAATGCTGAGGCGATGGTGCCCAGGCATATTCTCGATTCGCTTGTGGTAATGCCACACTTGGAGGGCTCTCGATTTATTGATGTTGGTACCGGCCCTGGTCTCCCAGGATTACCGCTAGCGATTGCTATGCCCGATTGCCATTTCACCTTGCTCGATAGCAACGGCAAGCGTACTCGGTTCATGTTTCAAGCGGTGCTGGAATTAGGATTGAAAAACGTAGATATTGTGAACTCTCGGGTGGAGGCGTACCAGCCGAAAGTGCCCTTCGATGGGGTATTGAGTCGCGCCTTTGCTAGTTTGAGTGATATGTTGCGCTGGTGTGCCCACTTACCGGCGCCCGACGGTAAGTTTTTCGCGCTTAAAGCACATTTAAGCGAAGATGAGTTGAGTGAAGTTCCGAAAAGCTTTAAGGTCAATAAACAAATTCAGTTGTCAGATTACGATACCGACCGCACCCGCCAGATGGTTGTGCTCGAGTCGCTTTAGGGAGTAGTTTTTGGCTAGATTATTTGCGATCACCAATCAGAAGGGCGGTGTTGGCAAGACGACCACCAGTATCAACTTGGCTGCGTCGCTTGCGGCCACCAAAAAGCGTGTATTGTTGGTTGATATGGATCCGCAGGGTAACGCCACCATGGGTGTGGGCGTGGATAAGTACGACCTGTTTCTCTCTGTTCTCGACGTACTTGTTGGTGAATGCGATGCCAAAGAGGCTATCCAGCGTGATGGTTCGAAGCAGTTTGACGTGTTGCCTGCGAATGCTGATCTGACCGCAGCAGAGGTCGAACTGCTAGATATTGATCATAAGGAAACGCGCCTAGCCAGAGCGCTTTCCAGTCTCCAAGCGGACTACGACTTTATTATTATTGATTGCCCACCGTCGCTGAACATGCTGACGGTTAATGCCCTGGCCGCGGCCGATTCGGTTCTCGTGCCAATGCAGTGCGAGTACTATGCACTTGAGGGGCTATCTTCCCTAGTTGATACCATCAACAAAATTCAGCGCGTCATTAACCCGAGCCTTCATCTTGAAGGGATTCTGCGGACCATGTATGACCCGCGAAACTCGCTGACTAACGAAGTTTCTCAGCAGTTGAAAGATTATTTTGGCGACCGTTTGTATCGAACGGTCATTCCGAGGAATGTCCGTTTGGCCGAGGCACCTAGCTACGGCCTTCCGGTGTTGAATTATGATCGACAGTCAAAGGGGGCGGTAGCGTATCTCGCATTAGCGGGTGAAGTTATCAGAAGGGCTGAGCAAATAGCGATGAGTGCATAGGATATGGCGCAAAAAAAAGCAAAACTTGGACGTGGTTTGGATGCCCTATTGGCGGTGAAGTCTGCAGTGGATCAACCTGTAGAGGCTACCACTGAGGCCACGGTTGCGAGTGAGTTAAAGCAACTTCCTATCGAGATGATATCGCGATCACCCTATCAACCACGTAAAGAATTCGATGAGCAGGCGCTTGAAGAGCTGGCAATGTCAATTCGTGAGCAGGGGTTGATGCAACCAATCGTGGTTCGTAAAACCGCCACACAGTACGAGCTAGTTGCTGGCGAACGCAGGTGGCGCGCTTGCCAAGCGTTGCAAATGGCCACCATTCCAGCGCTAGTTCGCAACATCGACGACAACGAAGCTGCCGCGATGGCGCTAATTGAGAATATTCAGCGCGAAGACCTTAATGCGATGGAGCAGGCGATTGCCTTCAATCGACTCAAAGACGCCTTCGACTTGACTCATGCCGAAGTGGCTGAGGCGGTAGGTAAGAATCGTGCGACCGTTAGTAATTTGCTGCGCTTACTCACCTTGGCTGGCGATGTGCAAACCTTTTTGGAAAATGGCGACCTAGAGATGGGTCATGCGAGAACTTTGCTCTCGCTGGACGTTGATAAACAGCGTGATGCCGCAGAATGGGTTATCGCCAAACGTCTGTCAGTGAGGCAAACCGAGGATTATGTCCGAGGTTTACTAGCTGGGAAGTCGAATAAGCCTGTTGAGGCTAAGCTTGATCCCGATGTGGAGCGTTTAATGGAGTCGTTATCTGAGCGCATTGGCGTTCCGGTAAAGATTACTCAGCGTAAAGGTGGCAAGGGTAAGCTTGAATTAAGTTATGCCAGTTTAGATGAGCTGGATGGCATTCTAGCGCGCATAAAATAGCCCGTTGGTCGAAAAGCAGACGAAAAGCTCAACCTTGGCTCGCTTTACGGTTGAATAGCAGTAGCTACTCACCTATAATTTGCGCGCTTTGAGCGCAATTACCCACACAGATTAGGTTCGATTTACGTGGTATTTACAAACGGCAAGAAAATCCGCGAGTTCCCTTGGCGACAATGGCTCGTGCTGCAATTTGTAATAATCACACTCGTAGCCACTGTGAGCATCGCTCTTTATTCGATCGGTCACATGTTGGCCGTCTTAGCTGGGTTATTAATTGCTTTGGTTCCCAACGCAATTTTTATCTGGTTTGGTTACCGATTTCAGGGAGCTAAAAACGCCCAGCAAATAGTTGGATCGTTTTACCAGGGTGAAAGCATAAAGTTCATCTTAACCGCATTGCTTTTTGCGGTTGCATTTATGACGGTAGACGGCATTTATGCAGTACACATCATCGTTGGTTTTATTATTGGCGTTGTTGTGGGATGGGTTGGTTCTATTCGGTTGTAACCCAACTGAGTAGGTAAATAACGGTGTGAGAGAGTACAACATGGCTGGTGAAAACCAAACTCCGCAAGAGTATATACAACACCACTTGCAAAATATGACCTACGGCTTGTTAGAGCCTGGTGCATGTGAGGAAACCTCAGTAAGTTGTGTTGATGGTGTCGAGCCTTATGTTCGCGCTGACGGCACGGTAATTACTGAGCCTACCTGGACGATGGCGCATAGCGCGCAAGAGGCCAAAGACATGGGCTTTAATGCCATTCATGTCGATTCAATGGCTTGGTCTTGGGTGTTGGGATTGTTGTTCATTTTCGCATTTCGAAGTGTCGCTAAGAAAGCTACGACGGGCGTACCCTCGGGCTTTGTTAACTTCGTGGAGATGTGTGTAGAGTTTATCGACTCAACCGTGAAAGATACCTTCCATTATCGCAATCCTTGGATTGCTCCAATGGCGCTAACGGTGTTTTTCTGGATTTTGTTGATGAACACAATGGACTTGGTTCCGGTTGACTGGTTGCCTGGTTTAGCTATGGCGATTGGTGGTGAGCATACCTTCTTCAAGGTTGTTCCAACAACGGATCCTAACGTAACACTAGGTATGGCTCTGGCAGTATTCGCAATGGTGATTTACTACAGTATCAAGGAGAAAGGCATTCTTGGCTTTGCTAAAGAATTGGGCCTGCATCCGTTCAACCATATCTTGATGATCCCAGTAAACCTAATACTTGAGCTAGTGAACTTAATAGCAAAGCCTATTTCTTTGGGCTTGCGTTTGTTCGGTAACCTCTATGCAGGTGAAATGATCTTTATTCTTATTGCTATTATGTTTGGTACAGGACTCTTTATGGGTATCTTCGCCGGCGTATTGCAGTGGGCGTGGGCGGTTTTCCACATCCTAGTTATTGTGCTTCAAGCGTTTGTATTCACGGTATTGGCCGTGGTTTACCTCGCGATGGCGCACGACAACGAAGAACACTAATTTTTTTAACGATAACCTAGCGTAATAAACACGCTTAACACTCTACGGGAGTTTTTTTATGGGTCTTCTATACATTGCAGCAGCGCTAATGATCGGTTTGGGTGCACTAGGTACCGCAATCGGTTTTGGTATCTTGGGCGGCAAGCTACTTGAAGGTGCTGCACGTCAGCCAGAAATGACACCAATGCTACAGGGTAAGATGTTCCTTATCGCTGGTCTGCTTGATGCGGTACCAATGATCGGTGTAGGTCTTGCTATGTACTTGATGTTCGCGGTTCAGATTTAATCTTTGTTAGCAATGAGTAAATCTGTCACCAATTTAATGAGAAATGGGGTGGCCCTGTGAATATCAATTATACAATTATCGGTCAGACGATTACTTTTTTCATCTTCGTGGCGTTCGTGTTCAAATACGTATGGCCGCCAATTATGCAGGCGATGAAAGAGCGTTCTGAAAAAATTGCCAATGGGCTTGAAGCTGCAGATCGCGCCGAGCGTGATTTGGAGTTGGCAAAGGAAGAAGCAGGTAAGAAGTTGCGCGCTGCTAAGCAGGAAGCGCAAACAATTATCGACTCTGCGAATAAGCGCGCTAACCAGATCCTCGATGAGGCTAAGGAAAACGCACTAGCTGAAGGTGCTCGCCTTAAGGCAGCAGCGGCAGCAGAAGTAGAGCAGGAAGTGAATCGTGCACGTGAAGAGCTTCGCGCTCAAGTGGCTACTCTAGTCATGCAAGGTGCCGAGGCAGTTCTTGGGTCTTCAATTGACGCCAAGGCTCATAACGAGCTTGTCAACAAATTGGCTGGTGAGCTGTAAGCGAGGGACGACATGGCAGAACTAAGTACCCTAGCACGCCCATATGCCCGCGCCGCTTTCGAGTTTGCGCAGGATCAGGGTGATTTGGCTGGTTGGGAAGCCATGCTTAACCAAGCGGCCGCGGTTGCTCAAGAAGATGTGGTGGTAAAGCTTTTCAGCTCGCCATCACTTCCGAGTGATCAAATTGCCAAGCAGTTTATCGAGCTATTAGATAGTGAGCTCAGCGACAAAGGTCAGAATTTCGTTTCGACACTTGCCGCCAATAAGCGTCTTGGTTTGCTACCGGAAATCGCTGCGTTGTTTGCAGTGATGAAAGCGAATATCGAGCGCGCAGTAGATGTTAATGTTAAGTCAGCTTTTGACCTAACAGACGATATCACGGCTAAGCTTGAGAGTGCGTTGGCTACGAATTTAGACCGCCAGGTTCGAGTAACATCTGAAGTTGATCAATCTTTGATCGGTGGAGTTGTTATTAGAGCAGGCGATACCATTATTGACGGTTCCGTGCGTGGGCGTTTAGCTAAGCTCGCCGAAGCGATGAACTCCTGAAGCGTTTAGGACTGAGGGAAAGAGCATGCAGCAACTGAATCCATCTGAGATCAGCGAAATTATTAAGAAGCGCATCGATAGTCTTGATGTTGCAACAGAAGCCCAAAACGAGGGCACAATTGTCTCGGTATCTGACGGTATCGTACGTATCCACGGTCTACAGGACGTGATGTACGGTGAGATGATTGAATTTGAAGGCGGTATCTATGGTATGGCACTTAACTTGGAGCGTGACTCCGTTGGTGCAGTTATCCTAGGTAGTGCAATGGGCTTGGCCGAAGGCCAACGAGCTCTTTGTACTCGTCGTATTTTAGAAGTGCCTGTTGGTACAGAATTGCTTGGCCGTGTTGTTGACACGCTAGGTAATGCTATCGACGGCAAAGGTCCAATTGATGCTAAACAGACATCACCTGTTGAAAAAGTTGCTCCGGGCGTAATTGCACGTGAGCCAGTAGATCAACCTCTACAGACAGGTCTGAAGGCTGTTGATGCAATGGTTCCAATCGGTCGTGGTCAGCGTGAGCTTATCATTGGTGACCGTCAGATTGGTAAATCAGCTGTTGCCATCGATGCGATCATTAACCAGAAAGGTACTGGTGTTAAGTGTATCTATGTTGCGATTGGCCAGAAGCAGTCTTCGATTGCTGCGGTTGTTCGTAAACTAGAAGAGCACGGCGCTATGGACCACACCATCATCGTTGCAGCGGGTGCTGCGGATCCTGCAGCAATGCAGTATCTTGCGCCTTACGCTGGTTGTGCGATGGGTGAGTACTTCCGTGACCGCGGTGAAGATGCTCTGATTGTATATGATGATTTGACTAAGCAGGCTTGGGCCTACCGTCAGATTTCATTGCTACTGAAGCGTCCACCTGGCCGTGAAGCATACCCTGGTGATGTTTTCTACCTCCACTCACGTCTACTTGAGCGTGCCGCTCGTGTAAACGCGGATTACGTAGAGCAGCTAACCAATGGTGAAGTTAAAGGTCAAACGGGATCACTCACAGCACTACCGATTATTGAAACACAGGGTGGTGACGTTTCGGCGTTCGTACCAACCAACGTGATTTCGATTACCGATGGTCAGATCTTCCTTGAGACAAGCTTGTTTAACTCTGGTATTCGTCCTGCAATTAACCCAGGTATCTCGGTATCTCGAGTGGGTGGTGCAGCACAGACCAAGATTGTTAAGAAATTGTCTGGTGGTATCCGTACCGCTCTAGCACAGTACAACGAACTTGCAGCGTTCTCGCAGTTTGCGTCTGACCTCGATGAGGCCACGCGCTCGCAGCTTGAGCACGGTGAGCGAGTTACTGAGCTTATGAAGCAAAACCAGTACTCTCCAATGTCAATTGCAGATATGGCTGTATCGCTATTTGCGGCCGATAAAGGCTATTTGAAAGACGTACCTGTCAACAAGGTATTGGCTTTCGAAGCAGCGCTTCTATCGTACATGGGTACTGAGCATGGCGAGCTAATGGCTCAGATCAACCAGAAGGGTGATTACAACGGCGAGATCGAAGCGCAGTTTAACGCGGCGATCGAGAAGTTTAAGGCTACCCAAACCTGGTAATGTGATAGGGGCGTAAGCCTCTATCCCTGATTAAGGAGCAAGGTAACGACATGGCAGGCGCGAAAGAGATTCGTGGTAAAATTGCTAGTATCCAAAGTACGCAGAAAATCACGAGCGCAATGGAAAAAGTTGCTGCAAGTAAAATGCGTAAGTCGCAAGACTTAATGGAACGAAGCAAGCCCTACGCAGAGCGTATTCGATCTGTTATTGGTCATTTGGCCAATGCAAATCCCGAATATAAACATGTTTATATGCATGAACGTGAAGTGAAGCGTGTCGGTTACATTGTGGTATCTTCAGATCGTGGTTTGTGCGGTGGCTTAAACGCCAACGTATTCAAACAGGCGATCAAATCGATGCAAACTTGGTCTAACCAAGAAGTCGAAGTAGATATCTGTGTAGTTGGCGCGAAAGCACAGGCGTTCTTTAAAAGCGTTGGTGGCAATACTGTTGCCTCCGTACGCGACCTGGGTGATGAGCCAGATGCAGCTAACTTAGTTGGCAGTGTCAAGGTAATGTTAGATGCCTATAGGGACGAGAAAATTGATCGTCTATTCATAGTTTCTAACCGTTTCATCAACACAATGACGCAGCAACCTTATGTTGCGCAGTTAGTTCCGCTTGAGAAAGAAGAGTCGGATCAAATGGCGCACCACTGGGATTACCTTTATGAGCCAGACGCACGTTCGTTGCTAGATGGCCTATTGGTTCGCTACGTCGAGTCTCAGGTTTACCAGAGTGTTGTCGAAAACAAAGCGTGTGAGCAGGCATCTCGTATGTTGGCTATGAAGAACGCGACCGACAACGCCGGTGGATTAATTGATGATTTGCAGCTGGTGTATAACAAAGCCCGTCAGGCTTCGATTACCCAAGAGCTTTCAGAAATTGTTGGTGGAGCGGCTGCAGTTTAATCTGCAGCAGCATTAAGAATTCAGGTTTTTATAAGAGGAAACGGATAATGAGCAGCGGACGTATCGTTCAGATTATCGGTGCCGTGATCGACGTGGAATTCCCACGTGATTCCGTACCGAAGGTCTACGACGCATTGTTAGTCGAAGAAACTCAACTAACAATCGAAGTTCAGCAGCAGCTTGGTGACGGTGTTGTACGTGGTATTGCCATGGGATCGTCAGAAGGTTTGCGTCGCGGACTAGTAGTTACAAACACAGGTGAGCCGGTATCGGTACCTGTTGGTTCGGCCACACTTGGTCGTATTATGGATGTATTAGGTAATCCAATCGATGAGAAAGGACCTATTGGCGAAGAGGAGCGTTGGGCAATTCACCGCGACGCACCTTCGTATGCTGATCAGTCTTCTTCTGCAGAGCTATTGGAAACTGGTATCAAGGTAATTGACTTGGTTTGCCCATTCGCTAAGGGTGGTAAAGTTGGTCTGTTCGGTGGTGCTGGTGTTGGTAAGACCGTTAACATGATGGAGCTTATCCGTAACATCGCAGCTGAGCACAGTGGTTACTCTGTATTCGCCGGTGTTGGTGAGCGTACTCGTGAAGGTAACGATTTCTACCACGAAATGACAGAATCTAACGTTATCGATAAGGTATCGTTGGTTTACGGTCAGATGAACGAGCCACCAGGTAACCGTCTACGTGTTGCACTAACTGGTTTGACTATGGCTGAGAAGTTCCGTGACGAAGGTCGTGACGTACTGTTGTTCGTAGACAACATTTACCGTTACACCCTAGCGGGAACCGAAGTATCGGCACTATTGGGTCGTATGCCATCAGCGGTAGGTTACCAGCCAACGCTAGCTGAGGAGATGGGTGTTCTTCAGGAACGTATTACCTCAACTAAGACGGGCTCTATTACGTCTGTTCAGGCGGTATATGTACCTGCGGATGATTTGACCGATCCATCGCCAGCAACAACCTTCTCGCACTTGGATGCAACGGTAGTACTTAGCCGTAACATCGCATCGTTGGGTATTTACCCTGCGGTTGATCCATTGGATTCAACCTCACGCCAGCTTGATCCTCAGATCGTTGGTAACGAGCATTACGAAGTTGCCCGTGGCGTTCAGCAGACTCTTCAGCGTTATAAAGAGTTGAAGGACATCATTGCGATTCTTGGTATGGACGAGCTATCTGAAGAAGATAAGATGGTTGTAGCCCGTGCACGTAAGATTGAGAAGTATCTCTCTCAGCCGTTCTTCGTTGCAGAAGTATTTACTGGTTCACCAGGCAAGTACGTTCCGCTGAAGGAAACAATTCGTGGCTTTAAAGGCATTCTAGATGGCGATTTCGATCACCTTCCAGAAGGTTCTTTCTACATGGTTGGTTCTATTGACGAAGCTGTTGAGAAAGCCGCTAAAGCATAAGCCGATCGGAGGGCTGGAACATGGCAATGACAATCCACCTCGACATCGTCAGCTCGGGTGAAGGTATCTTCTCTGGACTGGTGGAATTGCTAGTTGCTACGGGTGAAGTTGGTGATTTGGGGGTGACTTACGGTCACGCTCCATTACTTACCAGTCTTAAGCCCGGTCCGGTTCGCGTTGTTAAGCAGGGCGGTGAAGAGGAAGTTTTCTTCCTAACAGGCGGCTTCTTAGAAGTTCAGCCTCACACTGTAACCGTCCTTGCTGACGTAGCGACTCGTGCAGCAGATCTTGATGAATCAGAAGCGGAAAAAGCCCGTGATCTGGCTCGTGAAGAGATGTCCGGAACAGCATCTGGTGTTGATTATCAGTTAGCGGCTAGCCGCTTAGCGAATGCAGCTGCGCAATTGCGCACAATCGAACAAATTCGACGCATGAAACGCTGAGACTGATCTTCAAGATCTCTATAAAAAAGGGTAGCTTAAATAGCTACCCTTTTTTTGTATTAGTGCAATAAACTAAAAACTATAATATCCTAAGCCTATCACTGTTAGAAATTACGAATAAAGGATTTATCGCTATGCCTCTTGATATTGTTGTACTTGCTGCGGGTAAGGGCACAAGAATGTACTCTGACCTCCCAAAAGTTCTCCACCCAATTGCCGGCAAGCCAATGCTTGAACATGTACTTGATGCCGTTGTAGATATGGGCGATGCCTCAACTACAGTGGTGATTGGTCACGGTGCGGAGACGGTTCGTGCCGCTTTTGGAGACAGAAAGGTGAATTGGGCAGAGCAAACAGCTCAGCTAGGAACCGGCCATGCAGTAATGCAAGCGGCACCTTATCTACGCGACGATGCTACGGCGCTTATTCTCATGGGGGATGTGCCGCTTATTAAGACGCAGACCTTAGTTGATCTAATCAAGCGAGCTGAGTCTACTGGTTTTGGGTTACTAACGCTGAAGCTCGAGGATCCATCGGGCTACGGTCGTATTGTTCGTAACGTGAGTGGCAAGGTTGAAGGGATTATTGAACAGAAAGACAGTACCCCCGAGCAGCTTCTCATCGATGAAGTTAACACTGGCGTGATGGCGATAAACGGCGCTAAGTTGAAGCGTTGGCTATCGTCGTTGCAGAATAATAATGCTCAGGGCGAGTACTATTTAACTGACGTCGTAGCAACCGCGGTAAATGAAGGTGTTGAAATTGCCACCCAAGCGGCGCAGTCGCTTCACGAGGTAATGGGAGTGAACAACCGCATTCAGCAAGCGGAGCTAGAGCGTGCTTCCCAAAGTGGTTACGCCGCCAAGCTACTTGCGGCCGGCCTGTCACTCGCCGATCCAGCGCGTATCGATGTGCGTGGCAACCTGCGTCACGGGAAGGATTGCTTCATTGACGTAAACTGTGTGTTCGAAGGTGAAGTCACCATTGGTAATGGCGTAATTATTGGTCCTAACTGTCATCTTAAGAACGTCACTATTGGTGACGGTGCGGTAATTAAGGCCTTTACGAGTATCGAAGATAGCTCCTTGGCTGGCACTAATGACGTAGGTCCCTATGCGCGTCTGCGCCCAGGAACACAACTTGGACATGGCGCTAAGATTGGTAACTTCGTTGAGACTAAAAAGGCGCAAATTGGCGACGGTAGCAAGGTTAATCATCTATCCTATATAGGTGATGCGGTGCTAGGAACCGGAGTTAACGTTGGGGCTGGAACCATTACCTGTAACTACGATGGCATCAATAAGCACCAAACGGTATTGGCCGATGACGTCTTCGTTGGTTCTAATAGCACCCTCGTTGCGCCGATAAGTGTGGGCAAGGGAAGCTTCGTGGGCGCGGCATCGGTTATTACTAAAGAGGTTGAAGAGAACTCTTTGGCGATTTCTCGGTCAAAGCAGAAGAACGTAGCTGGGTGGCTTCCCCCAAAAAAGCGTAATTAAACCCTAGGAGTTGATGCGATGAAAAAGTATTTCCTTTTGCTGGTATCGGTCATGATGATATCAGCCTGTAGTAGTACGAGTCAGGTAGGTGCGGCGGAGAATGAAGTTGGTCGAGTGCAAAGTATGTACGAGTCACTTCCCGAGCGCTATAAAGTCCCTGGGTTGGAGCCTTTAGATCGCGTCAATGCAATGAACATCAGTGGTTGGGCGGCAATTGATCGTCGCTCTTTTATCCTGACGATGGGCCCCTCTACCCGCTATTTGGTGGTGCTACAACGGCAATCATCGGAGTTACGCTTCGCCCAAGCAATTACGATTGATAACACCGGCAGCATCATCCGCCCCGGTTTCGATCGCGTGAATGTTGTGGGGGATACACTTGCGGCACCTTACCAAATTCAAGCAATGTTTGAATTAGAGGATCGTGAGGCTGCAAATACTGCTCGCGACTACATCCGCGATTGGCAAGAACCGGAAGTGGTTGAGGAAGATCAGGAGTAATAAGCTCTTTTTCACACAGGCAAAAAAGCGCCAATTAGGCGCTTTTTTATTGTCTATCATTTATCGAGCTTCCAGCTGCTAATTACTTGGAATACTTGGCTCGTGGTAGTTGATACGATGTCCGCGAAGGCTCTGCTTTAATTTTGCAATGTGAGTCTTGCCGCCATCACCCATATGCTGGGCAACACCCGCGGCAATGGCATCAATAATAACAAGATGAGCAATACGCGATGATAATGGTGAGTAGACATCAAAGTGATCGTTGACATCAATCTTGATCTGCACATCGCCCTGACTCAATACTGGGGTGTCACTTGGCGACAGCGAAATAATTTTCGCGCCGCGCCGTTTAACCTCGCGGAGACTATCTAATAGCGCTTTCGTGCGGCCACTTTGTGATATCGCAATGACCACATCGTTACTACGCAAGCTCATTGCTGCCATGGTCTGAATATGCGGATCACTATAGGTGTGTGTGGCTAAACCTAGGCGCAAAAGACGATGTTGAGCGTCCGCTGCTACCGGTGCGGAGCCTCCAAAGCCAAAGAAGTCTACCCGCCGAGCATTGAAGATCAGCTTAACCGCTTCATCAATTACGGCCGCGTTAACTTGATCTCGAACCTTAATTAGTACATCAATCGAGGTATCAAAAACCTTGGTAGTGTAGGCCGATGATGAGTCGCTATCGGTTACCGCTATCTGGCCAATGGTGGGGCTTGAGGCAAGCTGCTGTGCAAGCTTAAGCTTGAAATCCTGGAAACCATCGCACCCGATGGCCCGACAAAATCGAACGACAGTGGGCTCAGAAACTTCGGCTTCGGTGGATAGGTCCACAATGCGCATCTGAATCACTGATGTTGCATTCGCTAAAACGTAGTCGGCAACCTTGCGCTCCGAGCGACGAAGGCTATCGAGATTATCGGAAATGTGTTGCGTGAAGCTGGTAGCCATTAATATCCCTAAAAAAACCAATAACAGAGGTCTCGTTCTACTGTAGGTGATGTTAAACTGATTAACCCAATAATAAAAGTAAGCCCGCTTTGGATTCAGTATGGACGTTTCGCAACTACTCGACAAATTAAATGACGCACAGCGTCAGGCCGTCTCCGCCCCCATGCAAAATATGTTGGTGTTGGCTGGTGCCGGTTCCGGTAAAACGCGCGTCTTGGTTCACCGAATAGCTTGGTTGTTGCAAGTAGAGGGTGTGTCACCTTACGGAATTCTGGCAGTCACTTTCACCAATAAAGCTGCCAAAGAGATGCGCGGCAGGGTAGAAGAGCTTGTTGGACCCAGTGAGCGGGGAATGTGGATTGGGACCTTTCACGGAATAGCTCATCGACTACTCAAGCAACATTGGCTTGAAGCAGGTTTGAAACAGAACTTTCAGGTAATTGATAGTGATGATCAAGTTCGCCTGCTTAAACGAATCCTTAAGGAACAGGGAATCGACGAAGCGCAATTCCCGCCAAAACAAATGGCTTGGTTCATTAATGGCCAGAAGGATGAGGGTCGGCGTGCGGCGCATATGGATGCACGAGATCCTATTTCGCGAACCCAGCAGAAAATTTATCTCGCCTACGAAGATGTTTGCCAGCGAAGTTCGCTGGTAGATTTCGGCGAGTTACTGCTACGAGCCCATGAGCTATGGCTCAACAAGCCCGAATTATTGAGTCATTATCAACAGCGCTTCCAAACCATATTGGTGGACGAATTCCAAGATACCAACACTATCCAGTACGCCTGGTTACGCGTGTTGGCAGGAAATAAAACACCGATTATTGCGGTGGGCGATGATGACCAGTCCATCTACGGTTGGCGTGGTGCGAAAATTGAGAATATTCGCCAATTCGACCGAGATTTCACTCCAGTCGAAACTATCCGCCTAGAACAGAATTATCGCTCGACCAGCACCATCTTGAAGGGCGCTAATGCGGTGATAGAGAATAATGGTGATCGCCTAGGGAAGTCGCTATGGACTGACGGTGATGCCGGCGACGATATTACCGTGTTCGCCGCTTACAACGAGCAGGACGAGGCAAGCTATATCAGTGACCAGCTTCGAGACTGGAAGGCGTCGGGGCGAAAGTTGGCCGAGGCTGCCGTGTTATATCGCTCTAACGCCCAATCGCGCACGCTGGAAGAAGCGCTCTTACGATCGGGAACGCCCTATCGCATCTACGGCGGACAGCGCTTCTATGAGCGCCTGGAAATCAAAAACGCGCTAGCCTATCTCCGCCTAATACAAAGCAGAGGCGACGATCAGGCGTTCGAGCGGGTTATCAACATTCCTACCCGAGGGATAGGTGAAAAAACCATCGAGAAGATACGACTGACAGCACGGGAAGAGGGTTGCAGCTTCTGGGAAGCTGCGGGGCTGATGGTTGAGCGAAAACTACTTCCAACCCGAGCAAGCAACCTCGTGCAAAGCTTTTTAGATTTGGTTGATGAGGCGTCCGTTGGCGACGAAGAATTACCGCTGTTTGAGCTCTGCGAACAGGTTATGCATCAAACTGGTCTTATCGAGTTCCACCAAAAGGAGCGCGGTGAAAAGGGCCAAGCTCGAGTCGAAAATCTCAAGGAACTTATCACGGCGACGAAAAACTTTAGTCTTGATGAAGAGGATGAAAGCCCGGCGCTAAGTCAATTCTTAGCCTCAGCATCCTTAGATGCAGGCGATCGTCAGGCAAGTGAAGATGAAGATGCGGTGCAGTTAATGACATTGCACTCGGCGAAGGGCTTGGAATTCCCCCTAGTTTTTATTGCAGGAATGGAAGAGGGTTTGTTTCCCCATAAGATGTCCCTCGATGAAGGGCGCGGTGTTGAGGAAGAGCGTCGCTTAGCCTATGTAGGTATGACTCGAGCGATGGAACGGCTAGTGTTGTGTTGGGCGGAAATGCGCAGACTCTACGGTAATGAAAATTATACGGTAATGAGCCGCTTCATTCGTGAAGTCCCCGATGAGCTGCTGCACCATGTGAGGCTGAAGGCGACAGTCTCTACGCCACTCTTCCAAAAGCCGACCCCGCCACCGCGCTTACGCCAGGATGTAGAGCCGCAGAGCGGGATAAGCTTGGGACAGTTTGTGGTCCACCCAACCTTTGGAGATGGCGTGGTACTGGCCGTCGAGGGCGCTGGTGCTCGCGCTCGCGTACACGTTAATTTTGACCAAGTGGGTGCGAAATGGCTGATGCTAGCCCACGCGAATTTACAGGCACTATAGGCGGAGAAATGACAGATAATAAAGCCTCTATTCAATCCTTAATCATCATCGGCCTATTGGCACTACTTGTGTTGGTGTTCTATTTAGCGGCCTTCAATCAGGTTAATCACACCACCTCGCAGGATATTGCCGCCGATAGGGAAGAGACCTTCAATTGGCGTTTGGTAACTACCTGGCCAAAGGGCTTTCCTGGCTTAGGCACGGCGCCGGAGAATTTCGCTAAATTGGTGCAGGATATGTCAGGCGGGCGGTTGAATATCACCGTCTATGGTGCGGGTGAAATAGTTGGTGCACTCGAAGTATTTGATGCGGTGTCTGCTGGTTCAGCGGAGATGGGTCATGGTGCAGCCTACTATTGGAAGGGCAAAGTCCCTGCGGCGCAGTTCTTTACCTCAATTCCCTTCGGTATGAATGCCCAAGAGTATAATGGCTGGTTACACCATGGCGGTGGACTGAGTATGTGGCGAGAGCTTTACGAGCCCTTTAACCTGGTACCCTTTGCTGGCGGTAATACTGGGGTTCAGATGGGCGGTTGGTATAACCGTGAGATCAACACCGTTGAGGACTTGAGGGGCTTGAAGATGCGTATTCCCGGCTTGGGCGGCGAAGTCCTCAATCGTGCTGGCGGTACTACGGTTAATATTCCGGGCGGCGAACTCTACACGTCGCTTAAGACCGGAGTGATTGATGCTACGGAGTGGGTTGGCCCCTACAATGATTTAGCGTTTGGCTTCCATGAGGTAGCGGAGTTCTACTATTACCCAGGGTTTCATGAGCCAGGTGCCTCACTCGAGTTTATTGTCAATGCCGATGCGTTAGCTACGCTGCCAGCAGACCTGCGCGCTATCGTGGAAGGAGCCGCCAGAGCAATCAACCAAGATATGCTAGACGAATACACGGCCAGTAATAACGCTGCTTTACAGGAGTTGGTGGAGGTTCATGGCGTAAAACTGCGTCGGATGCCAACGCCGGTATTCAACCACCTCTACCAGATTGCGCAGACGGTCTATGGGGAAACCGCTGCAACCGATTCGGACTTTGCCCGCGTCTGGGAAAGCTATCGGGCTTTTCAACAGAGCGTTGAGCGCTATCACGCGATTTCTGAAGAGGCCTATTACGAGCAGCGCCGAGAAGCTGAGCAGCAGTAAGCGCTGCTCGGTATTGAAAGCTTAAACATCTCTCCTAGCGAGGGATACGTCGCGTCTTCCCCTGATCGCTAATCGCGACAAAATAGAAACGTCCATCGGCAACCTTCTGCTGGAATGGGCTTTTGCCCTTAGAGGTCACCCATGCTTCAACATTAATTTCTACCGATGCATGGCCAATGGCAACGATATCGCAGTAACAGGAGACGTTGGCGCCCAATGGCACAGGGCGAAGAAAATTAATGGCCTGAACAGCAGCCGTCACCACTCTTCCTTCGGCCGTTTCCTCAGCCAACACACTACCCGCTAGATCCATCTGCTGCATCAACCAACCACCATAAATATCGCCGTAACCGTTGGTATCTTTGCTGAGTGCTGTTAAACGCAAACAGAGCTCACCGGTTGGTTTTAGATCGTCATCTAAGTTGCTTTCTTGGTTCATCAGGCCGTGCCTTTTAGGTAATTAGGGAGAAAGGTAGCAATTTCCGGAACGAGCGCCAATAGGCACAGGACCAAAAGTTGAAGTCCAATAAAGGGTATTACGCCGCGATAGATTTCTTTGGTAGGAATACTATCCGGTGTTACGCCCCGCAAGTAAAAGAGGGCGAAGCCAAATGGCGGAGTTAAGAAACTTGTTTGGAGGTTAATGGCTAAGGCAATTCCAAGCCAAAGGGGGTCTACCCCCATGCCAAGCAAAACCGGCCCGACGAGTGGAATCACGACAAAGCAGATTTCAATAAAGTCGAGGACAAACCCCATTAGAAATACAACGAGCATTACCATTAGGGTGGCGCCAATAACGCCGCCAGGTAAGCTATAGAGAAAATCAGCGATCAACTCCTCACCGCCAAAGCCTCGGAACACTAACGAAAACATGGACGCGCCTAGTAGGATTAAGAACACCATCGCGGTGATTTTCGCAGCCTGCTGCGAGGCATCTTTCAATAGTCCAATGCTTAAAACACCATTGAGGTAGGCAAGAAAGATAGCACCTATGGCGCCCACGCCGGCGGCCTCAGTCGGCGTGGCCGCACCACTTAGGATGGAGCCTAGTACCAACACAATCAATAAAATGGGGGGCAATAGGTGTTTGAATAACGCCGCCTTTGAGGTCTTCTGTTTCGTTGTTAAGCGCGGTGTATGCTGAGGCTTTATCAGTGCGTAAAAGCCAACGTATAGCATATATACCGCCACTAAGATAAGGCCTGGGATAATGGCACCAATGAATAAGTCGCCAACTGAGAGCGTCTCGGGATTGTAGATTCCCTGACGAAGCTGAGCTTGCTGATAAGCGTTGGATAGCACATCTCCTAACAGCACTAGCGCAATCGATGGTGGAATAATCTGGCCCAGTGTACCGGTAGAGGCGATAACGCCAGTTGCTAGCGAAGGCTTGTAGCCCATTTTTAACATGGTTGGGAGCGATATCAGGCCCATTGTGACCACCGTTGCACCAACAATGCCGGTACTCGCTGCCATCAGCGCGCCAACAGCAATCACAGCTAGCGCGAGTCCACCGGGAACATGCCCCCACATATTACCCAGCGTTTCGAGTAACTTTTCCGCGATCTTTGACCGTTCCAGCAAAACACCCATTAGAACAAATAGGGGGACGGCCATTAACGTGCTGTTGGTAATGGTACCAAAGACGCGATTTACGTAAGCGCCAAGCAGCTGTTGGTCAAAGACGCCACCTAGAACACCACCGGCTGCAAAGGCGAGCGACACCCCGGCCAGAGTTAAAGCAACCGGGTAACCGGAAATCAGTGCAAAGCAAAGCACCGCGAACATAAGTACCGCTATCCACTCCATTAGCTGCACTCCTCTGATGGGCCCAACACTGCTTTGATGTTAGTAGCCAAAAGGGCCAATCCTTGAATGGCGAGTAGGGCGAAGCTAAGTGGGATGATACTTTTTAAAATAAATAGTGCCGGTATGCCATTAGCTTGAGGGGAGTCCTCAAGGATTGACCAGGAGTCTATGACAAAGGGTAGCGCAGTGATTGTACTGAAAACACAAAACGGCAGTAGGCAAACGATGGCGCCCACAATGTTGACCCAGTGCTTTGACTGAGGACGCATGCGGCGGTAAAAGATATCAACGCGAACGTGATCTTCCGTTTGTAACGCCCAGGGAATAACCAGCATCAGTGCAAACGCATGCAGATACATGACGGATTCTTGCACCGCGATGGCACTCCAATCGAAACCAAAGCGCAACAGCACTATGAGAGTTGTGATCACCGCCATTGCCAAGATGAGTAAGCTAGCCCATTGGCCGATCTTTGCGATGAGATGATTAATCCTAGACGTATGCACGGTGTGTCTCTTATTGTTTTTCTCGATTATACCTCAAGCGGGTTGAGTGTTAAGCGTTTGAATTAGCTCTGTAGGACATTTTTTTGCGAATATGACAAATAAATTACTTTGTAACATTACTGTCATAAAGTGTTCGTAGACTGGCCACAGTTAAAAAATTGCCTAGGAGCATAACTATGAAACTTAAAGCATTATTGGCCATCGGTCTTATTGCTAGTGCAGCCCAAGTATCGGCGCGCGAGCACATTGAAATTGTAGGTTCTTCTACCGTTTATCCGTTCACCACCGTTGTGGCAGAGCGCTTCGGTAAGGCAACGCAGTTCCGTACTCCGACTGTAGAATCTACAGGTACTGGCGGCGGCATGCAGTTATTCTGTGGCGGTGTTGGTGTTGGCACTCCAGATATGACGAATGCTTCACGTCGCATTAAGTCGTCGGAAGTTGAGTTATGCGCTAGCAACGGCGTTACCGAAATTGTCGAAGTTAAAGTCGGCTACGATGGCATTGTGATGGCAAATTCAGTTTCGGCTCAGCAATTTGATCTAACGCCACGTGAAATCTTTTTGGCGCTAGGAAAGTTGGTTCCAAACCCAGATGGTAGCGAGACATTGGTAGAAAATCCTTATCGCACTTGGAATGAAGTGAATAGCTCGCTTCCAGCGGTACGAATTGAGGTTCTTGGTCCACCACCATCATCTGGTACTCGAGATGCTTTCGCTGAATTAGCGATGGAATCAGGTTGTAAGTCCTTTGACTGGATTGCAGCAATCAAATCGGAAGATAAGAATCGTTTCAAAGCTGTTTGTCACGGAATCCGTGAAGATGGCGCCTACGTTGAAGCTGGCGAAAACGACAACCTAATTGTTCAGAAGTTAGCCGCTAACCCTAACAGCTTGGGTGTATTTGGTTACAGCTTCCTAGAGTCAAATGCAGATGTTGTTCACGGTGCTATGATCAATGGTATCGCTCCTGAGTTTGAAGCGATTTCAGATGGCAGCTACCCGATCTCACGTGCACTGTTCTTCTACGTTAAGGCAGCACATGTCAATGTTGTCCCAGGCATCGAAGAATTTCTTTCTGAGTTCACGAGCGAAGCGGCTTGGGGCGATGATGGCTATCTGACCGATCGCGGCCTGATTCCAATGCCTGAAGAAGAGCGTACTCAAGTTGGATCAGCGGTACGTAATTTGGAAGCAATCTAATATCAGATTCTCCCATGAAGTTGGCACAACCCACCTGCGTTATGCGCAAGTGGGTTGTGCTTGTTATAGTATGACCCGTTTTATATCGGTTGATTGAGTTAACTATGTCTCCAAGTGTGATTTTATTTTTGATCGTCGGCCTTGGTTTGTTCTCGTGGTTCACCGCCACAGGACGAGCTAAGAAGAAGTCGACAGGTGCTACTCGCCTTCCGGCGTTACCGCATTACTATGGCCTCTGGGCGGTTTTGTGGACGGTGGTACCAGCGCTATTTTTGGTGTTGATTTGGGTGCTGCTAGAGCAGAGTGTTATTAGAGCCATCGTGGTTGCAGATATTCCGCAAACCTACCTTTCTGAGGCCAACTCGGATCCGGCGCTCATCTTCTCCATGATCAAAAACCACGTTCAAGAC
This sequence comes from Pseudomonadales bacterium, assembly GCA_040119265.1. GTDB lineage: Bacteria > Pseudomonadota > Gammaproteobacteria > Pseudomonadales > DSM-25080 > Umboniibacter. The sequence continues at coordinate 47,078 of JBEDTZ010000003.1, read as the reverse complement.
GGGGTCATAGCCGAGTCCTTGGCCGCAGAGTTGATTCCGGCAGCAGAAGCGTATGTGTACCTTGCCGGTGCGGCGAACAGCGCACTCTTCGGAGCGGTTGCATTGATTGGTGTGGCGGGACTGCTGTTCTCGGTGGTGAAATTCTCTAGCAAGCTGCACGCTAGGGTGTCGGTAGAAAAATGGATTCGTGGCTTTCTGTTTTTGAGTAGCCTGATCGCCATCCTAACTACTCTGGGGATCCTGTTATCGGTTATCTTTGAATCGATGCGATTCTTCCAGATGGTCTCACCTATGGAGTTTCTATTTGGTACACATTGGAGTCCTCAGGTGGCACTCCGTGCCGATCAAACCGCTTCATCGGGTAGTTTCGGAGCGGTGCCGCTCTTTGCAGGCACGTTATTAATCGCCGCGATCGCGATGAGTGTCGCGTTACCCGTAGGTCTCTACTCAGCCATCTTTTTATCTGAATACGCCACCACGCGAGTGCGCAACATTCTTAAGCCGGTGCTTGAGGTTTTGGCAGGTATTCCAACCGTTGTTTACGGCTTTTTCGCCGCGTTAACGGTGGCACCGAATGTGCGAAATTTCGTTGAATGGCTATCTGAAAAATTTATCGCCATGGGATTGATGGATACGCCCTTCGAGATTAGTTCAGAAAGTGCGCTCGCCGCGGGTGCGGTAATGGGGATTATGCTGATCCCATTTATCTCCTCGATGGCCGACGATGTCATTCGAGCGGTGCCAACCTCACTGCGTGACGGATCGCTTGGTTTGGGTGCTACCCGCAGCGAGACCATTACCAAGGTAACACTGCCGGCAGCATTGCCAGGCGTAGTGGGCGGCATCATGTTGGCAATTTCGCGAGCAATTGGCGAAACCATGATTGTGGTTATGGCCGCTGGACTGTCGGCAAAAATGACGGCAAATCCATTTGAGTCGGTGACCACGGTTACCGTCCAGATTGCCACGCTATTAGTAGGTGACCAAGAGTTCGATAGCCCGAAAACACTCGCCGCGTTCGCGCTTGGTTTAGTGCTCTTTGTGGTGACCTTAATTCTTAACATGATTGCATTGCACGTAGTAAATAAGTATCGAGAGCAATATGACTAATTCAAATTTAGATCTTGTAAGACAGTCGCTGAAAAAGCGCCACCGCCGCGAGCGCCGTTTTAAGCGTCTAGGTATGCTTGCGATTCTCTTTGCGGTCAGCGCGCTAGTAATTTTGCTAAGTGACGTGTTCCTGAAGGGGTATAAGGCGTTTATCCAAACTGAGGTTCGTATCGAGGTAAGCTTCGATCAACAGCTACTTGGGGTAGACGAGCTCAGTGCCGAGGCCCTTCGGGGAGCAAATTGGAACGGCGTCATCAAATCGAGTTTGCGGGAAATGTACCCCGATGTAACTCGCCGAGCGGATAAGCGCAAGCTATATGCCCTTGTTTCGGAAAGTTCACAGTGGCAATTGGCGGAGCAGCTTGAGGCCAACCCTCAATGGTTGAACGAGACGCACTCGGTTTGGTTGCGAGCTAGTTCCGATGTGGATATGTGGTACAAGTACTTCCAAGAGGAGTCAGTGGGTACACGCCTCAATGAAAAGCAGATTGCTTGGACCGAGGGGTTGATTGAGCAGGATAGTATGCGTTCGGTATTTAACCGTATCTTCTTCCAAAATGGTGCCTCGCGCAATCCTGAGGAAGCGGGTATCCGGGGTGCTCTAATTGGGTCTTTACTCACATTATTGGTGACCTTCAGCGTGTCCTTCCCTATCGCCGTGGCAACCGCGGTATATCTTGAGGAGTTTGCACCTAAAAACCGTTTCACCCAATTTGTTGAAGTGAATATCAATAACTTGGCGGCTGTACCGTCAATTACCTTTGGCCTGTTAGGCTTAGCGGTATTTCTTCAGTGGTTCGGTATGCCGCGCTCGGCTCCGTTAGTTGGTGGTCTAGTATTAAGTTTAATGACCTTGCCCACCATCATTATTGCGGCACGAGCGGCCATTAAATCCGTGCCGCCGTCTATTCGTGATGCAGCCTTGGGGCTGGGAGCGTCAAAGACACAGGTGGTCTTTCATCACGTGGTGCCGCTTGCCATGCCAGGGATTTTAACCGGTACGATTATCGGTCTGGCGCAGGCGCTAGGCGAAACCGCGCCGCTTATGATGATTGGTATGGTGGCCTTTATTGTTGACGTACCGTCGACAATTACTGACCCATCGGCAGTGCTTCCAGTACAGATCTTCCTTTGGTCTGATGCGCCGGAACGTGGGTATATGGAGAAAACCTCAGGGGCCATTCTTGTCCTGCTGATGTTCTTGATGGTCATGAACGCCTTCGCGGTATGGCTTCGTAAGCGCCTCGAAAAGCGTTGGTAACAGTTTTAGATTAATAAGTTGGAAATATTTTAATGTCAGATAATTATGTAACAGTTGGCGCTCCAACGAGCGCTGACCCAAAGATTACCGCCGACGGTGTAAGTGTTTTCTATGGCGATAAGCAAGCCATCTTTGATGTGAGCTTGGATATTGGTAAGAATGAAGTGATTGCATTTATCGGCCCATCGGGTTGCGGTAAATCCACATTCTTACGCACGATCAACCGCATGAACGATACGATTGATACCTGTCGAGTATCCGGAAAAATGCTGTTGGAAGGCCAGGATATTTACGGCGCCAAGGTTGATCCAGTTGAGTTAAGAGCTCGTGTAGGGATGGTATTCCAGAAGCCAAATCCGTTCCCTAAATCCATCTACGAAAATGTGGCGTACGGTCCGAAGATTCATGGGCTAGCTCGCAACAGGATTGAGTTGGATGAAATGGTAGAGAGTAGCCTTCAAAAGGCCGGTCTCTGGAATGAGGTTAAGGATCGTCTTCACACTCCAGGAATAGGCCTCTCCGGTGGTCAGCAGCAGCGTCTGTGTATTGCCCGCACCATCGCAGTTAATCCAGAGGTCATCTTGATGGATGAGCCCTGCTCGGCACTGGATCCAATTGCTACGGCACGAATTGAAGAGCTTATCGCTGAATTGTCGAGCAACTACACGATTGTTGTGGTCACTCACTCAATGCAGCAAGCGGCGCGTATTTCGAATCGCACCGCGTATTTCCACTTGGGTAAGTTGATTGAAGTGGACGATACCAACACGGTATTTACTTCGCCCGGTCATAAGTTAACAGAAGATTATATTACTGGTCGTTTCGGTTAAGGAGAGGCAAATGATGAAGCTTGATGGACACATTTCACAGCGCTTTAATCAGGATTTGGAAGATATTCGCAGCCGTCTACTCGAGATGGGTGGTTTAGTGGAACAACAGCTTGTTAAAGCGATGTCGGCATTTGAAAGCGGTGATAGTGAGCTGGGCTTGGCTGTGGCGAAGGATGATGTGGAGGTTAACCGTCTAGAGGTAGAGACGGAAGATCTCTGTACCAAGATCTTGGTGAAGCGTCAGCCTGCCGCGAGTGACCTGCGAATGGTACTTGCGGTATCGCGAATCGTACGTGACTTGGAGCGAATGGGCGATGAAGCGGCAAAGATTGCCGATCTTGGGGTACGTCTTGCTGAAGAGGGAAGCTCTCCAATCGGTTATGTCGAGTGCCGAAACATTGCGATTCGTGTTCGTGAAATGATCAATGCATCGCTAGATGCCTTCGCTCGCTATGATGCAGAGAAGGCTCGTGAAACGATGCGTGTAGATGAAAAAGTAGATGATGAATATGCCAGCGCATTACGCAGCTTAGTGACCTATATGATGGAAGATCCTCGTTCAATTAAACGAGTGATGAATGTTATGTGGACGCTGCGAAGCCTAGAGCGAATTGGTGATCATGCTACCAACGTCTGTGAGCAGATTATCTATTTAGTTGAAGGCGAAGATATGCGCCACAGCTTTAAGTAATATCGCTATCAGGTGGCCTTAGGGTCACCTGATCTCGGCTTTTTCCCCCTATCTTGCATCTCATGGTAAATAACGGGTTGTACTCTGCCAACTCAGGATTTAATGTAAGGCTAAATTAATCATTTGTAGTCCCTATTATGATGCTAAGTACCCGTAAAACATTTCTCCTAATGGCCCTCTATACCCTCACGATGATGGCCACCGCACTCATCTACTTCCAAAATTACCTCGGTTACGAGCCCTGTGTTCTATGTGTCGCGCAGCGTATTGCGACCATCACCATAGGCGTCATCGCTCTGATTGCATTTACCCATGGGAAGGCCACAAGGGTCTATGCCAGCCTGCTTGTGCTAGCCTCCGGTGCCGGAGCGGCTATTGCTGGACGCCACGTTTGGATTCAAAGCCTCCCCGAGGATGAAGTTCCTTTGTGCGGGCCTAGCTTCGATTACATCGTGGACGCTTTCCCTCTGCGTGATGCACTAGAGATGATCCTATTAGGTGATGGTAGCTGTGCCGATGTACACTGGGACTTACTTGGACTATCAATCCCTGCGTGGACGCTGATTGCGTTTTTAGGGTTGTTGGGATTAGCCATTTTCCAACTTATTCGCCGGGGAAAATAAGTGGTATAGGCGCCGTATTCGTCTAAACTCAAAGTAAGGGATTTAACGAAGGGGAAAGCCGTATGTTAGTAAAGAGTCAAACAGCAGCAGAGCGCTTTGGCGGGGTAAGTAGCATCATTGATAGTTGGCTTCAAGAGCGCCAGCAGTTGGTGAAAATATACTGTCAACTGACAGGCTTGCATCCCGCGCAGCCACGCCCCGTTTGGGAGACTATTCAGAGCTTTTGCCAACTGCTCGTAGACTATGCATCAAAGGGGCATTTTGAAGTTTACGAGCAACTCATGCTCGAAGGGCAAGATTTTCAAGACGGCAGCGATGAAATTGCCGGGGTGTTAATTCCGAAGCTAGAGCAGAACACGCAGCACCTGATGGATTTTCACGATTTCGTAAATGAAAAGTGTAATCTTCATGAGTTAGCCGATAAGGTCGTTGCTCTGGGCGAGCATCTTGAAGCGCGTTTTGAAATGGAAGATGAGATGATAGAAGTTTTGCACAACGCACATCGAGATGTGGTGAAGGGTTAATTCGAAAATTACTCTACCTTGAACCAATAAAAAAGGCGCTAATGATTATTCATTAGCGCCTTTTTTGTCTTAGCTCTAATCTAAAAACTGCTTATTCAGCAATCTCTAGTAGCTCGACTTCAAAGATCAGCGTAGATTTTGGCGGAATAGACATTGAACCATTTTCACCGTAAGCCAAGTTATACGGAATGTATAGCTTATGCTTAGCGCCAACCTTCATCAACGCGACGCCCTCAGTCCAGCCGCTGATTACCTGGTCAAGACCGAATGTAGCGGGGCCGCCGTGAAGGGATGAATCGTCAAATACGCTACCATCAAGGAAGGTTCCCTTGTAGTTTACGGTAACAATATCGTCTGCAGTGGGCTGTTCACCCGTACCTTCTTGTAGGACTTCATACTGAAGGCCACTCTCGGTAGTGATGACTTCTGGGCGAGCACCATTCTCTGTTAGGAAGGCAAAGCCAGCCGCTTCGTTTTCTGCCGATTGAGAAGCTAGGGTTGCTTCAGCTTCCTGTTGCGCAGCCATCTGCTGGGCTTCCATCATTGTCTGGAATTCAGCAAGCGTTGCTGTAATTTGCTCTTCGGTGAGGCGCTGCTCAAAACCATTAAGCCCGTCATTCATACCGGCCTGAAGTGCGTCCTGGTTGATTTCAAACTCACCGCCAGACAATTGTTGGCCGAACTGTAGGCCCATGAGGTATGAAACGCGCTGTTCTAGGGTTTCAACCGGTGTTGAGCTCTGCATTGCAACATCAGTGGTTGCTGCCTCTTCTTCTCCGCAACCTACTAGCGTTACAGATATTGCCACCGCAGCGGCGAGTGTTTTTAATTTCATTATCGAATCCTGTTTATAAGTGATCATTTTTTGTTGTTACCTAGAGTCTATGGCTTCAGGGACTCCGAGTCTATGACTTGCGTCAAATGCCTAGCTAGCGCTAGGTCATAGTGACTTAGGCTGATGGCTTCAGCCGAAGCGGAGGCACCATCATCGCTAGCAATACAATCACAGAGCTCATTGGCGTAACAGCGCTCTGCCAATAGCTCTAAGCTTTTCTGAGCTTGATATAGTTTATTTGCCACCACATCTTTGGATTGACGGCGCAGCGAACGGTAGGCCTCGACCAAGGGTCGATAGACTTCCGCCAGCTGCTCAACTTTGATGGTGCCTGCAGCGCTAAACCCGTATTGCTGTTGCTGGGTCCAAACGAAGAACAGAACTAATACAACGTCGGTATGCTCTTCAATTGACGCGTTGATCAAGCGTTCCGCGAGCGTCTTATCTGACCAAGTCTGTAGGCAGAAGTTCCAGAAACTTTCGTTTAAAGCCGACATATCGAACCTCTTATTTGCTAAACTGCGGACATTAAAAATGGGCGAGTGAGCACCGATGATACAAATAACAGCCGCGAATCTCCAACGAGGCGAGAAAAGTCTGCTAGAGAACGCCTCTCTTAGGATCAATACGGGACATAAAATTGCCCTAATTGGTGCTAACGGAGCCGGCAAAACTACCCTGTTTAAGCTTTTAATGGGCGAACTTACGGTTGACCAGGGAGATTGTCACGTTCCCAGGGCTTGGACCATTGCCCATATGGCGCAGGAGCACCCAGAGACCGATGCTATTGCGGTAGATTACGTCGTAGATGGCGATGTTGAATTACGATTAATTGAAGCGCAGCTCAAAGCTGCTGAAACGAATGATGATGGGCCTAAAATCGCCTCGGCACATGCCGAGCTTGAGCGCATTGATGGTTACGGAGCGAGAAATCGAGCCGAAAAGCTCCTCCATGGACTGGGCTTTGCCAAGGATGTGGGTGAGCGAACGGTGACCTCGTACTCAGGTGGCTGGCGCATGCGCTTAAACCTGGCTAGAGCACTGATGTGTCGTTCTGATCTACTACTTCTGGATGAGCCAACCAATCACTTGGATCTGGATACCATAATCTGGCTACAGGACTGGTTACGGGCCTACGAGGGCACCTTAATCTTGATTTCTCATGACCGAGATTTTATTGATGCGGTAGCCGATCATATTGTGGCGCTAGAACAGCGCCAATTAACTTCCTATCGTGGTAACTATTCCGCCTACGAGCGTCAGAAAGCAGAGCGAATGGCGCAGCAGCAGGCTATTTTCGAGAAGCAGCAACGTCGCAAGAAGGAAATCGAATCCTTCGTGGCGCGTTTTCGCTATAAAGCCACCAAGGCACGTCAGGCGCAGTCTCGCTTAAAGGAGCTACAGCGTATGGAAGATATTGCCCCGGCTCACGCCGACAGTCCCTTTCATTTTCGCATTCCCTGTCACGATAAGATTTCATCCCCATTGCTCAACCTTGATGAGGTTGATGCCGGCTATGCCTCGGCGACGGTCTTCAATAAGCTTGATTTTGCTATTCAGCCAGGCCAGCGCATTGGCTTGCTGGGGGTTAACGGCGCGGGTAAGTCTACCCTGATCAAGACGTTAGTGGGGGAGCTACCAAAGCTGAGCGGTGATATTATTGCGGGAGAGCACACGCGCGTAGGGTACTTTGCTCAACAGCAGTTGGATGCGCTCGAGTTGGATCAGAGTTGTTTCGATCATATTCGCACGCTCAGTCCCAATGCGCCGGAGGCCGAAGTTCGTAATTTTCTGGGAGGCTTCAATTTTCAGGGTGATCGAGTTTTCGAGGCCATCGAACCTTTTTCAGGTGGAGAGAAAACGCGCTTAGCCTTAGCGTTAGTGGTTTGGCAGACTCCTAACCTACTAATTCTTGATGAGCCGACTAACCACTTGGATCTCGAGGTCCGCCACGCCCTTACGGTGGCACTACAGACGTTTGAAGGCGCTGTCCTACTGGTTTCGCACGATCGTCATTTATTGGCGAATACGGTGGACGAGTACTGGTTGGTAGCGGATGGAAAAGTGGCGGCCTTCGATGGCGATCTCAGCGATTACTCGCGATGGCTAAAGCAGCGAGAGGTGGACGCTTCGCCAGCGGCCAAGAGTGTTGCACCGGCGGTCGATAAAAAGCAGGCGCGGCAGGAAGCTGCCAATCGGCGAGCTCAGTTAGCGCCCCTTCGGAAGCAGCAGCAAAAGCTGGAAAAGCAGATAGAGCAGCTCGAGGAGCGGTTAACGGAAATCGAAGGTCAGCTAGGTGATCCAGGTATCTATTCAGACACGCCGGTACTCGCTCAAGAGTTGTCCGCGGAGAGCGGAAAAATTCGTGTACAGCTAGAGGACGTAGAAGCGAGTTGGTTGGACGTGCTTGAGCAGTTAGAAGCGGCTGAATAATGCCGCTGCTAACCGGGTTCTCTAGCTCTTAACGAAGATTAGGTCCCAGACGCCATGGCCCAAACGCTCACCGCGTTTCTCAAATTTGGTGATGGGACGATAATCCGGTCTTGGTGCAAAATCACTACCCGGCATGCTGTTGTGGAAACCGTTTTCCTCACCCATGGTTTCCATCATGTGCTCGGCGTAGGGTTCCCAATCAGTCGCCATATGAAAATGGCCGGCTGGAATTAGCTTTTGGCGAATCTTTTCCACAAATTCAGCTTGAACAATGCGGCGCTTATTGTGCTTTTTCTTGTGCCAAGGATCTGGGAAATAAAGCTGCAGACGTTTAATGCTTTCATCGGCAAAGCAATCCTCTAACACATCGTTGGCGTCGGCACAGAAGACTCGAATATTTCGAAGATCACGCATGGTGGCTTCGTTGATCAGGCGCCCGACCCCTGGCGGGTGAACTTCGATACCAATAAAGTTGGTATTCGGGTCCTGTTCTGCCATTTCAAGTAGTGAATCGCCCATGCCAAAACCCACTTCCACTACCACCGGATTGTCGTTGCCAAATACCTGCGGTAGATCTAACAGGCCATCATAGAGGCTTAGGCCGTAATGAGGCCACTGCTGCTCCATCGCTTGGCGTTGCCCATCAGTGATTCGGCCAGCGCGAATAACAAAGCTACGAATAGACTTCTTTTTGTACTGTGGGCGAATTTCAAATGGTGTGTTTTCGGGGGTTGATTCAGTCATAGTTCACTACTAGCGTTGATATTTGAAAGTTGAGAAAGCTAAATATAGCCAGCTGATAATCCAGAATAGACCGCCAATGGGGGTTATCAAGCCAATCCAGCGCGGCGCCCCTAAGGCAAGCGCGTATAAGCTGGTGCAAAACAAAAGAATACCGATCAGAAAGCCGCCGGCAATCTTAACCGCGTCGGCGTCCTTTAAAAAGCCGGAGCATCCTAGGCAGAATATGGCAGCTAGGGTATGAAACATCTGGTAGAGCGAGGCAGTTCTCCAGGTGGCCTGTTGAATCAGGGATAAGCTATCGCTCAGAGCGTGAGCACCGAAGGCTCCCAGAGAAACACAAAGGGCACCAGAAATGGCGCTTAGAATCAGTAGCGATTTAGCGGTCATTCTTCGTCCGCAGCATCAATGGCTGCTTTGACCTTCTTCATGGCATTCTTTTCAAGCTGTCTAATACGTTCCGCAGATACCTCATAGCGGTCCGCTAGCTCGTGAAGCGTAGCTTTATTGTCGCCCAACCACCGGCTCTCTAAAATATCTCGGCTGCGGTCATCCAGTGCGGCAAGTGCTTGGCTGAGATGGCCTAAGCTTGAAGCGCTTGAATCGGCCTCAATGACTTGAATAGCGGGGTCGGCACTCTGATCTTCCAGATAGAGCGCGGGGGCGCTGGCGGGAGCGTCATCGTCATCGTCGAAAAGTGGGTCGAAGGAGGCATCGACCGCCGCGAGGCGTTTTTCCATTTCGCGAACGTGCGCAACTTCCACGCCTAGATCAGCGGCAACGGCGGTGGCTTCATCGTGGGTTAGCCAGGCGAGCTTCTTTTTAGCAGAGCGAAGATTGAAGAACAATTTGCGCTGAGCCTTGGTGGTGGCAACTTTAACGATTCGCCAGTTACGCAGAATAAATTCGTGGATCTCGGCTTTGACCCAATGGACCGCAAAGGATACTAGGCGAACACCCTTCTCAGGATTAAAGCGTTTGACGGCTTTCATTAGGCCAATGTTGCCTTCCTGAATAAGGTCTCCCTGTGCCAAGCCGTAACCATTGTAGCTACGGGCGATATGGACTACGAAGCGAAGGTGGGCCATGACTAATTTACGGGCGGCGTCTAAGTCGTCGTCGTAGTAGAGGGCTTCGGCAAGGTCTTTTTCTTCCTCCGCGCTTAGGACTGCAATGCTATTTGCTGCTTGCACGTATGCGCCCAGGTTTGCACCTGGCGACATTTGAACAAAAGCTTGCAGTTCTTTACTCATGGGGGATCCTGCTAAATTGGCTGCGAATAATAGCATGCGGAGGGCGTGTTTGCGAACAACGGACGAGCGTCTGGACGTAGCGACTTACCGAAACACAGGGCTAATAGCGGACAAAGCGAGAGCAGGCGATAGTTGCCCCTCCAGCCCCTACTAACAGGCCTGAGACAATCGGGAACAGCCATACCCAAAGCGGAATGGAAATGGCGCTAATTTCGTAGCTGTGGATAAACTGTTGCCATGGCGTATATAGCGAAATCACGATAGCGATTAGCAGTACACTACTGAGTAGTCCGCCGATGATCCCAGAGATGACGCCATGATAAATAAAGGGGCGGCGAATGAAGGTAGACGTAGCGCCTACCAAAGTCATGACTTCTATCTCGTGTTGGCGCATCACAATGGTTAAACCCACGGTATTGCCCACCGTTGCCACGGCACCCAGAAGTAGAATTAAACTTATCAACAGTAGTGAACGCTCACCAATGGTTGCTAGCCACTGCCAGCGCTGAATCCACTCTCTGTCTAATTGAACTTCCTCTACCCTGTCGTCGTCACGCAGAATGGTTGCGAGCTCATCCAGTTGCGCACTGGGCGCCGTCACAACAAAGGTATGCGGTAAGGGGTTAAATTGGCTGCTTGAAGCGGTGTTGATCTCACTCTGAAGCGCTGCAAGTGCTGCCTCTGGAGAGATATATTCTACTGTAAGATTATCCCGTTGAGATAACTCAGAACTAAACGCCGACAGCTCACTCTCACTCAGGGTATTACTCAAATAGGCATTTAACTGCGGCTCAGGGCGTTGCTCTAGCAGCGGTTCAACCTGAATTAATACGGCGTAGAGTAGGGCGGGCAATACCAACGAGAAGGCGATAACTAACCAGGTAAGAAAGCTTCTCCCTAGATCTTTGCGCTGGCGACGAAGTGCGTCGGAAAAACAAAAACGATGATGTTGTACCCAAGCTTGAGTCGGTTTTTGTCCAGCTTGACTTGCAGACGACTTCATCGAATATTGCCCCCCTGAAGGTGCAGGATAGGATGGCCAAGTTGCTCAATGAGTGCGATATCGTGCGAGGCAATGAGAACCGTCACGCCAACTTGGCTGAAACGATGGAGCAGACCCATGATGTCAGTGGAGAGCTCAGGGTCTAGATTACCGGTTGGCTCATCCGCAATAAGGACACTAGGCTTCGCTACCACGGCGCGGGCAATACCCACGCGCTGCTGCTCGCCGCCTGACAATTGTGATGGGAAGTGGGGCGCTGAATCCGCCAGGCCAACGCTGGCTAGCGCCGAGGTGACCCGGCGTTGAATGTCGATGTCACTATAACCTGATACGCGCAGCGGCAGCGCCACATTGTCGAAGATAGAGAGTTCTTCAATCAGTTGGTGATCCTGGAATACCACGCCAATTTGGCGCCGATAGTAGGGTAGCTCCCAACTCTTCAGTGAGCTCACTGGCTCTCCGCCAACTACCACGTCACCTTTGTTGGGTCGCTCTAAGCCGGCGATTAATTTGAGTAAGGTACTCTTACCGGCACCGGACTGACCCGTCAAAAAGGTCATGCTGCCCTTCTCTAGTGAAAAGCTAACATTCTTTAGGACATCCTTTTGCTGACTATACCGCTTGTGGACGTGTCGTAGTTCGATCACGTTCACCCTCCATTGGCTATGACCTGGTTGTTTGGAATAACGCCTCGCTAAACTCGCGCGCCTTGAACGGTCTTAAATCGTCGATTCCTTCACCGACACCGATAAAACGTACGGGAACACTAAATTCGTTAGCAAGTGCGAATATAATACCGCCTTTTGCGGTGCCGTCGAGTTTTGTCAACGCCAATCCCGTCACATTGACGGCTTCGGTGAATAATTTGGTTTGCGAGATAGCGTTCTGTCCCGTGCCAGCGTCCAGTACCAACAGTACCTCGTGTGGCGCTTCGGGGTTGAGCTTCTTCATGACGCGAACGACCTTTTCCAACTCTTCCATTAAGTTGGCTTTGTTCTGAAGGCGACCCGCGGTATCAGCTATGAGAACATCCACATTGCGTGCCTCGGCAGCCTGGACGGCATCGAAGATGACCGAAGCACTGTCGGCTCCGGTGTGCTGTGCAATAACGGGGACATCATTGCGCTCACCCCAGACTTGAAGCTGCTCTACCGCCGCCGCACGAAAGGTATCTCCCGCAGCTAGCATAACGCGCTTACCTTCCCCTTGAAGTTGCTTGGCCAGCTTGCCAATCGTGGTGGTCTTGCCGACGCCATTTACGCCAACCACTAGAATGACACAGGGCTTGTTACCGGTCTTGCCATAGTCAAATGAGCTATCCACGGACTGTAATTGTTCTTCAAGTAAATCGAGGAGTGCCTGTCGGAGTGCGGCGGCGTCTTTTAGTTCCTTGCGGGCAACGCGTTCGGTGAGTGCATCAATGATACGCAAAGTGGCTTTCATACCCACATCAGCCAATAAAAGCTGTGTTTCGAGCTCCTCGAGTAACTCGTCGTCAATTTCCTTCTTACCGAGGAAAGCATTGGCTAAGCCATCGCTAAACTGAGAGCTAGTTCGGCTTAGTCCTTGTTTGACTCGTTGGAGCCAGCTGGTTTTAGTCGGTTCACCGGGCGCGCTCTCATCTTCTTCATCAGATGACGTAAGCGGCGCTTGATCTGCGACATTCTCGACAGCGGTCTCGAGCTCGTCAGGCGTTGACGAATTCGGCGCTGGGTTAACTTCTTCACTTTCCGACGGTGCGTCTGTTTGCGAGGTCGGTTCAGCGTTTTGTTCCGGATTGGCATCGTTTTGCTTCCGTTTCTTTTTAAAAAAAAGCATTTTGTTAAGGCAACCGCTTTACATAATTTGTTAGGATGTCGGCAGACCGACGTCTGGTGGACTAATGTTACCACCAACCGCTAGAACTAACTAATGAATGCTCAAAAAATGGCCTCGAGAACACGTCAACATAGCGCTCAACCGTCAACTATTCGAGTCATCGGAGGGGTACATCGCGGGCGCAAGCTACCTGTGATTCTAGCAGACGGTTTACGACCTACCGGTGATCGTGTGCGTGAGACCGTGTTTAATTGGCTACAACCCTTTATTACCGGAGCAAGATGCGTGGATGTTTGCGCTGGCTCTGGTGCGCTTGGCATCGAGGCGCTTTCACGCGGGGCGGCGTCCACGGCTTTCATAGAATTCAATGCTCAGGTAGCGCAGCAGCTGCGGCTAAACTGCAGCACGCTGGCGCTTAATGCAGAGGTTTTTTCGGGAGATGCTCGGCGCATTTTAGCGGATCAACCGCGCAATCATTTCGATATCGCTTTTCTAGATCCACCCTTCGATCACCAACTTTGGCAAGTTTTGCTGCAAGAGTTAATTCCCACAATGAAGCCGGGTGGGTTAGTATACATAGAGCAACCCAAGTCAGTAGCTGTGGATTGGCCTGGAAATTGGCGACAATTGAAGGCAAAAACAGCGGGTAAAATAAGCTTTTCCCTCTGGCAGTTAGCGTATTCACCGCAGAGCGAAGCGGAATCGATTTCAAACAACGACAACGAGTAACAAGGAATACATTATGCGCAGGGTGGTTTACCCCGGAACATTTGATCCCATTACCAACGGTCACACGGATCTCATTGAGCGTGCTAGTCGACTATTTGACGAAGTGGTGGTGGCTATTGCGCCAAATACTAAAAAGAATCCGCTCTTCACACTAGAACAGCGGGTCAGCATGGTCAAAGAGGTTACCCAACACCTACCTAGCGTCCAAGTTATTGGTTTTGAGGGCTTGTTAGTGGATGTTGTGCGCAAGAACAAGGCAACCGGCGTGCTGCGAGGGCTCCGAGCGGTTTCGGATTTTGAATACGAATTTCAGCTGGCGAATATGAATCGCGCGTTGGCCCCGGAAGTGGAAAGTTTATTCCTAACACCAGCGGACCATCTCTCCTATATTTCCTCAACGCTAGTCCGAGAAATTGCGGCCCTTCATGGTGATGTGACCAAGTTCGTTCACCCTAAAGTTGCCGAAGCGTTGAAGCTTCGATTTGAGCAAGCATGATGCGCTCGCTCGTATTGTTCGTAGCATTATTGAGCTCCTCAATATGGGCGAGTGATGAACTTCAGCCCGAAGCTTATTCGGGCATAAGCGACCTAAAGGGCGGAACCGCACAGACCTCAATGGTGGTTGCAGCCCATCCGTTAGCCGCTGAGGCGGGTTACCAAATGCTTCAGCTCGGCGGCTCCGCAGTTGATGCGGCGATTGCAATTCAGCTAGCGCTAACCTTAGTTGAGCCGCAATCCTCTGGGATTGGCGGCGGCGCGTTCATGCTCCACTATGATGCTGAGCTCGAATCGTTAGTGATGTTAGATGGTCGAGAGACGGCGCCGATGACTGCCGATGGCTCGTTGTTTCTCGAGGAGAATGGCGATCGAATGGGCTTCTGGAAAGCACTCATTGGCGGCCGCTCAGTGGGAGTCCCCGGCGTGCTAGCAATGATGGCCGAGGCACATGAACAGCACGGAAAATTACCCTGGGAAACACTCTTTGAGCCAACCATCAAGTTAGCTGAGGAAGGGTTTGTGGTATCGCCACGACTTCACCTACTTCTCTCTACGTTTCCCTACATGGATGTTAACCCGGCAATCAAAGCGTATTTCTATGATAGTGACGGTGAGCCGTGGCCGGTTGGCTACCGGCTTAAGAATCCAGACTACGCCAACACGCTTAAGCTGCTCGCGAGTGAGGGTGTTGACGTCTTCTATCGCGGACAATTGGCGGAGGAGATTGTGGCAGCGGTTCAGTCAGATAGCTCGAGTCAGGGATTGTTAACGCTCGCGGACATGCAAGCCTACCAGCCCGTTGAGCGTCTAGCAGTGTGCGCTCCGGTATGGGATTACGAGGTGTGTAGTGCGGCGCCGCCATCCTCAGGTGGCGTGACACTGCTGCAGCAGTTGAGCTTGGTTGAGCGGCAGCAGGCCGATTACAGCGGGCCCTTAGATCCACTATTTATCCATCATTTCACCGCGGCTTCAAACTTAGCCTTTGCCGATAGAAATATGTATTTGGCGGACTCGGACTTTGTAGAGGTTCCTGTGGCGGGGCTGTTGGCGCCCGATTATCTTGATGAGCGCGCGGAACTCATTACCTCTGAGGCGTTAGTCTCAGCTCGGGCGGGCGTTCCCGATGTATCGCTTGCTAGAGCCTACCACGGCTCGCCGTCCCAACCGTCTACGACCCACTTTTCAGTTGTTGATGCCGAGGGCAATGTCGTCAGCATGACGAGCTCTATTGAAATGGGCTTTGGCTCACGAGTGATGGTAGGCGGCTTTCTGCTCAATAATCAACTCACCGATTTTGACTTTGTGCCGATCAATGCGGATGGCGAATTAGTGGCTAATCGAGTTCAGCCCGGAAAACGACCACGTTCGTCCATGTCGCCGACGATTGTATTTCTTGATGGTAAGCCAGTGTTAAGCGCGGGCTCACCTGGGGGTTCTCGAATCATCAATTACACGGCTCAGGCAATTGCTAACGTCCTGCTCTTTAATTTGACGCCCGAAGCCGCGGTCGCCGTTCCACATATCGTTGCTCGAAACACCTCGGTGCTGGAATTAGAGTCTCCAGGTATCGATGCAGAAACTATCGACACCTTGGAGCAGCAGGGTTATCGCGTCCAGTCCGGGTTTCAAAATTCGGGACTTCATCTGATTAAGATTGGCAGCTCCCTAGAGGGTGGTGCCGATCCACGTCGCGAGGGTGTGGTGAGAGGCGATTAGTGAGAGACGAGTAGTACTCAGCGCCTAGCAATCCTTATGTTGGGCGCCGAAGTTTACCTCTAGCCTCTAGTAACGATACGCGCCGTAAATCATCGATCTCAGCTCTGAACGAATGTTGTAGGTTGATGAGGGAATAAGCTGAGTTAGTAGGAGCACGCCAAACTGTTCCTCGGGATCAATCCAGAAGTTGGTACTTGCCATTCCACCCCAGCCGTATTCGCCTTCGGAGCCCACGACTCCCGAGGCAGTGACATCAAATAGATTGGAAAATCCAAGCCCATAGCCCGTTCCTTGGTAGCGAACCTCACTGAATGAGCCTATGCTCATATCGGCAATGCTCGCGCCGTTAGGAAGATGATTTAGGCGCATATACTCCAGCGTCTTAGGAGCAATAAGCTGTTGGTTTTCATGGCGTCCATGGTTAAGCAGTAGGCGCATAAACTTGAGATAATCTGCACTGGTGGACACCAGGCCGCCGCCTCCAGAATGTGCCCTGGGCGTCTGGCTAAATAACGAATTATCGTAGTGGTCAAACAATTTCAGAGGATTGTCTTCGGCACACTGATAGCAGCTCGTCATTCGCCCAGTCGTCCCGGTATACTGAAATCCTGTCTGCAACATGCCGAGGGGTTGGAAAATCTCCCGTTGCATAAAATCACCCAATGAACAGCCACTAACGGCCTCAACAACAAAGCCGATAACGTCCGTAGAGAGTCCGTAATTCCATGCCGTACCCGGCTCGAAAAGGAGCGGAGCTTCGGCAAGATTTGCCAGCCATTGTTCCTTGGTATTGCGCCACACGTGATCCAACTCATGTTGCACATAAAAGTGCTCTATAGGGTTGGCCTGGTTGAAGCCATAGGTAAGCCCACTGGTATGAGTGAGTAGTTGATGGATAGTGAGTGGATTCTCTATGGGACGAGTAACGAAATCTCCGAGAGTGCCACTTTCGTAGACCTTTAGTGAGGCTAGCTCCGGAAGGTAATCAGCTACCGCATCCGTTAGCTGAATTAAACCGCGCTCTACCAACATCATCAGTGCCATACAGGTAATCGGCTTAGTCATCGAATAGATTCGGTAGCTATGATCAGTGGTTATGGGCGTTTGGCTGTCGATATCAGCAAAGCCCGCGGCATGGGAGTAGATGGTTTCGCTGGGGGTGGTTATAGCCACCTGAAGATTGGGAAGTCTACCCCCTTCTAGATATTTGTGTTCAAGCTGTCTAACCATGGCAGCTAGTTTGTCTTCATCAAAGCGTCCGAGCATTGTGTAATTCCTCTATCGTTGGCAGGCAGGGCAGTAGACTGTACTTCGACCGCCAAGGCGTATTTCTTTTAAAGTTTGCTTACATGCAACACAGTCTAGGCCGCCGCGACCATAGACGTGTAATGACTGTTTAAAATAACCAGGTTGGCCATCGGAGCCAACGAAGTCCTTGAGGGTAGTTCCCCCCTGTTCAATGGCTTCAGCGAGCACTATGCGAATAGCATCATAGAGGGCGTCAAGGCGCTTAACTGACACTCTACTTGCCGCTCGAACAGGACTGATCTTCGCCATAAATAGCGCTTCGTTGGCGTAGATGTTACCAACGCCGACAACGATTTTATTGTCCATGATTGCCTGTTTTATTGGCCGCTTGGTGGCACGAAGTGCTGCCGCGAAGGGCTCGCGTTGGAAATCTTCCTCCAGCGGTTCTGGACCGAGCTTGCTGAGGAGTTCATGACTAGCGTTCGGTGCGACGAAGAGCCAGCAACCAAAGCGACGTGGATCGGTATAGCGAAGCGCAATCTTACCGAGCTCTAAGTCCACATGATCATGAAAGCCGGGTGGCTCACCCTGTTCAATAACTCGTAGGCTACCGGACATCCCGAGATGAACCATGATGGAGCCCCTCGCAGTATCAATAAGTAGGTATTTGGCTCGGCGGCGAACACCGGTTATGGTTTCACCCACCAAAGACTGGAGCTCCGGAGATACCGGCCAGCGCAATTTTTCCTGACGAACTACGAGCGCAGTTATGCGCTGCTGTTGGATATGGGGTTGGACGCCACGTTTGGTGGTTTCTACTTCGGGCAATTCAGGCATGATTGCAAGCTATCTTCTGCGAATGAGAAGGTACTTTAGAATGCTTTGCGGGCGGCGGCAACTGGGATAAACCGCCATAAAAAAAGCCCGACTAAATAGCCGAGCTTTCTTTGGAGCGAAGAATCAATTACTTGATCTTAGCTTCTTTGTACATAACGTGCTTGCGAACAACAGGATCGTACTTCTTGATCTCCATTTTTCCAGGCATGTTGCGCTTGTTCTTGTCAGTAGTGTAAAAATGACCAGTGTTAGCGCTTGATACTAAACGGATTTTATCACGCATGTTAAAAACTCCTAAATGCTTTTAAAGCTTATACAGATTCGCCACGAGCGCGGATATCAGCAAGAACGGAATCGATACCTTTCTTGTCAATGATACGCATACCTTTTGAAGTAAGACGAAGGCGTACGAAACGCTTTTCCGACTCAACCCAAAAACGGTGGTGGTGCAAATTTGGCTCAAAACGACGCTTAGTGCGGTTTTTCGCGTGTGAAACATTGTTTCCAGTTACTGGACGCTTGCCGGTAACTTGACATACTTTAGACATGATATCGCCTCAAAAAATCTACTCGGTTGCCTTGGTTGCCCGATTAAACGTCGGGCGAAATCCGAATTCTGTCTTCGTTTGGGTTTTTAGCCCGTTGGAGGTCGCGTTTTATACCAGAACAGCTAGCCATTAACAAGAAAAAACTCGAAAATTGCCTAATTTTCGTGCTAATCGGTAGTTTCGCGCGCCAGTCGAAAAAACGAGCCAGCATTATACACATTTTAATGGGCTAGACCCAACCTCGTTCTGCAAAGGATATTACCTCGCAATCGCCAACAACAAAATGGTCGAGAACACGTATATCTATCAGTGAAAGAGCGTTAATAAGTCGATCGGTGATTCTTCGGTCAGCATCACTGGGTTCAGCAACACCAGATGGGTGGTTGTGGGCGAAAATGACGGCAGCAGCATTTAAATCAATCGCGGCGCGCACCACCTCCCGAGGGTAGACTTGTGCGGCGTTAATTGTTCCCTTAAATAACACGCGTGTTTCAATTAAACGGTGTTGGTTGTCCAGGAATAATGCGATAAACCGTTCCCTGCGTCGCTGAGAAAGCTCGGCGAGGAGAAACATTTTGACGTCATTAGGGTCATTAAAGTAGGTAGAGCGTTGAAGTTCCTCATGCAGATAGCGGCGATTGAACTCTCTAACAATCAGCAGGGTGTGATGGAGCGTTGCAAAGTCCGGTTCGCTCTCGCATTGCCATGCTAGGTGCCGCAGTGAATTCGTTTCATTCACTTGGTTTAGCATCCTTACATCGTTGCCATTGATTGAATTAAATAAATTTTGAAAAAGTTCAAAGTTACTCACTTGCGTAAAGCGATTGTCGCTGGTTTTTTTCGGTAAAGCTTTAGACATAAGCTGCACACCTCACTGGGGTTGTGTTATCTTTTTATTTTCCCTTTTGAGTCTTAGATAAGCGATGGAACAACTAGCTGCATTAGCGAATAAACGAATCCTTCTTGGCGTAACAGGTGGTATCGCTGCGTACAAGAGCGCTGAGTTCATTAGACGCCTCAAAGACTGGGGTGCCGACGTTCGTGTCGTTATGACGCCCGCGGCACAGGAATTTATAACCCCTCTGACGCTACAGGCGCTATCCGGTAATTCGGTAGGTATTGATCTTTTGAATACCGAAGCCGAGGCAGCGATGGGGCATATCGAACTGGCTAAGTGGGCAGATCTCGTGGTTATTGCCCCCGCCTCAGCAGACTTCATTGCGCGCTTTGCAGCCGGAATGGGTAATGATTTGCTTACCACCCTTTGCTTAGCTACTGATGCACCCATTGCGATTGCGCCGGCCATGAATCAACAGATGTGGGCGGCAGCCTCCACTCAGGAGAATCTCAATCTTCTCGCCACCCGATCAGTGAAGCAGTTTGGCCCCGATTCGGGGAGTCAGGCCTGTGGCGATGTTGGGCTAGGTCGAATGTTAGATCCGAATGAACTAGTAAGGCTCTCGGCAGCGCAATTCACCACGGGCTCGCTGGCTGGAAAAACGGTGTGTATTACCGCCGGACCTACGCGCGAACCGATTGATCCGGTGCGCTTCCTGTCCAACCATAGCTCTGGGAAGATGGGTTACGCATTAGCTCAGGCATGTGTTGAGGCTGGAGCCACAGTTAAGTTGATCAGTGGTCCAGTGAACCTTGTTCCTCCAGAGCGGGTTGAACTGATTGCTGTTGAGACCGCACAGGATATGCTGGCGGCTGCTATGGAGCATGCGCTAGGCGTGGACTTGTTTATTGCCGCTGCCGCTGTGTCCGATTATCGCGTTGAACAATGTGCCCAACACAAGTTAAAGAAGGTCGCGGGCGATGACTTGCAGCTGACCTTAGTACAAAATCCCGATATTCTTGCGTCCATCGCCAAGCACGATCAGCGACCACATTGTGTCGTGGGTTTTGCCGCCGAAACGAATGATGTGATTCGCTACGCGAGGGATAAGCTAGCACGCAAACAGCTAGACTGGATTGTGGCAAATGATGTCTCGCGCACGGACGCGGGCTTCAATCACGATGATAATGCAGTGACGTTGATTTCCGCGACTAGCGAGCAGGCTTTGAACTTGGCGTCCAAGAATCAGATTGCCGCACAGCTCGTTGCCACCCTAGCTGTTAGTCTTTAAGGAGTTTGAGTGAAGTTTCAAATTGTATGGAAGGCAGTTGCGACCGTTGCAGTTGCCTTTGCAGTAGCTGGCGCAGTCCCCTATTTCAGCCTCGGTTTTATTGATGATGATCACGAAGCACTACAAAAGCAGCGCGTTGTAGAGCAGACACAGCGAATCAGAGATGTTGTGGCGGATGGCTTGCGTTTGGCACAGCTTGAGTTCGAGCAAAATTTGACAGGGTTAACTGAAGAGCCGCTGACGAAAAAAGGCTGGAATGCCCTCACTGATCATCAAGGTGAGGAGGTGCTGGCAGCGAAGCTCAATGAAGTCGAACTTGATGACTCATTTACGCCGCCAATTTCCTGGGGTGATCTGCGCATGATTCGGGCGATTGGTGAGGACCAGGTCATCGAACCTGAAGCGTTTGAATTTAGCGATACCTGGTATCTTCGCCTCGCCAAGGTTGCTCCCCACGCGGGTGGTGAAGAAGCGGTAGTCTACATGCAAACCGTGCCGCTTAATTATTTTTCTGAGTTGCTGCTCCCTCAGTTGGCGACCGGTCGAGTGATCTTGCTTCAACAGCTACCACAGGGTCGTGCGCAAATGATTCTTGGCCAGGGAGCAGGCGACGGCGTGAATCGCGAGCGAATTCGCATCAACGGCATCTGGATGGCGGACTTTGACGCCAGTGGTCAGTGGCTAACCCAAGTCGAGAAAGACGCCAGCATCCTATACTACGCTCTGGCGATTAGCGCATTGATCGGCCTCCTTGGAATAGTGATGGCGCGTCGAATTCACCAATACGAAATCACTATGAGGGAGGAGTCCAAACAGGGTTTGCGGAAATCCTCCACGGCTCATGATGCGAAATGGGCCGATGTGCCACACCACGTGTTTCGCGATTACGATATCCGCGGACGTGCTGACGAGCTAACTGACGAACTGGTATTGAGTCTAGGTAGAGCGTTAGGCACCAAGGTACTCTCAGCGCAAGGCGAGGGCATGTACGTGTGCCGCGATGAGCGAAGCTCATCACCTCGACTTCACAAAGCCTTGGTTGAAGGGATCCTGGCAACGGGATGTCATGTTGTGGATATTGGCACGGGACCTTCGGGCAAGCTCTACTATGCCACGGAAGAGGGGCGCCATCGCTCAGGGGTCATGATTACAGCTAGTCACAACCCGAAGGACTACAACGGCTTTAAAATGGTGATTGGCGGCAAGGTGCTAGACGGCAAACGGGTTCGTGATATCAAATCACTGATAGTTGCCGATCAGTTTGCTTCAGGGGCGGGAGAGTTTCATGAAGAGAGCTTGGATAATGAATATCTTGAGCGCCTCACACACGGTATTACCGGCTCGCTATCCTTTAAGGTGGCTGTTGATGCAGGTAACGGTATCGCCGGTCCCACTGCGCTCTCAGTATTGAAATTAGCGGGTTGCGAGCCTATACCATTGTTCTGTGAGCCCGACGGTAGCTTCCCTAACCATGACCCTGACCCTTCACACCTGCCAAATCTCGACGCCATCAGGCAGCGCGTGATTGATCATCAGGCGGATTTTGGCATCGCGCTAGACGGTGACGGCGACCGCCTGTTTATGATTGATGAGCTTGGTCAGGTTGTAATGCCGGATAAATTACTTATGCTACTCGCCCGTGATGTCTGCGCTCGGGTGCCGAATAGTAAGGTCGTCTACGACATTAAGAGCTCTAGTACCATTGACGAGTTTGTTGAGCGTTATCAGGGTGAAGGGTTGGTGTGCAAGTCTGGGCATTCCAATGTGCGCAATAAAATGGTTCGAGAAAAGGCCATTCTTGGGGGTGAGTTGTCGGGGCACCTGTTTATTGCCGATGATTGGTATGGCTTTGATGACGGTATTTATGCAGCGCTTCGCATTATCCAATTATTGGATCAACGACAGCAGTCCTTGAGTGATTTTGTGGCAACCTTACCAAAAAGCTATTCGTCGGCCGAGATACGGATTCCAGTGAGCGCCGATTACAGTGCGCATGTCCTAGATCTTATGAATGATCATCAGGATTGGAATGATATCGCCACCTTCTTACTCTTGGACGGGGTTCGGGTAGAATTTAAAGATGGTTGGGGTTTGGTTCGCCCATCCAATACAGAAAGTGCTGTGACCTTCCGTTTCGAGTCCGACACCGAAACTGGCTTGGCCGCAGTGAGACAAAGATTTTATGACCTGTTAAGTGGCGCATTCGACGACATTGACTGGAATGAGCTCATCGAAGATTTACGATAAGGAATTGAAGTGGATAACAGTAAAGCAAGCGTCTTAACGGAAGCACTGCCCTACCTACAAAAGTTCGCCGGGAAGACGATTGTGGTCAAGTACGGCGGTAATGCCATGGTTGAAGAGGATCTCAAGGAAAGCTTTGCGCGAGACATCGTACTCATGAAGGCAGTAGGCATGAATCCGGTGGTAGTGCACGGTGGTGGACCTCAGATTGGCGATCTATTAGCTCGGCTCAATATCGAGTCTCGATTTGTGGATGGTTACCGTGTGACCGACGCCGAGACCATGGATGTGGTCGAAATGGTGTTAGGCGCCAATGTAAACAAAGGAATTGTGAACGCCATCAACCAAGCGGGCGGTCAAGCCATTGGGTTAACGGGTAAAGATGGTAAACTGATTCAGGCAAGCCGATTGAAGATTTCGGCCAGAGAGCAGAGCCCAGAACATGCCGCTTCTGAGATTCTAGATATCGGTCACGTTGGTAAGGTAGACGCAATCAACGCTTCCATTATCGATATGTTAGTCGCGAGCGATTTTATTCCGGTCATCGCGCCGATTGGTGTTGGCGAGCAGGGCGAATCCTACAATATCAACGCGGACCTAGTGGCGGGCAAGATCGCAGAAGTGTTGAATGCAGAGAAGCTCATGCTGCTAACGAATGTTGCGGGTTTGCAAGATAAGAGCGGCGAGATCCTAACCGGACTAACGGCGCTAGAAGTTGACGAATTAATAGCGGATGGCACCATTTATGGTGGTATGCTACCTAAAATTGGCTGTGCGCTAGACGCAGTTAAAAACGGTGTAAACAGTGCGCACATCATCGATGGGCGAGTAAACCACGCCGTGTTACTTGAAGTATTTACCGATGAAGGTGTAGGTACATTGATCAAGCCGTGATCGTTTAGCTGTAGAATAACGACTTATAACGTGGGGATTTATGACAGTTACAGAGCAAAAAATTTCGCGCAAGCAACATATTTTGCAGGCGCTCGCGGGAATGCTCGAGCAGGACTTAGAGGGGCGGATTACAACCGCCAAACTTGCTCAGGAAGTCGGTGTCTCTGAAGCGGCATTGTATCGCCACTTTCCGAGCAAAACTAAAATGTTCGAGGCATTAATCGAATTTATCGAAAGTACGGTTTTTGAGCGCATTTCTAAAATCATCAAGGATCAAACTAACGCCGTAGAGCGCTGCGATGCGATCTTGTTTCTCTTGTTAGGCTTCTGTGAGCGCAACCCCGGTATGGCTCGAATCTTGGTGGGTGACGCATTGGCAGGAGAAAATGCGAAACTACACGCAAGGGTAGTGAAATTCTTTGAACGCATAGAAACACAAATTAAACAGATCCTCCGCGAGGCAGAGCTACGCGAAGGTTTACGCCCCGTGTTAACGGTAACTGAAGGCGCCAACCTGTTGATTAGTTGCGTAGAGGGGCGAATGGGGCAGTTTGTTCGTTCAGGGTATCGTCGCTCTCCCACCGAGGGTTGGCGTGATCAATACCAGTTCCTAATGACTGGCTTCTTCCGCTAAAAGATTTAGAGCTACTGGAAGTTTTACTCCCCCAGTAGCTCCTTTAGCCGAGCTAACTCCACTTCGTTTTCTCTCTGGCTGACAGCATAAGCCTCTTCAAGCGCAACAATTTCATCATTCAATGAGACTATTTGAGCGCGAAATTGCTCAAGAGCGCCATCGGTGGCTTCGCTCACAGCGCCATCCTGTCGTTCCTCAAGTCCCGCTCTATCCTCGGTAGCACGAAGGCTTACCCGGGTGTCTTCGAGTTTCGACTGCATCAGGTTTATTTCATCCATCAAAACCGACTCACGGCGATCTATAGCGTCCTGTAGCTCGTCGGAATTACCATAGGTCATTAACAGCCTCAAATCATACTCGCGTTGCTCCGCAGCAGATTTTTCCGCTTCGAGGTCACTTTCGGTTTTAGCCGGTTCAATTACCGCGACAACGATTCCTTGAGAATTTATGACCTCGTAGCCCTGCTGGATGGCCTCAGGAGTTAGGCGGTAGGCGACAACGAGCTTGCCATTCTCATCCTGATAGCGATAGAAATCCGCAATCGCACTCGTGCTTGTTAATAACAGTAGGGTTGCAGCTAAAAGCGGCTGTGGAAAACGCATTGAAACTCCTGTTTATACGCCGTAGTCGTTACGGTAACTCGTCATTTGGTCAACTAGCTGCTGCTCATTTTGAGCGCTTAGCCATTCGATGATGTGGTCAATTGTAATGATTGAGAGCACCGGAACGTTGAAGTCGCGCTCAACTTCCTGAATTGCAGACATCTCTCCTTGACCACGCTCTTTTCGATCTAGGCCGATACACACACCAGCACAGCTTGCATTGTTAGCCGCCAAAATATCAATCACTTCTCGGATCGCCGTGCCCGCCGTAATGACATCATCAATAATGAGTACCCGTTGATTTTCAATGTCAGCACCAACGAGTTTGCCGCCCTCGCCGTGATCTTTTGCTTCTTTACGGTTGAATGTCCACGGAATATCGATACCATGATCAGTTGCTAAAGCAACAGCAGTGGCTGCAGCTAGGGGGATGCCCTTGTAGGCAGGCCCGAATAGAACATCGTATTCTACACCACTGTCAACAATCGCCTTGGCATAAGCTTTGCCCAAGAGTGCTAGGGTATTGCCGGTCTTGAATTTTCCGGCGTTAAAGAAGTACGGGCTGGTTCGCCCAGATTTCAAGGTAAACTGTCCAAACCCTAATGCCTCGGCTTCAATTGCGAGCTTTAAGTAATTTTCTTGGTGGAGTTCCATGCGAATATCCCAAAAGTTGCTAACGTTAGGTAAAGAAGTATTAATAAGATTAACACGACTGTGCGATCTAACTATTATACGCGCATTTTTTAGGGATACTTAATGAGAGTTATTACGCTTTGTGTCGATGGTATTGATAATGCTATAGGCAATGGCTTGTTCGACTGGCTGAGAACGCAGGATGCTGATGTCATTTGCCTACAGGACATGCGCAGACCAGAGCCTGATTTAGCATGGGAGCCCGAGTATCAACTTGAAGGCTATTTTGGCTATTTCTTTGATTCCCCAGCTGGGACTTACTGCGGCGTCGGTATCTATACGCGCCAGCCACCCAAGGCCATTATGACGGGTTTTGGGTTTGCCAGTGGTATTGATATGGACGGCCGCTACGTGCAAGCCGACTTCGAGGGAATCTCCATCGGTTCGCTACTCGCCCCGGGCGCCACCTCAGAGGTGCAGTCGTTAGAGGACAAAATTCAATTCTTTGATGATCTGCAGGCGCATCTTTCTAAAATTACCCGCAAGCGCCGTGAATACATTATTTGTGGTAATTGGAATCAGGTTCACCGTGAGTACGATGTGGAGAACTTTGAAGCCAATGCGGACTCTTCCGGCGCCCTGCCGTTTGAGCGCAAATGGATGACTCAGTTGTTCAATGATATTGGCTATGTGGACGCCTTTCGCAAAGTAAACAAGGATAAAGATGAATTTACCTGGTGGCCGAGTGGCAAACTGGGTGAGGGAGATGGCTGGCGAATTGACTACCAGGTGATTTCAGAAAGTCTATCTGGGGCCGTCGAATATGGTGTTGTATACAAGACTAAGAGTTTTGGCTCCCATGCACCGGTGATCATAGACTACGATATCGAGCTATTTTAGCCGATACCGTAGTGCTAATAAATCAAGCGACTTAAGCCTTTTGCATAGCTAGGAGCTCGTCACATCCCTTTTGTGCGAGTGCGAGCAGAGCGTTCAGGTGCTCGCCAGTAAACGGCTTACCCTCTGCAGTACCTTGGATCTCAATGAAGCCTCCTTCATCGGTCATAATGACGTTCATATCGGTGTCGGCTTCTGAATCTTCTGGGTAGTCTAAATCGAGTACCGGTGTGCCTTGGTAGACGCCAGCCGAGATGGCAGTGATCCAGCGAACTAGTGGGTTCGACTTGAGCTTACCCTTCGCCACCCAAGACTCTAAGGCAATATTTAACGCGACACAGCCGCCGGTAATTGACGCGGTTCGCGTGCCGCCATCAGCTTGAATGACGTCACAGTCAATGGTGATGGTGTTTTCGCCTAACGCTTTCATGTCAACACCAGCGCGGAGGCTACGGCCAATCAAACGCTGAATCTCTACGGTTCGACCTGTTTGCTTGCCGCGAGCGGCTTCACGATTCATGCGTGATCCGGTTGAGCGAGGTAACATACCGTACTCGGCGGTAATCCAACCTTGGCCCTGGCCGCGCAGGAAGTGAGGAACGCCCTCGCTAATTGATGCGGTACAGATAACCTTAGTGTTGCCAACGGAAATCAATACTGAGCCTTCAGCGTGGCAGGTAAAATCTTTAACGATAGAGACATTTCGCATTTCGTCTGGGAGACGACCACTCGGTCTTTGAGTCATAGTAGGGCTTCTCGTTGAGTAAGTTAGCCTTAGAGTATACCGCACCGCAGCAAGGCTGCATGTGCTAACATTATTTTTTTAATTCCCTGGGAGTATTTCATGCTATCGATGACCGCCTTTGCCCGTGCCAATATCAACACCGAATGGGGCTCTGTAACTTGGGAGTTGAAAAGTGTTAACCATCGTTATTTGGAACCCTACATCCGCCTACCTGAATCTGCCCGTAACTTAGATGTCATGGTCCGTGAGCGGCTGCGGAGCAAACTCGCACGAGGTAAGGTCGATGCAACCCTAACGCTACAACTTGCCGAGACAGCGCAAACGTTTAGCCTCAATAACGAGCTGGTCGAAAAGCTCACTCAGGCGAGCCGAGCAATTGACCCTAACTCTCCCGTCAGCACCATGGATGTACTTCGCTGGCCGGGAGTTGTCATCGAGACGAAGCATGAAGGCGACGAGCTAAATGCGGCGATTAAGCAATGCTTAGATCAAGCAATTACTGAGTTGATTGACAATCGAAAGCGCGAAGGGACAGCTATTGCAGGGATGATTGACGAGCGAATTAAGGCGATGCGAGCTGAGGTAGCGAAGGTGACCGAAGTCATGCCGGTACTGCTGCAAAAACAACGTGATCGACTCACGGAGCGTTTAGCAGAGCTTCAAGATACTTTGGATCCTGAGCGTATCGAGGCGGAGTTCGTGATGATGGCGCATAAGGCAGACGTGGAGGAAGAGATTGACCGCCTCGTGGCACACCTTGATGAGGTAGCACGGGTGTGCGCTCAGAAGGGAGCGATTGGCCGCCGTCTTGATTTCCTCATGCAGGAGTTGAACCGCGAGGCGAATACGCTGAGTTCTAAGTCAATTAGCCCGCAGACCACGCAAAGTGCGGTGGAAATGAAGGTTTTAATTGAACAGATGCGCGAGCAGATCCAAAATATTGAATAGAAATACGATTTAAGACCGGTTGTGTTTGGTTGTTGGCTAAAGCGGCGCTGTCTTAGAGTTTTACAGAAAACTCACAACGGTCTGCGGCGATCATGCTAGAAGCTAGTATTGGTCACATTGAAGAACCAATATTAAAAACAAAACGGCCTCAATAGAGACCGTGGTATACGAAAATAGCGGTTAAATGATTAGGCTGATTAATAACAACTATCCCATTTAACGCTAACTTCGTTAAATGAGGATATGTCTAATCGTTAAACGTTGGTTCATAGGCTTCAAACTCGCCCGTGTACCAGTACTTGAGAATTTTCTCAGCGGACTTGCCTCTGATGGATTGCGAGATGCTTGGAAAGGCTTCTACTTTCCCGTCGTGCAACAAGGTATCTGACAGCCAGTAACCTGTACTTGAGGTAGTACCTAAGGTATTAAAATATGATTGTTTATTGATCGCTCTTAATACCCCTTCATACCAAATTGCTTGGGCAGAGAAGTCTGGTTGCATTGTTCTTTGGATGCAGTCGACATCGCTGCCAAGGTAATCATCGTCATTGCCTTGGCCTGATACACAAAACCCGTCTTCTACCCAACCTGTAGATAGGTAATCGGCATGACTTTGGGCGGGCAAATTAAAAATCATTTTATGTTTTGTGGTATCAGTACTTGTTCTACTCCAACAAGGCTGACTGTCTAAGCAATAATAGGCATTATAAGCATTCAGTAAATACGCAGCTGCCCTCTGTTCGATTAAATCAACGGTAGCAGTATCGATTTCTTCATCGTTCAGTAAGTTTGGAAAGCTAAAGAGTATCCCATCAACTTTATCGGCAACACGCTCGTCATTCCATTGAGGGCCTTCCCCAACATAAATCTTTCCGGAAAACCTTTCTCTTATTCCTGAGATTATTTCGCCCATGCGTTGCATGTAGAACTCTTTTAATGCATCGGTTTCAGCTTGAGTATGCCCTTGATTATCTATGCCACAGCTAAAACATAGCCACATAGCGCTCCAGTCAGCTGAAATGGCATTAACACCAAGACTTTCTAAGTGTTCAGCTTCCCATAGCATGTGACCTTCGTGGGCAGCCATGATTTTCTCCAATAACGGCATGTCAATTCTAGCCATCCCATCAAAAGGAAATAGTAATCGTTGCTCATCCGCTACGCGAATATTAAACTGCCACACATAGTGTATATCCATACCTAACTCGAGTGCGGTTGAGGCAATAAACGCGATGTCCTCATCGGAGATATGTTTAGTGCTATGGTCAATTTTCCAGGCACCGTCATCATTCCAATAGCCAAAATTATAAATTGATGCTGTCGTCACACCATGCTCTTTCAATCGCCTTAGTGTTTCTCTTAACATGAGGTGGGTGTATTCTGTTTGTGTGCAATCCAAAACCCAATCAGCACTCTGATCGCCATCAAAATGATAGCTATCCGAATACCCCTGATAAATCCATCTGACGCCGTAGTCTTTAAAACCCATTGCTCTTAAGTGGCTTTGATCAAATGAGTTTTCCGGAAAAGGAATTTCATATTCACCGACATATGACTGAGGTATTTCAGCTGAGTGTGGGTTCATACAAGAACCCTCAAAGTCTTGTGAAGTAACTGTAATGGTGACGTTAACCGACACATCGTCACACGTGATGGTGAAAAGTTGCTCACCTTCGGTTGTCATAGCTAGGGTTTCGCTACCAGATGACGATTTATCGCCTGACCAACTATCTGAGGCGGTACAAGCGGAGGCATTCCTACTATCCCATGTAATAACAGCAGAGTTACCTATAAACACTTTATTTGCACTGGCTGATATGGAAGCGGTCACCGAGCTAGTCGGGGGAGCTTTTGGATCACCACTACTCCCTCCGCCACCACAAGCGCCTAGGAAAAAGGTGGCAACAAGAATGAAGTGTCTATTTAAAAAAAACATCGATGACCTCTGAAAATGAAGTGAGCTATACGCTATAGCAGAACACTATGAACATCTATCTGGCGTTACCGTTCTAAGTGGAGAATTTACCGCCAGCGCTTTGCTACTCAATGAAAGCCACCTAAGAGGTTGATTTTCATTGAAAGGGCATACTGCGAACGATCACCACAGTAGCATAGTTTGTTCAGCCCAGTTAACCCGTTGTCGTCAAAAAGTAATTAACAAGTGATTGGGCAGATTTAAAAAATTTAATGAGGCAGCTTATTCAATGAAGGTTAGCGTTGAAATTGCTTTGGCGAAGGGTTGTGATGCGATATACTGCATGGTTTCCAGCTTTACAAATATATTAGTAGCAAAACACTAAGGTAATTCCAGTGAGTCGCGGAAACTTATTTATTATTTCAGCTCCTAGTGGGGCCGGTAAAACTAGTCTTGTTCGAGCACTGCTTGATGCGCTGTCGAATATTAAAGTGAGCGTCTCACATACTACTCGCTCGCAGCGACCGGGCGAAGAGCACGGTGTAAGCTATCATTTTGTGGACTTGGCTACCTTTGATGAAATGGTTAGCGAAGGGCATTTCCTCGAGTACGCAATGGTATTCGGAAATGGCTATGGCACCAGTGCTTCGTGGGTAGAAACAGAATTAGCCGCCGGTACCGATGTCATCCTAGAAATTGATTGGCAGGGTGCTCAACAGGTGCGTAAATTACTTCCAGCAGCTGTCGGTATTTTCATTCTTCCCCCGTCATTAGCCGCATTGAAAACGCGCCTCACTGGTCGAGGTCAGGATGCTTCAGATGTCATTGAACGCAGAATGAAAGAGGCGGTAAGCGAAATCTCGCACTATGCTGAAAATGATTATCTGGTTATAAATGACGACTTTGATCATGCGCTCGCAGATTTGCGCGCCATAATCCGAGCTCAGCGCTGTGAGATTTCTGCACAGGCGAGAGATCATGAAGCTTTATTGAAAGAATTGTTGAGCGAATAAGCGCTAACAAAGTACACTAGGTAAGCAACTGACGAGTTGCTTAAAGAAACTCTGCAGAACTATTAGGAATTCCCATGGCCCGTATCACCGTTGAAGATTGTTTAGATAACGTAAAGAACCGCTTTGAATTAGTTATGGTTAGCAGCAAGCGCGCTCGCCAAATTGCGGTTGAAGGTCAAGAGCCGTACGTGGCATTTGAAAATGATAAGCCAACCGTTATCGCTCTGCGCGAAATTGCGGAAGGTTATGTCACCGCAGATATCTTAGAAGACGACGAGCAGCCTGCTGTCGAGTTCTAATGTCTAGCACGCTGGTAAGTGACAAGCCAATCACCATTGACGAGCTTACCGACAAGCTAGAAAACTATTTGCCCGCTGAGCGCGTTCAAAGCGTCAGGCGGGCTTATTTTTATGCCCAGCAAGCACATGATGGGCAAACTCGCCGCAGTGGCGAGCCCTACGTTACTCACCCCCTCGCCGTGGCGAACATTCTCGCCGATATGCATATGGATCCAGAGAGCCTCATGGCGGCGATGCTGCATGATGTCATTGAGGATACCGGTATTCCCAAAGATGCGCTGTCGCAGCAGTTTGGCAACGCGGTAGCGGATCTTGTTGATGGGGTCTCCAAGCTAACTCAGATCGAATTCAGTAGTCGTGCCGAAATGCAGGCCGAGAATTTTCAGAAGATGGCGATGGCGATGGCCCGCGATATTCGGGTTATCTTGGTTAAATTGGCCGACCGGCTCCACAATATGCGAACGCTTGGGGCGTTAAAGCCGGAGAAAGGCCGTCGTATCGCGCGCGAAACGCTTGATATCTATGCCCCCATAGCCCATCGACTCGGCATGAACGATATTCGTCTAGAGCTTGAGGATAGAGGCTTTTATGCCATGCATCCGGTTCGTGCTACGCGCATTGACGCCGCTATGCGCTCTGTTCGTGGTAACCGCAACGAGATTGTCTCGAAGATTACTGACGCGCTTCAACAGTGTTTGCAGCGCGAGGGGCATGAGGTCATTGTCAGCGGGCGTGAGAAGCATCTCTGGTCTATTTATCAAAAGATGAAATCGAAACATAAATCGTTCACCGAGATCATGGACGTTTATGCATTTCGCATTGTTACTCAATCGGTAGATCAGTGCTATCGGGTACTAGGATGTATTCACAACCTCTATAAGCCGGTGCCGGGTGCGTTTAAGGACTATATTGCCATTCCCAAGACCAACGGTTATCAGTCACTCCATACCGTTCTTATCGGTATGCATGGCGTGCCGATTGAGGTGCAAATTCGTACCGCAGAAATGGATACGATGGCTAACCACGGTATCGCCTCACACTCGCTGTATAAAACCTCGGAAGAGGACGACTTGGCGCCCCACACCAGAGCGCGCGATTGGGTTCAAGGGTTGTTGCAGCTTCAGCAGCAGGCAGGCAATCCGCTCGAATTTATTGAACACGTCAAAGTTGATCTATTCCCCGATGAAGTCTATGTCTTCACCCCTAAGGGTAAAATTATCGAGTTGCCCCAGGGCGCTACGGCGGTCGACTTCGCCTATGCCGTGCATACCGGTGTTGGCGATCGCTGCGTCGCAGCACGAATTAATAATCGACTTTCGCCACTCTCGCAGGTGTTAGAGAGCGGACAGCATGTGCAAATTATTACCTCTCCGGGCGGTCAGCCTAACCCGGCGTGGTTAGACTTTGTGGCTACCGGTAAGGCACGGTCAGCGATTCGTCATTTCCTAAAGACCCAGCGTGTCAGTGAATCGGTAGTGCTTGGTAAGCGAATGCTCAACCGAACGCTCCAGGCCTATCAGCAGAATGTTGACGATATTGACCCAGCTGAGATCCAGCGAGTCCTCGAACAGCACAAGCTTCCTGATGTGAATGCCCTGTTTGAGGAAATTGGCTTAGGAAATCACATTCCCTTCGTCGTCGCCCAGCAGTTGATGGCTACCAGCACCACCGGTGAATTGGAAGATGTTGTCGAAGCTCCATTACTAGTGAGTGATAGCGAAGGCATGGTGATGAGCTTTGCCGGTTGTTGCCGACCTATCCCGGGCGACCAGATCATTGGCCGTATCAGCCCTGGGAAGGGCGTGGTAGTGCACCGTGATGATTGCCATAACCTTAATGAGGTTCGTGGCAAAGCCGGCGAATTAACGCCTGTGGCGTGGTCAGGCGAGGTCACGGGAGAATACCTGGCGGATATTCGCGTTGAAGTTGAAAATATTCGCGGCGTGTTCGCTAGCTTGGCGGCGCTGTTGGCAGAAGAAGGCGGGAATATTGATCGGGTTGATATAGCCGAAAAGGATGCGGGTTATGCCATTATTAACTTGACGGTAGGTGTGAAGAGTCGAGTACACTTGGCCTCAATACTTCGCCGAGTACACCGGAAGTCCTGGGTACTGAAGTCGGGTCGAAAAAAATAAGGATACCCCATGTCAAACCGTTCAATTGTTTCAACTGAAAATGCGCCAGCTGCGATTGGCACTTACTCTCAGGCTGTCAAAGTCGGCAACACTGTCTATCTATCCGGGCAAATCCCTTTAGATCCAACCACGATGGAAATGGTCGATGATTCCTTTGAGTCCGAAACACACCAAGTGTTTAAGAACCTGAGTGCGGTCATGGATGCGGCAGGCGGAACGATCAATAGCATCGTTAAGTTGAACATCTTTCTAACTGACCTATCGCACTTCGCCACGGTTAATGAAATTATGGCGCAGTACTTCGATCAGCCCTACCCAGCTCGCGCAGCAATTGGTGTAGCACAATTACCTAAAGGTGCGCGTATTGAAGCCGATGGTGTGGCTAGCGTTTAAGCGCTAACAGGCCCTCGCGGTAGCTAGGGTAGTCAAGTTTAAAACCGCTCTTCGCCAAGGCTGAGGCCTGAAGAGCGATACCCTCCGAAGTATGCTTTCTGTTCAATCCCAATAGATAATCGATGACCTCAGATTCGCTGGCCGGTTCGCCATCGGTGACGATGTACCCGCCGGGCTTACATGAAGGAATTTTCTCAATGAGGAAGCTAATAAAGCGCGCCAGATCGTCAGCGTGAATTCGATTCCCTAATCGATGACCGCTCTCTTCGGGCGTTTTCATGAGTCGCTCCCAGCGCGAAGTGGAGCGGCCATAGATGCCGCTGGGGCGAACAATAATAGTGTTCGGATGCGTGCTGGTGACGAGCTCTTCCATGTGAATTAAGACCTGCCCATACTCATCGGCGGCTAAGCGTGGAGAGAGATCATTAATAGTCGTATTTTGGTGGCCTCGATACACTCGAGTACTAGAAACTAAAATAAGCCAGGTATCGGGATTAAGTTTGCTGATGAGCTCTTCGCTGGTCTTGAGGTACCCCTGCCGATAGCCCGCAATGGAGCGGTCGGTAGGTGTGGGGGTGTAAATGACAACGGAGTTTTCATTCTGTTGAGGTAGCTGCCAGTTACTGCCGCTACCTAGCTCAATGGCGAGCGAGTTCTCCGAGTCCGGGTGCGCCTGCGTATTGCGACTAAGCGTGACAATACGATTAGCTATCGGTTTTTGCAGGTGATACAGACGACGTAATATGTCACCATATCCTAATAGGTAGAGATTTTTCCCACTCAACATAACGCTAGCTCAAAACGGATGATGCCATGACTTTAAACGAATTACGCTATGTCGTCACGCTTGCCGAGGAGCAACACTTCGGGCGCGCAGCGGAAAAGTGTTTTGTGAGTCAGCCTACGCTAAGTATTGCGATTAAGAAGTTGGAGCAGGAGTTAGAGGTATCGCTGTTCGAGCGCACGCGCAATCAAGTGTGTTTAACACCCGTGGGCGAGCAAGTTGCTCAACAGGCGCGCAAAGTACTTAGCGGTGCACTGGAAATTAAACAGCTAGCAACGCAGGGTCAAGATCAGCTCGCGTCGCCGCTCAAGGTGGGTGCTATTCTCACCGTTGGGCCTTACCTCTTCCCCTTCTGCATTCCTCAGCTGCGCGCTATTGCGCCGAAGATGCCCTTAGTGATTGAGGAGAACTACACGGCGGTGCTGCGTAAGCAGTTGCGCGACGGGGCACTGGACGTGATCATTATAGCGCTGCCATTTTCGGAGCCAGATGTAATTGTTGAACCGCTCTACGATGAGCGTTTTGTCGTCCTGCTGCCGGCCGACCATCCGCTAACGGCTAAAACTGAAATCGCGCCCGGAGAGTTGGCGAATGAAAATATACTCTTCTTAGGTGACGGTCATTGTTTTCGTGATCAAGTCTTGGCGGTCGATCCGGTTATTCAGCACTCCTTTGAACACCGCAAAGAGGCGATGCTTGGCGGTGAGGGAAGTTCAATTGAAACCCTTCGCCACATGGTAGCATCGGGGTTGGGCATCACTATTCTTCCTGCCAGCGCAGCGGATCTTTCGAACTATCAAGCTGGAATGTTAGAGGTTAGGCCCTTTACCGCGCCTGATCCTACCCGCACGATTGCGTTGGCATATCGGGCAAGCTTTACCCGTCGCGAAGCGGTAATGGCCCTCAAACAAGCTGCTTTGCTATGCCCACTGAACAAACCTCGATAGCACAGGTTCCAGTTAGTGAGCTAAAGGGTGTTGGCAAGGCACTCACGGAGAAGCTCGCCAAGATTCATATCCATTCGCTACAGGATATCCTGTTTCATCTACCGGCTCGCTACGAGGATCGTACGCGTGTCTGCCCTATTGGCCATATCCGTCTTGGTGATCATGTACTTATTCAAGCCGAGGTAGTGTCCTGTGAGGTGGTATTTGGTCGGCGCCGAGCCCTGCGAATCGTTGTTAAAGATGGTTCTGGACAGATTGCCCTGAGGTTCTTCCGCTTTGGCGCTAACCTTAAACAGCAGCTTATCCCAGGAACTACTTTGCAGGCGTGGGGAGAAGCGCGACGCGGAGCGAGTAGTTTAGAGATGTATCATCCGGAAATGAAGATTGTTGCCGAGGGAGAGCCAATGCCTCCCTTAGCTGATCGTCTTACGGCTGTTTATCCTACCACCGAAGGTTTGCCGCAAGCGCGGATGCGCAGCCTAGCCGATCAGGCACTCGAGCGCTTAGGCAGCCTCGATGTGGATCAATTACTCCCGAAATCAATGACTCGCTCGCGCGGATTACCCTCACTGAGTGAAGCGCTGCAACTCATTCATAAACCAACGCCGGATGTCTCTACGCAGGATCTCGCCGAGGGGGGTCACCCGGCAATTCAGCGGCTGGTTATTGAGGAGTTGATTGCCCATCGTCTCAGTATGCTCAAGCTTCGCACTGAGTACCGAAGAGAGGGAGCGTTGGTATTGCCAAGGCCAAGCGAGCTCGAAACCTCATTCCTCAGTCAGCTGAGTTTTAAACTCACTAATGCTCAAGCTCGAGTGGTGAATGAAATCAGTAAAGACCTTAGTAAGCCGGAGGCAATGCTGAGGCTCGTTCAAGGTGACGTAGGCTCGGGGAAAACGGTGGTGGCGGTAATCAGTGCGCTACACGCGGTGGCACAGGGATCACAGGCGGTGGTTATGGCGCCCACGGAGATTCTCGCCGAGCAGCATTATTTTAGTTTTAAGGAATGGTTGGAGTCGCTCGGGGTCAAGGTGGTTTGGCTAGCGGGTAAGATTGGCGCCAAGCAGCGTCGTGAAACATTGGTCCAAATTGCCGACGGTACTGCCAATCTTATTGTTGGCACCCATGCCGTTTTTCAGCCGGACGTCGCTTACCATCAGCTCGCGCTAGCCGTTATTGATGAGCAACATCGCTTCGGTGTTGATCAGCGACTGGCGTTACGTCAAAGGGGGATTGAGAGCGGCTGTGCGCCCCACCAACTCATTATGACGGCTACCCCTATTCCCCGTACCTTAGCGATGACTGCCTATGCCGATCTCGATTGCTCGGTGATAGATGAATTGCCACCAGGGCGAACCCCTATTCAAACCTTACTCGTCAGTAATCAGCGTCGTGAAGAGGTGGTTGAGCGGGTGCATGCGGCGTGTTCAGGCGGGCAGCAAGCCTACTGGGTTTGTACGCTGATTGATGAATCTGAAGCGGTTGAGGCTGAAGCTGCTGAGGAGACTTGCCAGTTACTTCAGGCCGCGCTGCCATCGCTATCTATCGGCTTAGTGCACGGACGAATGAAAGCGGCCGAGAAAGCGCAGGTGATGGCGGACTTTAAGGCTAAACAGCATCATTTGCTGGTGGCGACCACGGTGATAGAGGTGGGTGTTGATGTACCCAACGCCTCGGTAATGATAATTGAAAATCCGGAGCGCTTAGGGCTTTCACAACTCCATCAGTTACGCGGTAGGGTGGGACGCGGGACGCGAGAGAGCTTCTGTATCTTGATGTATTCAACGCCACTCTCACAAAATGGCAAAGCGAGATTAGGTGTGATGAGAGAGAGCACCGATGGCTTTGTGATTGCCGAGAAAGATCTAGAACTTCGCGGTGCGGGTGAGTTGTTAGGCACTCGTCAGACTGGTGATGCAAGTTTTAAGGTTGCTCATCTCGAGCGAGACAGTCATCACTTAGATGATGTGGCTGAATTAACTGAACAGTTCCTACAGCAATACCCAGAGCGAGCCCAGCCGCTAATCGACCGATGGCTCGCGGGAGCAGAGGTATTTGCCAACGCTTAGTTAGCGTTGTTAAACACCTCGCGGTTAAGCTTGTTCTCTTTGACGGCTACCACCGTTGATACTGCAGCATCGCCAGAGACGTTGATGGCGGTGCGAATCATATCAAGTAGGCGGTCCACGCCGAGAATAATTGCCACCCCTTCAACCGGCAGGCCTGCCTGCTGTAAGACCATAGAGAGGGTGATTAGGCCTACGCCCGGAACACCAGCGGTGCCGATAGACGCCAAGGTTGCAGTCAGAATCACGGTTAGATAGCCAAGCAGGCCAATATCAATACCATAGATCTGAGCGATGAACACGGTGGCCACACCCTGCATGATAGCTGTGCCGTCCATATTGATGGTTGCACCAAGCGGGATGGTAAAGGACGCCACTGAATTGTGAATGCCAATTTTCTCTTCGGCCACTTCCATGGTGACCGGCATGGTGGCGTTTGAACTAGCGGTTGAAAAGCCCATTGAAAGCGCTGGGCGCATTTTCTTGAAGAACATCAGTGGGCTGAGTCCCGCAACAAACTTTACCAAGCCGCCGTAGACGAAGGTGGCTTGGAAGAGTAGGACAAATACCAGCGTTGCAATGTACCAGAATAACGAGCCTAGAGCGCCCACATCCAGTGTAAAGAACAGCTTGGCCAAGAGGCAGAAAACACCGTAAGGCGCGAAGTTCATCAAGATGTTTACCATCTTCATGATTACTTCGTTGAAGTTGTTGAAGGTGGAGGAAACGCGGGTGCCAAAATCACCGGCCTGTGACACGGCAACACCAAATAGAATAGCGAAGACAATCACCTGTAGCATATTGCCTTCAACCATCGCCGCGAAGGGGTTGCTTGGGAACATACCAACCACCACATCAATGAGTGGGGGTGATTCTTTCGCGCTGAAGGCGTCTGCGCCCGGGAGTTCCAAAGACAGCCCATCACCAGGATTAACGATGTTGGCAAAAAAGAGTGCAAGAGTAATGGCGATGCATGTCGTCATTATGTAGAGGCCAACGGTTCTGAAGGCAATGGCGCCCATCCGAGAGTTCGAGCCCAGTGACGACGTGCCGCAAACTAAGCTGACAAAAACGAGCGGAACAACTAACAGCTTCAATGAGTTAACGAAAATTTGCCCACCCATATTGAAGAGACCGTCGGCCAGCCATACACCATAAAAATTGCTGATGGGGTTATCCGGGAAGAGGCTACCGAGTAACTGCATCAACAGTCCCAGTACTATACCCGCTACCATAGCCAGCAGGATCTTACTTGTTAGGCTTAAGTTCATCGTATCCTCGTTGGGCTGAGCCCACTGTTTTATTCATTGTTATTAATTAACTGATGCTACCTGTCTACGCAGCGCTATTCAAATTAGGCCATGACCTTCGGCAGCAATTTAGCCAGCGAAGCTTTCTCAGTAATGGCACTGCCACCAAGGCTGAAGCCAATCAGTGCATCGGCGTCATCATAGGCCTGCGCTTTAACTCCGCCGTCAACGTGCTCCACCTGCCAATGAACTGGGAAGCTAGGTGAGCAGTTAGGCGGGTTAGTGACAATGGGAAAGCGGGTGGTTTTAATCGTTACTGGCATTGCCGGGTAACTTACGGCCGTTGGTGTACCCGACAAGGTTTGCGCCAGCGCTCGGACACACTGCATCAAAGGCATGACGTAATAAAGTAATTGCCCATCCACCTCTGCGCAATCGCCCAGTGCATAGACGTGTTCCGCTGAGCTACGAAGCTCTCGATCAACTTGGATCCCTCGCTCGCAAGCCAACCCGGCCTGGCGCGCTAATTGGGTTCTGGCTTTCACACCCACGGCGCTCAACACGATATCAGCGGCTAACTCAGTGCCGTTGTTAAGGGTTGCTACCACTCCATCGTTATGGTCTCGGATGGAAGTGACAGCCGCGCTGAGATGGAGGTCGATGCCCTCCTTCTCGAGCTGGCTGACCAATGCATCGCCAATCGCTTCGTGGCAAAGATTACTGAGAAGCGTGGATTGGAGTTCAACTAGGCTAATTTTCGCGCCCGTTGACAGCAGATCGTTTGCGTATTCACAACCTATGAGGCCGCCGCCGATTATAAGGATCTTTTTAGCCGATTGGGCAGCCTGCTGAAACTCGGCGAATTGTTCGAGATCGTTCACGGCAAAGGTCTTGCTCTGAGCGGTATTCTCGATAGGCAAATTGATGGTTTCCGAGCCCGCAGCGATGACCAGATCGCGATAGTTAAGCTGAGTACCATCAAAGGAAAGCTCGCGTCTTTGGGTATCGATGGCATCAACCGTCACGAAGGTATGAATGGTTGCGTTTAACTGCTCAGCCATCTTACCGGCATCGGCCATTGTCAGGCTTTCAGCCGTTTTGTCTTTGCTAAAGGCAGTTGAAAGCATGGGCTTGGAGTAGCTTCTGCCGCTGTCCTGCGTCAACATCAGTAGCGGCGTCGACGAGTCACGCTTACGCCATTCGCGCGCAAGATTATAGGCGGCAAGGCCCGTTCCGATGATGACGAGTGGAGCGGCTTGGTTAGACATAGGTGTCCCTTAACTCGATAAAAACAATCAATTTGTTAGTAGCACACCCTCAGTCGCGAAGATAAATCTGGTAGCTGAGCGCTAGTACTTAACGTTAGAATAGCCTTAAATCATAACATGGCTTCGCATCATCATGTGGCAACCCGCTGACAAAATTTCCGCACAACTGCCGCAGGCTATTGGTCGTTGGCTGTGCGAGCGAGGTTCTCTTACTGAACAGCTGTCCAACTGGTGCGGTCATGACATTCGCGTCTCAGTGCTTCGTCAGGATTGGATTAAGGTTATGGATGAGGAGGCTGCGCTGCTGGGGATTCCGCTAGAGCAGGGCGCATTGGTTCGAGAAGTACTCTTGTCGAGTAACACAGCACCGCTAGTCTTTGCCCGAACAGTGATTCCAGATTCCGCTCTCAAAGATAGTTTTGAGTTTATTGCGGAGCTCGGCGACCAGCCTTTAGGGCACTGGCTGTTCGCCAACCCCGATGTTCAGCGTGGTGAGATTGAGATTCAAATGGCGCAACCGGAAGAACATCAATTCGAGACTCGGCATTGGGGCCGTAGATCATTATTTAGTTACGGCAAACGTCAGATTCTGGTTGCCGAATATTTCTTGCCAAGCTTTTTGGAGCTATTGGATGCTTAAGCGCTATATTCCCGCCAACTATTTACCCTACTACCAATTAATGCGCATCGATCGCCCAATCGGCACACTTCTGCTGTTGTGGCCAACCTATATGGCCCTCTTTCTGGCAGCTGGTGGTTTTCCTAGCTGGAAGAATCTGGCTATCTTTACCCTGGGGGTCTTTCTTATGAGGTCTGCCGGTTGTGTCATCAATGATTATGCGGATAGGAATGTTGACGGTCATGTGGCGCGGACTTCACAACGGCCATTGGCGAGTGGCGCAATCAAGGCAAGTAGTGCTCTAAAACTCTTCGCGGCGCTCATTGCTATGGCCTTTATTGTCGTACTCCTCACTAACCAGTTCACCGTGCTGCTATCGGTTGGTGCGCTGCTGTTGGCATCAGCGTATCCATTTATGAAGCGCTACACACATCTTCCTCAGGTTGTCTTGGGGGCGGCTTTTGCTTGGGCTGTACCGATGGCCTTTGCCGCGGAGCTCAACACCGTTCCGCCAGAAGCGTGGTTGCTCTATGCGATTGTGGTCTTATGGGCGGTGATCTACGACACCTTTTATGCCATGGCTGACTACGAAGATGATTTAAAAATTGGAGTGAAATCAACGGCGGTACTTTTCGGTCCGCTCGCGCCGGTTATTATCCTAGCAATGCAGGTTGGGATGATCGCGATGCTGCTGCTGTTGGCGCATCGTTTTGAGTTGGGGGCTTTCTTTACGGCGGCCATTGTTATCGCCGCGGGGTTATTTGGCTATCAACAGTTGCTGGTTCGCGGAGATTCTCCAAAGCCCTTCGAAGCATTCCTCAACAATCACTGGGTAGGT
The DNA here is from genome assembly GCA_040119265.1 of Pseudomonadales bacterium. GTDB lineage: Bacteria > Pseudomonadota > Gammaproteobacteria > Pseudomonadales > DSM-25080 > Umboniibacter. Next base: position 5,127 of record JBEDTZ010000003.1, on the reverse strand, counting down.
CTCGTTCTTTTTGTCGGCATTGTGTTGGCGCTGTTGCTATAGTTTAAGTGTTGTCATACGGCTGTCACATAAGCGTTGTTCAATATCCCCAAGGATGATTGAATGATGACACTAGGAGAATGGTCTTGAACAAACTAAAGGTGCTAATTGTTGACGATGAGGCGGCCATCCGCGATATGGTTGCGATGTCGCTCGAGCTTTCCGGGTTTGGTTGTATTCAGGCTGAAAACGGCAGTGATGCCCTTGCCTTAATTGTGGATGAGAAACCGGACCTCGCTTTGGTTGATTGGATGATGCCCGAGATGACAGGGATTGAACTTACTCGCCGCCTTCGACGCGAAGGGACCCTGAACGAAATGCCGGTGATCCTTCTCACTGCGAAAGCCGAGGAAGATAACAAAATTAGCGGGCTAGAGTCAGGTGCGGATGACTATATTACCAAGCCATTCTCGCCTCGAGAACTAATTGCGCGGATTAAGTCAACGCTTCGTCGTGCGGGTAAGCTAGACGTGGAACGCAGCATTTCGGTGGCCGATTTGGTTATTGATCCGGCGAGTCAGCGCGTTAAGATTGGTGAGCAGACGCTAAAATTGGGTCCAATTGAATATCGACTGTTGTATTATTTTGCCACCCATCAGGATCGGGTTCATAGTCGAGAGCAACTACTTGATAAGGTCTGGGGCGCAAATGTATATGTTGAAGAACGAACCGTTGATGTGCATATTAGGCGCCTTCGTAAAGCCTTGAGTGTAGATGGTCACGAAGATCTAATTGAAACAGTCCGCGGTAGCGGCTATTTGTTTAATTCTAAACTAACAACGGAGTAACGAGTGCAAGCCACACGCTATCGAGGTCTGATTGCCGAACTTAAGCGCGCAGCGATTATTATCGGTCTGTGCCTGCTTGCCGGCACTCTCGTAGGTCAGCCTTTGGCTGGGCTTGTAGTGGGCAATGTCAGCTATTTCTTTTTGCTCTTTCGTGAGGCGAAAGAATTTTATCGCTGGCTTGAGGGGAAGAGCTCCAACCTTCCTGAGACGAACCAAGTACTCGTAGACGTCGCCGAGGCGATCCACTTTATTCGCGTCCGTCACCGTAAAACCAAACGTCGCCTGCAGCAGCAATTAAGCCGAGTTGAGAAAAGTACTTCAGCGCTCGCTGATGGAGTGGTGGTAATTGCAGAGGGCGACAGCCTGCAGTGGTGGAATGCTGCAGCTGGGAGCATGCTAAAACTTGAAGCGGGAACCGATTCGGGCCAGGCTATTACCAACTTCGTTCGGGATCCATCATTCTTTGCCTACCTCGAAGCAAAGGACTATTCACGGCCTTTTCAACTTGAGCCTACCGCTGAGGGACACCAAGTCCTGCAACTTCAGGTCACTCAGTACGGAGCCAGTGAACGCCTCATCGTACTTCGAGATGTGACCCACGTGACCCAGCTCGAGCAGATGCGCAAAGATTTCGTCGCCAATGTCTCGCACGAGCTACGTACCCCTCTAACCGTTTTGAAGGGTTACTTCGAAACCTTCGAAGATGTCAGCGAAATGCTACCGCCAAACGTCTCCAAAGGACTAGGGCAAATGTCGGCGCAGGTGGAGCGAATGAACGAGACCGTTGAAGATTTAATGCTGCTATCGCGTCTTGATGAATCGGATACGCTGAAGAGTAGTGCGTTAGTGGATTTGTCGGCTTTGGCTCGACGAGTTATGGCTGCAGCGCAAGAATTATCAGCGGAGCGTCATGAATTCCTTGATGAGATTGAAGATGGGCATAGCATTATGGGTGTTGAGACAGAGCTTTACTCGGCGCTCAGTAATATTGCTTTTAATGCAGTGAAGTATTCACCCGATGGCGGCAGTATTCGTTTTCGACTCCGCATCAAAGGGGAAAAGCTTTCATTCGGAGTCAAGGATGAGGGTGTTGGTATCGAGCCAAAGCATATACCTCGTTTAACGGAACGCTTCTATCGTGCCGATAGCTCAAGAAATCGGAAAATTGGGGGAACAGGGCTTGGGCTTGCTATTACCAAGCACGTATTACTTCGCCATCAGGCAGAAATGAAAATCCTAAGTTGGCCAGGAAAGGGAAGTACCTTCCGGGCAATCTTCCCTCGCCTTAAAGCGACCCTTGAGGTCGAAGATCAGAGCTCAGCGCGAACGAAGGTTGGTGCCTCGGTAGAGGATTGATCAGGGCGATACACATAGCCATCCAAATCATAGGACCTCAAATCGCTCAAGTTGAAGTCTGGATTATCTATTAACCACCTCGCCATTCTCCCTCTAGCCTTTTTGGCATAAAAGCTGATGACCTTCTCTTTACCGTTCTTTGTGTCCTTGAACACAGGAGTCACGATGGTCGCGTTCACTAGGTTGGGCTTAACGGCCTTGAAGTACTCGTTGGAGGCTAGGTTAATTACTACATCGTTCTTAGTTTCTGCTAGATCACCGTTAAGTTGTTCCGTGATGTCGGTACCCCAGAACTGATAGAGATTTCTGTGTTCGCCCAAGGGAAACTTTGTCCCCATTTCCAGACGATACGGCAGGATGTTATCTAAGGGTCTTAACAGGCCATATAGCCCGGATAGAATACGCAGCTTAGTTTGCGCTACATCGAGTCCAGAGCTTGATAGACTGTCGGCGTCTAGGCCAGTATAAACGTCTCCGCGGAAAGCAAATATTGCCTGCTTAGCCGAGCTATCGAGCTGAGGAGACTGCCAGTTTTGAAAGCGTTCAAAGTTTAGCTGCGAAATGGCTTCGCTTACTGACATGAGTTGGGCAATGTCTTCCGCACTGAGTAATCTAAGGCCGTCGACCAGCTGCTCGGAACGCTGGTCAAAACGTGTGTGCGAATGGCGAAGTTGTGATGTGTCTTGCTCAAAATCAAGCGTTTTGGCGGGTGAAATTAAAATTAGCATGGCAGCCCCTTAAACTAGAATGCCCACTTTATCATGAGAAGAGGGCCGCCTTGAACCATGTTGTAATTGGACGCTAAAGAATCGCCATAATAGCTCACATCGATGTCATTGCGCTGATAAGCCACGGCAATCGAAGCCGATTCGGTGATGCGATAGCCCAGCGAAGCCTCAGCAAGTAAGATCCGCCCTTCATAGTCATCGATATTAAATGACAGCCAGCCCGCGGATAAGCTTAGCAATAGGCGGTCATCGAATGCATGTCTGGCCGAGAAAATAAAGTTCGGCAAGGGTGCAAAAAGCTTGTCGGAGGCCACGCGAGGTGTTGCTACCACGTCGCCATCTATTCGTCCTTCGCCCGATAGCGAGGCCTGCAATTCCATTGCATGAATACCAAACCCCACTCCCAGCGCGGTGGTGGGCGTTTGATAGAAGTCATAAGTTAGTCGAGTAGCGATGGATTGAGTATTGAATTCGGTCCGCAGGCGGGCACCTACCTCATAGATGGTACCTTCGTAGTCAACATCGGCGTTAAGAACACGCTCGCCTTGACTCCGATAGTCGCTATAATTGACGTCGAGGCTAAAGCGTTGGCTTAGCCTTCGGCGGTAATGGAAAACAGCCGAAGTATCACTAGTATCTACGCCAAGCTTTTCTAAATTTAGACCCGCAGAGAGACCCAGATCTGCGGAGCTTTCAATCCCCACGTCCGTGGCCTGGTAGAAGGCTCCAAAGGAGAAAGCGTTGGTGCGTTCCATCATTGGATGAATGAAGGTATTTCCCAGCACGGGAAGGCTAAAACCAGCGAATATCAGAGTGGAAAATATACCAAGCGCTTTATATGGCATTCAATTATTGCTCCTCAAGCATGCTCGACCACCACTGCAGGGGTTCACCGGAATCACCGTCAAATACATTGGTGTATGCCCACGCAGACTCGGGGAAAGCCTTCATGGCCTCACCAAGTAGGTGCTCTATAATATTAAAGCCTAGGCTAACGTGGGCGGTAATGGAGAAAAATCGATCGCTCACGTTGCTAATCTCGGCGCCGATCTTTTCAAATTCAACACGATACTCGTCTAGCACAACGGCTATGGGATGTTTGCTGACGAAGCGTATGGTCAAGTTGCCGCTTCGACTGACAACCTGATAGTCACCTTTATCACCAATCAGTTTAATGACATCAAGGCGACCTGCAGCAGCAAATAGAGGTGCCTCTGCAAGCGCGTAACCGCCCTTAACCCGAACGCAGTTCAGCTTCTCGAGCACTGGGTCGCCATCTGGCTGATAGCCGGCAATAATATCAACAACTTCTAATTCGGGTTCGCTCACTACTAACTACCTTTAAACATCGGACTACTAAGTTAGTTATAGTATACATAAAACTTAAGGGCTAAAGCGCTAATGCTAGCTCAAACGGTGAAGAGCTAAGGAAAAAAATCGACTACGCTAATTAGATGGTTAATCTACTTATCGAGCAATCGGCCCGCCATCTCCGTATTACGCCTAATCGTTCTGTCGATGACAGCATGTTGCAGGCGCATAATTTGTGGCTCACCGCAATCGTGCTTGTTATGTCCTTTCTCTTCCTGCTTACCGGGCTATGGCCTATATCGGTAATGCTGTTTCTGGTATTACTGGGGCTACTATATATATTGCTTCACGTCGCAGAAATCCTCAAACGCGAAGAGCGTCTAATTATTGACATCAACCAGCTCGAGTATCGCCGAGGAAGCGAGCTGCTGATAAGCACAGCGTTCTGTGACGCTAGCTGCATCTATGTCAGCTTTCCGAGTAGCGGGCTAGACCCGCTAAAGTTTGAGCTAGTGGTTCCTGAGCGCCCTAGTCTCAGTTTCGCTCAGAGTATTAGCAATAATGATAGCGTTATCCTGCTAAAAACGCTTAAAAAGTGTGGCTTAAATGTCATTGAATTATCAAGCAAAGATCAGTTGGTAAAAAGCTTGTAAAAAGCGTTGACACTGCCCAGTCGTTTCCCTATTATCCGCCACCTTGCTTGACGGGGGTGACCCGTCGCTAGTCAGAAGTCTTGGCTAAGAGCTGCAGTATCGCGTGTAATTTCATCTAGGCGAATCGCCTTAAAAAATCACCTTTACATTGAGTTGGAGCGCCCTATAATGCGCACCATCACAACGCAGCAGCGAGTGATTAAAGCGGATTGAGACGCGGGTTTGGAAGTTTGAAAAAACATTTCAAATCAA
>JBEDTZ010000002.1:0-86406 GCA_040119265.1 Pseudomonadales bacterium | reverse complement strand
TGTCGACGGCTGTACTTACGTCAAACTCATCTAGGTCGGCTATAGTGACGGTTTGAATGTCGCTAGTTGACGATGTGCCGTCGGCAGATTCAGCTAATATTCTAAACTCTTGTATGGTCGACTCTTCAGCATCTAGAACGCCTGATACCGTTACAACGCCTGAGCTAGGGTCAATGGTGAAAGGCCCCAAGTAGGGTTCGCCTTCATTACTAACTAGGCTATATGTGACGTCTGAATTGTCGAGATCTATGGCCGTTGCGGTAATACCTATTTCGGCACCAATAGCCGTGTTTTCATCAACAATATTAGCTTCTATATTGGTGTCGGTGACTCTAACAATGGCATCGTTTGTACCTGTAATAGAAATTGTACTGGTCTCTGCTAATGAAAGCGCGCCGTCATTATCACGAATGCTATAGCTGAATGTCCCTTGGGCGGTGGCACCTGCGGGAAGCGCATCAAGATCAAACCCAGCAATGCTATATGAGCCATTAGCATTAACCGTTAAGCTAACATCTTGAGTTTGCGCTGTACCTGTTGCGTCGTTATATGAAAGCGTTAAGGTAACCGCATTGCCCACATCAGTAAATGAGCCATTAATTGATGCTATTGATAGGTCGGCCGCACTGTCATCAGAATCAGTTGCGCCGCTTAGTAGGTTGCTATCCAAAGCAGAAACATTGATGCCTGCTTCAAGTTCGTCCTCATCAAAACTGTTATTGCTGGCTACTAACTCAGGAAAATCATTAGTACCGCTAATGGATATAGTGCTTTGTTGTGACGATGAAAGCGCTCCGTCATCGTCAATAACTTGATAGGTAAACGTAGCTGTCGCGACGGCATTATTTGGTAAGCTATCGAGATCAAAGTTAGCAACACTGAAGCCCCCATCACTGTTTATAGTGATTGATATATCTTGTTGTCTGGTCATGCCCTCAGCATCTTCGTAATTAAGAACAGCAGTCGTTGGGCTGCCAACAAGGCCTGGGCTACCATTTACTGAGCCAATACGTAATGATGAAGTGGTGTCATCAATGTCTGAAGCACCAGACAGCAGATTACTCGAGTTGGCATCAACGCTAATACCATATTCAAGGTCATCTTCGGTGAAGCTATTGTTGCTCGCCGCTAACTCAGGATTATCGTTAGTACCGGTAATAGTCAGGGTGCTGGTTTCAATCGATGAGACCGCGCCTTCATCATCGGCGACGTTGTAGGTAAAGCTCGTAATCGCTTCGCTACCGGTGGGCAGGGCATCGAGGTCAAAGCCATCGACGCTGTAGCTGCCGTCAGCGTTGATAGTGAGCATGATCGCTTGCGATTGTGCTACACCATCGGCATTCGTATAGGAAAGACTGGTTGCAAAAGGTGTACCGACCAAACTGGTATCGCCGTTGATCGATGCGACGGTGAGTGCACCATCGACATCATCGATGTCTGAAGCCGCAGACAATAAATTACTAGTAGTTACATCAACACTAATACCAGATTGTAAGGCGTCTTCGCTGAAGCTGTTGTTACTCGCCACGAGCTCAGGATTATCATTGGTACCAGTAATGGTGAGTGAGCTGGTTTCAATCGATGAGACCGCGCCTTCATCATCGGTGACGTTGTAGGTAAAGCTCGTAATCGCTTCGCTACCGGTGGGCAGGGCATCTAGGTCAAAACCATCGACACTGTAGCTACCATCTGCGTTGATAGTGAGCATGATCGCTTGCGATTGTGCGGCACCATCGGCATCCGTGTAGGAAAGACTGGTCGCAAAAGGTGTTCCCACTAAACTGCTGTCGCCGTTAATGGACGCCACCGCTAATGTGCTATCAACATCATCGATATCTGAAGCCCCAGACAATAAATTACTAGTAGTTACATCAACACTAATACCAGATTCTAAGGCGTCTTCGCTGAAGCTGTTGTTACTCGCCACGAGCTCAGGATTATCATTGGTACCAGTAATGGTGAGCGAGCTGGTTTCAATCGATGAGACTGCGCCTTCATCATCGGAGACGTTGTAGGTAAAGCTCGTAATCGCTTCGCTACCGGTGGGCAGGGCATCCAGGGCAAAACCATCGACACTGTAGCTACCGTCAGCGTTGACAGTGAGCATGATCGCTTGAGTTTGTGCTGCACCATCGGCATCCGTATAGGAAAGGCTGGTTGCAAAGGGTGTACCGACCAAACTGGTATCGCCGTTGATCGATGCGACGGTAAGTGCACCATCGACATCATCGATGTCTGAAGCCTCAGACAAGAGATTACTAGTAGTTACATCAACACTAATACCTGCTTCTAAGGTGTCTTCGCTGAAGCTGTTGTTACTCGCCACGAGCTCAGGATTATCGTTAGTACCGGTAATAGTCAGGGTGCTGGTTTCAATCGATGAGACCGCGCCTTCATCATCGGCGACGTTGTAGGTAAAGCTCGTAATCGCTTCGCTACCGGTGGGTAGGGCATCCAGGTCAAAGCCATCGACGCTGTAGCTACCGTCAGCGTTGATAGTCAGCATGATCGCTTGCGATTGTGCTGCACCATCGGCATCGACGAACGAGAGGGTGGTTGCAAAAGGTGTACCGACCAAACTGGTATCGCCGTTAATGGACGCCACCGCTAATGTGCTATCAACATCATCGATGTCTGAAGCGCCAGACAAGAGATTACTAGTAGTTACATCAACACTAATACCTGATTCTAAGGTGTCTTCGCTGAAGCTGTTGTTACTGGCCACCAACTCAGGGTTATCGTTAGTACCAGTAATGGTGAGGGTGCTGGTTTCAATCGATGAGACCGCGCCTTCATCATCGGAGACGTTGTAGGTAAAGCTCGTAATCGCTTCGCTACCGGTGGGCAGGGCATCCAGGGCAAAACCATCGACACTGTAGCTACCGTCAGCGTTGACAGTGAGCATGATCGCTTGAGTTTGTGCTGCACCATCGGCATCCGTATAGGAAAGGCTGGTTGCAAAGGGTGTACCCACTAAGCTGGTATCGCCGTTGATGGACGCGACGGTGAGGGCACTATCGACATCATCAATGTCGCTCGCCCCAGTTAGCAGGTTACTGGTGTTGGCGGGCACACTGATGCCGTTTTCAAGATCCAGTTCGCTAAAGCTATTGTTACTCGCCACGAGCTCAGGATTATCATTGGTACCAGTAATGGTGAGGGTGCTGGTTTCAATCGATGAGACCGCGCCTTCATCATCGGAGACGTTGTAGGTAAAGCTCGTAATCGCTTCGCTACCGGCTGGCAGTGCATCCAGGTCAAAACCATCGACACTGTAGCTACCGTCAGCGTTGATAGTGAGCATGATCGCTTGCGATTGTGCTGCACCATCGGCATCGACGAACGAGAGGGTGGTCGCAAAGGGTGTACCGACCAAACTGGTATCGCCGTTGATCGATGCGACGGTAAGTGCACCATCGATATCGTCAATGTCGCTCGCCCCAGTTAGCAGGTTACTGGTGTTGGCAGGCACGCTGATGCCGTTTTCGAGATCCAGTTCGCTGAAGCTGTTGTTACTCGCCACGAGCTCAGGATTATCATTGGTACCAGTAATGGTGAGTGAGCTGGTTTCAATCGATGAGACCGCGCCTTCATCATCGGTGACGTTGTAGGTGAAGCTCGTAATCGCTTCGCTACCGGTGGGCAGGGCATCTAGGTCAAAACCATCGACACTGTAGCTACCATCAGCGTTGATAGTGAGCATGATCGTTTGGGTTTGTGCGGCACCATCAGCATCCGTATAGGAAAGGCTGGTTGCAAAGGGTGTACCCACTAAGCTGGTATCGCCGTTGATCGATACGACGGTAAGTGCACCATCGACATCATCGATGTCTGAAGCCCCGGACAATAGGTTACTGGTGTTGGCAGGCACGCTGATGCCGTTTTCAAGATCCAGTTCGCTAAAGCTATTGTTGCTCGCCGCTAACTCAGGATTATCGTTAGTACCGGTAATAGTGAGGGTGCTGGTTTCAATCGATGAGACCGCGCCTTCATCATCGGAGACGTTGTAGGTAAAGCTCGTAATCGCTTCGCTACCGGCTGGCAGTGCATCCAGGTCAAAACCATCGACACTGTAGCTACCATCAGCGTTGATAGTGAGCATGATCGTTTGGGTTTGTGCGGCACCATCGGCATCCGTATAGGAAAGACTGGTTGCAAAAGATGTACCCACTAAGCTGGTATCGCCGTTGATCGATGCGACGGTAAGTGCACCATCGACATCATCGATGTCTGAAGCCCCGGACAATAGGTTACTGGTGTTGGCAGGCACGCTGATGCCGTTTTCAAGATCCAGTTCGCTAAAGCTATTGTTGCTCCCCACGAGCTCAGGGTTGTCGTTGGTACCTGCAACTGAGATTGTACTAGTTACCTCGCCTGAGAGGTCTCCAGAATCATCTTCTACCTGATAGGAGAAGTTAGCGGTTGCAAATTCACCCTGAGGCAAGGAGCTCAAATCAAAGCTATTAATTTCGAATGAACCGTCGGCGTTGATGGTTAACTCAATCTCCTGAGTAACGGAATTACCATCAGCGTCATTATGAGAAAGCTCAACAACAGTAGCCTCGCCAACCAAGTCAGCGCTGCCATTAATCGAAGCGATCGCCAATGAACTGTCAACATCATCAACGTCAACAGCTCCTTCGAGAAGGTTACTCTCGGAACTACTTACACTTAGACCTTGGGAAAGCTCGTCCTCGCTGAGAATATTGTGGGCAGCAGATAAACTTGGGGCGTCGTTGGTGCCAGTAATAGAGATGGTATTGAGTTGGGTTTCAGAGATAGCTCCATCGGGATCTGAAACGTGATAGGAGAATTCAGCGGTTGCTTCCTGTCCACTAGGCAGTTCATCCAGATCAAAACCAGCGATGGTGTAGCTACCATCGGCATTAACGGTAATCTCTATTAGTTCGATAACCGGATTGCCATCGGCGTCATTAAACGACAACTCGACTTCAATGGGTCTACCAACGTTATCGCTTGAACCGTTTACCGCATCAACCAATAGATCGCTATGATCGGCGTCGCTCGCCGATGTAAGGAGGTTTGAATCGCCGTCTGAAATTGTTATTGAGTTCTCTAAGCTGCTTTCGTCATGAAGTGTAAAACTGGCGGCCAGGGTAGGGTTGTCATTAATAGACTGTACGGAAACCTTTACAATTCCGTCACTAGTAAATTCACCATCGCTAATCGTTGCATTGAGGCTGAGTTGGCCATTCCAATGTTCGTTAGGGGTTAAGCTCCATGTGCCGTTGCCATTATCGGAAAATATCGCATTGCTGCCAATGTATTCTAGCGATGTGACGGACATGGCGTCGCCATCCACATCAACCGCATTGCTGAGAACCATGTCCGAGGCAATAAGTATCGAATTATCTTCATCAACCACTAGATCAACGTGGTCACCAAACGACAGCTCTTCGTTAACGTTACCAATTTCGACTGTAAACTGAGTAACAGCTGAACTCCCGTCACTTGAATCAGCACGAACAAAAAACGGAATTGATGAACGCTCTTCGTAGTCGATCAGGCTACTGTTCGCGACGGTGACCTCGCCAGTAGCGGAGTCCACTGCAAAAGGAGAGTCATTGATCTGCTGACCATCTGCATTAGAAATGCTATACGTGATCGAAGCAGTTACGTCGTCAGTACTGTTGGCGGTAATGCCAACTGAATCGCCGTTGCTGGCAAATTCCATGACAAAGTTTGCGCTGGCATCTATATCCGAAGGTAACGAGACGTCTACTTCGTTCGTGTCGTTGATGGCAATGGTGAACGGCTGCACGTCATAGGAGCCATCATCGGAGTCAACACGGATATAGATTTCTATTGATGGAGCAGACTCGGCATCGAGTAGATCGGGGTTGCTGACGGTAACCACACCGGTAACTGGATCAATGTCGAAAGGCTGATCGCCGGTAACGGGGTTCCCATCGGCATCGGTGATAGAATAAGTCAAGGTGGCCGTGACATCGTCCGATGCAGTAACCGTAAGTCCTGTATAGGCGCCAGCTTCGGCGCTCTCTGAAATTTGCGCCTCCGAATCGTCGCTGGCACTTAGATTGGACACCGACGTTTCGTCAACGTCACCTATCTGAATAGTAAACGGCTGTACTTCATAGGAACCATCATCGGAGTCAACACGGATATAGATTTCTATTGATAGAGCAGACTCGGCATCGAGTAGATCTGGGTTAGTGACGGTAACAACACCGGTAACTGGATCAATGGCGAAGGGCTGATCACCTGTAAGGGGATTCCCATCGGCATCGGTAATAGAAAAGGTCAGGGACGCATCGGCGTCATCAGCGGCGGTCACCGTTAGACCGGTATAGCTTCCCACCGCAGCATCTTCAGTTATCACGAGGTCGGCATCGCCTATGTTTTGTAGCGATGATACCTCTACCTCGTTAACATCTAAGATTTGGATTGTAACGGGAACGGTAATAGATAGGTCGTCTCCGTAGGAAATGAGCACCTGGATGTCAACTAGGTTATTGGCCTCTGCATCGAGCAGTGAAGAGTTCGCAACGGTTACTGCTCCTGTTTGTGCATTAATTTCAAATGCACCGCCAGAAATGGGCTGACCATCACTATCCACTAATGAGTAGGTTGGCTTCTGATCGAGCTCCTCGGAAAACTGAAATTCTACGCCTGTATCGGTGCCCGCAGGTGCATCTTCTGAGATTTCCGGAGAAGGTGAGCTGTTAACCGTAATAATAAGTTTTGCTACTAGGGATGCAATGTCAACCGAACTGTCGGAAGTGGAACCTTGGAATTCTTCTCCATTCTCTCCGGATACAACAAAGCTTATGCTTTGTCCGTCAGTTTCAACTTCCACATACTTGACTTGGTGCGAGACAAGGTGGAGGGTGTCATCATTGTGGAATCTGTGGCTTGAAGGATCATTACTTAAACCATCGGTATAAATCTCGTCAGTTTCAACTTCGATGAAATCGGCTGTGATAATGTCAGAGAGTTGAAGCTGGTGTTCTACAAAATGGCTTTCCGGAACCTCAGAATGAATCACGACCACCGTCCCAGGGGCAAGATTCATTCCATCTGACACATCGAGCTGCGAACCAGTTGGCCCGAGGATCAGCATGACTCCTTCTGAGGAGTCAAGAATGGAGTGTTGAGAGATGGTAATAAATTTCATGAATGCACCTAAAAATATCAGTTTCTGATAATAAGCATAGACGAATATCAGTATCCGCAAGTAAAAATGAGGCTTAATCAATTAAAATCGAAAACATGATTTTTGATGGCGAATATGCCCTAGTTGTTGCGCTTGCATTTGCTGATTTTATGAAGCCCATCAAGCGGGTGTTTAACACGAGGAAATAGGCCGTAGCGACCTCCGCCGAAGGAAGGTTTAGGTATTCGAAGAGGTGGGAATAGTTGGTGATGCTCGGCTTGATAACATCACGCTGAGCAGATTAAATAGTCGAGTTAGTTCAAATAAATCATGATGTAGACTCGCTGATCAACGCGAGCGTGCTCATCAGTATGGGGGTTATGTTGCGTCGATGCTTGCCCTGATGGAATCACTCCTATGGGGTCCTGAATATCCAAGGACCTCAAAAAGTCCTTCACCGCAACAACTCTTCGCTCAATGAGTAATGCCTCGCTTGGAATTTCCGAAGAACTGGAGGTGCCTTCGAGAAGAATAGAGTCAATATCCGAAATTTCTATCTCCGAGATGTTTCTTGCTAGCACTTCCTGTTGGTCGAGGCTTATGAGGGTACTATCCGCTTCGAAGACTACAACCGCTTCAAAACGTGACATGTTAGTTAGCGTCAGGTCACAGCCTTTCTCATCAATAGGGCGATTCGAAATGGTAGCTGGGCAGAGATCACGCTGGTTGATAACGCCATCACGGTCGTCATCACCAAGACGAGCACTCGGTTGGTGCTCCTGCGGTGGAGCAGAGGAACTACAGCCAGCCAAAGCTAACACGAAGCATGTTAATGCTAGGCTAAAAAAAAGTTTCATTCTTCAGCTTCCCATTCTTCGGGATATTCAACCGTTAAGCTATCGAGCAATGTACCCATTGAGTAGAGGACGCGGTACTGTGCGATGAGGTTTTGATAGTAAACTTCTAAGTAGCTTCTTCTGGCAGCAAAGGTTTCGCTTTTTACGATCAACAGGCTGAGTAAGTCGCGTCTACCCACATCGTATTGCGATTGATATCCGCGTTCGGCTTCTTCTGACTGACGAACATTTTCCCGTAAAAAGTCGAGTTGCTGACTTGTGTACTCACTAGAATACCAGCTAATTTCAACACCCTGGCGCACCTGAATTTCTGCGTCACGGCGGGCGTTCAAAGCCGCGTTCACGTTGTGAGAGCTAGAGCGGATCTGAGCTGAATGGCCTCCGCCGGCGAAAAGTTGATACTCAACCCGAAGCATCACAGCGGCATTCTCGTCAAGACCTTCAATTCCGCCATTATTGTCATTACGATTCGCTGACAATTCGAGGTAAACCTCAGGAGAGTGCAAACCCTTTGCCGCTCGATACTCACCTTGCGCAGCTTCGATAGACTCCTTCGAGCTAAGTATCTGCGGGTGCCCGTTAGCCGCCACATCTATGGCTGAAGGAAGATCTACGGGAAGTGTTAGTTGTGCTGAGCTTGGATCGATGAGTTCAGCCGGAACCTCGCCAATTGTTGCTAAATAACGCGCTTTGAGCTCAAAGATTCGATTTTGCGCTGCAATAGCGGATGATCTTGCACTGGCAAGGCGTCCTTCCACCTGAGCTAAATCGGAGGTTGGTGCTAGCTGATTGGATACTTTGTTTTGAACGGCATCGCGAACTTCTTCATGTTCAGCTTGGTTTTGCAGCGCGACCTCCAAGATCTTCTCGGCAAGCAATAGCTCAAGATAAACCTCAATTGACTCCATGCCCGTTGATTCTGCTTCAGCAAACAGTTGATAACGTTCGGCACGTTCCTCTGCACTGAGTCGTGATACATCGTTAACCGTTCGCAGGCCGCTGAATAGACTTTGTCGTACCACTACCCCTAATTCTGAGGTCTCGAGGCGTCGGTCTACGTTATTACCTGACAGGTAATCGGTTTGCTCTTCACCAATACCGCCGTTAATAAATACCGTAGGGTAGTAGTCCGCTCTAGCCACATTGACGTTCTCTTCAAAACTGCGGACTCGTGAATGTGCCTGAAGTAGCGCGGGAGATGTATAAACAGCTCGTTCAACGGCTTGCTCTAAGGTGTCTGAGGCCGCAGTTGAAGCCAGCCAAAAAGATGCCGAGAAAACGGCAATAGAGATCGCATTTAATCGCATTATTATACTTCCTTCATAGAGTTATACTTGGCCCTAAGAATGGGTTTTAGCCAATACTGCAAGATCGTCTTTTTGCCGACAACAATGTCTACCTCGGCTTGCATCCCAGGTATCAATTCCACAGTTGATTCAAACTGAGTAACGTTACCGCTTAATTCAACTCGGCCTAGGTAGTGACTTTTGCCTTCTTCATTTACGATAGTATCGGCACTGATGTTGGTCAAATTTCCATCAATTCCGCCATAAATTACAAAATCATAGGCGCTGAGTTTTACGAGGGAGTTTAGACCTGGGCGAAGATAGCCGATATCCGCGGGATTGATTTCTACCTCGACGATCAAGCTAGTATCATCGGGGACGACTTCAAGAATGGTTTCGCCGCCCTGAACAATACCTCCAGACGTAGAACTTAGGATCATTTTCACCGAGCCACTTACCGGGGAATTAAGTATGGTACGGTAAACACGGTCACTTATAGCAACTTGGCTTGATTGACGTTGCGCCAGCTGGGACTCGGTGGTGTTAAGCTCATTTTGAACGTCTGAGCGGTAGCGATCAGCAACGGAACTGAGTTCAAATCGATACTCGGCCAGCTGTTGCGACTTTCGCTCCTGTTCAGATCGGGTTCTATCCAACTCAGCCTGGCTATCTGTAACCGAACGACGAACTTGCAGTAACTCGACGCCCGAAATTGCGCCGGCTTCAAACGCTCTTTCGTTTAATGCCAACTCCTCTTGTAGGTTAGTCAAATTGTCTTCGAGGTAGCGAATGGTCTGAGTTGTCTCGCTTAAGCTCTCCACCGCCTGACTAACACGCTGACTCACCGTATTACTTTCTGAGAGTAACGCAGTAATCGAGGCGCTGTAACCGCTCTGGACACTGCGCTTTACCGCGGGGCCCATCTTCTCAGTGTAGAAATCTTCGATGTCTATTTCTGTAAGGCTACCAGTAGCCGAAAATTCCTCGGTGGCAGCCAGCTGCGCCCGAAGCTGGGCCTTTGATGCCTCAAGGCCCGAAATCTCTTCATCTAGTTCCGCAAGAGCAGAGCGAAAGGCTATATCATCTAGCCTAACCAAAGGCTGACCAGCTTCCACGTACTCGCCCTCATCAACCAAGATTTCGCGAATAATTCCGCCTTCCAGAGACTGAATAGCCTGCACATCCTTCTGGGTTTTTACGGTGCCAATGCCTTTGACTACTTCGTCAATAGTTGCAACGCTACTCCACAAAATTACCAGAACAACAAAGGACGTCACGGCATAGATAATGAAATTTGTACGCTTCAAGTCTGACTTAATTGACATGATTGGCCCCTTTGTTCGCTTTAGCTGCAGGCTTAGCACCACCTTGGAATAACTTATAAGTCGGGCCGTCAAAGCGAACTCGCCCCCGATCCAAGACAATAGCTCGGTCGAAAATCTTCAGAATTGCCGGGCTATGCGAGCTGACTACCACAGTCTTGTTCTTGTCGAGTTCCGATAGGTACTTTAAGAATCTGGTTTCAGACTCTTTATCCAGCATAGAGGTAGGTTCATCGAACACTAGTAGCGATGCATCTTTAACAATTGCTCTGGCCAGGGAGATGGTTTGTGCCTGGCCGCCGGAGACTCCTCGATTTCCTTCGCCAATGTTATAGTCTAGACCACCTTCGAAACGAGAAATTGCGGCGTCGAGGCCGCACTCCCGAATGGCCTCTATCACCCGAGTTTGGTCATTCTTTTCTAATCCAAGGGTAATATTGTCGTAAATAGAGCCCTTAATCAGCAGCGGAGCCTGAGTCACTGTCCCAATATGACGTCTGAGCATGTCTGTATCCCAATGGGAGACGTCAAGGTTGTCGAATAAAAGCCGGCCTTCGGTTGGTAAATATAGTCCGGATAGCATGCTGAGTAGTGTTGACTTCCCAGACCCCATGTTGCCAATAAGGGCCACCTTCTCCCCGGCATTAAGCGTAATATTAATATCCTTAAGAGCTGCCTGCTGAGAATCAGGGTATACAAATGACGCTTCCTCGAATTGCACCAGCCCTTTCAGCTTATGTCGCTCGACAATGGTTTGGTCGGGGCCGCGTTCGGGCTCCATTTGCAGCAGTTGATCTACGCTATCGATGCCGGCTTTTGCCTGTTGGTATCGGGTCATCAGAGTTGAAAACGCGAGTACGGACTGAACAGCTTTTGAGGACAACATCATTGACGCGATGAGGCCGCCCATTGTGAGTAATCCGCCAGCAATTAAGTAGACCCCTGCTATCACGGTACAGATTGAGACCAATTGCATGATTAGCTGAGTGGTAGAGGTAATTCGAGTGGTGAAGGAGCTAGATTCGTAACCTACATCTGCGCAGCCTTCTATATCGTTGCGCCACTTCTTAAGCATCCAAGGGATAGCATTAGAAGTCTTTAGTAGATCCGACATCTGAAGAGCTTCGAACACTCGCCCGCTTCGTTGGGCTCGGACTTCAAATTGCTTTTCGATGATACTTTTCATTTTGCGCTGAGAATAGACGGCTAGGACTAGCATGAGAATCATGGCGGTGATAGGGACCAGTACAATCCAGCCTCCAATCGCGCCAATAACGAGTAGAAAGAGCAATCCAAACGGAAGATCGACAAGGGTTGTTGACGTTGCTGACATCATAAAGTCACGAACACCATCGAAGTCCTGAAATGATTTTGAGAAGCTACCCACCGAATTCGGTTTTTGCTCGGCTCGCGAGCGAAGTACTCGCTCCATCAACTTCATCGATAACTCTTCATCAACTTCCTGGCCAACTCGGTCGGTAATTTTCGCTCGAGCGATCTTTAGGACCCAGTCGTATACCAATCCTAAAAAGATGACGGAGGCCAAAACCCATAATGTCTGAAATGCCGTATTGGGGACGACCTTGTCATAGACGTTCATTGAGAATAGCGGAATCATGAGTGCAACGAGGTTAATGACCACGGAAGCAATAATTACGTCACGATAGAACTTTTTGTAGCGGATTAGTGTGGTCGATAGCCAATGGCCGAAAGGTTTGAATGTGTAATCTTCCTCGGGGTTGGCTTCTCGCAGTTTGTAGAAGCTCGAGTAGTCTTTGAGAATGGCTTCATGTGCTACCGTTTGTTCGGTCTGACCTTCGCTACTTGCGTATCCCTTCCAGAAATGACTCGTTGAACTGGTCACTACGAGTACGTTGTGTTCATTTTCTGCAATAAAAGGTACGCAGATCTTAAGGTCGTCAACACCCACTGCATTTTCGAAGGGCTCCGCCTCGGTAGCGGTTGATGAAAGAAGCTGGCCCATTGTTAGCTCATCAGTGGAAGGCGTCGCGTCATCTTTTGTGCTGACTGGATGTTTGACGTGCTCGTAATAGAGCTGGGCGAATGTCAAAGGAACTGACCGATTTAAAAATTGTTTACGCATTTGGGAGGAGTCCAAAATTTAAAGAAGCTACTAGGAACTCTAGACATAACTTTAATATCCCGCCAATTCGATGCGTAAAAAAATATTGTTCCGTCCATTATGCTGTTTTGGTAGTTGCTGATTACCGCGGAGAGAGATAGTTGACGATCTTTGGATCGTGGAATGCAATCTGGGAACAAGGGTCGTTGTTTAGGCAAAGAAAGCTTGGTAGGGTGATGGTTAGATTGTTATGAGCTTGATACTGACAATATGGAATCGCCCTTGATATTTCTTGACCCAGATACGGACTTAAGCCTGCAAGCACACATTCGCCAAAAGATGGTAGAGGCTATCGTGTCTGGCGTTTTCCCTGTGGGTAAGCGGCTCCCTTCCACCCGAAAATTGGCCGAGCAATTGAGCGTGGCTCGTAATACCGTGGTGCTAGTCTACGAACAACTTATCGACGAAGGTTACGTCGTATCACGAGAACGCTCAGGGATATTTGTAAACGCCAAATTCCTAGAGGGGCGGGTTGGCTTCGATGGTAATCCAGCAGGGGAGCAACGTGAGTCAGCCAACTGGGCGCGAGTGATTCGTCGTCAGGCTGTGCACAAGAAGCAGTTTGAAACCCCGCCAAATTGGCAGCGCTTTCCCTATCCTTTCTTAGACGGTGTGTTTGACCAATCACTCTATCCCGCTAAAGAATGGCGAGAAGCGTCACGGCAAGCTTTGACTATTGGACAGATCAAACAGTGGGCCAGTGAAACGGGCGGGGCTGACGATCCGATGTTGATTGAGGAAATTCGCACTAAGATACTGCCTCGCCGAGGAATTCAAGCGAGTGCTGATGAGATCATGATAACGGTCGGTGTTCAGCAGGCTTTGTACCTTCTGAGTGATCTGCTGGTGGATTCAACCACCAGTGTGGCTATTGAAGATCCAGGGTTTCCCGGTTTTCGCAACGTGGTTGAGCACGCTGGCGGAAGAGTAATCTCCGTTGACGTTGACGACGAGGGGATGCAGGTTACTCCTGCTGCCCGCCGTGCCGACATTGTTATGGCTACCCCAAGCCATCAAATCCCTATGGCCGTGACCATGAGTATGCCGAGGCGCCATGAGCTCTTGGCCAGCGCGCAAATGAATGACCAGGTGGTGGTTGAAGTTGATTTCGAGCTGGAAAGTAACTATTTAGGTCAACCTCATCCCTCCTTAAAGGGATTGAGCGCTGAAGACCGAGTAATCTATGTGTCAGGCCTCTCCAAGCTTCTCGCTCCGGGTTTAAGGCTTGGCTTTATTGTCGCGCCGAAGGAAGTAATTAAACCGCTGCGACGACTCTCTGCGCTAATGGTGAAACACCCGCCGCTGAATAATCAGCGTACCGCAGCGTTCTTTTTGTCATTGGGTTATTACGATTCGTTTATAAATCAATTACATCGAGAGTTCGAACGAAGATGGATTGCCCTTCGCCGCGCCGTTAACTACTACCTTCTACCCTACGTAGATGTGGCGCCAGCACAGGGCGGCACTGCATTGTGGTTGAGGGTGTCCGATGATGTTGACGTGGGTTACTTGGCGCAAGCGGCGGCAGCGCGCGGGATATTAATTGAGCCAATTGGGGATTACTTCGCGGACCAGCAGATGGGGCAAAATTACTTTCGCCTAGGGGTGACTAGTATTCCCGAGGAGCGTATCCGAGAAGGGGTTGATCAACTTAGAGATCTCATTGAATCGGTGTCAGAGGAGCGCGTGGAGTCGTTGGCTGATGCCAAGGGACAAAGGTTGTCTGGCGGCGAGATTAATTCTCGGTTGGCCGGTAAGACCATGCTCTGTCCAATCGCCTATGGCGACCCCTGTGCGATAGATATTCAGCAAGGTGGAGCGCTAAAGGGCAAAGCTGGCTATGCCAACGAAGATTGCGATAGAGGTGAGTGGTGGGTCGAAGGTAGCTACTGGTGTCGTCGCTGGACGCGCTGGGCCTGGGGTGAAGTTGGGCGGTATCATGTGGTATTGCTCGATAATGTGTTCAAACTCTTTGATGAACAGGGGCGATTAATTGATCAGGGCATCCTCGTCGACAGTGATACCCTAGAAAGTACTTCCGAAGACGATCGACTTCAGGCAACCAACTGGACTAAAACACAAACGCTATCTGGCTCTAACGTCTAGCTAGCTAAACCGCTGTAATAGAAAGTAACAAAAAAACGATAATTTTCTATTAGGTGGTGTACATGAGTCACTTCTCCATCGCGGGCCTACAGCTTGAGTTGACAGCCGGCGACAATCGTCGGCAAATCAAAAAAGAAATTCTAAAAACCAAAGCCATTTTCCCCTGGGTGGATATGATAATCCTGCCCGAGCTTGCCAGCTTTGGGACCAATCCCGAGCTGGCGGAAAATCATCCGAGTGAAACCGAACAATTCTATGCGGAACTTGCCAAGGAACTAGCTATTTGGCTTGTTCCGGGGTCGATGTTTCAGCGAGAAGGCGAGGATGTTTTCAACGTTGCGCCGGTGATTAACCCCGAGGGCGAAGTGATTGCGCGTTATCGCAAAATCTATCCCTTCTACCCCTATGAAAAAGGGGTGAGTTCAGGCGATAAGTTTGTCGTCTTCGACGTCCCGGATGTCGGTCGATTTGGCGTTAGTATCTGCTATGACCAGTGGTATCCAGAGGTTACGCGTAATCTGACCTATCTCGGCGCTGAGGTTATTATTTGCCCCACCCTAACTGGGACCATTGACCGCGAGGTTGAGCTGGCTATCTCGAGAACGAATGCCGCGATTGGCCAGTGTTATTTCTTAAATGTGAATGCCGCCGGAGAGTTGGGTGTTGGGCAATCAATCCTCTGCGGGCCGGATGGCGCGGTACTTCATCAAGCCAGTATTGGTAGGGAATTAATGCCTATTGAACTGGACCTTGAACATGTCCGCCGTGTGCGTGAGCGCGGTATGTTCGGCCTAGGGCAAACCATCAAGAGCTTCCGAGACAACCCCATTGTGTTTGACTGCTATCAGCCAAGTGCTGACAAGCAACAGGCATGGTCTTCTTTGGGCGAGCTTGAAGTACCGAAACAGTTGAAGCGCTAACTGGACTCATAAATTGCCTTCAACTGGCACTACTCGTGAAAAACACGATTCGATAGTTTAAATAAACATCAAAGGGATATGGCGCTGGTACTAGGTCAATACGATAAGAATTATATTTAGTGGAGTGAATAACCATGGTTGGTAATCGTTTTCAAACAAATCAATTGGCGGTAGCTATTGCTACGGTCGCAACACTCGGGGCAAGCGCTTTAGCGACAGCTCAAGAGGCAGGTATGCTAGAAGAGGTGGTCGTAACAGCCTCGGCACGAGCGCAAGCCGTGGAAGACATCCCCTATAACATTTCATCCATGAGCGGAGATCAGATCGAAGCGCGTAATATTACTGACCAGGCTGAGCTACTGCGTTCTATGTCTGGGGTCTCAGTGGTAGATCGCGGTTACCGCAACTCGGGTACGGTGAACAGCATTATCATTCGTGGTCTTAACGTTGATAACGGTTTGAACGGTGATATTGCTTTAAACGCGGTGCCAACGGTTTCAACCTATGTTAACAACACGCCGCTTTACGCTAACTTTGTTCTCAAGGACATTGAGCGCGTTGAGGTGCTACGTGGCCCACAGGGAACGCTCTATGGTTCGGGTGCCCTAGGTGGTACGGTTCGTTACATTACCAATAAGCCCAGCACTGAAGGCTTCGAAGCAAAGATTTCGGGCGACTACAGTGTGACCGATGGTTCGGAAGGCAATAACCAAAACATTGATGCGATGGTGAATATCCCAATGGGCGATAGCTTAGCTCTTCGCGCCAGTGTAGGTCGTATCGAGAATGACGGTATTGTAGATTACGTTAACGCTTACCAAACTAATTCCTATGGTGAGCCACTTGTGGATACTGGTTCCGGTTGTGAGGATCCACGTTCGGCATCAGACGCCGATGTCATCGGTAGCGGCGCTTGCTACGAGAAAGTTGAAGATGCTGACTGGGTTTCTATCGACTACGCCAAGTTAGCGGTTAAGTGGGATCTATCTGATACCTTTAGCGCAACGCTTAGCTACCAAACTCAAAGTGATGAAACGGGCGGCCGCCGAGCGGTAACGCTTGGTAATAATGGTCAGCCGGCAGGCTCGGCGCTCTACTTCGAGTACGGTAAGTACGACTCGGGTCAGGTTCTATTGGAGCCAAGCGAGCGTGACGTAGAGTTGACCTCATTGGATCTGGAGTGGGACCTAGGTTTTGCTACTTTAACGTCCAACACCTCTAACTATGACCACACCGGTCGTGGCGATAGTGATAACGGCGGTCTGTGGGTATCGGGTGGTCAAGTTGATCCCGCTGCAAGTCGCGACTGGATTGACACCTTCGGCTACAGCGGTTGGCCTCGACCAGCACAACGTGCTGAGCGTGGTTACGATGATTCAGCGCTAATTCAAGAGTTCCGCTTGGTTTCGAATGATAGCGATAGTGCTATCGACTGGTTGGTTGGTGCGTTCTACATGGATCAGGACCAGCATGTATTCCAAAACAGCTGGAACCCAGGCATGAATGAGTATCAGCAATCCTGTGCTGCAACCATGGATCCTTCCTGTGATGGCTTCTGGCCCCACGTTTGGTACACAGGGCAAACTCTGACAGAGCGTGACTTCGAATACGCCCGTGACGTTTCCTTTAAAGAAACCGCAATTTACGGTGAGGTGACCTACAACTTTAGCGATCGTTTCCGTGTTACTGGTGGATTCCGCTGGTTCGATAACGAGAGTGTGAATGACACCATTATGGGTTACCCGCTAGTGGAAGGCTGGACTTCACCAATGGTGCCTCAGTCTACGGATAGCGACTCTGACGTACTACTTAAGTTGAACGCTAGTTATGACATCTCCGATGGCATGATGGTCTATGGTACGGTTTCTGAAGGTTATCGTCGTGGCGGTGCTAACGCCGTGCCAAGCCTAGCGAATGGAGATTCATTCGGTGAGCCTAATGCCGAAGCAATTCGCAGTTACGATTCCGATAGCGTTATTAACTACGAGGCTGGTATTAAAGGTCGTTCGGATAGCATGTCTTACACCGTATCGGCGTTCTATGTAGATTGGGATCAACCACAGCTCAACACCACTACCGCTTGGTATGGTTTCTATGTAGCGATGAATGGTGAAGCGGCAAGCACCACCGGTATCGAAGCTGAAGTCGAAGGTTACTTAACGGATACCATGCGCTATCACGTTGGCTACACCTACGTACAGGCTGAGCTAGACGAAGATTTCATCAGCACTCAGACAGGAAGTTTAGTAGCGCCAGCCGGTTCGGTTCTCCCGAGTTCGCCCGATAGTGTTGTGTCATTGAGCTTAGAAGATAGTTGGGCGCTGACCCCAGGAATGGATCTTGTTGCCCGAGTTAATGCCTACGGTCAAAGCGAGTCAGAGAACTTTATTAACGAAGTTAGCTTGCAGAATCAAACCCACGACAGCTTCTTTATCCTGGGTGCTTCGGCAAGTCTAGTGACGGATAGCTGGACGGTTTCTCTGTACGGTAAGAACTTGAGCAACGAAGCCGGTGTAACCGGAGCCTTCCCCGAGGCCTACTGGAGTTACGATACGGGAGTTTTCGAGAACTGGTATGGTAACGGCAATCGTCAGTTTATTATGCAGCCACGTACAATTGGGCTATCAGCAAGCTACACCTTCTAGGTATAGTTGAGTTATAAAACTGGCAATTAAAAAGCCTCGGTTTTGGCCGGGGCTTTTTTTTCACCGCGAGAGACATAAATGGATCATTTGGCAGTGTCAAATTCAAAGGATATGAAAGCGTTGGAGCAGGAGCTTTGGAGCGCCTTCGATCGAGGCGATTCGGCCGCAGCGCTGCGTTTTGCTCAGCGATTAGGTCGAGAGTTTCCGCGTTTTGCTTCGGGGTGGTATTCCATAAGCCAGCTTGCCTATCAGTTAAAGAACTATCAGCTGGCTCAGCAGGCCATTGGTAACGCCTTGAAGCTAGAGCCGTACTCGGCTGTTTATCAATTACAGGCAGCCAATATGCAAGGTGCTCAAGGTAATCTCGCTGCGGTTCGAGAGCGAATGAGTAACTTGGAGCTTCAACAGCTAACAACGCGCTATCAGCTAGAAACGGCTGCGCGACTTTTAGTGGCGGTTGATGAGCATCTTGAGGCACTCAATCTCTATCGTCAGGTTGTCGCCTCCGGAGAGGCCGATGCCCAAGCCTATTTTAATGTGGCAACGGTCTGTCGATTTATCGGCAAGCTCGATGAGGCACAGCAAATGTTGACGGCCTGTTTAGCGCTTGCACCTAAGCACACAGCCGCTAGGTTGCTTGATGCCGGGCTTCGGACTAAGAGTTCTGATGACAATCAGGTCGAACTACTTTCGCAATTAGTGGGTGACTATGAGTTGACGCCCCGCCAGCGCGTTGAGGCTGGTTATGCGCTGGCTAAAGAACTGGAGGATTTGGGCCGCTATGGGCTGTCATTCGAGCGGCTCAGTGACGCGGCGATGCTCAGACGACAGCATGTTAACTATGATCTAGAGGCTGACCTCGCTACGCTCAGCGCTTTGTGCCAGAGCTCGGTTGATACGAGTTGGCAGCCCGCTGAGGATCGTTGGGCGGGAGAGGGGGCTATGTTCGTACTTGGGCTTCCTCGCTCGGGAACAACTTTAGTTGATCGGGTGCTTAGCGCACACAGTGAAATTGTCTCGCTAGGCGAACCTAACGCTTTTCCGATGGCGCTTAACAGCCTTCTCCTGAAGGCGACTCACTCTTCAAAGTTAAACCGACAGGAAGCTGTAAATACCGCGGACAAGCTTGATAAATCGGAGCTCGCTCGCTCCTATCTTTCAGCAGTTAATACCTTACGCGGCGACAGCTCACGATTCATTGATAAGCTGCCAATGAATTACTTGAACATCGGGCTGATTGTAAGCGCGCTGCCGAACGCGAAAGTCGTCTTACTCGAGCGCGCTCCATTGGATGTCATTTACGCTATCTATAAGAATTTGTTTGAAGATGCTTACCCGTTCTCCTATGACCTGATTGAACTCACTCGCTATTACATTGGCTATCGAAAGCTAATACGCTATTGGCTGATACAGGCGGGAGATCGTATCCACACGGTAAGTTATGAGACGCTAGTGTCACAGCCGGAGGAAACTATTCGATCGTTGGCTGACTACTGTGAGCTCAATTTCGAGGAGGGAATGCTCGCCCCAGAAAGCAATCAAGCGGCAAGTACCACTGCTAGTGCGGCTCAAGTTCGGCAATCTATCTATCGCTCTTCCGTGGAGAAGTGGCGACATGTGGCCACTGAACTCGCGCCGGTCATTAAGTTGCTGGAAGATGAAGGGTTTAACCCCTATCAGTATTAAAGTAATCGAAAAAAGCTAACGCGTGTGGTGATTGTGATCCACTTAGGCCATAACAATAATGAACGCTAATCAAGGATAAATACCTTATGACTCAGTTGTCGAGCAACGAATTAAAACGCTCAGGATTCCCCAAACTAGAGCGTAACAGTGAATTAGCAAGACTACTGCTTGCCTTCCTGGCTACCGCGGGTATTTTCTACGTAAACATTATGCCTGCGTTAGTGGACGGACTCATCGATGGCTTAGGATTTAGTAATCAAGAAGCTGGTTTCGTGGGTTCGGCTAACGTGTACGGTGCGGCTCTTGGCGCCTTTGGTGTGGTGTTCTTTATTAAGAAAATCAACTGGAAAGTCAGCGCTTACTTACTGCTTTGCGGCCTGATAGCAATGGATCTACTTTCGATGTTGGTTTCCTCGCCGCTGATAATGATGGCTGCTCGTTTCATGCACGGAGTAATTGGCGGGGCACTTGTAGGAATTGGCTTTGCGGTCATTGCCCGTACCACCAACGCCGACCGTACCTTCGGTTATCTCCTGTCGGTACAGTTCGGTCTAGGCGGTGTGGGGCTCATGTATTTGCCGCCATTGGTCCCGGAATACGGCACAACGGCACTCTTTTTAGCGCTCATTGCCTTCTCTGTGGTTACGCTACTGATGCTGCCATTTTTGGGAGACTATCACCCCGAGGAGTCAGCGGCGACACCGCTTAAAAGTGTAGGTTCTAAACTCAGCAAGCCGCTGCTGTTGGTGCTGTTTGCCACCTTCTTTTTCCAGGCAGCGAATATGGCCGTCTATGCCTACATCATTGGTTTAGGCCGGGACGCAGGAATCAACATTGATGATATCAGTTCCGCGCTTGGACAGGCGGCGTGGTTGGGGATTCTAGGGTCTGGTCTGGTGATTATCTTCTCAACACGCTTTGGCCGTGTCCTCCCCTTAACAGTAGGTATTCTGCTAACGGCGATAGGCACCTGGGCGTTTCACTTTAGTGAGCTTTTCTGGGTCTACTGGTGGGCGAACGTTGCGGTAGGTATCACCTGGGCATTCGTTATTTCCTACCTGCTCGGCTTATGCGCGGAGTTTGATACCACGGGGCAGATGGCTGCACTGGGTGGCTTCGCGTCGAAGATGGGCTTAGCGTCAGGACCTATGGCTGCTGCGTTAGTAGTAGGTGACGGTAACTATTCTGTGATGCTCAACGCGGCGGTCGTGTCGTTGATTATTTGCCTGTTACTGGTCTTGTCACCCGCTCGCTTACTAGACAAAGCCGAGTAGGCACGCCACCATAGCTCTATGAAGCTGATACATCACGGCGCCGCGAAGGGCGTAACAGGCTCCTGTCACGAGCTGCAGACTCCCCATGGGCGCTTGCTGGTGGATTGCGGGTTATTCCAAGGTCGAGATAGGAAGCGGCACCGCGCTTCCGGCTTTAGCTTCAACGCTAACGACATAGCGGTCCTCCTCGTTACCCACGTGCATATCGACCATGTTGGTCGTATTCCGGAGCTGGTGGCCAGCGGCTTTAGCGGCCCCATTTACTGCACGCGGGCTACTGCAGCGCTGCTGCCTGAAGTCTTAGAGGATGCTATTCGTGTTGGCGTGAAACTGTCACGAGGGCTGGCTGATGAGCTTCTGGACCGTATCATCGCGATGTTAAAGCCCGTTGATTATGACCAAGAGGTCGCTCTGCCGGAGTTGGAGGGTGCGATTCGTGTTCGCTTTCGTGTTGCTGGGCATATTCTTGGCTCGGCATTCGTGGAGGTGTCTTCGCAACATCACTCGGTACTCTTCTCTGGCGATCTAGGGGTTAAAAACTCGCCACTACTACCCGATGTGGCGGTGCCAGCTAACTGTGACCTCGTGGTTATCGAGAGCACCTATGGTGGGCGTCACCATGAGGGACGGGAGCAACGGCACCGCAGGCTTAAGTTGGCACTCGAACGCAGTTTGGAAAACCAAGGCACCACTATTATTCCAGCCTTTAGTATAGGTCGTACCCAGGAGTTACTCTACGAGCTAGAGCAAATCTTTGCACAGGGTGACCCGCGCTGGGCTCGGATCCCTGTGGTGCTCGATTCGCCGCTCGCCGCCACCTTCACGCAAATTTATGAGCAATTCAGAGACCTTTGGGATGCAGAGGCGAAAGCTTTGTTTGGTCAGCAGCGTCATCCGCTAAGTTTTGACAATCTCATTTGTATTGATAGTTTCGAAGACCATGTGCAATTGTTGAATCGGCTCCGTCAACGCGAGGAAAGCGCTATCGTCATTGCCGCGGGTGGCATGTGTGAGGGCGGGCGGGTCATCGACTTTTTACGAGAGCTCCTGCCGCTGGCGTCTACGGATGTGCTTTTTGTTGGTTACCAAGCTTCTGGGACCCTCGGAAGGAGACTGTTTCAGCGGGCATCGGAGGTGACCATCGATGATGAGTTGGTAGCCGTCAATGCGAATATCTCATCGCTAGGCGGCTACTCTGCCCATGCCGATGAGCAGGGGCTAGTCGAATTCATTGCCTCCATGGCTTCTCCGCCGAAGCATATTCGAATTATTCACGGCGAAGCTGATGCTCAGCGCGCATTAGGGCGACGAATTCGTCGCGAGTTTAAGGGTGTTGAGGTAAGCTTGGCGGTAATGCAGTCAGAATTAACGTTGGATTGATCGCCCCATGGCTCTAGAAACCTATTCCCTACTACGGGAAATTCAAAATCACGAAGCAATTAGCGGTGCCGCACTCGGAGAGCGCTTCGGTGTGAGCAGAGCGGCGATCTCTAAGCGCCTCAAAGAGCTTGATGAGCTGGTAGAAACCTTTCCGTCTAAGGGTTATGCGCTGCGAAGTGGCTATCAGCTATTGAGGCAGGAGGCGGTCATCGCTCTGCAACATCATCATCCCGATTGGCTTGTCGATACGCGTTTAGAGGTTGATTCAACCAACTCAATTCTAGTGGCCGAAGCGCGGGCTGGCGATGCTAGACCTAAAATATTGCTGGCAGAGCGACAGACAGCAGGCCGTGGTA
Source organism: Pseudomonadales bacterium (assembly GCA_040119265.1). GTDB lineage: Bacteria > Pseudomonadota > Gammaproteobacteria > Pseudomonadales > DSM-25080 > Umboniibacter. Next base: position 63,296 of record JBEDTZ010000002.1, on the reverse strand, counting down.
GGCGCGGTAGGGCGTGGCAGCAACCCATCGGTACTGGCCTATCTTTTAGCCTGCGTTGGCAGTTTGAGGCGGGTTTTAACGTGCTGTCGGGACTGAGTTTGGCGGTAGGTGTTTGGGTGGCCGAAGTGCTTCAGCAATTTGGTTTCGATACCCAGCTTAAATGGCCCAACGATCTCTATTTCAATCAGGCAAAGCTTGGTGGCGTGCTTGTTGAGGTGGATGGCGATGTGGATGGCCCAGTGACGGTTGTTGTGGGGATTGGCATTAACCTTTTAAAAGTTCCGAATGTAGATCAGCGGGTGACCCATCTAAATTGCTATGAAAAGGACGAGCTTTTTGTAGCGTTAAGCAACCGATTGATTCGCGGGCTGATGAACTACGAGGAAAGTGGCTTCAGGCCGTTAAAGGATGCGTGGGTTAGCCGAGCTCTCTGGATGAATGAGTCGGTGACGGTCTCATCAGTGTCCAATCAGCAGCAGGGGACACTTAAGGGCGTTGATAGTGATGGCTCGTTGATCGTTGCGGTTGGAGATGAGCTGGTTCACTTTAGTGGTGGCGAGCTGAGCTTGCGAGGAGTTTCTTGATGCTAGAACTCGATATCGGCAACAGTCGCGTCAAGCTGCGCCAAGCTAGTGAGCCGGCACACATCATGGTCATCGAGGATACTAAGGAGATCCCCGCTTCTGAGCGTGTCCGCTTTGGCTCGGTACGGAGTGAGCAGCGCACGCGGGAACTGCTAGCGCCTTTAATGGCATCGGGTACTGAGTGCCTTAGAGCGATTGTGGCGTCGGTACCAGCGTTGCAGTGTGGCTACGAGCAGCCAGAGCGTCTAGGCATAGATCGCTGGCTGGCAGCGCTGGGAGCCAGTGAGATAACCCCTGAGGCCATCGTCGTCGACGCCGGCACAGGGCTGACAGTAGATTATATCGCCGAGGGCAAGTTCCATGGTGGTGTCATTGCTCAGGGAATAGGGTTGAGTGTGACAAACCTGTTAGCTGGAACGGATCGGGTAGGGGCGGTGAGCTTTGAGTCACTGCCAAAGCTTCCGACTAATACCGCTAGCGCGGTAGGGCTTGGTGCGGTAGCGCAGGCAGTGGGCTTAATCACCTGGCTACAGCAACGTTGGGCTGCCGATGCCCCGCTTATTGTAACGGGAGGCGATGGTCCGTTATTAATGCCCTACCTAGGTAAGCGGGCACAATATCAGGAAGGCCTAGTACTGAACGGTTTGAAGTACGCGAAGTTAGAGGAATTTAAATGAAGGGCATAGCGTTAGCGCTGTTAATGGCGAATTTGATCCTAGCTGGCTGGTGGCTGAGTACCAACAACGCTAACGATGTTGGCGATGCGATACGTAGCGAGAGGACGCCAGAAGTGCTCAGCTGCTATACCGTAAACCTCTATGACGCTGACGAGCTCCAAATACTGGATGAGGCCATCGGCAAGCTCAGCGGCACCATGCAAGTCAACGAATTCGATCAGTGGATCGATGGCGATAAGTGGTGGGTGGTCAGCGCCGCAGAGAGTACTTCGAGTTTCGATGACTACAGGGCGGCTGTTTCGGGCGCATTTGAAGTCATGACTGGGCCAAAAATTGGCCAATATTCGCTCGGCATCTTTAGCTCTGAAGCAAATGCGTCAGCGTTACAGGAGGAATTGAACGCTGCGGGGCTAAAATCTGAAATGTTGCTCTATCAGCTAAGGTCGCCTGCATGGCGCGTCGTTATTAGTGCACCGCAGGTTGAATGGCTGATTAATCGCTATCAGTTTGAATTTATTGAAAAAAAATCCTGTTGAGGGGTTGTTTTGGCTGCGGCGTTTAACTAATATACGCCTCGCTGAAAGGCAGTGAGGCTGGTGTAGCTCAGTTGGTAGAGCAACTGACTTGTAATCAGTAGGTCGTAGGTTCAACTCCTATCACCAGCTCCATTTTATAAGTTAAACAATTGATTTTTATCGAAATAATCGTTTGACTTATGGCCTGGTGTCGCTATTATGCACACCGCCCTGCAGGGGTTCCCGAGTGGCCAAAGGGATCAGACTGTAAATCTGACGCGCAAGCTTCGGTGGTTCGAATCCACCCCCCTGCACCATTTTTTAAAGTTGCCTTATTTGGGTATTAGGCGGGCATGGTACAATGGTAGAACCTCAGCCTTCCAAGCTGATGATGCGGGTTCGATTCCCGCTGCCCGCTCCAAGAATTTTTCAAATTTTGGGTTAATGCTCTTATAGCTCAGTTGGTAGAGCGCGTCCTTGGTAAGGACGAGGTCAGCGGTTCAAATCCGCTTAAGAGCTCCAATTTTCAGTGGGAGGCTAGTTAAGCCTCCTTTTCGTGTCTTAATCATCCTGGTGAGGAATTGGTCAGATGGCTAAAGAAAAGTTTGAACGTTCCAAGCCCCACGTAAACGTGGGCACAATCGGTCACGTTGACCATGGTAAAACAACTCTAACTGCAGCACTTACTCGTGTATGTGCAGAAGTTTACGGCGGTGAAGCGGTAGCGTTTGACGGTATCGATAACGCTCCTGAAGAGCGTGAGCGTGGTATCACGATCGCAACTTCACACGTTGAGTATGATTCACCAACACGTCACTACGCACACGTAGACTGCCCAGGACACGCGGATTATGTTAAGAACATGATCACCGGTGCTGCACAGATGGACGGCGCAATCCTAGTATGTGGCGCGACTGATGGCCCAATGCCACAGACTCGTGAGCACATCTTGCTATCTCGTCAGGTAGGTGTACCTTACATCGTAGTATTCTTGAACAAAGCTGACCTTCTTGCAGAAGACTGTGGCGGCGTTGATTCAGAAGAATACGAAGAGATGCTAGAGCTAGTTGAAATGGAAATTCGTGAGATTCTTGAGCAGTACGAATTCCCAGGTGACGACACGCCAATCATTCCAGGTTCTGCGCTAATGGCGTTGAACGGTGAAGATGAGCACGGTTTGGGAACCACAGCGGTTGCTAAGCTTGTTGAAACGCTTGACTCTTACATTCCTGAGCCAGAGCGTGCGGTAGATGGTGCATTCTTGATGCCTATCGAAGACGTATTCTCAATCGCTGGTCGTGGTACTGTTGTAACAGGCCGTGTTGAGCGTGGTATCGTGAACGTAGGTGACGAAGTTGAACTTATCGGTATCCGTGAGACAACTACGACTACTTGTACTGGTGTTGAAATGTTCCGTAAGTTGCTTGACGAAGGTCGTGCAGGTGAGAACATTGGTGCACTACTACGTGGTACTAAGCGTGATGACGTTGAGCGTGGTCAGGTTATGGCTAAGCCGGGTTCAATCAACCCACACACAGTATTCGATTGTGAAGTATACGTTTTGTCGAAAGACGAAGGCGGACGTCACACTCCTTTCTTCAAGGGCTACCGTCCGCAGTTCTACTTCCGTACAACTGACGTGACTGGTTCTTGTGAGCTTCCAGAAGGCACTGAAATGGTAATGCCTGGTGATAACGTTGCAATGCACGTTACACTAATCGCGCCTATCGCGATGGAAGAAGGTTTGCGTTTCGCAATCCGTGAAGGTGGCCGTACTGTTGGCGCCGGCGTTGTTTCTAAGATCGTAGAATAATCTTAGAGTAGCGATTCTAGCGGCTCGAATTGTCGGGTCGCTGGTTTTCCTCCCTTGGGAGGATTGCAGGCCAGTAGTTCAATTGGTAGAGCACCGGTCTCCAAAACCGGGTGTTGGGGGTTCGAGTCCCTCCTGGCCTGCCATTTTATTTTATCGATTCAGGTTTCGTATATGACAGAACAAAACGAAGCGCAAGAATCAAGTTTCGACGCCCTTAAGTGGGTTTTTGTCGTTATTTTGGTTGGAGCGGCAATTGCAACGAATGTCTATTTAGATACATACTCTTCATGGATTCGTTGGGGCGGTATCGCAGCACTATCTGTTGTCGCGGCGGGTGTCGCATTGCTAACCGCGAAAGGAAAGGGTTTTTTGGTGTCACTGGCAGCTTCGCGCAGTGAACTACGCAAGGTTATTTGGCCTACGCGTAAAGAAACAAATCAAACAACCTTGATTGTCCTGGTAGTAGTTGTCATCATGGGCATCATTTTGTATTTCATTGATATGCTCCTTGGTTGGGCTATCTCTTCAATTATTAGCTAGGAGTAGACATGTCAAAGCGTTGGTACGTAGTTCATGCTTATTCTGGGTACGAGAAAAAAGTAGCGTTGGCACTTCAGGAGCGTGTAGAGCTTCTCGAGATGCAAGACAGCTTCGGTGATATCTTAGTTCCTACTGAAGAAGTTGTTGAGATGCGCGCAGGTCAAAAGCGCAAGAGTGAGCGTAAGTTCTTCCCTGGGTATGTACTTGTTCAGATGGAATTATCAGATGCATCATGGCATCTTGTAAAAGAGACGCCGCGTGTTATGGGTTTCATTGGTGGTAAGGCTGATAAGCCATCGCCAATTACCGAAGCCGAAGCAAACAAGATCTTGGATCGCGTTCAGTCGGATGATAAGCCAAGGCCGAAGACAGTCTTTGAGCCGGGTGAGGTTGTTCGTGTTAATGATGGTCCGTTCAATGACTTTAATGGTGTTGTTGAAGAAGTTGATTATGAGAAGAGTCGCCTCAAGGTGGCCGTACTTATTTTCGGGCGTTCTACGCCAGTTGAGCTAGAATTCGGTCAGGTCGAAAAGGCCTAGGCTCAACACGCTGAATTAAGCCTGCTTTAATCGGAATGATTGAGGTGGGCTTTTTGCGCGTTAAAAAACGTGCTAAATCGCCTAAGGGCGTTAACCGGGGAGCTTAACGGCGTTTGTACCCAATAGGAGAAGTAAAATGGCTAAGAAAGTTGAAGCTTATATCAAGCTACAGGTGCCAGCAGGTAAGGCTAATCCAAGTCCACCAGTTGGTCCAGCGCTAGGTCAGCGCGGTGTTAACATCATGGAGTTTTGTAAGGCGTTTAACGCAGAAACTCAAGATATGGAAGCGGGTCTTCCGATTCCTGTTGTTATCACTGTCTACGCAGATCGTTCTTTCACGTTCATCAGAAAGACGCCTCCAGCGTCAGTCTTGTTGCGTAAAGCTGCAGGTATCCAGAAGGGTTCTGGTACGCCTAACACCGTTAAAGTTGCTTCGGTAACTCGCGAGCAGTTGGAAGAAATCGCTACCACCAAGATGGCAGATCTTACAGCAGCTGATATGGATGCTGCGGTACGTACAATTGCTGGCTCTGCACGTAGTGCGGGCATCACTGTAGAGGGTCTGTAATCCATGGCTAAGCTAACTAAGCGTCAAAAGCTAATCGCAGAGAAAGTTGATAGCACTAAGCTATACAGCATTTCAGAAGCGGTTGCGCTAATTAAAGAATTAGGTACAGCTAAGTTCGAAGAGACCGTAGAGGCCGCTGTGAACTTGGGTGTCGATCCACGTAAATCCGACCAGGCTATCCGTGGTGCAACGACGTTGCCACATGGTTCTGGTAAAACCGTTCGCGTTGCTGTTTTCACCCAAGGTGCAAACGCAGACGCTGCGAAGGAAGCTGGCGCTGACTTCGTAGGTATGGATGAACTTGCTGCTGAAATTAAAGGCGGCATGATGGATTTTGACGTTGTTGTTGCATCGCCTGATGCAATGCGCGTTGTTGGACAGTTGGGTCAGGTTTTAGGTCCTCGCGGCCTAATGCCAAACCCTAAGACTGGTACTGTAACTCCAGACGTAGCAACCGCTGTTGCAAACGCGAAGGCTGGTCAGGTTCGTTTCCGTGCTGATAAAGGCGGTATCGTTCATGGCGGCATCGGTCGTGTTTCATTCGACGAAGTTGCTATCAAAGAGAACCTCGAGTCGCTGCTAACTGAGCTGAAGAAGCTTAAGCCTGCTGCTGCAAAAGGTCAGTACGTTAAGAAGATTACGCTTTCAAGCACAATGGGTCCTGGTCTAAGCCTTGACCTGGGTTCGCTAGAAGCATAATCGGCTTAAACTTTGGGGTCTGAATACTTGTATTCAGGCCATCAAAGACCGTAGGTGTGCTTGCACTTAATAGCCTACGCAGATGGTGTTGTTTCCCAAACCAGTTTTAGCTGGATTTGTGTTGAGCACCGAGGTGATCTAGCAATATTGCTAGGTCTTATTCAAATCCAGGAGTGACTATATGGCTATTGGACTAGAAGGCAAGAAAGCGATTGTCGCAGAAGTCCAGCAAGCTTCAGAAAGCGCATTGTCAGCTGTGATCGCGGATTCACGCGGTGTAACAGTTGGTGATATGAACGCTTTACGCAAAGAGGCTCGTGAGAACGGCGTTTGGTTAAAAGTTGTTCGTAACACCTTGGCGCGTCGCGCTCTTCAGGGTACCGAATTCGAATGTGTCGCAGACACATTGGTTGGTCCAAGTATTATTGCATTCTCTTCCGAGCACCCAGGTGCCGGCGCGCGTATTCTTAAGGAATTCGCCAAGAGTAACGATAAGCTTGAACTTAAAGGTGCTGCGTTCGAAGGTAAAGTAACGGACATCGCGTTGTTGGCAAGCTTGCCTACATACGACGAGGCTATTGCTAAGCTTATGAGCGTTATGAAAGAAGCGTCTGCGGGTAAGTTGGTTCGCACTATTGCGGCTATTCGCGATCAAAAAGAAGCAGAAGCAGCGTAATTCACGGATTATCCGTAAGCTTTTGTTTTGTTTGTCTATTAATACGAGCAAATATGCTCACTAAATTAGGTACTGACTCATGTCTTTGACTAAAGAAGATATCATCAACGCAGTTGCAGAAATGTCTGTAACAGACGTAGTTGCTCTTATTGAAGCAATGGAAGAAAAATTCGGCGTATCAGCAGCGGCAGCAGTAGCTGTAGCTGGCGGTGCAGATGCTGGCGGCGCAGCTGCTGAGCAAACTGAATTCGACGTTGTTCTTACCGGCGTAGGCGATAAGAAAGTTAACGTAATTAAAGCCGTTCGTGGTCTTACAGGTCTTGGCCTTAAAGAAGCGAAAGGAATGGTTGACGGCGTACCGTCAACTGTTAAAGAAGGCGTATCTAAGGATGACGCAGAAGCAGCTAAAGCAGAGCTTGAAGCAGCTGGCGCATCTGTTGAACTTAAGTAATACTGAGTTCAATAAAACGCTACTCGCTAGCACCTGCTAGCGGGCGAGGCTGGCGGTTTTTACCGTCAGCCTTTTGTCGTTTAAGAAATTGCCAACCATGACGGCATTAAATTATGGAAGTCCACCGCAGCTTTAATGCGGAAATTAGGTGCACCACCCGTGCACAAAGGTTGTTTGACCTATCAACAAGGTGCAACAAGCTGGGGAACGCTGATGGCTTATTCATACACTGAGAAGAAACGCATTCGTAAAGATTTCGGTAAACTACCGGAAGCAATGGATGTGCCTTTCCTACTCTCGATTCAGCTCGATTCATACAAGAAGTTCACGCAGGATGGTGTTAATCCTGATGCGCGTCTTGATATGGGTCTTCAGGCTGCTTTCAAATCTGTTTTTCCAATCGTTAGTCATTCGGGCAGCGCAGCGCTTGAATACGTTAGTTACGTTTTGGGTGATCCGGAATTTGATGTTCAAGAATGTATTTTACGTGGCGTAACTTACGCTGTTCCGCTACGTGTTCGTGTTCGCTTGATTATCTATGATAAAGACTCTGGTAATAAGAGTATTAAGGATATCAAGGAGCAGGAAGTTTATATGGGCGAAATTCCGCTCATGACTGAAAATGGTACCTTTGTAATTAATGGTACCGAACGAGTGATTGTGTCACAGCTTCACCGTTCACCTGGTGTTTTCTTTGATCACGATAAAGGTAAGACTCACGCTTCGGGCAAACTATTGCACTCAGCGCGTGTTATCCCATACCGTGGCTCATGGTTAGATTTCGAGTTCGATCCGAAGGATAATGTCTTCGTCCGTATCGACCGTCGCCGTAAGCTGCCGGTAACTATCCTTTTGCGTGCAATTGGTTACACCAACGAAGAGATTCTTTCTCGTTTCTTTGAGACTGACACCTACAAAATCACGAAGAAGGGCTTGTCACTCAAGCTTATTCCTCAGCGTCTTCGTGGTGAAATTGCGGCGTTTGATATCATTGATTCTGACGGCAACGTCATTGCCGAAGAAGGTCGTCGTATTACGGCACGCCATATTCGCAACATCGAGAAGAGTGGCGTAAAAGAGCTTCAGGTTCCAGTAACCTACCTAGCTGGTAAAGCATTGGCTAATGACATCATCGACAAGAAAACCGGTGAAGTGATTGTTGAGTGTAATACCGCGGTAAGTGAAGAGGTTCTTGAGCAGCTTGGCACCGCTGGTGTTAAGACCTTCAATACGCTTTACACCAACGACCTTGACTGTGGTGACTTCATCTCTGAGACGCTTCGCATCGATACCACGCGTACCGAGCTTGAGGCGCTAGTTGAAATCTACCGCATGATGCGTCCAGGTGAGCCGCCAACGAAGGATTCTGCAGAAGGTTTGTTCCAGAATCTATTCTTCTCGCCAGAGCGCTATGATCTTTCAGCGGTTGGCCGCATGAAGTTCAACCGTCGTCTAGAGCTTGAAGGTGATGAAGGTGAAGGTACGCTTTCTCCTGAAGATATCGTTCGCGTAATCGAAGAGCTTATTAATATCCGTAACGGCAAGGGTGAAGTCGATGATATCGATCACCTAGGTAACCGTCGAGTCCGCTCGGTTGGTGAAATGGCCGAAAACCAATTCCGTGTTGGTTTAGTTCGCGTTGAGCGTGCGGTTAAAGAGCGTCTTTCGATGGCGGAGAGCGAAGGGTTGATGCCTCAGGATCTTATTAACGCTAAGCCGGTTGCGGCTGCCGTTAAAGAGTTCTTTGGTTCAAGCCAGTTATCTCAGTTCATGGATCAAAACAATCCGTTATCTGAAATTACGCACAAGCGACGTGTATCGGCGTTAGGCCCAGGCGGCTTGACCCGTGAACGTGCCGGCTTTGAAGTACGTGACGTTCACTCAACACACTACGGTCGAGTTTGTCCAATTGAAACGCCGGAAGGTCCAAACATTGGTTTGATCAATTCCCTGGCGACCTATGCGCAAGCTAACCAGTATGGTTTCCTAGAGAGCCCATACCGTATTGTTAAGAACGGTAAGGTAACCGATGAAGTGGTCTACCTGTCTGCTATTGATGAAATGCGCTCTGTTATTGCGCAGGCTTCGGCAACGGTTAACGCGAAGGGTGAGCTAACTGACGAACTAGTAAATGTTCGTTACGAAAGCGAATTCACCGTTAAGCCAGCTGCTGACGTTCAGTATCAAGACGTTTCGCCTAAGCAGGTTGTTTCGGTTGCAGCGTCACTGATTCCATTCCTCGAGCACGATGATGCTAACCGAGCGCTAATGGGCTCGAACATGCAGCGTCAGGCAGTGCCTACACTGAAGGCTCAGAAGCCATTAGTTGGTACCGGAATGGAGCGTGCAGTGGCACGTGACTCGGGCGTTTGTGCCGTAGCACTGCGTGGTGGCGTGATTGATTCAGTAGACGGCGGTCGAATCGTTGTTCGTGTTGCTGATGAAGAAGTAGGTGACGATGCAGGTGTAGATATCTACAACCTGACGAAGTACACCCGTTCTAACCAGAACACCTGTATCTCTCAGCGTCCTATTGTTAATGAAGGCGATGTTGTTGCTCGTGGCGACATCCTAGCTGACGGTCCTTCCGTTGACTTGGGTGAGTTGGCACTGGGTCAGAACATGCGTATCGCGTTCATGCCTTGGAACGGTTACAACTTCGAGGATTCGATCCTAGTATCGGAGCGTGTTGTTGAAGAAGATCGTTTCACTAGTATTCACATTCAAGAGTTGACCTGTGTTGCTCGTGATACCAAGTTGGGTTCAGAAGAGATTTCTGCTGATATTCCTAACGTTGGTGAAGCGGCACTATCGAAGCTAGATGAGTCGGGTATCGTTTACATTGGTGCAGAAGTTGACGCCAATGACATTCTGGTTGGTAAGGTGACGCCGAAGGGCGAAACTCAGCTAACGCCAGAAGAGAAACTACTCCGTGCCATCTTTGGCGAGAAGGCCTCTGATGTTAAGGATACCTCGCTACGTGTTCCAACCAGTACTAAAGGTACGGTTATCGATGTTCAAGTATTCACTCGTGATGGCCTAGCCAAAGACACGCGTTCGCTTGAGATCGAAAAGGACATGTTGGACGAGTACCGCAAAGATTTGAACGAAGAGTTCCGCATCGTTCAGTCGGCAACTTACGGTCGTCTTGAGAAGCAGCTAATTGGTAAGAAAGTTACCGGTGGTGCTGGTCTTAAGAAGGGTGATGAGTTAACTGCAGAACTTCTAGCTGGTCTTGAGAAAGACGAGTGGATGAAGATTCGTCTTGCAGACGACACCGCTAACGAAGCAATCGAAGCGGCTAAGACTCAGCTTGAAACAGTTCGTGCAGAACTGGACGAGCGCTTTGAAGTTAAGCAGGGCAAGATTCGCAGTGGCGATGACTTGGCTCCTGGTGTACTTAAGATTGTTAAGGTTTATCTAGCAGTTAAGCGCCGTATTCAGCCAGGTGATAAAATGGCTGGTCGTCATGGTAACAAGGGTGTTATCTCGGTAATCATGCCGGTTGAGGACATGCCTTTTGACGAGCACGGTGTACCTGTTGATATCGTATTGAACCCACTTGGTGTTCCTTCGCGAATGAACGTTGGTCAGATTCTAGAAACTCACCTTGGCTTAGCAGCTAAAGGACTGGGTGAAAAGATCGATCGCATGATGAAAGAGCAGCGCAAGCTTGCTGAGATTCGTGAGTTCCTCATGGAGCTATACAACACCGGCGGCGATCAGCATACCGATATCAGTGAGTTAACTGATGAAGAAGTCTTGCACATGCTTGGTAACCTGAAAGCAGGTGTACCGATGGCAACGCGCGTATTTGATGGTGCTCGCGAGAGTGAAATCAAAGAGCTTCTTCGTCTAGCAGATCTACCTGATTCAGGTCAGATGACCTTGTTCGACGGTCGTACAGGTAATGCGTTTACGCGCCCTGTTACGGTTGGCTACATGTACATGCTCAAGTTGAACCACCTTGTCGATGACAAGATGCACGCTCGTTCAACGGGATCATACAGCTTAGTTACCCAGCAGCCGCTGGGTGGTAAAGCACAGTTTGGTGGTCAGCGCTTTGGTGAGATGGAAGTGTGGGCACTTGAGGCGTACGGCGCAGCGTATACGTTGCAGGAAATGTTGACCGTTAAATCGGATGACGTTAACGGCCGTACCAAGATGTACAAAAATATTGTCGACGGCGATCACCGTATGGAACCAGGCATGCCGGAGTCTTTCAACGTATTGTTGAAGGAAATCCGCTCGCTAGGTATCGATATGGAATTGGACACAGACGACTGAGTTGAATCAGTAGGCGAGGCCATTCCGGCTTCGCCTGCGTAGTGGAGGAAATACCTTGAAAGACTTATTGAATCTACTGAAGTCACCGGGCCAAGTAGAAGAGTTTGATTCCATCCGCGTCGGCTTAGCGTCGCCAGAGATGATCCGCTCTTGGTCTTACGGTGAAGTGAAGAAGCCAGAGACTATCAACTATCGTACGTTCAAGCCTGAACGTGACGGGTTGTTCTGCGCCAAAATCTTCGGACCAGTAAAAGATTACGAGTGCTTGTGTGGTAAGTACAAGCGTCTAAAGCACCGCGGTGTTATTTGTGAGAAGTGTGGCGTTGAAGTTGCGTTGGCGAAAGTTCGCCGTGAGCGCATGGGTCACATTGAGCTTGCAGCACCTGTGGCACACATTTGGTTCCTAAAATCATTGCCGTCGCGCATTGGTTTGCTGCTTGATATGACGCTTCGTGATATCGAACGCGTTCTTTACTTCGAATCTTTCGTGGTAACGAATCCGGGCATGACCACCTTAGAAGTGGGTCAGTTGCTAACTGACGAGCAGTACTTCGAAGCGATGGAAGAGTTCGGCGACGAATTCGAAGCTAAGATGGGCGCTGAAGCGATTCAGTCACTCATGTTAGACATGGATATCAAAAACGAAATCGAGCGTCTGCGCGAAGAAATTCCTGCAACCAACTCGGAAACCAAGATCAAGAAGCTCTCTAAGCGCGTTAAGTTGCTAGAGGCCCTTGACCAGTCGGGCAACCGTCCAGAGTGGATGATCCTGGAAGCACTTCCAGTTCTACCGCCAGATCTTCGCCCATTGGTTCCGCTTGACGGTGGTCGTTTCGCGACGTCTGACCTCAACGACTTATACCGTCGTGTAATCAACCGTAACAACCGTTTGAAGCGTTTGTTGGAGTTGGGTGCGCCGGATATTATTGTTCGCAACGAAAAGCGTATGCTTCAGGAATCTGTTGATGCGTTGCTAGATAATGGCCGTCGTGGACGTGCTATTACTGGTTCGAACAAGCGTCCTTTGAAGTCACTTGCTGACATGATCAAAGGTAAGCAGGGTCGTTTCCGTCAGAACTTGCTAGGTAAGCGTGTTGATTACTCAGGCCGTTCTGTAATTGTTGTTGGTCCTACACTGCGTCTACATCAGTGTGGCCTACCGAAGAAGATGGCGCTTGAGCTATTCAAGCCGTTCATCTACAGCAAGCTTCAGGCTCGTGGTTTAGCAACAACGATTAAATCAGCTAAGAAGATGGTTGAGCGCGAAGATGCAGTAGTATGGGATATTCTTGACGAAGTAATTCGCGAGCACCCGGTTCTACTTAACCGTGCACCAACTCTTCACCGTCTAGGTATCCAGGCCTTCGAGCCGGTACTGATTGAAGGTAAAGCTATTCAGCTACACCCGCTCGTTTGTGCAGCGTACAACGCTGACTTCGATGGTGACCAAATGGCTGTTCACGTACCGTTGACAATTGAAGCACAGCTAGAAGCTCGTGCATTGATGATGTCGACGAACAACGTATTGTCGCCAGCCAACGGCGAGCCAATCATCGTACCTTCGCAGGACGTTGTATTAGGTTTGTATTGGTTGACCCGTGACCGTGTAAACGCGATGGGTGAAGGCATGGTGTTTGAGAGCATGGCGGAAGTTTCACGTGCCTATCACTCACACCAGGTCGATCTGCAGGCACGCGTTAAAGTACGTTTCACTGATAAAGAGACAGGCGAAAGAGAGATCGTTGACACCACGGTTGGCCGTGCGCTGTTGTTCGAAATCCTACCTAAGGGTCTTTCGTTTGATCTAGTTAACAAGCCAATGGTTAAGAAAGCAATCTCGACAGTGATTGACGAGTGCTACCGTACCGTTGGTCTTAAGTCGACAGTTATCCTAGCTGACCGTCTGATGTACGCTGGTTTTGAATACTCGACTAAGTCGGGCTCTTCAATTGGTGTAAACGATTTCGAAATTCCAGCTGCTAAAGCCGAGCTCATTGCTCAAGCAGAAGCTGAAGTTAAGGAAATCGAAAATCAGTACGCCTCTGGTTTGGTAACACACGGCGAGAAATACAACAAAGTCATCGATATCTGGTCTCGTACTAACGACCTTGTTGCGAAAGCAATGATGGACGGCATCGAGAACGAATTCGTTATCAACCGTGACGGTGAAGAAGAGAAGCAGCCTAGCTTCAACTCGGTCTTCATGTACGCTGACTCAGGCGCTCGAGGCTCCCCAGCCCAGATTCGTCAGTTAGCGGGTATGCGTGGTTTGATGGCGCGTCCAGATGGTTCGATTATTGAGTCACCTATTACCGCTAACTTCCGTGAAGGTTTGAGCGTACTTCAGTACTTCATCTCTACTCACGGTGCTCGTAAAGGTTTGGCTGATACCGCACTTAAGACCGCAAACTCGGGTTATCTAACTCGTCGTTTGGTTGATGTTGCGCAGGATGTTGTAGTAACTGAAGCGGACTGTGGCACCACAGAAGGCCTGGTTATGGCGCCAATCATCGAAGGTGGTGACATCATCGAGTCGTTGGGTAACCGTATCCTTGGTCGTGTTGTAGCCCGTGACGTAGAAGTTGACGGCGAAGTAATTCTTGCAGCTGGCACTTTGATTGATGAGGCAGAAGTTAACCTTATCGACAGCTCTAACGTTGATGAAATCATCGTTCGTAGCTCCATCACCTGTGAAGCAGAGCACGGAATCTGTGCAGCTTGTTACGGTCGTGACTTGGCTCGTGGCCATATTACTAACCCAGGCGACTCGGTAGGTGTTGTAGCAGCGCAGTCAATTGGTGAGCCGGGTACCCAGCTTACTATGCGTACGTTCCACATTGGTGGTGCGGCATCGCGTGCATCCGCCGACGATAGCATCCGCGTTAAGCAGGAAGGTTCTATTCGCCTGCATAACGTTAAGTATGTAACCCGCGCTGACGGTAACCTTGTTGTTACTGCCCGTTCAGGTGAGATCGCAGTTGCCGATGAAAATGGTCGTGAGCGTGAGCGTTATAAGCTCCCTTACGGTGCTGTGTTGTCAGTGAATGAAGGCGATTCCGTTGATGGCGGCGCTCAGGTAGCTAAGTGGGATCCACACACGCACCCAATCGTCTCTGAAGTAGCGGGTAAGGTTCAGTTCAGCGGCATGGAAGAGGGTCTATCGATTCGCAGTCAGACTGATGAGATCACTGGTCTCTCAACGCGTGCTGTAATCGATGTGAACGAGCGTTCTTCAGCGGGTAAGGATCTTAAGCCTACCGTTACGCTAGTTGATGCTAAAGGTAAGGAAATTAGTCTGCCTAATAGCAACGCGCCGGCACACTACGCGCTACCTTCGAACGCTATCTTCTCGCTGAGCGATGGTGACGAGATTGGTATTGGTGATGTTGTTGCACGTATTCCTCAGGAATCGAGCGGTAACAAGGATATTACCGGTGGTCTACCTCGCGTAGCTGACTTGTTTGAAGCGCGTAAGCCGAAAGAGCCGTCAATCTTGGCGGAGATTTCAGGTACCGTTTCATTCGGTAAAGAAACAAAAGGCAAGCGTCGTCTTGTGATTACCCCGAAGAACGGCGAACTACTTGCCGATGGTTCTACACATTGGGAGCAATTGATTCCTAAGCACCGTGTAATGGGCGTATTCGAAGGTGAGACGGTTGCTAAAGGTGAAGAAATTGCCGATGGCCCACCAAACCCGCATGACATTCTTCGTCTAAGGGGTGTGGAGGCGCTGACCGACTATATCACTAACGAGATTCAAGAAGTTTACCGTCTACAGGGCGTTGGCATTAACGATAAGCACATTGAAGTTATCGTTCGTCAGATGCTCCGTAAAGTCGAGATTCTCGACGGTGGTGACTCTGAATACATCAAGGGTGAGCAGATCGAGTTTCAAGCGATCGTTGCCGCTAACAAGAAATTGGAAGCAGAAGGCAAAATGCCAGCCCACTTCGAGCGTTTGTTGCTCGGTATTACCAAGGCATCGTTGGCCACTGAGAGCTTTATCTCGGCGGCATCGTTCCAGGAGACAACTCGCGTCCTAACGGAAGCAGCTGTAACCGGTAAGTCCGATCGCCTCCGCGGTTTGAAGGAAAACGTTGTTGTTGGTCGTCTGATTCCTGCCGGTACTGGCCTTGCTTACCACAGTGAGCGTCGCCGTAAGCGTGCCGTTAAGGTTGAAGACACTGGTTCATTAGGCGTTTCGGCGGATGAAGTCGAAGCGGCATTGACCGAGGCCTTGAAAGGCAACTTCTAAGATGGTCGCGTTAGGAGGGGAATCCCCTCTTGACGCACTTGATCACCATCTATACAATGCGCGCTCCCTATAAATGGGAGCCGTTACTTAGTTTCTAAGTAACATTTTTAGATATTATTGAATTGGAGTAGTTTAATGGCAACGATCAACCAGTTGGTTCGTAAGCCTAGAAAGCGCAAAGTCGTTAAGACTGACGTTCCTGCTTTGCAGGCATGTCCGCAGCGCCGTGGTGTATGTACTCGTGTTTACACTACTACCCCGAAGAAACCAAACTCTGCACTTCGTAAGGTTTGCCGTGTTCGTCTAACGAACGGCTTTGAAGTGACTTCCTACATTGGTGGTGAAGGTCACAACTTGCAAGAGCACAGTGTTGTGTTGATTCGTGGCGGTCGTGTAAAAGATTTGCCTGGTGTGCGTTATCACACCGTTCGAGGCACATTGGATACATCAGGTGTTAGTGATCGCCGTCAGGGCCGTTCTAAGTACGGTGCTAAGCGTCCTAAAGCGTAAGCGTTTCTAGAGAATCGAGTAAGGTCTAGGCTGGCTTACAGTCCTAGGAAAGCCTGAAGAAGAGGGTTTTATTATGCCAAGAAGACGAGTTGTCGCAAAACGCGAAATTCTACCGGATCCAAAGTTCGGTGATGTTACGCTAGCGAAATTCATCAACCACGTAATGGTTAGCGGTAAGAAGTCGCTATCAGAACGTATTGTATATGGCGCACTTGATACTATCGCAGCAAAGTCAGAAGGCGATGCACTAGAAGTATTTAAAGAAGCGCTAGAAAACGTCGCCCCAATGGTTGAGGTTAAATCTCGCCGTGTGGGTGGTGCAACTTACCAGGTGCCGGTCGAAGTTCGTCCAGCACGTCGTACAGCTCTTGCTATGCGTTGGTTGGTTGAATTTGCACGTAGCCGTGGTGAGAAGTCCATGCCTGGACGTCTAGCCGGCGAAATTCTTGACGCTGCAGCACAGAAAGGTGGCGCGGTTAAGAAACGTGAAGATGTACACCGTATGGCGGAAGCCAACAAGGCGTTCTCTCACTTCCGCTTCTAAAGAAGCTGGAGTTAGAATTCTTCGCGAGATTAAGGCGGCTGTTTCGACAGCTGCCTTTTTCCCATGAAGTACCCTAAAAAATTAGGAATTATTTGTAGTGGCTCGTAAAACCCCAATTAATCGTTACCGTAACATTGGTATTGTTGCTCACGTAGATGCTGGTAAAACAACCACCACCGAACGTGTGCTGTTCTATACTGGTTTATCTCACAAGATTGGTGAGGTGCATGACGGTGCCGCAACGATGGATTGGATGGAGCAAGAGCAGGAGCGTGGTATTACTATCACCTCGGCGGCTACAACCTGCTTCTGGCGGGGAATGAATGCTCAGTTCGATGAGCATCGTATTAATATTATTGATACTCCTGGACACGTAGACTTCACCATTGAAGTAGAGCGATCGCTCCGTGTTCTGGATGGTGCTGTTGTTGTGTTGTGTGGTTCGTCCGGAGTGCAGCCACAAACCGAAACAGTTTGGCGTCAAGCTAACAAGTATGAAGTGCCACGAATTGTGTTCGTCAATAAGATGGACCGTGCCGGCGCGGATTTTAATAGCGTTGTTGAACAGCTGCGAGGACGATTAGGTGCTAATGCAGTGCCCATGCAGTTGACGATTGGTGCTGAAGATGAATTTAAAGGTGTTGTCGATCTTCTAAAGATGAAGGCAATTCTGTGGAATGAAGCCGATCAGGGTATGACCTTTGAGTACGGCGACATTCCTGCTGACATGCAGGGCGAGTGTGACGAAGCGCGCGAGTACCTGATTGAAGCCGCGGCTGAAGCCAACGATGAGCTCATGGAAAAGTACCTCGAAGAGGGTGAGCTCAGCGAAGCTGAAATCAAGGAAGCGATTCGTCAGCGAACGCTGGCAAATGAAATTGTTCCAGTGTTCGGCGGCTCCGCATTTAAGAATAAGGGCGTTCAAGCTGTATTGGATGCCGTGATTGAGTATATGCCTTCGCCAACCGAAGTTAAGGCGATTGAAGGTCATCTACTTGATAAAGATGAAACTGTAGAAGCTCGTGAAGCAAAGGACGATGCGCCGTTTGCCGCACTAGCTTTCAAGATTGCGACGGATCCATTCGTGGGTACGCTTACTTTCTTCCGGGTTTACTCGGGTAAATTGGAAACCGGCACCGCCGTTTTCAATTCAGTGAAGGAGAAGCGTGAGCGAGTTGGGCGTATGGTGCAGATGCATGCGAATGATCGTCAAGAGATTACAGAGGTCTTGGCGGGAGATATCGCGGCAGCAGTAGGGTTAAAGGATGTCACCACCGGCGATACGCTGTGTGATATGAAAAAGCCTATTGTGCTTGAACGTATGGAGTTCCCGGAGCCGGTTATTTCGGTGGCGGTTGAACCTCGTTCAAAACCAGATCAGGAGCGTATGGGTATTGCCCTAAGCAAGTTAGCGCAGGAAGATCCATCGTTCCGCGTTAAGACTGATCCGGAAACCGGGCAGTGCATTATCTCCGGTATGGGTGAACTGCACCTCGATGTGTTGGTCGATCGCATGCGTCGCGAGTTTAATGTCGAGGCGAACATTGGTAAGCCTCAGGTTGCCTATCGCGAAGCAATTAAGAGCGCCTGTGACATCGAAGGTAAGTTTGTTCGACAGTCCGGCGGTAAAGGCCAGTATGGCCACGTAAGAATTAAGTTTGAACCGTCAGAGGAAGAGGGTTTAGAGTTTATCAACGAGATCGTTGGCGGTGTTGTTCCTCGTGAATACATTCCGGCGGTTGGTAAGGGTATCGAAGAACAAATGCAGAATGGTGTTCTTGCGGGCTACCCATTGATTGGTTTGAAGGCTACCGTATACGATGGATCGTATCACGATGTGGACTCTTCAGAGATGGCGTTTAAAATCGCTGCCGGTATGGCAACTCGTAAGTTGGCAGAAGAAGGCGATGTTATCCTGATGGAACCAGTCATGAAGGTTGAAGTGGTGACTCCAGAAGAAAATATGGGTGATGTTGTTGGTGATTTAAACCGTCGACGCGGCCTTATTTCCGGAATGGAAGAAAGTGCTTCAGGAAAGGTTGTCAATGCCGAAGTCCCTTTGGCGGAGATGTTCGGTTACGCAACCGACCTGCGTTCTGCAACCCAAGGTCGAGCGACCTATACGATGGAGTTCTCTAAGTATTCTGAGGCTCCAAGTAGCGTGGCTGATTCAGTCATCGCTAAGAATCATGTTTCTTAACTGTTAGCTATCGAGGACACTAGTCGTGGCAAAAGAAAAATTTGAACGTTCCAAGCCCCACGTAAACGTGGGCACAATCGGTCACGTTGACCATGGTAAAACAACTCTAACTGCAGCACTTACTCGTGTATGTGCAGAAGTTTACGGCGGTGAAGCGGTAGCGTTTGACGGTATCGATAACGCTCCTGAAGAGCGTGAGCGTGGTATCACGATCGCAACTTCACACGTTGAGTATGATTCACCAACACGTCACTACGCACACGTAGACTGCCCAGGACACGCGGATTATGTTAAGAACATGATCACCGGTGCTGCACAGATGGACGGCGCAATCCTAGTATGTGGCGCGACTGATGGCCCAATGCCACAGACTCGTGAGCACATCTTGCTATCTCGTCAGGTAGGTGTACCTTACATCGTAGTATTCTTGAACAAAGCTGACCTTCTTGCAGAAGACTGTGGCGGCGTTGATTCAGAAGAATACGAAGAGATGCTAGAGCTAGTTGAAATGGAAATTCGTGAGATTCTTGAGCAGTACGAATTCCCAGGTGACGACACGCCAATCATTCCAGGTTCTGCGCTAATGGCGTTGAACGGTGAAGATGAGCACGGTTTGGGAACCACAGCGGTTGCTAAGCTTGTTGAAACGCTTGACTCTTACATTCCTGAGCCAGAGCGTGCGGTAGATGGTGCATTCTTGATGCCTATCGAAGACGTATTCTCAATCGCTGGTCGTGGTACTGTTGTAACAGGCCGTGTTGAGCGTGGTATCGTGAACGTAGGTGACGAAGTTGAACTTATCGGTATCCGTGAGACAACTACGACTACTTGTACTGGTGTTGAAATGTTCCGTAAGTTGCTTGACGAAGGTCGTGCAGGTGAGAACATTGGTGCACTACTACGTGGTACTAAGCGTGATGACGTTGAGCGTGGTCAGGTTATGGCTAAGCCGGGTTCAATCAACCCACACACAGTATTCGATTGTGAAGTATACGTTTTGTCGAAAGACGAAGGCGGACGTCACACTCCTTTCTTCAAGGGCTACCGTCCGCAGTTCTACTTCCGTACAACTGACGTGACTGGTTCTTGTGAGCTTCCAGAAGGCACTGAAATGGTAATGCCTGGTGATAACGTTGCAATGCACGTTACACTAATCGCGCCTATCGCGATGGAAGAAGGTTTGCGTTTCGCAATCCGTGAAGGTGGCCGTACTGTTGGCGCCGGCGTTGTTTCTAAGATTGTAGAATAATCTTAAGAACATGCGTTAAAAAAGGCTGCCTTCGGGCAGCCTTTTTAGTTTCCGGCTTGCGGAATTATCAGTTACGTATCCGCGTATAGGTGCTGCTGCGATCTGGGTTTGGACCTCGTTTTTTGACTAATGCGTAGACCACTCGATATTGCACCCCTGCAACGGCAGTCGGAGCGCCATCCACTAACCGAGGGGCATAGCGATAATTGCTTACCTCTTCTAGGGAAGCCTCCTCAATGAGTCGAGTAAAGCGTGTATTTTCGAATTTGGCATCGCCGATAGGCAGCTCGCTTTCAATAATCGTAAGATCTGAAGTTTGCCCTGCGGCGTCGATATTGAACTCTACTAGCACTGAGCCTTCAACGTTCTCTCGAAGTAGCCGTTGTGGGTAGTCACGTGCTGGTTTATAAATGGCGTATGGTTCCTCGGTTGTCGAATGCGGTCGGCTCTCTGAAATAGCTATACAGTGTTCAGTTGCACGCTCTTCTTCTCCCCTTCGCGAGTAAATGTTAACTAAGTTGGCGTGGGCTGATAGAACATATCGAATGTCTTGGTTGTGATATTCTTTTGCTTCCAGCACAGCGGAAAAGCTATCCTCTGCACTTGACAGTCGATTCTCAGACAAATAGTAGGTGCCCATTAGGTGATGCGCTAATTGCCGGTAACTCGCCTGCTCGTTACTGGGGAAATTCTCATCGAGTGCCTCTAGTGCGTCTTGGGCCAGCATTCTAGCCTTCGCCCTTTTTCTCTGTAGTAAAGAATCACTGAGTACCGTTGCCATGACCAATTGTGCTTCTATCCACTGAGTACTTCCTTCAGGAAACAGCTCCGAGGACATGTCGAGTGCAATATCTGCGAGTTGATTTTCCTCGTAGCCATTAGGAAGGTCGAGTAAGTGTCTGGACAGAGCTCTAGCGCCCCTGTAGTAAGCGGAGAATATGTCGTAAGGATCTGCGGCTGCTTGCTCTAGGCCGTCGGCTAGCTTGTTAACGGTTTCCTCTATTCGATCTCCGCACCCGCATTCTGGCGTCTCCCGAAGAAAAGAGAGGTATTGATCACCAATTGTCGAGAGACCTGGATGGGGTGGTTGCATGCTCGCGGCGGCGTTAATAGCTTGCTCGAAATATCGTGCCGTGTCGATCGTGTTGTGATTAGCCTGTGAGATTTCGATGGCGTTAATCGTAAGCTCCATGGCGATCGTTTCGGCGCTAGTATAGGCACTTGGGGATAAGCTCGTTGGGACATTTTCGCTTAGGGCTGCTGGAGTGAGCGCAATTAGCGGGGCGAAAACGAGCCCTTTTATTATGTTCAGAATGCTTCCTACATTGATCGATGAGATGTACAGAAATGAAGTAGAACATTGTGTAGTAGCTTGGTCAACTAGGCGTGAGTTAACACGCCGAGTAATTCACGGTTGCGTTATATCAGTCGTGTCTAGCGTAGTATGCTGGGTAGTCGATATTGTCTGCGAGAACGAATGCTATTTCTAAAGCGTAGAGCTAGATTTTCCAGGATCTGAGCAGGGGAGCGCTAGTGTCTACGGTGATTAGTAGAAGTTCTCACTCGAGTCAAGCATTAACAGCTTTATATGTCCTTGACATTGAAGTGGCGACCCAATAGAATTCGCGCTCCCATTTTAAGCTTTCGCTTGCTTTGGGAGTTTGCTGTACCTAATTTTTAGGTGCAAGAAAGAAGGAAAGCTGGCGTAAAGTCAGCATGTTATCGGAGTTTAATCAATGCAGAGCCAACGCATTCGCATTCGCCTGAAAGCATTTGATCATCGTTTAATCGATGCTTCTGCTCAGGAAATTGTCGATACTGCGAAGCGCACTGGCGCGCAGGTACGTGGTCCTATCCCGTTACCTACACGCAAAGAGCGTTACACCATCCTGGTTTCTCCGCACGTCAACAAAGACGCGCGCGATCAGTATGAAATTCGCACCCATAAGCGCATGCTCGACATCGTTGAGCCAACAGAGAAGACTGTTGACGCGTTGATGAAGTTAGATTTGGCGGCTGGTGTCGAGGTTCAAATTAGCCTCGGTTAATCCAAACCCACAACATTATACAAAGTCTAACCACCCTGGTTAGCTTAGTGTAACGCCCTAAATTGGGGCGGCCATAGAGGGTTAAGCCCCGTACACGAGAGGTGAAAACATGACAATTGGTATTGTCGGACGCAAGAGCGGTATGACCCGCGTCTTTACCGATGAAGGTGTGTCTATCCCTGTTTCTGTGATTGAAGTAGATAGCAATCGCATCGTGCAGGTAAAAACAGCCGAAACTGATGGTTACGATGCTGTGCAAGTCACAACTGGTAGCCGTCGTGCCTCACGCGTAACTAAATCACTAACAGGTCACTTTGCTAAAGCCGGCGTAGAAGCTGGTCGCGGTCTTTGGGAATTTCGTGCTGAAGAGCACGGTCTTGAAGTTGGCGGTGAAGTGTCAGTTGATTTGTTCGCAGCAGGACAAAAAGTAGATGTAACCGGTACGTCTAAAGGTAAAGGTTTCCAGGGCGGCGTAAAGCGCTGGAACTTTAGCATGCAAGACGCTACACACGGTAACTCATTGTCGCACCGTGCTCCTGGTTCGATCGGCCAATGCCAGACTCCTGGTCGAGTCTTTAAAGGCAAGAAAATGGCAGGTCAAATGGGATCTGAGCGCGTAACAGTTCAAAGTCTTGAAGTTGTTCGCGTAGACGCTGAACGCGGCCTGATTTTGATCAAGGGCGCAATCCCTGGTGCTCCGGGTTCTGACATTGTTGTCAAGCCTGCAGTTAAAGCATCCTGAGGAGGTTACCGATGGAATTGAATCTTTCTACACCAGAAGGCGCAAAGGGAACTCTAGAAGTTTCTGAAGCTACTTTTGGTCGCGAGTTTAACGCCGACCTGGTTCACCAGGCTGTAACGGCGTATCTGGCCGGTGCCCGTCAAGGCACACGTGCTCAGAAAACACGCTCAGATGTTTCAGGTGGCGGTAAGAAGCCATGGAAACAGAAAGGTAGTGGCCGCGCACGTGCCGGTACTATCCGTTCACCAATCTGGCGTGGGGGCGGTGTAACATTTGCTGCACGTCCACAGGATCACACTCAAAAAATCAACAAGAAGATGTACCGTGCAGCAATGCAGTGCATTTTGTCTGAGCTAGCGCGCACTGACCGTTTGGTTGTTGTTGAGCAGTTCGATGTTGAAGCGCCAAAGACTAAGGCGTTGCTAGCTAAGCTAGCTGCTTTTGATGCGAAACACGTATTAATCGTAACTGAAGCCGTTTCTGAGAACCTTTACCTCGCTTCACGTAACGTCCACACCGTGGAAGTTTGTGATGCTGTATCTGCTAACCCAGTTAGCTTGGTACACCGTGAGAAGGTCATCGTAACTGTTGAAGCCCTTAAGAAATTTGAGGAGATGTTAGGATGAACCAAGAGCGTCTATTCAAGGTTCTGCTAGGTCCTCAGGTTACTGAGAAAGCAGCGCTAGCAGCTGAGTCTGCAAACACTGTAGTGTTCAAAGTAACAACTGATGCTAACAAGCTTGAAGTGAAACATGCTATCGAGAAGTTATTCAACGTTAACGTTGAGTCAGTTCGTTTGTTGAACGTTAAAGGCAAGACCAAGCGTACTCGTTACGGTATTGGTAAGCGCAACGATTGGAAGAAGGCGTATGTCCGTTTGGCCGAAGGTCAAGACATCGACTTCTCGACGTTCGAGTAAGGGGTAGAGATAATGGCAGTTATTAAACGTAAACCAACATCTCCTGGCCGTCGTCACGTAGTTAGTGTTGTAAACACCGAGCTTCATAAAGGTGCGCCGTATGCGCCGCTTCTAGAAAAGAAGAGTAAGTCAGGTGGTCGTAACAACACTGGCCGTATCACTACGCGTCACCGTGGTGGTGGTCATAAGCAGCATTACCGTGTTATCGACTTCCGTCGTAACAAAGATGGTATCCCTGCAACTGTAGAACGTCTAGAGTACGATCCGAATCGTACTGCACACATCGCGCTGATTTGTTATGCCGATGGTGAGCGCCGTTACATCATTGCTCCTAAGGGCGTGAAGGCTGGCGACGTTGTGCAAAGCGGAAGCGCCGCACCTATTAAACCTGGTAACACGTTGCCACTTCGCAACATGCCAGTAGGTTCGGTTATTCACTGTATCGAATTGAAGCCAGGTAAAGGCGCGCAGATTGCTCGTTCAGCCGGTACTTCAGTTCAGTTAGTTGCACGTGAAGGTCAGTACGCAACTCTACGTCTTCGCTCTGGCGAAATGCGTAAGGTTCCATCTGATTGCCGCGCAACTTTAGGTGAAGTTTCTAACTCAGAGCACAGTCTACGCTCGTTGGGTAAAGCTGGTGCCACTCGCTGGCGCGGTATTCGTCCAACAGTACGCGGTGTTGCAATGAACCCAGTAGATCACCCACATGGTGGTGGTGAAGGTCGTACTTCAGGTGGCCGTCATCCGGTATCTCCTTGGGGCGTTCCAACCAAGGGTTACAAGACTCGCTCGAACAAGCGTACCGATAAGTTTATCGTACGTCGTCGCAGCAAGTAACGGAGGGTATCAAAAGTGCCACGTTCACTGAAAAAAGGTCCATTTGTAGATTTGCACCTTATGAAAAAAGTGCAAACTGCAGTTGAAGCTAACGACAAGCGCCCGGTTAAGACTTGGTCGCGTCGTTCAATGATTTTGCCAGAAATGATCGGTCTAACCATCGCTGTGCACAACGGTCGTCAACACGTCCCAGTTGTAATCAACGAAGAAATGATCGGCCATAAGCTTGGTGAGTTCGCCGGTACCCGCACCTATCGCGGTCATATCGTCGATAAGAAAGCTAAGAAGCGTTAAACACTGGAGTAACGGAAATGGAAGTAGCTGCAAAGTTAAAAGGCGCGCGCATCTCAGCGCAGAAAGCTCGCCTAGTAGCAGACCAGATTCGCGGCAAGGGTGTTGAAGAAGCGCTAGATATTCTAGCTTTCAGCTCCAAGAAAGCAGCTGGTTTGATTAAGAAGTTGCTCGAGTCTGCAATTGCAAACGCCGAGCATAACGAAGGTGCGGATGTCGACGAATTAAAGGTTTCAACAATCTTTGTCGACGAAGGTATGACAATGAAGCGAATCAAGCCACGTGCGAAAGGACGTGCTGATCGAATCTTCAAGAGAACTTGTCATATCACCGTGAAAGTTTCTGAACAGTAACTTTAGGTTGTAGGAGACCATTTCATGGGTCAAAAAGTACATCCAATCGGTATCCGCCTCGGCATTGTCAAGGATCATAATTCTACTTGGTATGCCAACAGCGGAACCTATGCTGACAATCTTAACGCTGATCTTACAGTGCGCGCCTTCATTAAGAAGAAGCTAGCACATGCATCTGTAAGCCGCGTACAGATTGAGCGTCCAGCTCAGTCAGCTCGCATTACGATTCACACGGCTCGCCCTGGTATCGTAATTGGTAAAAAAGGCGAAGATGTTGAAACTCTACGCAACGAATGCTCGAAGATGATGGGCGTTCCTGTGCAGATCAACATTGAAGAAATTCGTAAGCCGGATCTAGATGCTACTCTCGTTGCTCAAAACGTGGGTAGCCAGCTTGAGCGTCGTGTTATGTTCCGTCGTGCTATGAAGCGCGCGGTACAGAATGCAATGCGTCAAGGTGCGCAAGGTATCAAGATTCAGCTAAGTGGTCGTCTTGGCGGCGCAGATATTGCTCGTACCGAGTGGTATCGTGAAGGTCGTGTGCCATTGCACACACTTCGTGCTGACATCGATTACGGAACTTTTGAAGCAATGACTACCTACGGTATCATCGGCATCAAAGTTTACGTTTTCAAAGGCGAAATCATTGGCGATAACGCACCAGTTGAAGCAAAACCTGCTAAAACTGGCAAGAAGAAAGCTAAGTAAGGAGTACGCATATGTTACAACCAAAGCGTACAAAGTTCCGCAAGATGATGAAAGGTCGCAATCGCGGCTTGGCACTGCGCGGTAGCAAAGTTAGCTTCGGCGAATTCGGCTTGAAGGCAACTGGTCGCGGTCGAATTACTGCACGTCAGATCGAGGCAGCACGTCGTGCTATGACTCGTCGTATTAAGCGTGGCGGTAAAATTTGGATCCGTGTTTTCCCTGATAAACCGATTACCAATAAGCCCCTAGAAGTTCGTATGGGTAAAGGTAAGGGTTCTGTGGAATACTGGGTTGCTCAAATTCAACCAGGTAAGGTTCTTTACGAGATCGAAGGTGTCGATGAAGAACTAGCGCGTGAGGCGTTCCGCCTTGCAGCAGCTAAATTACCTGTGGCAACTACCTTTGTTAAACGGCAGGTGATGTGATGAACGCAAGTGAACTTCGTGAAAAGTCTGTCGAGGAGCTTAACTCGGTTCTCCTCGAGAAGCTGGAAGAGCAGTTCAAGCTGCGCATGCAGTACTCTACCGGCCAGCTCACCCAAACTCACTTGTTGAAGCAAGTGCGTCGCGATATCGCGCGCATCAAGACTTCGCTAACGCAAAAAGCAGGTGAATAAGATGGCTGAGCAAAATGTAGTACGTACGCTAACTGGTAAAGTAGTTAGCGACAAAATGGATAAGACTATTACTGTCCTAATCGAGCGCAAAGTTAAGCACCCGATCTATGGCAAGTACCTAGTTAAGTCTACCAAGGTCAAAGCACATGACGAAAACAACGAGAGCAAGGCTGGTGACACTGTTACTATCCAAGAGTCTCGTCCAATGTCGAAAGACAAGTCATTTACTTTGAAGTCTATCAATGAGCGCGCGGCGGGAATCTAAGCCTAGGCTTATTCTTAGCAGCGTTTGAAATTTTCGGAGTGCGATCATGATTCAGACTCAAACCTATTTAGACGTCGCAGATAACAGCGGTGCTCGCCGCGTTATGTGCATTAAAGTATTGGGCGGCTCGCATCGTCGTTATGCTGCAGTGGGTGATGTAATCAAAGTGACCGTTAAGGAAGCTATCCCACGTGGTAAGGTCAAAAAAGGCCAGGTGATGAAGGCAGTTGTTGTGCGCACCAAAAAAGGTGTTCGTCGCGGCGACGGTTCTTTAATCAAATTCGATGACAATGCAGCAGTACTGCTCAACGCCAACGAGGCGCCGGTGGGCACCCGAATCTTCGGTCCGGTGACTCGTGAACTTCGCGGTGAGAAGTTCATGAAAATTGTCTCTCTAGCGCCTGAAGTGCTGTAAGGCCTGGGAGTAAGGAAAGAGCATGGCTAAAATTAAACGTGACGACGAAGTAATCGTTATCGCTGGTAAAGACAAAGGTAAACGTGGGCGTGTTGCGCAAGTGCGCGCCGACAACCGAATTCTTGTTACTGGCATTAACATGGTGAAGAAGCACCAGAAGGCTAACCCACAGGCTGGCGTTCAAGGTGGCATCATCGAGAAGGAAGCACCTATTCAAATTTCGAATATTGCTATCTTCAATCCACAAACCAACAAAGCCGACCGCGTTGGCTTCCGTTTCGAAGACGGGAAGAAAGTACGTTTCTTCAAGTCTAACAACGAAGCGATTTAAGGGGCTGGACGATGACTCACATGAAAAAGGTTTATGAAACCGAAGTAATCCCGGCACTTGTAAAAGAGCTGGGTGTTGAGAACCCAATGCGTCTTCCACGCATCACTAAGATCACCATTAACATGGGTCTTGGCGAAGCACTGGGCGACAAGAAGGTTCTTGAGCACGCTATGCGTGACCTCGAGCAGATCGCTGGCCAAAAGCCAGTATCTACTAAAGCTCGTAAGTCTATCGCTGGCTTTAAAGTTCGTGAAGGTTGGCCAATCGGCTGCAAGGTAACCCTTCGTGGCGAGCGTATGTATGAATTCCTACAGCGCTTGATTGACATTGCGATTCCACGTATTCGTGACTTCCGCGGTGTCAGCCCAAAGCAGTTTGACGGTCGCGGTAACTTCGCGATGGGTGTGACTGAGCAAATTATCTTCCCTGAGATCGAGTACGATAAAATCGATGCTCTTCGTGGTCTAGATATTGCCATCACAACGACTGCGCAAACCGATGATGAAGGTCGCGCCCTGCTGCGTGCTTTCAACTTCCCGTTGAAAGGCTAAAGGAGATAGAACATGGCTAAGAAATCCATGATCGCTCGCGAAGCTAAGCGCGCAAAAATGGTCGAAAAGTACGCTGCGAAGCGTACTGAAATCAAGGCTATCCTTGCGGACGCTAACGCTAGCGAAGAAGCAAAATGGGATGCACAGCTACAACTTCAAAAGTTGCCACGTGATGCAAGTCCAGTACGTAAGCAGCGTCGCTGCCGTATTACTGGTCGACCACACGCGGTATACCGTAAGTTCGGCCTGTGCCGTAACAAACTACGCGAAGCTGCCATGAACGGTGATGTACCGGGCTTGGTTAAAGCTAGCTGGTAAGCAACAGAGGTTTTTAACTATGAGTATGCAAGATCCTTTGGCAGATATGCTTACCCGCATTCGTAACGGTCAGCAAGCAGGTAAGTTCGATGTAACTATGCCTGCTTCTAACCTAAAAGTTGCGGTAGCAGATGTTCTTAAGGCTGAGGGTTACGTAGGTAGCTTCTCAGTATCTGAAGGACCAAAAGCCGAATTAACAATTGAACTTCGTTACTTCGAAGGTCGTCCAGTAATTGAAAAGATTCAGCGCGCTAGCCGCCCTGGTCTTCGTTCTTACACTGGAACTAACGATCTTCCGACAGTTAACGCTGGTCTTGGTGTCGCTATTGTTACTACGTCGAAAGGCGTAATGACTGACCGAGCTGCTCGCGCTGCGGGCATCGGTGGCGAAGTCCTTTGCACAGTATTCTAAGGGGAGTATTAGTATGTCTCGTATAGCTAATAATCCTGTTAGCATCCCAGCTGGCGTTGACGTCAAGCTAGGTGCTGAGGATATCACTGTAAAGGGTGCTAACGGCACTCTAAACATGCCACTCAACGCGAGCGTAGAAGTCGCGCTTAACGACAACGTGATTACTTTTAAAGCACGTCATGGCGATAAGAAGAGTGTAGCAATGTCTGGTACTATGCGTGCTTTGGTAGGCAACATGGTCACTGGCGTTAGCCAAGGTTTCGAAAAGAAACTTCAGCTCGTTGGTGTCGGTTACCGTACTAAAGTGTCGGGTAACACCTTGAACCTAACTCTAGGTTTCTCACATCCGGTTGACTATGAGCTTCCGGAAGGCGTTAAAGCCGAAACTCCGAGCCAAACTGACATCGTGTTGAAAAGCGCGAATAAACAGTTACTCGGTCAAGTAGCGGCGGAGATCCGCGCATTCCGTCCACCAGAGCCTTATAAAGGTAAAGGTGTTCGTTTTGCCGATGAGCATGTCCGTCGTAAAGAAGCGAAGAAGAAGTAAGGCAAGGTTATGAGCACAAAACGTGATGCAAGACTACGCCGTGCACGTCGTACGCGCTTAAATATGCGTGAAGCGGGTGTTACCCGTTTGACAGTGCACCGCACGCCTCGTCATATCTACGCGCAAGTGATTTCAGCAGATGGCGGTAAAGTTATCGCCTCTGCATCCACTTTGGATAAGTCACTTCGTGAAGGTAAAACAGGTAACATCGAAGCTGCTGGCGCAGTAGGCAAGTTAGTTGCCGAGCGCGCTAAAGAAGCGGGTGTAACTAAAGTGTCGTTCGACCGTAGTGGTTTCAAATACCACGGTCGAGTGAAGTCCTTAGCTGACGCTGCTCGTGAAGCAGGTCTTGAATTCTAAAGGTGAGAGACATGGCAGAGCAGAAGCAAAAAGACAACAACAGCGAAGGCTTACAAGAGAAACTAGTACAGGTTAATCGTGTAGCTAAAGTTGTTAAAGGTGGCCGTATTTTCGGTTTCACCGCCCTAACTGTCGTTGGTGATGGTAACGGTAAAGTCGGCTTTGGTCGTGGCAAGGCGCGTGAAGTGCCTGTCGCTATCCAAAAGGCGATGGAAAATGCACGTCGCAACATGATCACGGTACAGCTGAAAGGTGATACCATTCAGTACCCGATCAAAGCGCGCCACGGTGCATCGAAAATTTACATGCAGCCAGCCTCTGAAGGTACAGGTGTTATTGCCGGTGGTGCAATGCGTGCTGTGCTAGAAATCGCAGGCGTACACAACGTTTTGGCTAAGTGCTACGGTAGCACTAACCCAGTAAACGTAGTACGTGCGACTTTTAAGGCGCTCGAAAATATGCGTTCTCCGGAAGACATCGCCGCTAAGCGTGGCCTGTCTGTCGAAGAGATCCAAGGCTAATTTGCAGCGAGGACGAACGACAATGGCAAATAAAACCATTAAGGTAACGCAAGTTAAATCGACCGCTGGTCGTCTTGCGAGCCACAAAGCCTGCGTAGCAGGTTTGGGTTTACGTCGAATCGGCCATACTGTTGAAGTAGAAGATACTCCAGCAGTACGCGGCATGATTAACAAAGCCCATTATCTATTGAAAGTGGAGGGTTAACAGCATGCGTCTTAATACTTTAAGCCCAGCTGAAGGCCACAAGCACAGCAAGAAGCGCGTTGGTCGCGGTATTGGTAGTGGCGTTGGTAAAACTGGTGGTCGCGGTCACAAGGGTCTGAAATCTCGTTCTGGCGGTTCTGTCCGTCCAGGTTTCGAGGGTGGTCAGATGCCTATGCAGAAGCGTCTACCGAAATTCGGTTTTACTTCACGCATCGGTATTACTACTGCTGAGATCCGTACATCTGAACTCGGTTCAATTGCGGGTGATGTAGTAACGGTTGAGGCATTGAAAGATGCTGGATTAGTTGCTAAAAATATCACTCGAGCCAAAGTATTCCTTTCCGGCGACGTAACTCGTGCAGTTACTGTCAAAGGTTTAAAGGTTTCTAAAGGCGCTAAAGAAGCAATTGAAACATCCGGTGGCAAGGTAGAGGATTAATGACTAACCCCAGTGCAATGATGACGGGTAGTCAAAAGGGTTTAGGCGAGCTTAAGTCTCGCCTTACCTTTTTGTTATTAGCGATCATCGTATATCGAGTCGGTACACATATACCGTTACCTGGAATTAACCCTGCTCGCGTGGCTGAACTATTCAGTCAAAACGAAGGCACGATTCTGGGATTATTCAATATGTTCTCTGGTGGTGCACTAGAGCGTATGAGTATCCTTGCGCTGGGCGTCATGCCATACATCTCTGCGTCGATCATTACGCAGTTACTAACAGCGGTTGTACCGTCGTTAGAAGCCCTCAAAAAAGAGGGAGAGGCAGGGCGTCGCAAGATAAGCCAGTATACCCGTTGGGGAACTCTCGTATTGGCGACCGTTCAGGGCGCTGGTATGGTAGCAGGCTTATCAGGACAAGGATTGTTTTACGCAACTGGCGTCAGCGTTACTTTAGTAGCGGTAATGTCGTTAGTTGGTGGAGCGATGTTTATGATGTGGCTTGGTGAACAGGTGACTGAACGTGGTATCGGTAATGGTATATCCATGCTGATCTTCGCAGGCATCGTGGCGGGTCTCCCGTCGGCACTAGGTCAAGCGTTTGAGTCGGCGCGCCAAGGTGATTTGAACTTCCTCGTGTTGATTCTTATCGGTTTGGTTGCGATTGCGGTTGTTTGGGGTGTGGTCCGTATGGAGCGCGCGCAACGTCGCATACCAATTCACTACGCTAGACGTCAACAGGGTCGTCGACAAATGCAGCCGCAGGCTAGCTATTTGCCGCTCAAAATCAATATGGCCGGTGTAATCCCAGCTATCTTTGCGAGCAGTATCTTGCTATTCCCAGCGTCAATCGCCCAATGGGCGGGTCAATCTTCTGGATCTGAATTGCTCCAGGATATTGCTTTGATGTTGAGCCCGGGGCAGCCATTGAACATTATTTTGTTCACGTTGATGATCGTATTCTTCTGTTACTTCTACACGGCGATTACCTTCAACTCGAAGGAAGTGTCAGAAAACTTGAAGCGTTCAGGTGGCAGCATCCCAGGCATACGCCCGGGTATGAAGACCGCCGATTACTTGGATAGTGTTCTGGGACGGCTAACGTTAGTTGGTGCGATTTATATTGCGGCAGTATGTTTGATGCCTCAGTTCTTGGTAGTGTTTGCGAACATTCCATTTTACTTGGGCGGAACGTCACTGCTTATCGTAGTAGTAGTTGTCATGGATTTCATGGCTCAGATTCAACAGCATATGATGTCGACTCAGTACGACGGGCTGATGAAGAAAGCCAACCTGAAGAACTACGGAAATGGTGCGCGCTAAGCGCGCCCCGTAAAGAGGAGCCGACCATGAAAGTTCGTGCGTCAGTTAAAAAGATTTGCAGAAATTGCAAAATTATTCGTCGCAAGGGCACAGTTCGCGTTATTTGTAGCGCTGAACCACGTCACAAGCAGCGTCAAGGCTAATCGATCTAGCTTTCGAAGAGAATTGTTTGATTCAGCCGGATGCTTGCGCTATTATTGCGCACCTTTTAAGGGGCATCCGGCAATCTTTGATTGCTGTCGTATTGCTGTATAAGCTAATTTATTGGAGTTATTTTCAATGGCTCGTATTGCTGGAGTAAACATTCCAGATAACAAGCACACTGTTATCTCACTGACTTATATTTTCGGTATCGGCCGTACTAAGTCTAAGCAGATCTGTGCGGTTACTGGAATCGCAGAAGACGCCAAAATCGGTAGTCTTTCTGAAGAGCAAGTAGATGCACTTCGTAACGAAGTGGCAAAGAACACTGTAGAAGGTGATCTTCGTCGTGAAGTTTCAATGAGCATCAAGCGTTTAATGGATCTAGGTTGTTACCGTGGTCTTCGTCACCGTCGCAGTTTACCACTTCGTGGTCAGCGTACTAAGACGAATGCTCGCACGCGTAAAGGCCCACGTAAGCCAATTAAACGCTAATCATTCACGCGTCGTGTCGACTGCAAGGTCGATACTTAGTCCTTACATTTGGAGGAAGGATCTATGGCTAAGCCAGGTGCGAAGCAAACTCGCAAAAAGGTCAAGAAGTCCGTCGTTGATGGGATCGCGCATATCCATGCGTCGTTCAACAACACCATCATCACGATCACTGACCGTCAGGGCAATGCTCTGTCTTGGGCTACCGCAGGTGGGTCAGGTTTCCGTGGTTCTCGTAAGAGTACCCCGTTCGCAGCACAGGTAGCTGCTGAGCGTGCTGGTAACGCAGCAAAAGACTACGGTCTTAAAAATCTAGACGTGGAAGTTAAAGGTCCAGGTCCAGGTCGTGAATCTGCAGTTCGTGCATTGAACAACTGTGGCTACAAAATCACTAACATTTCTGACGTGACGCCTATTCCGCATAACGGATGTCGTCCACCGAAGAAACGTCGCGTATAAGAGGAGAGCGAACCCATGGCACGTTATATTGGCCCTAAGTGCAAGCTAGCCCGTCGCGAGGGTACAGATCTATTTTTAAAGAGCGGTGTCCGTCCACTAGAGTCCAAGTGTAAGCTTGAGACAGCTCCTGGTGTGCATGGCGCACGTCGTGGTCGTTTATCTGACTACGGTGTTCAGCTTCGTGAGAAGCAGAAAGTACGTCGCATGTACGGCATCCTCGAGAAGCAATTCCGTTCTTACTACAAAGAAGCAGCACGTCGCAAGGGTAATACCGGCGAAAACCTGCTACAGTTGTTAGAATGTCGACTAGACAACGTTGTTTACCGTATCGGTTACGGTTCAACACGTGCAGAGTCTCGTCAGCTTGTTTCTCACAAGGCAATCACTGTTAACGGTAAGACGGTAAACATTCCATCTTTCCAAGTTAAAGAAGGTGATGTTGTTGCTGTTCGTGAGAAGTCGAAAAAGCAGTTGCGTATCGCTCAAGCTCTAGAGCTTGCTGCAAATCGTGGTACCAACGAATGGATCGAAGTAGATGCACCGAAGATGGAAGGCACTTTTAAGCGCCTACCAGAGCGTACCGATTTGTCTGCGGACATTAACGAGTCGCTAATCATCGAGCTTTACTCGAAGTAAACGAATAACTAAGCCAACAGGTGTGCCAATGCAGAGTGTATTGAATGAGTTTCTTACACCACGTCATATCGACGTGCACGAGTATAGTCCAACTCACGCTAAAGTGACCTTGGAGCCATTAGAGCGTGGTTTCGGCCATACTCTTGGTAACGCGCTCCGTCGTATCCTGCTTTCTTCGATGCCAGGTTGTGCGATTGTAGAAGCCGAAATTGACGGTGTTCTACATGAGTACTCTTCTATCGAAGGTGTTCAGGAAGACGTAATTGAGATTCTTTTGAACCTCAAGGGCGTTGCTATCGTTATGGAAGGAAAGGATCGCGCAGAGATCACCATCAGCAAGAAAGGCGCTGGTGTTGTAACTGCGGGTGATATTCAGACCGAAGGCGATATGGAAATTAAGAATCCAGAGCATGTTATCGCTAACGTTAACGCGAAAGGCGAGTTAAACATTCGTATGGTCGTAGCAACAGGTCGCGGATACGTCCCGGCTTCTGCACGGAAGAGCTCAGAGGATGAAACTCGTTCTATTGGTCGTCTGCAACTGGATGCATCTTTCAGCCCGGTTCAGCGCGTCGCTTACAGTGTTGAAAGCGCACGTGTTGAACAGCGTACTGACCTCGACAAGCTAGTGCTAGATCTGGAAACAGATTCAACGCTAGACCCTGAAGAGGCGATTCGTCGCGCTGCTACTATTCTGCAGCATCAGTTGGCGGTTTTCGTTGAGCTAGAAAGCGAAGTCGAACAGGCTGAGGAAGTGAAAGAAGAGGAAATTGATCCGATTCTTCTGCGTCCAGTTGATGATCTAGAGCTTACAGTTCGTTCTGCGAACTGTCTAAAAGCAGAGAACATCTACTACATCGGTGATCTTATTCAGCGCACAGAAGTTGAGCTGCTTAAGACGCCAAACCTTGGTAAGAAGTCATTGACTGAAATCAAGGACATCCTCGCTTCACGTGGACTGTCTCTAGGTATGAAACTAGAGAACTGGCCACCTGCAAGCATTAAAGTAGAAGATCGTTTCGCTATCTAATAGCAACGAGTCTTCTGATTGTAAGCTAAGGCGCAATGTTGCGTCTTAGCTTTCTTACCTGGGGTCATGCTGAGATAGCAGCCTGTTGGTAAGCTGATTAGGAATTATTATTATGCGTCATCGTCATTCAGGTCGTAAATTAAATCGTACTGGTTCTCACCGTCGCGCTATGTTCCGTAACATGGCTGCATCTTTGGTTGAGCACGAGTTAATTAAAACGACTTTGCCAAAAGCTAAAGAGCTTCGTGGTGTTGTTGAGCCTCTAATCACGCTAGCAAAAGTTGATTCTGTTGCTAACCGTCGTCTAGCTTTCTCTCGTCTTCGTTCTGACGAAGCAGTAGGTAAGCTTTTCAACGAACTAGGTCCGCGTTACAACACGCGCCCAGGTGGTTACGTTCGCGTTCTAAAGTGTGGTTTCCGCGCTGGTGATAACGCACCAATGGCATACGTTGAAATGGTTGATCGTCCGGTAGCTGAAGAAGCTGACGACGAGTAAATCGTTTAGCGCAAGCTAATAGAAAAAGCCGATCGTTTGATCGGCTTTTTTTTGTCTGTATAAAACGTAAGACGAATTAGTACTTGGCCACCATCTCTTGGTTATTCGCGGCGCGGCTAGCCTTCGCGGCATTCTTAACCGTGCGCATTTCATTAACCAATTCGAGTGCGGTTTTATCGCAAGGTGCCAGCTCGGCATCGCTTTCAGCGATGGGTGTAACGCGTTGACCCCAGCGAATGAGATGTGAGCTCCATGTTAGTCCCGCACCAAACGCAGGTTGAAGTACGAGGTCTCCTGGGTTAACCCGACCTTCTTCAACGGCCTCAATCAATGCAATGGGTGCCGTAGCGGCCGACATATTCCCGTAGCGTTCGATATTGACGAAGACCTTATCGGCCTCAACGCCAAGCTTTTTTCCCACCGCTTCAATGATGCGGGCGTTGGCTTGGTGGGGTACCACGAGATTAATATCTTCGACGCCACAGCCTGCTTTTTCCAGTGTTTCTTTACTGGCTTTGTTCATGCCGGCCACTGCGCGCTTGAAGATATCTTGGCCTTCGAAATTCCAGTGAACATCCCCTAGCATGATATTCTGATTGGCATACTGCCCGCCATAACCGAGTACTTTTAAGATGTCACGATGTTCGCCGTAACAGCCGAGGGTCTCCGAGATAACGCCTTCTTTTTCCTCGGAAGCTTCGAGTACCATCGCGGCACAACCGTCTCCGAACAGTACCGCAACGTTACGGTTCTCCCAGTCCATCAGCTTACTCACTACCTCACCGCCAATCACGAGCACACGCTTAAACACGCCGGACTTGATCATTGCGGTGCCTGTTGTTAGGCCGTACATGAAGCTCGTGCACGCCGTATTCAAATCCATACAGGCAGCCTTTGAGGCGCCAAGGCGTTTTTGCACGTAAGAGGCAGTATTGGGGGCGAACTCTGAAAAGCTGGTAGAACCGAATAAAATCATATCGATGTCATCCGCTTCTAAGCCGGCACAGGCAATGGCTCTTGCTGCGGCAACGTAACCGAGTTCACAGAGATCAACGTGGGAAATTCGGCGCTCTTTCATGCCCGTTCGCGAGTAGATCCACTCGTCATTGGTATCCAGAAAGGTTGCGAGATCGTCGTTATTAAGCACCGCTGGAGGAAGGCATTTTCCCCAGCCGGAAATGGTAGCGTAGGTCATAATTCATCACACCACAGTAGGTAAATTTCAATGAGTTTAACATACTCTAGGCGCACCACACGCTAATTGTTAAACCAGTCGAAGCTCGCGCCAGTAGGCGCAGCGTTCCTGAATTACCTCGTCTGAAGCCGCTTCTCGGGGAGAATGTCCCCACACGGGACCTGGCCATGCCGGGTCATCAATCCGTCGCCCAACGATATGAAAGTGAAACTGAGAGACCACATTGCCTAGGTAGCCAGCGTTGATCTTGTCACATTCACGTTCGCCCAGTAGCTTCTCGCCAGCACTGTTACAAATCTGAAGTAGCTGCTGCTGATAAAGGCTAGGCAATTCGAAAAGTTCGGTGACCTCGGCAATTTTAGGCACCAGAATTAGCCATTCGTAGCGGTGATCGTTGAGTAATCGAAGCTGCCAGGCGCTAGAATCCGAAATGAGCACCGTGTCATTCGCTAATCGCTCGTCAAGCTCCCAGCTCATTGATTTTTCTCCAGCATCGGCTTAAGGAATACGCCAGTGTGGGATTCGACAACCTCAGCAACTTCTTCGGGCGTGCCGGTGGCAACAATTTGACCACCACCAGAGCCGCCTTCGGGGCCAATATCTACAATGTAATCTGCCGTCTTGATGACATCTAAGTTGTGCTCAATAACAACGATGGTATTGCCGTGGTCACGGAGGCGATGTAGCACGTGCAAAAGCTGTTTAATATCGTGAAAGTGCAGGCCGGTGGTAGGCTCATCGAGGATATAAAGAGTTTGACCCGTGTCTCGGCGCGATAGCTCCTTCGCCAACTTGACCCGCTGTGCCTCACCTCCGGAGAGCGTGGTGGCTGCCTGACCTAGGCGGATGTAGGTGAGCCCCACATCAATCAGCGTCTGTAGACGGTTACGAATTGATGGGACGGCGTCAAAGAACTCAAGCGCATCTTCAATGCTCATCTCGAGCACGTCGTGAATGTTCTTGCCCTTATACAGAATCTCAAGGGTTTCACGGTTATAACGTTTTCCCGAGCAGATATCACAGGGTACATAAACGTCTGGCAGGAAGTGCATTTCTACTTTGGTGACGCCATCGCCTTGGCACGCTTCACAACGTCCGCCTTTCACGTTGAAGGAGAAACGGCCCGGCTTGTAACCGCGGGATCGAGATTCCTGCGTACCCGCAAATAGTTCCCGAATAGGGGTGAACATACCGGTATAGGTGGCCGGATTAGATCGTGGTGTTCTGCCAATTGGACTCTGATTGATATCGATACATTTATCGAAGTGATCAAGACCTTCAACGGCACCGTACTCATCGGCCTTCAGTGTAGTAGCGCGGTTGAGTGCTGTCGCCGCAAGCGGGTACAAGGTGCGGTTAATGAGCGTTGATTTACCCGAGCCGGAAACACCGGTAACGCAGGTAAACACACCAACGGGAAGCTCAAGCGTCACGTTCTGCAGGTTGTTGCCCTGACAGCCGCTTAGGGTCAAGAATTGGTTGTTCTTGGCGGTATTGCGAACGGCAGGAATGGTGATCTCTTCTTCGCCCGACAGGTACTTGGCGGTAAGTGAGCGCTTGCTATCTAGAATTTGCTGATAAGTACCTTCGGCGACAATCTCACCGCCATTCACACCAGCACCGGGACCGATGTCCACAATGTAGTCGGCGAGGCGAATAGCATCTTCATCATGCTCCACCACAATCACGGTGTTGCCCAAATCGCGCAGACGCGTAAGGGTGTTTAGTAGGCGCTCATTGTCACGCTGGTGTAAACCAATGCTCGGTTCGTCAAGGATATACATGACGCCAACCAAGCCCGCGCCAATTTGTGAGGCTAGACGAATGCGTTGAGCCTCACCGCCAGATAAGGTATCAGCGGATCGGTTGAGGCTAAGGTAGTTTAGCCCCACGTCATTCAAAAAGCGGAAGCGATCCTTGAGTTCCTTGAGGATTTTATCGGCAATTTCAGCTTTAGCGCCGTTAAAGCCAAGCTGTTCGAAGTACTCGTAACTACTGCCCACTGACATTTCAGTAATTTCGGAGATCGTTTTTTCGTCAACAAATACGTGTCGGGCTGCGCGACACAGTCGTGAGCCGTTACATTCAGGGCAGCTTTGCTGGCTATGGTATTTGGCCATCTCTTCCCGGACTGAGTTCGACTCGGTTTCGTGGTAACGGCGAGACATATTGGGGATCACACCTTCAAAGCGATGGCGGCGGCGATGAACGTCACCGCGGTCGTTTACATAGGAGAAATCAATCTCCTCCTTCGAACCCTGAAGAATGAGATTGCGCTGCGCATCGGATAGACTCTTCCACGGTGTTTCCACATCAAAGCCAAGATGCTCGGCAAGCGAGGTGAGGAGGTGGAAGTAATACACATTACGGCGGTCCCAGCCACGAATCGCTCCCTCGGCCAGCGATAATTCTTCGTCTTGAATGACAAGATCAGGATCAATGTACTGACGAATCCCCAAGCCATCGCAGCTTGGACAGGCTCCTGCCGGGTTGTTGAATGAAAACAGTCGCGGTTCAAGTTCCTTCAGGCTGTAATCGCAAATTGGGCAGGCATACTTAGCGCTTAGTAGAATCTCTTCGTGCTCACCGTCTATCCAGGCAATCGTTGCCAATCCTTCGGCCAGCTCGAGCGCTGTTTCGAAGCTTTCGGCGAGGCGCAGTTGTATGTCGTCACGGACCTTTAGGCGGTCAACCACAACATCAATAGTATGTTTCTTTTTCTTGTCGAGTTCAGGTAGGTCATCAAGATCGGTGATGATGCCATCAATGCGGACGCGAATAAAACCTTGAGCCCGCAGCTTTTCGAATAGATGGATGTGCTCACCCTTACGTTCACGAACCACTGGAGCCAGTAACATAATTTTACTGCCTTCCTCTAGTGCCAGCACGGTATCAACCATTTCGGATACGGTTCGCGCTGTGAGTGGTTCGTCGTGATCGGGGCAGCGGGGCTCGCCGACACGGGCGTAGAGGAGGCGAAGATAATCGTAAATCTCGGTAATAGTCCCCACCGTGGAGCGAGGATTATGCGAGGTCGACTTCTGCTCAATGGAGATAGCGGGAGACAGACCCTCGATATGGTCCATGTCCGGCTTTTCCATCATCGATAGGAACTGACGTGCATAGGTTGAAAGCGACTCTACATAGCGACGCTGTCCCTCTGCGTAGAGGGTGTCGAAGGCCAAGCTACTTTTGCCCGAACCGGAAAGTCCGGTAATAACAATCAATTTATCGCGAGGAAGATCCAGGTCGATATTCTTTAAATTGTGGGTGCGAGCGCCACGGAGAGAAATTTTATCCATCAGACTACCTATTTATGCCATCCGTTCAGTATACTGCGGTATTGAATTAATGGGGTAGTGAGTTTTACCTGTATCACCCCAAAAGACCTTATACGACCAACAAGGCGAATATGTCTCAAGCGCTCATCGGATTATCTGCAGTTTATATGGTACGAATGCTAGGCCTCTTCATGGTACTACCTGTGTTGAGTTTGGCTTTGGATGCCTATCCAGATGCGAACGCACAAACGATTGGTTGGGCGCTGGGTATTTACGGAGCCTCTCAAGGCATCTTGCAGTTACCCTTGGCGGCTTGGTCGGATCGTATTGGTCGTAAGCCAATCATTATTGGCGGGTTACTGATTTTCATTCTCGGTAGTGTGATAGCTGGATTTAGCGATTCCGTCTGGGGGATTATCCTTGGTCGGGCTTTGCAGGGTGCTGGTGCTATTGCGGCAACCGTGATGGCACTGCTTGCAGATTTAACCCCCGAGGATAAACGAGCCCGCGCAATGGCGTCCATTGGTGCCAGTATTGGTGTTGCCTTTGCCTTGGCGATGGTACTGGGGCCGTGGATCTATCATATGGTGGGTTTGTCGGGGCTGTTCTATGCCGGGGCTCTGCTGGCAGTTGTAGCGATATTGCTTGTGGTACTAGTTGTGCCGTCGCCGCCTGAACGTCTCCTTCACAATGATGTGAAGGCCGCTGGAATTCGTGCTGTGCTAACCGGTGCCGAGTTGCTGCGAGCTGCGTTGGGTGTATTTGTGCTTCACGGCGCTCTGATGGCGATATTTCTCGTAGTACCCACGGTCCTGGCGAATTATGACTTAGTGACGCAAGCTCAGTTGAGTTGGTTCTACCTGCTCATTATTGGTACAAGCTTCGTCGCCATGCTCCCGCTTATTATCTTAGCGGAAGTGAAAAGGCGGATGCGCGCGGCGTTACGGGTAGCCGTTCTGGTGCTGCTAGCCGCTACGGCCGTGCTTTTTACTTCGGCTTCTATCGAATGGCTGGTACTTGGACTCTGGCTGTTCTTCGTGGGCTTTAATCTCTCTGAAGCTCTGCTACCTAGTTTGGTGAGCAAGATTGCCCCTGCTGGGCGTCGCGGGGCGGCAATGGGCGTATTCTCAACGGCGCAATTTACCGGCGCGTTCTTTGGCGCTGTGATTGCCGGTTCCGCAGTGGCTGAGTTCGGTCCGCAGGCAGCTTATGCAGTAGCCTTCGGTGGGATGGCTCTCTGGGGGCTGTTTATTAGTTTTATGGCGCCAGTACGTTACCTAACGAATGTTTCCTGGCCGGTGGTGGTTGATACAACTGCCGAAGAACTCGCCTCGCTGGGCGAAATCGATGGCGTAGAGAGCGTTCGCTTCGATGCGGCGAGTCAGCGCGTTTATCTTAAGGTTGATAAGCCTCGATTTGATTCTGAGCAAGTAGATCTACTGTTGCGCCCATAGAAGCGTATCCGTTCGTCAGACAATTGAACCGTCGCGAAATTCCGCTCGATTAGGTGATGCATCTAGTCGCTGACTTCGGTATTCTAGACAATTAAACAACAAATAAAATGGCAGGTGGACACAATGGCCCGTGGTATTAATAAAGTGATCTTGGTAGGTAATTTAGGGAACGACCCTGAAAGTCGTTATACCCAGGCTGGCGCGGCCATTACCAATATCACCATCGCAACATCAGAGAGTTGGAAAGACAAGAACACCGGTCAGGCGCAGGAGCGCACCGAGTGGCATCGAGTCGTATTTTTCAACAAGCTGGCTGAGATTGCCGGTCAATATCTGAAGAAAGGTAGCAAGGTTTATATTGAAGGGTCGTTGCGTACCCGTAAGTGGCAAGATCAGCAGGGTCAAGACCGCTACACCACAGAGATCGTGGCGAACGAAATGCAAATGTTGGACAGCCGTGGTGCTGGCGCACCAGCGAATACCGGTGCTGTGAATGCTTCCGCACCGGGTGCCTATGCAGATCCGTACGCTTCTGCGCCCTCTGCGCCCTCTGCGCCTTCTGCGCCATCGCAGAATGCTTATCAGCAGTCAGCTCCTCAGCAGGCATCGCCGCAACACTCTGCACCACAACAGCAGAGCTACCAGCAGCCAGCTCAGCAGCAGGCGCCACAACGTGCTCCACAGGGGCAGCAGCAGGCGCCTCAGCGTCCCTCGCAGGCTCAGCAACCTCATACCGCGGCGCCGCAGCAGCAACCTGCTCAGCGCCCAGCTCAGCCGGCGCCTAGCTTTGATTCATTTGATGACGATATTCCGTTTTAATTCGTTAGCTGAATCATCTTACGAAAAGAGCGCCTAGGCGCTCTTTTTTGTTCCCGGTTACGAAGCTTGCTAGGGTGATACCAACCGTTAGCCAAGTTGGCGCGCGCCGTTAAATCTCATATACTTCGCAAAACACTTGAGAGTTAACCCATGTCCGAACGAATCTACATCGTGAGCCCGCCACCGGAAGCACGCGAAGCGCTAATAGCGAGTATCCGCTCGCTGCTGCCCCGTATCGATTGTATTGAGGTAGAACCTCCGGTTGAGTCCCTGGACGGTGCGCAATTGGTGATAAGCTTCGGTGCTCAGGTTGAAGACTTTTTAGCACTCTGCCGGCAAGCCGATCTGCAAAATGTGGGTGTCATTCAGGCAAGACTACAGTCATTTAGTCTCGATAACGGAGAGTTCGATGATGTCTGGGAGTCACCGTTACTCGACGAGTCGGCGCGGGTCATGCTGTTGGACTTTCCCATGTTGGCCGTTCGTCTATTTCCCGATGTGATGCGTGAAATTGAACTGGCTGGCACACGTGAGCTGGATGATAGTTCATTCTTCAATATTGTTACCGTGCCGGATCTATCTCGGGTCTGTGCGTCAGTCATCGCGCAGCTGTTATCGGGCGGCGAGAATTGGGGTCGTTACACCTACGCCTCAGGGGGCAAGGTTACCTGGCATCGTTTGACCGCCTATTTATGTGATGACAAGTGCGAGGAGACCACCGATCAGCTGGTTGCTGGGGCCGGACTCGGCGTGGATAGAACGCTGGATGGATCAGCTTTGAAGTTTGCCTTTGGGATAAAGCCGAAGCCATGGCGAGTCGGTTTATTGGATCGTTGGCGGGCGTTCTTGGGCTAGGTAACAGCTAGAGTTAGCACGTTATCAACTTACATCGTGTCAAAAGACATCAGTCCAACAGGATCATCGCGCGATTTACTATCATTCTGTCAAAGGACATCAGTCCAAAAGACATCACCCCAGTAAAACCTAGTATCAACAAAAAACGCCTCAACAAAAAAGCCCCCGTCCTATTGAATTCAATAGTCCGAGGGCTCTCTAGGCTTTTGATTAATCGCTAGCTAATTAAAGGCTTTTGAAAATCAACGTCGCGTTGGTGCCACCGAAGCCAAAGCTATTCGACATCACTGTCTTCAGCTCTTTCTCCTGGGTTTCTGTCACAATGTTCAGACCCTGTGCTTTCTCATCCAGATTATCGATGTTCGCCGAAGCGGCCACGAAACCTTTCTGCTGCATGATGATAGAATAAATTGCTTCATGTACCCCAGCTGCACCCAGTGAGTGACCAGAAAGCGATTTGGTTGAACCAATTAGTGGGGTGTTATCACCAAATACTTCGCGTACCGCGCCTAGCTCTGCAACGTCACCAACGGGGGTGCTCGTGCCGTGAGCGTTGATGTAATCAATCGGCTCGTCAACGGTAGCCATTGCCATACGCATGCAACGTGCTGCGCCTTCGCCGCTTGGTGCGACCATGTCGTAGCCGTCAGAGGTAGCGCCGTAGCCTACGAGCTCTGCGTAAATAGTCGCGCCGCGAGCTACCGCATGATCGTAGTCTTCAAGCACGACACAACCGCCGCCGCCAGCAATAACGAAACCATCACGACCTTCGTCGTAGGCACGCGAAGCTTTGTCAGGCGTTTCGTTGTACTTGGTAGAGAGTGCACCCATGGCATCAAATAGCGACGACATAACCCAGTGCAGTTCTTCACCGCCGCCAGCGAAAATTACATCCTGCTTACCCAATTGGATAAGCTCAGCACCGTGACCAATACAGTGAGCACTGGTAGCACAGGCCGATGAAATAGAGTAGTTAACACCCTTAATCTTAAATGGCGTTGCCAAACAGGCCGAAGTGGTTGAACCCATGGTTTGGGTTACACGGTATGGACCGACACGCTTAACACCGCGCTTGCGGATGATGTCTGCCGATTCAACTAGGTTGTGCGACGATGCACCGCCCGAACCCATGATGATACCGGTACGCTCGTTAGAAACCTGATCTTCGTTCAAGCCCGAATCTTTGATGGCCTGGTCCATACTGATGAAAGCATAGGCTGCCGCATCGCCCATGAAGCGCAGTGCTTTACGGTCAATGTGTTCTTTGAAATCGATGTCAATGGAACCGGCTACGTGCGAACGTAGGCCCACTTCTTTATATTCTTCCTGGAACGAAATGCCAGATTTGCCGTTACGAAGGGAATCTTCAACATCCGCAACGCTGTTGCCGAGGCTAGATACAATGCCCAT
Organism: Pseudomonadales bacterium; assembly: GCA_040119265.1. Classification (GTDB taxonomy): domain Bacteria; phylum Pseudomonadota; class Gammaproteobacteria; order Pseudomonadales; family DSM-25080; genus Umboniibacter. The sequence goes on along the minus strand of JBEDTZ010000002.1, from coordinate 18,718 downwards.
TCCCGTGATGACTACACGACGCATGGTGGATACTCCTTAAAAATTCTCAGTACTTTGGAAAAGACCAACCTTGAGGTCCTTTGCATGATAGATCTCACGACCGTCAACCATGACCACGCCATCGGCGATGCCCATAACCAAACGGCGCTCAATAACGCGATTTAGGGTGATCTTGTAAGTCACCTTTTTGGCGGTAGGTAGAATTTGTCCAGTGAACTTCACTTCGCCACAGCCTAGTGCGCGCCCCTTACCGGGGTTGCCTTTCCAACCGAGGAAGAAGCCAACTAGCTGCCACATCGCATCAAGGCCTAGGCATCCAGGCATCACTGGGTCGCCGGGGAAGTGGCAATCAAAGAACCACAGGTCAGGGGTGATGTCGAGTTCAGCGATCAGCTCTCCGACGCCGTTTTCGCCACCGGTAGCGGTGATGCTGGTAATGCGGTTAAGCATTAACATATTAGGAGCTGGAAGTTGGGCGTTACCTGGGCCGAATAGTTCGCCTTGACTACAGGAAATAAGTTCCTCGTAGGTGTAAGAGCTTTGCTGAGTCATAGTACATCTCGAAAAAATTGCTGTGAAATGTCGCGAAATGTCATGAAAATTAGAGCGACTGTGCGGTCATTTTATGGGAATGCGTTTCTTAAGTCACTATCGGCAATTCACAATTTGTGAATATCCGTGCTGCTTTAGTCGTATTATAAAATTCAATGATGAAATGGAAATAATTCACCTAAGCGGTGCTAAACAGGTCTCAGAATGGATGGTATAGTGTTCCCACTAGAAAAATGACAAGAATGTCGAAATGGAGAAATAATGAAAATTAGCTGCTTTAAAGCCTACGATGTCCGTGGCCGTGTCCCCGATCAACTCAATGATGATGTTGCCTATCGTATCGGCCGTGCCTATGCCCAGTTCCTCAGCGCTAAGCGCGTTGCCGTAGGTTACGATATTCGCCTAACTAGTAAGACCTTATGTGATGCACTCACCGAGGGGCTCACTGATGGTGGAGCGGACGTTATCAACATTGGTGAATGTGGTACCGAGCAGATCTATTTTGCGGCGAAAGAACTAGCGGTGGATGGTGGTATTGTCGTGACGGCGAGTCACAACCCAATGGATTACAACGGTATGAAGTTCGTTCGCGAAGGCGCGAAGCCGATTTCCGGCGATACCGGGTTGTTCGATATTCAAGCGTTGGCCGAAGCAGGCAATTTCCCAGCGGTAGTACACAAGGGAAGCGTGAGCCGCTTCGACCACAGTGAAGCCTACATCAAGCACCTTCTGACTTATGTAGACGTTGCTCAGCTTAAGCCGCTAAAGGTAGTGGTGAATGCGGGTAATGGTGGCGCTGGAGCGGTTGTTGATTTACTTGAGGCACATCTTCCGTTCGAATTCATCAAGGTTCATCATGAGGCGAATGGTAACTTCCCTAATGGGGTGCCCAATCCATTGCTAGAGGAAAATCGCCAGCCTACCATTGATGCCGTCGTGGCGAATAATGCCGACTTGGGTATTGCTTGGGATGGTGACTTTGACCGTTGTTTCTTCTTCGATTCGGCCGGCCGTTTCATTGAAGGCTACTACGTGGTGGGTCTGCTAGCCGAAGCTTTCCTATTAAAACAGCCGGGTTCAAAAATTGTTCATGACCCACGTCTGACTTGGAATACTATCGAAGTCGCGGCGCGTTATGACGGCAAAGCGATCATGAGCAAAACGGGTCATGCGTTTATTAAAGAATGTATGCGCCACGAAGATGCTATCTACGGTGGCGAGATGAGTGCGCACCACTACTTCAAAGATTTTGCCTACTGCGATAGTGGCATGATACCTTGGTTATTGATCACTGCGCTGATGTGTCAGCGTGATGTCAGTTTGGCGTCATTAGTGGATGAGTGTATGTTGGCGTTCCCCTGTAGTGGTGAAATCAATACCAAGCTCGAAGATCCAGAAGCAGCTATTGCTCAAATTGAAGCGAAATATAGCGATTTAGCCACCGCGGTTGATCGTACCGACGGTTTGAGTATGTCGTTCGGTGACGCATGGCGCTTTAATCTAAGAATGTCTAACACTGAGCCCGTGCTCCGACTCAATGTAGAGTCGAAAGCAGACTCAGCGTTGATGGAAGCAAAGCGAGATGAATTACTCGCAATAATAACAAGTGCATAAGCACAATGATGTGGTATGAGGAGTTAAAATGAAAACGTTACTCGCTAGCGTGCTGGTGGTCCTATTAGGGCTAACGAGCACTCACTCCGCGAACGCAGAGTCGCCAGAGACGCTGACGTTGGCAGGGACTGAAATGCAAAAGCAAGGTGAGGGTGTTCGCCGTAAGTTTATGGTGCCACTTTACGATATTGCACTGTATACGGTTGAAGGTCAGGATAAAGAGACCTTAGTCAGTGAAACTATTTCGCCGATGGCGCTTCGCCTTGAGGTGCGTTCTAGCTTGGTCAGTACCGCCTTGTTTACCGAGGCGGTCTTAGACGGCTTCAAAAAATACGAGCGCTATGAAGAAGTAGAGCAGGTCGTCGCAGACTATCTGGATCAGTTCGTTGAAGAGCTTGTAGAGGACGACGTTTACACGGTATTTAATGACCCTACTCGCGGCGTTATCACTTACCGTAACGGTGAAGAGTATATTTTGGTTGAGGACCCGCTATTCAAAGAGGGTATGTTCGGTATTTGGTTAGGCGAACGGCCCGTAAACCGCCGCCTAAAACGTAACTTACTTGGCAGCTGACAAGTAGGCGCTAACGATGGCGGCGTAGCCGCCATCAACTTGCGCGGTATCACCCGACGTCAGCACGGTTTCCATCGTGCTGGCATGGACTTTCCCAAGCTCTACGCCCCACTGATCAAACGCGTTAATCTCCTGCCAGTACCCACAGAAAAAGACCTTGTTTTCATAGGCTGCAATGAGTGCGCCCAACGTATGCGGGTTTAGCGACTCCATGGTGATGATGCTGTGCGGGCGGTTGCCAAGAATTTCCTTATGCTGAGCAATGATCTCGGCTTGGTCATCTGCCATCCCGCGAGCGAGTAGCGCCTCTTTAGCTTCAGCCGCACTTTGTCCGTAACAAAATACCTGGCTCTGGGCTAACGCGTTGGCAATGAGCTTGAGGTACTGAACTGGCTCGTTTGGTGACGATAGCGGTAGAATAATTTCCGCGGCGATACCTTGATTACCCTGATGAAGTAACTGGTGGTAGGAGTGCTGGCCGTTACTGCCCTCAGTGCCCCAAACTACGCCTCCAGTCGGGTAATCTACCCGTTCGCCCTTAAGGTTCACGGACTTACCAAGGCTTTCCATCTCAAGTTGCTGTAGGTGTGCAGGAAGCAGGCGGAGGTCATGGCAGTAGGGCAGTACAGCGCGTGAGCTCGTACCGTGAGCGTTAACATTCCAGAGTTCGAACAGCGCAAGTTGGGCCGGAAGATTGGTCTCGAGTGGCGCCGACTCGGCATGATCGTCCATGGCTAGGGCGCCGCCTAAAATGGCTTCGAAAACTCCAGGCTTGAAACCCATCATGAGCGGTAAGCCAATAGCAGACCACAGTGAGAAGCGACCGCCAACCCAGTCCCACAGTGGGAAAATGTTGCTTTCGCCAATCCCGAATTCAAGCGCCATCTTGACGTTAGAGCTTGCTGCAACGACATGTTTCGAGACATCGGTAACGCCATTGTCCAGCAACCATTTACGGGCAGTGTTGGCGTTATTAAGTGTCTCGGGGGTGGAGAAACTTTTCGACGAGACCACAATTAGCGTGGTTTCGGGGTTGAGTGCCGCCAGCTTTTTCTCGATGTCAGCTGGGTCAATGTTCGCCACCCAGTGGACGTTAATGGCGTCATGGCGATAGTGCAGCATTGCGCGGTAAATCATTCGCGGGCCTAGATCTGAACCACCGATACCAATATTGACTACGTCGCGGATTGTCTTACCGCCATAACCCTTCCATTCGCCCGATTGAACGGCCTTGGTTAGCGTTTGCATCTTGGCGAGTGAGGTACGGACCTCCTCGGCGCGAGGGTCTTCACTATTGAGGTTGCGAAGTAGGGTGTGCAGTACTGCACGCCCTTCGGTGAAATTGATTTCCTCACCTTGACGCATGTCCTGAAAAGCTTGGTTAAAGCCACTGCTGTTCGCCAACTCGGCGAGTTTTGAAAAGGTGTCTGCGCTCATTCTCTGGCGGCTAGTGTCGAGGGTGAGCTCGGCCGCTGAGGTCTTAAATTGGCTGAATCGTTGTGGGTCCTGGCATAGCGTAGCAACGCACTCGTCGCCAGCATGCTCCGCAAGCTGCTGCAGTTGTTTTAAAAACATAGTTATTTAGCCTTTATTACTAATTACTTCGTTCTAGCGATGCAGTAGTCGGCGATTTCTTCAAGTGCGGTACGATAGGCAGAGGCGGGTAGTGTGGAAAGCGCACCTTTAGCCGTTTCGATTGCACGATAAGCTGCATCTCGAGTGTAGTTAAGCGAACCGGTCGCTTCCACTATTCGGATGATATCGTCGATCTGATCGGTGTTTTTAGCCTGCAGGGCGGTGCGGATCGTCCCTGCATCTTCAGCTGACGCGTGTTTCATAGCGTGAATTAATGGGAGAGTTGTTTTCCCTTCAGCCAGATCGTCGCCAACATTCTTGCCCATGGTATCCACATTTCCAACATAATCAAGTAAGTCATCAACAAGCTGGAAGGCAATGCCCAGTTGATCGCCAAAGGTGGCAAGTTGCTGGCGCTGTTCGGTGCTGGCGGAGGCCAGGATTGCTGCGCCCTCACAGGCGGCTTCGAATAGCTTGGCGGTCTTGGCGCGAATAACTTGGTAATAGTCACGCTCGTTCAAGCTGGCGTCACCAGCGTTTACTAGTTGAAGGACTTCACCCTCGGCCAGCACGTTGGTGGTCTCGGAGAGGATATCAAGGACATCGAGATTGCCAATCTTGACCAATAGTTGGAAGGCGCGCGAGTAGACAAAGTCGCCAACTAATACTGACGGAGCATTGCCCCACTTTGCATTGGCGGTATCGCGACCACGGCGAAGATTAGATTCATCTACCACGTCATCATGTAACAGCGTAGCGGTATGGATGAACTCAACGGCGGTTGCCAACTGGAATATCGAGGAATGCTCAAATCCGAGTGCTTTTGCGCTAATAAGGGAAAGCATCGGCCGTAGGCGTTTTCCCCCTGCCTGAACTAAGTACTCTCCTATATGCTCTACAAGAGCGACATTCGAGTTTAAGTTCTCTAAAATGAGGACGTCGACCTGCTTAAGGTCACTACTGGTAAGGTCTAGGAAAGACTGCATGATTAGGCAATATTATCTCTGAGTTTTGGGTATGCTAGAAGTATGTAGCCAGAAGGTCAACTTCACAAAATAAATAACCACAACAGGGGTTGCTCTATGGCAAAGTTTTTCGTAGAATGCCGCACCTTGTGAAATTCAGTGGTTCAGCCCCGTAACCACGGCGTCACAGTCCTAATAGCGGAGTTGGAGCAAAATATATGTACGCAGTAATTAAGAGCGGCGGTAAGCAATACCGTGTTCAGGAAGGCGAAGTAGTTCGTCTAGAAAAGATTGAAGTAGCAACTGGTGAATCAGTCGATTTCGACGAAGTTCTTCTAGTAGCTAATGGCGAAGACGTAAAAGTCGGCGCGCCAGTCGTTGAAGGTGCTAAGGTAACAGCTGAAGTTGTTGGCCAATTGCGCGGTGACAAAGTTAAGATTGTTAAGTTCCGTCGTCGTAAGCACTCTAAGAAGACACAAGGTCACCGTCAGTGGCACACTGATGTGAAGATCACTGGTATTCAAGCTTAAGCTTAAAAAGGTTTTAGGAGTAAAGTAAAATGGCTCATAAAAAAGCTGGTGGTAGTACTCGTAACGGTCGCGATTCGGTCAGTAAGCGCCTTGGCGTTAAGCGTTTCGGCGGTCAAGAAGTACTAGCAGGTAATATTTTGGTTCGTCAGCGTGGTACTCGTTTCCACGCAGGTCCTGGTGTAGGCATGGGCAAAGACCACACATTGTTCGCGACAGAACATGGTGTTGTTAAGTTCGATGTTAAGGGCCCGCACAACCGTAAGTACGTAAGCATCGTTGCTGCATAAGTAACAGTGCATACGAAAAAAGCCCTGTCTTCGGATGGGGCTTTTTTTGTTTATGGGTACATACTAAGTGAAAGTGTTCGATTTGTTATCGAGCTCAATGTTCAGATCAAAGAGGGTAGAAAATGAAATTTGTCGATGAAGCACCGATTCGCGTCGAGGCGGGTAAGGGTGGTAATGGCTGTCTCAGTTTTCGCCGAGAAAAGTATATCCCACGTGGCGGTCCAGATGGCGGTGACGGCGGTGATGGCGGCTCGGTATTCCTTGAGGGTGATGCCTCGCTGAACACCTTGGTAGATTATCGCTTTACGCGTAACTTCCGTGCGGAAACTGGCCAAGGTGGTCAAGGTCGCAATATGACGGGTCGAAAGGGTGAGGATCTCATTCTGAAGGTGCCTGTTGGTACCTCGGCAATTGATATTGAAACCGATGAAATCTTGGCGGACATCACTGAAGCAGGCCAGCAGGTGATGGTTGCTCGTGGTGGTTGGCACGGTTTAGGTAATACGCGCTTCAAATCTTCAGTGAATCAGGCGCCTCGTCAGACCTCTCCGGGTCAAGAGGGCGAATCTCGCGAGATTAAGCTAGAGCTTAAGGTACTAGCTGACGTGGGCATGCTGGGTTTACCGAATGCGGGTAAATCAACCTTCATTCGCTCGGTCTCGTCAGCTACGCCAAAGGTAGCCGATTACCCCTTTACCACCTTGGTGCCAAGTTTGGGTGTCGTGCGTTTGCAGCGCCATCGTAGTTTCGTGATTGCGGACATTCCCGGCTTAATCGAAGGCGCTTCTGAGGGTGCTGGCCTGGGGATTCGCTTCCTCAAGCATCTAACGCGTAACCGAGTGCTCCTACACACCATTGATATGGCGCCGTGGGATGACATTACTCCCGCTGAGGCGGCAACCTCTATTGTTCGTGAATTGGAGAAGTTCTCGCCAACCTTGGTTCAGCGTGAGCGCTGGTTGGTACTCAATAAATTGGATATGGTTCCGGAAGAGGAGCGCGAAGAGCGTTGCCAGTCCGTGATTGATGCATTGGGCTGGGAAGGTCCAGTCTATCGCGTTAGTGCTATCAACGGCGAAGGCACGGAACAGCTTTGTCATGACTTGATGATGCGTCTCGAAACCTTAAAGCAGGAAGAGGAAGCAAATCCTGAGTTGGCCGAAATTGAGCACCAGACGCAATTGGCGATGCAGGAAGAGGCACGTCAGCGTATCGATGAGCTGCGTTTAGCTTATCGCGCGAAAAAAGCAGGTAAGCCTCTTGAAGACGAAGACGATTCCGACGATGATGATTGGAACGAAGACGACTACGATGTTGAAGTCGAGTACGTCAAATAGCAACATAGTTTAGTTCGAGGGGGATGAGTGGCAAATCAGCGTTGGGTGGTTAAGCTGGGGTCATCGTCCCTTACGAATCACGGAACATCCTTGGCTACTGAGGCATTGTCTGCCTGGGTAGCCGATATTTCGGCGTTAATGTCGCAGGGCTACGAAATTGTTGTGGTCTCCTCAGGCGCCGTTGCCGCAGGCATGGCTCGCCTTAATATGGCAAATCGCCCCGCTCAAATCGCTCAGCTTCAGGCTATTGCTGCCATCGGTCAATCGGACTTGGTGCAGGCGTGGCGTGATGAGTTCGCTCATGTCGATATCCCCGTTGCCCAAGTGCTTCTTAATCACTCTGATATTAGTAATCGCGAACGCTATTTGAATGCGCGCGCCGCGATTCAGGTCCTACTGGATTTGTCCGCAGTACCCATTGTGAACGAGAACGACTCAGTAGCGACCGATGAAATTCGCTTGGGTGATAATGATAATCTTGCCGCGTTGGTCGCCAATTTAATTGATGCCGATGGTCTGTTATTACTAACTGACCAGGACGGCCTGTTCACCGGCAATCCCAATACCAACCCCAGTGCTGAATTAATTTCCGAGGCATTCGCCGATGAAGAGCGACTGTTGGAATACGCATCGGGGTCGGGTACAAACGTGGGTACCGGCGGGATGAGTACGAAGGTGTCAGCCGCTAGGTTGGCGGCCCGCTCAGGTACTCGCACCGTGATCGCTAACGCAGCGGCTCCTCAGGTGGTACAGCAGGTGCTTACGGGTGTTAGGGTGGGAACACAGCTACTTGCTCGCTCAATGCCGCTACGGGCTCGTAAACAGTGGCTAGCGGGGCATATGCAGCACACTGGTGCGCTTGTAGTGGATGCAGGTGCTAAACAGCATCTGGAGCAAAATGGCTCTTCTCTGCTGCCCGTGGGTATTGTGGGTGTTCAGGGAGACTTTCAGCGCGGTGCGTGTGTGGTAGTCCAAGATGAAGCGGGCAGCGTCTTCGCCCGAGGCTTAACGAACTTCAGTGCACTCGAATTACAGGACATGGCCGGCAAATCGTCGCGCGTTATTGCGGGTTTGCTAGGATTTGAGCCGGAGCGCGAGGCCATTCATCGGGATAACCTAGTTTTACTGTAGCGGTCACTCTGAGTCGAGCGGTCGTTGCGGGCTAAAATTCCGGTTAATTGCGGTAATAACAAGGGTGTTAACTGAAGATAGTTAGTCATCACCAAAGTACAGGCGAAAAAAAACCGGCATAAAGCCGGTTCTTTTCATACGCGATCTTAAGCGGCTAGCTTTTTGACCTGGGCGTTAAGACGGCTCTTGATACGAGCTGCCTTATTCTTGTGAAAGATACCCTTGTCTGCAAAACGGTCAATAACCGGCTCTGCTGCAGCGAAAGCTGCCTTTGCTGCTTCGTGATCACCTGCTTCGACGGCAGCAACTACTTTTTTAATGTAGGTGCGCACCATGGAACGCAGGCTCGCGTTGTGCGAACGTGACTTTTCAGCCTGACGAGCGCGTTTTTTTGCTTGCGGGGAGTTTGCCACCGTAAAGCTCCTTTAAGAATTCATGGTTCAAAATTTGAGGTCGCGAACTATGCCGCTCGCGCCGCCGATTGTCAATAGTCAATCGCAATAATGTCGAATAAATCGACAATAGGCTGCTAGTGTAGCACAACTGGTAATGGTGTTAAGATCTGCGTAATTACGTAGGAGTATAAGAAATTGGCAAAATCGCAGGGATTGGTCCGCAGTGGCCTAATCGTAAGCAGTATGACGATGATATCACGAGTGCTAGGCCTCGTCCGCGATGTCATCCTTGCACGCGTTGTAGGTGATACCGCTGCGGCAGATGCCTTTTACGTGGCCATCAAAATCCCTAACTTCCTTCGCCGTCTGTTTGCCGAGGGAGCCTTCGCTCAAGCATTCGTGCCAGTTTTATCCGAGTACCGCGAGCAGGGCTCTAAGTTTGCGGTGCATCAATTTATCAATCGAATGTGTGGTTGGTTGGGTGCCTCGGTGATTTCAATTACCGTGTTGGTCGTCATCTTTGCGCCACAGGTAATGCTTATCTTCGCTCCCGGCTTTTGGGATGAACCGGAAAAATTTCAGATGGCCTCGGAGATGCTACGGATAACCTTCCCGTATCTTGCGCTCATCTCCCTAACGGGCTTCGCCGGCGCAATCTTGAATAGCTATGATCGCTTTGCGATACCGGCTATTACGCCGATCTTTCTCAACCTTTCGCTCATCGCCTGTGCGATCTTCTTAACGCCGTGGTTTGCCGAGCCCGCCTATGCATTGGCGTGGGGTATTCTGATTGCCGGTGTTATTCAGTTGCTCTTCCAGTTGCCCTTCTTGGCACATTTGCAGTTGTTCCCCAAGCCGGAGATGACCCGGGGTGATAAGGGCGTTTCCAAGGTGCTGCGATTAATGATTCCAGCGCTGTTCGGCGTTAGCGTGAGTCAGATTAACCTCCTGCTTGATACCGTCATAGCCTCGTTCCTGCCGGGTGGAAGTGTGTCGTGGTTGTATTACTCTGATCGCTTGGCAGAACTCCCGCTGGGTGTGTTTGGTATCGCTCTGGCTACGGTAGTGCTGCCAACCCTATCCAGAAAGCATGTTCGCGGTGGAAGCGATACCTTCTCGGAAACCTTGCGCTGGGCGTCTAGGCTGGTGTTTGCCATTGGTTTCCCTGCCGCGATTGCGCTGATCGTATTGGCGGATCCACTCATTTTCACACTCTTTGGTTATGGCGAATTAAGTGATTTCGGGGTGCGGCAGTCGGCCTGGGCACTTCGCGCCTACGCCTTGGGCCTGTTAGCGTTCATGTGGATTAAGGTGCTAGCCACGGGATTTTACTCCCGCCAAGACACCAAGACGCCGGTGAAGTACGGGATTATTGCGATGATCGCCAATATGGTCTTTAACCTCATTTTCGTCTACTTCCTCTACGATTACGATCTGGGGCATGCGGGTTTAGCCCTTGCTACCGCGGCCTCAGCTTGGCTGAATGCCGGTCTCCTCTGGTTCGGCTTGCGCCGAGATGGAGCTTGGCTGACGGCGCAACAAAAACACGGCGCCATCGCGCCACTTCTAGCGGGCGTTAGCATGGCTGCGCTGTTAGTGTTTCTACAGCAACAATTCCCACTCTTCTGGGACGGCGCTGACTTTGCCGAGCGCGCTTCCTACCTGACGCTCTACGTGGTTTCGGGGCTGGTCTGTTACTTCGTATTGGTTCCGGTCTTAGGCTGGCGAAAAAGCCATCTGGTGGCACCAAAATAAATGTTTTTGATAGCTGAAATGCTATCAATTTATCGGTATACTTCGACGATCATATTTTGATCAAAGAGAATCGCCTGACATGCAGCTGATACGGGGCTTGCACAACTTAGTTCAAATCAGCTCTGCATCGGTGGTTACCATTGGTGCTTTCGACGGTTTACATCTAGGTCATCAGGCCATTCTCAATCGTGTAAAACAACTCGCTGAAGCGGCCAATGCGGTGCCAACGGTGGTGTTATTTGAACCGCAGCCGAGTGAGTATTTTGCACCTGATCAGGCGCCAGCAAGGCTCAGTCGTTTTCGTGACAAGGTTGAGTTGTTGATGTCCTACGGCATTCAACGAATTGTCTGTCTCCGTTTTAATCAGCAAATGCAGAATATGACACCGGCTTATTTCGTGTCTAAAGTGCTGGTTGATGGCCTGAAAACTCAGCACCTGATTGTGGGTGATGATTTTCGCTTCGGTGCCAATCGTGAGGGTGACTTTGAGCTGTTACAGCAGCTAGCACCGGAATCGGGTTTTATTGTTGAAGATACGCCCACTACGGAAGTCGATGGCGAGCGCGTGAGTTCTACGCGAATCCGTGAGCTGTTGCTAAGTGGTGAATGTGCTCAAGCCAAGCAGCTGTTGAGCCGTGACTTCACGATTCAGGGCCACGTTGGGAAAGGTAGGCAATTGGGTCGAACTATTGGCGTTCCCACGGCAAACGTAGCGCTTCGTCGCCGTCGTTCGCCGTTGCACGGCGTATTCGCGGTGCGTGTTCAAGTTGGTGAAAAATGGCACAACGGCGTAGCAAATATTGGCGTGAAGCCAACCGTTGGCGCTGAGCCGATACCGTCGCTCGAGGCGCACATCTTTGATTTCGACCAAGATATTTACGGGCAAGCCATCACGGTTGCCTTTTTGACTAAACTTCGCGATGAAGAGACGTTTTCATCGTTTGCAGAATTACAGCAACAAATCGCGCGCGACCAACAGGCTGCCCGCGATTACTTTGTTAATGAGTTTAAGGTTATTGAATGAGTGATTACAAAAGTACGTTAAACCTGCCAGAAACAGGTTTCCCGATGCGCGGAAATCTGGCACAGCGCGAGCCACAGATGCTCAAAGAATGGGATGAAGCTGGCTTGTACGAGCTCATCCGCGAAGCGCGTAAAGGTTGTGAGCAGTTCATTCTTCATGACGGCCCTCCGTACGCTAACGGTGACATCCACATCGGCCACTCGGTTAACAAAATTCTTAAGGATATTATCGTTAAGTCCAAAACCATTTCCGGCTTCGATGCGCCGTACGTGCCAGGCTGGGATTGTCACGGTTTGCCGATTGAGCACAACGTGGAGAAGAAATTGGGTAAGGCGGGCGTTAAGGTTCCCTATGCCAAGTTCCGAGAGGCGTGTCGTACCTATGCGGCCAAGCAGGTTGAAGGGCAAAAGGCCGATTTCATCCGTTTGGGTGTATTGGGCGAATGGAACAACCCCTACCTCACCATGGACTTCCAAACTGAAGCCGACATCATTCGTGCGCTGGGCAAGATTGCTGAGAATGGCCACCTAGTTAAGGGCTTCAAGCCGGTCTACTGGAGTGTTGTGGGTGGTTCAGCGTTGGCTGAAGCTGAGGTTGAGTACCAGGACAAGACATCCTACGCCATTGATGTTGCTTACCGTGCAGTAGACCCTGCAGCCGTCTTCGAAGCCTTTGGCCAAGACAACCTGGGACAGGTAAGTGTCGTGATCTGGACGACCACACCTTGGACACTACCATCATCACAGGCGGTGAGCTTGAATGCTGATCTGGAGTACTGTCTGGTTGAGCACAAGGGTGAATACTTCGTGTTCGCCGAAGCGCTGGTAGCTGATTCCTTCAAACGCTACGAACTCGACGATTACAAAGTTATCGCTCACGCCATGGGTGCGAAGTTCGAAAACCAATTGGTTAAACATCCCTTCTACGAAGACAAGCTACCGGTAATTTTGGGTGACCACGTTACCGTGGATGCGGGTACTGGTGCGGTGCATACGGCTCCTGATCACGGTGTGGAGGATTTCGCGGTGGGCCGTAAATACGGCATCGGGACAATCAACCGTGTCGACGACAATGGTATCTACCGCGACAGCACGCCGCTATTTGCCGGCGAGCACGTCTACAAGGTAGACGAAAAGGTAATCGAGCTCCTTCGTGACAACAAGGTGTTGCTCAAAGCTGAGAAGTTCCGCCACTCCTACCCGCACTGCTGGCGTACCAAAACACCGCTCATCTACCGCGCTACGCCACAGTGGTTTGTGAGCATGACGCAAAAGGGCCTGTTAGAGTCAGCTTTGGCGGCAGTGAAGAAGGTTGAATGGCTCCCAGAGTGGGGCGAAGCACGCATTGAAACAATGTTGAACGGTTCACCGGACTGGTGTATCTCTCGTCAGCGCACCTGGGGTGTTCCGATTGCCCTGTTTATCCACAAGGAAACAGGTGATCTGCATCCGAAGACGGCTGAGTTGATTGAACAGGTTGCTCAGCGAGTGGAAGGCAAGGGTATTGAAGCGTGGTTCGAGCTAGAAGCCGACGAATTATTAGGCGCTGATGCCGAACACTACAACAAAGTCACGGACACCCTAGATGTTTGGTTTGACTCGGGCGTAACGCACTACTCCGTGGTATCGCGCCGCGATAACCTGCGTTTCCCAGCAGATCTTTACCTTGAAGGCAGCGATCAGCATCGCGGTTGGTTCCAGTCGTCACTGAAGACCGCTATTGCGATGCATGGCGAAGCGCCCTACAAGCAGGTGCTTACGCACGGATTTACCGTGGATGCGCAAGGCCGCAAGATGTCTAAGTCCATCGGTAATGTCATGTCACCACAGAAGGTTGTTAATAACCTAGGTGCTGATATTTTGCGTCTTTGGGTTTCGGCCACTGACTTTAGTGCCGAGATGAGTGTTTCCGATGAAATCCTCAAGCGTACTGCTGAGTCCTATCGACGGATTCGTAACACGCTGCGCTTCTTGCTATCTAATCTTGTGGGTTTCAACCCAGAAACGGATCTAGTCAGCACTCAGGAAATGGTCGCTATCGACCGCTGGGCAGTTGACCGTGCGGCGAAGGTTCAGGACGGCATCAAAGCCGACTACGAAACCTATAGTCTGCACTCTATTTACCAGAAACTTCAGCAGTTCTGTATTGTTGATTTGGGCGGTTTTTACCTGGATATCATTAAGGATCGACAGTACACCTGCGGTGCGGATTCGGTCGCTCGTCGCTCAGCACAGACGGCGATTTACCATATCGCCGAAGCCATGGTTCGCTGGTTAGCACCCATTACAAGTTTTACGGCTCATGAAGCGTGGGCTTACCTTCCAGGTAAGCGCGAAGAGTCAGTGTTCATAGCCCACTGGTATGATCAGCTCGCTCGCCTAGAGGGTGAAGTCGCTATCACTGACGAAGATTGGCAACGTGTGATGACCGTTAAGACCGCGGTGAACAAGGCGATTGAGAATGCCCGTAACGAGGGTGTGATTCGTGGTTCCTTGGATGCGGAAGTGACGCTGCAGGCGGATCCGGAAATGGCCGCTCTGCTGAACGTCTTCGGTGATGAATTACGCTTTGTGTTAATTACGTCGGGAGCGAGTGTGGGCGAACATGTCGACGCTAAAGCTACTGACATCGACGGTTTGCAAGTAGCGGTAGTGAAGAGCGAGCACGAGAAATGTGAGCGCTGCTGGCACCACAGTGAAGACGTTGGTCAAATTGAATCGCATCCTACACTGTGTGGCCGCTGTGTTACCAATGTGGACGGTGCCGGAGAGGAGCGTCAATTCGCATGATGTCTGTTGCGCGTTGGTATCTTATTGCCGTAGTTATTTTTGTTATTGACCAAGTTACTAAGACTATCGCGGTGACTCAGCTTAATTATGCTGACCCCGTAGCGGTTATGCCTGGTTTTAATTTTACCTTGTTATACAACACGGGTGCGGCGTTTAGCTTTCTCGCCGAAGCCGGTGGTTGGCAGCGTTGGTTTTTCGTGATCCTCACCAGCATTATCTCCGTTGGTCTAGTGATATGGATTAAGCGTATAGCTACTGAACAGAAACTGTTATCGCTGGCGCTGGCACTGGTACTAGGCGGTGCGTTGGGCAACCTCTACGATCGAGTCCTGCTAGGTTACGTTGTAGATTTTGTGCAGTGGTATTATGAGAGTTGGTATTGGCCGGCCTTCAATATCGCCGATGCGGCAATCTGTGTGGGTGGTGTGCTATTACTCGTAGACGCCTATCGTGACCATCGCAAAGCGAAGGAGACCAACAATGTCTGAGGTAATTTCGCCATCCAGTAAGGTGAGCTTGAAGTTTGCATTGAGCACCACGGACGGCCGAGAGATTGATTCGACCTTTGATCGTGATGCGGTCAGTTTTGTGATGGGTGACGGCTCACTGTTGCCGGGCTTTGAAAAGCACCTTGTTGGTTTGACGCCAGGCTTCGAAGGTACCTTCAGTGTGCCGCCGGAAGATGCTTTCGGGCAGCCGAACGAGTTAAATTTCCAGCGTGTTGCACGTGATCTATTCGCCCCCGATCAAGCTATTGAAGTGGGACTGGTGATGAACTTCGCCAATGGACCTGAGGGTGAGATTGCCGGAGTGATTCATGAGATCACGGATAGCGAGGTGGTGGTCAACTTTAATCACCCGCTTGCGGGCGAAACCCTCAATTTCAAAGTTCTCATTGTTGCCGTGGAGTCAGCCGAGTGAGTATGAATGTTAGCTTAGCGAACCCGCGCGGATTTTGTGCCGGTGTAGATAGAGCCATTGAAATTGTAAATCGTGCGCTCGATAACTTTGGTGCGCCAATTTACGTTCGCCATGAAGTGGTTCATAACAAGTATGTGGTTGATACACTAAAGGAACGTGGTGCGGTCTTTGTACAGGAGCTTCATGAAGTTCCCGACGACACTATCGTCATTTTCAGTGCCCACGGGGTGTCTAAAGCGGTAGAGCTAGAAGCTGAGAAGCGTGGCTTGAAAGTATTTGATGCCACCTGCCCGCTAGTCACTAAAGTTCATATGGAAGTCGTGAAGTATGCGAAGGCAGGCTTCGACTGTGTCCTGATTGGTCACGAAGGGCATCCTGAAGTTGAAGGTACCATGGGTAGGTTTGATGCCACCTTTGGTGGGCGAATTCACCTCGTTGAGGACGACGTCGATGTTGCGGCACTGTCTGTCGACGATGACACTAAGCTGGCCTACGTCACTCAGACCACGCTATCCATGGACGACACTGCTATGGTCATCAATGCCCTGAGAGCGAAGTTCCCCAACATTCATGGTCCACGTAAAGATGATATCTGTTATGCCACGCAAAATCGTCAGGATGCGGTGCGTGAATTAGCCGAAAAGAATGACTTGGTCCTAGTGGTGGGTTCGGCGACGAGCTCAAACTCGAATCGTCTGCGCGAACTTGCTGAGCGAGTTGGTTCAACGAGTTATCTGATTGATTCGGCCGAAGACATCGATAGTGCTTGGCTAGATGGCGTCAACTCAGTCGGTATTACCGCTGGCGCCTCAGCTCCTGAGGTGTTGGTTCAGTCGGTACTCACTCGCTTAGAGGAGCTCGGTGCCGGTGTTGCTGCTGAGATTAAGGGAATCGAAGAGAATATTCGCTTTTCGCTCCCTAAAGAGCTGCGCTTGGTAGATGTCACCAACGATTAAAGAAGTGTATTAACCCCTAAAAGGCGAGTGCGTAACTCGCCTTTTTTTCGTCATGCTAACGGTAAATCCAATGGAGGATTCACCATGTTAGCGATGTCCTTTCTTACTCCAACCCGCAACATATTGCTGGAACCTCGCGCTACCGCGTCGGGGTTCAACACGCCTCGATCTCAGTCTGGTACTAGCCTCATTGAAGCGCTGCTATTAATGCTACTTACGGCGCTAGTGCTAACGAGTCAGCAGCAACTCCTTGCTCACGCCAGTACGACCTTTCAACTGGCCGAAGCCAAGCGTTTTGTAACGGCGGCCCAACGTTATCTAGCGATGCCTCAGTTGCGTTATTTGCAGTGCGAAACCCAAAGCGCCTGCGACTGGCCATGGCCGCTAGCGCAGCAATTACAACTTAGCGAACTTAGCTCCGCGCCGGTGTGTTGGCAGTACGCAGTTGAACAATTCTGTGTGGAGGCACGCTGATGTGGCGACCAACCCGCCATCGTTGCTATGAAGCGCCCAACGACCCAGATTCGGCCAAGCCTTCGATCAAGCCTTCGATCAAACTTTCAATCAAGTCTTCGACCAAGCCTTCGACCATGGCTGGTTTCTCCTTGATATCGTTGCTTATAGGCACACTCATCTCGGCACTAATTCTGACCGCGCTCATCGATTTTGTTCTCAGTCAGAATCGCTTCGCCTACAGCCTAGCTAAGAATTCAGAGCAAAGCGCCCGCCAGTTACAACTCGCCGAGCAAGTCATGGTCAGTGCTGAGCAAGGCATGAATCGAAGCTGCCTTGATTTCTCGCTACCGTCGCCATTGCTATCACCTACGGATCCTATGCAGGAGCTAACTTTGTTGGTGCCGGAGCATAAGGACCGAGCTTACTGGCAGCTTGTCAGTGATCAAGTTCGGCTGTATTCGTCACGTAAATTGGAACAGGGTGATTGGCTCGTATCACCCTACTGTGGCGGCGCAGAACTCGCCGTGTCCGAACCGCCGCTGGAAACCCGCAGTAATGGTTACTATCGCTATGACTTGGCTAAGTGTATGGGGCAGCGCGACGACTGTCTCTATCGTAACCAACAGGCAGTTGGCGAACTGGTTTTTCTGCGCACGCAACATTGGCAGTTCGATAATTCATTGGGAATGTTAAAGCTCCGAGAACATCGCCATCCCTGGCAAGCAAATCCTGCAACTAGCACATCTCCGAGCACATCTTCGAGTACTAGCGCAGGAATGCCTTCGGGATTAATCAGTGCGGGCGGAGCAACCAATACCATTTCCTCCTACACCGGCTCATGGCGTTGGGCTTGGTACGATGGTGACTGGCTGCACTGGCGCTACGACGAAAATACCGTGGCACCGCAACTCATTGCCATGGAGTTGGCGAACGATCATGGCGCCCTGCAGTTGATGGTGGGGGCGCCATCACATCGCCGAGTTTGGCCTAATGCTACTGAATCGACATTAGCTCAACAGCAGGTATCGAGCTATGAAGCGGAGCTAGCGAACCTTGAGGCGACGGCAGATGAGGCGGTTTAGTTCGAGACAACAGGGTTCCGCACTACTTACTGGTCTGATATTGATGATGCTTGCCACCCTGGCGGTGGTTGCAGCGGTTTCGATGAGTAATTTATCCGTCCAGCATCAGGCACTGCGAACTCAGCGTGACGATTATCGAGCACAATCGGAACGCTTCTTTGATCAAGCTCAACAACAACTCTTCGACCAGGGCTTAGCGGTTTTTAGTGATGGTAGCTGTCACTCCGGTAGATGTTTTATGGGGCATTGGGCGAATCGTGAAGACAGTGAAAGCTGTGAGCGAAATCGAGACAGTGTATTCCAACCGGAGGTGCCCTATTTGGCTGAGGGGGGAGGCTTTGATACTAGCTGGATGGTACTGACCGAAGCCGCGAATGGAGCGGATGTTTACACGGGTATTGAGTTTCTCTGCTTCCTCAATCTAGACGGCACGCTGAGACCTTATTCGCGGGCCTCGTTTGCGGTAGGACTGGAGGATCAGCAGGGACATCACAACTTGGTCTTTATTACTCAGGAGGGCTGGCTACTTTATGGCGTTTGGTGATTGCCAACAGATTGTCCGGCAACTGAGTCTGCTGCTCTTGCTAGGTCAGTTAATAGGCTATTGCTGCCCTTTCAACGTGGGTGTTGCCAAAGCGGCAGAGCTAGAAGAGGCGGCGGGGATTGATGCTGTAAGTGGTTCTGGTTCTGGTTCTGGTTCTGGTTCTGGTTCTGGTTCTGGTTCTGGTTCTGGTTCTGGTTCTGGTTCTGGTTCTGGTTCTGGTTCTGGTTCTGG
>JBEDTZ010000001.1:0-20958 GCA_040119265.1 Pseudomonadales bacterium | reverse complement strand
TGGTTCTGGTTCTGGTTCTGGTTCTGGTTCTGGTTCTGGTTCTGGTTCTGGTTCTGGTTCTGGTTCTGGTTCTGGTTCTGGTTCTGGTTCTGGTTCTGGGACTGGAGCTGACTCTATTAGTGCGACAGCTTCGCAGGTCGGCTTCCCCGCTTATCTTCCGAGCGTTGAGTATCCGGGGCCGTTTGAGTTTGGTGCCTGTTGGTATAGTGGTGGTTTAGCGCTTGAGTTGGGTCAGGGGGACTGTGAAATAGATGGCTATCGCGGCATATCTGGAAATTACCTCAATTTTCTCATTAGCGGCGTTTCAACACTGCTAGACGATGATCCAAAAACATCTGCTCACAGCGAAGGGTTAAGCGAGACACCGAGCTCTCCTCCTCGCTCCTCGCGAGGTAACTCTCAGGCGGCTATCCAGCAATGGTTATGTGAATGGCTTCGTGCCCAGTGGGCGAATGCCAAGCTACCACTCATCCAAGCGTGCTTGATTGAATTTCTAGCGACGGAGAGCACTAATAATTATGAGCTGGTGGTTGAAAACATCAGTTTGATAGGCCGTGGTTTCGCCATGGAATTAGCCGTTGCGAATAGTGTATCAGTCGATGATGGGGAGGTTCGCTACCATCATGCCTCGCGAAGCATACAGATTATTTACCGGAGGGAACTGGATGAGAGTGAGGGGGTTTTCGCTGATTGAAATGCTGGTGGTGATGGCGATTGTGGGCGCACTGAGTGCTATCGCGCTGCCGCAATACCATCAATATGTGCTTCGAGCAAAAGACGAACATCGGCGGCAGCAGTGGCAGATCGTGCAGCAGCAACTTAACCGTCATGCTCTGGAGAACGGCAGCTATGAGTGGTTGGCAAGTGTCACTGCGCTTCAATTAGAAGCAGAGTTTAGTGTCGACTTTGAGGCGCTTGAAACCGGCGGATTTCATCTTATTGCTCAGGCACGGACGGGCGTGGAAACCGCTTGCCCCAGTATTCGAATGAGTCATTTGGCTGGCGTTGAATGTATCGCGTAAGTCGCGATCGCAGTGGAACTAATGGTCATAAAATTCCGCCTATGGGCTCCAACGCAGGTGATGTCAGTAGCTATTTAAGATTGATCTAAAAAGGCTTATAGGGCTGAACTGGGATGCTGTAAATCTGCGAAGAAACCCAGTTTAGTGTGGACTTAAAATTCCAATATTAAGTATTTTGGTGGGTGGATTGAGTTTGCTTAATTTTGCATTTCTTGACGGGACAATGCTATAATTTAGTCACTACTCTCCTCTTGCAGAAATACTCAGTTATTCTCTGCTAGAGGCGAAAAGACCGCCTTAATGGCGGTTTTTTCATATGTGGGCGATGATAATAATGAAAACATTCGTGTATATAGATGGCTACAACCTGTATTACGGTTTACTCCGCCGCTCGCCATTTAAATGGATTGATGTCGTTGATCTAGTAACGAATATAATTATGATCCAAGACCCGTCCTCTGAAGTGCATTATGTTAGATACTTTACAGCTCCGGTTTTAGGGCGTTTCGCGACAAATGGAGCCGATGCAGTAAACTCTCAACGCCAATACCACAGAGCCCTTAGAGAGATAAACGGGCAAAGAATTGAGATTATTGAGGGGTACCATACCGTTGAAAAATCCCGTGCTATCAAACTCAACCAACCAATAGACAAATCGGATCTAGTCGAAATTTGGCGTTTTGAAGAAAAACAAACGGACGTCAACATCGCGCTAACAATGTATAGGGATGCAACCCTCAACGAAACAATCCAGCAAGTACTGGTTTCTAGTGACTCCGACCTTGAGCTTCCGTTGAAGTTGATATCTGGTGATTTTGACAATACTTTAGGGCTAATCATACCTCGCCCTCAGCCTTCACCCGATAAACGTAGCAGACCTGTTAACAAGTCACTCTCAAATCATACGTCATGGACCCGACGATATATTACCACACATGAGTGCGCTAACTCTGTGATGCCTGATGTAATACCAACGCGAAAGAAGCCAATTAGGAAGCCACTCTATTGGTAGCATCAAAATTGAAGCCAATAAACGTGATATGCCCTATCAGTCACTCATCAAGCTGTGGTTATCGAACGATGTAAAAGCGAGTAGAGGCGGGTAACAGCGTCTTTACTCATCACGTACAGCGCCGCTACTCATCACATACCGCTTCGCTGGTGCTAAACCTTAAGCCTCGATTGATGGTTACTTTGGCTCCATGCTCGCCACTGCACACCAACCAACTTCCCCAGGAACGCATGAGCCCGTCGCGGCCAACTCGCCAACTCTGCCATCGCCCGCTTGCTGTTATCTGAGGATCACGCGGTAGACTCTGCAAAATATTGGCTGCAGTCGGCGCTGAGGGGTTTGCAATATCCTGATGAACGAGCCAATTTGATCCTGCAGAGGGATCAGAAATACATTCATTATTAGTGCTCGCCAAGCATACAAACACGGTTCTACCTGAGGCAATCGCAAACTGTTGAGCACCCCGGAAGGCCTGCTGAAGTTGATTAAGTTCGCTCGCTAGTCGTTGCCGTTGTAAGTAGCCCAGCCAGCTCATGAATGCGGAGCTCAGCAAACTAAAGATCAGTAGGTAGGCCAAGAGCTCTACAAGCAATAGCCCTCGCTCATTACCCCTAGGGCGATCGGCAGAGTAGGACTTGGTTTGTGATGGAGTAGGGAGTGAGATCATGCGAGATAGCGTAGCAGCGAAACATCGTGGTGAACCCTCCGTAAAGGCAGAGGATTCAAGCAGTTCATCATTGTGGCGAGCAGCAGCTAGTTCGAAGGGAGCCCCTAGGGCGTATCAATCTCATCAACATTAATATTGAGGCGTTCCAAACGGTAGCGAATACTCCGAAAACTAATGCCGAGATTCTTTGCCGCTTCGGTGCGATTGCCCTGCGTTTTTTCCAAAGCGCGAATGAGAACCTGGCGCTCCATGACGGCCAAGAATTCGTCAATGTTTTCCACATCGTCAACACTTTCAATCATGTCGCTTCTATTAGCGCTTAGACCCAAGTCGGCGGTTTCGATCTTGTCATCTTCGCAGAGGGTGAAGGCGCGTTCGAGAACGTTCTCTAGTTCGCGAATATTACCCGGGAAGGCGTAGCGGGCCAGTGTCTGTCTCGCACTTTCACTCAATACTGGTTGAGGGCAGTCGGAACGGGCAGCGAAGCGCGAAAGAAAGTGATCGGTTAGCATGGGTAAATCGCTAGTTCGTTCTCGAAGTGGCGGAACCGGCAGCTCGATCACATTGAGGCGATAGTACAGATCTTGACGAAAACGCCCAGCTTCAACCTCTACTGCCAGATCTTTATGGGTAGCACAGAGAATTCGGACGTCGACCGATTGCTCAGCTTCGCCACCCACCGCTCGGACGCCGCGCTCTTGGATTGCACGAAGAAGTTTTACCTGCATCTCAAGTGGCAAGTCAGCGACTTCATCGAGAAATAGTGTGCCGCCATTGGCCGAAAGGAATAAACCTGCCTTGTCCGAATGGGCTCCAGTGAAACTGCCCTTTTTGTGACCGAAGAATTCACTCTCCATGAGTTCAGAGGGAATGGCACCGCAGTTGACCGGCACGAAGGGCTGTGCCGCGCGGCTACCCTCATTGTGCAGTGCTCTGGCTACCAACTCTTTACCGCTACCGGATTCGCCCGAAATATATACTGGCGCCATGCTGTTACAGAGTTTCGCAATTTGTTTGCGTAGTTTTTGAACGGGGACCGACTCACCTATGATTAGGCTAGCCTTTGCTGCCATAGTAGTCTTGGAGATATTCACCGCGCCCTCAACGAGGGACTTGAGCTTATCTAGGGCGATGGGTTTGGAGACAAAATCAAAGGCACCCGCCTTGAGTGCCTCAACGGCTAGCTCCGTATTTCCGTAGGCGGTGAGCATGGCAACGGGAGGCTGATTCTTCAGCGTTTGCACGTGTCGAATGATGTCCAAGCCATCGCCGCCGGGCATTTTCATGTCCGTGAGTACGAGGTCGAATTCGTTTTCATTGAGCTTGGCGTAGGCATCGCTAACCGAACGCGCTGTAGAGGTGTTCGCCCCCATGCGCAGCAAGGCAATCTCGAGTAATTCACGGATATCCGCTTCGTCATCAACAATTAGAATTCTAGCGTCTTTCATGGTGTTCCTATTTAGCGTCATCGGCGGTCTTAGACCAGCTTGAGATTACAATGCTGAACCGAGAGTGTCCTCGGTAATCGCTATACATGAGATTAGCGCGGTTAGCTTGGCACAGCTGGCGACTAATATACAAACCTAGGCCAGTGCCACTGTCAGACTGTGTGAAGAATGGCTCAAAAATTTGCTTTTGTGTTGCGTCATCCAATGTTTCGCCCTGATCACAGACATCAAGCGAAAGTGCTCCAGCTAGGATACGGTATTCTAACGTAATGGGCAGTTTGCCATAGCGTTTGGCGTTCTCAAGAAGGTTCATGGTGATTTGGCGTAAGTGATCACGGTCAAATTCGACAATGAAATTTGATTGCTCAGCGGCAATCTTGATGTCACCGCTGTGGAAATCGTGCATCTCCTGCAATTCCTGTAATACCGCCGAAATGAAACTCTTTAGCTCGATACGCTCACTATTAACGCTATCGTTTTTTGAGAGTTCGAAGGTGTTACTGATAATTCGGTTTACGCGGTGTTCTTGGCGCTCAATGATGTCTAAGAAATGACGCGATTCGTCGGAGAGTTCAGTGGCCTGACCAAGCAGTTCGCGCGCATAGCTAATTGCGCTAAGCGGGTTGCGAATCTCATGGGCGATGCTGGCAGTTAAATGGCCAAGCGAAGCGAGCTTCATCTGTTCAACTCGATAGCGAATACGGGCCTGATCCTCAATGAAAATTAAACTTTCCTGCTGTTCAACCAGTTCAACAAAGCTGAGTTTAACAACATGGGTGTCGTCAACGGCAATTTCTCGGGCGTAGTGGTGCGGGTTCACCTGCCATTGGTGAAAGCAGTCGGCGGCGTCGCTCAATGCGCTTAGGCTAGGAATATCTTCGTTTTCACAGGCTAATAATCGCTTTGCGGCCGGATTGACCTGCTTCACGTTAAGCTGATGATCCACCACAATAACACCCGTGTTCATTCGGCCAATAATACGGTTGTTCACCGCTTGGAGCTCGGCAATAAGCGATGACTGTGCCTCTTCGGATTCCATGGTAGCGTAGAGTCGTTTTGCCAGCAGTGAGACACTCGCAGCCATCAAAAACAGGCCAAAGCCCCAAGCGGCAGCGGTAAATAGTGATTGTGACTCGGATGAGCTGTTCGCCATAGACACGGAGGCAACGAGTAGGCTGATGGTTGCTACTGAGGCGATGAGAAAAACAAGCTGTCCCTGAAGTAATACCGCACCAACGACTACGATCACCAGGTAGAGCGGGAGTAAACTGCTGCCAATGCCGCCCGTGGCGTAGATAAACGCGAAGGTTAGGCAGGTATCCGAAAGTAGCCAGCCCACAATTTCTTGGTTGTTAGGGTTGAAGGGTGGTCGGAAGACAACGCTCAGACCAATTAGCCCCACGACGCCTAGCGCGTACACACTATACTTAAAGATTTCGCTGTTGAAATCGCCGATTAGCTGCTGGGTTAAGTCACCCCATAGCAGGGTGATTAGTGCAATGGCGAGCAGCAGACGGTATATACTGTAGCTTCTTAGCGTTAGATATCGCTGTTGCGATAGCGCAAATTTTGTAGCAACCATAGAGCTCTTTATCTGTTTAGGGATAGTTGAGTGTAAGTGACATTTGTTTAGGTATAAAGACACTTTGCCTTTCTACCAGTAATTGTGAACAATAGCGCCCATTACGGGTACATCTTAAGCAGGAACTGACATGAAATTAGCGATGGCACAAATTAACCCTCACGTAGGGGCTATCGAGGGCAACACCTTAGTGATTCTAAAGACCATTGCTGAGGCGAAAGCACAGGGTGCGGATTTAGTGATCTTCCCCGAACTGACGCTAACCGGTTATCCGCCTGAGGATTTGTTGCTACGTCCAAGTTTGAAGGCACGCGTGGAGCGCTCGCTGGAAGAAATCGCGTTGGCCACGGACGGGATTGCCGTGGTGGTAGGTTACCCGCGCCATGAGGGCGGCAAGCTCTATAATGCAGCGGGCTTTTTCGATGGCGGTCAGCTGGTGGGCGAATATTTCAAGCAGAAGCTACCTAATTATCAAGTTTTTGATGAGCATCGATACTTCACCGCCGGCAGTGAGCTTATGTTGGTGGACTTCCTGGGTGTTAATTTCGGGGTGTCGATTTGTGAAGACATCTGGCATCACGGCATCTGCGAAGATTACGCAGAGGGAGAGATTGATGTACTGATTAACCTCAGCGCTTCACCCTTCCACCAGAACAAACAGTCCGAGCGCATTGAGTTACTACAAACCCGAGCTAAAGAGGCCAATTCGGCCATCGTGTATGTCAACCAAGTGGGCGGGCAAGACGAATTGGTATTTGATGGAGGCTCGCTATTGGTCGCTAAGGATGGCGAGGTGCTGTCCGAATTAATGCGCTACGAAGAACAGCTAGCCTATGTAGATATCGATACCGATGACGGCGTGAAGATTCAAGCCGCTGAACGCGCGTCGGAGTTATCCTATTTGGATTCAGCCTACCAAGCGCTGGTGGTTGGCGTGCGTGATTATGTGAATAAGAATGGTTTTCCAAGCGTAGTGTTGGGGCTGTCTGGCGGTATTGATTCGGCGCTAACGCTGGCGATTGCGGTGGATGCCTTAGGTGCCGAGCGTGTTTCGGCGGTTATGATGCCGTTCCGCTATACCTCAGAAATGAGTATCCAAGATGCAGCCGAAGAGGCCAATACGCTAGGCGTGGACTACCAAGTTATTTCCATTGAGGGGATCTATGATTCCTTTATGAAGGAATTGGCGCCGCACTTTGCGGGGCGTGAAGCGGATACCACCGAACAAAACCTTCAGGCGCGTGCGCGCGGTGTGCTGCTCATGGCACTGTCTAATAAGAATGGCTCGCTAGTACTCACCACCGGTAATAAGAGTGAAGTTGCGGTGGGCTATTCAACCCTTTACGGTGATATGGCGGGTGGCTTCGATGTCCTTAAGGATGTACCCAAAACGCTAGTGTTCGAGTTATCAGCCTATCGCAATACCATTTCGCCGGTTATTCCGCAGCGCGTTATCGATCGTCCACCCTCAGCGGAACTTGCCCCAGATCAAAAGGACGAGGACAACCTCCCGTCCTACGATATTCTGGATCAGATCCTTTATCGCTACATTGATTGCGACGAATCCCGAGACATGATTATTGCCGCTGGCTTCGACCCAGATGATGTTCACCGCGTAATTCGCCTCGTCGACGTCAACGAATACAAGCGCCGTCAAGCACCCATCGGCGTCCGCATTTCTCAGCGCGGCTTCGGTCGTGACCGCCGCTACCCCATCACCAACGGCTGGAAACCCGGCATCTAATTGGGGTCGGGTACATAACTTTATTGTTCCGTACGGCGGTGGTGACGGTGGATGCAATTAGGGGTCGGGTACATAAGTTATTTACCTACCGTGGTTGCCCACCCTTTCGTGTAGAGGCGATGGAAATTACTCTTCCATAGAGCTAACGTTAGACTCACATTTCGATGAATTAGAGCGTTAATCAATGCAATTCAAATATTACTCCCAAGATCAAAAAGATGATGTCATCGCGCTCTATGAGCAAACTTTCGGAGCCTCCGAGGGCGAGGCCGAGGGTAAAGTTATTGGTGAGCTAGTTAACAACATGTTAACCAACACTCCAGAGATAGAACTCATTCCCTTACTCGCTTTTGATAATGACGCACTTGTTGGAACTATCATCTTTAGCAAGATGTATTTCACGCCAACTATTAACGCCTATATTCTCTCGCCGGTGGCCGTTTCTCCGCGTTGCCAGGGTAAAGGTGTTGGGCAGGGGTTAATCACTTTTGGTTTGGAACAATTGCGACAGGGGACTGTGGAGCTGGTGTTTACTTACGGAGACCCAAACTACTACTCAAAGGTGGGGTTTCAGCAGATCACTGAAGCGCAGATTCCAGCGCCGGCGCCAATGAGTCATCCCGAAGGCTGGTTGTGCCAGTCGTTAACGGACGGCGGAATACCTAAAGTGAATCAACGACCGCTTTGTATTGAAGCGTTGAGTGATCCCAGCTATTGGTAAGTTTTAGGTAGTAAAGCTGGGCTGCGTCTGCAGGTATGTACCCGACCCCTAATTGCATCCACCGTCACCACCGCCGTGCGCGATAATAAAGTTATGTACCCGACCCCTATTTTCAGCCCCAAAACGCAGGCCAAAAAAAACGAGCGCTAGGCTCGTTTTTTATCATGGCCGATTAGTTCGGCTGGGGAGTTACCTCGTCCCAGTCGCGCTCAAACTCACCATCAATGCGAGTATCAAAGCCCGGTGGCTCTGGACGATCAGCCAAACCGAAGGTTAATTGGTTGATCCAAGAGCGCTGGTTAGCGCCACGGTTTCTGGCCAGCTCAAGTTGACCTTCATCATCAAGTAGCGGGTAACTAGGGTAGTTGAGCTTGAGGACAGCAAGGTTCTCGTCCGCTAGGTCATTCATATCAAGCAAGTGATAGGCCTGAATGACGGTTGCTAAGGCGTCGGGAACAGCGGGCGTGCTTGGGAAATTCTCAAGGACAAACTGGCCGCGACGTAGTGCAGCCACATAGGCGCCGCGAGTGAAGTAGTAATTGGCTACATGAAGCTCGTAGCGAGCTAGCACGTTACGCAGGTAGATCATGCGCTGGGTAGCATCCCAAGCGTACATGCTGTCTGGGTAACGGTCCGTCAACTGCTTGAAGTAGTTGAAACTCTCACGCGCCGCGCCGGGATCACGCTGGGTGATGTCGGTAGGCATAAAGCGCTCAATCACACTCTGGCTCTGGGTAAACGCTGCTAAGCCACGCATGTAGTAGGCATAGTCTACTTTTTCATGCAGTGGGTGAAGACGAATAAAACGATCCGCCGCACTAATGGCAGCATCTGGCTCGTTACTTTGGTAATATGCGTACACTAATTCGAGCTGTGCTTGTTCTGCGAAACTACCGAACGGGTACTCAGATTCAATACGGTGAAGCTTAGAAATAGCGGAATCCCACTGAGATGCGCGCAAACTACCTTGAATAGACGTGTACAACTGTTGTTCGGAAGTTTCTTGGTCTTCTGTACTCGAGCAGGCCGACAACAACACTATCAGTGAAAGGCCAGCAATTCTGAACAGGCTCATTACAATTTAACTCCCAACGAAAAAAAACGGATATCTTTATATTTAATAGGCCAGTATTTAACCATAAGCACCTACTGGCAGAAACCTTTTTGGAAAAAACTTATGTTAGAGACGATAAGCGCAACAAAAGTAGTTCCCAGCGACCTCAGCGGTAAACGTTTCGACCACGTTGCAGCGGCTTTGTTCCCTGATTATTCGCGCGCAAGGTTACAAACCTGGATAAAAAGTGGCGAATTGCTCGTGGATGGCAATCCAATGAAGGCCAAAGAGAAGGTCTATGTCGAAAGTGTGCTGACCTTAGCGGTGCAACTTGAAGCCGATTCCGATCACCAGCCCGAAGACATTCCGTTGGATGTGGTCTTTGAGGATGAGCATCTGTTAGTGATCAACAAAGAAGCCGGTATTGTTGTTCATCCCGCCGCCGGCAATCGCAACGGTACTCTGTTGAATGCCATTCTTCACCACGCCCCGGATTGTGCGGCACTCCCACGAGCAGGGATTGTCCATCGACTAGACAAAGACACCACCGGCCTAATGGTCGTGGCGAAGTCATTAACCGCTCACGCGGACCTGGTTAAGCAATTACATGATCGAACCGTAGGGCGAGAGTATGAAGCTATCACCATGGGTACTATGACCGGCGGCGGTGTGGTCGAATCACAAATTGGCAGACACCCGAAGGCGCGGCAAAAGATGGCCGTGGTCAAGAGTGGCGGCAAAGAAGCTATCACCCACTATCGTGTACTCAAACGTTTCGGCCATCACACTCACGTGCGGGTGAAGCTTGAGACGGGTCGAACCCATCAAATTCGTGTGCACATGTCGCACCTACGTTTTCCGCTGGTGGGCGACACAGCCTATGCGGGCCGCCAAAAGGTGCCGGCTGGAGCCTCCGAGTTGCTACTGGATACCCTGCGCAACTTTCCACGCCAAGCGCTTCATGCCAAGGCCTTGGAACTCATTCATCCGGAAACTGGCGATCAGATGGAGTGGGAAGTGCCGCTACCCGATGACATGGCGCATCTCTTAGCCATCATCAAAGCGGAAGACCCCGCTTGAGGTTTATCCGCCTAGCCACTGCCTCACCGCTATTAATTGGCGTGAGTGAGGCAGATGACGGCAATATGGCGCTTCACACCGGCGACGACCCGGTGTACGTCAATGCCAACCGAGCGAAGATTGCGAAAAATTGGCACAGTCCTATCCATTGGATGAACCAGATACACTCCACGGATCTGGCCGAAGTAGTTGCTGAACCATTCGTTAACTCAGTGCGCTCCAATGGCTCTTCAACAGCGCCAGTCCAACCCCTAACCCAGCCCCCAACCGTCGACGGCCTATTCACCCACGCCAGTCCAGACGCCGAAGCGCAGCGACCAACCCTCGCGGTACTCACCGCAGATTGCCTGCCCGTTATCTTATATAGTGAGTGCGGAACTCAATACGCAGCGGTTCACGCCGGTTGGCGAGGCCTCTTAAACGGCATTCTGATTAACGCCGTTAATACCTTTACTACCCAAACACTGCACGCCTACATCGGCCCAGCGATATCGCAACCTCAGTATCAAGTTCCTCTGAGCTTTCGCAATGAGTTTGAAGCGCAGTGGGGCGAAGACCTCGGCGGTTATTTCCTCCAAGATGGCGATGAGCACCTGCGCGCGGATTTAGCGGGTTTAGCTCAGCATCAACTCGAATCCCTAAGCGTAACCGTTCAACAAAGCCAGCTCTGCACCGCAGCCACCCCTTGTTTTTTCAGTTATCGACACCATAAAACAATTAAGCGCCTCGCAACGATCATTGGTCCGCCTTCGAATTGAGTTGCCTCGCAACGTCGATCATAGGCCCGCCTGCGAAGTAAGTACCTCGCAACGATCATTAGTCCGCCCGCGAAGTAAACGCCTCGCAACGGTTCACCTGCGAACTAAGCGTCAGCAAAACACAAGCTCGTAAGCGAACCAGTCAGTTTAGCTTCCAGCCAATTAGCCCCAACTAACGCCCCAACCCCTCTCTTAAATCGCTAAAATGGCTTTTTTGCCATAAATTTAAAAATAATTGTCTTTTATGCCTTGAAAAATAAAATAACGACCTCATCTATCCTTTAACAGGCAAACATTTTAAGGATGGAAAACATGCGCCCAGATAAATTTACTCGCAATACCCAAGCTATTATTGCCGATGCGCAATCGTTGGCTGCTGGCCGAAATCACGCCGCCATCGATACCAGCCACCTCTTAGTAGCGTTATTGGATCAAAGCGACAAGACCGCCGCCAAACTACTCGCATCGGCGAATGCCGACACCATTGCTCTGCGCAAAGAGGCGTTAGCGCTAGTAGATAAGCAGGCAACCCTAACTAACAACACTGGCGACATCAGTCTGTCGCAGAATTTAAGCCGAGCGTTCAATTTAGTTGATCGCCGTATGCAGGCAATGGGCGATGAATTTGTCGCGGTAGAAACCCTGTTGCTGGCTTTATTTGACGGTAGTGACGATGTGGCCAAGCTACTTAAAAAATCAGTTAACTTGCAACAACTCGAAACGGTTGTGCAGCAGGTTCGCGGAGGAGAGCGCGTAATGGACGAAAACGCAGAAGATCAGCGCCAAGCGCTAGATAAGTACACGGTAGATCTGACCGAACTTGCCGAGAACGGCAAACTCGATCCCGTGATTGGTCGAGACGATGAGATTCGTCGCACTATCCAAGTGCTGCAACGTCGCACCAAAAACAACCCAGTACTTATTGGTGAGCCGGGCGTAGGTAAAACCGCCATTGCGGAAGGTTTGGCACAGCGCATCGTCAACGGTGAAGTACCCGAGGGCGTTAAGGGCAAGCGATTATTGTCGTTAGATCTCGCCGCGCTATTGGCGGGGGCTAAATTCCGTGGTGACTTTGAAGAACGACTCAAGGCAGTACTGACCGATCTTAAGAAGCAAGAAGGTCAGGTGATTCTATTCATTGATGAGCTTCATACCATGGTTGGTGCCGGTAAGGCCGAAGGAGCTATGGATGCGGGCAACATGCTAAAGCCTGCATTGGCTCGTGGCGAACTGCACTGTGTGGGTGCAACCACGCTGAATGAATATCGTCAGTTTGTGGAGAAGGATGCCGCGTTGGAGCGTCGTTTCCAGAAAGTGCTGGTGGATGAGCCTACCGAGGAAGATACCATTGCGATTCTACGTGGCCTGAAGGAGCGCTATGAAGTGCACCACGGTGTCGATATTCGCGATAGTGCGATTATCGCCGCCACGAAACTAAGTCAGCGCTACATCACGGACCGACAGCTGCCGGACAAAGCTATCGATTTAATTGACGAAGCGGCTAGCCGTATTCGGATGGAGATTGATTCCAAGCCGGAGTCAATGGACAAGCTTGATCGCCGCTTAATTCAGCTCAAAATTGAGCGCGAGGCGATTAAAAAGGAAGACGATAAAGCCTCCAAGCAGCGCTTGGCGGATCTGGATGCCAACATCAAAGAATTGGAAGCCGAATATGCTGACCTCAACGATGTTTGGGTGGCCGAAAAGACCACGCTTCAGGGGGCGCAGCAGGTGAAAACTGATCTTGAGCAGGCACGCTTAGATTTAGAAGCGGCGGGTCGCGCCGGTGATTTGGCGAAAATGAGTGAGTTGCAGTACGGCGTTATTCCTGCTCTGGAAGCACGCCTGAAGGAAGCCACTAAGCGCGAAGAGCAGGGCTTAGAAAACACCCTCTTACGTAATAAGGTTACCGAGGAAGAGGTGGCCGAAGTGGTCTCGCGCTGGACCGGCATTCCAATTAGTAAAATGATGGAAGGCGAACGCGACAAATTACTCGCGATGGAGGGACTCTTACATCAGCGCGTGGTGGGTCAGGAACAGGCCGTGGTAGCGGTATCGAATGCCATTCGCCGTTCACGTGCTGGCCTGTCGGATCCGAACCGTCCCAATGGCTCGTTCCTATTCCTAGGGCCAACGGGTGTGGGTAAAACCGAGCTGTGTAAAACACTCGCGGAGTTCCTATTCGATTCGCCCGATGCCATGGTCCGTATTGATATGTCCGAGTTCATGGAGAAGCATTCGGTAGCTCGTCTACTTGGTGCCCCGCCAGGCTATGTAGGCTACGAAGAAGGTGGTTACCTCACGGAAGCCGTGCGTCGTAAGCCCTACTCAGTCATTTTGCTGGACGAGGTGGAGAAAGCGCACCCCGATGTCTTCAACATCCTATTGCAGGTGCTTGACGATGGCCGTCTAACGGATGGTCAGGGTCGAACGGTTGATTTCTCGAATACGGTAGTAGTGATGACCTCGAACCTAGGTTCGGACCTGATTCAAGCTAAGCGCGACGACGGCTACGAAGCGATTAAGGAAGCCGTGATGGGTGTGGTATCAACACACTTCCGCCCAGAGTTCCTGAATCGTATTGATGAAACCGTGGTGTTCGGTTCGTTGGCGAAGGATCAGATTGCTGGCATTGCAGATATTCAATTAGATCACCTACGTAAGCGTCTTGGCGAGCGTGAGTTGAATATTGAATTGAGCGAAGCGGCAATGACAAAAATTGTGGATGCAGGCTATGACCCAGTCTATGGCGCGCGACCACTTAAGCGAGCAATTCAACAATTGGTTGAGAATCAGTTGGCAGAACGCATCCTTCGCGGTGACTTCCTACCCGGTGATGTGATTTACACCACGGTTGAGAACGATCAGTTAGTGTTTAGTAATAAAGCAGTAACACTAACGCATTAAGCTTACATTTAATGAGACTCCCCCAAACGAGACTCCCCTAATGCCCGGCCTAGTTATCACTAGAGCCGGGATTTTTTTATTTACTTAGCGAAAGCTAGCGCCCGGATTTCTTATCTACCCAACGAAAATTAGCGTTTGTGATTAGCACGTTAAGTGCGAAAAAATGCCGCCCGGGAGTTCTCGCCATCGCGTTGTTCATCTCGCATACACCCTGCCAAAAAACCGCATAAAACTCGCCGTCCACAGTAATCAACCTAATGCTATAAGCGAAGGTTATGCATCCAATTCTAAATAACCATGAAAAAAGCTCATTTTTTGTACTTGGTTTCATTGACATTGAGCGCTCCTCGACGACAATGAGCACAAGGGATTCGTTTTGCCGTGAGCACGAAAGTGTACAGGGATTTTTAGCTTTACCATGAGCTATCTAGCGAACCCACAGGTGCATTTACATTTGCATCTGCTGAAAGGCCTCTTGTGTACCACGCAGGGTCGGAAGGAAATCTGCTATCAGTCTTGAGTCTCGCTCAAGCACGTCGAGTTTTTTATCCGCTGCGTTCCACAAGAGCCAAAATTTATGCTGCATTCCTAAGGGGAAACAACGTGGAAATGCTTAACGGCGGAGACATGCTAGTTAAATCGCTTCAGAACGAGGGCGTTGAAGTTATCTTCGGCTACCCAGGCGGTTCGGCACTACATATTTACGATGCCATTTTCAGACAGGACAAGATTGAACACGTATTGGTTCGCCATGAGCAGGCTGCTACGCATGCTGCCGATGGCTTCGCCCGTACTACCGGTAAGCCAGGTGTGGTGCTAGTCACCTCAGGTCCCGGTGCTACTAATGCGATTACCGGTATTGCTACGGCCTATATGGATTCTATTCCTATGGTGGTGATCTCGGGTCAGGTGCAAAGTCACCTGATTGGCGATGATGCCTTCCAAGAAACCGATATGGTGGGTGTTTCTCGCCCGATCGTGAAGCACAGCTTCTTGGTCACTAAGACCGAAGATATTCCAGAGACCATTAAGAAGGCCTTCTACATTGCTAGTAGCGGTAGACCGGGTCCAGTGGTTGTGGATATTCCCAAGGATATGTGTCACCCAGAAAAGACCTATCCCTTCGAGTATCCGGCAGAAGTGAAGATGCGCTCCTATAACCCTATTCAAAAGGGTCACCTAGGGCAGATTCGTAAAGCTGTTAAATTACTGAAGGCCGCCAAGCGTCCGGTCATCTACTCCGGTGGTGGCGTGATTCTAGGTCAGGCTTCGGCTGAATTGACCGAGCTGGCCAGATTATGTGGCGCACCAGTAACCAATACGCTTATGGGCTTGGGTGCTTTCCCGGGTAATGATGAGCAGTTTATTGGCATGTTGGGTATGCACGGCACGGTTGAAGCCAACAATGCCATGCATCATGCGGATTTAATTTTCGCTGTTGGCGCGCGTTTCGATGACCGAGTAACCAATACCCCCGATAAGTTTTGCCCGTTCGCGAAGATCGTTCACATTGATATTGATCCGGCGTCCATCTCGAAAACAGTTACTGCAGACGTCCCGATTGTCGGTCCGGTTAAATCAGTATTAACTGACGCGCTGGAAATATATCGCAGCACTGAGCTTGAGCAAGTTGATTTAAGTGACTGGTGGGCACGCATTGAAAAGTGGCGCAGTCAGTACAGTATTTATCGCCAGCCGAACTACGATCAGCAACCCGAGGGCCCAATTAAGCCGCAGGAAGTAATCAAGGCGTTGTACAAGGCAACTAACGGTGACGCCATCGTGACGTCGGACGTTGGTCAGCACCAAATGTTCGCGGCGCAATATTATCAGTTTAAGGAACCTCGCCAGTGGATCAACTCAGGCGGCTTGGGCACCATGGGCTTCGGTTTGCCGGCAGGCATGGGCGCGAAGTTGGCATTTCCTGAGCGCGATATCGCCGTAGTAACCGGTGAAGGTTCTATTCAGATGAATATTCAGGAGCTGGCTACCTGTACGCACTACAACTTGCCGGTCAAGATTATCAACCTGAATAACTCAGCGTTAGGCATGGTTCGCCAGTGGCAGGATATGCAGTACTCAGGCAGATACTCCGCCAGTACCTATGCCGATTCACTGCCGGACTTCATTGCGCTAGCTCGAGCCTATGGTCACGACGGTATTCGCGTTGAGAAGTTGGAAGATTTGGCGCCGGCACTTGAGTGGGCGTTCAGTCAGAAGGATAAGTTAATCTTTGTCGACGTAGTGGTTGATCAAAGTGAACACGTTTACCCCATGCAGATCATACCGAATGGCTCGATGCAGGACATGTGGATTAGCAAAACGGAGCGTACCTAATGAAACGAATAGTCTCGATTCTTATGGAAAACGCCCCGGGCGCCTTGTCGCGCGTAGTGGGCTTATTCTCTCAGCGTGGTTATAACATTGAAACGCTAACGGTAGCGCCAACCGATGACGCAACGCTTTCGCGTTTAACGTTAACCACGGTAGGCGATGACGATCACATGGAACGCATCATCAAAAACTTAAATAAGTTGATTGATGTGGTGAAGCTGGTGGACCTCACTGAAAGTCCACACATTGAACGCGAATTGATGTTAATCAAAGTGCGAGCAGTGGGCGAAGCAAGAGCTGAAGTGATGCGCAACGCCGATATTTTCCGCGGCGACATTGTGGATGTAACGCCAACGGCTTACACCATTCAGCTAGCGGGCAAGCAGGAAAAGCTTGATGCCTTTATTGCGGCAGTGGGCGACACACAAATTCTCGAAGTGGTGAGAACCGGTATTTCTGGGGTTTCTCGCGGCGAAAAGATTCTTAGTATTTAAATTTTATTCAAATTAGCACATTCGATTTTTACGAATTAAGGAACAACACCATGCACGTTTCATATGATAAAGACTGTGACATCAACATCATCAAGGGCAAGCAAGTAGCTATCGTTGGTTACGGCTCACAGGGTCACGCCCACGCACTTAACCTTCGCGATTCAGGTGTTGAAGGCGTTACCGTCGCACTGCGCAAAGGTTCTGCTAGCTGGAAGAAAGCGGAAGGTGAAGGCCTTAAGGTAGCTGAGATTGCTGATGCAGTGGCTAACGCTGACGTAGTGATGATCCTGGCACCGGATGAGTACCAAGCGGGTATTTACGAAAAGGACATCGCGCCAAACCTAAAGCAAGGTGCTACCTTGGCATTCGCTCACGGCTTCAACATCCACTTCCAGTTGATTGAGCCACGTGCTGACGTTGACGTGATCATGATCGCGCCGAAGGGTCCAGGCCATACCGTTCGTTCAACTTACACAGAAGGCGGCGGCGTACCAACGCTTATCGCTATCTACCAGGATGCTTCAGGCAAGGCGAAAGACACTGCACTTTCCTACGCCTGTGCTAACGGCGGTGGCCGTTCAGGTATTATCGAAACTAACTTCCGTGAAGAAACTGAAACCGACTTGTTCGGTGAGCAGGCAGTTCTTTGTGGTGGTGCTTCAGCATTGGTTCAGGCTGGCTTTGAGGTATTAACAGAGGCAGGCTATGCACCAGAGATGGCTTACTTCGAGTGTTTGCACGAATTGAAACTGATTGTTGACTTGATGTACCAGGGTGGCATTGCCGACATGCGTTACTCAATCTCTAACACTGCCGAGTACGGTGACTATGTAACCGGTCCTCGTATCATCACAGCGGAAACTAAAGCTGAAATGAAGCGTGTACTCGATGACATTCAGCGCGGCAAGTTTGCTAAGGACTTCATGTTGGAGTCTCAGGCAGGTCAGCCACGTTTGAAGGCAGAACGTCGTTTGGGTGAAGAGCACCCAATCGAAGAGGTTGGTGCGAAGCTTCGTGCCATGATGCCTTGGATTGCTAAGAGTAAGATCATCGATAAAACTCGTAACTAATATTGCGGGATACGTTGCCTGCTGGGTCAAGCCAGCAGCTAACGCACCATGATATTCGAGTGAAAACATCTCAGCTCACCATGAGTTGATAAAAAAACGCGGCAAACTAGCCGCGTTTTTTGTATGCTTACGTCACTCGACGTTATATAGAGAGTTATATGAGTAACGAAACTAATAAAACAAACGGTTCAGAAAAGGATCCGTTTGAGCAGACCATTGAAGCCGCTGAAGGCATATTCCCTGTTGATGAGCATGAGGAAGAGGTGCTAGAAGATGGTAAGCCTGTTCGCCATCGTGGTGTCTTCCTGTTGCCCAATGCGCTGACTACCGCAGCGGTCTTCTGTGGCTACTACGCCGTGATTTCCGGGATGAATGCCCAGTTTGAGACGGCAGCCATTGCGATCTTCTTCGCAATGATCTTCGACGGTTTAGATGGACGCGTTGCACGCCTCACTAACACCACCAGTGAGTTTGGTGTTCAGTATGACAGTCTGTCGGACATGTGTTCCTTTGGTATTGCCCCCGCATTAGTGTCCTATAGCTGGGCGACGCATAGCCTTGGTAAGGTGGGCTTAGCGGCAACCTTCATCTATGTGGCCTGTGCGGCTATTCGTTTGGCACGCTTTAATACCATGGTTGGTGTTGAGGATAAGAATTACTTCACCGGTTTGCCTAGTCCGGCTGCCGCAGCGCTGGTTGCAGGAATGGTGTGGTTCGGCTATGACGCCGAAACAAGCTTTGCCGTGCAAGTGATTGCCGCCGTGGTTACCGCCTTTGCAGGCTTGGCGATGATTACCAACCTCAAGTACAACTCCTTTAAAGGTTTGGACCTGAAAGGTCGTGTGCCCATTCGTAAGATTGTACTGTTAGTTGTGATCTTTGTGGTGGTGGCCATGAATCCAGCGTTGGCGCTGTTGGTTATTTTTGCGGGTTATGCGTTGTCTGGGCCGGTGACCAGGATGTTGAAGCGTAACTAACTGGCAGTTAGATACTTGAAGTCTGGCAAGTTCAAGTGTGGCATTAACGTTGCCGATCGCCTCAATAGTAAAACGGCGGAGAATGCCGTTTCTTAAAGTTCTTTAAGTTTTGTTATGTATAGGCGGCCTTCAGGCCGCCTTTGTTATGAATAGGGGTTTGAAGATGAAGGTGCTCGTGACGGGCGGTAGTGGCTATATTGGTACGGCATTTCTCTCGAGCCTTGCAGAGGGTGTTGATTGCGTCTGCTTACAGCATATTAATAAAGTTAAAGCGCCCAATCCGTCGCGCGTTGTAGATGTTGATGAGATATTCCAAAGTGATGAAGCGATGGAGGGGATCGACGCAGTGGTTCACTTGGCGGGGCTTGCTCATTCAAGGTCTCATTCAGCTGAAGCTTTCAGTCGTGCCAACGTAGATTTGACAGAGCGCCTTGTTAACTTAGCAGTGGGTGCGAGTGTCAAACGCTTCATCTACATGAGTTCAACCATTGTTCATGGTGCTGACGCGAAAGGCATCCTTAAGGGTTCCACTCCAGTTAACCCAACTGATGACTATGCGAGGTCCAAGGCGGATGCGGAGCAGATCCTTCTCGAAATAGCTGGGTCTAACAATCTCGATGTTGTTATTTTAAGGGCGCCGTTAGTCTATGGTGTAAATGCGCCTGCTAACTTTCGTGCACTAGTTAATCTAATCCGTAAGTTGCCAATACTTCCGTTTGGCTTGGCGCGAAGACCTCGTAGTTATCTGGCGTTAACGAACTTAATAGAAGTGCTCAATCGTTGTCTCACAGCACCTGACGATATACGCGGGGTTTACTATGTGGACGATGGCGCGCCTTCAAGCTGCCGACAGTTGAGTGATTCAATTGCCAAGGGGCTTAGGCTCAGTCGGGCTCAATTGCCAATTCCGGTTTCTATTTTTGAACTATTAGGGGCGATCTTGGATAAAAGTTCCCAAGTGAATTCAATATTTGGAGGTGTTAGCGTAGAATCGGCGCCTCTTTGGGATGCTTTGGATTGGCGTCCAGCTAAAACAATAGAAGAATTGATGAAAGCTGAATTTGAGGAAGAAAAATGATTAGATTTTGTGACTACCTATTTGCCGTTATTGGTCTGATAGTAGGTTTTCCACTGCTCTTAGTGGTGTTTTTAATGGGACTATTTGATACAGGCTCACCAGTATTTATTCAGACGCGAGTAGGTAAAAAGCAAAAGCCGTTTAAGTTAATAAAATTTAGAACGATGTCAGTTGAGACTAAGTCGGTAGCCAGTCATCTTGCTAGTGAGTCCTCTATTACGAAATTTGGAGCATTCCTCAGAAAAACCAAAATTGATGAATTGCCACAGCTAATAAATGTCGCAAAGGGAGAAATGAGTTTGGTTGGGCCAAGACCTAACCTCTTTAATCAGGATGAACTGATCTCAGAGCGTGATGCCCTTGGCGTATATGATGTACTTCCTGGAGTAACAGGTTTAGCTCAAATTAATAATATTGATATGTCTACACCTAAGTTACTTGCTGAAACTGACAGGAAGATGATCGATACGCTTACGCTAAGTAAATATTTCAGCTATATCCTCAAAACTGCAACGGGGAGTGGTTCAGGCGATGCAATTGTAAAGTAGCAGGGCACGCAGACGAAAAAACCAAAAAAGGCGATGAATTCCATCGCCCTTTTTACGTTTTATGTTTGAAAAATAACCAGTAAATAACACCACTCATAAGTGGTTGTAACTAATTTACAAAAAACGTTTGACGACACCTAAGAAGACCCCTATTATCCGCCACCTTGCTTGACGGGGGTAACCCGTCGCTAGTCAGATGTTTTGGCTAAGAGCTGCAGTATCGCGTGTAATTTCACCTAGGCGAATCGCCTTAAAAAATCACCTTTACATTGAGTTGGAGCGCCCTATAATGCGCACCATCACAACGCAGCAGCGAGTGATTAAGGCGGATTGAAACGCGGGTTTGGAAGTTTGAAAAAACATTTCAAATCAACGGTTTACAAACGCTGAGATGTGTGTAGAATGCGCATCCGCTTCCACTGAGAAGCAACGCTCTTTAACAATCAATCAGACAATACGTGT